>JBBQFN010000015.1:0-123305 GCA_038321985.1 Cyanophyceae cyanobacterium | reverse complement strand
GTTGTTGTGGGTGCGGGTCACTCGGGATGTGAAGCAGCACTCGCTACGGCACGTCTTGGGTGTCGCACCCTTTTGCTGACGCTGAATTTGGATAAGATTGCGTGGCAACCCTGCAATCCGGCAGTGGGTGGCCCTGCGAAGTCCCAACTCACTCATGAGGTGGATGCGCTAGGGGGCGAAATTGGCAAGATTGCCGATCGCACTTATCTGCAAAAGCGAGTCCTCAATTCTTCACGAGGTCCCGCTGTTTGGGCGTTACGTGCTCAGACGGATAAGCGTGAATATGCTCACGTGATGAAAACAATTGTCGAAAATCAAGAGAATTTATTCATCCGCGAAGGCATGGTTACGGATCTGGTTCTGGGTGACAATGATGATGTCATGGGTGTGGAAACCTATTTTGGCGTCGCCTTTGGTTGCAAGGCGGTGATTTTAACCACGGGAACCTTCCTGGGTGGGACAATCTGGGTGGGGAATAAGTCCATGAGTGCCGGACGTGCCGGAGAATTTGCTGCTGTGGGGTTGACGGAGACGTTGAACCGTCTGGGATTTGAAACGGGACGGTTGAAAACCGGGACTCCAGCAAGAGTGGACCGGCGATCGGTGGATTACAGTAAGATGGAACCACAACCGGGGGATGCGGAGGTGCGTTGGTTCAGTTTTGACCCGGATGTTTGGGTGGAACGGGAACAGATGCCTTGTCATCTCACTCGCACAACGGCGGAAACTCATCGTCTGATTCGGGAAAATCTGCATTTATCTCCGGTATATGGCGGCTGGGTGGATGCGAAAGGTCCGCGTTATTGTCCGAGTATTGAAGATAAAATTGTGCGATTTGCGGACAAGGAATCTCACCAGATTTTTATTGAGCCGGAAGGTCGGGATATTCCCGAGTTGTATATCCAGGGATTTTCGACAGGTCTGCCGGAGAGTTTACAGTTGGAACTCTTGCGGAGTCTTCCAGGTTTAGAACATTGTACGATGTTACGTCCGGCTTATGCGGTGGAGTATGATTATCTCCCAGCAACACAATGTTACCCAACCTTGATGACGAAGAAAATCGAGGGGTTATTCTGTGCGGGTCAGATTAATGGGACGACGGGATACGAGGAAGCTGCGGCACAAGGACTTGTGGCGGGAATTAATGCGGCGCGGTTGGTGCGCGGTGAGGATGCGATTATTTTCCCTCGGGAACAAAGTTACCTAGGGACGTTGATGGATGATTTGTGTACGAAGGATTTGCGGGAACCGTATCGGATGTTGACGTCGCGATCGGAGTATCGGTTGTTGTTGCGATCGGATAATGCCGATCAGCGGATGACGCCGGTGGGACGGGAGATTGGGTTGATAGACGATCGCCGCTGGGAATTATTTACCCACAAGCAGGAAAATATCGCGGCAGAAAAACAACGGTTAGAGACGACGCGGATTAAGGAACATGAGGAATTGGGGGTGGCGATCGCCGCTGATATTCAGCAAAAGATTAAAGGGTCGATTACTTTGGCCGAATTGTTGCGTCGTCCCGGTTTCCATTATGTTGACCTCAACCGTTACGAACTGAGCAATCTGGATTTGAGTTTAGAGGAACGGGAGGGTGCAGAAATTGATATCAAATATTCCGGTTACATCCAGCGGCAGCAACATCAAATCGACCAGGTGGCACGGGAAGAACATCGTAAGCTATCTCCCGACTTGGATTATGCCAATATTATCACTTTGTCTAAGGAGGCGCGGGAAAAATTGGCGAAGGTTAAACCCTTGACGATCGGGCAAGCTTGTCGGATTGGGGGAGTGAATCCTGCGGACATTAATGCCTTGTTGATTTATCTGGAGTTACAAGGACGACAGTTGGCCAGGAGTGGCTCGGTTTAGAATGGCTCGGTTTCCCTAGTCCCTACGGACTAGGGAACGAGGGATTTTTTAATGGCAACTGCGGTTTTTGTCAATAGTTTTTAACATCAAGACGGTTGACCGTTTCCTCAAAAGCGAGGACAATAAATGGGTGCAATTCGTTCGAGCGGGTTACAGCCCCAAATTAGAACCGTCGGATTATTGTCTAAACTAGGTTATAAAATCGGAGGGTAACTGCCCGCTTGCCAGTAGTCGCCCGATAATTGCGATCGCGTCTTTAACCCTAACCCTTATAAAAAAAAGGCCATGTCTCAGGATACCAGCACCAAAACCATAGACTCACCCCAGGCGGAACAGCAGAAAGGCGGGGTCGGGACCCCGAACTGGTCGGTCGATGCCTACGCCGATCGCCTCATGAATGACCTGTTTCAAGATGTAGACCGGATTTTAGATGGTGGCACTCGCCAACCAAAACCGGCACCGCCGGATTTGGTCACTTTAAAATCTGTGCAGGTCCCGCAAATCATCCTCCCGGAAACGATGATGCCGAAAACTGCCGCAGAAGCGACAGTGGAGGCGAAAGCGACCCGCACAGATAAGCGGCGTAAAGGACAATCGTTTGATCGGCTGTTATTAGGTTCCGCCTGTGGATTGTTGCTGATTACCCTAGGTTTATGGTTATGGAATCGGGGATATTTGCAGCAGTTCTGGGCGCAAATTGCCCCAGCGCAGCCCCAATCCGTTGCCCTTCCCAAAACGGCAGAACAGTTGAAAGCCGAGGCAGACGCCGATTTTGTCGCCTATATGGAGCGATCGCTGGATGTCATGGACCGGCAAGCAGCGGGTCAACCGGCAGAACCTGTGGTAGCGCCAAATACCGCATTACCGATTCCCCCTCCCCCGCCTCCGGTGAATGTCACGGTTAATCCTCCGAATGTGATGGTACCCGCTACCCAGGTGACGGTAAATACGCCTCATCAAGGGAATCTTGCCGAAGTGCTCAATCGGATTGCGATCGCCCTAGAACGCGGTATCAATCCCACCCTGGTGCAACCCACTCTCACGGTTACGGTTCCTCGGACTCCTCAAGCACCCCAAACTACGGCAGCGACACCCGCACCGGCAGCAACTCCAAAACCCGCAGCAGCGCCAGCAACACCCCCAAAACCCGCAGCGGCACCCGCACCGGCAGCAACTCAAGCTGCTGCACCGACTCCAGCACCCACTTCTACTACGCCCACACCGGCACCCACACCGACTCCGACTCCTACCCAGCCTAGTAGACCTGTTACCGTAAAACCCCCAGTCGCATCGGCACCCCCACCGATTCCCCAACCGGCACCCCCGACGGCAGAAGAAACTCCCGGGAATAGTGGAGAAGCACAAAGTGGCGATCGCGCGGAAGACTCGGAACCAGCCCCCGCTGCCGCCGCATCCAGTTCGAGTATTTCTGCAATCAAGCATAAATTGGTCGGAATCCTGGAATTGGGCGATCGCTCAGTGGCCTTATTTGAAGTCGATGGGGTTCCCCGTCGGGTTAATATTGGCGAGACTATTGGCTCAACGGGGTGGAGTTTGGTCGAAGTTAAAGACGGCGAAGCGATTATCCGTCGCAACGGTGAAGTACGCTCAATTTATACGGGACAGTCCTTGTAGGAAATCCCCCGGCGGACAGTTGAGCCGATGAAGCAGTAGGGGCGCACGAGGTGCGTCCCTAGCCGTGAAAACACTCACGAAAAATTGGCCTACCATAAAAGAAGAAGTGAAACCTGAGTGGGGGAGTGCCTGCAATGAGTCTATTTGAAGACATGAGCCGGTTCTTAGAAACCAGACTAGAGGAGTTTATGCGAAATAATCCTCATCTGGAGTTACAGGTGCTAGAGGAGCAACTGGCGGAGCAACAGGAGGATACCCTCAAATTAATTCTGGAGTTGCAACGCAAAGAAAAGCAATTGCAGGAGAGTATCCTCTCTACAGCTCAGGAAATTCAACTTTGGCACGATCGCATTAATAAAGCCAAATCGGCGAACCGAGAAGATTTAGTACGTGCCGCACAAGAACGAGAAGCCTCTTTACTCCGTGAAGGCAATCAATTCTGGGGTCAAATGCAAGGGGTTAAAGAGCGAATTGAAAAAGCTAAGGATTTGTATCGTCAGATTCAAGTCCGCCATCGCGAAGTGAAAGCAAAAGCGGTAGAGGCAGAGGCAGCGCGCGCTCAAACTAAAACTCAGACGAGCTGGGATACGGGTTGGAATAAAGGTTATAACCGCAGTTTTAATAGCGGTGCCGATCCGGTAGACCAGGAATTTCGGCGCTGGGAAGCGGATGAAGAATTAGAACGTTTGAAGCGCAATATCAAACGGTAATTTTTATTAGGGTTTTGATTTATGAAGTGGAAAACAACTAAAGTCGTTAGTACAAACAGAATAAAGGTTTTTATCTGGGTTTGTAGTAACGACTTTAGTCGTTATTTCCTCCTCAAGTTCTCAAGGAATTGAAGGTTAACATAATTCCCTTTAAAATAAAAAGGTTAAAAAGGTCAATTTACGCCAGGTCCAAGTTCCTACAATTCCATCGACTACCATGCGATTTTTCTGCTGAACTGCTTTGACAGCGGCTTCTGTTTTGGGACCGAAACTGCCATCAATGGGTCCCGGGTCATAACCCACTTGTTTTAAAGTTTCTTGTAGGGATTTTACGGGGTCTCCTTTTGAGCCCCTTCGTAACGTGGGTCCCGGTTGAGGCGATCGCATTAAGCCTTCAAAATTATCCTGGGTTTCTTTACCTACAACGCCGTCCGCTTGCAGACCCATATTTTTTTGAAACGCTTTTACCGCAGTTTCGGTTTTAGGTCCAAAAACCCCATCCACTGTTCCCGAAAATAATCCCAAGGTTTGTAAGTTCTGCTGCAAAGACTTAACCGCATCGCTGCGATCGCCCAATTTTAACACAGTCATCTATATAACCTTTGATGATTTATTTTTAATTTTAAACGTTTAGAAAGCCAGTGTCAATGTAATCGGTAAATTCGATTAAAAATGAGTGTTTTTTATTTAAAAATAAAGCAAACTGTTACCAGATAGGGGGCTATAAGAGATAGGAAGACCGAAGTTTATGGAGTACGGTGAAGGCAGGGTATAGTCTCGATCGCCCCTAGGCAAAGCGAGTGGGAGGGGACATCAGGGGAGGGACCTCCGTCCGTCTCTTCCCAGGGCAAAACAATGCATGGAGTAGACCCAAGTCGTGCCATAATAAGTCGGCTGTCGCCCAACAAACTTGCTGCTGTCCATGGCTGAACGACCCCAATCCCCGGAAGAACTGGCTGCGGTTCTAGAAAACATCACAGACTTGAATTTTAACCTTCCAGATCCCGAAGATGAGGACATTTCAGAACCGGATTTCGAGCATCAGGTGGATAACGCCTGGAAAGTCTGTGACCATTTCGACCTGCAAACCGATATTTGGCGTGGACGAATCCTAAGTGCCGTGCGCGATCGCGAGAAAATTGGCGGTGAAGGACGGGGGAGGGGCTTCCTCAACTGGCTCAAAGACCGGGAAATCAGCAAAAGTCAGGCATATTCCCTGATTGAACTGGCAAACAGTGCGGATACTCTCTTAAGCCAGGGAGATTTGGACCCGGACACGATTAATAAATTTAGCAAACGGGCTTTTGTGGAAACGGCTAAATCTGCTCCCGAGGTGCAGCAGATGGTCACTCAAGCGGCAAGAGATGGCGATCGCATCACCCGTCGGGAAGTGCGCCAACTCTCGGATGAATGGACCGCCATGACTTCAGAGTTGCTACCGGAAGAAGTGAAAGAAAAGGCCACTGCTGGTTCTCTGCCGCCCCGTTATCTCGCGCCATTGGTTCGAGAGATGGAAAAACTGCCCCCCTCCCACCAGGTTTCAATTCGGGAGGAAGCGGCGATTAACCCCGATGTGGATACGGTTAAGCAACTGACCTCAGATGCGCGGAGTTTGTCTAAATATTTAGATGCAGCCGCACAAGTCCAGGCGATCGCCACAAGTTCTATTGATGTGGAAATGGCCTTAGAAGAAGCCCTGCGCATGGGTTGTTTAAATACGGCGGCAGATTTGGTCAAACAAGCATCACAAATTGAACAAACTGTTGCCAAACTTTATACCACTTGGCGGCGTTTGGGCAGTCTTACCGATCGCCTGTATGTAGACACAGGTGCGAGTACCCCCCATTTGCGAATGCTTTTAACTTGTTTGGACCGCTTGGCGGGTCAAATCATCGAAGTGCCTTTAGGAGATGAGGGCGATCGCACGATTCGCTTGCAAATTCTCAGTGATTCTCAACCCGAGTAGTCCGAAACCCGGCGATCGCTGGGGTCACATTCCGAACCACCCCAGTTGGGCAGACCTTGGGGCTTGATTTCCGGCAGAGTCTACCGTCGTTGGCGATTCCCTGAAAAAATGGTAAAGTTATATGACGAACTAAGAAGTAAAATAAAAGACCTTTAAGTGGTGTTAACCAGTTTATCCTTTACCTTAACTCAAATATTAAGGTCAGTTCTAGGATCGTCGGCAACAATATCATCAGGAGAAAACACAGCTATGCCCCAGCTTGAGGCCACCAGCGCAACCTTTGACTTCCAAAGCGCAACTTATAAAGATGCTTACAGCCGAATTAATGCAATTGTTATAGAAGGCGAACAGGAAGCCAATGATAACTATATTAAATTGGCTGAAATGCTGCCGGATACTAAAGATGAATTGATCGGCTTGGCAAAAATGGAAAGCCGTCACAAGAAAGGGTTCCAAGCCTGTGGACGGAATTTGTCCGTAGAACCTGACATGGAGTTTGCCCAGGAATTTTTTGCAGGGTTGCACCAAAATTTCAAAGAGGCTGCTGCTCAAGGCCAGGTGGTAACCTGTTTGTTGATTCAAGCGTTGATTATCGAAAGCTTTGCGATCGCCGCTTACAACATCTATATCCCTGTGGCTGACCCCTTTGCACGGAAAATTACCGAAGGCGTCGTCAAAGATGAATATAGCCACCTCAATTTTGGGGAACAGTGGCTGCAAGCTCATTTTGAAGAGTCTAAAACTGAACTCGAACAAGCCAACCGTCAGAACCTCCCCATCGTCTGGAAGATGCTCAATAAGGTTGAGAAGGATGCTAAGGTTTTGGGCATGGAAAAAGAAGCCCTTGTCGAAGACTTTATGATTGCTTACGGTGAAGCCTTAAGCACGATTGGGTTTACAACTCGCGACATCATGCGGATGTCTGCTTACGGACTCATCGGGGCCTAAATTCAACCCTTCAACCCGCTGGCGATCGCCCTTGATTCTAGTAGTTTTTGCTTCAGTCGGGGCGATCGCTATTATTTTGGCCTTTACTAATACTCCCCCTCGGGGGTGGGTAGCGCCAACCGAAGCCCAATTTCTTGAGAAAATTTAGCCTCGGTTGGCAATCTCATCTGGAATAAACCCTGACGCGGCCCGAATCCCACTTAGAATACTCGGTTTAGAATCCCCAGGGCACAGATACTCCGCGAAGCGGCATTTTTGTGTACTATTTAAAGATATTCTTAATGAATCTTTTCCTTTAACCCTACTGCGCCTGATTCAAAGGCTACCCTAAAACGCTTAATGTTTGGTCTCATCGGTCACCTTACCAGTTTGGCTCACGCCCAGTCAGTTGCTAAAGAGCTGGGTTACCCGGAATATGCCGATCAAGGGTTGGATTTTTGGTGTTCCGCCCCACCGCAGATAGTCGATAACATCACTGTTACCAGTGCCACCGGCCAGACTATTGAAGGACGGTATGTGGAATCCTGCTTTCTGCCAGAGATGCTCGCCTCCCGGCGGATTAAGGCGGCAACGCGCAAAATCCTTAACGCGATGGCTCACGCCCAAAAACATGGCATTAACATCACGGCCCTCGGGGGTTTTTCCTCAATTATCTTTGAAAATTTCAACTTGCAGCAATTCGAGCAAGTCCGCAATATCAAGCTAGAGTTTGAGCGCTTTACCACCGGGAACACCCACACGGCCTATATTATTTGCCAGCAAGTCGAACAGGCATCGAAACAACTGGGCATCGAATTATCGAAAGCCACTGTAGCGGTTTGTGGGGCTACCGGAGATATCGGGAGTGCGGTCTGTCGCTGGATGGATAGTCGCACGGATGTTGCCGAACTGCTGTTAATCGCCCGCGATCGCGAACGATTGCGGTTATTGCAGGAGGACTTAGGGCGCGGCAAAATTATGACCTTGGAAGAAGCCCTACCCGAGGCCGATATTGTCGTCTGGGTGGCGAGTATGCCCAAAGGTGTGCAAATTGATGCCAGCACCTTAAAGCATCCTTGTCTGATGATTGATGGCGGCTACCCGAAAAACTTGGATACCCTGATTCAACATCCGGAGGTTTTTGTCCTCAAAGGCGGAATTGTCGAACATACTCTGGACATTGATTGGCGAATTATGCAAATCGTCAGTATGGATGTACCCGCACGCCAGCTATTTGCTTGCTTTGCAGAGTCGATGCTTCTGGAATTTGAAAAAATCTATACGAATTTCTCCTGGGGACGCAATCAAATCTCCGTGCAGAAGATGGCAATGATTGGCGAATGGTCGATCAAGCATGGCTTTCAACCCCTGCTGCTTCAGCCTCGATAGTCTCGGTTGTTTGTTCCTCTCGGCGATCGCTTCTGTGAAGGGGACCCGAGGAGAACGGATGACTTGTGAACTCACCGGATCCCACCCTGGTCTCTAACTCCTCACCTGTTATGGCAACGAACGAACGTAGAACTTTCCTTTTAGATTTTGAAAAGCCCCTGGCCGAACTGGAAGGGCGTATTCAACAAATCCGAGAACTCGCCGAAGAAAATGGGGTAGATGTCTCGGAGGAAATCCGCCAGTTAGAAGCCCGCGCTAACCAACTCCGACAGGAAATTTTTTCTACGTTAACGCCGTATCAGCGGTTGCAGTTGGCTCGTCATCCCCGCCGCCCCAGTACGTTGGATTATATTCAAGCCATTACCGATGAATGGATGGAACTCCACGGCGATCGCGGCGGGTATGATGACCCGGCCTTAGTGGGCGGGGTGGCCCGGATTGGGGGCATCCCAGTCGTGATTCTAGGACATCAGAAAGGTCGGGATACCAAAGATAACGTGACTCGCAATTTTGGGATGGCTTCCCCTGGGGGTTATCGCAAAGCGATGCGGTTGATGGATCACGCCAACCGCTTCGGGATGCCGATCTTTACGTTTATTGATACTCCCGGCGCTTGGGCGGGGGTAGAAGCGGAACATCAAGGTCAGGGAGAGGCGATCGCCTACAATCTGCGCGAAATGTTCCGTCTGGATGTGCCGATTATTTCTACGGTGATTGGTGAAGGGGGTTCCGGTGGGGCTTTGGGCATTGGGGTAGGCGATCGCCTGTTAATGTTTGAACACGCGGTTTACACTGTCGCGACTCCCGAAGCCTGTGCTGCCATTCTCTGGAAAGATGCATCGAAGGCTCCCCGCGCCGCTGAAGCCCTTAAAATTACCTCTTGGGACTTAAAAAACCTGGGTATTCTCGATGAAATCTTGCCCGAACCCTTGGGAGGCGCTCATTCCAATCCCCTGAAGGCCGCAGAAAGCCTCAAAGAAGCCCTATTAAAGAATTTAGACGAACTCTCTACGGTGACCAGTCAGCAACGGCGGGAACTCCGTTACCAGAAGTTTCGCCGGATCGGGGTGTTTGCAGAAGCCACGGCCTAAGTTGGCTGGATTCACAGGTTGTCTTAGCTATTCATTTTTGTAAGCGCTATCAATTAGTTCACTCTATATCTGTCGGTGGCGATCGAGCCAAAGCCCCGGCAATCAAACTTTCGCAAAGCAGAAGGGACAAGGGGTAAATCCTTGTCCCTTGTTCATTTTTGGGTCATCATCTTACTCAATCAATGACCCAGCCTGATTATTCAAAAATTACGAGTTGTTAATATTCAATTTTAATTTGCCCTGAATTGATAGCTGATAAAAAAAAGCATCGAATTGAATGGTATACTTATTCTGGTAACAAAAGTTTACGTTTAATCCGTTTTCAACGGTCAAATTATCTTTCATGATGATTCATTCCTCACTGGGTGGGTTGCCCTGTCGGGTTTCTAAAAAATTAACCTCCCCTAACCCAGCGCCAATCAGAGTGACTCTTAACCGCATCTGTAAAACGCAGGCGCACAGAGGATCAACTTATCCATTCTGCCTCTCTACCTGAGCAAAAAGCACTTTTGAACTTCTATCTAAACCCAGGGACAATTCCATCCCTAACCCCAGTCAAGCTCTAGAGGAAAATACCACGTCAGGGAGATCCGGGCGTTTCTTCAATCGCTTGAGCAAATATTCAATTCAAAGTGCCAATCAACCCTAGGGTGAGTTATCAATCACCGGGAAATTTATTCCCCCAACTTCAGCCTTTTTCTTTGCTAATCCTCGCTCCTTTTCATAGCATTGAGCTATCTGAGTTACCATTTCCCAGGGCGATTGTGGCCTCCTAGCGAGTCAGGACACAAGAGACTCAACCGGCTGAGAGAGGTTCGACATCGCCGCAGCGATTTGACCTCAGATATTAAGCCAATGCAGCGATCGCGGTTCGAGATCGAAATTCAAGGGATCGGATGCCGTTTTAGGAAGAAAAAATGCGATGATCAATTGGGGTGGAAATCATTAAACCACTTCTTTTTGTAGCGGCCAGAAGTAGTCCAGCAAACGGGATAAAGTAATTTCTTCAGAAATCCCCGACCCTAGGTTATGACTGGAGACCTTGATTTCCTAGAGAAAGCATTAGCGCTTTAGGAATTAATTTTCAGGCTTGATCACTGCCGCAAGATACAGCCTCTGCAAACAGTTTTACTCTTTGCAGTGCTATGTCCGACGACTACATCAATGGTGTAAATGTCCGGACTTGAAGTATCTGTAAACCTCTGTGACTCTCATAAATTTGTTATGACGATTGCTCCTTCCCACGGCTCTCAAGGTTCACCCACGACCGGAAATGGTATCAAATCCGCCGAGACTTCTGAAAAAAACCTCCGCATTGAGACGCGACCCGATCGCAATACCTTAAATGGCGCTCAACCCAACATCCATCAACCCCCGGCAGAAAGTGCTGATCGGATGACGGATGCGTTCCGGGAAGTTATTCTCGGAGTTGGCGAAGATCCAGAACGGGAAGGGTTGCTCAAGACCCCTAAACGGGCAGCCGATGCTATGCGTTTTCTGACAAGTGGTTACACTCAATCCCTAGAAGAGTTATTGAATGGAGCCATTTTTGACGAAGGGCATAACGAGATGGTGCTCGTGCGAGACATCAACTTCTTCAGCCTCTGCGAACACCATATGCTCCCGTTTATGGGGCGCGCCCATGTTGCCTACATCCCCAATCAAAAAGTCGTGGGATTGAGCAAACTTGCCCGCATTGTTGAAATGTACAGCCGCCGATTGCAGGTGCAAGAGCGCCTCACCCGTCAGGTTGCCGAAGCGGTTCAAACCATTTTGGAACCGAAAGGAGTGGCTGTGGTCATGGAAGCCACTCATATGTGCATGGTGATGCGCGGCGTCCAAAAACCCGGTTCTTGGACTGTAACCAGTGCGATGGTCGGTCAATTCCAGGAGGAGCAAAAGACTCGCGAAGAGTTTCTCAACCTGATTCGTCATCAACCCTCTTTCTTTTAAAGAAGAAAAGACACAGGGTTACGGCTGACTTGTCAAGGGGATTGGACTGAACTGATTTCCCGTTTGAGTTTGGCAAATAAGTCAGCCACTTTGGCGAGGTCTTTGTCCCCCGGCGATCGCTCTACTCCACTGGAAAGGTCGATACCGGGGGGTTTGACTTGGGCGATCGCCTCGATGATATTCTCGGGATTCAGTCCCCCCGCTAACAGCCAAGGGCAACCGGGGTTAAACTGCTGTAACAGATTCCAGTCTAGGGTTTGCCCCGTCCCCCCCAGCATTCCGGGATGGTAGGCATCCAGTAGCAGCGTATCCACCACCGGGATATAATCTCGGGCCTGCTCTAAATCGGTTGCACCTTTGACACGAATCGCTTTGAGGATTTCCACACCCTCCGGCAGCACTTGCCGCAGGCGATCGCAAAATTCCCGGGATTCCGCCCCATGCAGTTGCACTCCGGTTAATTTACCGACTTCAACGGTTTGACAAATTATCTCACTTGTGGTATCTACAAATACACCTATGCGATCAACCTCTACACCCGCGATCGCCTGAACCACATGGCGAATCTGTAAATCCGTGACATAGCGCCCGGAAGCCGGTACACAGATGAAACCTAAAGCTGTAGCCCCCAGACGGGCGATCGCCACCCCTTGCTCGGGTTTAGTAATTCCGCAAATTTTAATGCGCATCCCAGGTCCTTTTTGGGTAAGTTGTTACAATTTGTTTCAAAACTTTCAGATTCTGTAAAGGATTAATACAAAAATTTCTTTTCGGACGATAAATTCTTATAATCTAGTGGGTCCCCGCCCGGTCCAGGGATGCGGAAACAGGTTTAACATTCTGCTCCGAACCTGGGGAAGCCCAACCGTCACGAGTCCTAAAAACTTGCATAGCCTACGGTGATGACGGAAGGAATAAGGGAGCGTGGAGCGATCGCGAATTCACCCTTGGGGAGTATAGCCTTTAACTGGACGATGTGAAAGCATAGGTTCGGGCTAGACCTGAATGCGTAATACCAAAACTGAATCGCACAGAGGAGGCAGCATTCAGCCCAAGAATCTCCACTCCTAAAAGAGTGCAGATTCGTCACAATTTCGCTCATTGAACTGATTTTATCGACAAAGGAGATACAAACTTGCTTTACACAACTTTACTTGCAGTGGGTGTCCAGGGACCAGCGACCGCCAACTGGTCTCCCATGGTGGGACTGGTGATGATCCTGGCTAATCTATTTGCCGTGATCATTGGCTACCGAGCTATCCAGAATCCCGGCAAAGGGCCCGGTTTGCCTGTGGGTATGCCTCCCGTCTTAAAGAAATTTGGCATTCCTGAACTCCTGGCAACCCTCAGTTTCGGTCACATTATTGGGACCGGATTGATTTTAGGCTTAAGTAATGCCGGAGTTCTGTAAGGGAATTCTGGGGTAAATCTGGGATTGCTCAGGGCAGACTCAGAAAAACCTCGACTTCATCCCTCGCCCCAGAGGGAACCGGGCGATCGCGCTAGTTCCTCTGGGGCACTCGCCATTCTAAGCCACCCATTGATGGCGAATTTTCATTCTAGTATTTGAAATATCCTCGGGCGTTGCTCCCTCTTTTCGAGTCTAGGGTCAGTAATGATGTAGACGCCGGATAAACCGAGTTAATTCTTTTGCAATCAACCCCCGTAACATCCCTGGATTTCAAGGAAATAACTTCCCTCGGGTTTGAACTCTAAACTCAAAGCAAATTAATTGTTTATCCCTTGAAAAACTGACTTAAAAATTTGATAAAAATAGAGCCCGACTGTGCCCAGAAAAAGGAGGCGATCGCCCCAGGGTGCAAAGCTCACTTCATTTTTGCTGCACCTCTTCTGTGGTCCCCCTCCACTGTACCCAAGCCCTAGCACTCAGTAGCGCCTTTAAAATCAGTAGAATAGAAGAAAGCCGGATTGAATCCTCAACTCGGTGCGATCGCGATATGGCCGATCAAGGGAAACAACCTCACTAAAAAAATTAAGGAAAATTTTATGCAAGCTGGTTGGCGAATTGGGACCGTATTTGGCATCCCGCTTTATATAGATTATTCATGGTTGATTATCCTCGGCTTAGTCACGGTGCTCAATGCGGGACAATATTCAGAACAACAACAATGGGAACCCGCGATCGCCTGGGGAACCGGGTTAGGATTAGCCCTGTTGTTGTTTGCTTCCGTATTGCTGCACGAACTCGGGCATAGTTTAGTCGCGCAGTCTCAAGGGATCAAAGTTAACTCGATTACCCTGTTTATTTTTGGGGGCGTAGCATCCATCGAACAGGAGTCTAAGACTCCAGAACAAGCCTTTCAAGTGGCGATCGCTGGACCTGCCGTGAGTTTCATCTTATTTGCTATTTTAGGAGTAGTGGCCGGACTCGTACCCGGGGCCTCACCAGTCTCCATCGTCGCTCGGGATTTATCCAGCATTAACCTAGTCTTGGCATTATTTAACCTAATTCCCGGACTCCCCCTTGATGGGGGTCAAATTTTAAAAGCCATCGTTTGGAAATTTAGCGGGAATCGCTTTCAAGGCGTGCGGTGGGCAGCTCAGGCGGGAAAAACTCTCGGCTTTACCGCGATCGCCCTAGGATTGGCGTTATTTTTTCTAGCTACTAGCTTCGGAGGCATTTGGATTGCCCTGATTGGCTGGTTTGCCGTTCGTAACGCCAACGCCTACGAACGCCTAGCGGCTTTACAACAAGTTTTACTCCAACTTCAAGCCCAGGACGCCATGACCCGTCACTTTCGGGTTGTTGAGGCCAAAATGACCATCAATGAGTTTGCCGGGGAATATCTGCAAACTGAGCAGCGTTACGCCGCCTATTTTGCAGCCTCCGATGGGCGCTATCGGGGGATGATTTCCCTAGAGGATTTGCGATCGATAGAACGGAGTGAGTGGCAGAGTCAAACCCTGTTAGAAATTGTGCATCCGCTACCCGAAATTATCACCGTTGAGGAAAATACTCCCCTTGTCCAGGTGATTAATCGGATGGAAAGCGAAAATTTACCCTATATTACAGTGCTTTCCCCAGCTGGTGCAGTTGCGGGAATCATCGATCGCGGGGATATCGTGGCAACCGTCGGGAAAAAATTAAATTTACCGATTCAAAGCGAACAAATTCAGCAGATTAAAGTAGAGGGAAGTTATCCCCCTGGATTTGGAATTGCGGCGATCGCCAAAGCAACTGCTGCCTCCTTTACCGAAAATGAATTACGTCGTCTGAAAAAGTAAGTAATTCCCAACATCAACATCCCAACTTGCGCTCGTTTCTTGATTGTTTGGTGTCACGATTTGCTTTCGTCATCTCCCCTAAGAACAACCCAGAAAATCTTCCCCATCTACCCCCTGAAGGTTCCCAAAGCGATGGATTTCCTCCCATTCATTCGCCGAAAGGGGTTGAGGAATTAACTTCACCCCGAAACAACCCGAAGCAGATTCCACCAACGAGGCGATCGCCCGTTCCATCACCACCTCTAGGGGCAAAGATAGAACCGAAAACCCCTGATCCAATACGCCCTCCAGCACCCGCCCCTCCGTCCCAAATACCTCCGAAAACAACTCCGCACAGGGGTTTAACTGCATCGAGCCCTGCTGCAAAATTGCTCCATTGCGTCTGAGTTGAGCACTCCCAATAAACTTACCACCCGTCGGCAACACCAAATCCGCACCCGTTGCCGTCGCGAAACAATTCGCTGTTTGACGGTATCCGCGACCCGCCCGACCATACTGTAACTCTACGCCCAAACTACGCCAACCGGCGATTAAAAACTCACAAATCGTTTCATATCCCGGAAGAGGAGAACGTTTCGAGACTATCCCCTCCCTGGCATCCGGGTCCGACATCACCACCATATAAGTTAAATCCCCCTGATGCAAAACCGCCCGACCCCCAGTCGGACGCCGTACCAACTCAATCGGCATCCCTTGCCATCTTAAATTTTCCCACCGTTGCGGCCACCGTTGTTGATGATAACCCAGAGAAATGGCAATCGGGTCCCAGGTATAAAATCGCAATACCGGGGGATGACTCCCTGCGCGATACTGTTCTAGCAACCACAAATCGACTGCCATCTGCAAGGAACCACTCGCTTGCATCGGTGGAATCAACCGCCAAAGGGGACTGTGCATTAGTAATAGAGAAATGGGGGAGTTTTAGATCATTATAGTTGGGACAGCATCGACATTTTACCTCCTTTGGTTAAACTCATCGCCGGGGTGGTTTAACTGCTTTCGGGATTTCAATCCATCACCTTACAGAAATCTGTAGCGTGGGGAGTTGAACAGGTGAAGGAGCGGTTAGAATTTGTTAACAAAAAAGCTCAGATTATTGTAGAGAAATTGCGGAGAAACTGAACCCATGAACTTAGAGCAAGCCCTTTTAGAAAAGTTACGGACATTAACACC
Source organism: Cyanophyceae cyanobacterium (assembly GCA_038321985.1). Lineage (GTDB taxonomy): Bacteria > Cyanobacteriota > Cyanobacteriia > Cyanobacteriales > Laspinemataceae > Laspinema. Next base: position 107,343 of record JBBQFN010000015.1, on the reverse strand, counting down.
GGATAAACAGCAAGAAGTATTAGATTTTGCTGAATTTCTCCATCAAAAAAAATCGCCCAAACGACCATTAAAGAGCGTCAAAGGATTGTGTGCGGATTTAAAAGTTGATATTACCGAAGAAGACATTGACCAAGCCCGAAAAGAAATGTGGGGTAATTTTCCCCGGGAGATAATTTAATGCCATCAGTCATAGCAGATACACATACCATAATTTGGTATGTTTTTGACCTGCCTAGACTTTCTCCAGCCGCATTAAACGCTTTAGAACAAGCCGCGACTGGGGGAGATTTCATCTATTTTTCTGCAATTTCTATTGTAGAAATTTCTTATTTGATTGAACGAGGCCGTATCGTAGATGAAGTGCTCACCCGAGTTTTAAATGCCACAGATAATCCAAATATGGGCATTTTATTAGCACCCTTGAATCGGAATATTGCCGCAACTGTTCGACAAATTGACAGGCGAACCGTGCCTGATATGCCAGACCGGATTATTGCCGCCACTGCTTTATCTTTAAATCTTCCCTTAGTCACCCGGGATCGGAAAATTCAGGCATTAACATCGATTGAAACTATTTGGTAATCAACCCAATCGATAATAACAGAACAATCGCAGGAAAATAAGCGCCGCGCCTTTAGAAACAAGCACTGCGCTTTTATTAAACGGGCAATGTTAGGACATAAAATGGCTATAGTAAGCCCCTGATTCCGGGAATCAAGGCTGGGGGTAAATTAATCGATTGATTATCCATTACTACCCCGAGGATTCTATTGTCCAAACTCCGCTAGTAGTTTTTCATCGTTCTCGTCAGCGATCGCAGCTACAATGGTGACGCATCGTGAAATTTCACTGGGATTGAGATCCATGACGGTGCGGCTGGAGAGCACTACAATCCGTTCGTCAATGATGCCAAAGTGGGCTTCATAAGTGGTTAACCAGTTCATTTCTAATAGCTTCCGCATTAACTCCGGTTCGTTCTTTGCGGGGAGTTTGAGGACAAAGGACCAAACGGTTAAAGTATCCTCATCACTGGTTCCTGACAGTTGCACGAACACCTCCACGGTGCCGTATTTGAACTTCCAAAGGTGACCCGATTCATTGAGCGCGAACATCACCTTTTGGTCCTGAGCCAAACTGCCAATGACGGTTTCAAGTTCCTCTACGAGGTTAGCCTCTGGAGACTCGTCTAGTAACTCTTCCGTAGAAGGGATCGGAGTGCATTGGGTTTCTAAGTCGGTTGTCATTACAGGTTCCTACTGGTGCATCGTTGGGTTTTTCCTAGACCTTGTATAGCGTATCTATGCCGTTTTTGTCTACTCTCCAGGGTAGGATGTATTTCCCGGTCTTAGACCATTTTGGCAGCAGTTGGGTCTTTGAGAATTAAGAATAGAAAAGCCAAAAACTCTGGTTTCTCTATTTTTAAGCCTTCATTTTGGTTGTGGCTAGTCTTCCGGGGCGATCGCCCCTGTCAAATTGCCCCCCTTATTCACTCAAGTGAGGTTTTTGGGCCGTCCAATATTTACTCATGAAATGGGTTTCAATTTTGATATCTGTGAACCCTGATGTTTCTAATCGTTTGACTAAATCATCCTGAACATAATTCAGATAGTAGGGTTCATGAAACATCTTACAAAAGTTGTTCATGAGTTCCTTAAATTGAGGAGAATCACTGACCTGAAGTGAATCACAAATGGTCAAACTACCCCCCGGTTGCAGAACCCGAAAACATTCATCAATGACGGTTTGTCGAGTGGGTGCAGGAAGTTCATGAAACATAAAAACGCTCGTAACCGCATGAAAATAATTATCTCGGTAGGGGATTTCCTCTGCATTAGCCTGGGAAAGTTGGGGTAATTCTCCGGGGATTTTAGACAAGATTTCATTAGCTTTTCGCAAGTAAGCCGGAGATAAATCAATCCCAAAGAGGGCGGCTTTCGGGAGCATTCCCCGGAGGAATTTCAGGGTACGACCCGTGCCACAGGCGATATCTAAAATACGGAGTTGATTTTGAGCAAGGCCACTCCAAGGCTGGAGCGATCGCTTTAAAGGCGCTAAAACTCGCCGCCTCATGGCATCTGCCGAGCCATTAAATAAAAGTTCTACCTGCAAGTCATATAAGTTCGCTGAATTTTCACTTAAATATCCATCGGTTTGGTGATGGAAGTTTTGGAGGTAGTAGGCGGGATAACCGCTGGTATCGATGTCGGATGCAAACTCCTGATTATTTTTTTGTTGCGATCGCATCCAACAGTTGGGTATATCCAAACAAAGCAAAGGATACTGCACAAAAAAGTCTTCCCAGGGGTTATCGAAAAGCAGATCCGTTGGATAAATCCCCCGTTCAGCATCCTCCCAGTCAGTTTCGAGGAGGCGATCGAGTCGGTCCCGAATTTCCAGTAAAAGCTGGGTAGAGACTGGATTCGTGCTGGCTTCACGAGGCGGGGCGATCGCCTTCAATAACTGGCTGCTGATAGATTTATGAGCCAGACTAAAATAGGTTTTGCTGCTTTGAACCGTTTTATAGGCTACTTTAGTGAGAATGTCTGTCATGGTAGACCTGAAAAAATAGGATAGAGGATCATTTAATATAAACAATTGTAACGAAAACCTCAGCCAACCGGCTTTGTTTCACTACATTTGCAAAAAAAAGCCACCCGGTGAGGGTGGCCCTACTTTAATTAGAGGGAAATTAACAATCGTAGTAGAGAGCAAACTCATAAGGGTGAGGACGCAGGCGCATCGGGTTCACCTCATTATCCAGCTTGTACTCAATCCAGTTGGTAAGGAAATCTTCCGTAAACACCCCACCGGAAATCAGGAACTCATGATCAGCTTCCAGAGCCTTGAGCGCATCCAGCAGAGAACCGGGAGTAGAGGGAACCTTCGCCAACTCTTCCGGGCTCAGGTCATAGATATCCACATCCAAGGGGTCACCCGGATCGATTTCATTCTTGATCCCATCAATCCCGGCGCAGAGCATCGCCGCAAAAGCCAGATAAGGATTGCAGGTGGCATCCGGACAGCGGAATTCTAAGCGTTTGGCCTTCGGATTTGGTCCCGAGAGGGGGATACGGATGGAAGCAGAGCGGTTACCTTGGGAGTAAGCCAAGTTCACCGGCGCTTCAAAACCAGGAACCAACCGTTTATACGAGTTCGTAGTGGGATTGGTAATCGCTAACAAAGCGGGTGCGTGCTTGAGCAGACCCCCAATGTAATGAAGGGCAGTTTTGCTCAAATTCGCATACTGATCCCCTGCAAAGGTGGGTTGACCATCTTTCCAAATAGACTGGTGAGTGTGCATTCCCGAGCCATTATCGTTAAACAGAGGCTTCGGCATGAACGTGACCGTCTTGCCATATTTCTTAGCCACGTTTTTGATGACATACTTATAAGTCATCAAATAATCCGCCGCCTGTACCAAGGGAGCAAAGCGAATCCCCAGTTCATTTTGGCCGCCGGTTGCTACTTCGTGGTGATGCTTTTCAATGGGCACACCGCACTCCGCCATCGTCAGCAGCATTTCAGTCCGCATATCTTGCAGGGTATCCGTTGGCGCAACGGGGAAATATCCTTCTTTGTAGCGGGGTTTATAGCCGAGGTTCCCACCGGGTTCTTGTTTGCCGGAGTTCCAGCGTCCTTCTACAGAATCAACATAGTAATAGCCGGTGTTCTCCGTTTGATCAAAGCGAACATCGTCAAAGACGAAAAATTCAGCTTCTGGGCCGATGAAGGCCATATCGCCAAGGCCGGTACTAATCAAGTAGTCGAGGGCTTTCTGAGCGATGGTGCGGGGGTCGCGGCTGTACCATTCGCCAGTGCGGGGTTCCTTGATGCTGCAAATCATGCTGAGAGTTTTCTCAGCCATGAAGGGGTCGATCCAGGCCGTTGTGGGATCCGGCACCATGGACATATCCGATTCATTGATGGCTTTCCAGCCCCGGATGCTGGAACCATCGAAGGCGACGCCTTCATCGAAAGCACTTTCGTCAATCAGATCGCGATAGAACGAGCAGTGTTGCCAGATTCCTGGGGTATCGATGAACTTAAGATCGATGATCTTGATGTCTTGCTCGCGGATATAATTTAAAACTTCTTGTGGAGTCTGAAACATTAATATCTCCTCTGTTCTAGGTTAGTGTCAATCGACGTTAGGGAACGAGCGTGCTTACAAGGGGCAGGATGTCAAAGCGGTTTAGGTAGGAACCTAGATATAGCCTGATCTCTTTCCGGGTTAGGAGTGGGAATCGAGGCATTCGTCCGCACCCGCGAACTTCGAGGATTCAGATCTATGGGTCTATTGCGATCGCGAGGCCGGTGCAGAGCACCATCTCAACTGCATGGTCAATCATGGCAAAATTCCCCTCGGTCGATTGAGTTGATAGCGCATCTGCAACCCTTGCTCTATGGAGTTGGCGCTCGCATCAGCCCTTAAGCCAGCCCTTAAGCCTTTACAGAACACCGTTGCTCGTCAGGCTCTAAGCTGAGTTGCGTTATCCCTGAATCATCCTAGGGATTGAGTTGGGGAGTTTTTGTATCAATTGATACAAAATTTTCCTTCCTGAGTATTCTGTACAACTCTGGTTGGATTTAACCACAGTTCGGAGTGACTGCCAAGATAGAAAAATTTAAGGATTTAAGGGGCCGTTCAGATTTTAAGCGGTTTTGGACCGGGGCGGACCCCTACTCCTTGGGCCCAACTCAGGAGAGTCTCGTGAGTTGATCCCCAACAATCTTCAATCGCCGAATTGCGATCGCTTGACGGTCTGTTCCTGGGTATCGCTTTGTAGTAGACTACAAACGTTCGAGCATCTGACGTCCGACAGGAAGTGCAGGCTAGTTTACTTCACTCCTTCCTAAGTATTCTTACTCATTAAACCAGTGAAAATACTAGGCGATCGGTCCTCCTGTTGCCCGAATCTGGCTCAAACAAAACACTCTCATTGACACAAGAGTAGTAAACCATTTGTTGACACTGTTGGGAGAATAAATTTAATGCGGGACGCAATCACAAGCCTGATAAAAAACTATGACGTCACAGGTCGCTACCTCGATCGCGACGCCATCGATAACCTGAAGTCCTATTTTCAAACTGGGACTGTGCGGGTACAAGCGGCGGGAATTATCAATGCCAATGCCGCTGTACTGGTTAAACAAGCCGGTGTCCGTTTATTTGCCGATTTACCTGAGTTGATTCGTCCGGGTGGAAATGCCTATACGACCCGTCGCTATGCTGCCTGTCTGCGGGATATGGATTATTATCTGCGGTATGCCAGCTATGCTTTGGTTGCCGGAAATACTGATGTTCTCGATGAACGGGTTCTGCAAGGATTGCGGGAAACTTATAATTCTTTGGGAGTCCCGATTGGACCTACGGTGGTCGGGATTCAAATTCTCAAAGAAATGGTCAAAGAAAGAGTCGCCGCCGCCGGGATTCAACCCGGTGATTGGTTAGATCAACCTTTTGATCATATTACTCGCGAGTTGAGCGAACGCGATATCTAATCGCCCGACTTTAAAACCGAATTTTGACTCTCGGGAAGTCCGCATGGGCGGACTTTATATTTTGTGGGGGTTATGGGTCTCCAAAACCGCTATTTTCCCTGATCTACCTGCAAGAAAGGTAAATCAGGGAAAACCCCCATCCGGGTTAAGAACCCTTTATTTGATTTTATTAGCTCAAACCGTTGTAGCGATCAAAAGTGGAGCGTTTCTACATTTTCCGGGTTACTCAAGGTTATATACCCTGGATTGCTGAGGTCTGGCGATCGCCTTTTAAAAGGCTGCCAGATCGCCCCATACTTGACAACTCTGAAGCAGGAGCTTAATCCGCGATCGCTCTAAAAATTGACTGGCGATCGCTTCTACTGTGCCATTGGGATAAACAATATAAATGCTGTCTCCACTTAGAATCGCTAAGGGATTTTCTGAGGGGTTGAAGGAATCTCGGTCGGTCGCTTGTGAGAAGGCCATACCTGAATTTGCTTAGAACTTTTATATTGGTTCTGAATCTTGTCCTGTCTCTATCATCCCGCCAGTAGGCTACTTGCTAAGTGATCTTACTTAGCCAATCAGGAGATCAAAAACAGCTACAACTGTGATCGCGATCGTTTCTAAAATCTACGTTATCTGTATATAGACGAAAAAAGTTCCCTGACGACGCGAGAGGGTGAAACCTCCCCGACTCCAGGCACTGCTTAAAACCCGGAATTTTACTTATAAAAGCGCCCTCTTATCTAAAAGATTAATAATTATTAGGTTCCCCAAGGACACTCCAGGGAGTTAGGGTTTCCACGCTGGCAAATAGGGTTTCCGGAAACGTTTGAGCCGCGCCTAAGGGGATGAGTCCACAGAGAAAAGAGGTTACAACCACCAGAGAAACGGTTAAAAATCGATTTGGACGAAGGCTTGAAGAATGATGCCAATTTCGTTGATTCCCGGCATTTTCTCCGGTGAGATTGCACTCGTTGAGTAACCATTCCAAGGAGGGTTGTTCTATCCATCCCTCAACTTTTGTAGGCTTTACCGCTAGGGTGACTTCTGTTTTGGCGATCGCCACTGCTTCCCATTCCTTTAATTGCTGCAAGGCATCAAAAATTTCGCGATCGCTATAAGGATGGTCCCGATATTCCGCAGTCCATGCTTTAAAATCTTGTAAATCCACGGTCACTTGGGACTCCCCGGTTCCTCGGCGCTGAATCCAGCCATACAACAAATTCGCGCAGGGGTTAAGTTTTGCTTCTAGCATGAGTGCCTCTCCACTGTAAATTCAACTGCGGATCCAAGCTAATTCCTCATTCTTAATCAAACTACCTACCCGGATTCAATAGCACCTTGTCTCTCCAGACTCAAGGCATCAGGAGTGGGATCAAGAACAGGGGTCATTTTTCTTGGATTTCTCTTTAATGGTAACATTAGTTACAGTTTCGTCAATAATTTTGTGTACCGTTTTGCATGAAAAAATATGAAGCAGTCACCGGGGAGCGATTCTATAGAGCTTTTGCAGAATCAGGCTCCTCCCAGGTCCCTCTTATTAACTGAAAAGTTCGGTAAGGATACAAAACTTTAAATTGTCATGAATCAGTAACAATTCAAAATTATTAATGATTCATAACTGATAAAAATTTATCCCTCTTGATCCAGTGCCTGAAATCTGATTCACTGACAAAAGAATGAGAGGAGAAGGCTGAAGAATTTGCCAGACATCTTCTCCCAACTGAGATCGGTCTGTGTCCTTTCTCGCCTCTGCTTTGTTCTGGCTTTGACTACTCTCTATGTCACGGCTCAAGGTCTTGATGTTGTCCATTCTGGCTGCCGTCGATGGGTTGACCCTCGTTGGTTTTGAGGGAATCGCTCTTTTCGTCTGCGTCTTGAGTGGGTTCGCTCTGCGTTAGCCCAAGCTTGATGATTGATTCGACAGGTAGTTTTTACTTCTAATTCTGACCCTGACCTGGCTATGGCTTCTGGCTTTGAGCATCGGCTTCGCTCTCAACGGCTTGAGTTCCAGGTCTGCTCTTTTTCTTACTCCCCTTCAGGATCTTTTGTCAGTCAATCAGGCAGAGGGTGTAATTTAGAGAGTTTTGAAATGCTCACTATATGGAGGAAGGGAGGAAGCAATCGCCCTACACCAAATCCGCTAAAATTTTCGCATTATCCTTTAACTGTTGGCTACTGATCCGAGTTTGCGCAAGCCCCGTCGCCGTTTGAATCGCCCCTAAATTAATACTCGTCACCACTTCCGTAATTTGTTGAATGGCAATATCCTGCTGCTTGATATTAGCGGCAATTTGTTGAGAACTCAACACCACCGTATTAATCGAGGTGAAAACTGTTTCAAATGTTTCCGATGCTGATTGAATCACCTGCATTAATTGATCGATTTTTTGAGACCCTTCTATCGTCACCTGTGTTGTCGAATTAATGGAATTTTTAATCTCTTGAACTAATGCATTGATTTGATGAGCAGAGTTTTTACTTTGGTCAGCAAGCTTCCGAATTTCAGACGCAACCACTCCAAACCCTTTGCCCTGATCTCCCGCTCGAACAGCTTCAATGGCCGCATTTAATGCCAATAAGTTTGTCTGCATTGCAATTTCACTCACCAAATTAGAAATAGTTCCAATTCGTTCAGCTTGGGTTTCAAGAACTTGAGTTTGTTGCGTTATTTTTCCGGCATTGACTTGTAATATTTTAATTTCCTGGACTGAGGATTCCATGGCATCCTGTCCGGATTCCGTGAGAGCAATAACTTGTTTACCATGCCTTGAAGTTGATTCAGCTTGGGTCGCCATATGTCGCGAAGATGCCGCCAGTTCGCTCACCGTTGCGGTAGTTTGACTCATGGATACTGCCTGTTGATTGGCAACATTTTCCTGCTCCTCAATCGTGCTTGCGAGTTGAGACGACATTGAGGTTAAGTCTAGGGAAACTCCTTCGATAGGCTGAACGATTTTTTCTTGGGTAAATCGAAAGATTAAAAGCACAAGAACAAATAAAATAGCTGCTCCCAATAATATCGAAATTTTCATCCACTGTTCTGCCTGAATTGCCTTCTGTTTTCGCACCATGAGCAACGCATTTTCAGCGGCCTCCATGCCATTGATTTGAAATCTAATTTCATCCATAATTTGTTTTCCTTTCCCAGAAGTGACCAATACTATGAGATGTTCCTCCTGTCCATTTTGCTTCAGCCGAATCGTTTGAGCAAGTTCTGCAAGCTTGTCTGCTATCAACCCCTCAATCACAGGGAGTTTTTGAGTTTGCTCAGGGTTATCCTGGATCAATTCTTTTAAGTCTTTAAATACCATACTCTCTTTTTCAAGACTTTGATTGTATGGTTCTAGAAAGTCTGGATTTCCCGTGAATAAAAATCCTCGTTGACCCGTTTCAGCATCGACCACAACTTTTTCTAGCAATCGAATATTGGACTTAACTTCATTCGTATGATTCACCCACGTCATAGTTTCCACTAAACTACTATTTGTTGCGTAGGCAATAGCACTGATAACAATGTTGATCAGAGCAATTGTTCCTAAGCCGAGGGACAGGATTTTCCGGAGCTTCCATTCTTGTTTTTGGACTTTCATATTGTTTTGGTTCACTGCTTTGGATTTATAAGTAGGGAGGTGAAAAAAATCGCTATCAAGTAAAGATATGTTAAGAAGATGAACCAGAATTAAACTGAACCCGTTTGGCTGTATAGTTTCCCTGTGTACTTCTGGCTTCTAAACCTGCCCTAACCGCATAAGCTAGGTCTAGTTCCTCTTCAAACATACGTCGGGCCAAGGCATCGCGTTTCAAATGCTGCGACTCTAATTCAATTTTGTTCAGTTCTGAGCAGTATTTAGGGAGTAAGAAAATGTACAATCCTTGGAGTTCCCATGAAGACCATTTGCTCTGGAATTATAAACTTTTATGAATCGACCCGTTATCTTGCACTATTACTCGAAGTCGGCCCGTTTTGGCTAACTCGTTGGAGGCTTCATCCACCTCTATATCTATCATTTTAATATAAGATTAACTGGTAAAACTTCTAATAGCCATGCCGTAAATTACTGGAGTTTAGGGAGAGTCCAGTGAAACCAGGGATCAATTGCAAAGCGACGTAAGTAAATTTGCCAAGCTAGGCTTAATGGAGGCATTTCTTCACCCATCCAAGCCAGCCATAAGGGTTTCCCAAGACATCCACTCCCGTCAGGATTCAAACGCTCCCCCCTGATAATTTGCATCGGATGTGTGGCAGCGGCCCTGAAATGCTTATCCCGCCACCCAGTAATTGGGACTTGTCCTAACTTAGGGTCATCTATTTTTAAGCTGGCAGTTGAGTTGTCCCAACTTATCCGATCGTTTAGCTTAAATTTGTCACTGTGTTTTCGGCGATCGCCCCGACCTGATGAAGGTAGATGACAAATCCAGTGGTTGGCAACTCCAATCCTCCCAACTTGGCTCGGTCTGTCTCCTTTCTCGCCTCTGCTTTGTTCGGGCTTTGACTACTCTCTATGTCACGGCTCAGGGTCTTGATGTTGTCCATTCTGGCTGGCGTCGATGGGTTGACCCTCGTTGGTTTCGAGGGAATCGCTCTTTTCGTCTTAAGTCTTGAGTGGGTTCGCTCTGCTTTAGCCCAAGGTTGGCGCTTCATTCGACAGGTGGTTTTTACTTCTAATTCTGACCCTGACCTGGCTATGGCTTCTGGCTTTGAGCATCGGCTTCGCTCTCAATGGCTTGAGTTCCAGGTCTGCTTTTTTTCTTACTCCCCTTCAGGATCTTTTGTCAGTCAATCAGGGCTGAAACATACTTTTTTCACTCTAAAAAAATTTAAAGCTGAAGAATTTAAAACGCTTCATCTCATCTTTAAAAAGAGGGGAACTTGAGCGATTGATGAAGCATTCAAGGTTGACGGGGTTGGCTTGACAGGAGCCATTGTTTCCCAGCGATCGCCTCCATCCTGGCCCAAAAAACAGTAAAATCAGGTATTCTCAACCCGTCTGCACCCGTGAAATCCCGTGGCTAAACAAAGACTCGATACCTTGTTAGTAGAAAGAAACCTCTGTTCCTCCCGGCAGCAGGCACAGCGGTTCATTCGGGCTGGAGAAGTCAGGGTGGATGGACAACTGCTAGATAAACCGGGTACAGAAGTCGATATCAATGCAGAACTTCACCTCAAAGCGCGATCGCGCTTCGTGTCCCGAGGTGGAGAGAAACTAGCAAAAGCCCTAGAAACCTTTCCGGTTGACGTGAGTAATCGCCTCTGCCTCGATGGCGGCATTTCTACCGGAGGCTTTACCGACTGCTTACTGCAAGCTGGAGCTAAACTCGTCTATGGTATCGATGTCGGGTATGGTCAAGTCGATTGGGGACTTCGCAATGACCCCCGGGTGATTTTGCGAGAACGCACTAATTTGCGTTACTTAACTAAACTGGATTTATATAAATCTGAAGAGAACATCCCGGATTTAGGTGTGGTTGATGTCTCCTTTATTTCTCTGACTAAGATATTACCGGCCTTATCGGAATTGCTGGTGTCTCCGAAAGAATTAATTTTGCTGGTCAAACCTCAGTTTGAAGTCGGGCGATCGCGTGTGGGGAAAAAAGGTGTAGTCCGCGATCCAGCGGACCATACGGACGCCATTTTCCAAGTTTTGCAAGGGGCACTTGAACTCGGCTGGGACTATGGCGGGTTAACCTGGTCTCCCATCAGTGGCCCTGCCGGAAATATCGAGTATTTACTCTGGTTAAAAATCGCCAGCAATACCCCTGCACCCGATAAAGCAGCGATCGCTCAGATGGCAAAACAGGCCCAACAGGAGATTAAAAAAGAGACTCCCACCTCGGTCTAAACCTCAGCGGATTTACCCCTGAGCGACTCTCAGAGTAGGGACATTAGTATCCGGTTTGCTCAAATAACTCGCGGCTTTGAGCATCTCCAACCCAGCGCCAATGCCAGGGTTCATAGTGAACTGAAAGATGATTTTCAGGGAAAGACAGTTCAAATCCAAAAGTTGCTGCATTCGCCCTTAACCAGCGAAAAGCAGCGGTATTTTCAAAGCTGATCCGCAGGTCATGGGCGGGTGCAGAACCATCCCCGATATCCATAACATAGCCGGTGTGGTGTTCGCTATGGCCTGGAGGTGCAGCAAAACGAGCACGTTGTTCCAGACTTTGGCCCCGTTGATCGGCGATCGCATAAAAAACATAATGTTGGGCATCGCGACTGCGAAATCCAGACAGGGGAACTAACTGGACGCCATCGGCTGCGGCTGCGGTTACCATGGCCTGAAACGGGCGGGCCGCCGTACGATGCAACCGTTCCCCATTTCCCAGTGCCACTAACTCTCCATCCGGGGCTTCTGGGTAGGGCCAATGACCGTATAGGGTTTGGCTGCGATCGCGGCGGGTTAAAGGAATGTAGCGACTGGAATCTCCCAGGGGTGGCAGGGGGGGTCTAGACAAATCCAGCCATAATTTCAACGGTTGCGCAAGGGTCACCTCCCTAGCGATCGCCGGGGGTGGGGGAAGGGCGCGGATTGGGCTAGGGGGGATCAAAAGGATGGCGATCGCCCCTAATGCGATCCAACTGACCATCTGCGATGGGCGCTTTACCGAGAAAGTCATGGTTGAAGTTAAGGGCAAATCATCAGATACCTTTAAGATAACGGGACCTTCCCTCCCCTGACATCGCCCCCCTGACGGAAATTCGCCCGGATCAATCTTAGAAAATTATCCACGTGGGAATCTATCCCCCGAAAGAGCGCTGCATACCAACTGCCTCCGGATATCCCGGGCTAAATCGTTCCCGGAGCGTTCCCACAAGTAGAGCCTCCTCCAGTAAGAAACTCCTTGGAGTGCCTGTTCATTCTGATATAGCATGAGTTTAGAGACCCTGGCTTCGCCAAAGATTTGAAAGCCCCAAACTTGATGGTATTCTGGCGAGTTGAGATCACCTTAATATTAATATTGAAATCCTAAGGTACGAGCATGGCATCCATCCGCGAGTTACACAAACAACTAATCCGAAAACAACGCTCGGCGGTAGAAATTACCAAAGAAGCCCTAGAGCGGATCGAAAAGTTAGAACCCCAATTAAAGAGCTTCTTACTCGTGACACCCGATCACGCTTTGGAACAAGCGAAACGGGTGGATGCCAAAATCGCTGCCGGTGAAGAAATCGGTATGCTCGCAGGCATTCCTATCGCGATTAAGGACAATATGTGTACCGAAGGCATTCGCACCACTTGCGGATCCCGGATGTTGGAAAACTATGTGCCCCCCTACGAATCTACGGTTACGGAGCGATTGATCCAGGCAGGAGCGATAACCGTCGGCAAAACCAATATGGACGAGTTTGCCATGGGAAGCTCGACGGAAAACTCCGCCTTCCAGCTCACCTCTAATCCTTGGGACCTGAGCCGGATTCCCGGTGGATCTTCCGGGGGTTCAGCCGCGGCGGTGGCTTCGGGGGAATGCACGATCGCCCTGGGTTCGGATACCGGGGGTTCGATTCGGCAACCGGCTTCATTCTGCGGGGTGGTGGGGATGAAACCCACCTACGGATTAGTGTCTCGGTATGGGTTGGTGGCGTATGCCTCTTCCCTAGACCAAATCGGACCCTTTGGGCGCACCGTAGAAGATGCAGCGATTTTGCTCAAGCATATTGCCGGATATGATCCCAGGGATTCTACCAGTTTGAATGTCACGATCCCCGACTATATGAAATTCGTGAAACCCAATTTAAAGCCCAAGGGTCAGCGGCGCATCGGGATTGTTAAGGAAACCTTTGGGGAGGGGTTAGATGCGGGAGTGGAAAGAGCCGTCACCAAGGCGATCGAGGTGCTGCAAGAGTTAGGGGCGGAAATTCAAGTGGTATCTTGTCCCCGGTTCCGCTATGGGTTGCCTACTTATTACATTATTGCTCCTTCGGAAGCCTCGGCGAACCTCGCCCGTTACGATGGAGTGAAATATGGGTTCCGGGCCCAGAACACTGAAAGTTTGATGGAGATGTATGGGAAGACTCGGGCCCAGGGATTTGGGGCTGAGGTGAAGCGTCGGATTGCGATCGGGACCTATGCCCTATCGGCGGGGTATTATGATGCGTATTATCTCAAGGCGCAGAAAGTTCGCACTCTGATTAAGGAAGATTTTGAACGAGCTTTTGCTCAAGTGGATATTTTGGTTTGTCCCACGGCTCCTTCTACGGCATTTAAGGCAGGGGAAAAGACCGCTGACCCCTTGAGTATGTATTTATCAGATTTGATGACGATTCCGGTCAATTTGGCGGGGTTACCGGCGCTGAGTCTTCCCTGTGGTTTTGACGATCAAGGATTACCCATTGGAATGCAAATGATTGCCAATGTATTGCGGGAAGATTTACTGTTTGAAGTGGCTTATGCTTACGAACAGGCGACGGATTGGCATAACCGCCGCCCTCAAATTTAAAAGGGAAATGCTTAGGGTGGCTAGGAGCAGCTCTCCTAATTTTCATCTAAAATTAAATCTCTAACCTTGCGATGGGCATGAATGTAATGGGGCTGCCAACTTCTGTAAAAGGACCTCTTTTGATTGCCGGGATTTTGGCGATCGCCTACTTTGGAGCTTGTGCGTTTCTCTATTTTCGGCAAAATCGGTTTATCTTTTTTCCCGACCCGGCGATAGAAACAACTCCCGCTGAACTTCAACTCGACTATGAAGAGGTCTGGATTCCGGTGAGTGGGAAAACGGGGGATGTCGAACGCATTCATGGGTGGTGGATTCCCTCAGAAAAACCCAGCGATCAAGTCCTGTTGTACCTCCATGGTAATGGGGTAAATATTGGCGCAAATGTCAATCATGCCGCCCGGTTTCATCAACTGGGTTTCTCCGTCTTGTTAATTGATTACCGGGGTTATGGACTCTCGGAAGGGTCATTTCCAACGGAGAAAACTGTGTTTCTGGATGCAGTAACGGCGTGGAATTATTTAATTCAGGACCGGAGTGTATCGCCGAAACAGATATTTTTGTACGGACATTCTCTCGGGGGGGCGATCGCAGTTGACCTCGCGATTCGCCAACCTGAGTGCGCTGGGGTAATTGTTCAAAGTTCGTTTACAACCATGCGAGAAATGGTGGATTATCGGTTTAATTTTTGGATGTTTCCCATTGATTTATTATTGACTAATCGCTTTAATTCTCGGGCTAAAATGAGCCAGTTAGAGGTTCCGATTTTGTTCATTCATGGGACTGATGACCCGCAAATTCCTAGCGAAATGAGCGAACAGCTTTATAAAATTGCCCCAGAACCGAAACGTCTATTTTTGGTAGCGGGGGCGGGTCATAATAATGTGGCAACCATTGCTGGAGAAGCCTATTTTAAAGCGGTGCAGAACTTCGTATCCCTGGCCCAAAATCAGCAGAATCAAGACAGTTCAAGGGAAGAAATTCAGTCTTTCCGATAACTTGAGTCCACTCTTTAAGAATGCAATTTCGGGTTACTCTGACTCCTTCCCCGGTGAGCAGGCTCATAATTTTCTGCAAGGAGTCAGAGTCCCCTAAAAGAGGGATAAATTTTTAATCCCTCAACTATCAAAGCTCTATTAATTCCCTCATCAAACCTAACTCGAACGTAAATTTATATGTCATTTGTTGGTCTGCACGTTCACACCGATTATAGCCTACTCGATGGTGCCAGTCAGATTCCGAAACTGATTGACAAGGCGATCGAGTTAGGAATGCCGGCGATCGCCCTGACGGATCACGGCGTCATGTACGGGGCGATCGAACTGATTAAAGTCTGCCGAGGAAAAGGAATTAAACCGATTATCGGCAATGAAATGTATGTGATTAACGAACCGTTAGACACAACAGCCCGTTGCCGTCGCTATCATCAAGTTGTTTTAGCAAAAAACACCAAAGGTTATAAAAATTTAGTCAAATTAACCACAATTTCTAGTTTAGAAGGGATTCATGGCAAAGGAATTTTTGCCCGTCCTTGTATTAACAAAGAACTCTTAGAACAATATCACGAAGGGTTAATTGTGACCAGTGCTTGTCTAGGGGGGGAAATTCCTCAAGCAATTCTCCAAAATAAACTAGATGTTGCCCGAAAAGTGGCGAAATGGTATAAGAAACTATTCGGGGATGATTATTATTTAGAACTCCAGGATCATGGGTCCCAAGAAGACCGAATCGTGAATGTGGAGTTGGTGAAAATTGCCCGAGAACTGAATATTAAACTAATTGCCACCAACGATTCCCATTTTATCTCCTGTTATGACGTAGAAGCCCATGATGCGCTGTTGTGTATTCAAACCGGAAAGCTGATTAGCGAAGATAAGCGAATGCGCTATAGCGGAACTGAGTATATGAAATCCGCTGAAGAAATGGCGTTATTGTTTAGAGATCACTTGTCCGATGAGGTGATTCAAGAGGCGATCGCCAATACCCTGGAAGTCGCCAGCAAAATCGAAACCTATCACATTCTCGGAGAACCTCGGATTCCCGACTTCCAATGTCCCCCAGGAGAGACTCCCAATACTTATGTCGAATGGATCGCCAAGGAAGGACTGAAAGAACGATTTAAGTATAAAAGTTACGAAGAGATCCCCCAAGTTTATCGGGATAGACTGGTTTATGAAGTAGAAATGCTTCAAAAAATGGGCTTTGCGGCGTATTTTTTAGTGGTTTGGGATTACATCAAATATGCTCGCGATCGCGGTATTCCCGTCGGTCCCGGTCGAGGGTCCGCAGCGGGTTCTTTAGTGGCCTATGCCATGCAAATTACCAATATTGACCCGGTACATCATGGGCTGCTTTTTGAGCGCTTCTTGAACCCCGAACGGAAATCAATGCCGGATATTGACACGGATTTTTGTATCTCCCGCCGGGATGAAGTGATTCAATATGTCACCGAAAAATATGGGAAAGACCGGGTTGCCCAAATCATTACGTTTAACCGCCTGACTTCCAAAGCAGTGTTAAAAGATGTCGCCCGGGTGTTAGGGGTTCCCTACAAAAAATCCGATGAAATGGCAAAATTAATTCCGGTGTCCCGGGGAAAACCGGAAAAATTATCCGTGATGATTTCCGATAAATCCCCGGCCCCAGAATTTCGAGAAGCCTATGTTAAAAATGAACAAATCCTGCGGGAAGATGGCACCATTGTCAAGTTTCAACAGTGGTTGGATATGGCGCTTCGGATTGAAGGAACCAACAAAAGTTCTGGGGTTCATGCCGCTGGAGTCGTAATTTCTGCCGACCCCTTAGATGAAATTGTTCCCCTGCAAAAGAATAACGACGGTGCAACCATTACCCAGTATCCGATGGAGGATTTAGAATCCCTCGGATTATTAAAAATGGACTTTTTGGGGTTGAAGAATTTAACCATGATTCAGAAAACCCTCGACTATATTAAGGAAACCAAAAATCTCGATTTTGACCCCTATCAGTTTCCCTCAGATGAACGCAGAGCACAAGAAGTAATGGCCCGAGGAACGGTCAAAAAATTACCTAAAGATATTGAAAAAACCTACAAGATTTTAGAACGAGGGGATCTCGAAGGGGTTTTTCAATTAGAATCCTCGGGAATGAAACAGATTGTACAAGACTTAAAGCCATCCAGTATTGAAGATATTTCCTCTATTTTGGCACTGTATCGTCCGGGACCCTTAGATGCCGGGTTAATTCCTAAATTTATCGATCGCAAACATGGACGGGAAGCCATTCAATATGAACATCCCCTATTAGAGGGAATTCTTCAAGAAACTTATGCGGTAATGGTTTATCAAGAACAAATCATGAAAATTGCCCAAGATTTAGGAGGATATTCCTTGGGTCAAGCGGATTTGTTACGCCGTGCAATGGGGAAAAAGAAACCTGAGGAAATGAACAAACATCGGGAACTTTTTTTGGATGGGGCGACCAAAAATGGAGTTTCTAAATCCATTGCCGAAAAATTGTTTAATCAGATGCTTTTGTTCGCGGAATACTGCTTTAATAAATCCCATTCCACTGCTTACGGTTACGTTACCTATCAAACGGCTTATCTTAAGGCGAATTATCCCGTCGAATACATGGCAGCGCTACTGACTTCTAATAGCGGTGACCAGGATAAGGTGCAGAAATATATCGCCAACTGTCAAGAATTAAATATCACCGTCCAAGGACCCGATATTAATCGGTCGGGGGTAGATTTTACTCCAGTTGATGCCAATCCAGAACAGGGAACCATTCTGTTTGGATTGTCCGCCGTGAAGAATATCGGGGAAAATGCGATTCAGTGTATCTTGACCGAACGAGATGGGAAGGGTTCCTTTAAATCTTTAGCGGATTTGTGCGATCGCATTAACCTCCATACAGTCAATAGTCGCGCCTTAGAAGCCCTGATTAAATGCGGGGCCTTAGATGGTCTAAATTCCAACCGCAAACAGTCCATTGAATATATGCCTTTGGCGATTAAATGGGCGCAGGACCGGGCTAAAGAACAAGAAACCGGCCAGCTTAATTTGTTTGACCAACTCGCGGTGATGACGGCTACTTCTACATTTGAATCCGCGCCGGTTCCCCCGAATATTGCCGATTTTCCCGTGGAAGAAAAGCTACAATTTGAAAAGGAATTGCTGGGATTTTATGTATCTGAACATCCCCTGAAAAATGCCGGAAGAATTGCCGAACAATTAGGCATCGCCTTGGTGAGTCTAGGTAAACTAGATGAACAGAAATCGCGGTCAAAAGTTAGCGTTCTGGTCATGTTGACCGAAATCAAACAGATTCTCACCAAAAAAGACGAACGCCGTATGGCATTTCTGCAAATGGAAGATATAGAAGGCAAAGCAGAAGCAGTGGTCTTTCCTGACACTTATGAACAGGTCCACGAACTGCTGATTGCGGATACGCCGATTCTAGTCAGCGGGAAAGTCGATCGCAAAGACGATCGCACTCAGGTGATTGTGGAGGAAGCCAGAGTCTTGAAATTTGAGGAATTAAAGCCCGTGGGTAACTCGGTTCTACCGAGGATAACGGAGATGATTTTGCTAGAACTGACCACCAGTCGCATCAATGCGCCGGACGTCCTCGATCGCCTCAAAGTGATTCTGGAAGAACACTCAGCCGACAAAACTAAAGCAACCGTCCCGGCGATCGCGATCGTGATCAAACCTGGCACTCAATATCGCGCCGCCGCGATCTGCGGACCGAATTTCTGGGTCCAAGATTGCCATAATGTGGTCACCGCCCTCAATTCTGCTGGATTTCCCGCCGTGGCGTATTCCCTACCCCCAACCAATGGCACGGGAAATGTACCGCCATTCCCGGATCCGACCCCTTTCCAATACATTACTGTTCCCTATCTCAACTCCATCCGCTCAATTTTGCAGGACATAGAGTAGGGTGAATCGGGAAACCACAGCAAGTGGTGAATCGGAAACTCCCCTATCCTGGTGCTTGCCATAACTTCACGGTTTCATCCCCTGCGGCAGTGGCGAGGGTTTTGCTATCGGGACTGAAGGCGACAGCAAAGACGCGATCGCAATGGTCAGTAAGGGTACAAATTGGCTTGCGGTGACGGATATCCCAGATAATCACCGTCTGATCCCGGCTGCCACTGGCTAACAATCTGCCATCGGGACTAAAAGCTAAAGCATTGACCCGTTCTGAATGTCCCGGTAAACGGGTGATTTGCTCCCCTCGGCCCACATCCCACAGCACAAGGGTGCCGTCAAAATTGCCGCTGACGATGGTTTTACCATTGGGACTAAATGCGACGGCATTTACCAGCCCCGCATCTCCGTAAAGGGTAAAAAATTGCTGGCCCGTGTGGACATTCCACAGCATCAGGGTGGTGTCGCGACTGCCAGAAGCCAGGGTAATGCCATCGGGACTAAAGGCTAGGGAATAGACCCAGCTTGAGTGGCCCCTCAGCTTACGGATGGCCTTGCCGGTGTAGGGGTTCCATAAAATGATTTTTCGGTCCCAACTTCCCGAAGCCAGCATGGAACCATTGGGACTGAAGGCAACGGCGTCTACTAATTCAGAATGGCCGGAAAACCAACCCCGTAGGTTACGAAGGCGTTCCCCGGTTTCGCTGTTCCAGATGATGATGCTTTTATCGCGACTGCTACTTGCCAACAGAGGGGATTGAGGACTAAAGGCGACGGAGAGGACTAAATCGGAATGACCCTCTAGGGTACGGAGGCGATCGCCGGTGGTCGGATTCCACAAAATCACGGTTTGGTCCGCACTGCTACTGGCTAAGGTTGCGCCATCGGGACTAAATGCGATCGCCCATACCCACCCTTGATGACCTTTTAGGGTCCTGACGCATCTCCAGGCACTCGGATCCGGGCGGGGTGGAGTTGTCGGTGGACTTGCCGCTGAGGTGGCCCGGACCAGGTTCCCCTCTGGCTGAGTCAGAAAGTTAGGTCGCAGAGAATGCAAGTCTTCCAGCAGTTCAGTTACCGATTGATACCGTTCGTTTACCCGGTCTTGTATCAGTTTGCTTAGGATTTGGGTCAAACCGTCACTCACATCAGTACCCCGTTTCCGGAGTCGTTCTCTCCAGATCCATCTCCCTTCTAAGGGGTCGTACAACTCATCCACCCACTCGCCGGTTAACAGTTGAATACAGGTGACCCCTAAACTATACAAATCGCTGGCTGGATAGGCGAGTCCCCCCCGGATTTGTTCTGGGGGTGCATACCCTTCGGTGCCAATGGTGCTCCCGGTTCGGGCGAGTCCCAGGGTTGCTAAATGTTTAGAGACCCCGAAATTCGTAAGGACTAATTCCCCGTTATGGCGGCGGTGAATATTCTCGGGTTTGATATCTCGGTGAATGATATTACGATCATGAATGATTTTCAGCCCGGGTAATAAGCGATCAAACAGTTCCCAAATTTGGGTTTCCCGGAAGGGACCCTGTTGTTCGCTTTCTTCAAGCAAACTTTGGCCGTCAATAAACTCGACTACCAGATAGAGGCGTTTATCTTGCTCAAAATAATCTAATAACTTGGCAATCTGCCCATGATCTCCTAACCCTTGCCGTCGTTGAGCATCGTGAGTAAAGACTTCAAGAGCCTTTTCCAGGGTGGTATTATTGAGGGACTCTTCTAACCCACTTTCTACGGGCAGTAGTTGCTTAATAATGCAGTAATTGTCCCGGTTCTCTTGATCCACCGTCAAGAAGCTACGTTCCATGCCCCCTTCTCCCAGCAGTTGAATGGCACGGTAGCGCTTTTTCAGCTCCAAATTCGAGCCACAATTGAGACAAGTCGTGATATTCGGGGGGTTTTGCGGATTTGGGCAAGCAGGATTCACACAATAAGTCATACCAGCAAACACTCAGAAGTTAGTTATTATAATCAGTCTTTACCAAAATTTTGGTTTCGGCGCTTTTACACAAGGGGTCAATCCGGGCGGATTTTCCAGAACGATTAGGATTGCAGACGCCCCATACCGGGGAATGTAATCGGTTTGGTCTAAATCAGACCCTTGTTGTGGATTGCGTCTTTTATGTTGGGTTTTCCCTTCACAAGACAGCTTGCCAAATTTTAATTGTATTATCCCAACTGCTACTCACTAATTTATTGCCCTCTGGACTAAAGGCGAGGGAGGTAATAGGTCCAGAATGCCATTTTAGGGTACACAGATCTTGTCCCGTCCTGAGATGGAACAATCTAATCAGGCGATCTCGACTGCCACTGGCTAGGATTTCGCCATCGGGACTAATGGCGACCGCTTGTACCCAATCCTTCAGGGTCTGCAAGCTATAGGTGGCTTTGTGGGTCTCTAAGTCCCACAGTTTCACGGTTTTGTCTTCACTGCCACTGACTAACTGTTGGCCGTCGGGAGTAAAGGCAACTGTACGGACTGAGGCCAAATGTCCCTTCAGGGTAGTTTGCTCAATACCGCTGCTTAAGTCCCATAATTTGATGGTGTGGTCATCATATCCCCCTCCACTGGCAAGGGTTTTACCGTCCGGTGCGATCGCCACGCTTTCCACATAACCCTTATGTCCCGTTAGGGTCCCGACTGCCATGCCCGTTGTCAGGTCCCACAACTTCACCGTGCTGTCAAAACAACCTGCTGCCAGTATCCCACCATCGGGACTGATGGCAATGGACAGGGGATAGGCATTCAATCCATCCCAGGTTTGTAATAAGTTCCCACTGCCGAGGTCCCACAGCTTCAGGGTATTATCCAAACTGCCGCTGACGAGAATTTGTCCGTCGGGAGTGATGGCAAGACAACTCACCCAACCCGTATGGGCAGTTAAGGTTCCGATCGCATTCCCGGTTTCTAAATGCCATACTTTAATTGTTTTATCATAGCTACAACTGGCTAAGGTTTGGCCATCGGGACTAATGGCCACAGCGATCGCATAATTCGTATGTCCTGTCAGGGTATGAATACATTTCCAAGTCTTCGGAATCGAGGAGATACTCGGGGTTGTCGCGTTTGGAGAGTTGGACATAAACCCTTGGGGTGGAGACCAATACAGTTCGGTTAGTGCCCCTCTTGCACTCCCGTAGCGATCGTTAACCCACTCCTGCACCATCTTATCAATCACTTTTTCTAAGCGGCGATCGAGCGTCATCCCTTTTTTAACTAATTCTTCTCGCCACAACCAGCGACCCTCCATGGGATCGTACAATTCATCGGGATTTGTATCGGTCATTAAATGAATACAAGTCACCCCCAAACTGTACAAATCACTGGCAGGATACGCTTTTCCTCCCCGCAGTTGTTCAATGGGTGCATAGCCTTCGGTCCCGATTTTTGTTCCCGTTTTAACTAGAACATTACTACTGAGTTGTTTGGCAACCCCAAAATCAATTAATACATATTTTCCATCGGATTTTTGTCTTAAAATATTCTCAGGCTTAATATCTCGGTGGACTACATCCCGATTATGAATATATTCTAAAACTGGCAACAAATCTAATAATAAATGTTTAATTTTATCGCTAGAAAAGGGTCCATTTTCATCTAATTCTTGTAATAACGTTTTCCCATTGATAAACTGTTGCACCAAATACAGCCGACCGTCTATGGCAAAATCAGCAAATAAGGTGGGAATCTGGGGATGGTCCCCCAGTTGTAAAAGTCGTTCTGCTTCCTGGGTGAACATTTTAGTCGCCGTTTCCAATAAGCCAGCATTTTGCTGAACCTGGGGTAAAGGTAAAAACTGTTTGATCACACAGGTGGCATTTAAGCGATCGGCATCTTCTGCGATGAAAGTGCGGCCAAAACCCCCTTCACCGAGTAGGGAAATTGCTCGATAGCGATCGTTGAGTTGTAACTCGGTACCACAACTTTGACAAAACTTGATAACATCTGGATTTTGGGGATTTTGACAGTGGGGATTGAGACAATAGCTCATGCCATTTTTGAAGTAAAATCTTAAGGATACGGGTCACGCTTTATGATTTTCTATTTTACTCAAAATTTAGGTTCATAAACCGGATTTATAAAAAAAATTGGCGAGTAACTAACCCCGGGTTCTATAGCTTGCCTAAATCATTTCAAAAAGAAGATTTAGAACGGGGAGTATTTTGTTCCCTACTGCTGCTTAAAAGCCAGATACTCCCACTCCTTTGAAAAATTTTTTAATTTATTTATACGGGTTGAATTCACAGAACCGAGTTGTAATTTAAGCGGCTAAAATGGGGTTTTTAAAGTAAAAAAGGAGAGATTTTTAAAATTGATAGTGGGGTTTTATCTTCAGAGATACGAATTTATTTTCACCGGGGCTACCCTCAGTTTTTCCGGTTTATGAG
Organism: Cyanophyceae cyanobacterium; assembly: GCA_038321985.1. Taxonomy (GTDB): domain Bacteria; phylum Cyanobacteriota; class Cyanobacteriia; order Cyanobacteriales; family Laspinemataceae; genus Laspinema. The sequence goes on along the minus strand of JBBQFN010000015.1, from coordinate 84,106 downwards.
GGATTAAGATTCTTGTTCAAATTCAGACCGTAACGCTTCCAGTTCAGCAGAGAGGGGGTCAAATCCTGACGGTTTATGGGAGGGAGTTTGGGTGGGTTTGGGTAGCGGGGGTGAGGGTACCGGCACATTGCCCGGTTGCGCTTGACTAAAATGAGTTTTAATCGCCTCTAAATCCAGAGAAACGGGGTCAAATTTACCCAGTTGGGGGCGGTTTGCGGGTGCGGTTTTAGGAGAAGAGGGAGAGGGCAGTTTTGTTGGAGGGGAGGCAGTCGCACCCGGTTGTAACGCCTGTAAAACCTCTGCCGCTGATTGATAGCGATCGCGGACTAATTCTTGTAGCAGTTTATCTAATATTTGTGCTAAAATTGGAGATACAATTTTCCCTTGTTTTGCTAATTCTTCTTTCCACAGCCAGCGAGCATTCATTCCATCATATAAATCATCAGGCATTTTTGCCGTTAATAACTGAATACAAGTGACTCCCAAACTGTATAAATCGCTAGCTGGATAAGCCTGACCCCCGCGAATTTGTTCCAGCGGTGCGTAGCCATGAGTTCCGGCGCGGGTTCCCATTTGGGCAAGGGCAGTCCCCGTCCCTTGTTTAGCCACTCCAAAATCAACTAAAACCAGTTTATTGTCCTTACGGCGGCGCAAAATATTATCGGGTTTAATATCTCGATGAATGACCTGATTTTCATGAATAAATTGCATAATCGGCAACAGATCCAGCAACAGAGATTTAATTTGAATTTCGCTTAACCCTCCCTGTGCTTTTAATTCATCTAATAAATCCGGTCCATCGATTAATTCTTGGACTAAATACCAGCGTTTATCCTGTTCAAAATAAGCATAAAGAGCGGGAATTTGAGGATGTTCACCGAGTTGAAGCAGTTGCACCGCTTCTCGTTGAAACAGTTCGGTGGCTTTTTCTAACGCAGCACTCCCTTGAACTTGGGGAAAAAACTGTTTAATCACACAGGGCGCATTGAGGCGGTCCTCATCCAAGGCGAAAAAAGTGCGACCCATGCCCCCTTGTCCCAGGGGTTGTACCGCCCGATAGCGTTCTCGTAACATTAATTTCGCCCCACAAGTTAGGCAAAATTTAGTGCTAGGGGGATTGACTGGGTTGGGACAGTTTGAATTCAGACAATAGGTCATAATCTTATTAAAATTGACAGCATGGGTATCGTCCCTCGGTAATTAGTGGCGATCGCCCCGAAACAAGTCAACCGAAGCCCTAAGAAGGGGCAGTCGCCTTTTTTAAGACAACACTTGCCAAATTTTAATCGTTTCGTCCCAACTACCACTAATCACCAGTTTACCATCTGGGCTGAAAATCACCGCATTCACCGCCCCTGTATGTCCATTGAGAGTAAGGGAGTGGTTTGTGGACAACTGACCTTTTTCTATACGAATCTGCCACAAATTTAAAGTCTGGTCCGTACTGCCACTAACCAGGAGTTTTCCATCAGGAGAAAAGGTAACAGAATTCACCATATCCCGATGACCGGATAAACTTGTGATGAGCTTCCCCGTGGAAAAATTCCAGAGTTTAATCGTTTTATCTTTGCTGCCGCTGGCAAGAAGCGTACCATCGGGACTTATCGCTAAACAATTAACCGATTGCAGATGTCCCAAAAGGGTATAAAGAACTTTATGGGTTTTTACATTCCAAATTTGGATGGCGTTATCCAGACCCCCACTGGCTAAAAGTTGTCCATTGGGGGCAAAGGTAACGGTTTTAATCATTCCAGAACGACCGGCCAGGGTACATAAAGGTAAGATTGAAATAGTTCCTTTGCCGGCATTTTCTAGCTGCCACAGTCGCACGGTTCTATCTTCCGAACCGGAGGCTAAAATCGTGCCATTGGCATTAAAGGCCAAGGAATTAACATCTCGTAAATGTTCCGTAAGAGTGGCAATTTCCCGGCCTGTATTCAGATGCCAAATCTTGATGGTGTCATCATCGCTACCACTGGCAAGGAGATTACCATCGGGAGAGATTGCCAGTGCATTAATCGATTTGGTATGACTCGAGAACCGATGCAGGATTTCCCCGGTGAAAAAATTCCAAATCAGGATTTGATCGTCAAGACTGCCACTCGCGAGAATGTGACTATTGGGGGCGATCGCCAGACAAGTCACCCAAGAAGTATGCCCGGTAAGGGTCCGCAAACACCGAGTGCCCGTGCTGCTTGGGGGGCGATTGCCACTAGGCGGTTTAGAAAAAAGGGCCAGGGGAGTAGCCGCCTGGGCCGGGGGAAGTAAGTTCCGGGTTGAGGGAGGAGTCGTGAACTTGGCGGTTTGAAGGCGGGTGGAAGCGTTGGAAAGTTCCTGGCGATCGCCCTTAAGTGAAAGGGTTTGCATATCATTTAATACCGCCTGTGCCGATTGATAGCGATCGCTCAAGGAATCTTGAATCATTTTATCCAGAATATCCCCTAGGCGCGGGGCGATCGTCCGACTCCGATTCGCCAAATATTCCCGCCAAATACATCCCTTAATCGGATCGAACAGTCCATCCGGTTTGGCACCCGTCAGCAGGTGAATACAAGTTACCCCCAACCCATACAAATCGCTGGCAGGATACGCTTTTCCACTGCGAAGCTGTTCAATGGGTGCATAACAGGTGGTGCCAACTTTCGTCCCCGTTTTGGCAAAGGAAGCGTCTGTGAGTTGTTTGGCAACCCCAAAATCAATCAAAATCAGTTGACCATTTCGCTTGCGCCGCAACAGATTACCGGGAGTAATATCTCGGTGAATTACATTTTTGGAGTGGACAAAGTGCAGAACTGGCAAGACTCCCGCGAGGATTTCATAAATTTTCTCCTCCGTAAATGGACCGCCCTCTTTAAGTTCGTGCCACAAGGTTTTACCATCAATATATTCTTGGACCAAATACAGCCGCTTGTCCTGTGCAAAAGAGGCTAAGAGGGTGGGAATTTGGGGATGTTCGCCTAGTTCGTAGAGTCGGACCGCCTCTTGGTTAAACAAGGAGACTGCCTTCTCAAACAGCCCTTGTCTCGATGCATTACTCCCTTGTAGGGTGGGCAGCAGTTGTTTGATAGCACAGGGGGCATTGAGGCGGTCTTCATCTATGGCAAAAAAGGTTCTGCCAAATCCCCCTCGGGCAATGGGTTTGATTGCCCGATAGCGATCTTTGAGCAGTAATTTTGAGCCGCAACCTTGACAAATTGCAGTCTTAGGTAGATTTTGAGGATTGTGACAACGGGGATTTAGGCAATAACTCATATAGGGCAAACGATGGACCGATCTAGTTTTATTGTGCCTTGTTAAGTGGGAAGTATTGCGACGATTCAGAAGTAAAACCCCCCTCCCGCTGTGATCGGTGTGTTTTTTATACAGCGATCGCCCGGATTTTTGTTAACGTGAACGGACGCACCTCAGAGCTAACCCCTCAAGGGTTTCTTGGGGGGGCATACCCGGGAATGAACAAATTTTCCGCCCAAAGTTTACATCTTTATAGATATTTATTAATTTTTAGGGACTGACCCTTTATCCCGGCCCAAATGCTGGTCGGATATTATCGGGTTTTCATCCCGCCTAAATTTTTAATTAACACTTCTACCCTTACTCTCTAGCGATTCTCCCTATCTCGGATTTCTTTTTTGAGTCAAATTTTAATGAGTAAAATTCAGTTTTCGGTGAGAGCTATATTCCTGCAATTTTTCGTTTTTTAGGGCATTAATTTATAAATTTTACCTAAAATATGGGGTTAGTCTGCTACTCCCGAGGGATGATTACTATTAATAAAATTTCCTACCACTTGACGGAGTTGGGCTGCATCAAAGGGTTTGGTTAAATATTCCGTTGCTCCGGCTAGCCGACCTTGCACCTTATCAAAAAGGCCATCGCGAGCGGTTAGCATGACAATCGGCAATTCTTGAAATTGAGGAATATTCCGCACGGTTCGGCAAAGCTCTAAGCCGTCGATTCCTGGCATGGAAACATCGAGCAACAAAATCGCTACCTGTTCGTGGTAAATCATAGACAATGCATCCACGGCATTATCAGCCACTAGCACTCGGTAATCTTGAGCCAATGCGCGCTTAACCAAATCTTGCATGACGACACTATCATCTACGGCTAAAATGGTTGCTGCGGGACTATTACTTTCAGACATTTTTTCTCTCCAGTCCTTAAAAACATCTCAGATGGACAGGTTAGAATCCCAACAGCTTGACCAATTTTTAGGCCAAATGTTCGGTGACTCAATCAGACGATACTCTATCCCCTGAACGATGGACATATCTCTATTTCAACTTTACCCTATTTTTACCCTGAAATAACGAGTAGTCTTCAGAAACAAAAGCCCTGGGTTTGATTAATGATGGTACGGTGATTTTACTTAGAGTAAACTGATAAAGTAACCGCCCTTCTCACCCTCTAGCGCTCTGTCTTTAGCTCCTGCAATCAAATCTTGATAGTTTAGGGTTAGCTTCACCCATCTTAAAGATTTGATGAATTTTTATCGATCTCAGCCCAGGATTAACAGGATAGGTTTTATTCCTTGTCTTTTTACCCGTTCAAGGCAGGCCCCGTTGATGTGGACAAGGGTAAATTTTTGACTCAGATGCGGATTTAATCAGTTCCAATCTACCTTCAGCCCCCTCCCCTAGTCTAGGAGAGGGCTAGGGAATTCCAAAACTTGAAAGACTTGCAGGGTAAGGAGTACAGTTTTTTTGTCAACCCCCTCGCCGAGGAAGACCCCACCCTCCCCCAATCATCGGGGAGGGCGATCGACCCCAACACAGGAACAGCAGAAGGAGTGAGGATCACTCCGCAGATGTCAAACCTTAACCCCCTAAATTGGCGGTTTCCGGTTGGGGTTTTTTGGGCTTGGGTGGTTTGCGCTGACCTATCCCCAAGGCGGGTAAAAGTTTGTCCTTTAATAAGATGCTGAGCGTTATAAACAGAGTAATAACTAACGCCCCAATCCCAATCGGACTCGGTACCCAAAATCGGGTTTCCAAATGATTAAGTTGTCCCGGTTGCAGGGTCCAGACCAATTGTTTTCCGCCGTTCCGAAGTTCGGGTATTAATCCATCCTCCGAGGCGATCGCTTCTGCACCCCAAGGCGTATTTAAGGCAAACTCCAAATCTAGAAGTACCCCGGGGCTGACAATTACCGTTCCGTTAGAGGAAATTACCCCTAGCGATCGCAAATCTAACTCGTAGTTTAAGTGATTGTAAATCGCTAGTAAAAAATTCCGTTGTCTGAGAGCCATTTGGGAAGAAATATCGGGAATTTGCGCCTCTGGAGAATTCGTCAACTCCGAGGGATTCGCATCATCTGGGTTAAAAAATTGGTTGAATTTTTCTACTAATTCTGTCCCATTATTAAACGGAATTTTGACCGTAATTTCCCGGTCAGAACTGCGTTTAACTTGCCCGCGCAACTGTCGAGTCCGCCGTTCGATACTGTCTAACCAGGCTTCTGCCGTCGAACTACTAAAGGCTTTGAGTCGCTCTCCAAGTTGGATATGTTGAACGATTTCCCCGTGAGTTTGACTCTCAAAGGTGACTCCTACATCATATTCTACACAGCCGGTGAGCAAGAGGGGCACCAGTAACAACACGATCCAGACGCGCGATCGCCTCATGCTTGACTGAATCCACTCCCCTAAAATGCTGCCGGTTTGACCGATCACAAAAACTGCTGATTTCACAACTCTCTCTCCCTCCGGTCAAAAAATCAAATAATCTTTTACAAACAGGAAATTTAACCTTGTCTGGCAGAAACCCCTAATTGAGCAAATAGCATACTCGGCAATAATGCACCACCGCCTACCCATTCTCGCTCGCTACTAAAATCTACTAATTTGTCAAACGCCTCAAAAATACTTCCGGCAACCATTGTATTTTTTACCCGCCCGACAATCTCGCCATTTTCGATTTTGTAACCCAAATCTAAGTTAATCGAAAATTCCCCAGCTAGTTGATTAGATTGACCCGCACCCAGCACTTGCTCAACAATCAATCCTTCCTCGACGGAGGCAATTAACTCCGCCGTTGGGGTACTGCCCGGATTCACGCACAGATTGACCAAATCTGGCCCCGGGCGAGAAAGTCCACCGCGAAACCCGTTCCCGGTCGATTCTAACCCAGCACGGGCGGCCCAGCGGCGGTCCCAGTAGAACCCGTTCACCACGCCGTTTTCAATTAAGGTGTTTGGGCTAGTTGGGGTGCCTTCATCGTCAAATTCGCAAGCTGAGGGGCCGAGGGTGGGGTCTTCCAGCAGGGTCAGACGTTCGTCAAATACTTTTTCTCCCACTTTATCCACCAGAGGCGATGCCTTTTGGACCACGGCTTGACCCGAAAGGATGGTATCGAATAGACTGCCCAAGGTACTCGCCGCGGCTCCGGGGGTAAAGAAGACGGGGAAAGAACCGCTGGTGATCGTGGCAGGACGTTCCGCAAGTTGGTATTTTTTCAGGAGGTCTTTGACGAGGCGATCGTAGTCCGGGAGGCGATCGCGGGCGACATCATAGCTGTAAATTTGCAGGAAATCTTCCCCTTTGACCAAGTTACCGCTAAGACTAGCACTGACAATCTGGCTCGATCGCGTGGCATAAACGTCTTGGGTGGTCATAATTTTGACCGTGCCACTGCGAAGATGAAAGCTGACATCTACCAGAATATCCGGGTTGTAAGCATGAACTTGCTCTATCTGATTGCGGCCAATTTCCAGCAATTCCTGGGTTGTCGGCGGTTGATATTCCGGGGTTGGAGAGGAAATGTGCAGATTACTCGCTAGCTCAAATTCAGCGCTATCTCCAATGGATGAGGTTTGGACGGCAGCATCGACTAAATCATCTAGGCGAGTGAGGTCCGTGGAACTGGCAAAGCCAATTTTGCCTTGGGAAATCACCCGCAGGGCGACCCCTTGCAGGGCTTTGGTTTGCAGGGATTTCAGACGGTTATTTTCAAATTCAATCGGGGTATCTTGACTTGAGACATAGTAAACCTCCGCCGAGTCTACCCGAGATTTTGCCAAGTCAAGAATTTTCTCCAGAGTCGAATCACTCACAATTTCTGTTATTTGTACGGGTTTTCCTCTCGATCTTAGGTCGGATCGGGCTGCGATCGCTACCTGTCTGGGTTGGAATCCGTCAATAGAATGGGAAATGGGCAATAATGCCAGGGGTTTTTTCCAGAATTTCCAGGAAATTACTCAGGTTTGGGCGGTTTGCTTGGATTGCGACGGGATATTTCCTGCTGTTTCTGTCGTTTGAGGCGCTGAATCTCCATGAGGACTTGCTGCCACTGTGCGTTTAACTCCTTGGCGGCATCATCCGTATGAAAATCCAAATACGTGACGGTTTTGCGAATTAAATACTCAAATTCGGGCAAGTTCATAAGTGCTATCTTTAAGGAGCAATTGTGATAAAAACTGAGGCAATTCTCAATAAGTATATCAACAAAAAATTTAAAAAGTGGAAGTTTCCAAAATCCTTAATCGGGCAAATCCCCTTTGTAAAACTTTTAAACATTAAATATCCTCTTTATTCAAAAAAACAACCCTTCCCCGGTCACGGGGAAGGGTTGTTTTGATAACTTGCCAACTCCCCTAACTTAGGGGGAATCTCGCCAATCATCAGTCATCCTGAGTGAAATAGCGATCCAGAAAATTAAGGGCATGATTTCGCAACTCATAATACCGTTTATCGTCCCGCAGTGCGGCGCGATCGCGCGGATGAGCAAAAGGCACCTTTAGAATTTCCCCGATTTGGGCCTGGGGACCATTGGTCATCATCACAATCCGGTCCGACATAAACAGCGCCTCATCCACATCGTGAGTAATCATCATCACCGCCTGAGGATGATGTTCCCAAATATCCAATACCTGCCGTTGTAACTTGCCTCGGGTTAGGGCATCCAACGCCCCAAACGGTTCATCCATTAACAACATCTTCGGTCGAATTGCCAAAGCTCGCGCAATTCCCACGCGCTGCTTCATTCCTCCCGAAATTTCGTCTGGGTATTTCTCCGCTGCCGCGTTGAGATTCACCATTGCTAAATGTTCATTGACGATTTCTCGCTTCTCTACTTCGGGCAAACGGCGCATTACTTCATCTACCGCGAGTCGCACATTCTCCCGCACGGTTAGCCAAGGCAACAGGGAATACTGCTGGAAAACCATCATTCTTTCTGCTCCTGGCTTAGAAATGGGTTTTCCTTCCAAGGTAACTTGGCCCGAACTGGCTTGCTCTAGCCCTGCTACAATTTTCAGTAAGGTAGATTTGCCACAGCCCGAGTGACCAATGATAGAAATATATTCATCGGACTGTACTGTTAAATCGATGCCATCTAAAATAACAGACTGACCCCCGCTCGCCTGGGGGTAGGCTTTGACTAAATCTCGAATGACTAAAAAATCCTCAGTTGAACGAGTTTGAGCATTCACGGAATAGGAATAGTTACTGGGTTTAACCACGATTCACCTCGTTAAATGTATTTAAATAAAACAGAACCTTAGGACAAACAGAAACAGCCCTAGGGCTGCGCGATCGCCATTTCGTAGACATCGAATCCGATAGGAGTGTGAGCCAGACGCTCGCTATCTAATATCCAAATGGGTATCTACGATAGAAAAAACTTAACCGGAGCATTAGCCCTAATCTCAAAACTGTTCAGATAACCCACGGGGTTGCTGGGGTCGAATGGCTTGCGATCGATAAACAACTCCCCGGGTTCTACTTTGTAATCCTCCGCAGGACAGGGAATCCCCATCTCCGTTGTAATCTCACGATAGAGATCCGTACGCCAAGTGCGACGAGCCAATGCATCCGCATCTGCTGGAAACTCTTTAACCTGTCCCCATCGTGCTGCCTGAGTCATCAGCCAGAGGGCCTGAGACTGCCATAAGAAGGTAGAATGATCCCCTGGGGGGTGAGGCAAATCATCGGGCAGTGCATCAAAGATGGTGGTGTCAATATTAGAGACTACCCGTTCTTGACCATCAAAACCCCCATAGTTGTAGTCACCCACAATAGCGGGACGAGTGAACTGGGTAGATGCGCCGGTAAAGGCTCGGGCTGAAATAATCTGAGCTACTTCTTCGCGATTGCGGGGGTCGCCGCAATACTGACAAGCCTCAATCATGGCCTTCACGAGAGAGCGATAAGTGCGGGGATTTTCATCAATAAAAGACTCCATCACGGCCAAAATTCGGTCAGGATGGCCGCGCCACACTTCCTTACCCTGAGCAAAGGTAAAACCCACCCCTTCATTGCCCGTAATTGCCCGGGTATTCCAAGGTTCAGCCACCATATAAGCCTGCATCGCTCCAATTCGCACATTGGTGACCATCTGAGGGGGTGGAATGATCATGATCCGAAACGTGGCGATCGGATCAATGCCTGCGGCGGCGGCTAGATAGCGAATAAAGTATTCATAAATGGCCGAACTGAGTACGGTAGCCCAGATTCGCCGATCTAAGGGCAACCCCTCAAAATAATTACGAAAGTCGCGACCAAAAGCCTCTAGATCTCCGTTGTACTCTCGCAAGGGTCGCAGTCCACTATCCCACATTGCTCGATTCATGGTCATAGCATTGCCGTGGCGGTGAATGGTCATAGCACCGCACATCGGCGCATGGCGTGCGCCCTCTGCCCCTAAGCGAGCATTAGTAATGGAACCTGATACGACGGGGGAGGCATCCAAACGGCCAAAGATGAGACCGTCTCGGGATGTCCCCCAACTGGCCTCTCGGTTGAGGGTGACATTGAGTCCGTATTTATAAAAAAAGCCTTTTTGGGCGGCTACGGCAAAAGGAGCGCAATCATTGACCGGGACATAGCCTACCCGGAGATTGGGCTGTTCTAAAGTGTTCGGGTCAATTATCTGGTCGATCTCAAAGGTTTGAGATGCAGCATTGGTTCCGGAGTTGCTTTTCGATCCGCCAGAGAAGGCTTGACTACAGGCCGAAAGCGCTAATCCCGCCGAAAACCCGGCTACTCCCTTGAGTAGCGATCGCCGACTAATATCACTCATAGTTTTCAGGAAAGTCTAAAGTTCAGTAAGCTGCTTTGACGAATCGGGGTGCCGACCAACCCTCCACGGCTAGAGGATGGTCCTCAGAGTGAATGTATGACAGGTCAATCCAGTTACCTACAGACAAGGCTCGACATTCTCTCATAAAGTCCAGCTTTCACTGTCTAGGTGTAAGGCGATCGCCCCCGTTTCCAGAGTAAAATCCAGGGCAGTCCATCCCGATTAAACTGCCGTGGCTGGCCGATGGGTGGCCCATTGCTGAAGTCGGGCCAGCAGGTAGTCTAGAATTAGACCCGTCAAGCCAATGACTAAGACCGCTAGAAACACAGAACTCAAGTTCAAACGGTTCCATTCATCCCAGACGAAAAAGCCAATGCCAATGCCGCCGGTGAGCATTTCAACCGCCACAATCACCAGCCAAGCAATCCCTAAACTGATTCGCAATCCGGTAAAAATATAAGGGAGACTCGCGGGCCACAGAATCTTGGTCATCCGCCGCCACGGGGACATCTCCAAAACCTCAGCCACCTGAAGATAGTCCTTGGGTACGCTGGCAACCCCCAAGGCGGTGTTAATCAGGGTGGGCCATAGAGAGGTGATGAAAATAACAAAGATAGCAGAGGGCTCGGCCAGGTTGAAGATTGCCAAGGCGATCGGTAACCAGGCAACGGGAGAGACCGGTTTAAAAATCTGGACGATTGGGTTAATTGCCTTCATTGCCCGGGGAGAGAGGCCAATCCAGAACCCAACGGGAATGGCAACTAAAGTGCCCAATCCGAAACCCAACAGGACCCGGCGCAAGCTGGCTAAGAGTAGCCAGCCAATGCCTAAGTCTCCCGGTCCCCGCCGATAAAAGGGATTAAGAATGTAATCCATATTCGCCACCAGTGCCTCCCACGGAGTCGGCATCAAATTGGTAAAAAACGTGGCGATCGCCCACCATAAGGCAATAATCACGGCAAAACCAATCCCTGGTAAAAGCACCGAGTCGAGTTGGAGCAGGCGACGCGGGGCGTATGAAAAACTGCTGCCCTTACGGGTAGCGATACGTCTACTCATTTAATTTAACCCTCAGAGTCTAGGACCAAAGGGAGTAAGTCGTAGCGATACTTGGCCTAGGACACTAAAGCATTCAGGTTATAAATATCCTGTACTTCAGTCTCCTCTCAATGCCTACGAGGTTAGCTGACGGGCTAGAGCTGAGAGATGCTCTTCTTTCTCATTTTCAACGAAAGATTCGCCCCGATATATGGTTCCCCCGCTTTAGGGCGATCGCAGACTAGCTGCGGATCCTAAATTAGGCTGACTTACTCTTGTCCTTTATTCTTACGAAAAATTTTCGGAAATGTCAAGGGGGGATAGAATTTAATTGTCTGGTTATTAGGGGCCTGACCTCCCAGAATCTGATTTAATCCATTTCGCCGCTGACAAGGGCGGTTCCGTTGGGGTCTTGTTAACGACTTGAGTCGTTCTCTTTTGTTCGTAGCAATATCGCTCCTTCTCACAATTTTTTATCTTTCCTACAAACTAAGATAAGAGAACGACTAAAGTTGTTACTCCAAAATAAGAAACTAGCAGAATTTATATAAGACAGGAATTAGGGAAGGGGTTTTGCCTGTAAAATTGTCACTTTTAACGGTAATATTTTTGAACCAATTTGTCCTAATAAAAACTTAATTTTTAAAGGTTTAGGTAAATTATTCCAGGAAATTTTAATAAATCCTAAATGTTCGTAAAATTCTACCAACCAGCCCATACATTCTACATAAACGGGAGCGGTGGAGTTGGCTACTAAATGGTGAACTAGAGAGGAACCTAAACCGCGATCGCGCCATGGCTTTTCTACGACTAAACTCCCCAATTCTTGACAACCCGTAAACTGCCGTAACTGTCCACAAGCGATAATTTTATCCTGAAATTCAATGACGAAAAAATTCTCCCATCGCAACTGGGTTGGGTCTAGTTTTGCCCGGAACACTAATTTACGAATCGTACCTAAATCTTCAGGAGTTGCGGGGCGGATGATACAGTCCGGAGGCAGAGACCGTGGTCCAGTCATAAGTCAAATTAGTAACAGGAATAGGCCGGAAACTAGGCATTGAGAATTAAGAATTAATTGCGTAATTCTTAATTCTCAATGCTGCATTTTAGCGAGATTTCATTTCTGCTAGAGCACCTCTTGCCATATCTGCGATCGCCCGGTCCGTGGCCTTGGGTAAACTATAATATCGACCCCCTGCCGCTTTTGCTAACTCCTTGGCAAATCCGGTGGAAACGAACTTATTCTCTGTATCAATCATCAACAGTTGCATTCCCACTCCGCGAATCTTCCGGGCAATTTCCAGTAATTCTCCCTTAATATCCGGTTTCTCACCTTCGATCGCCGGTTCGCCCAAAGACCGAGATAAGGGTACATTCCCCCGTCCATCAGTAATGGCAACGATCGCCACCTGACCGATATCTCCGGACTGTTGAGCATTTAATCCCACCCGCACCGCAGTAGTTAACCCATGTGCTAAGGGCGATCCCCCCCCACAGGGCAACCGTTCCAAGCGTCGGCGGGCCGAAGTAATCGATCTCGTCGGCGGTAACAGCACATCCGCCTGTTCTCCTCGGAACGGAATCAGGGCAATTTGGTCGCGGTTTTGATACGCTTCGGTCAGCAGTTGCAACACCGCACCTTTGGCCGACTGCATCCGGTTGAGTGCCATCGAACCGGATGCATCCACCACAAAAATTACCAAAGCACCGGCTTTTCTCGCCAATCGCTTCGATCGCAAATCCCCCTGTTCTACAATCACCTTCCGGTCCGGTTGCCTTTCCCGGCGGGCTTTCTGGTAGGGTGCTGCAGCGCGTAACGTCGCATCCACCGCCACCCGTTGCACCTTGCCCTTGGGTAACATCGGCTTAATATACCGTCCGCGATCGTCGGAAAAAATAATCGTACGACTGCCGGTTTTTCCTTGCCGCTTCGCCATTTGTGCGAAATACAGCACACTCGGATCCATGATCACCCCTTCGGGGTCAAAGATAAACTCTTCCGGAATGCTTTGTTCCTGTTGTTCCTGTTCCTGTTCCTCTTGTTCGTCTTCATCCTCTTGTTCGTCTTCGTCGGGTTCGTTTTGTTCCTGATCCGAGTTGTCCTGGGGTGGTGGCGGCGGTGGGGGCGGTGGCGGTTCCTCCTCCGGTGGAGTTTGAACAATCGTCGAACGGGGAACAATGACTAATTCTACAGCCCGACGCAGGTCCTCTGCATTGACCTTATTTCGACCATCCAGGGCTGCTGATGCCTTAGCGACCCGAAGGGCAAATAATTCGGCGCGATGACCTTGGACGCCGCCCCGGAGGGCTTCATTGACGAGATAAGCGATTTGGTCCGATTGAATTTCCACATCCTTTAACCATTCTCGCGCCAGGAGTATTTGGGTTTTGAGGTTGTCGATATCTTCGGTATATTGGTGTAAAAACTCCTGGGGAGAAGCGGAGTAAGATAAGGCTTGTTCGACAGCTTCCACGCGCTGATCTAAGCCGAGGACCCCATCAGCCGAGAGGGTAATGGCAATGCGATCAAGCAGATGTTCCCGCAGGGACCCTTCGTCTGGGTTATAGGTGGCGATAAACAAGGGTTTGCAGGGATGTTGGAAGCTAATCCCTTCCCGTTCGATTTGGTTACGTCCATCGGTGAGCACACTTAACAGCAGGTTGCTGATTTGGTCATCGAGGAGGTTGATTTCATCGATATAGAGGACTCCGCGATGCCCTTGGGCGAGTAAACCCGGTTGAAATACCGTGTCCCCTTGCTTGACCGACTGTTCCACATCCACGGACCCTAAAAGACGGTCTTCCGTGACTCCGAGGGGAATTTGGACAAAGGGTGCGGGAATGATTTGGGTGGGAACGCTATCCGGGGTGGTACCGTTGCTACCGGAGTTCGGATAGGCGTCTCGGGTGAGGTCGTCCCATTCATCGGGATTAGTGGGATTGCAGTTGGCGATGGAATCTTTGACCACTTCAATCGGGGGCAACAGGGCGTGGATGGCACGCGCCATCACGGATTTGGCGGTTCCCCGACGACCGGCGATCGCCAGTCCTCCCAATCCGGGGTCTACTGCGGTTAACAGTAGCGCAAGTTTAATCGCCTCCTGACCGACAACCGCTGTCAGGGGAAATGCTGTGATGGTAGAGGTGCTGGGCGCGGGCATGGTTTGAATAATTGCTAGTCCAAAGGTTCAGAATATCAAAAAAGCGGGCGGGTCGCAGGATTTTTTACGGCAAAGGGGCAATCGCCTGCTGGGAAATTGAGGCCCCTCTCACCAATCTATAGAGGTGTTGGGCTATATTCCTAAAGGAAGGTCTATTATCTAAACGCAATAACTGTGAAATTTGGTCAATGGCTTGGTTTTATTGTCATTCTGATTTCCCTTTATATTTTGTGGGAAATTCGGCAATTATTGTTACTGTTGTTTGTCGCCGTCGTTTTTGCCACTGCCCTTAATAGCATTGCCAAGCAGTTCCAGACGCGATTGCATCTCAATCGAACAATTGCCATTATCATCACCTTATGTCTGACGGTCCTGTTTAGTGTGGTGTTTATTTGGGTGGTGGTTCCTCAGTTTATTGAACAATCGCAACGGATGATTGAACTATTACCGGAAGTATTTGTAAAGTTGCGCACTTGGCTGCGATCGCTGGAAACTCAGTTGCCAGTTTGGTTACCTCAACCCCCAAGTCTCGCCGAACTCCTAGTGCAATTACAGCCGTTAGTCCTGCAATCGGTGACTAATTTTTTCGATTTCTTTTCTAATTCTTTTAGGATTGCGCTTCAGGTTTTGTTTGTCACGGTTTTGACCTTGATGCTGTTAGCCAATCCAGGAGAATATCGGGATGCGTTTGTTCGGCTATTTCCGTCTTTTTATCGCCGCCGCGCCTATGAGATTTTATCCGAATGCGAAATCGGGTTAGAAAACTGGTTTGTTGGAATTATGATTAACTGTATTTTTATTGGGAGTTTGAGTGGGCTGGGACTGTTGATTTTACAAGTGGATCTAGTTTTAGTTCATTCCTTGATTGCGGGATTATTTAATTTTATTCCCAATATTGGTCCGACCATGAGCGCCGTATTTCCGGTGATGATTGCTTTATTAGATGCCCCGTGGAAAGCGTTGGCAGTTCTGATTTGGTATATCATCATCCAACAGATCGAAAGTTATTGGCTGACTCCTACGGTAATGGCAAAACAGGTGTCTCTGTTACCAGCGGTAACCCTGACGGCACAAATTTTCTTTGCCAGTATTTTTGGAGTGTTGGGATTATTATTAGCACTCCCTCTGACTGTGGTGGCTCAAATTTGGGTTCAAGAGTTATTTTTTAAAGATGTTATGGACAAATGGAAGAATAAACCCGCTAACTCTAAAATTTAGGGTGGCGATCGCCAGGGGGAAAAGGCGACAGAATCGGTCTAAAATCAGGCTGACTCCTCACCAAAAGGCTTCTTGCTTTCATTCGGTGAATCCCTCGCCCCAACCCCCTGATCAACGCCAATTGGCTTTTTAAAATTCTCCCTGAATTCTAAAAATGATTGGGCTTAACTCCTCGTCGGGAAATGAGCCACAATGGTCGCAACATCAGGATGTGCCCGGACAATGGCTTCCGGTTCTACTAATCCCCCCGGTAACCCAAATGTTTGATAGTGATGAGAACCGGATGTTAAGATTAACAAGTCATCAGTTTTCAGCATTCTCGATACTTTTTTAACAAATTTTCCCCGTAGGTATTGAATTGGGGTAGTTTCACTCAATCCAAAGGCTTCGAGGTCGAAATTCGCCTTTTGTTCTTTCCCAGCTACAATTAATAATAACTGTAAGGTTGCCTTGAGTTCAGTTGAGATTGTCGTAGCAATTTGCAGGGTTTGTTTAAATTCTATCGATGAAGTTTCCACTTCCGTTGCTGCCACAAAGATGCGGGCGGTATTTTGGATGGGGTGAGGAAACCTGGTAATCAGAACTGGCACGGGCGAGCCCCGCACAATCCGATCAATCACGTCACCGAAGAAATTTTCCCGATAGCTGGAAAACCCTTTCCACCCACAAATAATTAAAGTCGCATCGCGTTCCGAGGCACTGCGAACGATTCCACCGGCGATCGCTGAATCAATTCGACCAATCGGTTCCACCGCCACGGTTGCTGCATGAGCGATGGTTTCTGCCGCTGCTAGTAACTGGTTTTGTTGGATTCTTTGTTCCGATGAAACCTTGCCATTTTTATCAGAAAGAACGTGCAAGGGGAGCAAGGTTCCCTTAGAATTTTTTGCCAATAAAATTGCCAAAGTCAACAAATTATCTTCGGTACTGGGGTTAGCAACTGGAACTAAGACCCGATCAGTCAATCCTTGAATTTCACTCGTCGTTACTTTTTCCTCGGGTTTCACCTTTTTTCCCCACTTCGCTGTAATCCAAGGAGAGGCAATGCAACTCACGAGAATCATGGCGATAATGCCATTCACGGTGACTTCATCCACCAGTTTTATCTTATAAGCAACGGTAATCGCTGCTAAGGTGGAGGCAGCTTGGGCAACGGATAAACCAAACATAACCATTGTATTGGGAAAGGTCCAGCCAAATATCTTTGCTGAACCCCAAGCTGCTAAATATTTAGCCAGAAATTCAGCTGCAATCATCACTCCAGCAACAACGAGCGATCGCGGTTCACTGACGAGAATCATGGGGTCGATTAACATCCCTACTGAAAGTAGAAAAAAGGGCACAAATAGCGTATTTCCAATAAACTGAATCCGATTCATTAAGGGACTTAAAGCGGGAATCAGTTGGGTAATGGCAACTCCGGCTAAAAATGCGCCGATGATCGCTTCAATTTCAATCAGTTGGGCCACATAAGAAACTACCAACAACGTGGCAACTACAAAGGTAAATTCCGCACCTTCATCATGCCCAAATTTTCGGAAAAACCATCGTCCTAGTTTAGGAACTCCCCACAAAGTAGCGAGGGTATAAATCACCAAAGCAGGAATTAGAAATAGCCAAAAATTTAGGGTTAATGTACCTCCGTGGGCTTTAACCACGACGGCTAACACTAACAACGCTAGGACGTTGGTGATTAAGGTTCCCCCCAAAGTGGCAGTTACTGCTGGCGATCGCATGATTCCCAGCCGGGTTAAAATCGGCAAAGCAAGCAGGGTATGAGAGGCAAAACAAGAGGCAACCAGTATCGCCGCTAACCAACCATATCCCAGCAACAACATCGCCCCCATACCCAAAATCATCGGAATGGCAAAGGTTGCTAGCCCAAAAGTAATGGCTTTATCGGCATTTAGTTTGAGGTCATCTAAACTGGTTTCTAACCCCGCCATAAACATTAAAAACAGCAATCCCACGGTGCCTAGTAGCACAATGGTTTCATCTCGGGCTAACAATCCTAACCCGTGGGGTCCAATGACCACACCCGCTAAAATTAAACCGACAATCCCCGGCAGTTTTAGCCGTTCAAAAACTAGAGGGGCGATTAGCATCATCGCCATGATGATCAGAAAAATGGCAAGAGGGTCGGTAATGGGGCCGCTTAAAATTTGAGCCAAGGGAGTTCCCATCAACCAAGTTGTGACGCCGAATCCATCAGTTTCAATTAGCGGCCAAAGACTTGTCATAAACAGACTCCGAGTTACAGGATTTGTATGAGGGCATTTTTTATCTCTAAGTTTATAACATATTTTCCAGTTTTATTGCAGTCAGATCTAACTTATACTGTACTAAATAAAAACTAAAAATTTTTCTTTTCTAATTTTTAAACAATATATTTTAGAGCCTACAAACAGAATCAGAAATACCTCTTCTCTCTTGCCCATCTGACGCATAACTCCTGAATAATCAATAAACGGTTAAACTCTGGATCGAGTTCTTAGAGAGTAAAAAATAGGTTTTTCCATTTATATAATTAAAATGCCAAAATTAACTCTCTCTACAGGAATATTTACAAATTCTATTTTTTATACTAAAGTTTAATATATCCGAATATCCCCGGAAACTTGAACTAATAAAATAAACACTACTACAGCTATTTTTTAAATGATAATGCCGCTTTCATGGGAAGCCCAAAATAGGGTATTCTGGATTCGGAGCGCCAACAGCTAATGCGATCGCCCCTGAATTGATCGTAGGGTAGGGTGGAGGGATTCTTTTGAAAAGTACCACTCAGACCAGCGATCGCCCTTAACGGGGATCAGTTTTGTTAAACTAAAACCTAGAAGAAGCGATCGCCTCCAGTACCAGGGGTCAACGTAGATAACCTCCAATCTTCTACTAATGGCAGTATAAAGGGATGACTAAGTAGGAACATGAAGATTTCCGAAATAATACAATGGTTTGAAGGCTGGGCTAACCCAGCATGGCAAGAAGAGTGGGATAATTCTGGGTGGCAAATTGAGCCAGGAGTTTTAACAGAACCGGCGCGGGTATTAGTCTGTCTAACTCCCACCTTACCCGTGATGCAAGAAGCACTCGCCCTTCAAACAGCAGGAGAACCCGTTAATTTAATCTTCGCTCATCATCCTTTGATTTTTGGGGGAGTTGATCGCCTCTGTAGCGGTGAGGCAGTGGGAGAGATGGCAAAACTAGCATTTACCCATGGCATCGGCATTTACACCGCCCACACCAACTTTGATCAAGTGAATCATGGCACCGCCGATGTCCTCGCCCAGCAATTAAAACTCAAACAAGTCAAGGCAGTTGTCCCTACTCAAAATGGACTCGGATATGGTCGAATCGGGCAACTCGAACCGGCACTCACCCTGGGCGATTTATTAACCCTGATTCAAGAAAAATTGCAACCTTCAGAACTGATTGTTTCTCCAGCCGACCCCCAGCAGCGCATCAGACGGGTAGCCGTATTAGGAGGGTCTGGCGCTAGCTATATCGATGCCGTCGTCAAAGCTAGTGCCGATGCCTATCTCACCTCAGATTGCAAATTTCATCAATTTCAGGAAGCCCGCGATCGCGGCTTAGTGCTGATCGATGCCGGTCATTATGCCACCGAACGCCCCGCCTGCGATCGCCTGGTCGAAAAACTAAGCAAAGCCGGGGCAGAATGGGTAAAATTAAGTACAGCAGACGAAGATTTTCGCCAGTTTTTTCGAGGATAAAATAGGCGTAACCAGCCCCTAACGAGTAGAGGACTGGTTACGGCTGAGATTGATTCGAGGATTTCAATATTTCTTGAACCACGGATATTGGTAAGTCAGACAATTGGGCAATTTCTTCTAAACTTTCTCCTCGGTTAGCAAGACGTTGCACAAAGTTTTGTTTTGCTTGCTGGAGACCTTCTTCACGGCCTTCGACAAACGCTTCTTGATAAAAGCGGGTTTGTTTTAAATCTGTAAGTCCTAACATCTTGGCAATCTCCTCTCGACTGGCTTGGGGCAGTTTATAAACGATAATGGTCTCGATTAAATCAATGATATCCCGTTGAACAGGGGCGACGGTTAGTTCTTGTTGGGCTTTGGCTATCAGGCGTTTGGCCGAGTCGATCGCCTCTTGTTCCGGTTCTACCACCAGTTTAACAATTGCGAATCCTAAAGAGTCGTCGGGGTTCTCTAACTCATTGAGATAAATACGAGTAACTCGCCCCAAATCTAGGAGTTCGTGGAATTGGTGGCGTTGTTCTCGTTCCTGGGTTCGACTGGGATAAATGATGACCACGCGCCAAGGAGAGCGGGGTTGGTATTGACGCAGGTAGAGGAAAAGTTCCGCAAAAATCCGAGAATAAAACGTTTCATCGGCTTGAAATTGGACTTCGGCAAGGTAGAAAGGGTAGTCAGCTTTATCAGTTGTTGGAAGAAATAACCCGTCCAAACGAAATGCCAATTGTTTAACTTCAACGGAGGTAAATTGATACCGCTGTGCGTCCCCGGGGGAACTGTGAATAAGTTCAAAAAAGCTCCGGGGATATTGTTGAAAGATGCGGTAAAAAATACTATCGGTTTTCACGAGATATTTTTGAGATTATTCACGCTCACCAAGCCACGGGTTTTTAAAGATGACCCCCACCGGAAGGGTTCCTAGCTTTTACTTTGCCCTTATGCGCGAAAAAACTAAGGAACGGATGGATTATTATTTCTGTTTTGGAGACTCAACAATCCACTTCCAGAGGGGATGAGATTGACCCTGTTGGCGAATGCGAAGCAGTTGTTGTTCTAGGCGCGATCGCTCTGATTGTGGCATTCCGAATAAGATGTTACGACTTTGCCAAACCAGGACCGCTACGGTCATACTCACGGAGAATGTTAGTCCGATCGCCGGTACCGGATTGTACCGCATACTCAAGGCGTAGCGCAAACTCGCCCAGGTAAAATGGTCGTACAGCAGTTTAAAGTCCGATCGCAATGCCCACAGGCTGAAACTCCCCAGGGTTAACCACAAGAGCAAAACTAACACCCAACGAGCGGCAACGGTGTACTCATGTAACCGTTGCACTTCTTGCTCGAAAGTAGGGTCCTGTGGGAGGGGGACTGAATCCAGGGGGCGATCGCTAAACTCGTGATTGTTCTCCATCACAGCGATCTCAAGTTATAGAAGATGACTTCAATCTAACCCAATTGAGAAGAACGAAGGGTTACCTTAAG
The DNA here is from genome assembly GCA_038321985.1 of Cyanophyceae cyanobacterium. Lineage (GTDB taxonomy): Bacteria > Cyanobacteriota > Cyanobacteriia > Cyanobacteriales > Laspinemataceae > Laspinema. The sequence continues at coordinate 63,459 of JBBQFN010000015.1, read as the reverse complement.
CGAGATCGGCGATCGCCACCGTAACCCACCGAATCCCCCCGTTAATGGGACCCATCGTGAGAGTCTAGAGATGCCTCGACTGTGGGTGGCCCCTCTGAAACCGGAGACATTCCTGTTCCATTCCGTTCTCGCCACCAGACTAACAAGCTGCTTGCTAAAAAGAGACTGGAATACACGCCGGCCAAAAATCCCACAATTAAGGCTAGGGCAAAGGATTTTAGGGTTTCCCCGCCAAATAAGAAAATCCCGACCAAGGGTAACATGGTAGTGGCCGTGGTATTAATCGATCGCCCCAGAGTTTGATTCACCGCATCATCCACGATTTGATCAATGGGGCGATTGGACTGATTCTGAGCCAGATTTTCCCGGATGCGATCGTAAATCACTACCGTATCGTTTACCGAGAACCCGATAATGGTGAGCAACGCCACAATAAACAAGCTATCCACTTCTAACCCTAAAACCAGTCCCAGAATCGAGAAAATCCCCACCGTGATTAAGACATCATGGAATAAAGCCACGATCGCAAACAGGGCATAATCGAACTGGAACCGAAAACTCAGATAGACAATAATCCCGGCAAAAGAAACAATCAGCGCTAAAAGTCCTTGAGTAAACAATTGACGCCCAATTGTTGGACCTACTGTATCAATTTGATTTTTTTGCGGATCAAAACTGCCAAGTTCTTCACTTAAGGAATTGATGAGTGCAGTGCGTTGATTCACATCCAGGGTGGAGGTACGAATTGATAACGCCTGCTTGTCATCGCCGACCACTTGAATGCTACTGCTTCCCAACCCTTGGGCGGCAAGAATCGATCGCACAGTTCCCGGTTCAATGGGGCGATCGCAATTGTTGGGAATCGAACAATCGAGTTCCAACTGCAACCGCGTGCCCCCAACGAAATCCAAACTCGGACGCAGGGGTACTCCCAACTGTTGCCAAGAAATCACCATCGAAATCAACCCAGCCACCACAACTGCTGCGGATAATGTCCACCACAATCGGCGCTGTTTGTTAACGTTTAATCTCATCGAATCTGCCTCTGGTAACACATCCCCCTAAACTTTCCTAACATTTTGAAGGTTCGGACAAAATAGTTCGGGCTTGCGAAGGTCATCAACACTAATTGCTAAAAACATTAACGTGCGACTGCAAGTAATCGCGGTAAACATACTCACGGCTACCCCAATTCCCAGGGTTAACGCGAATCCTTTCACCAACCCCGCACCCAGCCAGAACAAAGCAATACAGGCAATCAGCGTGGTGACGTTGCTATCCAAAATGCTCGAAAAAGCCCGGTAAAATCCCGACTCCACCGAACGATACAAACTCTTACCCGCCCGTAATTCTTCCCGGGTGCGTTCAAAAATTAGTACATTCGCATCCACTGCCATACCGATACTGAGGATAAATCCCGCAATACCTGGTAGGGTCAAGGTCACCCCCAACAGGGAGAAGCTGGCTAAAGTCAGAATGGCGTATATCAACAGGGACAGATCCGCAATTAAGCCCGGAAGGCGGTAATACACCACCATAAAAATCAGGACCAAAAGCAGGCCCCCGATTCCGGCGTAGATACTTCTAACAATACTATCTCGCCCCAGGGTTGCCCCAACCGTGCGGTTTTCTACAATTTCTACCGGCACCGGCAAAGCACCACCGCGCAATTGTACGGCGAGCTCATTCGCCTGTTGTACCGTAAAGTTGCCTTGAATCTCTGCCCGCCCCCCAGTAATACCTGTAGTGGCAAATTCTACGGGGACCGTGGGAGAACTAATCAGTTTTTCATCCAGAAAAATCCCCAGGGTCCGTCCGGTTCCTGCCAGATTGCGGGTGAGTTGGGCAAACAGTTCTCCGCCTTCGTTATCGAAGACTAGACCCACATTCCAAGCCCCCGCCCCTGCTTGTGCCGGTTGGGGATAGGCATCATCGAGGTTTTTACCCGTGAGTCCGGTTCTTTTGTACCGTTGGATCCGCAGGGCCTCAATTTCTTCACGCTTGCGATCAAACTCGGCTTGCTTTTCAGCAATTTGTCCTTGTTCTCCGGACTCTTGCAACCCACCCAACTCTATGGCAATTTGGGTAGCTTCTTCGATCCTCACGTCCATTTGCGCCTGAATTTCTTGATTCGGGCTTTCTTCCCGAAACTCCAGGATGGCAGTCCCTCCAAGCACGCGTTCAGCTTGTGCTGGATCACTGACGCCTGGTAGCTGGACGAGGATCTGATCGGTCCCGACGGACTGAACGATGGGTTCAGATACGCCGAGGGCATCAACCCGGTTTCTGACTACGCTCTGCACCGCTTCCATCACGGAGGAGGTAATTTGCGGAACCTCTTCGGAGGGTTGCACTTGGAGGGTCAGTTGCGACCCTCCTTGAAGATCCAATCCCAGCCGGAACGGGATATTCACTAACGCAACGATCGCAGCGATAACCAGAACCAGAATTAAAGCCAATAATGAACGGTGTTTTTGCATGACTTTACCTGTTTCTAGAGTTTTGAGAGTTGAGTTTTAAGCTGTAAATTTGAACATTTTCACTCAAAACTCAAAACTCACCTTTCAAGATTGTCTTATATTTTCAAGCCGACCATTTTTTGCACCGCTTCGACGATTTGTGGCGGTTGCACGATAGTCAGTCGCTCTAATGTACCATTGTAAGGCGTGGGAATATCCTGTGATGACAGTCGCAGCACAGGTGCATCCAGCTCATCAAAAAACCGATCGTTAATTGAAGCAATAATTTCAGCCCCAATCCCTCCGGTTTTCATTGCTTCCTCTACAATAATCACCCGATGGGTTTTGCGAACTGATTCGCCGATGGTTTCTAAATCCAAAGGTTTGAGGGAAATTAAATCAATGACCTCCGGATCAAACCCTTCTTTTTCCATCTGCGGCACCGCTTGCATGACGTGATGGCGCATCCGCGAATAGGTCAAAATCGTGACATCTTTGCCCCGACGGACTATTTCCGCTTTATCTAGAGGCACTAGATATTCTTCCGAGGGCAAGTCTTCTTTCAAATTATAAAGAAGGACGTGCTCAAAAAATAACACGGGGTTGTTGTCACGGATGGCACTTTTGAGCAATCCTTTGGCGTTGTACGGGGTGGAACAGGCCACCATTTTCAATCCAGGAACGGCCTGAAAATAGGTTTCTAAGCGCTGGGAATGTTCTGCACCCAGTTGTCGTCCGACCCCACCGGGACCGCGAATCACCATTGGCATTGTAAAGTTGCCGCCGGAGGTATAGCGCAGCATCGCATTGTTAGCGATTTGGTTGAAGGCGAGGAGCAAAAAGCCCATGTTCATTCCTTCAATAATCGGGCGCAATCCGGTCATGGCGGCCCCAACCGCCATCCCCGTGAAGCTATTTTCGGCGATCGGGGTGTCGAGTACCCGCAGTTCACCATATTTTTCGTACAGGTCCTTGGTGACTTTGTAGGATCCGCCATACTGACCGACGTCCTCACCAAGGACGAATACTGTAGGGTCGCGGGCCATTTCTTCGTCAATGGCTGCTTTGAGCGCGTTGAAGAAAAGGGTTTCTGCCATCTTCAAGGTGGGTAATGGGACAAGCTTTTATCTTATACCATTGCATTTTCCAGACGCTAGAGATTCTAGGACCGGATCGGGAAATTTCTGGGGCGCTACTCTGGGGCGATCGCCGGGGTACCGTTTCTGAGGATTAAAACACTATCCCGGGTTCTTCCCTACATCAAGCTCAACCGGCTGAAAGCCTTTTTTGAAATTTCTTTGAGTCTTTATTTTATGACCTTTTGCATCTCGGGCGAAAACCGGCCTCCCCTGGGTGAGGGACCAATAGTATTCTCAAGGGTTGAGTTTCAAGGTCCCGGGGAAGTTTTGGTGCATCGGATTTTCGATCGCAAAGGTTGTACCTTGACCGGGTTGGGACTCACCGGCAATCTGTCCTCTATGTGGGTCTACGATGATTTGATAGGCAATGGACAGTCCTAACCCTGTACCTGAACCCACTTCTTTAGTTGTAAAAAATGGGTCAAATATTCGGGATTTTATCTCAGCATTTATGCCAATTCCGTTATCAGAAATTTTAATTTTAACGGGTTGGTTATCTAAAATTTAAGTATAAATATTAATAATTTTTTCTCGCCCTGGTGATGACTCCAGCGCATCAATCGCCTTGGTAACCAGATTTAGGAAGACTGGATTGAGTTGGCCCGGATAGCAGCATTCTACCCAAAGCAAACTTCCCCAGTTTTTAATCACTTGAATCGGAGGATTTTTTCCGTTTCCAGTTAGGCAACTTTGTAAAATTGATAGAGTGCTTTCAATTCCTTCATGCAGGTCAACCGCTTCATATCTGATTCAGATAATCGGGAAAATTTTCTCAAAGAAATCACAATTTTTCGGATGGGGTCACTTCCGATTTTCAGGAATTTCAAAAATTTTAAAATATCTTTTTGAAAAAAGTCTAATTCTAGGCTTTTTATTCTCTCCTGAATCAACAGATTAGGTTCCGGGTGTTCCTGCGGATATAACTTGATTAAAGAAAGAAAATCCTGGGTATATTCATTAATATAAGTGAGGTTTCCAGAAATAAAATTGACGGGGTTATTAATTTCATGAGCAATTCCAGCCACCATTTATCCGAGAGAAGACATTTTCTCAGGGTGGACTAACTGAGCTGGGACACGTTCGGCACAGCGATTAAGGATTGAATTCCTGGGGCTTGGAAATGTTCAGTTTCAACTTATGCTTCTGGTGGCAAATCCAGAGCGTGAGGGATGTAAATGACTTCTAATTTCTGAATTTTTCCCATAACCAAGGTAATTCCTCCAGGGGTATATTATGGAGATGATGAATTTCAGGCTGAATGCCCTGATCACACTATTCATAGGTGTTGTGCATCAGGGTGGCTGGGTCAAAAAATTGGAAAATATTTAGATACATCCCGCAGTTTCTAAGTTGGCAGATTAAACTAGAAGTAAGAAATACTACAAGTTGTCAAATAGGGAAAGTTAGCGCGTGAATCATTCAATGCAGGATCGGTTGCTCTCAGAGATCGCCCCTTATCGCGATCGCGTCGATTATTTAGAAATTCGGATGGAACAAAGCGAATCCACGGCGATTTCGTTTCGAGGCGATCGCCTGGATGGGGTGAATCGCAATTTTTCCCTCGCCGGTGGGGTCCGCGCCTGCCATAAGGGGGGTTGGAGTTTTGTCACCTTTAATGGATTGGAGGAACTGGGCGATCGCCTCGAAGAAGCCATTTCCCAAGCGAAATTAATTGGGTCAGAAACGACTCAACTTGCTGATCTTAAACCGATTCAGGATTATGTCGCGGAACAATTACTCCGGGACCCTCGGGGGGTCTCCCTGGAAGAAAAGCGGCAAATGGTGGAAAATTATAATCAGATTTTGCTGGATTTTGACCCCCGGATTCAAACCACCAGTTCCAGTTATCGCGATCGCTTTGGCATTACTTATTTTGTCAACTCTACTGGCACCTGTATCGCCCAAGAACGCCTGGATGTTTCTGGGGGGTTTGGGGCGATCGCGCGAGGGGAAGGTGGTTTAGTTCGTCAAGGGTATGAATCCGTCCATTCGCGATCGGATTATGATGCCTTCACGGGCATTGAAAATCGGGTGCGCAGTGCCGCAGAACGAGCCATTCGCCAGTTAGAAGCGAAATCCGTTAAAGGGGGTCAATATACAGTGGTTCTTGACCCCTATCTTGCCGGAGTCTTCATTCATGAAGCATTTGGGCATTTGTCCGAGGCGGATTTTGTATATGAAAATCCTCAGATGCAGGAAGTGCTCCAACTCGGTAAACCCTTGGGAATTTCCCAATTGAATGTGGTTGATGATGCCACGATTCCGAACTTACCGGGTTCGATGAAATATGATGACGAAGGCGTTCCGGGGCAACGTAAGTATTTAATCAAAGATGGGGTTTTGACTCAGCGTCTGCACAACCGAGAAACCGCAGGCAAAATGCACGAATTGCCAACGGGGAATGCCCGCGCCCTGAGTGCCACCTACGCGCCGATTGTGCGCATGACTAATACGGCGATTGAAGCAGGAGATTGCTCCTTTGAGGAGATGATTGGCAATATCGATGAAGGGGTTTATGCCGTGCGGATGCTAGGGGGTCAAACCAATGGCGAAATGTTTACCTTTGCCGCAGCAGAAGGCTACATGATTCGCAATGGCAAAATTGCTGAACCTGTGAGCGATGTTACCCTTTCCGGGAATGTTTTTCAAACTCTTAAGGATGTTGAGGCGATCGGTTCTGACTCGGTTTATCTGAATGGGGGATGTGGTAAAGGTGGACAATCGCCGCTTCCCGTAAGCGTCGGCGGACCTCACATTTCCATTCAAAATGTAGTCGTTGGCGGACGATAATCCTTTGTAGTTGATAAAAGGAGCAGAAACCGGGTTTCTAACCTCCGCTGCATGACGGACTTTCTATCAACTGATTGAATGTAAATTTAGCTACAAATAGAGGGCGATCGCACTGGAATTGAGATCGCCCTCTATTTTTTGTAAATTTTTATAAAAAATAGTTTTAAATATTTCTCTTTTTGATAAAATCAAGATTTGATTTTATCACGGGTTAGCCTTGATTTAAACCCCTTAAAAATCACCAATAATGAATCAAAGGGGTTTACTTCGGGTTTAACCCATAATCAATGATGGGGAGAATTATTATGATGCAAACTTTAGGGAACTCTAGTATTACCCAGCCCTCTATTCATACCCTGGTTTTGATTGATTCGAGAGTACCGGAATGGCAAACTTTGGCTGCGGGCACAGTCCCAGGAACTGAGGCGATCGCCCTCGAAACGGCAGCAGGCGCAATTGAGCAGATTTCCGCTATTTTAGCCGGAACAAAGGGCTTGCATACCCTGCATCTTGTCTCCCACGGTAGTGCCGCGAGTCTGCAACTGGGCAACGGGTATCTCACATTAGAAAACTTAAGTTCTTATGAGGATTTATTGCAGCAGTGGGGTCATGCTTTTTCCCCGGATGTCTCTCCCGGCTTGATCCTTTATGGGTGCGAAGTGGCAGCAGGCGATCGGGGAGAAGAATTCATCCAACAACTCAGCCACTTAACCGGGATAACCGTTGCCGCTTCTAACAGTAAAACTGGCAGTAATACCCTGGGCGGAAATTGGAACTTTGAAGTTAAAACCGGGGAAATTGAGACCGTTTTACCCTTTGATTCAGATACATTAAAATATTATACTTCAGTGCTGGCAACGTTTACTGTTACCAATACAAATGACAGCGGTGTAGGTTCTCTGCGACAAGCAATTTTAGATGCCAATATCAATCCAGAAGTTGATACTATTGCATTTAATATTGCTGGCAATGGTGTGCAAACTATTCAACCTTTATCGGTTTTACCCATCATTAATGATTCTGTCATTATCGATGCCACAACTCAACCCGGATATACGGGAACTCCCCTAATTGAAATTGATGGGACAAATATAGGCGGATTAGATAGGGCGGTTTTACAAATTACCGCTGGAAACAGCACTGTTCGGGGATTGGTGATTAATCGGGCTGGATTTAGTAATGCCGCTATTCTCATCCGAGAAAATGGCAATAATTTGATTGAGAACAATTACCTGGGAACCGATGTCATTGGAACGGCTTCCCTGGGACGTAGTGGTTCCGGTATTTTTATTCAAAATTCAGCTAATAATACAATTCAGAACAACCTCATTTCTGGGAATGATAATACCTCTTCCGTTGGAATTGATATTGAAGGCAACCGGGCGAGTGGAAACCAGATTTTAGGGAATTTTATCGGAACAGATGTCACCGGGACTCAGGATTTGGGTAACTCTGGCAGTGGTATTGTCATCCGTAATGCGCCTAATAATCGGATTGGTGGCCCAACTGTCAATGCCCGTAATCTTATTTCTGGTAATAACTTTCAGGGAATTTTAATTAGTGGCAGTGAGGCGAATGATAATCAAATTTTAGGCAATTTTATTGGCACCGATGTTACTGGGGAAATTTCAGTAAGAAATACATTTCATGGAATTCAGATAGCCGGTGGATCAAGGACTGTAATCGGGGGGGATTTTGTTGCTGATCGCAATGTTATTTCTGGGAATAATTCTTCGGGAATTTATGTTCGTGAAACGAGCGGATTTCATTCAATACTGGGCAATTATATTGGAACTAATTCCCAAGGAGATAAAGGGGTACAGAATGGTGGAGATGGACTGCGGATTGATGGTGCGAATAATATTATTAGAAATAACTTAATCTCTGGAAATAGAGCCGATGGGATTCTGCTACTCGGCAGAAATGCCAATGATAATCGAGTGACAGGGAATTTAATTGGCACTGATGTCAGCGGGACTGTGGCACTTCCGAATGGCGAAACTGGCGTTGTAATTGCTCAAGGCGCAAGAGGGAATCAGATTGGGGGTACAACTGAAGGCGATCGCAATATAATTTCTGGCAATTCGGCAGGAGTTAGTATTCAATTTAATGCTACCAACAATCAAGTTGTAGGCAATTTTGTTGGAACTAATATTACGGGAAAATCTGCCCTAAGCAATCGGACTGGTATCGCTATTTTAGCAGCAGAAAACAATATATTGGGCGGGTTAGAATCGGGTTCTGGTAATCTGATTTCCGGAAATATAAACGATGGAATTGATTTAGGTCTTGCCTCTTCAGGTACTCTGATTGCCGGAAATTATATCGGCACTGATGTCACCGGCACTCTGGCGCTCGCCAATGGTGGAGATGGAATTGTTGCTGATGCTTTCCCCCGCAACATAACCATTGGTGGGACGACCCCGAATGCGCGTAATCTGATTTCCGGTAATAGCGCTAATGGAATTTACCTCGCTTCCACTAATAACCGAGTCTTAGGTAACTTTATAGGCACTCAAGTTGATGGAATTAGCCCCCTAGGAAATGGTGAACATGGCATTGTTCTTGCTTCCCTAACCGGGAGTAACCTCATTGGGGGAACCGCTACGGGAGAGAGCAATCAGATTGGCTTTAATGGAAGGGTGGGGATTCAGGTTAGTGTGGGTACAAATAACGGAATTTTATCCAATGCTATATTTTCCAACAGTCGCTTAGGAATTGATTTAAGCGGTCCTGCTAGTAACGCTGCCGGTGTAACAGCCAATGACGAAGGAGATGCAGATATAGGGACTAATAATCTTCAAAACTTTCCCGTCATTACTTCAGCGATTTCTGATGGAACAAGTACCACAGTTTTGGGGACGCTCAATAGCACTCCTAACACTGAATTTCGCCTAGAATTTTTCGCCAATCGCGCTTTAGACCCCTCCGGATTTGGCGAAGGAGAAAGATTTATAGGATTTGCCACGGTTACCACCGATGCCAGCGGTAATATTAGCTTTACGGAAACCTTGGAGGGTGCGGTTCCTGCCAATGAATTTATCACCGCTACCGCCACAGACCCCAATAACAACACTTCGGAATTTTCTGGGGGTCAAGTGGTGATTGCACCCAGTTTTACCCTGGAAGATATTACGGTTATTGAAGGAAATTCTGATACAACTAATGCAATTTTTACGGTGACTCTGAATGCGGCACTTAATCCAGTGGCTAGCGTAAATTATGCAACGGTTGATGATAGTGCGACTTCGCCGGGAGACTATCAAGCTACGAGTGGCACATTACAGTTCAATCCGGGGGAAACCACCAAAACCATTACGGTAGCGATCGCCGGAGATACCATTGATGAACCCGATGAACAGTTCTTTGTAACTCTTTCTAATTCCGTCAATGCCACGATCGCCACTCCTCAAGCGATCGCCACAATCACTGACGATGACGAACCCCCAACCCCTGAACCTGAACCGCAACCGGAACCTGAACCGGAACCGGAACCTGAACCGGAACCTGAACCGCAACCGGAACCCACTCCCTCTCCTATTTTGGAAGTAGTAGGAGAACCCATCCTGCCATCCAGCTTGAATCCAGATTCCAGCGTGACGGAGACACCAATATCTCTCTTAACTCCAATAGAGGGACCCGATTGCAATTGCCCAACCCTCACCGTACCGGAATTTGTGCCGTTAGCATCAGCGATCGCCCAACCGAATGCTGTTGAAAATATATTCAGGGGTACAGAGGAAAATGACACATTAGAAGGCAGCAGTGACGCTGATGAAATTAACGGAGGCAGCGGTAATGATTTACTCTTTGGTAAACAGGGTGATGACAATCTTTTAGGAAGTGCTGGAGATGATACTATCCTCGGTGGAATCGGCAGCGATTTTCCTATCGGTTCCGAAGGCGATCGCGACTGGATAGAAGGGAATGCAGGGGAGGATTACCTCTTTGGCAACGAAGGCAATGATACCATTTGGGGCGGATTCGGAGGCGATCGGATATGGGGCGGAAAAGATGACGATCAGATTTGGGGGGATGAAGATAGCGATACCCTCTATGGCGATTTAGGCAACGATACTCTCTATGGTGGCAAAGGCAGTGATATTCCTGTCGGTCCCCTTTTAGACGCTGATTTACTCTTTGGGAATCGCGGCAATGACTACCTTTTTGGCAACGAAGGAAACGATACTATTCATGCCGGAAAAGATGATGATTTCGTTCACGGTGGCAAAGATGATGATTTGATCTTTGGCGACATTGGCAATGATACCCTCTTGGGCGAACTCGGTGATGATACGCTTCTGGGGAATCCCAATGATGCCTCGGTGCTCGATCCGAATGGGCGGGATTTGCTCTTCGGTGGCGCTGGCAATGATTTCCTCAACGGCAACCAGGGAGATGATTCAGTATCTGGGGGTGAGGGAAACGATACCCTACGCGGTGGGAAGGAGGATGATATTGTTGCCTCAGATGAGGGCAATGATTTAATTTTCGGCGATCGCGGCAATGATACCCTCTGCGGTGGCGATGGGGATGACACGATTCTTGGGGGGACCGGCATTGAGGAGCCAATGGATCCTAATGATGAGCGAGATTGTCTCTGCGGGGGTGCAGGAAATGACTTACTTTATGGCGATCGAGGAGAAGATACCCTCAATGGGGGTCAGGGAGACGATACATTGTTTGGGGGTAAACAGAACGATATTCTCGCTGGGGGAGAGGGGAACGATCGCCTGAGTGGGGATTTTGGCAATGATACCCTGATTGGAGGCCAGGGTCGCGATCGGTTTGTGCTCCAAGGGGGTTATGGCAAAGACTTGATCGGGGATTTTGAAGTGGAACAGGATTTTCTGGAATTAACCGGAGATTTAACGGTGGATCGCCTCTTGATTACTCAAAATGGCGACTTCACCGACATTGCGATCGCCAGTACCGGCGAAATTTTGGCCTCCGTGATCGGACTTTCCACAGTGGCAGCCAACAGCATCCAGTTTATCTAGGAGGGGCTTTCAAACCCTGATCCGGATTTTAGGCCCTAAAACGAGAATAGAGACGCGAAAGGGGCGTCTCTACATCTGCTCTGGATTGGGGATTCTATCAACCGAGTTCCTGATTATGGGGCTTTAGCTGAAATAGCTGGCTTCGGCTTCAAGCATCCGAATCAAGTTTTCGTCCCCTTTCTGTCTAGCCATTTCCAGGCGATACTGTAATTTCTGGCGGATCGTTGCCCGATGGGTAGCCGCCGCTTGTTTCAAGGTTTCATGACTAATTTTGTTCATGGTGGACTTTTTCCGTTTTCAATTCATGTATTTTCTCTTACTTCTAAAATAACACTCCTCATCAGGACTTGTATCAAAATTGACTAAAATTTAATATTTAACTCGGATGAACCTTAGGTTTCCCTCCCCTATCTCCCCTAACCCTATGCTTACCCTCTTAACAGACTTTGGATCCCGTGATGTCTATGTCAGCCTGATGAAAGGGGCGATCGCCTGCATCAATCCAGGGGTTACAATTGTAGACCTCACTCATGAGATTCCTCCGCAGGATGTCGCCGCTGCTCGTTTTTGTCTAATGAGTGCTTATTCCTATTTCCCCCAGGGGACCATTCATGTCGCCGTTGTGGATCCAGGAGTAGGCAGTTCTAGGCGGGCGATCGCCCTGCAACTCCCTCGTTATCTCTTAGTAGGACCCGATAACGGACTATTCTCCGGGGTTCTGAGTCAAGAAAATGCGATTCTCGCGGCTGTGGAACTGACCAATTCTGCCTACTGGCGCACCTCTGAACCCAGTAACACTTTTCACGGGCGAGATATTTTTGCTCCAGTGGGCGCTCATCTTGCCAACGGGGTGGAGATCCAACACCTGGGACCGGCGATCGATCCCCAAACCTTAGTCAAACTGGATCTGCCTCAGTGTCACTCACAAAACCAAGAAATCGTCGGTTGCATCCAATACCTCGATCGCTTTGGTAACCTGATCACCAACATTCCCGGGAGAGAAGTAAGGGGCAAATCTTGGTCTGTGGTAGCGGGAGATCAGGCTATCCTAGGGGGAGAGACTTACAGTGATGCGCCCCTCGGCAAAGCAGTCGCCCTGATCGGTTCTCACGGTTGGGTGGAAATTGCCCTCAATGGTGGCAATGCCGGTGGTAAACTCCAACTGGCTGTCGGTGCAAGGGTAAGGGTGACATGGCCCTAATGCCTTGGTAACGATGCGATCGGCTACCCTAAACTTTCGATAACGCTGCCTAATAACTGAACAACGGTAGCAGGTAATTCTCACCTTTTCGGATTTATTCTGGCTCTTTCCCCCCGTGAGATAATCCCTTTTACCCTCAAATTCCTCATTTTCTGTAAGCTCGTAAGGGGCTTTAATCCGGCCTATAAAGAATTTTAAATATTGCTTTAAATTATATTCATTAACCTCGAAATTAGGGCTGTCTAAACTTGGGGTAATTTTATCTCAAATTCATCTTCATCAAAACAATCTTCTAAAAATTGACCTTGAATATCCTTATCATACCAAATCCGGGTATCAGACCCTTTGGTTGGGTTTTTCAGGGATTTAGTCCTCTTTAGAGCCTATGAGGGTCGGGTTAGTCCTCATATCAGTCATAATAAAGTGGATCTCGAACGACCATTACCTTAGAATAGAGCTGTCAAATTCATCATGACTCAAGCCAACCCAATCGAATCTCCAGTTTATCAAGGGCAGTTTGGAGAATTTAGCATTACCCCCAGCGATCGCCAATCCGTTATCATCTATCGCAGTGGTTTGATGGCAGCAGCACTCAGTTTTGCCCTGGCTCCGGTTCTCCTCTTCTGGCAAGGAACCACTCCCCCTATCCTCACCACTCTTAGCCCACTCTATGCCTGTTTCTGTCTAGCCCTCGGCGTCAGCTTACTCACCATTCACATTTATCTAAAAGTCCTCCATCGCTTCCTGCAATTATGCTGGGCGATCGGTGCCATCACTGCCTTGATTTTAAATTTTACTCGCCCTGATCCCTTAGTTGTGACAGTTTATCACGAGCCGATCGCCTTAGTTGGGATTGGATTTACCTTTGTAGCGTTATGTGGCATCTATTTTAAAGAAGCCTTTTGTTTCAACCGTCTGGAAACAAAATTGCTCACTCCCTTAGTTCCTCTACTGATTTTAGGTCACCTGTCTGGTTTGTTAACTCCATCAATGGAACAAATTTTACTCTCCGCCTGGGCTATTCTCTTTCTAGTCTTTGCAGTCCGCAAAGCAGGGCAAGACATTCCCTCAGATATTGGTGATAAAAGTGTTTTTGCCTATCTCAAGCAACAGGAAAAAGTGAAAGGTTAACCCGCGAAATCCTATTTCTAATTTTTTTGTCCAAACGAAAAAACCAACAGGGGGAGGTCCCTTGATTCAGACTTAACCCCTGTAGTCGCTCTAAGGGGGTGACATGGCACCTCCCTAGAGGTTTTAATCCCGCTCAATTCTAAGAAAAACTGAGGGATACCGTTAATTGTCAAAAAATCATGACAAATCAAAAACGGCCTGAGCGCGAGTGTGGCTTTTGAACTCCTAACCCCTCAAGTAATCCGCAGAGGATTAATGCGGATAGGTTTAGCCGAAAATGATGTGGCTACATTCTAAAACTTTATTTAAAAGCTAATATAAAACCTACTCCTCTCGAATTATTTCCGAGGGTAGATGTCATCTATGGACAGGATTTTTTATTATTTCCTTATAAGTTTTTTCTGGACAAAAAAACAAAACAAAAAGCTCTGCTAAATAGGAGTAAATTGCTGGGGTTTTATTATCAAAATTTTAAGGCAATCTAATCCTTGCCGAGAGCCTTTAAATAAAATTTTTGCCAGAAAATCCTGAGAGACTTTTCCAAAGCCTGATTTACCTCCTAAATTCCCTGGTAAATTATCCGAGTTTCTAGGAATTATTTTACCCCATCTATCTCAATTAGAAGCTAATGAGATAACCCAACAAAAATGTAGTCTAAAAGATAAAGTGGGCAGCGCTTTACTTTATTTCTTTGGTTTCCCCTCAATTAAAATTATGCTAAACTCAAAGTCGATTGCTTTAATTTCCGTTCATGGTGACCCCGCCGTAGAAATTGGTAAAGAAGAGGCCGGAGGTCAAAACGTTTATGTCCGTAAAGTTGGCGAAGCATTAGGAAATTTGGGGTGGAAAGTCGATTTATTCACCCGCAAGTCAAATGCAACCCAACCGACCGTAGTAGAACATACCCCCAATTGTCGGACCATTCGCTTAGTAGCAGGTCCCGAAGAATTCGTTCCTCGGCAACAAATTTATGAATATGTCCCGGATTTTGTGGGGGAATTTCTAAAATTTCAAGAACAACAGCGCCTAGAATATCCGCTTGTTCATACCAATTACTGGATTTCAGCAGCGGTAGGAATGGAGTTAAAAAAAATCCAACCCATCCAACAGGTTCATACTTACCACTCTCTAGGTGTGGTTAAGTATAAAGCGGTTTCCACAATTCCGATGATTGCCACCACACGCCTAGGCATCGAAAAAGCTTGTCTAGAAAATGCCGATCGCATTGTGGCAACCTCTCCCCAGGAACAAGAACACATGAAAACCCTCGTTTCGACAAAGGGACAGATCGATGTGATTCCGTGCGGTACCGATATTCATAAATTTGGGAGTGTTTCCCGTCAAGAAGCCCGGGAACTGCTAGGAATTCCCCAAGATAGCCCCGTCATCTTTTATGTGGGACGATTTGATCCACGCAAAGGGATTGAAACCTTAGTGCGGGCGGTGGGTCGTTCCACCCTGCGGGGTCAGCAGGATTTACGGCTGATTATTGGGGGAGGTTGGCGTCCGGGTCAAAGCGATGGCATTGAACGCGATCGCATTGCCGCTCTTGTCGAAGAATTAGGCATTGCAGACCTGACTACATTTCTCGGACGGATCGGCCATGACCACTTACCCCTTTATTATGCGGCAGCGAATGTCTGCGTTGTTCCTAGCCATTATGAACCTTTTGGGTTAGTGGCGATCGAATCGATGGCAAGCCGGACTCCCGTTGTCGCCTCAGATGTCGGTGGATTACAGTTTACGGTGGTTTCGGAAGAAACGGGTTTGCTCTGTCCACCCCAGGATGACGCGGCCTTTGCTATCGCCATTGACCGGATTTTATCTCAACCTAACTGGCAAAACCAATGGGGGGCAGCAGCTCGCCGAAGGGTAGAAGAAAAATTTAGCTGGGATGGGGTGGCGGTTCAACTCAGTAACTTATACGATGAACTGCTGGCCCAATCCATGCAGTCACTTGACCCGGCGATCGCCTAATGCGTAAGGAGACAGGGGGATTCTTGAAAAGCTCTTGCTCCTGTGGTCCACTCCCCGTCTATATTCAATAACTTTGATAGGCTGGTTATACCAACCTACTCTGGAAAGCTCAGAGTGGGTTGGTATATTTTTATTAATTCCGGGAAAGGGGTTCCTCCCTGACCCCTTGGTTCTCATCTAGAGATGGCCCGTTGTTCTAAACAGCACTTTCTCCTAAAATCCAAAGGGGGTGCGATCGCCGCACAACCCTTGGATTAACAATCACAATTGGAGTCGTGAGGGCGAATGTATCTGGAAGAACGTGCATTTTGGGTGGCGTGGTCACAAATTCCCAGTGTTGGCCCAGTTTTACTCGGTCGATTGTTTCGGTATTTCGGCAGTTTAGCAGCAGCTTGGCAGGCAGGACCCGAGGCCCTCACCCAGGTGCAGGGCGTGGGTCGGCAACTGGCCGAAAAAGTTGTACAACGGCGATCGCAACTTAACCTCGAAGAACTCTACAAGGAACATCTGCGCCAAAATCCCAACTTTTGGACCCCTGCCGACCCAGACTATCCCCGCCTGTTGAAGGAAATCCCCAACCCACCCCCCCTGCTGTATTACCAGGGTCAGACTGATCGCCAGGAAACCCTGGGCAATCGCCCCATTGTCGGAATCGTCGGCACTCGTTACCCCTCAGAATATGGTCAGCGCTGGACTCGACGAATTAGCAAGATTCTAGCCGAATCTGGATTTACCGTTGTATCCGGGATGGCCGCAGGCATCGATACTCAGGCCCATCTCGGTTGTTTAGATGCGGGGGGACGCACGATCGCTGTCTTCGGTACTCCCTTGGATAAAATATATCCAGAAACCAATCGCCTTTTATCACAAAAAATTATACAAAAAGGCTTGCTTGTGAGCGAATATCCTGCCGGGACACTCACAAAGCGAGAACACTTCGCTCAACGCAACCGGATTATTGCTGGGTTGAGTCGGGCCATCTTGGTGATGGAAGCACCAGAGCGATCAGGGGCCCTGATTACAGCGCGAGTCGCTAATGAATACAGCCGAGATGTATTTGCCTTACCCGGTCGCATCGATGACCCCAACTCCCAAGGCTGTTTACGACTCCTGAAAAATGGGGCTGAGACCATCATTAATGAAACTGAATTACTGGAAATGCTGGGGGCGATATCCCCATCTCATGCACCTCCCTACCCAGGGGTGACGACTCCCGTCCTGGCACCGCTGCCATCAGTGCCCGATTTAGACCCACAATTGCAACAAGTCTGGGAAGCCACGGCGATCGAGCCGACACCCTTTGATGTGATTATTTCCCAAGCCCAACTCGATGCAGCCTCGGTCTCCAGTGCCTTATTGCAATTGGAATTAATCGGTTTGGTCGAGCAATTACCTGGAATGCACTATCGGCGCAGTTGAAACCTGCTCACCTTTTCAACCGTCTTAAGTTGGCATGGGCGCAGATTCTTAGTTCCTATTTAAGGTTAAATAATTGAGGTGAAGCCTTATTGTTTTAACCCTGATTTGCCTACCTCCTAAAGATATAAATCTTTTCCTATCAAAAGGAATAATTCTAATAAAATTCAGCTTAAATTCAGGTCTAAAGACCCAATCAAACTTTGATTACAATTTGCTCAATCCCATGCGGGACGGAGTGTTTAAATGATTAAAGGTAAGGGCGTATTCCTCCGAGGCGATCGCCCCATTGAATGACTTCTCTTCCTTTGTAAACTCCACGATCTGTCTAAAGAAGGATGAAGTTAAAAGAAGCCTCTTTTAAAGTAAAGGATAGTTGACAACAACTTTAAATCCTGAAATACGAGGAGAACACTCGAATGACCGTTCAATTACAAGATAGTAAACGCATGGCGATCGCCAGTAAGCTGGCCGACATGAAAGCTGCACAAAATTTCCTAATCTCTACTGAAGAAAAATTTATCAGCGCTACCAGCGACCCTGATATCCGCGAGCGTTTGCAAAATATGCTAGAAGACGACCGCAAAAACCTCGGGATCATTGAAACTACCATCATTCAATACGGTAATCCGTCTGAACCCAATAGCACCACTGAGCAAACCCTCAAACAAGCTCAGAAAATGATGGAAGATTCCAATATGACCCTGTTTGAGAAAATCTCTCAGCATGAATTGCTCAAGCACGCTCAGGTGATGAAAGGACTGCTGGTACACAAAGCTGCACAAGTCGTCGGCGCTGACATTGAAGCTGCCATTACTCCCCTGAATACCGTTAACTTTGAAAACCGTGCTCACCAAGAGCAACTAAAGGGAATTCTGGAAGTTCTCGGTACCCGTGAACTCACCGGCCAAGACCCGGATCAAGGCGTCTGGAGTCGCGTACAAGATGCGATGGCCGCCCTAAGTGGGGTCTTCGGCAGCGCCACTAGCCGCGCAAAAGATGATATGAACATTCTCGAAATTCTGTTTGAAGATCACCGCAAAGTAGATACCCTCTTTACGGAAATTGAGAATACGAACGATGCTCAAAAACGCGAAGAATTCTTCGGTCAAATTTATAAAGACCTGAGCGCTCACTCTGAAGCCGAAGAAGAAGTCGTTTACCCCGCTATCCGCGCTCAATTCCCCGAAGTGCAGCACCTGTACAACGAACAGGCGGAGATGAAACAACTTCTCGAAGCCATCAAATCTAGCAAGGGCAGTGCTCCTGACTTCATGGATCATATCCGTCAGTTGAAAGAGATGGTGCAGCATCACGTCAAGGAAGAAGAAAACGATATGTTCAATAAATATCGTCAGTCTATGAACGAAGACCAAATGCAACAACTGTCCAAGCAGTTCAAAGAAGCTAAAAGCCGCGCTCAAAAATCGATGGCTTCCTAACCTAATTTTCAGTTCACTTTGTTCTCAGACGTAGGCTGTAAATAAGCTAAAAAATGGGAGGTGTTAATGCCTCCCATTTTTTGTCTGTTAAGGGTTTTTATATAGCAGTCTAAATAAATTGGACAATTCTTTTACGTTTGCTTTGGGAGTGGGGGCGAGACGTTCTCACTCCTTATATTCTCTTGTCTCCCTCACTTAGAGGCGTACCCTCAATAAACTGAAAATGTAGAGACGCAGTATAAAACGTCTCTACAAAAATTTACCCGGAAAACACCCCACCCTAAAGAGTAAAGAAAGGATGGGGGTAGTTTCTGGGTAAATCAACCGGATTGGGTATAATTAATCGCACTTATACACCTCCACAAAAAAACGGGGGGGCACAAGTGCTGTTTTGATTAAAAACTCCAACCCCAAGATTAACTTCCAACAACCGTGCCACCATTGGGATGCAGAATTTGACCCGTCATATAAGAAGAATCATCCGAGGCTAGGAAAACATAAGAAGGCGCAACTTCCTCTGGTTCTCCTGCCCGTTTCATCGGTACTTGCTGACCAAACGTGGCGACTTTTTCTTCCGAAAAGGTGGCGGGAATCAGGGGAGTCCAAATTGGACCGGGAGCAACGCCATTAACACGAATCCCTTTACTAACGACTTTTTGAGACAATGCTCGTGTAAACGCGACGATCGCCCCCTTAGTCGAGGAATAATCCAGTAAAGTTTCATTCCCCTTATATGCCGTTACTGAGGTCGTATTGACGATCGCACTGCCTTCTTTAAGATGAGGCATTGCCGCTTGAGTCAGGTAAAACATCGAGAAAATATTGGTACGGAAGGTTTTTTCCAACTGCTCCTGGGTGATGTCCTCAATATTTTCTTGAGGATGCTGTTCGGCAGCATTATTAATCAGAATATCCAGATGTCCAAAGGCATCGACCGTCTGCTTAACAACTTGGTCGCAAAAACTTTTTTCTCCAATATCTCCGGCGATCGGCAGACAGCGACGCCCTTCAGCTTCTACCATTTCTTGAGTTTTTTTAGCATCTTCATGTTCGTTGAGATACACGATCGCTACATCCGCTCCTTCTCGGGCAAACAGAATGGCAACCGAACGACCAATTCCGCTATCTCCTCCGGTGATCAGTGCAACTTTATTTTCTAATTTTCCACTACCCTTGTACTCAGAAGCTCGGGCTTTAGGAGCGGGATTCATTTCGGATTCGAGTCCCGGTTGTTGGTTTTGATGTTGAGCAGGACGTTCTTTTTCTTGCGTCGGCATACAATTATCTGTAAACTTTTTGAACTACCCTTTATAAATAGAACTAATTCTCCAGAATTGCCCCCTGTCTTTTTATAGATGTTGAATCTAATCCTCTAGGCAGAGAGCCCGGAGTTTGGGCAAAATTACCTTTAATTTACCAGGGAAAAATCCCCTGGGAAAGACATCAACCCCCTGTCCTGTAGCCGGCGCTTTTAGTTGTTCTAGTCTCCTTAAATTAAAGGCTAAACAGCTTAGTGTGAAGGGGGACAATAAGGCTGCTGTCTTTATAAAAATGAGGAGATCCCAGTTACTACGGGTGTTCCTCTCAAACTGGCCCAGGAAAAATCGGAGGTTTCCCGCCGAACGTTCCTAATATAGGGTCTCTAGTTAGAGTTTTAGATGGCAACCGGGGGTCCAGGGAGTTGAAAATGGTGTAAACGTACAATTCCGGCTTAAACCCTACCCAGGGACTGTAGTTATGCCAGGGTAAATTCGTTTAAGATGGCTCACAAGAGGCGATCGCGCAGGTCTTCAGAGGGAAGTGCAAGCCGATTCGGGCAAGGGATATCCACACAGGAGTTTTTTTAATGAATAACTTTTACGAACAGGATGTTTTATTACTCGAAGTCACCCGCGAGCGATCGATTCGTCGGACTGTGATGGTCCTGGAAACTAAGCGCAAACGCATCCGCGAGGACCTCTTGGAACTGATCCAGAATATGCCCTTGTTAGCGCTACCCCTAGAGTTAACTCAGGACGCGCCGGAAGAATCTCAAGACATCCTCCTAGAGGCATTATCTCGAATGGGGGATGAAGTTTTCGCTCGCTGGATTGCCGAAGCTATTCTCGATCGCCAGTCTCAATCCTAGAGTCCTCAAGCATCCTTCCCTAACGGTTTAGCTCCGCCCAGACCCTTTCACCCAAACTCCACCCGTGAGCGATCGCATCCCCGCTCGACTATCGAGGGGCGGGTGCTGAATTTATTCCGAGTCGGGGTTTTCTAGTTCAAGTTTTGGGAATTCCTGCAATTCCTGTAATTCCTGTAATTCTACGGGTTCCAGGGGTTCAATCTCTACTTCTTGCGGTGTACTCAGCTTCTGCAACTCGGGCAACGCTAACAGTTCTGGCTCTTTCTCCTTGACTACAACCGGCATTTGCAGAGGTTGGACCGTTTCAACATAACAACTTGCCAGAGGTAGAGCCCGTTCCAAGTCATCAAGGGGCCTAGGAATCACCATTACGGAGGTCAGTTCGCCAATTCGTTCTGCCTCAAACATTCCTGCTTCAACAGCGACCACTACATTCGCCACGGAGCCTCGGATAATCACCGTACATAACCCGTCGCCAATTTTTTCATAGCCGGTTAACTCAACATCCGCCGACTTGAGCATGGCATCTGCTGCACCCACCAACGCCGGAAATCCTCGGGTTTCCAACAGCCCAATCGCTTCATGGCTGATACGTCCTTGATTTCCTTGGGCCAAATCGACCAAACGCGCACCGATGGGTAATATGGCTTCCAGATTCGCCAAGGGACGAGGTATCACCAGTTTAGAGACCACTTGACCAAACTTTTCAGCAGTTTCGGCACCCGCTTCTACAGCCAAGCGCACATCCGCCGTCTTGCCTCGCACCACGGCGGTACAGTGACCCCCCCCAATTTTTTCAAATCCGACTAAAATTACTCCAGCGGATTTGAGCATCATGTCCGCACAGCCAACGATCGCCGGAAAACTTTGGGTCGATACTAAACCCAAAGCTAAATCCTGAAGGTCGTGACTGCGCGTTTTT
Source organism: Cyanophyceae cyanobacterium (assembly GCA_038321985.1). GTDB lineage: Bacteria > Cyanobacteriota > Cyanobacteriia > Cyanobacteriales > Laspinemataceae > Laspinema. The sequence continues at coordinate 41,854 of JBBQFN010000015.1, read as the reverse complement.
GGCTCGCGCTTTACCAATCCTACATCGCGTCTTTCCATCTTGCCTCTCCCTCAAACATAACCGAGGTCCCACATTAGCTGAGGGTGTCGGTTCTCAATTTCTTGACCTGTCTCAAAAGTAACACGTGAACTACCCCTTACTTCGTTGAAACTGGGGCTTCATCTCCAACAGATAGCCTAGTAGCGGATTTCTGAGGTCCTCCCCTACTAGGTCTTACGTCTGGACAAGACGCTGTAACTCCAGTTCCTGAAGCCAATATTCCCAGTCCTTCATCCTTAATATTTTTACTATTGACGGGGCTAGACAATGGGTTTTTATCATTCCCTGAATATTTATATTTTCACATATTATAACTTGGTTCTCATTGACTATCCGGCGGGATAGCTTAGGGTGAAAATCTTCACGACATCTCTCAAATAAAATAGCAGCAAAATACTGTTTTACTTTATTTATAGAGAGAGTTACAGTTTTGATATTTCCTCCCCTGGGTCGGTGAATCTTTGCATAAATCTCTCCTAATTTAGGAAAGACTAACCTATCACCTGGAATTTTTAATGTTTGGGGATAACTCCGGGACTGTTTATCCGGTTTAGACTTGAAACTACGAAAAGATGCTCGTTTTTTAAAAAAGTTGATAAATGAACCACTAAGAGTGAGGCAGACTACTGGAAGACATTGTGAGTAAGTTTCTGTTAGCCCCTCATCGTCCTTATGGAGAAAAGGTAATTGCTTTTGAAAGTTATCAGGAGAGAGTCCTCTAGCGGGTTGCTTAGAGGTTTCATTTGTCAAAGCTAAAAATCTATTCCACCAACGCAGCGAGCCAAAAGCCTTAGCTAATGATTCTTTGTATTGATTGGTAGAATACAATCTTACCTTGACTTCTTTTAGCATTCACGAATTCCTGTATTAGGGATAGCAGGATTCTAGCATAGATTTTATTGGGCTGTGGACTCCCTAGGGTTGATTTTATTTAGAGGTTAAAAAGAATTCCCCATTCCTTTAGAGGGATGGGGAATTCTTTTGGAACTTTTTGTTAAAATTTAATAGAGACTAAATCTAATCCTCTGGGGTAGGTTGGATGGGTGTTTGTTTATGGGGGAACAAAGTTAGCATCAATTGGTTGAGGTGCGCTTGTCCATAAACTGAAGCGGGAGAGGCGGGGACGGCTGGCTCTGCCGCCGGTGTAGCCCCATTACTGGGAATCGGTGGCGGTGGCTCAGGGGTCGGAGATTCCGGCTGATATGCAGCGACAGGCTCTGGGGGTTTTGGCGGATCCGGGGCAATCGGGATAGAAGCCGAAGGGGATTCGGGACCGGGATCAACTGCGGTTGTCTCAACATCGATCCACTGACGACTGTCATCTCCGAGTACGGAACCCGGAGGGATGACTTCATTGGATGCAACCGCCGGATTGAGTAAAGTTGAGGCACTGCCGATACAAGAATTCGCACCGATTTTGCCCGTTCCGATCGCCAAGACACCGGCACCTAGGGCGGCTCCTTCTTCAACGATCAGATTACCTTGACAGGCTTGGAGAATTGAACCCATCCCAATGCAAACACCGGCAGCGATCACGATGCGAGTGCCGGGAGATGCCTGGAGAATAACTCCCGAGGCGATCGCGGCTTGTTCATCAATGGTGACATCGCCACTTATATAAATATTGGGATTCCGGTTGGGTTGCAGTGGCGGCAAATACATGGGAAATGGAACCTTTAAGGGTCGGACGATCTCGATTGGGCGCTCCTATCGTTCCCGGTTTGGGGAGTTTTGGCACAGGGGAGGTGGACACCCGAACTTTAGGGGGAATAGAGACGCGATCGCGCGCGCCTCTCCCTGACTAGAAAGGTGGATTGGCCGGTAAAGCAACGGCTGCTTCGCTTCAATTCAACTCGCCCGGGTTTCCAGCCACCACCTGTGGCTTACCTTTAGGCTAGGGTCGTTGCACGATCGTTTCTACCACACGCCGCTTGGCTTTGGGGTCAATTCCAATCACCCGGATGTATTCCCCGGGATATTGGCGGATAAACCCTTCGATCGCCCCCAGTGCCTGGGATGGGTTTTGGGTATCGATCGGGCCGCAGCTTTCCCAAGATCCGGAGCTGAAACGCCGTTTGCTGACGTGTTCGGCACCTAGGCGGAATCCTTGGTTGAGGATTTGACGGACTTGTTCAGCGATGCCGTTCTCCAGCTTGCTAGAGCCACCATAATTGGCTGGGGTGCTATGAGAATGGCTGCTATAGCTGTTCCCTGCGAAGGATGCTTTTCCGTTGCCATTCGTGGCGATCGGTTCGTTGGGTCGGTGGATGATAGTTTCGACGACCCGGCGTTTGGCTTTCGGGTCAATCCCGATTAAGCGCACATATTCTCCCGAATGTTCGGCCAAGCAAGCGGCTAATTCCGCAATCACCTGGGACTCATTCTTGCTCTCGATCGGAGCGCAACTCTGCCAGGATCCGGTACGGAAGCGTCGCTCATCAACGTGCTCAGTGCCCAGGCGCAATCCTTGAGTCAGGATGTGATGAACTTGATCCACCACTTCAGAGGGGAGACCGTTACTACCTGTGGAACCACTAGAAGCACTAGAAGCACTGTAGCTGGGGGTGCGGTTACCGCTGTTTGAGCTATAAGCCTTGTTACCGTTACCGCTAGGAGAGACCTGACCGTTGGGGCGTTGGACGATGGTTTCGAGGATTCGGCGCTTGGCTTTGGCATCGATGCCAATTAAGCGGACATATTCGCCGCGATGTTCGGCTAAACACTGTTCTAAGGAGGAGATAACTTCCGAGAGATTTTTGCTCTCAATCGGAGCGCAACTCTGCCAGGAACCGGTGCGGAAGCGCCGCTCATCGACGTGCTCAGTACCGATCCGATGCCCACCAGCTAGGAGATCTCGGACTTGAGAGATTGCTTCTTGAGTTATTGTCATAGTCTCTTGTTTAGTAGTGTTGCCATTAGAACTTACAGAAGAACCTGGGGTTTCATTGCGGATCTGGAGAACACAGGCGCTGTCTGCCACACAGTGATACCCGCTGCGTAAGGCTTCGTTGATACCGAGGACATGGGTAGCGAATTTGGTATCCGTCTCTGTCACATTCGGCAAGCGATCGGCCTGTTGCTGGTTGGTAATGATCGCTCCAGACGGAACATATTTACCCGGGGGAATTTCTACATCTTGAATCAGGGCGTGCATCATCACGATGCAGCCGTTGCCCACTCTGGCATTAAAAACCGTGGAGCGAAAGCCGATAAAACAGCTATCTCCGACGTAGGCGGGACCGTGAATTAAGGCCATGTGGGCGATCGAACAATTTTTGCCCACCCACACGGAATAGGAATTATTGTCATCCCCGACCACTCGCCCTTCATCGAGTCCGTGAATGACGACGCCATCTTGGATGTTGCAACTCTCCCCGATCGCAAAAGGGGTGCCTTCATCGGCGCGGATTGACGTTCCCGGTGCAACCAGGACGTGAGCACCAATTCGCACATCCCCAATAATATTAGAAAAGGAATGAACGTAAGCGGTTTTGTGGATCTGAGGCTCGGCCATGTTTTGTGACCAAGGCGTTGGCGGAGCCGCCTTGCTGCGGACTACCATAACTGAATTTCTCCTTCGAAGAATGCGATTAGAATCGGCGTCAGACTTCAGAATTCAGAATTGTTTTGACGTCGGGTACAAGTGCTTAATGTTCCCTCTGTACCGTTGATCGCACCAGAACAGCGAATCGCCCCTAAATTCTGACTCCTGACGCCTGACTCCACACCGAATGCGATCGCTTTCGTCTATCTGTTTTGTCTGTACTGACTAACGAAAGCGATCGGTTTCTTTCTTGCTGTAAAGAATACGATTTTCAACACTTACCGTGTCTACGATCGCAATGACTGCTGCGTCCACGGGACGCTCGTCACTACGGATAACCTGACGTGCTGCACTGCCGAGGGTGACTAGAACCCATTCCCCTATACCGGCCCCTACACTATCGGCAGCGACTTGGTATTTGGCTAGGAGTTGTCCGTCCTCATCTAGCATTTGCAACAGGAGTAATTTAACTCCTTGCAGATTTGGATCCTTTTGCGTACTGACGACGGTACCGCGAACTTGGGCAAGTTGCATGATTTACACTCAATTTATCGGCTTAAACGAATCCCTGTGGTGCTTTCCCGGAATTGCTCCACCGCTTCGGTGTAGCGAATCGGGAGGACATACTCCAGGTTCTCATGGGGACGAGCAATGATGTGGGTAGACAAGACCTGTCCGCCATTCACTCGTCTGACATTTTCCACGGCTGCACCGACGGAGGCTTGCACTTCGGATACGTCTCCACGCACGATGACGGTGACGCGACCGCTGCCGATTTTTTCATATCCCACTAAGGTGACGCGGGCTGCTTTTACCATTGCGTCTGCCGCTTCTACGACTGCGGGAAAACCTAGCGTTTCTACCATTCCAACTGCAATTGACATGAATTTGACTCCCAACGTTTATGTTTATGTTTGCTTTGATGCGTCAATGACGCTTTTTCTGGGTCTAACTCAGAACCGGGGTCCTGAATTTTGTTAATACCCTCGGAACTGCTCGACGGCTTCGGTGTACCGGATCGGCAGCACGTATTCTAGGTTCTCATGGGGACGGGCAATAATGTGGGTGGAGATAACTTCTCCGCCATTGACCCGCTTGACCGATTCTACCCCAGCCGAGACGGAGGCTTGCACTTCGGCTACGTCTCCACGCACAATTACGGTGACGCGACCGCTGCCGATTTTTTCATATCCCACAAGGGTTACGCGGGCCGCTTTCACCATTGCGTCTGCTGCTTCTACGACTGCGGGAAACCCTAGGGTTTCTACCATTCCAACTGCAATTGACATGAATTTTACTGCCAACGTTAATGTTGATATTTGCTTGGGGCGTCAATGACGCTTTTTCTTGGCACAAGTCCGAACGCTTGTCCAATCTTGTGTTAATACGTTCGGAACTGCTCGACGGCTTCGGTGTACCGGATCGGCAGCACGTATTCTAGGTTCTCATGAGGGCGGGCAATGATGTGGGTTGAGACAACTTCTCCGCCATTGACGCGCTTGACAGATTCTACCCCAGCCGAGACGGAGGCTTGCACTTCCGACACATCTCCTCTCACGATTACGGTCACGCGAGCGCTGCCGATTTTTTCGTAACCGACGAGGGTTACGCGCGCAGCTTTTACCATCGCGTCTGCCGCTTCTACCACGGCTGGGAAGCCCCTGGTTTCAATCATTCCCACTGCTATAGGCATTTCTTCTGTCTCCTGAATGGATGAGTCGGTTTAATTCAATCTCAGCTGCGATCGTTCTGCCTACGGTATTCCCGACCGTTTTCAGTTATCGTAAAGCTATCCTCTTCCTTTATCAAGAATAGGTGAATCTTGTATCCCTTGACAATATAAATAATAATCATATTTGTAAATAAAAGTAATTAGAAAATTTAATGCCGTAAAGAAAATTAATATTTTATTAATAAAATTAATGTTCAAATGGGAAAGGAGTTCGACCGACCGGGGCCAGAGGTGCTCAAGTGGGTGCGATCGCGTTGGGGATCAGTGCCACTTGTCGGAATCGAACCGACCTTGGAGATCCCTGCACTGGAGGAAAGCAACAGAATGGCCTAGAGGTGATCCCAGCGGTTTTGTCATGGCCCTCAAATAGCCCAAAATTGCTCCATCGACGAAACGCACCCTCGACTTCCCAGGCCGAAGTCGTTCGTGCAGCATTCGGCTGGAATTGTCCCCAAATCTTCCAGGATTGGCAATGGGAACCGTGGCAACAAGAGGGCGCGATCGCGCTTTGAACCCGCACCGATCAATGAGCAGTCGGTAAAATTTACGCTTGTAAAAAGCCGCATCGTTCTATCGGTTCTGCTATTTCAGGCCGACATTTAGCTGGTAAAATCCCCTCGAAAAACTCACAGATCGAAACATTAATAGATCTGCCTTTACCACCTCTTTTTCTAATAAAAAATAATTAGAAAAAGACAGTTGCACGTTTAATTTAATCGCTGGATATCAAGGATTATTGGCATGAATCAGTTGCTCGTCCAAACGAGTTGGTACGTTCCTTTATATAGCTTACTCGGAGCGATCATCACTCTACCCTGGTCATCGGCAATCGTGCGCCGCACGGGACCGAGACCCGGTGCTTACATCAACCTGTTAGCAACCATCGTAGCCTTCATTCATGGGGGATTCTTATTCAGAACCACTTGGGGTCACGGACCCCAAATAATGGTGATTAATTGGCTCAGTACCGGGGATTTAGACCTCTCTTTCGTCCTGGAAATCTCCCAAATGAGTACCGGAGCAATGGAGCTCATCACCGGCTTGAGTCTGCTCTCTCAAATCTACGCCCTCGGCTACATGGAAAAAGACTGGTCTTTAGCCCGTTTTTTTGGCTTAATGGGATTTTTTGAAGCGGCCATGAGTGGTCTAGCCATTAGTAACTCCTTATTTTTGAGTTACGCCTTACTGGAAATGCTGACCCTTTCCACGTACTTGATTGTAGGATTCTGGTACGCCCAACCCTTAGTCGTCACCGCAGCACGAGATGCCTTTTTAACTAAACGGGTGGGAGATATCTTATTGCTGATGGGGGTGGTGAGTGTCGGCACTTTAGCCGGTAGCTTTAACTTTGCCGATATCGAAATCTGGGCCGAAACCGCCCAACTTTCCCCCATGGTTGCCAACTTCCTGGGATTGACATTAATCGCGGGTCCCATTGGGAAATGTGCTCAATTCCCCTTGCATCTGTGGTTAGATGAGGCGATGGAAGGTCCTAATCCGGCCTCGTTATTGCGAAATTCTCTGGTGGTGAGTTGCGGCGCTTATGTGCTGATTAAACTTTCCCCGGTGGTGTCCCTCTCCCCCCTTGCGACAACCGCTTTAATCGTGGTGGGGACGGTGACAGCGATCGGGGCTTCGTTAGTGGCGATCGCCCAAATTGATATTAAACGAACCCTCTCCCACTCTACCAGCGCCGTTCTAGGGCTGGTCTTTATCGCCGTGGGGATGCAGCACGTTGATGTAGCGCTGTTATTGCTACTCACTCATGCGATCGCCAAAGCCCTGCTCTTTATCAGCATTGGTTCCGTCATCCTGACCACTAACAACCAAAACATCACGGAAATGGGCGGATTGTGGTCAAAAATGCCCGCCACCACCATCGCCTTTGTCGTCGGCAGTGCCGGAACGATCGCTCTCATCCCCTTGGGGAACTTTTGGGCAATGGAACGCTGGGTCAATGGATTTTGGAGCGTCCCCTGGTGGCTGTTGATACTCCTGATCGTATTTAACGGCTTAACTGCCCTCAATTTAACCCGAGTCTTCTGCCTGGTCTTCCTCGGTCAACCGCAACCCAAAACTCGCCGTGCACCGGAAGTTCCCTGGCCGATGGCGGTGCCCATGGTTAGCTTAACCATTGTTACCCTGCTTATCCCCCTGATGCTCCAACATTGGCAACTCTTGCTGAGTTGGGCAGGGCCTTGGGCCAGAAACGGGCCGGATCCGGCAGTCTTCGATTTGCCCTTGGTGGTGCTCTCGGGCATTGTCGGCTGTATTGTAGGGGGAGTGATTTATCTCAACCCCAACCGCACCGAACCCGTGCAACTCCCCTGGAAGTGGGTACAAGACCTATTTGCCTATGACTTTTATATCGATAAATTGTATCGAGTCACCGTGGTTTTAGCCGTAGAACAGTTCTCCCGATTCACCGCTTGGATAGACCGCTACTTTGTGGATGGACTGGTGAATTTAGTGGGTTTAGCCACGGTGTTCAGTGGACAAAGTTTAAAATATACCGTTCCTGGGGGGTCTCAACTCTACGTTTTGACCATTCTCATTGGCGTTGCGATTTTGGGTCTGTTGATGACTTCATTATTGTAGATAGGAAGGGGTGAGGAAATTCGGGAGTTTTCGACATTCCGTGTTCCGCTTTCAAAGTAGAGTTTTGAGTTATCAATCCCTCAAAACTTCCTTACCTTTTCCGCGATTGATTGCAGTTCAGGAGACCAATAGAAGTTAGCGATGCTGAGTGCTTTAATCTGGGTGCCGACGATCGGTGCCGCTTTCATTGGATTTTTCCCCAACCAGATGAATGGGAAGCGATCGCGTCAGATTGCCTTGGCGATCGCCATTGCCGGATTCATCTGGTCTCTGATTCTCGTGAGTCAATTCGATCCGGCTGTTCTCGGTTTACAGTTTGAGGAAAATCTTCCTTGGCTAGAATATCTCGGGTTAAGTTACCGCTTAGGACTAGACGGGTTGTCCTTACCTTTAGTAGTCCTGAATGGATTGCTAACCGTGATCGCCCTTTACAGTACCAATGAGGCGATCGCCCGTCCGCGATTTTACTATCCTTTAATCTTGTTGCTGAATGGTGGGGTTGCCGGTGCATTTCTTGCCCAAGACTTACTGCTGTTTTTCCTCTTTTATGAAGTCGAACTCATCCCCCTATACCTATTAATTGCGATTTGGGGTGGAGCAAGGCGCGGGTATGCAGCAACCAAGTTTTTACTCTATACCGCTATTTCGGGTATCTTAATTCTCGCCTCATTTTTAGGCTTAGTTTGGCTGACCCATGCGGATAGTTTTGCCTATCAAGCCTTTGCCGGTGCATCACTTCCGTTAAAATCCCAACTGCTTCTTTTGGCTCCTTTGTTAATCGGATTTGCTATCAAAACTCCGATCGTCCCCTTCCACACCTGGTTACCTGATGCTCACGTCGAAGCATCTACCCCGATTTCCGTGATGTTGGCCGGGGTATTGTTGAAATTAGGAACTTACGGGTTATTGAGATTTGGAGTCGGTTTATTTCCCGATGCTTGGGCCTATTGGGCACCGTGGTTAGCCACAGTGGCAGCGGTAAGCGTTCTATATGGAGCGTTTAGCGCCATTTCCCAAACCGACATGAAAAAAATGGTGGCCTTTAGTTCCGTGGCCCACATGGGATACATTCTCCTCGCCTGTGCGGCCAATACCCCGGTGAGCAATATCGGCGCGGTGTTCCAAATGGTCAGTCACGGATTGATTTCGGCTTTACTTTTTCTGTTGGTGGGGGTGGTTTATAAGAAAGCTGGGACCCGGGACTTGCGAGTGTTGCACGGGTTGTTGAATCCAGAACGCGGGTTGCCGATGATTGGGTCGTTGATGGTCCTGGCGGCGATGGCAAGCGCGGGTATCCCCGGTATGGCTGGGTTTATTGCGGAATTTATTATCTTTCGGGGCAGTTTACCCGTGTTTCCGGTACAAACCCTCTTCTGTATGCTGGGGACGGGTTTAACCGCTGTTTATTTCTTGTTGTTGATCAACAAAGCCTTTTTTGGTCGCTTATCTGAACAGGTGGTGAATTTGCCCCCGGTTCAATGGTCCGATCGCATTCCGGCGATCGTTTTAGCTGTGATTATTGTGATTTTAGGCTTGCTTCCCAGTGGCTTAGTTGCTTATAGTGAAAACGAAGCCGCAGCCTTGAGTTACAAGCAGCCAGTTGAGAGGGCCGAGGCTTTTAAGGCGATCGCCTGGGATGATGGATCGGACGTCACAGGCCCTCTATCAGTAAGCCCCTGAAACTCAAACCCACAATCCGGCGGGGATTCCCAACCCCGCCTTCAGGTTGAACTCGACTTGCGTCGTTTTCACCTCAGTTTGAGGAGGGTGAACGATGGTAACCACTTTTAATTTTTACCCTATTAAATAATTTCCCTTGGCTATTTATTCAGGAGATTCAAGAGAATGACCCTATCAAAAATAAAAACTTCTACCCATCCTTTAATTGAATATATCGAACGCCTCGAAGCTGGGGGTGACTTACTTCCGGATTCCCCAGAAAATATGGTAGAAGTGGTCGGCATCCTCAAAAGCTACGGCATTGTTTTAGATGCCTATAGCACTAATTTAATGTATATTGCTGAACATCAATTTTTAGTGCTTTTCCCCTTTTTAAAATACTTTAATGGGGAGTTTTCTCTACCTCAGTTGTTTCGCCATTGGTTCCACGATCGCATTAATTTTGAATATGCCGAATATTGCATGAAAGCCATGTTTTGGCATGGGGGGGGAGGATTGGATGAATATGTGGATAGTCCGGAATTTAGACAATTAGCTGAAGCGGCTATTCAGGCCAAAGTAAAGTTCAATCCTTTTATATCCGGCCTAAACGGGCTGTTTCCTGAGTTTCTGCTCGAACAAGTGCGTCAGCTTGCTTATTACAGCGCCTTGGGGCAATTTTGGCGAATCATGAGCGATATGTTTCTCTCTCTGAGCGATGGCTATGATGCCGGAGAAATCACTTCAATTTCTCAGGTGGTTAAGCATATTTTGGATGGATTAGTCGCCGATGCCAGTACGCCGATTACCTATTCAGTCAAAGTTGGGGATAAGCTGTACGATATTCTGCCGAAAAAAGCCGGATTAACGTTCCTGGCAGATACAGCGGTGCCTTATGTAGAGGCGGTATTTTTCCGAGGAACTCCTTTTCCGGGTACGATTTCTTACAATGCTCAAGCGCATCAAATTCCCCAGTTTCAAGAGCAGTTTAGTTATGGGGCGCTTTATGCGGACCCCTTACCCACCGGTGCCGCAGGTATTCCGCCAACTTTATTGATGCAAGATATGACTCACTATTTACCGGACTACTTGCATGAGGTTTATCGCAATAGTTGCCGGGGAGAGGATGATTTACGGGTACAAATTTGCCAAAGTTTTCAGAAGTCGATGTTTTGCGTGACCACCGCAGCAATCCAGGGTCTAGCGCCTCATCCCTTAACGACGAAGGAACCGGAACAACGTGCCGCGAACCGCACCTATCTGGAAAATTGGATGGATCGGTTTGTTACCTCTCGGTTAAATGAGGTTAACAAAGCGACGGAAAGAAGTTGTCAGTTATTTGTGGCACCTCTGGAAATGTAGGGGACGGCAATAATGGGCAAGGGCGGGGGTTCAAATCCCCGCCGTTATTTTGGGTGGACTGGGGGAATTTTAGGAGACAGAAGAGTTAGGAAGAGGTGGGAGATTGAAGAAAAAGCGTTGCACGCAAAAAGGCGATCGCCGGCGGTCAAAAATAAAAAATAATTAAGAAAGCAAGAAACAACCGAGGATCGACTCCTCGTGCAACGCTAATGGAAGGGAGTCATACAGTTTTTTGTATGTAAATTTATATTAAACCCAAAAACCATAAATAAAAATAGTAATTATTTATGAATATAATAGAGCCTAGTCTATATAAAAGGGTTATTTTTAGGAGAAGGGGCATTGAAGCAGTCAACCCTGCACCAGCTTAGAGTCTTTGAAGCCGTAGCTCGCCATAAGAGCTTTACTCGCGCTGCTGAAGAACTATTTTTAACTCAACCCTCGGTTTCGATGCAAGTGAAACAGTTGGCGAAGTCCGTGGGAATGCCGCTGTTTGAACAAGTCGGGAAACGGCTATATTTGACCGAAGCCGGAGAGGAGTTATTAGGGACTTGTCGAGACATTTTTGATCGTCTCTCCCAATTTGAAATGACGGTAGCGGATCTGCAAGGTCTTAAACAGGGACAATTAAAACTCAGCGTAATTACCACTGCCAAATATGTAATTCCCCGCTTACTCGGGCCATTTTGTCAACGCTATCCGGGAATTGACGTATCTCTGAAGGTGACAAACCACGAAGGATTGCAGGAACGACTGAATGACAATCTCGATGATCTGTATATCTTAAGCCAACCTCCGGCGACCCCGGATGTCTTATGCCATGAGTTTCTGGACAATCCCCTGGTGGTATTGGCACCGATGAATCATCCATTGGCATCCCAAAAAAATATCCCGATCGCACGGTTGAACGGAGAGCCATTTATCATGCGCGAACCGGGTTCGGGGACAAGGCAAGCGGTGCAAAAAATGTTTGAAGACTCTGGGGTGGCAGTGAAGGTACGCCTAGATCTCGGGAGTAATGAAGCGATCAAACAGGCGATCGCCGGAGGATTGGGAATTTCAGTGCTTTCTCGGCACGTGTTGACTTTGGATGGTTGGCAACATCAACTCACTATCCTCGATGTCGAGGGGTTCCCCATTCCCCGACAATGGTATGCCATTTATCCCAGTGGCAAACAACTCTCCGTGGTAGCGCGGACCTTTTTTGACTACCTGTTGAATGAAGGGAAGCAGGCGATCGAGAGTTCGATGGTAAAGCTGCCGGAATGAATATCCCGACGCTGCAAAATCCGGCGAACCGATTTCGAGGGCGATCGCCGGAGTCACTCCAGACCCTAATTCGAGACCTCAGTCATCTCAATCACTCGACCTTGAAGATCTTTGACAAAGAAATTAAGAGGCTTTTCTCGGCGGATTTTGTACTTGACCCCCGTCACCTGCACCCGCAATAGCAACTGTTCGAGACAATCATGATCAAATCCCACATGGCGCTGTCGGTTCTTGCTGCCCAAACTTGCGCCCGAAATGACGTGTAGCTGAGTATTTTTCTGTAACTGATACCAGAGTCCATCGGGTCCGGCAATGGTTTGGGTGGCAGAGGCCCCCATCGGGGATGACATATAAAGTGGATCAATGCCCGTGCCGCCCAGGGTTTGTTCGTAATTATAGTAATAATGTAAGGGGACTTCCGCCGCAGGCAATTCCAGCAACCCTTCATAAAGCTGTCGGGCAGTCTCCAAATCTGAAACCATGATGGTGTAAACTTTCGGGGCGCTGGTGAGGAACATCCACATAGCGACCGCATAGGCGGCGAGTAGCATCACCATAATTCCCTGGGTAGAAAAGAGGCTATCCAGAGGTAGGGATGGCAGCAACGAGCTTAATGTCGGAGGAACGCTAACAGTTAGAGCCATGTACTTTTCAATAGTGTAAACCAAGGTTTAGATCGAGCGATCGCTTGCACAGTCGGGGTACTGACCCAATTTATTCTAGGTCAAGTTGCTTGTAATCAATTGTAACAAAGTGGGACAGAACTCATCACAGCATTCTGTTGGGGTTAGGGATGCTAATTGCACTCAACTGTGGATATATTACAGACATCTGTCCGGGATATCTGGAGTCCCCAGGGACTTCAACCCCCTGGTGTGTGATGCAACTTTCCATTTTCAAAGGGAGATCGACTTTATGCAACCGCCTGTTTTTTCTGAATGCCAGCATCCAATGGTCCAGTCTTTGTTTCAAAGAAGCGATCGCGAACTGCTGACCCTGTTTCAACGCCATCCCGATGAGGGAAAATACTTTACCGCCATTTTTGGGCGATATAGTTCCATTGTCTATACCCTGATTCAACATCAAGCCAAATCCCCCGTTCAAGGGGACTATCTGTTTGCCATGACTTGGCGACATATCTACCACGAACTGCGGGGACTGGATTTACGCTTCGAGGAGGGGGCTTCTACTCCCTTTACGCTGCAAACTTGGCTGATTAATATAACCGCCTGGTGCATCGAACGCGCTGAATTACCCCCAGTCGAGTCTATCCATTATTCGTTACAGACTTCCCCGCCTCCGTTATGGTGTTATGTGGAACAAGCCCTAGATCTGCTGTCTCCCCTGTTGCGGATCACTATATTAATGGCACAGACATTTCACTGGAGTGAAACTCGGATTTCTGCCTATCTGCAAGCCGAAGGAGAAACGATCGCCCCAGGGGATGTCAAGGCATTACTCGAAGAAGGTTATCAACGGTTAGAATCTGCCTTGCCGGTGGATATTAGAACCATCTATTTGGACGCTTTCCCCTCTCATTCTAATTCTGCCCCCGCTTTGCAAAACGCGACCTAATCTCATCCGAATATCTCATCAGGACAAGGCAGTGCCTTGTCCTAACCCTACTTATCTTATGCCTCGGGATCTACCCCTAACGCCCGTAACTGCGCGGCGAGGGCCTCTGCCCGGTCCCGTTCGCGATCGCCCCGGTCCCGTTCGCGATCGGCCCGTTCTCGTTCCTGTTCCCATGCCACGAGCAACTCCTCGGGCATCAGTAACCGTTCCCCGCTATCCCCGCGATAAAAGGCAATCAGCTTACCTTCTACGGACAAACGTAGACCCAAGGCTGTACTATAGCTATCTGAGATCGGCTCATACGCTTCATTCCTTAACCGATATCCCTGCAACTGTTCCGGTATCCACTCTCCCCTGGGGTCAAATAACCAATATTCCTCAACCCCCAACTGTTCATAGAGGGTTTTCTTAAACTCCATATCCTGATTGCGGGTACTCGGGGAAGTCATCTCAAAAATCACCGAGGGCACTTGTCCTTCTTCCCAAATTTTATAATTATCCCGTCCCCCAGGTTCCACATTAAAAATCACCATCACATCCGGTGCAACGCGCACCCGGGGAAACCCTTGGGAATAGTACAGAAACTGGTCCCCTAAAACCGTGGCCTGACGACCGATCAGATATTGCCGCAACACTTCTAAGGTAACGAAAATTGCGTAGAGATGATCATAAGTTTCTGCCAAGGGTTCACCATCCTCGCTCGGGTAAATAACCGGAGTTTGTTGTTGAATAGGTAGGGTTTCAGTCATTGATTTAGGTTGATTTTATAGTGTCTTTAGTGTAGCAATTTTTAGGGTTTCTATTGGAGTTTGGACCGGAAGGGATTACGAGCAAAAAAAACGCACGAGTTGAGAGGACTCGTGCGATCTAAAGGCTTGTCTATGAGAAAGTTGATTTTGAGATATCGAGCTACAGCTCGTTATTTTATAAACTTTGAAAAAATTAAATTACCCCATTTTTTGTTAGGACTTCAAAGGCGAGTAATGAAACAAAACCAATCATTGCCAGACGTCCGTTGAGTCGTTCGGCATAGGGGGTAAACCCAGTGCGCGGAGTTTGATCAACGTACATTTTCGGCTCGATCGCAAAATTGTTTAGTTTATCGCTTTCGCTGATCATCACTCCCTTTGTGGTGTTCATGGTTATTTGCTCCTTTATTTGCTTTTGTGCACCCCTTGGTTGCCTATGTAAATAAATGTAACAGATATTATGAAGTTTTGCAACATATTTCTCTACATTTCTTAATATTTATAGAATCTTGTTAACAACTGGTTATTTTGTAAGTAAAAATTAGGGGAATAAGCAAGAACGCTTATCCCCCAGGGAGCCTATTTCCACTCCCCTTGCAAGGTAAAGGCCGCCCAGTAAAAAGGGGCCTGCCATCGTTGCTGTTCCCAGAGTTCGATTTGGGCCGATCGCAGGGCGGCAGCCGGGGTTAAGCCTTGTTGGAGCATTTTTTCATAAAAATTTACCATTAGCCTTGCGGTGGCTTCATCATCGACACTCCACAAACTCACCAGGACCCGAGGTGCACCGGCATACATAAAGCCCCGGGTTAACCCGACTAGGCCCTCCCCTCGGATTTCCTGACCTAAGCCGGTTTCACAGGCACTCAACACGATTAATTCAGCGGGTAAGTGGAGGTTAAAAATTTCGTGGAGGCGCAAAAACCCATTTAACGGTTCCCCCTTTTCATTTAAAAGGGAAAACACCAACCCGGATAACTCCGGATTCACACTATTGAGGAGTCCGTGGGTAGCAAAATGAACAATCCTATATTGACTCAGTGCGGGGTCGGTAGCGGCTTCGCGACTGGCATCAAACCCGAAGGCTTTGGTGCGTTCAGATTCAGGAACCAGGGCGAGAATTTCCTCCGCTTCTAGTTTGGTATAGGGGAGTCGGCTAAATTCGACTTCCGAGGCGCGATTTCCGGTTTCCGATTTAATCCCCAGTTGCAGGGACTCTTCGCGGGTTGGGGATTGCAGGCGATCATCGTAGGGGGTAAAGACCGGATCGGCGAGGACAGCTAGGGTTTTAGTGGCGGGGGTACGTCCGGCAATTTCTCGACGCAAGACGGCCATTGTAGAGGCAGAGGGTAAGCTGACCACTTCATGCTTGACGATTAAAGGTAGGTAACTGTCACTGCCCTCCGGAGGATTGGGGACAGCAAGGGCGGCGAAGGGGATGTATTGCAAGGCCCCATCACTGACAATCAACAGGCGCTTATCATCGTCGAGGAAGTCGGCGGCGGGCCCGAGGATTAGCTGGCTGAGGGCGTTTGAGGTTTGAGTGAAAATCGATCGCCGGATCCGTAGACTGGGAATAGTGAGGGCGTTTCTAAACTGTTTGGCGGATTGTTCGATTTCTTCTCGGGGGGGTAGGGTGTAGCTGGTGAGGCTGGTTTTAGTGACAACCCACAAGTAACTCCGTTCTTTCCCGAGGGAATATTCTAGGAGGATGGTGTCATCATCAAGAACTTGTTCCTGGATTTGGGTAAGGGTGAGGGGTTGGGGTTGGGTGAGGGCGGCGTAGCGAGGACTGGTGACGCGCAGCAGGGTCTGGACTTGCCGGTATTGGGTGAGGAGGTCGTCAATTTCGGCGCTGAGGGCCTCGGCTTGTTCCGGGGTATGGGGTCCGGAGAGAAGTTGGATGCGCCGTTCTTCTAGGGCGCTGAGTTGTTGTTGGATGCTACGTTCGCGATCGAGGAGTTCGGGGTCGGCCCCTTGGCGAATGTCGGCGTTAGCTTCGTTGAGGATTTCCAGGAGGCTGCGGGCACGGCCCTGTTCGCTGGCTTGGAGGGCTTTAGCGTCAAAGCCTGCGCTGGGCTGCTGTTGGTGCAGTTCCATCAAGAGGTCAATGTAGAATTCGTAGTAGTCCTGAACTTTGGCGAAGAAGGAGGCGCGGGAGTCCTGGCTGGCAACGTTGGTGCGCAGGTCCTCGGCGATCGCGATCGCGGTTTCGATTTCGGTGAGGGCGTTGTCAAGTTGTCCTTGATGACGCAGGGCGATGGCGATCCGATAGCGGGTGAGGGCTTCTTTGGGCCGATCGCCGACGGATTCACGCAGAGGGAGGGCTTGATTGTAGTATTCCAAGGCTTTGGGGTTATCTCCTAAGGAGGCATAGACGAAGCCGATGTTGTTGAGGGTACTGGCTTGTCCCCGGCGATCGCCTGCGCTTTCCCACAAGGGCAATCCCTGGTTATAGGTTTGTAAGGCGAGGGGGTAGTCTCCATCTTTGGCGTGGAGGAAGCCGATATTGTTGAGGGTGGTGGCTTCTCCCCGGCGATCGCCTGCCTCTTGCCAGAGGGGGAGGGCTTCGTTATAGCGATCAAGGGCTTGCGGTTTGTCTCCTAATGCTTCGTAAACGTTGCCGATGTTGTTGAGGGTGAGGGCAACTCCAGCGGTATATTCTAATTCTCGATAGAGGGGGAGGGCTTGATTGTAGTAATCCAGGGCTTCTCGATATTGTCCTAAGTCGTCGTAAATTTTGCCGATGTTGTTAAAAGTGACGGCTTCTCCCTGGCGATCGCCGGCGTCTTGCCAGAGGGGGAGGGCTTCATTATAGGCGTCGAGGGCTTGTTGATACTCCCCGAGGGCATCATAAACCGCCCCCCGTTCAGTCAGAGAAAAGGCTTCAGCGCTGGGGAGTTCGAGTTTTTTATATAGTTCTCTAGCCTGATTGTAGGCGTCGAGGGCGGGGGCAAAGGTTCCCACTTCGGCATAGCTTCTGCCTAGGTTAAACAGGACGTCAGCCACGCCGGGAAGGTCTTCGACGGCTTCTTTGAGGGTGAGGGCTTGTTGGAGGTAGTCTAGGGCGGCTTGGGGTTCCCGGGAGGCTTTGGCGACAAATGCCAGCCCAATCAAGGTTTCGGCTTCTAAGGAGCGATCGCCGAGTTGTTGATACAGGGTTCGGGCTTCTTTGAGTTTTTCTTGGGCCGCAATCAGGGCTTCTGGGGTGCCTTCTTGGAATAGTTGGCCCCCTTCCTCATAGGCGCGATCGGCTTGTTCTTGTAAGCGGTTTGGGGGAAGGATCACAGGAGGGTCTACCGGGGCTGCTACTCCTGCGGGGCAGATCAGGAGGCTCAACGCTACTATTATGGGCCCGATTACACGGTTAAGGCGTTCCTGATAACGGTTGCCATTGGGTTTGTCTCCTCGATCGCTCATAAGGGGTTGGGAAGGATTGAGGGTGAACTGTTTCCTATGAAGGGGCGCATTATTTTTCGTTCCCCCTCGTTATACTACACTCCAGAATAGGCAAGTCTATGCCTATGGAGATATTATACTCGCTGTTTTCTTTGTAGGGACGACTGCCGACGGGTTGTCCCTTCCTCCTTTGGGGGTATGCTTGGATCCAAGATAAATCCTCCTGTGCAGTCTCCTGTCTTTCATGATGTACCAGTTTCTCCGGTTCCTGCTTTGTGGGCCTGTTGTGAGATAGA
The DNA here is from genome assembly GCA_038321985.1 of Cyanophyceae cyanobacterium. GTDB lineage: Bacteria > Cyanobacteriota > Cyanobacteriia > Cyanobacteriales > Laspinemataceae > Laspinema. Next base: position 23,635 of record JBBQFN010000015.1, on the reverse strand, counting down.
TTTTAATTTCTCACAACTGATTCGGAAATCCAGTTTAAGTAAGGCGCATATCCCCCTAGAATTGGGAGGGAAATTATTTCGGGAACCTCGTAGGAATGCAAGGATTTAACGGTGGATTCTATTCGGGTAAATTGACGCAAATCGGTTTTAATTGTGAGTTGAAATTCTTCTTCTTTATTAACCTGACCTTGCCAAGTATAAATCGATTGAATGGGGCTGAGGCTGACACAAGCGGCCAGCCCCGATTCCACGAGGGCTTCTGCGATCGCCTCAGCTTCGGTGCGTGAGGGGGCTGTGACCCAGACAATGCCATATTCAGGTCCATCAATCTGGTTTTTCATGGTTCTTCCTTCCTCGGTTTGTGGGGTTTGATTAAGATTTCAGGCTCTAGTTGCGAATATTTTATCTTTTTGCGGAACAAATTCAAATTTCTGAAGTCAAAATTTCATCAATTTATGAACTCCTCCGGATGAAAAATGTAAATTCTTTGTAAAGAAATATTAACAAGTCTTGACAAGGCTGAGAATTTTGAGCTTAATTAGTGAAGCATTAACCTACGGTAAAGGGAAAAACATACTTATAAAGGTTTAACAATTTTGTTAAGGGAGGGGTTGAATTAAAGGAACTTCATTTATTAAGTTTAAAGAGGATTTTTGGCAAGACCAAACAATCGCCTAATCTGCTAATCAAGAAAGGATTTAGAGTCAGCTTGGGGGCATTAGCATCGGGGGCATTTTAAGAGCATCTATCAGTTACTCCGGGGTCATTTTATTGTGGAATCCACTAAATACGAGGGCTCGCAGCGGGCAAAGCACCCCTATTTACTAATAACAGGGTTGCTGGGAGGAATAGGATTTTTTCCGCTAATTTTAGGAATAAGATTTCCGGTTTTTGCCGCTGGAACACCCGCCGGAACACCCATCGAAAACCGGGCAACCGGCAGTTTTGAGGACCCGCAAAATCCGGGGATACCGATTGAAGTTGAATCGAACACGGTAACGATAACGGTGGCGGAAGTTGCCGGAATTACGGTGCAACCCTCGGGGGTAAGTGATACCGACGGGGACGATCGCATCGACGTTGGAGACCTGCTTTATTTTCAATATCAAGTCACCAATGTGGGAAACGACCCCACCCGCTTTAGCATTCCTAATTCTGCCAATATTACTGGACCGGGTACAGTAGCGGGTAATTTGGAAATTAGCACTGATGGGGGGCAGACTTGGGTCCCGATTACCGGAACGGAACTGATTACCGATTCGGTCCCAGCAGATGGCAGTATTCTGGTGCGGGTGCCGGTAACGGTGCGTTCTGATGCAGGGGTGGGTAGTGAAATTGCAGTCCAGTTGGGGAATACTCCCGGGGATGAGCAAAATGTATCACAAGACCCCGGAGTAGGGGATGTTTATACTACAGATAACCCAGATGGCGCGGTTCCTGGAGAGGTGGCAGGGTTTCCGGTGAATGGGACCCGAGGGGCGAGTGCGACACAAACCGTGACGGTGCAAGCAGTGCCTTTGGCGTTGCCGGCCCTGTATAAAACTCATGGAACGCCCATTGAAATTAATAATCCGGCGGACCCGGCAGATGATGTGATTTCTTATCAACTGGCGTTAGATGTGCGATCGCAATTGCCGCCGGGAGTAACGGGATTTGTGCCGGGAGATTTAGCCCCGAATGAACGGTTTCCCATTAATGTAGATGGGAACCTGGTTAACCGAATTTTGATTTCTGATGCGATGCCCGTGGGGACTGAATTTGTGCTGGATTCAGCTATTGCACCCCAGGGATGGCAAATTGTGTTTACAGCAGATGATCCCAATGGTGCTAACTCTTTACAAGCTAATTGGCGGACGGATGTCGCCGCAGTCGGGGGAGTTGCTAATGTGCGACGAGTCGGATTTATCTCCGAAAATACCATTACCCAAGGAACGGTGGTGAGTGGATTTGAGTTTAAAGTCGTGACCCGCAATATTGCGCCGGGAACAACGGCGATCGCCAATATGGCCCAGGTTTTTGGGGGGACTGCGGGGAACCCGGACCGCCTAGTGTATGACGAATCCGGAGACCAAAGTCCCAGTAACTTTAACGATGATGGGACATTACCCGTCCTGGATGCCGAGGGGAATCCCGTTGTATCCTCGGGAATACCCAACCCAGAAACCGATGGCGTTGACCCTAACAATAGTAATACCGGCACAGGACCGGGAGGCGAATCCAATCGGGTCCCCCTGCCCTCTACAACGACGACGATTCAAAATGGTCCAACGGAAGCACCAGGGGCAGTGGGTCCGACGGATAATAATAACGACTTCTCGAATGAAGTGGTCCCCATTCCTCCCAATGTTCCCCCGGGACAACCTGTAACGCCTCCTCCTGTAGATTTTGGGAATACAGTCGTCAATCCTACGGGTCAACCCATCACGATCGCACCAATTACCCCTAGCGACCCTAACTCGCTACCCCCAGGGACAACGGTTACCATCACTTATGGGGAGCAAACCGTGACCTATGTTTACAACCCCCCCACTGGATTTACCACCTCAAATCCGCCGCTTGTGATTCCCGGGAACGCCTCTCCGGCAGACTATCAAGTGCAGATTCAGTTACCCACCGCCGAACCCAATCGCGCCTATGAGGTGCCGATCGCTGCCTTTATCGATACCGATGGCAACGGGACGTTTGATCCAGGAGAACAAGGGAATATCACGATTAACCGGATTTATACCGGATTTATCCAGACGACTAAAGAATCCCGCATCCTCAAAGGAACGGGACCGGATGTGCTGCCTGGACAGGAAACCTTTAGTACCGAGGTCAAAACTCCCTCCCCCGGCAATATTATCGAATATCAAGTGACTTACAACAACTTTTCCACGGTTGGGGGTCAGGGAAACGTCACCTTAAGTGCTAGAAATTTAGTAATTACCGAAGATGGGACAACCTATGATCCGGTTACCAATCCTAAAGGGAATAATTGGGCATTAGATACAGCTAATTTAGACCGCGATCGCAATCCGACTACAGGAATTGACACCTCTCATGTGGTGGGTTCTGCCGTGGATTCTAACGGAGGAGAAATTCAATTTTTTCGAGGTAGACCGGCAACGACGGGGACGGGGGAACAAAGCGGGACTACCGTCGAGACGGATGTAACGCGGTATGTGGTGCGAGTGATTCAGGCGATCGCGCCAGGAGAATCGGGAACGTTTACATTTCGCCGCCAGGTGAATTAATTAAATCGACCGTTTAATCGAACCGGTGTTAATAACCGGATAAGTAACCAGGGGAGAAAGAAATGCAGGAAAACCCGTTAGTGATTTTAATGATAACGTTTGGACTAATAGGGAATCTGTCTCTTCCGGGTTTGGGAATGACATCAGTTAAACCATCCCCGGAGAATACCAGCGTTACCGGGTCCTGTGGCGCTACCGGGTCCTGTAAATTTCTCCTTACCCAAGGCAACCGGGTTCAGATTCGTCTTGCCGTTTATAAACAAATCACCGTTGAAGATGAGCAGGGGAACGTCAATACTGAGTGGTTAGAATTGCCACCTCCGGCATCAGTGCAACCGGGGGATATCCTGCGCTATACGATCGCGGCTGAAAATCAAACCGATCAGGCGATCGCCAACTTCATCCTCACTCAACCAATCCCTGACCCTGTAATTTATCTCCCCGACTCCTCTACCATCGACATCGATGCCGAAATTACCTACAGCATCGATAACAGCACAACCTTTGTAGAGCGTCCGACCGTGGAAGTCACCTTAGAAAATGGTCAAGTGGAAACTAAACCTGCACCGCCAGACGCTTATACCCACATCCGTTGGACCTTAGCCAATCCCCTGCCACCGGCAACCGTCGTTACGGGACAGTTTGAGGTACAGGTGCAATGAAGCATCCACAATCCGGGGTGACTAACTCCAAACTCACGACTCGTCCCGTCTTCTGGGCAGTCACTGCCACCCTGCTTGCCGGGACAGTCGGTACTCTATTTCTTAAAACAGGCAATTTTTCCTCAGCTTCTGCTCAAGATAACCCCCAATGTGTGATTCCCGGATACTTGCTTCAAAATGAAGCAGCCTACAGTTACAGCAGCGATGGCACAAATCAGATTGGAGGAGTCTCTAACTCGATTACCGATGCAGTAGTTGGGGGAGGACCCATCACGGTTAACCCCAGTGGGATTCGGGATGGAGGAAACAATCGTGTCTCCGGTGCCTTTGCCGGTGCCTTGGCAGATGAGTTAATCAAGCTGGGATTTACCCAGGCAGAAGCAACTCGTGCCGTGATTGCCGTAACCGTTACTTTGGCGCAATTGCCGGTAGCGTCGAGTTTCCGGGAAGTGGCGATCGCCACTCGGGATGCTGTCGTTCAAGCAGTTCCGGATAAAGCGCAAGCGATCGCCCAACTCGAACGCGCACAAGCACAAGAAACGGCGATCGCCTTGACTGCCGAACTTTCTAAATCTATCCTCACGGGCGACGGACTCACCCCTGCCGAAGCAGAAACCGTCACCCAACAACTCATCTCTACCATTGTCTCTGCTGGAGATAACGCACCCGTAGACGACACTTTCCGCGCCGCATTTCAAGCAATGGTTGCCGCCGTTCCCAGTCGCGAAACCCTCCTACGAGACCTTGCCGAAGACTTTATCGAAGAAATCCGCAACCTTCGTAACGGCGTTCGCAGTGGCATTGAACAAGGGGATGTGCTTTATTTTGAATTCACCCTGACCAACCCCAGCGATAGTCTCCTGCGCTTTCAAGTTCCCGACCCCGACGCCGTTCAACGAGAAACCAGCAACGGCATTGTCCGTGGGGTTAGTTATTCTATGATCGGCAATGACAGTGGTGTTTTCCTCGTTCGCGATTGTTTCCCTGAACCGGAACCTCAACCCGGTCCTCAACCCGGTCCTCAACCAGAACCTCAACCAGGTCCTCAACCAGAACCTCAACCAGGTCCTCAACCGGAACCTCAACCGGAACCTCAACCCGGTCCTCAACCCGGTCCTCAACCCGGTCCTCAACCAGGTCCTCAACCAGAACTAATTATTACTCCGTCACCGGATATTCAACCCCTACCCATTCCCACCCCTCCTACTCTCACTCCGACTCCCCCGCAACTACAACCCGTCACCACTCCGACGGATGTAATTTTGCAACCTGGTGGCGGTGTTCAGATTGTGGTAGAGGTAGAAGTCGGACCTATCCCCACCGAGGGAACAGGGGTAACCGTCAACATTCCCACTACTCCAGAGATTCCCCAACAACCCACCAGTCCGCAAACCGTAATTATTACCCCAACCCTCCCATCTACTCCTCGCCCAGAGGGACTGGGACGGATTACAGGATGTGCGGGAGAACTGTTAGCCGACTACAGCGGATTTAGGGTAGGACTCTACCAACCCAACCCCAGCGATCCTACCGGGGGAATTCAAGGGGTAGTCTCTCTAACCCCTACCGAAGTTCGCCAGGGGATTTCTCCTAACCTAGAAAATGCCAACCCTTTCTTCCTGACCAACGGAGAAAAAGGCACTTATAATTTCCTCCTGGATGTCAACCGAGGTCAACTCGATCCAGGACAACAATATATTTTATTAGTCACTCCCCCCTCCGGTGCAAACTATGCCGAACGCCGCATCCGCCTCGATATCACGGACAACAATAATGGCTTAGTAACTTATACCGCCACTTCCCTAGATGGACGTCCACTCAATGTTCTTAATAACAGCACCTTCGCTACGGGCACCATTGACATTCGCGATCGCAATCAAGTCGGTTTGAATTTAGGCACCTTTGACCTGACTACCAGTGTCTGCGAAGCCCAGGAAATCCAAATCGATAAAACCGGCGATCGCATTGCTGCCGAACCCGGTGATACCGTCATCTACCGTCTGGCAATCCGCAACCTTTCTAACTCCCCAGTCACCGGCATCATCGCCGCTGACTTCCTCCCCCTGGGATTCCAATTACGCCCAGATTCCGTTCGCGCCGAAATCTCCGGTCAGCAGGTCGGTATCACCTCCACTCACGATGGCCGTTCTATCACCTTCGATGCCTCTACCGTCACCATCCCTCCCGCCGAAGTCCTCAATATTGCCTATGCCGCACGCATCACCCCCGATGCCTTGCGCGGCAATGGTCGCAACTCTGCCTTTGCCAACGGTCAGCGGGTGGATACCGGCCTCCAAGTTAAAGATGGTCCTGCCGTACATTCCCTGCGCATCGCACCCGGTATTTTATCCGACTGCGGCACCTTAATTGGTCGGGTATTTGAGGACCTCAACTTCGATGGCGAACAACAACCCGATGAACCGGGTATCTCCAACGCCATACTTTTCCTCGATGATGGCAACCGGATCATCACCGATGAACAAGGATTGTTCTCCGTCGCTAATGTCGTCGGCGGATATCGCACCGCTACTCTAGACCTGTCTAGCGTTCCTGGATACACCCTCGCACCCAATCAGTTTGTGAATGAGCGCAATAGTCTATCCCGTCTCGTGCGCCTCGAACCTGGGGGTATGGCACGGGTGAACTTTGCTGTAACCCCCCGACAAGAGGAAACCCCTACCTCTACTGTCGGTCAAGAAGGAGGTTGATTTAATGCACTTTCAATCTAAAATTTCCAATTTAACGTTTAATGGTTCCCTGCTTTTACCTGTTGCCGCCTTTCTTTTCCCGTTACCGGGATTCGCTCAGTTGTCCCCAATTGAGGTAACTTTTGAGCAAAGGTCGGAAATTGCCTCCTCCGTAGAGCAACCTCGCATATTGTTGTTAACAGAGAATCTGCAATTTAATAACAGTGATGAAAAGTTATCGGAAATTGGGATAACTTTTACCGGATTGGGTGCGATCGCCAATCCCGAGTCCAGCGAAGTTCATAAATTATTGTCAACCGAGAATCTGCGATCGGCTGATGATCTAGAAAACTTGCCAGAAATTCCAGCAACTTCCGATCCCGAGGAAATTACCTTATCGGATCATGAACCTCGGATAGTATTGTCAACAGAGCATTTGCAATATAATATTTTTCTGCAAAAGGTAGGAAAATTTTTAAATTTGCCTGAAATGGCTGTCCCGTCATTAGTTGAAGCAAATAAATATTCTAGTAGTGTAGCTACTTTTGAAGAGACGAACATTGCTACCTTGGCTAAGACGGACCAAAAATTGTGTAAGGGTAGCGATTTTTGCCCTGATCGCCTGCTTAGTGATGTAATGACAAACGTTACTACAAGTGTAGCCATTCAAGGAGGCAATTTCCTCCACTTAACCTCGGTTGATGTCCCCTCCTTTGTAGGTACAATTAATTATAACCGTAGCGATTTAATTAAATCGGCCCTATGGGTTGTAAATACTGAGGTGACGGGAATCGCCAATATTGTAAATAGATTTACAAACGTAGCAACAAACAACGTTCAGGTAACATCTAATTTAGGAATAAATCTAGAGCCGGGAGAAAAACAGCAAAATTCTGAAGCGCAGGCACACAACCCCCTTTCCCCCATTATAATTATAGCAGAAGCGGCAAGAGAGACTCCCGAAAATATGGGAACTGCCTCAGAAGCGATCGCACAATTGGAGACAAAAATCAGGATTCTCTCTCCAACTCCGGGGGAAGTGCTGAATGTTCCGGCAACCTCGGTAATCGTGCAGTTTCCCGAAGGGACCGAAATCGAACTGCTAGTTAACGGGAATCTGGTATCCCCGGAATCCGTCGGGCAGACCGAACGGGATAGTAATACAGGGATAGTCACTCAAACTTGGTACGGGATTCCCTTAAAACCAGGGCAGAATGAAGTTGCCCTGCGAGTAGCAAACTCAACGGTTGTTCAATCGGCGATCGCCTTATTTGTCCAAGGAGGTGCGGCACAGATTGAGATAGAAACTGTAGAAAATCGACTTCCGGCAGATGGACGATCTATCGTTAATATCCAAGGACGGTTACTGGATGAGAACGGCAAATTAGTAGAACGAGAGACAGAAATTACCTTAAGTGCCAGTGCCGGAGAATTTATCGGGGAAGACAAGAGCACCGATCGCGCTGGATTTCAAGTGCCAGTGATTGCCGGGGAATTTACCGCTCAATTGCAGTCGCCCTTAGATGCACAGACTGTGAGAATTCGTGCCGTCACTGATACCGAAACCATTGCAGGGCGACTGCTAGAAGCGTTTACTCAGATGCAGTTTGATACTTACCTCCGTCCCAGCTTAGTGACTGGGGGGATTAACCTGCGATTTGGACGGCGAGGATTGGATTATTGGGGACGATTGCGCGACTTTTTACCTCCGGATGAAAATAACGAATTTAAATTAGATGTTACAGGTGCAGCCTTTGCCACCGGGGAGTTAGGGGGATGGTTATTTACCGGGGCTTATAACAGCGATCGCGCCCTCAATTGTGATTGTAACGGCAACGGACAACGGTTATTTTCTGATACTCAATTTACCGAACAAAATTATCCCTTATATGGAGATGCGTCAACCGTTGAGGCGACTGCATCATCCAGTGATAGTGTGTTCCTCAGATTTGAACGGTCCTCAGCAGAAGAAAATGCCGGACTCGACTATTTTATGTGGGGAAATTATGGGACTCAAGAATTTGCAAACGAGTCTCAACAATTCACAGCATTAACACGCGCCCTACAGGGATTTAAAGGAAATTATAATTTTGGGAGATTGCAAGTCAGCGCCTTATTTGCCAACGACGTTCAAGGATTCCAACGAGATGCGATCGCCCCCGATGGAACCAGTGGATATTACTTTTTATCCCAACGATTAATTATCCCAGGCAGTGAAAACTTGTTCTTAGAACTGGAAGAACTTGGACGTCCTGGCAACATCGTGCGACAACAACAACTCAACCGAGGGTCTGATTATGAAATCGACTATGATCGCGGTTCCATCTTATTCCGTCGTCCTCTCTTAAGAACCGATGTTGTCACCGTCAATGGAGTAGAAACCGTCGTTGCTAGACGCATCGTTGCCACCTATCAACATGAAGATTTAGATGGAAATACAAACCTTTGGGGGGGACGAGCCCGCTATAACTTTTCCCGAGATTATAATACCCCCGGATGGTTGGGGGCGACCTACCTTCGCCAAAATCAAGGCATTCGAGATTTTGAACTCTACGGGGCCGATTTCATGCTCACTTTTGGCAAATCTGCTCCCCAGGAGGTGAATGACTATCCAGAAGGCGAAGTCCCGAATTTCAGAACTCCACTCAGCGGCCAATTGATTGCTGAATATGCCCATTCCAGCAATGATTCCGAACTTTTAGGCGTCGTCACGGGAGAGGCGTACCGATTTGAATTAAACGCCATTGGCGGACCCTTTTCCAGTCGCTTGTATTATCGGACTACCGATGAAGGATTCGCCAACGATGCCACGGTGAGTTTTGTCCCGGGACAGACTCGATATGGGGCGTTATTAAATAGTCGTTTAACCAATACGACCCTGTTACAGTTTGCCTATGACCACGAGAAAAACTTTGGAAATTCTCCTCGTCCAATTAGTATATTAGATGATTTTTTAACCCCGAGACGAGAAGCTATCCCAGGGCTAGGACTCAATAACTCGTTAACCACCATTTCTGCCGGATTGCAACAGACAATCAAGCGGGCAACCTTGGGATTAGATTGGGTGTGGAGAAACCGTAAAGATGAGATAGCAACCAGTCCCTTAGATGCCACCTCTTCCCAACTGCGATCGCGCTTCTCCATGCCGATTACCGATACAATTACCGTCCGGGCGCAAAACGAATTAAACCTTTTAAAAGAAGATGATGTAGTCTATCCCGATCGCACCATCTTAGGGGTAGATTGGCGATTAGTTCCCGGGGTTACCTTAGAACTAAACCAGGTTTGGTTTACCGGGGGGCAATATGAGGATAATTCCATCACTAGCCTCAACCTCAACGGCGATTATAACGTCACCGAAGATACCATCGTCACCGGGCGCTATTCCTTTATTAACGGTCAAACAATGGGGGCGGCATTAGGACTACAACATGGGTGGACAGTCTTCCCAGGATTCAGACTGAATTTTGGTTATGAGCACGTCTTTGGTTCCCTCTTCAGCCGAACCGGATCCGGCAGTCAATTTGCCCAACCCTACGCACCAGGACAGAGTTCCGCAGCATTGGGAATTAGAAGCGGAGACAGTTATAGTGTAGGTTTTGACTATACCGGAAATCCTGATTTTGCGGCCAGTGCAAGATATGAACATCGGTTTTCCAGTAGTGGCAACAACACAGTTATTTCCGCTGCTGCCACAGGGAAAATCAACGAATCCCTATCTGTATTAACGCGATATCAACAGGCATCCTCCTCGAATCAGTTGTTTGATGAAATGGGGGATACAGTGAACTTGCGAATGGGGTTAGCCTATCGCAATCCTAACAGTGATAAATTTAATGCCTTATTGCGGTATGATTTTCGCCAAAATCCGGCGTTGATACCGGATAGTATATTATTTGATTCCGGGACGCGATCGCGAGACCATACCTTTGCTTTGGAGACCATTTATGCCCCGAGTTGGCGATGGGAATTTTATGGAAAAACGGCACTAAGGCAAAGTACCTCATACCTCGCTGATGATTTAGCTGGAACAAGTTTAGTGTCCTTAAATCAGTTAAGAGCAACCTATCGATTCGGGTATCGCTGGGATGTGATGGGCGAAGGGCGATGGATACATCAAACGAATGCGAATTATGATGAATGGGGAGTAGTGGCAGAGGTGGGATATTATTTAACCCCAGATTTGAGATTAGGGTTAGGATACGTCTTCGGCAAAGTCAGCGATCGCGACTTCAATGGCGATCGGTCCGCCTCCGGTCCCTACTTCGGATTAACCGTCAAATTAAACGAACTCTGGCCCGGATTCGGTCAAGTCATTCCCCCCGCCGCATCAGCAGTAGAAACGCCCATTCAGGAAACCGGAGGTGCAGAATGAAACCGTTAAAATTAGCCGGGAAATGGCCTCAAGGACTCCTGTTGATTTTGCCCGTCATCTTGAGCCTATTCGCTGCACCCCTTGCTCGTTCTGAAGGCAGTCGAGAATTGACCAATAACACAGGATTTCGTCCTTTTTTAGAATATCGAAATGACGCGGACAGTACCAGTGGTATCGCCCGGAGAACGGTGATTAAAGTGTACGCCAAAGTGGGGGAAACTATTAATCTGGGTTCTAGTGCCATATGGGTTAATAATGGTAATATTCTTTATCGAGCCCCCAATGGAGCCAGTGGAAATTGCAAGAGTCTTGGTGTGGCACCGAATTTTGGACGGATTCAAAGCCGCGCTCAAGAGTTAGCTGGACCGGCTCCGAATGCCGGGGGTTATACGCCCTGTATCGTTACGGTTGGGGCTGGTCAAGAAGGGATTTGGGAAATAGAATTTATTAGCCCGAATTCAGCCGATACGAACAACCCTGTTTCTATCGCCGCGACAGCGAATTGGCCTGCTCAAGGCAATAATAATAACTTTGTGACCGCTTGGGATGTAACAGTCCGGAATGCAGGGGGTACGGGACTTCCCGGTCGGGCTTTTGCCAACTATCTAGCAATGAATGCGAGTTTTCCGGCGAATTTTTCCGAAATTAGTCCCCTTAGTTCTGAGGCATTTATCCTGACTGAGGATGGTTATATGTATCGGGTCAACCTCAATGGTCAAAGACCCGCTGGGTTTATCTTTTTCGCCAATAAAAATGGATTTTTAGATGCTCCTAACGGGAATCCTATCTTTCAATCGGTTGGACTCGGTGGTCTGCCCATCTTCTTTGAAAGCCCTGCTCTTCCGGCGAATGATAACGTAACTCACAAGATTTTTTTTAATCAACCCAGATTAACTGATTTCCCCAATTCAAATGTTCTAGCCCCTCCTGTTTCTGGAGGCTCTACATGGTTGAGAAACCAACCGGCTCCTCCACCGACTCCCTCAAATTTTACTTTTATTGGTCAGGAAGGAACCCCCGGTCAAGCGGGGACAAATCCCCTGGGGGGAACATTTCAGTTTGATGCAAATGGAGCAGGAACCTATCGACTGACCATTGATGTAAGTGGCAATGGGGTATATGGAGATAATAATGATGTCATATTACAAGGTCGAGTTGTTCCGGGGACCAATACGGTGCAATGGGATGGAAGGGATAGCAATGGAGTACCTGTCCAGGTGAGTGAGGTGGGTTACGGCGCACAAATTCAGTTTTTTGGAGGGGAAGTACACTTTCCATTTTTTGATGTAGAGCAAAACCCAAACGGACTGATTGTAGAACGCTTAAATCAACCTCCCGGTTTTCCTGCAGACAACCCAAATTCTGACCCCTTTCTAGTGTATTATGACGACTCGGGGTTTCCGGAAAACACGGCTATTCAACCCGACCCCTTGACTGCCTTATCGGGGGTTGATAGTTCAAATGGAACTCATAACTTTGGGGGGAGTGGATTTACAGGATGGGGGGATAACCGGGGGATCGATACTTGGGTCTTTTTCCCCTCTCTTCCCTTTGACCTCGAACAAAGGATCGTCATCGCTCAAGCTGACTTAAAAATCACCAAAACTCGGACCCCAGACCCAGCGATCGCTGGGGGAAATATTACTTATACGATTACTGTCACCAATGCCGGTCCCAGTAATATTACTACCGAGTCCCCTGCTACCGTCTTAGATATCTTTACTGCCAATGGCGAAACCGTAACCAACCTGAGTTGGACCTGTGCAATTACGACGCCCGATACAGAGGGAACTTGCATTGATGAAAACGGCACGGGGAATTTGTCCAATGCCCGATTAGCACTGAATGTAGGGGCTAGTGCACAATATACCCTGACTGGGACGATTATCCCTACTGCAACACAGGACATTGTGAATCAGGCCGTTGTTACTCGACCGAATGATGTGGCCGATCCAGTGAATGATGATAATGATGGAAACAATGATAATAATCGCACAGAAACGGCTACAGTAACCGTACCCTTAACCCCCGGAAATCCCCTGCTAGGGGTCGCGAAGCAATTGAACACTGTGGTTAACAATGGGGACGGTACTTATGATGCTTCCTATACAATTCGAGTCCAAAACTTTGGTAACCTGGATATTCTTAACTTGCAAGTTACGGAAGATTTGTTTGGTACGGCTGAGAGTACCTTTGCCAGTGCGGTTGCTGCACCGCAAATTGTTGCTGCACCGCAAATTGTTGCGGGGACTTTGACCGGGGTTAACCCTGACTTTAACGGGAATGGGAATAAAAATTTATTGTCAGGAACCGAAACCTTACCTGTGGGACAAAGTATCGATATCGCTTTTACCATTCGCGTGACTCCGGGTGCGCAATTGGGTCCTTATAATAATACCGCCACCGCAACTGGAACCTCTCCCGTGGGTACACCCGTGAGTGATGAATCCACCAATGACCCGAATCTGAACCCGGACTCCAATGGCAATGGCAACCCCACGGATGACACGAACCCAACTGCGGTTACGTTCCCTGAAACTCCTCGGGTTGGGGTGGCAAAACAGGCCGGAACAATTACGAATAATGGAAATGGGACTTATACCGTTCCCTATACCCTGACGGTACGGAATTATGGGGATGTGCCGATTACCACTATTCAAGTGGAGGAAAACTTGAATACTACTTTTGGGGGGAGTCCGTTTACGGTGGCGGCCAATTCCTTGACGAGTAATACTCTGGCCGTCAATTCTAGTTTTAATGGGAATACCAATACGAGCTTACTGGCGGGGACTGATTCCCTGGCAGTGGGAGCATCTGCAACGATTCAGTTCCAGGTGACGGTGACTCCAGGTAATAATCTAGGTCCTTATAATAACAGTGCTACGGCCTCGGCAACGGCTCCTGGAGGCACTCCAGTGACCGACACCTCCACTGACGGGACAAATCCAGACCCCGATGGTGATGGTAACCCCACGAATAACATCACCCCAACTGCTGTTACGTTCGCGGAGATGCCGCTGATTGGCGTGGCAAAGGCAGCGGGAACGCCCACGGATAATGGCGATCGCACCTTTACAATTCCCTATACCCTAGTTGTCGAAAATTACGGTGATGTCCCCCTAAATACGCTCCAGGTGACGGAAAATCTCAATGATACTTTTGCGAATATCCCCTATACTCTCGAACCCAATTCTCTCACCAGTCCTACTCTCACGGTTAATCCTAACTTTAATGGCACTACCGATACCAATCTCCTGGCAACCGGCAATACTTTAGCGGTGGATACGCAGGCTACGATTAGTTTCCAGGTACGGGTTACCCCAGGGAACAATCTCGGTCCTTTTAATAATCAGGTAACCGCCTCGGGTACGGGTCCTGGGGGTAATCCAGTGAGTGATTTTTCCACCAATGGCGCGAATCCTGATGCAAATAACACGGGAGACCCGACCGATATTAATGAAGTCACCTCCGTCACCCTACGGGGTAATCCCAATCTGGAGTTAGAAAAGCGGATTACTCGGATTAATGGCGCGGTTGTAGGTCAGAGTGAGAATCTCCCTGATTGGCCTACTAACTTTGTGCGGGGCGTGACCGCTTCCAATACGATCCAGCCGGGAGATGAAGTGGAATATACAATCTATTTCCTCTCTGCCGGGAGTGGACCGTTGGAGAATGCAATGGTGTGCGACCCCTTGCAAGATTTTCAAACCTTTCGGACGGATACCTTTAATGGTCAAACTCCGACAGAAGGATCGTTTGGGTCTGAGGTGGGGATTGCTTTGGGCTTAAATCCTCCGAACCTAGATTTACCGACGGCGTATCTCAGAAGTGCGAATAGTGCCAGTAACCGAGGCCGGTTTTATCCTTCGGGAACCGCAACTCCTCTGATTTGTCGTCCCAATATTAGAGGTGCGGTGGTGGTGGATATTGGTAATCTGGGGGTGGGTGAATACGGGTTTATCCGCTTCCGGGTTACAATAGATTGATGGAGTGTTCGGGAGGGGCAGTTGCCTCGGGCGTTGTTCCGGCATTGCTTCCCTCCCCGTTATCCCAGCCGATCGCCGGTGTATTTATGACTTTTTTTCGTCATCCCATCTCCACAGCACTGTTCCCCCAAATCGCATCGGGAATGGCGATCGCTTTCCTGATTTCCGCTTGCACTCCCACCAATTCCACCGTCCCCACCCAATGGAAGACCTATCAAAATCAGCGCTTTGGGTTCGAGTTTCCCTATCCCGAAGGTTGGGTAGCACTCCCTCCCCCCACGAATCAGGATGGACGCGCGTTTCATCATCCGGACTACCCCAATATTGAAGTTAGAGGATGGGGAACTTTGAAATTAACAGGATTAGACATAGAAGAGGAACCGCCCTCCCCTGCTGATTCTAACTTCACGACAGAACAGGGATTACCTGCCTTTTTAGAGGTGGAAGTGGGAACCGACGAAAGTGTGATGCGGATGACGCTGGAATCGGGAGATGTAATTTATACTTGGCAAGGACAGTCGCCCAAAGACCGATTTGGAGATTATTACTCCCTCTTTTATGCGATCGCCCAAAACTACCGCGTCACACAATAGACTAACTACAGACCTGAGGAAAACCAGTTAAAATAGTATCCTAAACTTGAGGAGAACTTAACTGTGACTCACCCAGAAATCATCAAAAAACAAAAGATTTTTGACCGCTGGGCACCTAACTACGATATCCTGTTCACGACCGTCTTTTATCAAGCCCTTCACAAAAGATTGCTGGATTATCTACAATTAGCCGACAATCCCAATGTGCTAGACCTCGGATGCGGGACCGGCAGACTGCTCGATCGCCTTGCGGAGGAATTTCCCACCCTGCGGGGGACCGGATTTGACCTATCATCACAGATGATTCGTCAAGCACGAGAAAAAAAGCGAGATCGCCATCGTCCCCGTCTCATTTTCATCGAAGGAAACGCTGAAAACCTCCCCTTCACTGACGCACAATTTGATACAGTTTTCAATACCATTAGTTTTCTCCACTACCCCAATCCCACCCAGGTTTTATCCGAAGTCAGCCGCATATTACATCCGGGGGGAAAATACTACTTAGTCGATTTTACGATACCCGGACAAACCGCCTCCGGTGGATTGGGAGTATCCCCTACTAATATCCGCCTCTATACCCCTCAAAGGCGCGAACAACTCGGCACAGAAGCGGGACTCGACTGCATGGGACATTACTCCCTTCTCGGCCCCGTGTGGCTGACTATTTTTACTAAAATATAGCCGGTTCTCTCCGAGAAAAAAGTTTAATCTCCCGGCATTTCTTCCTTTGAACAATTAGAGTACAATAAGCAGATGAACATATTAAGTTTAGATCTTTTTGCTGGCTCTCAGAGCGCCATAAGAAAAGCCCTATCCCCTTGCTAGAAGCCCTTTTCTAGTAGCGGGCTGCCTATTTTCCGATTTCGGAACCCCAAGCAGTCCTGACCCTAAAATAGCCGATCGCCTAATTTCCTACCTTACTTAATCATTTTTGTCAAGAGAGGGTTTAGTAAACGAACCCGGCGATCGATAAAAAATGGAGCTGACCCTGCGAAATTGCTAATCCAAATGATGAAGCAGTTTTGGATTGATCGGCTATCTTTGTACTAAATCCTAATAATCAGCGGCCATGCGTCAACTTTTATTAAAGGTGTCAATTGGGATGCTCGTCCTCATTTTGAGTGCGTGTGGTGGTGAACCGGAGACTCCGGAAGTCGTCGCCCCTGTCGAGCCATCTCCCACGACAACGGAGACTCCACCGCCAGGAGAATCCCCAGAAACAGCAGAACAAAGCGAAACCCCGGAATTTCCACAACCTGTGGTGCCTCAGCGCCCGGATCCGACTTCCATCGGGAATTTAATTCCGCCGACCAGTCCAGAGGACCGGGTGCGCCAACTCGAACAGCAAAAAACTCAACAGGCTCAGGAAAACCCCTTTGGTGTCCTGGACGTACAGCCAGTCCCGGTGACCCCTCGACCGGGAGCAGAACCGGCTACTCCTAGACTTCCGGAAGTGGCAACTCGTGAGGTTCCCAACCTTCCCGAATTGCCTGGGGCGATCGGTCCGCAATTACCCCCCGCTCAAGCAGGGGCGATCGCCCAAGCACAACCCTTTGGACCCTTCCCAGGACCTGGAGGCGGAGCTGGAGGCCGAGCTGGAGCCGCCCCTGGAGGCCGACCCGGAGCAGCAGGTTCTCAAGGTCCTCAACTTCCGAACCTCCCAGGACAAGGGGTTCCTAACCTTCCTGATTTGCCTGTGGGAATTGGTCCAGAACAACTCCCCCCAAGACCCCGACCCGCAGAGCAAAGGGGGAGTGGCCCACCGGCTCCTCCCCAACCCCCCACTATTCCCCCTCTAGCCGGTCGAGGGGTGCCTAGTCTACCGAATTTGCCCGGAGGAATTGGTCCAGAACAGCTTCCTCCGGTGGTGGCACAAACCCCGTCTCCGCCACCGCTTTCACCCCGAGGCGTGCCTAGTCTACCGGACCTGCCGGTAGGAATTGGTCCAGAACGGCTTCCTCCGGTGGTGGCACAGGCACCAGCTGGTCCACCCTCGCCGCCATCGATTCCACCCCTGGTGACCCGAGGAGTGCCGACTCTTCCAGATTTGCCTGTGGCTATTGGTCCGGAACAACTGCCACCGCCACCGCCACCTCCAATCCCACCCCCGCCTCCTTCTACGGATTTAGCCGAAGGCACGGAAGTGACGGGGGTAATTCGAGCTGGGGGTCGAGTCCAAATTATTGTTAAGGCACCCAATGAGGCAACTTCGCGATATGTGACGGTGGGCGATCGCATTGCTTTAGGCCAAGTGCTGGTGAAAGAGGTGCAAAATTTAGATTCTGCTGAGCCGATTGTGATTCTGGAGCAAAACGGAATTGAGGTGGGTAAACTTCTGGGAGAAGAAGAAGCCCCGGAGGTTAACCCGAGCGGAGTTAACCTGGCATTAAAGCGTTAGTTTCCTTTTCAAGGATATCTAGCTAACCCATGGTCCCAAAGCGCCGGAGAGGATCAAAGAGGCGATCGCATCTAGTAGCACCGATCGCGATCGCCTCTCCCGGGTGAATCTACCCAATTGCAGAAGAAGTTTTCGGTTTTGAAAACATAGAATAGATAATAACCATGCACATAGGAGAACGTTAGAATTATGACTGACTCTCTCAAAAAAATAGGAATGACAATATTGGTAGCATCTGTGATGCAGATTACCAGTTTGGTCAGCCATCAGCCCATATTAACCGCACAAGAAGGTGGGGAAACTTATGTGCCTCCCTCTTGCAGCGGGGACCCAAGCGCCGGTCCAGTTAAGTGTAATTACAACAATGGGGACAACTATATCGGAGGGTTTGCCAATGGCGTTCCCAGTGGTAGAGGAGTCTATGTATATGCCAATGGCGATCGCTATGAAGGACTCTTTAGTGCAGGTCGTCCCAACGGAGAAGGTACTTTTATTTTCGCCGATGATGCCCGTTATGAAGGGACATTTCGCAATGGAAATATTGTCCGGGGGAATGCTATTTTCTCCGATGGTTCCCGTTATGAAGGCACTTTCGAGGTGCTTCAGTATGTGGACAGTGGGGAAATTACCTCTCAACCCGCTGGACAAGGGCAATTTATCTTCAGCAATGGCGATCGCTATGTCGGAGAATTTTTTGCCGGACAGCCGTTCGGGCAGGGATCCCTCAACCGTGTCGATGGTACTCGCTGCCAAGGCCGGTTTTTTAATGAAAACTTAGACGCCAACGGCACCTGTAGCTTCCCCAATGGCACCCGCTATGAGGGCGAATTACGCCAAGGTGTTCCCCACGGCCAAGGCGTTCTAATTGATGCTAATGGCAGACGCTTCCCCGGACAGTTCCGCGAAGGCAAACGGGTATAATTGGAGCGATTGGCGGCCAGATTCTTCACGGGAGGAGTTTATCCGGCGCGATCGCCCCTTGATATTTAGAACATCAACAAAGAAAACCTCAAGCGATCGCCTGGGGTTTTCTTGATTTTGGTTCCTATCATTCTATCAATTGTCTCTTGGGTTACACTCCCTTAACCCTAGACAATATTGCCCATTCTGCTGTTTAATTGGGCGATAAATTCTTTAAACTCTTGCTCCTGACGGTGACCCACATCGGTTTCCAACCACTTTTGAACGGACTCCGATACTTGTTTGATTCGAGTGTGACCCGAGCGATATTCATCAATCGCTTGGACCAATTCGCGATCCGATAAATTTTCCACCAGGGTGTTAAGATAGGCTGCCGCAATCTGGGCGACTTCCGCTTCTGTTGCAGGGCCGTCAGTCCCCGGGGTTTGGTGCAATCTCTTTGCTAGGCGATTTAAGGCGTCATACGCTTGCTTGTTCATTGTCCCCTCTCCAATTGTCTATATGCTATGGATTGCCCTCGGTCTTGGGCCGCTCTCCCTTTGGCTTTCACCGGGAAAATGTCCTAGAGTGATTGCGCCATAACCGTTTTCGCTATGATGCCGGTCCTCAAACTCTCCCGAACAAGTGATCATTACCCCACTGCTAGGGGGAGCCTGAGACATTCCCCCCTAGCAGTGGAGGAGGAAAACTTAAAGGTTTTCTTAATCCTGCTGGGATAGTTTGAGCTATATTCTAATCGTATATACTGATTGGAGAAATGTCAATGTTCGATGACAGAAAACAATTTCACCCCGGTCAGAAGGTGGTCTGCCGCACGGATCCACAGCACTCAGACTGGTATGAGTGTCAGATTTTCGAGATTGCCGAGGTGTGTGAAACCGAGCAAGAGTGCTACATTCGGACCACCTGTAACCGGGTTTTAGGCACGGGGGAGATTCAAGTGATCGCAGAACCCACTAAGCGGGGACATCACCCCAATTCCAAGGCGAATTTGAAGAAAGGGCCAAAGAGCCGGAAAAAAAACAGAGTCCGCAAGTTATTTTCCCTGGCACCGGAGACGGTGGAATGGTTACAAGAACAAACGATTCCAGCATCTCAGGCGATCGATAAGTTAGTGGCCCTGGCCCTGGCGTCTGAAGCAAGTTGTACCGAGTTGCCGCAGGTGGGGTCAAAGGTGCAAATTTTAGAGGGGCCAAAAGCAGGTCGGATGGGAAAGGTTCGCAAAATAGGGGTCCGGGTTTGGATTGAGGAACTCCCCGGCGATCGCCCCGAGGAGATGTCGCCGTCTTATCCGCCTTCAAGTTTGAAAGAATGTTAGAAAGTTGGGGTTTACGTTTGTAGTAACGACTAAAGTCGTTACTAATTCAGGGGGAAAAAAGACTGAAGTCGTGGCACAAAAAAACTTGGATAATAAACGTGAGGCTGATGTTTGTAGTAACGACTTTAGTCGTGATTGATTTAAGGCGAAGAAACGACTAAAGTCGTTACTACGAACGTAAGAAAATAACGACTGAAGTCGTGACACCAACAAAAATTGGGGAAGAAACGACTAAAGTCGTTACTACGAACGTAAGAAAATAACGACTGAAGTCGGAATATTGAACGTTGCCTGTGTTCAACTCCGGGCTAGATAGTCATTAAAATTGGGAACGGTGACCCAAGTGCCGGTTTCATCGGATTCATGGGTTAGGTCCATTAAGAGTTGAGAATAGACACCTTCGCGTAAGGAAGGAGCGATCGCCTGACGGGTCTCAATCCCTCGGACCCAGTTATCTACCACGCGGATAAAGGGGGCAATTCTTCCGTCGGGGTAGGTTTTAGCAAACTCCAGACGGTTGGGAATTTCTAATCGGGATAGAGACTCTCCGGACGGTGCACCCCACAATTTAAAACCATGCACATAATCTTTCTGGTTGTCACTGCCGAGAATTAAGGTGCCGCGATCGCCATACACTTCTACCCAATGTCCCCGTCCTTGGTAAGTTGCTGAACTCAAACTCACTTGAGTGGGAGTACCATCCGCCAATTCCAACATCAGCAGACAGCTATCATCGGCATCCACGGGTTTAAGTTGTCCCCCTGCCTTCGGATCTGGACGTTGTGCCACTGCCGTACTCAAGGAGGCACACAAGCGCTGGACTGGCCCAAATAACCAGGAAATATAATCAAAACAATGAGACCCGACTGCCCCGAGAGCACCACCGCCTTGCTGTTTCTGAGAGTACCAATTCCAAGGACGACTTGCATCAGCGCGAGAGGATACTAACCAATCAATTTTAATTAAACGGATTTTTCCACAGTAGCCGTCATCTAACAATTCTTTAAGACGCTGCCATGCTGGAACAAAACGAAATTCAAAATCCATGGCGGTTACTACGCCGTTAGCCTTAGCAATTTGATAGAGTTCTTTGGCTTCGGGGGCCGATAAAGTGGTAGGTTTTTCGAGTAACAGATGCTTGCCTGCTTCTAACAAAGGTTTCGCCATTTCATAATGCAAAAAGGGTGGAGTAGAAAGACTAACGGCCTGCACTTCCGGCATTTTGGCGATATCAGCGATCGCATCGGTAGCGAAAGCAATATGATGGGTAGTAGCGATCGCATCGGCCTGATTGATGTCCCGATGATAGACTGCGATCGCCTCTGTCCCCGGATATTCTTTAAATGCGGGAATATGCACTTTCTGTCCAAAGCCCGTCCCTACAATGGCCACACCAATCGGTCCCGGTGCATAATTCTGACCGCTAGAATAAGAGGAAGCAGTTGATAAATTGGTCATAATTCTTATTTATTTCCTTTGTTGTTAGTCATGGGTGATTAGAAGGATGAAGAATCAGGGATGAAGAGAGAACAAGTAAAGTCGTTACTCCAAAAAATCCCCCCCTCTTTTTATCTAACCGAGACAAAACTTTCCACCCATTCAATCACTTGGTGCCCTAAACGTTCATCATTCGGTAAATATTTATCAATTTCTCGGATTCCTGTCGGACTGGTAACATTCACCTCAGTTAAATATCCCCCGATCGCATCAAGGCCGACAAAATATAACCCATCTTCTCGCAGTTTCGGACCGACTTGGGTACAGATTTGCCGTTCGCGATCGGTGATATCGGTTTTGACCGCAAGACCTCCAACGGCCATATTCCCGCGAAATTCACTCCCACTGGGGACCCGATTCACTGCGCCAATGGGTTCACCATTGAGGAGAATAATGCGTTTATCCCCTTCTTTTGCTTCCGGAAGATAGGTTTGAACCATCACCGGCTCTTTGCCCTGTTTGGTGCTAATTTCAATGAGGGAATTGAAGTTTTTATCCTCGGGTTGCAAAAATAAAATGCCTTCCCCGGCTTTTCCCCCTAATGGTTTGAGAACCGCTGCACCTTTTTTGTTTAAAAAGTCGCGAATGACGGCTTTACTTTGACTGACGATGGTTTCAGGAATGACGGAGGTAAACTGGAGGGCATACATTTTTTCATTGGCTGCCCGTAGTCCTTTTGGAGAATTAACGACGAGGGTTTTATTCGGGTCGATGTAATCGAGAATGTAAGTAGCGTAGAGGTAGGGAATAGTCACCGGGGGATCGGTTCGCATGAACACGACATCCATTTCTTCCAGGGATTGGGAACCGCCGGGTTGGATTTGATACCAGGGGTTTGCTGCTATCCAGCGATCGCCTGCGCGTTCGATTGGTTTTAGCTGAACTTGGTCGAGGATTGCCCAGGCTTTGCCATTCACGACGCTGAGTTGGTGCGCCTCAGTTATCCAAACCTCGTGTCCTTTTGCTTGCGCTGATTCCATTAGCGCGACACTGGTATCGTGGGTGGGATCTAGTTTTTGGATCGGATCAATGATGAACGCAAATTTCACGCCTACTTCCCTTTTTGAGTGGTGTCTGGGTGGAGATTTTCCTATTTTATTTAACCGCTAAATGGGACAAAAAAGCGATCGCCCCTGGGAGGCGATCGCACGGTTAAGTTTGAGTATCTCCTGACTACTGCTCTACTGACTCCGGTTGCAGCATCGGATCTAACTGATTTTTACCCTCTAGGGCGTGCAAATCGTCGCACCCCCCGATATGGCGATCGTTGATAAAAATTTGAGGCAGGGATCTACGTCCCTTAGCACGGGTTGCCATCTGATCCCGTGCATCTTCATCTCCATCAATGCAGTATTCCTGATACTGTACACCTTTGCGATCTAGCAGCGCTTTCGCCCGCACACAGTAGGGACACCAACTCCAGGTATAGATTTCTACGTTAGGTTTCATAATAGGTTCACAAGCCTCAGCAATCTGATTTTTATTCAATTGTAGCGGGACTACTTACGGCGGTTGGTTTTCTGATAATTTCTGATTGTTAATCAGTTATTAAGATTGAGGGGGAAAATTCCAACAGCACTCCTTGAATCAGGGGTATTGGGGGAATTGCTCGTTAAATGAAAGCAAAAGTTCTAATTGCTTCCTCGACTCTTTTGTAAAAATTGGCCGACTTATCCCTATAATAGGCTTACAAAAATAAAAATTTTTGGCTCTTCAGACTTTTTGGTGATAAGTTTTTCTAATTAGTTTTGTACTCGCTCCCCAGCCCAGGAACTGAAAGCCTTACAAGTCAAGGCTTCTAGCTCTAAAAGTGACCAAAATGAGTCTCATAAATCCCCAAAATACTAAAAAATAATTAAATTTAGTTAGGAAGTCCAAAGTTTAGCCCTAAACTGATAAAAATTAGGCAAAAATTGCCCATCACCCTTTCTGTACAAAAAAGGAGGCACTCAGGTTTATGGA
>JBBQFN010000014.1:0-135286 GCA_038321985.1 Cyanophyceae cyanobacterium | reverse complement strand
AAATTTTGACAACTTTCGGTTACGTCTTTTAGCAGCTTTTTCATCATAGTCATTATAAATTAGAGAGGTAGCCACTCAAAAACATTTAAACGCTCAGTAACTAATTAGAAAAACTTATCACCAAAAAGTCTGAAGAGCCAGGAAACTATTGGAGTGTGAGCATCTTGCTCGCTCTTAAATATCCAGTTTAAGTGGTTCAATAGCTTATGCCTGAAGAATAATCAAACGAAGGGAGAGGGATTAAAAATTTGCTCTCGTTGGATGGTGGAGGCAAAGCTGGACAGGGGAGCGTGACTCGCTGTGAAGGTTTCACCACGAGGAAATATGAGTCTAGTTTACCCCTATCTTACGGATTTTTGAGCGTGAATCACTTGTAAACTCCCCCCGGCATAAAGTCGGAGGGAATCAACTGTAAAGCCAATTTCTTGCAAGAGTTCCGATAAATTAGTTTTGAGGAGTTGCCAAGCGGTTTCGGTTTCAAATAGCCAAAAAAATAGGGCTAATCCGGGCCAGAATAGGGGATTGGTGGGAGGATGAAAATCAATTAGGGCGAAAGTCCCTCCGGGTTTGAGGACGCGATAGACTTCCTGGAGAATTTGTCGTAATTGCTCTGGATCCATTTCGTGCATGGCGACGCTGGTATGCACGAGGTCAAATTCGTGATCCGCAAGAGGCATCTGTTCGGCGAAGGCTTCGATGTAGGATGCCTGGGGGACATTTTTCCGCGCCCGACTCAGGGAGAGGGGGGATGCATCCAACCCGGTGACGTTGTGGGAAGATTGGACTAGATAGGTCGTAGCTTGACCGCTACCACAACAGAGGTCGAGAATTTGGGTCTGGGGGTTGAGGGTGAGACCTTGGAGGGGTAACTGATGAAATCGAGATTCCCCCCCGACGCTAAGGGCGGCGACTCGGGAGATGCCATCGTAAAGCCACTGATAACGATAACTCCAGTCTCTTAAAATTGTTGCCACGGATACCCCCTTGAATAAAAATTCAGATTTAACTTAAACTGTGACTTAATCAACGGTATTATTGTTAAAATAAGTAAACAATAATGAAAACTCTAAGGAAACTGTGACTGCTATGGGCCGTGTAGGGGTACTGTTATTGAATCTAGGTGGGCCGGAGCAAATTGAAGATGTTCGACCCTTTTTGTACAACCTGTTTTCTGACCCAGAAATCATTCGGTTGCCATTTCCGTGGATGCAAAAACCCCTAGCATGGCTGATTTCGAGCCTGCGAAGTAAAAAATCCCAAGCCAATTATATGGAAATTGGTGGGGGTTCACCGTTGCGTGGGATTACGGAAGAACAAGCGATCGCCTTGCAAGAGAGTTTAAAGGACAAGGGACAGGATGTTCAGGTTTACATCGGGATGCGCTACTGGCATCCGTTCACCGAAGAGGCGATCGCCCGCATCAAGCGCGATGGCGTCGAACACTTGGTCATCCTCCCGTTATATCCGCAATTTTCGATTAGCACTAGCGGGTCCAGTTTCCGGTTACTCGAAAAAATTTGGTCGGAAGACCCCTCGGTGGCCCCGAAGGAACACACGGTCATTCCCTCGTGGTATCAGCGCCCCGGCTATCTTCAGGCGATGTCACAGCTAATCGCGCGAGAACTGGATGGGTTTGAAAATCCAGACCAAGTACATCTTTTCTTTAGCGCCCATGGGGTCCCGGTCAGCTATGTAGAAGAAGCGGGAGACCCCTACCAGCAGGAAATTGAGGAATGCACGAAATTGATTGTGCAAGCCCTGAATCGCCCGAATCCTTACACCCTGGCTTATCAAAGTCGAGTGGGTCCGGTAGAGTGGCTTCAACCCTATACGGAAGATGCAATTATCGAGTTAGCCGCAGAAGGGGTCAACGATTTACTCGTAGTCCCGATCAGCTTTGTCTCGGAACATATCGAAACTCTCCAAGAAATCGATATGGAGTATCGAGAAGTGGCTGAACAAGCGGGAATTGAAAATTTCCAGCGAGTTCCGGCATTAAATACCCATCCGGTGTTTATTGAGGATTTAGCTAATTTAGTCCTGGAGGCGATCGATGCACCTCCGCTGACCCTGGATCAGGTGATGCGTCCTCAGAAAAACTTCAAAATGTATCCCCAAGAACGTTGGGAATGGGGAATGACGACCGCTGCGGAAGTCTGGAACGGACGACTGGCAATGTTGGGGTTTATGGGACTGTTGTTTGAGTTAATTAGCGGTCATGGACCGTTACATTTCATCGGATTGCTGTAGTGCCTGCCGGATAGTGAGGAATTCCTCAGGGACTGGAAGCACCGGGCAGTCAATAAATCGGGGACACTCCCAAATTCGGTGTCTCTTTTTCTTTGCCTAAAATTAATCGGGTTCGGTTTTATTTCGGCGAGGATTTTTCCCGCGATCTTGTTGTACATACCAGCGATACCACTGCTGGGAGGAACGAATCGCTAACCACAACAGGAGTAAGGCAATAATGCCGCCCTCGGTGGGGGCATCGAAGGCGAATAAAACTAGGCAAATACATAAGGCATCTTGAGCGATAATCGCCCAGACGGGTAATTTCCCGAGGCGATAGAACCAGCCAACTTGAACCAGTTGCAGGACGAGGGCCAATAATCCGCCGACGACGCCAATAATTGCCACGATAAAGGTAGGCGCATCAGTGTCATCCCCAAAACTAGCTTCGGCGATCGCCATCCCCATAATGGCCCCTACAAACGGACTAAATACCAGTTGGACGTTCTGGAGTAGGCGCTGTCCCCAGGGTTGTTTGGAAGCAAACAGTTCAAATAAGGACCAACTCACGAGCACTCCGATCGCGACCTGGGGTGAAATCCTAGAGAGTACGGGGACGCGAGACCAGAGTTCGTCAGTATTTAACAAACCGATTAACAGCAGCGGGAGGGCAATCCTAAGACCCCCTGCTGCTGATGCCGATAGCGCCGCTAGGAGTGGAATCATCATCTTGGCAATTTAGTCTCTGGGAATCTTGTTGTTTCGGCTCATCCACTCGATCTAGCAGAGTTTGAGCTCGCGGCGATCGCAGATATTTCTTGGCCGCAAATCTCGAAGTCGGTGGAGATCGCACCGAAGCCTCGTTAGGGTTTTGCTGCATCCCCTCCTCCTAGTTTAAATGCTCAGGGGGAGATCTGCCTGAAATCCCATTCAGTTCGGCTCAGTTTACTCTTATGGGGAGATCTGCCTGAAATCCCATTCAGTTCGGCTCAGTTTACTCTTATGCTGCATGGTTACCTACTCCCTACCCTCTGAGGGGGTGATTTTTAGGCTTACCGATTAAATGCAGTTTTATCATCAATCACTCCGGGGATCGAGGAGTTCCCTATCGGTCTCAAGGGATTCTTGCTTAAATTGGGTACAGTCGCGGCTTTTAATTATCCTGAAATCCCCCTAAAAACTGTATAATAAACTACAGTAGCGCGTTGATAACAAACCGAACTCCCCTGGATTTTTACAATATAAGCATAAAATACTTATTTGGGATAATTCTATCTCTTATGCTTATATAGCGCCTCGAAATCCGATCAACAATTTCGATGGGGAAAAACCCGCCGGGGTTGCCCCATGCCGGATGATTAACATTCCCGGCAGGAGTAAAAACAAGGGGTAATTCAGAGTTTGCGTACCCACGCGATCGCCAAAATGGAGCAAACGAAAATGTCCGATTCACTATTTGCCGATGCCAGCAAACGATTAGAACGGGCCATGAAATACGTCTCGATTTCTGAAGACGCCCTAGAATATCTAAAATATCCCAAAGCTAGTTTAAACGTCTCCATCCCGGTGCGAATGGATAACGGGTCCTTACGCATTTTTCAAGGCTATCGTGTCCGCTACGACGATACACGCGGTCCGGGAAAAGGAGGCGTCCGTTATCATCCGAATGTTTGTATGGATGAGGTCAAATCCCTCGCCTTTTGGATGACCTTTAAATGTGCAGTTCTTGACCTTCCATTTGGAGGAGCAAAAGGGGGAGTCACCGTTAATCCTAAAGAACTTTCTAAACTTGAATTAGAACGATTGACTCGGGGTTATATTGATGCGATCGCCGACTTTATCGGACCCAATATCGATATTCCCGCACCAGACGTTTATACTAACCCCACCATCATGGGATGGATGATGGATCAATATAATATTATCCGTCGTTCCCTCAACCCCGGCGTTGTTACAGGTAAACCCGTCACCCTCGGCGGTAGTTTAGGTCGGGATACCGCCACCGGAACCGGCGCATATTATGTGATTGAAGCCATCATGGGAAAATTTGACCGGCTCCCCCATGAAACCACCGTCGCCATTCAGGGATTTGGTAATGCCGGTTCCGTTATCGCCGAACTCCTCGCCAAAGCGGGATATAAAATAGTTGCGGTGAGCGATTCTCAAGGGGGAATTTATGCTAAACAAGGATTAGATATTCCTAGCATCCTCCATTACAAACAATCCAACTCAGGGATTCAAGCTGTTTATTGTAAAGGCAGCGTTTGTAATACTGTCGAACATGAAATTATCAGCAATGAGCAACTCTTGGCTTTAGAGGTTGATCTCCTGATTCCTGCGGCCTTAGAAAATCAAATCACTGAAGCCAACGTGCAAGATATCAAGGCCAAATATATCTTTGAAGTCGCCAATGGACCGATTAGCTCCGGGGCCGATCGCATCTTAGAAGACCGAGGTATTTATGTCGTTCCTGATATCTTAGTCAATGCCGGAGGCGTAACCGTCAGCTATTTTGAATGGCTACAAAATCGCAGCGGTTTGTATTGGGAATTGGAAGAAGTTGAGGAACGCTTGCAGAAGAGAATGCGAAAAGAAACCGAGAAAATTTGGCAGATTGCCGATGAATTCTCAATCTCCATGCGAACTGCCGCTTATGTCCACGGGTTAAATCGTCTCGGCGAAGCCCTCAGTGCCAAGGGAACACGGGATTATTACGCCAAGAAATAAGCAAATTTAGCCCCCCTGCGCGGGCTTTGAGCCAGAAAGCCGCACCGGATCTCGCTTCGGTGCGGCTTTTTCTACCCTAAGCAGACAGGGACAAAACCCCAGCTTGATGGGAAATGGGGAGTTGGACTTCAAACATGGTGCCTTGGTTAACCGATGATGTGCAACGTAGATTTCCCTTATGTTTTTCTACCACAATTTGCCAAGTAATCGAGAGTCCGATCCCGGTTCCTTTTCCTGGGGGTTTGGTGGTGAAAAAAGGATTAAAAATACAGCCTCTAACAGCTTCTGACATTCCCGGACCATTATCTGAAATGCTGATTGATACCTGATTTTTTCCGGTTATTTCAGTCCGAATCCAAATTCGGGTCGGATGAGCTTTCATTTCAGGAAGTGTTCTGCTTTCATTCCACTCATCAAGAGCATCGATCGCATTGGCGATCAGGTTCATAAATACTTGATTGAGTTCCCCACTATAACATTCTACATCCGGCAGGCGAGTATCATACTCGCGGATCACTTCAATTTCAGGGCGATCCGACTTGGCTTTCAGCCGGTTATTTAAAATCATCAGGGTACTGTCGAGTCCTTGATGTAGGTTAACGGGCTTCATTTCAAATCCCTCATGACGAGAAAAATGCCTTAAGGATAAGACAATCTCGCGGATGCGCTCAGCACCCACTTGCATGGAGTCTAAAATCTTGGGTAAATCTTCCTTGAGAAAGGGTAATTCGCTCGATTCTATGGCTTCTTCTATCTCAACAACTGGGGTGGGGTAATGCTGCTGGTAAAGATCAACAATTTCAATCAGTTCTTGAGTATAATTATGGGCGTATGTGAGATTGCCATAAATAAAATTAACGGGATTGTTAATTTCATGAGCCACCCCCGCTACCAACTGCCCTAAAGCCGACATTTTTTCAATTTGAATAAGCTGGCTTTGCATTTGTTGGAGTTGCAACAGGGAACGTTCTAGCTGGAGTGCTTTCTGTCGCTCTCGGCTTTCTGATTCCTGTAAAGCGAGCTCAGCTTGCTTGCGTTCATTAATTTCCTGGCTGAGACGATTGTTAGTTTCTAATAATGCCTCAGTCCGTTGTTCAACTCGGTGCTCTAACTCTTGGGCGAGAAATTCAAGTTGACCCCGGGCGCGATCGCGTTCGGCAATTTCCGCTTCCAGATTTTGCGTGAGATGGCGGATACTTAAATGAGTCCTAACCCGCGCTAATACCTCTTCATGTTGAATCGGTTTCGTAATATAATCTACGGCACCGGCATTAAACCCTTTGACTTTATTTTCCGTATCATCTAGGGCAGTCATAAAAATTACGGGAACATCTCGGGTGACGGGATTTTCTTTTAAATGCTGACAGGTTTCAAACCCATCCATTTCTGGCATCAGCACATCCAGCAGGATTAAATCCGGTTGAGAATATTCAACTTTTTTTAAGGCACTTTTTCCACTACGAGCCACCCAGATTTTAAACCCGGATTCGCTCAAAAACTCGACTACCGACCCTAGATTAGTCGGCATATCATCGACAATTAAAATTGTCCCTAACTCTAACTTGCGATCGCTCATTTTCCTGTCTCCATATACCCTTGAACAAAAGCCAGTAATTCCTCTTCGGCAAACGTTTTAGCGAAGTGAATCACCTGAGTTGCAAACGGTGCATAACGCTGATCCCCATTTTTCAAGCCTTGCATCCGTTCTTGAATCGTGACCAATTCGCCCTTCATCGCCAAATCAAATAGAATAGCTAGTTCCTCAGCAGAGGGGGCGATCGCTTCACTAGATTGGGGGGGAATAGGAGCATCCCTAAGACTGGATTCAGGACCATCCGCAGCTTGCTCCCCATATATCCATTCTAAATCTAAATGAGTTCCTAAGCAACTCAAAAGTTGCTCATCTCGAATCGGTTTGAGGAGAAAATCATTACAACCCATTTTCAGACAAGTCTGTGCCTGGGAAGAAAAAATGCTGGCTGAGGTCCCGATCGAAACCACATTCTTAACCTCGGGCATTTTTCTAATCTGCCGCATTGCTTCAAACCCATCCATCACCGGCATAACCAAATCAATGATGATGCAATCCGGTTGAAAAGACCGCACTTGATTTAGGCAATCTTGCCCATCGCTTGCTTCCCGGACTTCAAACCCAATTGGAGTGAGTAAATTTACTAATACGGACCGATTTTCCCATCGATCATCAACGACTAGAATTTTACGAGGTCTTCCCACAAATCCTTGAATAATTTTGGGGGATTCTTTTTGTTCGGCCTCATAGCTTTCCAAAAGAGGCAACTCAATTTCAAACCCAAACTGGCTACCCTTTCCCACCACACTTTCCACATGAATCGAACTCCCCATCATCTCCACTAATTGAGAACTAATCGCGAGTCCCAATCCCGTCCCTTCGGTTTGACGAACGGTCCCTTTTACTTGCTCAAAGGGTAAAAAGATAGTAGAGATTTGTTCCGGTTCAATCCCAATTCCCGTATCCTGGACTAGAAATCGCAAGATAATCAGAGGGTGATCTGGGTCTAAGGTCGCCGGGGGGAAAATTTCCACTTTAAAGGTGACTCTGCCAGTTTCAGTAAATTTGACCGCATTTCCGATTAAGTTAATTAACACTTGGCGTAAGCGTTTCTCATCCGCACAAACCCCTAGAGGCAGGTGAAAGGAGGGTTCATAAACCAGAGAAATCCCTTTACTTTCGGCGCGAACCCGGCAGATGTCGACAATACTTTGTAAAAACTCCGGCAAATGGAATGGGCTGGGTTGCAATTCCATTTTTCCCGCTTCGATTTTCGACAAATCTAAAACATCGTTAATGAGAGAGAGTAAGTGTTCGCCGCACTTGTGAATAATATTCACCCCACTTTTCTGAGTTTGACTGAGGGCTTTGTCTCGGTTGAGAATTTGGGCATAGCCTAAAATTCCGTTAAGGGGGGTTCGCAGTTCATGACTCATACTGGCGAGGAATTGACTCTTGGCCTGATTTGCAGCATCAGCGGCTTTTTCGGCCCGTTGTCGTTCTTGAATTTCGATTTCTAAGCGGTCGTTTTTGGTTTTTAATTCTTCAGTTCGGGCTTCGACTTTCAGTTCTAGGGTATGGTAAAGGCTGGCATTTTCCAGGGCGATCGCCGATTGGCTAGATAACAGTTTCAAGACTTCTACCCGCCTCGGGGTAAAAGTTCCAGCAATTAGATTGTTTTCTAAATAGAGAATGGCGTTGAGTTTTCCTTGGTAGAGGATGGGTAAACACAGCAGAGACTTGGGTTTTTTATCGCGGATATACCCATCGCTATTAAAAATTTCATCGGCACTGGCATCAGTGAGAATCACATCTTTTTGGGTGCGGATTACATATTCGACAGCGGCGATCGCCACCTCGGAACTCTGATGAATCGGAACAGATTGCATCACCTGCACACCCTCTGGATTCCCCTGGGCTTCAATCACCCATTCCCCCCCTTGGCATAGGATTAAAGCGCCTTTTTCTGCCCCAGCATTTTCGATTAAAATGTTCATCAACTTTTCCAGTAAGTTGGGCAGCAGAATTTCCCCGGAAATCGCTTGGGAGGCTTTGATCACCGATGCCATATCCAGAATACTCGGGTCTATCATGCTGGTCCCGGTGAGGGTTTCATGAGTGATGGTGGCGATCGTTTCACTGCTGGGGACCAGGGGAGATTGGTTCAACACAGCATCCAGTAATTCGGGATAGCGTTCTTCTAAATCCTTAACTTTAGCTTTTGCACCCCAACGGATATAACCATAATAAGCATCCGTCAGATAAGTTTTAGCAATTTTCTCTCGCCCGAGGGACAGATGAAACTCCGCTGCAAGTTCATTGCCTAATGCTTCGTCCTGAATATACCCTTGCTCTTTTGCTCCTCGAATTCCTTGCTCATAATAATCGGTTGCCTGTTCTTTTTGCCCTAAAACCCTGGCTTTTTCTGCCTCAACCAATTCATATTTATGCTGAAAATTTTCCGGACAATGAGCAGCCCAATTTGCCATTTTTTCCTGATTTGCCGTGATGTTGCTCAGGTAGGCTGCTTGTTCATGGGGTTGCGCGTTAGGATACAAGCCTAAAAGGGCTAGGGAATAGTAGAAATTATGGGCAACGCTAGACATCGTGCCTAGCCCCCCTTGGGCATACTTTGAGGCTAGATTTTCACTGCCTATGCTCTGTCGATAATCCTTGAATAAGTAAGATAAAATGATTTCTGAGACATAATAAAGATATAACAAAGTTTCATTGTGGACCGCTTCCATATATGGAAGAATTTTTTTAAATTCCGAAATCGTTGCCTTGACGGAAAATTTCTCTACGGGCTTTACTTTGAGTGACTCAACAAGTTGGTGGTAAATTTTAATATGACAAATATCAAAATCTTGCTTCAATTTTTGAGATAAGTCCCTGTACTTTACTTGTTCTTCTTCAAGTTTTTCTAAATACTCACCGCTTAGAAATGAAGAGTTACAATAATTGGCAGCGTTATGACAAGCAAATTCTATATCTCCCACTTCTAGCCCACTTTGAATGCCTATCCTAAAACATTTGAGACCTTCCAGAAGGGGCTCTTTCCAATGTCGAACTAAGGCGTTAAATACGGTAAAGATTTTGGCTTGAACGGATTTTGCTTCAAATTTTTCTAACAAGTAAATTCCCTGTTTCCCAAATCGATATCCAGAATCAATATCGTTGAATCCACCACAGAGCAGTGCCCCGTAAAAAGTATAGGCGTAAGCAGCATGAGCCGACTGTCCATATTGAATGGTTAAACTGATCATGGTAGAGATGATCACAGGAAACATTGCCGTATGTCCCAGAAAAGCCGCCGCCAAAATAGCATTTAATATTCCCATAGCGGCAATTTTATCCGGGTCCGTCATCACGGGCAAGTCCCCTAAATTGTCAATCATCAGTCCTTCATGGGGTGTTTGTTTCAACTGGACTCCGAACATTTCTAAAACACTCGTTCCCGTGTCGATCGCTGCCCGGAGTTGATTTTTAGAAATATCAAATTGAATTTTTAGCTCATAGACTTTAACTTTTTCGAGGAGAGTTTTGGCGTGGATTAGAAGAATATCAGATAGGTATTGCGATCGCTCAAAGTTGGTGGTTATAAATTCTAATTCTGCCGCTTCTAAATGAAGGTTAAACGTTAGCTGATATTGTTGATTCCAGCTATCTTCTCTTAGCAGTTCTAATCCAACATTCAAATATTTGACTGCCGACTCATAAGCAGTGGCTGCTTTGGCTTTCTGTCCAGCAATGAGATTAAGTGAGGCTAATTCATAGATTTCCGCCTCCGACTGGAGCAAATCTATTCCATAGTTGAGCTGATTGACTAAAGCAAATATATTTTCTTTGCGTTCTTGCTCTGTGGTATTTTGTAACAGCAGTTTCCCGACTTTCAAGTGAGTCTGTTTTTTCTGCTCATCGGGAATCAGAGAATAAGCTGCTTGTTGTACCCGGTCATGTAAAAACTTATAATCAACCTTGACATCAGCTAAGGTAATCTCTTTTGATTCCTCCGGGGTAAAGACCATTGGAATTTTATACTCATTACTCAGGGGTAAAATTAACCCTTCCTGAAGTGCCGACCACAATTGTTCAGCAACGAATGAAGTAGATTGCTCCCGAACGATCGCCAGGACCTCCAGGTTAAAGGTGCTGCCAATACAAGTTGCCAGTTTTAAGACTTCCTGGGTTTCTTCAGATAATTTCCGGATATTTCTTGCAATCAGCTCGACGACGTTATAATCTGTAATTCCAATGGCTTGAATTTGAGTGAGATTCCAGTGCCAGTTCCCTAACGACAAGTCATAGGAAAGCAAATCTTCCTGATATAAGGCTTTTAGAAGTTGGGTTAGGAAAAATGGATTTCCCCCGGTTTTATTAAATAGAAGTTCTGCCAGAATTTTTGACTGTATTCCTTCATTTAAAGTATCGGCGATTAGTTCTTCAACATGATTTTGATGTAAGGGTTGGAGAACAATATTATCGACCCTCATCCCCGCTGCTTCAATCCGTTCGATTGTCTGCACTGTGGGATGAATTGGAGAAACTTCGTTATCTCGATACGCTCCAATTAATAAAAGATACTGACTTTCTGTATCCGTCATTAGTAATTCTATCAGCTTCAACGAGGCCGAGTCCGCCCACTGTAAGTCATCTAAAAATACAACTAACGGGTGTTCTTTCGTGGTAAATACCCCAATAAATTGTTTAAAGACTCGACTGAATCGGTTCTGAGATTCCATCGCCCCCAATTCCGGAACGGTTGGCTGTTTCCCGATAATTAATTCCACTTCGGGAATCACATCGATAATAACCTGTCCATTATTCCCCAATGCTGAAAGGAGTCTTTTTTTCCAGCTTTGAATTTGAGAATTTCGTTCGGTTAGAAGTTGTAAAATCAAAGATTGAAAGGCTTGAATTAAGGAGGCAAAGGGAATATTTCGTTTAAATTGGTCAAATTTACCGGCGATAAAATAACCCCGTTGTCGAACAATCGGTTTGTGAACTTCCGCAATTAAAAATGTTTTACCAATGCCGGAATAGCCGGAAACAAGCATGAGTTCAGTGCTGCCATTGGCAACCCGATCAAAAGTGTTGAGCAGGGTGTAAATTTCTGCATTGCGTCCATAGAGCTTCTGAGGAATGGTCAGTTGTCCAGCTTTATCTGCATGACCTGGAATAAACTGGGTGATTTCTCCAGTGGTTTGTAATTGTATTAAGCAGGTTTCTAAATCAAATTGTAAGCCGGCGGTACTTTGATAGCGGTTTTCTGCGGTTTTGGATAGCAATTTCATAATCAACGCAGAAATCGGTTGGGGAATTTCTGGGTTGACTTGATGCGGGGAAATTGGGATTTTGGCAAGATGGCTATGGACCAATTCTAAGGGGTCGTTACTGATAAAAGGTAAGGTTCCTGTTAACAGTTCATAGAAGGTGACACCGAGGGAGTAAAAATCACTCCGGTAGTCTACGCTGCGGTTCATTCTGCCGGTTTGTTCCGGAGACATATAGGCGAGGGTTCCTTCTAGTAAATCAGGATGAGTGAGGGTAGGATTTTCTCGTTCTAGGCGGGAGGCGATGCTAAAATCAATGAGTTGAATAGTTTCGGTGAGGGGATTGATAATAATATTTTGAGGCTTGATATCTTTATGAATAATGTGATGGTTGTGTAGTTCGCTCAGAGCATCCAC
The DNA here is from genome assembly GCA_038321985.1 of Cyanophyceae cyanobacterium. Classification (GTDB taxonomy): domain Bacteria; phylum Cyanobacteriota; class Cyanobacteriia; order Cyanobacteriales; family Laspinemataceae; genus Laspinema. Next base: position 123,109 of record JBBQFN010000014.1, on the reverse strand, counting down.
GAGAGGAATCGCCACTTCAAGAAATTTAACCATAGAAAGTGAGTGAGTAAGCATCCACTCACTTAAAGCGATCGCGCCTATATCTTCTAGGAAAAGCGCCCACCCGTTTTTATAGGTTTCTAACCCGAGGGGTTGGATAATGGTGTTGATGTGGAGGTTTTCTAAAATTTGATATTCGTGGCGTAAACGGGTGATGTCACCGAGACTAGGATATTCAGATTTGAGGGTTTTGACGATCGCCCGGGAGCCATCTACCTGGTTTTGAGCTCGATAAATGACTGTTCTAGCTCCTGCGTGCAGAGTTTCCAGGAATTGATAGTTATTTAAATTGACAGCCATTAAGGTTCTCCACGGTATGAACTAAAGATTGAGGGTCTCACGCTGGGGGTGACACCAGATATTCCGTAACCTTTGTGAGCCTGGGTGGGAGCGATTCCCCGTGGCGATCGCCTTTTGGTAACGGTCCTAAACGCGCATTGCTTCAGCTCGTTAACCACTTGATTGTCCCAGCCCCAGTCTCTGTAATCCTGAAATGCAGAAACAAACCCGCAGGACGTTAAGTTAGGCTTTCTTTTAAGAATGACACGAAATTCAATAAAAATTTAAAATTTAATAAAATTTAATCTAAGGATACACCTTCAACGCCGGAGTTGATCCGATGAACCCATTTGTCCTAATTACCTCGGAAAATGACCTAGATTTTTACCGAAGTTATCCTCGGCAACCGTCGCGATCGCCAAAATTTGTTAAATAGAGGACAGTAAGGGATTTTCTAGGTCATTTTCACTCAGTTTTAAGCTGTTTTGACGGGGTGTCTAAGCCAGAAGAAAGCCTGAAAATTCCTCATCCTTGGAACTTTATACTTAATTATTCACCTCTAGCAAACCGGGTGGAGGATTGATTTCTACGCGGCGCGCTGTCATATCAACAATCGGGACAATTTCCTTAACAAAAGGAATTAAAATATTGGGCTTAGATTTGGGTTTGGAGGGAGTTTTGGGAGTTTTACGAGTTTTGCGAGTCTGGGTAACTTCGGTAACTTCGAGAGTCTGGGTAACTTCGGGAGTCTGGGTAACTTCGGGAGTCTGGGTAACTTCGGTAACTTCGGGAGTCTCGGGAGTCTCGGTAAGCCGAGGTTTAATCGCCAGGAGATCATGACCCGCCCAGAGGATTTCGACGACAGTTCCGATTTCTTCCCCCGTCCGTTGGTCGATCGCCACTAACCCGATTAAATCCTGGATGTAATACTCCTCTTCCTCTAAAGTGGGGCGATCGCCGTCGGGAACCAAGATCACACAACCGCGCAAGGCTTCTGCGCCATTGCGATCGGTGACCCCGGCAAGCTGCACTACAAATATTCCCTTATTTTCAATCAATCGACCCCCCACTAACTCCACAGGTTGAGGCGTGGATTGATTGGGATACCGCAACCATCGCTGTCCCGGTTCCTCAAACCGTTCTGGAAAGTCCGTGGAAGGATACACCCGAACCTCACCGTTGAGACCTTGTACTCCAATAATTTTACCGATTTCGATCCACTCGTCTGACGGGGGTGTTTTGGTTTTTGAGGGCTGCTGTTTCATGGTTAATTGATAGGGAAGGGTAGAATAATCCCTGCGCCAATAGCGGGCGATCGCCGAATGACAATCGTCCGCTACTAGGTTTCGCATTTCAAGGATAGAGGGCGAGGGAGCAGGTTGATGACTCAGTGCGATCGCCCGCATCTTAGGTTAAGGATTTAAGACAATTTTAATGCAATTGTCGCGCTTGTGCTTAAATATTTCATACCCCTGGGGTGCTTCGTCCAAAGGCATCTCGTGGGTAATCACAAAGGTGGGGTCAATATCCCCCTTCTGGATGCGCTCAAGTAACGGTTTCAAGTATTTGTGCACATGAGTTTGCCCAGTCTTTACGGTTAACCCTTTGGAGAACAAAGCCCCTAGGGGAAACTTATCCACAAAGCCTCCATACACTCCGGGAATCGATACTGTACCCCCTTTGCGGCAGGCGACGATCGCTTGACGTAATGCGGTGGGGCGGTCGGTTTCTAAGCGTAAACTTTGTTTTGCCTTATCGTAAAAGGCATCCAAGCCGGTACCGTGGGCTTCTAATCCTACTGCATCGATGCAAGAATCGGGTCCAATGCCCCCCGTCATTTCCTTAAGGGCTTCTCCGGCATCTATCTCTTCATAGTTAATGGTTTCGGCTTTACCTTCTCGGGCCATTGCCAGCCGTTCGGGAACGCGATCAATCGCAATTACACGCTCGGCACCTAACATAAAAGCACTCCGGATGGCAAATTGTCCCACGGGCCCACAGCCCCAAATGGCGACCGTATCCCCCGGTTGAATGTTACAGTATTCTGCGGCTTGATAGCCCGTAGGAAAGATATCGGTGAGAAATAGCACCTGTTTATCCGTCAACCCCTCGGGTATCTTTAAAGCAGCCGTATCAGCAAAGGGGACTCGCACATATTGGGCCTGACCCCCGGCATAACCCCCTAACATATGGGAGTATCCAAATAAGGCGGAGGGGCTGTGACCGTAAGCAGTTTCTACTATTTTACTGTCGGGTACAGAGTTATCGCACAAAGACCACAGATCCCGATTACAGAAGAAGCAGTGACCGCAAGCGATGGTAAAGGGAATGACCACGCGATCGCCTTTGTTTAGATTCTTTACTTCTGAACCTTTATCGACTACTTCCCCCATAAACTCATGGCCGAGAATATCTCCCTTCTGCATCGTGGGAATATAGCCATCATAGAGGTGTAAATCGGAACCACAAATTGCTGTAGAAGTAATTTTTAAAATAGCATCTCGGGGATTGAGAATACTGGGGTCGGGAACGGTTTCTACTCGCACATCATTCTTACCATGCCAGCAAACTGCTTTCATTTTTTTATTCTCCTATTCTAATTTAATGGCAATTTATAATTCGACACCGGGTGAGTTTTTTTACCCCGGTTAGCCTAGCTCTACAAAACACTAAAATTTCTCTCACCCATCCCATCCTTCCCTGGGTTAGGAGGAAGAGTGGGGTGAGGTTCCTGGAGTTTTTTTGAGGATAAACTGGATCCCCATAAGAGGGAGACCCCGGCCCACCCTCCCCAATGCATTGGGGAGGGTTGCCGACTTAAGTCTGAAGATGTTTCTCAGCTAAAAGCATATTTTTTCAAGGAGTTCTACTCCCCGCCTTTAACCTGAAACATTCCATCGTCAATTAACGGCGATCAGAACCGGTGTAGGAGCGCGTTCCTGGATCGTCAGGGTTATCCGGATTCAGGGTTTCGTTAACATTTTGTTTGACGACTTTGGGAATATTTTTCCCCAAGTTACGGATATTTTTTAAGCCCGTATCTCCGATTTCTTCGCTGGGGAAATCTTCAGCACTGTTTTTAATCTTCTTAATGGTGGCTGAGTCTACTTGCTCGGGATTGTAGTCAGGAGTCGTTAATTTAGCGGCCTGTGCACTGTTGTCAATGATTCCACCAAATGCAAATCCAAAAAGTAAGGTGAGGGTTGCTAGACACAAACCAATCGTCCGATTGAGGCGAATATTTTTTAGCCAAGTTCTGTTTAAATTCATAAGCTCATTCAATGGGTTTTATGGGTTTTCAAGTTTTAGTTAAAAAACTTACTTTCATTGAAACAATATTTTGCAGGTTTTGTATCCTTCTTTAGGAAGAAGTAAAATTGATTCCCCAGGATTTACTCTTAAGATGCTCCGCAGGGTTGGCCTTCTATCGTGGCAATTTCTCCAGCTTCTGCTAGCATTTTAAAGTGGCGGATATCATCTCGGATTTGCTGGTCCGGAGCTTGACCCATTAGGTGAGCAAAGGCGTCGGTGACTTTACCTCCGGGTGGCTTATATTCTAGGACAACTTTTACTTCCGTCCCTCGGTTTCCGGGGGCAGTTTGGAAGCGGACAAACCCAGAATTTTCAATATCTGCACCTTCCACGGAAGCCCAAGCAATCAGATGATTTTTCTGGTCCGTGATAATGTTTGCATCCCATTCTAAAGTCATATCTAATGGAGCTTTCGCAACCCAATGCGATCGCTTTTCATCCAGAACGGTGACAGACTGGAGATGCTTCATAAATAAGGGCAGATTTTCAAAATTTCGCCAGATGTGGTAAAGTTCATCCGGGGAACGGTTGGATATCGTGACAGTTTGTTCAACCCATACTTTATCCGTACCTTGGATAGCAGACTGGACGGCAGATTTAAGACTGGTTTCAGAGGTGGCAGCACGATAAGCTAGACCTCCCCCGGCGATCGCCAATAAGGCACCGCGTAAGGAGGCTTGCTGTAGTCCCATCAGAACCATGGCACCGCCGCCAATCAGGGAACCCCAGCGTTCGGCATCAGTCATGTTTATGTTATTTTCAGTTTCCGGAGGTCGCGGTTGAGAGTTGGGAACCGAATCGGATGTGGATGACATAATCTTGGCCTCAAATTAATCAGAGTCGTCTTTTCAAAGGCAGACTCGGAAATAACAAATAAGTCTGCTGACCAGTCTATCGAAGGGGAACTCGGGTGCACTCTGCCAAAAGAGTGAAGCAACACTCACTCTGTGGGGATAGATGCAGCAGCGATCGCCCTGTAGCCAATTCTATTAATCACCACTTTTTCCGGTGATATTTTTCAAAAAACAATGACTTTTCACCCCAGGGAACTCCGGTTCTTCAAGAGGTGATTTTTTAAGCAGTTTAAAGGTTAAAAACTCAAATTGACGTCAGCAAACCTGGTTTCGAGGCATCATTGACTCCCCGGGCCAAAACGAGGCGATCGCCGTCTTGTAAGAGGGCGCTAAATCACCCTTCTCACGATTACCTCCGCTTCCTGGAGATCGAGCCGTGGCTAAAGTGTCGCGTTATTTAAGACAAGGGTTCAGCAACCTGAGCATTTAAGGGGAATTCTCCACAAATTTTCCACCGCCTCTCATCAAAAACCAATAAGGTTAGATGGCTAGAAGAACAATGATAATACAACTCACGGTCTTTAAATTCGGCCCATCCCATATTAAAATTGTGGCGGCGTAGATCTTTAAAGGCGATCGTCATGTGCGGCGAAAACGATCGCCCCTTGGATTTCGGGTCATAAATCCCTAAAGATGAGTTTAAATCGGTCGCTAACTCCGACTGAAATAACAATAATTCAGGGGTTTTCTTGACATTAATATAAATCACTCGCGGGGGAAACGAACCAAACCCCGACAGCACCATCGGCACAGGCGCGCGGACCTCGGCAAACCCTCGGAGGAAGTCTTCCAATAGTCCCTGTTTCTCCACCTCCCATTCAAAAGGGGCTTGCAAAGTAACATGGGGGGGAGACTTAAGCGCCTGACGAGTTTGGTAGTTCTCGGCAAAGTGCTGTTTGTATCCCGTGACTTCCTCCTGAATTGCCTGGGGGGGAAGAAGCGCAATAAAATATAATGTGGGATCGGTTGAAATCATGCCATTCCTTCGGTGTCAAACTACAATGGGTTTGGAAATCGGAGCCTCAAACCTGCGGCATCCCGGGGTTTATCGCCTTGAACCGAGGAACCCTGAAGCCCTGAACCGGATAAAATTGCGATAAATCGTCCCGTCAAGGATATAGAGTAACCTAATCCTCAATCCCTTGACGGGCTTTTGAAAGGGATTTATAGCATTTCTCGGACTCGCACTCCGCACAGGCTGCGTTAACCCACTCCTAAAAAATCAATTTTATAAGTGTGGGAACCGCTATAAATAGATGGGTACTCTAGTACAATAAGCTAAACATCTCCTGCATCACGCCGAGCCCGAAAAATACTTAACCCAATTGAGCGCTGGATTCCGGGCTAAAATATTAGCAAATCATTAGGACTGATGCGTTCAATTTAAAAGATATGTCCCGAAGTATGACTACTCAAAGTTCTCTGGTTCCCTTATCTGCTCTAAATCCCTTTGAATCCCTGACACCGGAACAGATTTCCGAGTGGGCGGGATATCATTTGCAATATGTAGATTTTAAGGATGTGGTCAATCCGGAGGGATTGCATCACTTACCAGATTTCCCGGGGTTGTATTTTATTTATTTTATTATTTATGATGCTAAGGGAAAATGGACCGAAAATTTAGTTTATATTGGCCTTGCCACAACCAGTATCAATCAACGTTGGAAATCCAATCATCAAGTTCCCATGTTTGGGAAAATGCACTCTTTGGGGGTAGAAATTTTGATTAGAACTTTTACTCTCTTACCTGGAATGGTCACAGCGGAAAGTTTGCAAATGTGGGAGCAATCTTTAATTCAAAAGTTGCATCCGGTTTTTAATGAAGAGAGCTAGGGGAGAGTGCAGAATCAAGGATGACTATCAGCCCTAAACTGTTAGTCTTCCTGTTAGTTTTTTTATTGAGGGGCTGGATAGGGGGACAACAGGCGATCGCCCTCCTAAAAACTCATGTTTTATTCTTTAGAAATTACTTGTTCCGATTGGAGAAAATCCACAAATTGACGGGCGGTGCGTCCGGACCGACCATTATGCCGAGTTGCCCATTGTAAGGCTTGATATTCTAGGTCTTCGGGGGATAAATTGATTCCAGCTTCTGTGGCAAGATGACGAATGATCGCCAGATATTTCTCTTGATTAGCGGGTTCAAAGGTTAAGGTTAATCCGAAGCGATCGCTAAAGGAAAGTTTTTCCTGAACGGTATCCCAAGCCTGCACTTCATTCGCCTGAGACGGGCGCGGTCTTTCCTCAAAAAACTCGCGCACCAAATGGCGACGGTTAGAGGTGGCATAGACTACTACATTTGCAGGACGGGCGGTGAGTGTGCCTTCTAAAATCACTTTTAATGCCTTAAAGGAATCGTCATCCTCTTCAAAAGATAAATCGTCTACAAAAATAATAAACTTTTGCAGGGCATCTCGAAGTTCGTCCACAATAAGTGGCAAGTGTTGAAGCTGAGATTTAGGGATTTCAATTAACCGTAACCCTTGAGAGCCATACTCGTTTAATAATGCCTTAATTAAGGAAGATTTGCCCGTTCCGCGACTCCCATAGAGTAAAATATTCAGGGCAGGTAAACCGGCTAATAAAAATTCCGTATTCTTTTTTAAGGTTTCGCACTGGAACTCATAGCCGACTAATTGCGTCAACCCCACGGGGTCAGGATGTGGGATACTTTTCAATTTCCCTGACTGCCAAGTAAAGGCCCGATACTCTGTAAATTGCCCGGTACCTTGTGTTTGGTAATAGGTAACTAACTCCTGAAGAGTATCAGGCCATTTTTTTTGATATTTTAGGGCAGCGATCGCCCGCTGTACTGAACCGAAGGGTAATTGATCGACTGCCTGTTTTTCTGGGGGGGACGAATTCCAAACTAAGGGAGGAATTGAGATTCCACTGGCTGCTTCCACCCACCGACTGAGGCGATCGCCAGAACAGTCATAGAAAGATTGTAAGACCTGTAAATCATGCTGTGCCGCCGCCACCAGAGAGACCGGGAGTTGATCCAGGGGCTTACGTTGAACCTGGTAGGTAAAGGGATTTTCGTCCTTGAGGATGCGATCGAGCAGATAGTCTTGCCAACTTACTTCTTCAGCAGCCAAGCGCCTAAACCAACAGCCGTAGGCTTTCAGACAGCTTAAGGCAACCCTCTCTCCAGCGCCTCCGGCTGAACTTTGATAGATCAATTGAATTAATTTCAGAAAAGATTTCCCTAGATCATTCCTAAAAACACCTTGATACAGCAATAAAGAGGCTGCTTGAACTTCTAAATATTGGATTGAACTGACCGTTTCGCCATCCATGTTATAACCGCGTTAAAAATTAATACTAAATCAGGGTTTAAAATCAGGTGTTAAATTAGCCCTTGTCAGGGGGGCTGGGGTTGGTTGCCCCCACCCTTTAGAGTTTTTACTGGGGCTTAAATTCCGCCTTACTTTTTCTTGTGTTTCAGAGCTTTTTTAACCAAGGCCGGGATTTGGGCGGGGTTAGAAGCCACGGGAATTTTTGCCGCCTTAAATGCCTGAATTTTGCTTTGAGCGGTATCCGGGTCAGCCCCGACAATGTTAAAGGTTTTACCTGTAGAAAGTTGCGCGGCCATAATATCCCCTGCATGACCCAGGCGCTTGCCTTTTGGTGCATGAAGACCGGCTATATAAGCCACCACAGGTTTATCAATTGCCTCAGCAATATAATGAGCCGCTTCTTCTTCACTGCTGCCGCCAATTTCGCCAACTAAGACAATCGCTTCAGTATTATCATCTTCATCTAAAATTTGCAGCCATTGGGCAAACGAAGAACCTAAAATTGAATCACTGCCAATGCCGACGGCGATCGACTGTCCTAATTTAGCCTGAGTGAGTTGTAGGGCAATTTCATAAGTGAGAGTGCCACTGCGACTGATTAACCCGACAGAACCCGGGGTATAAAAATCACTTTTATGAATACCGAGCAAGACCTTTTCGGGTACAATAATCCCGGGGGTATTGGGTCCGAGGACTAAAGTATCCGTCGCCTCCGCCTTTCTCACCAGTTTCACCATATCCAGAGGAGGCATCCCCTCGGTAATGATAATAATCTGACGGATTCCCGCTGAGATCGCTTCTAAGGCGGCATCCAGAACCCCATAAGGCTTAACAAAAATCACGGTGATATCCACAGGACCAACTTGGCGCAGAGCCTGCTCCACCAGATCAAATACCGGAATATCCTCAACGGTTTGGCCTCCGCAACCGGGACTAATTCCCGCGATGACATTACTCCCGTAGGCTTTCATCAAAGCCGCGTGAGTGGAACCCAGAACCTCTGTAATGCCTTGAATTAAAATTTTGGTATCCGGCGTAAAATTCATCAACCCTCCTTTAGCCATTCGTCGCCAACGCCACGGACAAGGCGATCGCCTCATCCAAGTTTTCCACTACTGTGACCTCTACTGCCTGCAAAATTTCGCGCGCTTGCTCAATTTCGGTCCCATATAAACGCACGATCACCTTTACCTGGGTTTGGGGGTTCCCGGTGGCTGTTTCTCGCCGACTTTGTTCTTGATAAGAGGCGATCGCATCGACTGCCTGAGCGCAGGAAAACAGACCCCCGAGCAAGTTCACCAAAACCACCTTGACATTTTTTTTCTGACTCGCCAGTGCCAACCCAAGCTTGATGCGCTCGCACAGGAGTTCCGCGGTCAAATCCCAACGACACTCGCCACCAATATTTACAAAATTAGCAGGTTTACCTCCGGCGGCGCAGACTAAATCCAACGTCGCCATCGTCAAACCTGCGCCATTACATAACAGGCCAATATTTCCGCCAAGTTCCACAAAATTCAGTTCTGATGGCAATCCCCCCACCGGAGAAGCGGGACCCTGAGCAGAATTCATCTCCGTTGCCTCTTGAGCCTGATGCTTCGGCAGCAACTGAAGCAGAGTAGAATGGCGACTGAGGGCCTCATCGTTGACCGTTACTTTGCCATCTAGAGCCATCACTTCCCCCGTTGGACTAATCCCCAAGGGATTAATTTCCACCAGGTCCAAATCTTTCTCTACGAATAGCAGATACATCTTTTCGACGATATCGCTCACCGCCTCAATCAGAGGGCCTGTGCAGCCCATTTTCAGGGTTAGGCGACGCGCATAAAACGGAGAAAATTCCTCATCTACGATCACCTGCTGCATCTGTTCCATCACCAATTCGGTACTGGTCCCCCCTTGGCTCGAACCCAACAACAGGGGACGACGCGCGGCGCGATCAAGGACCACTGCCAGATAAAATTCCCGATCCGTGTCATATTTAGCTTCCGCTAACAGCACCTCGGGATACTCGGTATTAATAGGAAGGTGAAAAATATTTTGAGCTGCCGCCACCGCATCAATGGTATTGGTCACAAACTTGATACCACCGGCCCTGCCGCGTCCGCCAGCACGGACTTGGGATTTGAGTACAACTGGATAGGGAATCTTCAGTCCCTTGAGGTCTTTGGAATGGTCGATCCGTTGCGAGGGCAAAACAGGAATGCCCATTTCCCTGAATAATTCTTTTGCTTGATACTCTAATAAATCCATGAATGTATGAAAAACGGTGGGTGGAACGATCAAGGGTTGAAAAACACAGGGCACAAAAGCCCGTTTAAATTATCGCAATTCGGAGCCGGCTGGTTCTGGAGTTTACCTCGGGATTAGTCGGGCCTACTTCTGCTCAAAGTGCCAATCCATTTGGGGTTAGGTCTTCAGACCGCATCCGGCTGACCGGGCAAGCGATCGCGGGTGTTCCCTCAAGGACTTGCCATCCCTAACCGGGATTTGTTAATTTTTAAACCCACCAAACTTGATAGAATACCACATTCGGTTACCCGACCGAGGCGATCGCCCCATTCCCCGCCTCCCCCAAAGCCTTGCCGGTCGGTATCTGACGGGATTAATCCTCCTAGGGTCAACAAAAGCTAACATCTGGCCGTTTGGATGATGTTGTATGCTATCTAATAATTAACGTGAAGGCTTGCCAGTTCGTAACCCGTGCCGGTAAGCACCAAACCTCCATTACCAGGATGTTTACCGGGGATAAAAAAAGGCTTATGACAACCGCAGTGCGCCCAAGCGATTTAAAAATGATCGCCGAACTCATCGAAGAACGCTTACACGCTGAATTGCCGGAAAATTTACCGTTGCGAATTCGGTGCGCCTACAAACAAGGAAATTTAATTGTTCTGGGAGAACACACTCAGGACGTTAAACTGGACCTCCCGCCCACCTTTAAAGCGATTCAACAAGCAATTCTAGCTTTGGTGGGGTATGTACCGGGTCAGTTGCGACTCTATCTCCGAGTCAAGGGTCAAAAAACCCCCTACGCTTACCATGCCTTTAAAACTCCGCAACCTGTGGGGGCAGTCATGGAGCCTGGAGGGGGACAACCTGTACTCCTGCTCGATCGCACTCCCGCCAGGGTCTCCAATCCCCGGGAATCGACACCGCCTCCGGTGAGTGAAGAGGAACGGCAGGCAATGGATTTAGCAGTCGAGGCGTTTCCCCTCAATCCTTTTGATACGCCGCCTCCAGAGACCGCCTTTGAGGACCAACTGGATCTCGATCCTGACCCGGAATCGCCACGCCAACGGCAACGGCAACCCCAACGGCAACGGCAAAGGCAACGGCAACCCCAACGCCAGCCGCGCAACCAGCCAAGCGCCTGGTTACTGCCCTTGAGCGCTTGTGTTTCCATCGCCTTGGTCCTAGGGTCAGCGACTTTTTACGCTCTTTCTCGTCCCTGCGCGATCGGGCAATGTAGGGAACTTCTGGCCGCCAACGAATTGACCCAGGATTCTGCGCAACTGCTACAAGCGGCCCAATATCAACAGCAAATTCAAACAGCAAGGCAGCAACTCACCGCAGCTAGCCAACTCTTAGCCGGAATTCCCCTCTGGTCCAAAGATTACGGGACGGCTCAACGTCTGCTGGAGAGAAATCGGAATCTCACCGCCGGTCTTGATGAAATGGTTACGGCCTTGGATAATGCCTTGAATGCCGTTTCCCAGGGTAAAAATCCGCCCCATCCCGTGCAGGTGTGGGAGAGTGTCGCGGCGTCCTGGCAACAGGCGATCGCCCTTCTGGAATCGGTTCCCCCGGATAGCCCGGTGTACAATCTAGCCCTGGAAAAATTGCCCACCTATCGTGCCAATTTAACCGAAATTCAAGGACGGATTCAGGCCGAAAAAGCCGGACGTGAGCAGATGGTAGCGGTAATGTCTGTCGCCAAAGTGGCGATCGCCCGCAGCGGCGTCGCCCAATCTGTGGAAAGCTGGGAAACCATCAATGCTAGCTGGCAACAGGTCATCCAACGCTTAGAGGCACTTCCGAAAGGCACAATGGCACATCAGGAAGCCAGCCAACTGCTTCCCGGCTATCGATCGCAGCTTCAACTTTCTGGCGAGCGCAAAACTAAGGAGAAAATTGCAACTGAGGCATATCAGGCAGCCATTCTGGCGGCAGATCGCGCCGAAAGTGCCACCCGCGAGCGGCAATGGTCCCAGGCAGTAGAGCAGTGGAACCAAGCGATCGCCTCGGCAGAACAAGTCCCCACCGGAACCTATTACTATCCTAAAGCCGCTGCCTCTCTCCAGGAGTTCAAGGTGCAACAGGAAGTGGCTCAAGTGGAGTTAAAAAAAGCCAATCTCATCGCCAAAACTCGGGGGGATCTCACTACTACTTGTCAAGGCAACCCTAAAGTCTGTGAATATACCCTCACCGACTCCGTAATCAGTGTGTGGTTAAGTGCCGACTACATTCGGAAAATTCAACAAACCGCCACGGTTGCAAGTACCAACCGGGATCCGAAAGTTCGCCAGAGCTTAGATTTGCACGTCAATACATTAAGAACTGCCCTTGAAGCGATCGCTGATAACGCCCAAATTCCTCTGGAACTTTATGATCCCTACGGAGCCTTTATCGGACGTCATTCCCCCCAATAAACGGGGTGAATTGAACTAAATAAAATCTATCCAAAGATATATTTTATTTAGAGAGTGGCTCAATTTAATGGAAAAATAGATTAGCATCTGATGCTTCCATTAAATTGAGTTTCACCACAATCCAATGGATAATTTATTTTCAAAGTCAGCCCTGGAGCTAACTCCTACTATTCAAGCTAGCCACTTTCCCCCCTTGATCTGAAATCCCTCTCTCATCAAGTCAAGGTTTCATTTGCTGATGCTAACCTAAGACCCTACCCTTGAGGCGGTCGCACCGTTGCCCGGAATTTCTCACTTTATCCCCCTCTCGGTTTTTATTCGGAATTTCATTGTTCATCCTTCACCACCTGAACCTGATAGTTTTTCCCCTCCCAGCGATCGCATTCCGTCCAGAAGAAAGTAAACTCAATTTGGGTCGCTTCGTCCGGTGCAGTCGCCCAATCGATAAACTCAATCCCAATTCCCGAGGATTGGGAATTCATTTCTGTAGAGGTTTCCCAAGCATCATTCGACCCGCGTAACTGGAACGGTGCGATCGCCAAAATTCGGAGGGTTAATCCCGCTTTAACGGTGCGAATCTGGCGGTTAAACTTCCAGATATCCAGCTTTCGATTCTGCGGTTTCCCTCGTCGCACATAGCGATCGGCTACTTCCGGAATCAAATCAAACACTTGTCCATCCCGCCGCGATCGCAACAGCTTAATATACTCCGAATGCGCCCATGCCAACGGCATTGCTGCCCCCGTAGGTCTTCCCACGTATAACCCTAATTCCGGGCGGTCTTCTTCATCCCAGACTTGCTCAGATAACAATCCAGTTGAGGTGACAAACCCTTCCATCGCTTGCAGGTAAGGCGTGATATCTCTTCCAGCCGCTAATTCATAATGACCGCGTTCCCCCGTCAATAGAGGCCAAGCCCGTCCTTTGCCCTCACTTTTAAAGGCACCGCCATCTTCCTGTTGTCCATAGCCATCATAGTTATACCGATGCCAACAGGGACCATACGGGGTATCTACTTTTAGTACGGCATCAACCACTTTGAGGGAATCGATAATCACGGGGTCATCCGGACTGCGGATGCCGTAGCGCACCAGTTCCAAAAATCCCCCATCAACAATCTCACTCGCCGGAAACTCCGATTGCTGGTCCGAGGATCGGTTGGCGATCGTGACCTTTTTCCCTCGTAACTCTTCATTGGCATGAGGGTCATCCAGCTCTACCGGATTAATCCGAATGTAGTGCCGAGGAATCTCTGGCACTAAAGTCCCCTCATTCGTCACCGTCCAGGTTTCCAAATGTTCTTCCAAAAAGTCGGCATACTCCTCTAAAAACTCAGCGGTACTTTCTGCTCCATAATCTTCTCGCGCTAAGGCCCCCGCACAGATGAGCGCGGCGATATTCGCGGCTAAGGTGGAGGGAGAATAACCAGCATTTTCCTCCCAACGCTCCTCCTCGGTTGCGGGACCGCGATCGATGAGATAGTGGGCCGCCTTCAGGACCATCGGGTAAGGGTCGAAGTTTCGCAGGGCTTTTTCTTGACGCATTCGCCAGGTTAAGATGATCGGAAAGGAGACCTGATCGAGCTGAACTCCAGTCCAATAAGGCTGTCCATTTAACCAGAAGTTTTGGGCAAAGCCTCCATCGGCGGATTGAGAGACGGCTAAATAGATTAAAGATTGTAAAGCGGTGCTCTTATGTCCGGCGGCGAGTAATCCAGTTACGGTATTGACCATATCCCGAGGCCAAACGAGATGATAAGCGCCTTTGTCTTGATAGGTTTTAGTATGACCCCAGGGAATCGATAGGGAGGCGATCGTAGCTCCGGCGTAGGTTTTGTCTTCGTGAGCTAGGAGTAGACTAAAGCTGCTGTCATACAAGTTTCCCCCATCTGGGGCGACCTTTTCCAAGGGGAGGGCGGTTTCGCTGATTTGATTCCATTGCTGAATGTATTGATCTCGATGTTCCTCATAAGGAATATCCAGAGACAGGAGCAGGGTGGTAATCGCATCATGGCGGCAATTGCCAAAGGCCAATCCTAGGGTAAATTCCTGAACCTCGTTGAGTTCAATTTCTCCCATCAGGGCTACATTGCCCGCTTCAGCCGAGTCAAATTCCCAGTCCATCCGATAATTGTTGGAAAGGTCGGTCCACCCATCACTTTCACCGATATAACCACAGGAGAGGCGTGTAAAGGGAACATTGGGGGCGATCGCCATCCAAACACCATCTTCTTGAGCCGTCAGTATTTTTCGTCCCGCAACCTCGACAATCTCCCCATAATTCTCCCACCCAGAGGAACCCAGATGAGGGGAACATAAAACATATAGCTTGAGTTCGGCGATCGCCGATTGATCCCCGGTGATCTTTGTCTGTTGCAGCAAACAGGGCAAGGTGGGGTCGGTGATGATTTCTTTATGAAGCTCATACCGTCCTTCGGGGTCGGCATTGATCATCCGATATCCCAAAACATGAGGGGCCAGACGGTCTATTTTAGGGTGTATATGGTCTTTTTCCTGGAGAATGAAGCTTTTCCCATCCCCGATTACATACTGCAATTCTCGGATTTGAGGTGAATCAATGGTGGGATAGTAAACCTCGGTGACGACACCCTGGCATAAGGTAAACCAAAGGCGTGTAGATAGAGCATGAGCCGTTCCCACTCCCTCTTTATTCGCCTGAGTCCAATGGGGTTTACCCCCCGGTTTTCCAAAAGCAGGTTTGCTGTTATAAACGATAGTCACAATGGATATCCTCTTCAAAGGTTGGGGATTATTTTGGCGATTAGCCCCTGAGTGATTGATATAACTTCGGGGTTTTAAGCCGAATCGTTGCTAATGCAGGAAATGGCTGAGGTCAAGGCTAGGTAGGGCTGGCCGGGTTTTATACAAAGGTGGCAACGCGATCGCCCGATAAAGCTGGTAAGACGCGATCACCGAAAGCCTTAATAAACTCCTCCTGTTGCCGGTTGACATTATGCAGAATCACTCGGCTAAATCCCAGGTCTATATCATCCTGCAACCATTGAATATGCTGTTGTAAATCCGCCGAAATTCTCACTTGCCCCTCCAGGTCCTCGGGTTTGACAAATTGGGCGGCAGCCTCCAACTGCTCAACGGTGGACAGTTCGGCGAGAACTGAACTCTTAAATATATTAGTGCGCCACTGTTCATAAGCCCCCTGTCGTGCTTGTTCCAGAGTGGGAGCGTAAGACAGTTGCACCTTGACGTGCATGGGTTTCCCTTTTCCCCCACCCCGATGAAAGGCTTCGACAACTTTTTGGAGTTCTTCCCGAGGACGAGAGGTTGTCAACAGTCCATCGGCCCAGGACCCCACCCATTCCGCTGTTTCTAACGTAATCGCCGCCCCAAAAATCGGAGGGGTATAGTCGGGTCGGGTATAAAGTTTAGCCTGTTGGACGGTGACTAATCCGGAGTGGTTAACGGTTTCTCCGGCAAACAAGGCGCGAATGATATCTACGCTTTCTTTGAGGCGAGCGTTGCGTTCGGGTTTACTCGGCCAGCGATCGCCGGTAATTGTCTCATTAATCGCCTCTCCGCTGCCTAATGCCACCGAAAAGCGGTTCGGAAACATTTCGGCGAGGGTGCCTACCGCTTGGGCGACAATGGTCGGATGATAGCGTGGGCCCGGGGCGCAAACGACGCTAAAAGGTAAAGAGGTAGACTGCATGGCCGCCCCTAACCAGGCCCAAGAAAACCCACTTTCTCCCTGGCGATCGCTCCACGGTTTGAAGTGATCGGAAGAAGATCCGGCGGTAAATCCAGCCCGTTCCGCCATTTGAATATACTTGATGAGGGCGCTAGGTTTAAATTGTTCATGAGAAGCGTGATAAGCAAATTCTGGCATGATTTATATCTCCTCAATTATTGGTACGTTAGCCCGTCAAAAAATTGATTTAGAGGATTAAAATTAGCTAATTTTCCTCTAGTTTTTAGTAGACTTAAACTAATGATGTAAATTAATTTAAGCCTGAAATTAAAGGCCCTGGTGGCTTTTCATGAATTCTCTAACTAGATTGTTGGAGGTCACTTTACCCACTCCTTCTCTATTTTTTTAATGAGTAATTCGTAAGATGTTCGACCTCTAACTGGGGAAGGAATTTTGCCAAAAGGGCGGGAGGGGCGAGCTTCTAACTCTTACAGTAACAGCCTTAAATAACCGAAGGAGGTAGAAATTACGTCCCTTTATCGTCTCTATTTCAAATAAGTAGAAATAAGTGCTATAAAGGCGAAACTCCCTACAAAACAAAGCGTTTCTTGATAGTTCTCTTTTTCATATTCGCTAGCCTCGGGAACCATATTTTCTACCACCAGAGTAGTCAGAATACCAGCGGTGAATGCCAGTAGGATATATTTAAATATCACGGCTTGACCGACTACGATCCAATATCCCAAAGTTGCTCCAATGACGGGAGGAAAAATAAAGGAGGCAGATAAAACTTGGCGCATTAATGGGGATGTTTTACCCTGCTTGAAACTGGAAATTGCCGCCAGTCCCGTTGGTATGTTTGCGAGGACATGACCGATCGAAACCATCAGCGCTAGACTAAACGCAATAGTTGAACTGGTCCCCACCATTAACCCGTCGCTAAACAAATCAACGGCTGCGGCTAAAAAAATCACCCATGCAGAGGATTGACCTTCGGATTTTTTCATGCGTTTTTGGAATAATTTAATCCCTCTGCGCATGAGAATAAAGAAGCCTCCACCGCCAACAAATGCGAGGAAAACCAGCCAGGGTGTATCTGCTGCCAGCATTTGTGGCATGAGTTCCACTCCCACCACAGACAGAATAATCCCTGCTGCGGCATGAAGCGTCAAGCTTAAATTCCCTTTAGAGGGAGGAATAAATTCAGCCAGCAGACCGCCAATATAGCTGCCGATCGCTGGCATTGCTGACAAAGCTAAGGCGCTTAAGTAGGGGTTCATAAAAAATGCTCTAGAATAGAAATGTTGTAAAATTCTAAAAATACTCAAGTATTTTTTAAGAAAATTTTACCTTTTAAGTGCGGTACTCCCCTGAGTAATTTACCTGCATAAAACTTAATTAAACCCACTGAAAATTTGACCGATTTTACAACCCGCTTCAACCTATCAAAAAATATTAGATTTTGCTGGGGGGAGACTGAAAGTGCAGTAAAATTGTGAGCCTTTTAAATTTCTAGAGAAACGGAATTGCTTAACTAAAACAATTTCCTGATTCTCAGAATTTATTAATTTAAGTTTATTTTAAAAAATAAGTAACTTGTTCCTCCTAAAGGAAGAGATTAGGTCCTGAAACCGCACAGATGTTTCGGTACGATGATGTGGCGATCGCCCGGAAAATCCCCAAGGTGCGATCGCCACATCATCCTACGCTATCTCCGTTCAAATCACTCGCCTGTGATTGAGTATCGGAGTGATAGCAGCCGAAAAAGAACCGCAGCAATTTAAAGCCTAATCCCCTGCTACCGGGGGCAATAAATCCCCAGCCACTGCACCACCAGTCCCGTCCAATTATCGATCTATTTCAAAACTTTTGAAGTTGTGCCGCCAGGTTAAAAAACTCTCGGGCAATCCCTTTGGTAATCAGCAGGGTACTCAAGAGGGAAGCAAACGCTAGCATAAACATAATTAAAATTTGATAAGCAGCCGCATTAATAGGATTGACGCCGCTGAGTAATTGCCCCGTAATAATCCCGGGTAAGGTAACCAGTCCTACCACCATCATTGTATTGAGTGTAGGAATCAGTCCGGCACGAATGGCATCTTTACGGTAGGTGGCGATCGCCTGTTCTGGAGTCGCGCCTAAACACAAATGGGTTTCAATTTCCACGGGAGACGCATTCAGACTACTCACAAATCGTTCCCCGGCGATCGCCCCACTATTCATTGCATTCCCTAATACAATCCCGGTTAGGGGAATAATATATTGGGGATTCGACCAGGCTTCCGGCAGCCGCAGGACCAGTAAGTTAACGTAAACCAAGGTAATAGCACTACTCAGAAAAATAGAACCCCACACCCACGGCAATAATCGGGGAATCTTTTGGCTAATTCGGTTTCGGGCAACAATCGCGGCAATGGTTAGCATCACCGTCAGGACTGCCAACACCGCCAGAGGATTTCTCCACTCAAACACCACTTCTAAGAAAAAGCCCACGACTAACAACTGCACGGTTGTCCGGGCAGTTGCTAAAGCAAGTTGGCCCTCTAATCCCAGGCGCTGCCATGCGGATAAACCGATCGCCAATACCATCAACCCTAGGGCCAATCCCAAATCTATAAAATCTAGTTCAATGCGGTCCATGGTTTTTGTTAATAGGTGATTGATAGGTGATTGTTTGTGTGATGGTTAGGGAAATAGGACTTGTGATCAATTACCAATTGATTTTAAAATGCCTTATGAGTTTTCAAAATGGGAGTGGGGCCACTACTGGAGTGTAAAGTTTGGCATTTTCTGCGTCGGTCTCCCTGGCAAAATCTGATTGTATCTAAAAAATGATGGTGTAGAGGCGTGAATCATATCCCCCCCCTGGATCTCTCTTTGCAGTACCACACGATCGCCCAAGAAGTGGAAGCCTCGGTTTTAGCACTGTTGGCATCTGGACGTTATATTGGCGGTCCGATTGTGGAAGAATTCGAGCGGCAGTTTGCCGCCTATATTGGGACGAATGAGTGTGTTTCTTGCAATTCCGGCACTGATGCCCTATATCTGGCACTCAGGGCCCTGGAGATTGGCCCTGGGGATGAGGTGATTACCACCCCATTCACTTTTTTTGCCACGAGTGAAACGATTTCTCGGGTGGGTGCAACGCCGGTTTTTGTGGATATTGTCCCCGAGACGTTTAATTTGGATGTGGAACGTCTAGAGGCGGCGATTACGGAAAAAACCCGGGGGATTCTGCTGGTGCATCTTTATGGGCAGCCGGTGGATATGACGGGGTTAATGGCGATCGCCAATCAATACAATCTCGCCGTAATCGAAGACTGTGCCCAATCCACCGGCGCTACATGGGGGGGGCAGAAGGTCGGCAGTATCGGTCATGTAGGCTGTTTTAGCTTCTTTCCCACGAAGAATTTAGGGGCGTTTGGTGATGGGGGTGCAATCACAACCCATGACCCCGCGATCGCCGCTAAAATGCGAGTGTTAAAAGAACATGGGGCCAGTGGCCGCTACCATCATGAATCCGTGGGAATTAATAGCCGTCTTGATGCGCTTCAGGCGGCTATTCTTCAGATTAAGTTGCGCTATCTGGATTTTTGGAATGATCGCAGACGGGCGATCGCCCGGAATTATGACCGTCTCTTCGCGCCCCTGACTGGAATTATCCGCCCTCAAGAATTGCAAGGCGGTCAAGGAGTCTGGAATCAATACACAATTCGGGTAAAAAGTCAAGAAAATAATAGCCAACTGCGCGACTGCTTTCAGCAGCAGCTTAACGAGTCTGGGGTAGCGGCTACGGTGTACTATCCTCTCCCCCTACACTTACAGCCAATCTATCAAAACTTGGGGTATGTCCTGGGTGATCTGGCGATCGCAGAACAGGCATCTCGTGAGGTCCTCTCTCTACCCATGTTCCCTGAATTATCTGAGGAACAGCAACAAGAGGTCGTTTATTGTTTGAAAACTTTACTGTGAATCACACAGGGGAGATAGTTTCTTCTTTTTGTTCGGAGTAACGACTTTAGTCGTCTTTTGTACCAGGAGTTAGAGGGTAGAACGACTAAAGTCGTTACTACAAACGGAGAATGGTTTCTTCTTTTCTTTAGTAGTAACGACTTTAGTCCTCCCTTCACCCTTAGCCCTAAACTTAACCCCCCAGGCAACTGGGGGGAATTCTATCAGTCAAAGGGGTTTAAAGATTTGTAAAGATGGGTTAAGATATTAACCAATAAGTAAATAATCTGAATAAGCCAGACCGTAAGACGGGTGGTTATTTCAGATCCAACCCGAGTATTAGAGGCAACAAAAGGCGTGAGTTCTAAAACCATAGCCCAGATGCGGCGGTATGATCCGCAAGCGATCGCCAGTTACTATCGCTCCCGTCCCTGGAAAGTGATCTGGAGAGCCATCACCGTTATTTGGTATTTGTCTAGTTTTATTTTGGGCTTAAAGTGGGATGAGTGGACAAACCAAGCGGAACAAAAAAGACCAAAAAGAGCGATACAGCTACAGAAAATATTAACCGCCCTAGGACCCACATTCATCAAAGTAGGTCAAGCCCTTTCCACCCGTCCGGATTTGATCCGCAAGGACTTCCTAGATGAACTAACCAAGCTACAAGACCAACTCCCTTCCTTTGATAGTGCAGTCGCCTACCGCATCATCGAGCGAGAACTCGAAAAAAGCGTCGAAGAACTTTTTGCTCAAATTACCCCCCAACCCGTTGCCGCAGCCAGTTTGGGCCAAGTGTATCAAGCCTATCTGCACAGTGGCGAAAAAGTGGCGGTAAAAGTACAGCGCCCCAACCTTAAACCCGTCCTTACCTTGGACCTATTCCTAATGCGCTGGGGGGCCAAGGCCGTTGGACCTTGGCTGCCGTTGAATTTAGGCCATGACCTCGGGTTGATTGTGGATGAATTTGGGACTAAACTCTTTGAAGAAGTCGATTATCTGAATGAGGGACGCAATGCCGAAAAATTTGCAACCAACTTCAGCGCGAATCCCCAAGTCAAAGTTCCCAGCATTTTCTGGCGCTACAGCAGCAATAACGTCCTAACTCTGGAGTGGATTGAGGGGTACAAGCTCAACGACATTCAAACCATGCAAGCGGCAGGAATTGACACCAATGCTTTAATCGAAATAGGTGTCACCAGTGGGTTGCAGCAGCTTTTGGAGTTTGGCTTTTTCCATGCCGACCCGCATCCAGGGAATTTATTTGGTTTAGCTGATGGTCGCATGGCCTACATTGATTTTGGCATGATGGATCAGTTGGACGAAATAACCAAAGAAAACCTTGTTGAGGCGATCGTCCATCTGATTAATAAAGACTATGTAGAATTAGCCGAACAATTTGTCAAGCTAGGATTTTTAACCCCCGATACGGATATCTGGCCGATTGTCCCGGCTATAGAAGCAGTCTTAGGAGATATCCTAGGCCAAAGTGTGCGGGATTTCAACTTTAAGACCATTACCGATCGCTTCTCGGAGTTGATGTATGAGTATCCCTTCCGGGTCCCGGCTAAGTTTGCCCTGATTATTCGCTCCCTCGTGACTCAGGAAGGGTTGGCCCTGACGATGGATCCTGATTTCAAAATCGTAGATGTGGCCTATCCTTATATCGCGCGGCGATTACTGGCAGGAGAATCTCCCCAGTTGCGACGGCGATTGATTGATGTGTTATTTAAGGATGGTAAATTCCAGTGGAATCGCCTGGAAAACTTAATTGCGATCGCCCGTTCCGATAACAATTTTGATATTATCCCCACTGCGGAGTTAGGTCTGCGCTATCTCTTATCAGAAGAAGGAGAATTTCTGCGTCGTCAAATCTTACTGGCGTTAGTAGAAGATGACAAACTCCATACTGAAGAAGTCCGCCGCCTGTGGAACTTGATCAAGGAAGATATCCAACCCACTCGGCTATTAGATGCCGCTTGGGGGGCTTTGGCCGATTTCTCTCGGGAAGGCGCTGCGGCTTTGCTACCCTCCATGCCAACGGGAATCCCCTTCTTCGACGAAAAGTAACCCGGGTAAATCCCCACGAAAGCTGGCAGAATCCAGGATAAACAATAACATCCATGCGATCGCGCCTAGGAAGAATCGGAATTTTTGATTCTCCCGGGGCGCTTTCCTCTTTACACATGAGCCTTTCCCCTTTACCGTTGATAGTTGACCCTTCTGAGTAGACAGTCTTGTAGGAGAGATTCGTGCCTAACTTTCCCTATCCAGAGCCACCTTATTTCCTGTTAACCGCTGCTTTTATCGCTGCGATCGCCTCGGGAACAGCTTTCTATGCCACCCTCACCCAATTGGTGCAAGCCTGGTCTCGGAATCGCTCAACCCGCAGCCTCTCTCAAGCTAGAGGTATGGAATTACAACTGCCCTTTTTGGGAATGGCTATGGGTATTTGTGTCTTTCTCGCTTCTGGGTTGCAGGTTTTCGGATTTAATGTGTTTATTTCCTACGTTTTTGCTTTACCCTTAACCCTTTTGACGGCTTGGCTCGTTTGGTCACAGTTGGGTAATCTCTTGATGCAACTCCAACGAGGCGGTTCCAAAGCTTTAGACCTAGATTCCTGGGAATAAATTCCCGTTCAATCATCAGCCGGTATTTTGGTTATAACCGGACTAAAAGGGGAAAAGCAGGTTGCTTTTTCCTTTTCTTTTTTTGAGGTTAATCAGGTTAATTAAAACCTCTTCTGTTTTAAAAAGTGGGGGTTTTTCAAACTCCTAGTTTTGCTTTAATTTTTCTGAGGCGATCGCCTAGAGAATTCAAAAAACTTTTTTTCTCAGCTTTGGGTTCCGAAAAGCTGGGTTTGGGTTCATTTAAGTAACGATAATGTTCCCAAATTTTCCAGTAGGGACATCCCGGTTGAATGCGAATTCCGGCCCAGTGCAAATATTGCAGAGGTTGGCGGTTATCGGGATCGAAGAGTTTATATCCCTCGATCGGTTGAAACTTTTTCGTTCCCGCCCAGTTTCCTGCTGCCATTTCGGGTCGGTGGACGATGTTAAACCGGCGCTTAACGCGTTTTAAAATCATGTAGTTGATAATCGGCTGGTCTGAGGTCTTTTGCGAAAAATCGAAATATTCAGGATGGGCGGCACATTCGGCAAAGGTATCGTATAAATCCTGCTCAGAAAGTAATCCTTTTTTTGATGCCCAAAATCCGCCATTAAAAATACTTTTTAGCTCTTCTGGGGTGAAGACTTGATTTTCAATAACTTTTGGTGTAAATACATTGGTAATTCCCCCCGCATATTGATAATCGCAACAAATAAAATCTTGGTCTTGCAGATAATTTAAATTATCAATAATTTTTTCAAAAACGACAATATCAGTATCAATATATAAGAATTCGTCGAAAGGTCCGAACCAACAGGCTTGTTTTCTAAATTGATTGGGTCGGGCAAAAAACTGGCTACCAAAAATATCTTGGAGTTTTTGGGATAATCGTTTAATAAAATCTAAATCTTCATAAACTGTGAGGCCAAACTTATCTCCTAAAAGGTGAGCCACCTGTTGATAGGTTTCGTCATAGGGAATCATCACTACAGGCACATCTGGATCGTAAAATCGGATACTGTTAAGCAGGGCGATCGCTTGTTCAGTGACTTTATCATTTGCAACGATATAAATTCCGCGACTCATTCCGGTTTCCTCACTGGCTTATTCTATGTCTAATCAGACTTGTCCTGGAATTACCCTGCTCCCTTGGCAGTTACCAAGGGATTAAGATGCAGATAATAAGCATACTATATCACCGTTTTACCGGGCTTATAATTGAGGGTTTCCTCCTGTTTTAATCCCGCCCATATAAGCTATTTCAATTCAATCTGAGAGCTAGCAACCCTTTAAGTGGAGGCCGAATATTTTTTTAGCACCGCGCGATCGCGGCCTTGAGATTTAGCCTCGTACAATGCACGGTCCGCACTCATCAGCAACTTCTCCACCGAGTCTTGAGGCCGGGGTAAAGTAACTGCAACCCCCAGACTAATCGAAATATAACCCAGAGGGGATTGAGAATGAGGAATCAGCAACGCTTTGACCTGATTTCGGATAGTCTGCGCCACTTGCATTGCTCCTTGTGCATGGGTATTGGGAAGCACAACGGCAAATTCCTCTCCCCCATACCGAGCCACTAAATCAGCGGGTCGCTTCACCGCAGTGGCGATCGCCAAGGCAACTTTTTTCAAACAAGTATCCCCAGCTTGATGACCGTAAGTATCATTATATAACTTAAAAAAATCAATATCACACAAAATTAGAGACATCATTGAATGCTCGCGAATCGTTCGCCGCCATTCCCGATTGAGACCCTGATCAAAAGCGCGACGATTGGCGACGTGAGTCAATCCATCCAAGGAAGCCAGACGCTGTAATTCTTCATTAGCCGCTTCCAACTGTTTAAATAGGGTCGATTGTTGAATGGCGATCGCCAGTTGAGCGGACAACTGCTCAAATACACTAATTTCAAAAGGTTGCCACTTATGAATCCCATTACATTGATGCGCCACCAGCAAACCCCACAGGCGGTTTTCATGTAACAACGGCGCAATCATTTTTCCATTCACCCCATACAATTGCAAAAATTCAATCAAACACTCGGGAGAATTTTCTGCCTTGAGATCATTGATCGCCTTCACCTTGCCATGAGTGTAGCGATCATAACAACTCGGGGGGAAAATTTCTTCCCCAAAACTTTCTCCCAGCATCGTTGGCCAGGGAGGAACCACGGATTCTGTGACCACACTCCCAGACTGGTCCGGCCAAATTTGATAGACCACCACCCGATCGCAGTCCAGAAATTGTCTCACTTCCGAGACTGCCGTATTCAAAATTTCTTCTAAATTCAAAGATTGGCGAATCCGGGCTTGGGTCCCCCTGACCAGTCGTTCCCGCTGGGACTGGTGGTGAATTGCTTCCTCTGCCCGCACCCGTTCGGTGATATCTTGCGCCAGAGAAGCCACGCCGACTATCTCCCCCTCGCGATCAATCAAGGGCGTAGTGTACCACTCGCAAATTGTTGTACCGCCATCTTTCGTTACATTTTCGCAAATTGAGCAAGCACCACCCTTTTGAGCTAAAAGGTCCTGCCACCGTTGACCCACATCTGCTTCGTCCGTTGCCGGAAATAGTAGTGCTATCCCCTGTCCCAGAATTTCAGTTTTGCTATACCCAAAAATTGCTTCGGCAGCCGGATTCCATTCCACAATTTCTCCGTGGAGGTTGAATTCCACTACGGCTAAAGGGGTTTGTTCTAGGTGCAGAGACAATTTTTGTCTGGATTGTTGCAGTGCCGCCTCAACCTGTTTTTGTTCCGTCAGATTGGTGCTAATCCCAATCCGTCCGATAATTTTACCTGTGGGGTCTTTAATGGCATCGGCTCGCAGTAAAACCTGAACGATTTTACCGCTACGGGTGCGCTGTTCTACAGAGCCAATCCAAGATTGGCCCGGGGCGATCGCCTCAAAGATTTCCTGTGCTACGGCTGAGTTGGTATAGAGGACTGCCGGACCCCCTGCTGCCTTCAACTCTTCAACACTGCCGTACTCAAACAGGGTCGAAAAGGCCAAATTGTGGTAAATATGATTGCCGTTGGCATCAGAGATGGCGATCGCATCACTGGCGCTTTCCACCGCTTGAGCTACATACTCTAGGGCTGCTTCCGCCTGTTTTCGCTCCGTGATATCTCTCAAAATTGCCACCACCCGCTCTTGGGCACAGGCCATAATCCGCGCTTCCCGAGTGTAAGAGTTCCCATTAATTGTTAACTGATATTCCCAAGTTTGTACTGCCCCTGTTTCCAGGGCTTGCCGAATATATTGCATCGCTTCCGTAGCGATAGATAAGGGCCACACTTCATAGATAGAAAACCCCGTTTCAAAATTGGGCGAAATGGCGGAGTTCTGTTCCGAGACATTTTTGCAGTCCAAAATCGTGCCGTCTGCTTTTAAATAAAGCATTACATCGGGGATCGTCTCGATTAAGTCCCGATTTTTGCTCGGGTTTCCTCGGGAGGACGCTTCAACCTGGAGACGATGGGCCACCGTCTCCAGGTCCCAGACTACGGCAATGGTCCCTTGCCTGGTCCCATCGCTGTTAAAAAGCGGCGTTTTTTTGATCTCAACAGCCTGGAGGCCCCCGGAAAGGGTTTGAAATTCTACGCAGTTATAAATCGGGGTAGAGAGTTCCCAAGCGGTTTCATCAGATTCGGCATCGGCGTTCAAGATTTCTTGAGCGCCGGGATTCTCTCGACTCAACTGGCGGTTAGTTTTACCCCTATATTCAACTCCGGTTAACTGAAATAGCTTCAATACGGCGGCGTTGGCAAGTAACCAGCAGCCCCGCTCATCTTTGAGGATGATGCTTTCAGGAATGGTTTCGATTAAGGGTTTCAGCCACTGCCACTGGTCGCGATCGCCCCAGGCTTGTACTCTCCCGTCGGTTAAAAAGCAAGCAGGGCCAGCCGTTTCAGGCGATCGGCTGGGTTGAATATCTAGTTTCTGCCCTTGATTTGATCCATCCATCCTTTCTTCCCAGGATTCCTGTTGAACTATTTGGGGTTTGCCATTCATGATGTCACTGCCTCCCCTAAAATTTTCTACACTAAACTAATCTTGGATACGTTGCTTTTATAGTGACCTTTCTATTTCATCAATTATAAAGCTTACGCTGTCACAAAAATTAAGGGTTCTCTAAAAATGTCTCCTCTTCAATGTCTCCTCCTCTCACATAGAACTATATTTTCCGGTGTCAAGAGGGAGGATATTAGCTAGTGGGAATTATGGAGAGGTGAATTAAGCAGCCGTAACCTGTCATTTCTACTCCCCGCACTTTAGGAAAAAACCCAGTCCGGCTAACCCTTACCGAGGAATAATGAATCGAACGGTAATGTTAAATTCCGGGTAAGATAATTTCAAACTCGGTTCCAATCTCTGGAGGTAAATCTTCCGAACTAATCGTGCGCGATCGCAGATAAAGTTCTCCCCCATGTTTGGCGGTTACAATCCAATAACTCACTGCAAAGCTAGTTTCTTTTTCAACCAGTTTCGACTGTCCAAACGAGGCTAAAATTTCATCAATTTTAGCTTGAGGAATCCCCAAACCATTATCAGAAATTTTAATAGAAACCCATCGGGAATCCGGCTGATTTGATGTTGGGGCCGGTCGAGATATTAATTCAGTGGAAATTAAAATGCGAGATTTTGTAGGAAAAGGTTGAGGTTTAGCTCTAAATCCCGCTTCGCTGAACTCCAACGAAAATTTTTGATGAACGGCTTCATGAATTAAACCATCAATAGTTTTACTTAAAATGTTAATAAAAACTTGATTTAATTGAGAAGCATAACAGGAGATTGGGGGTAAATGACCATAATTTCTAATAATTTCGATTTCGCCACTAATTCGGCTTTTTAAAAGCAACAAAACACTATCAATACAAGCATGAATATCAGCAGGCTTGGGATAGACTTCATCAATGTGACAAAAATTCTGCAAGCTGGTGGCTAACTGTTTTAATCGATCGGCCCCGTTTTTGAGACTGGCGATCGCCCGAGGCAAATCTTCTTTTAAAAAATCATATTCAATCTCTTCCTGGAGATCCTCAATTTCGGGCACAGACTGAGGTAAATATTTTTGATAGGCTGCCACCAACTCCATTAACTCCTCAGAATAGCTGGCAACGTAGGTTAAATTTCCCCAAATAAATCCTACCGGGTCGAGAATTTCATGGGCCACCCCATCTACCAACCGTCCCAAACTTGCCATTTTGTCCGTTTGCACCAGTTGCGCTTGAATGTGTTCAAAACGCAATTGAGTTTCAATGCCCCTAATTTGCCAATAGGCTAAATTCAACTCATGAATATTTAGTAACAGATACTGATCCGAACTGGTTTGGACGACGAGAGGTTCGCCTAATAATTCCGGCGATCGGCGTAATGCCTGCCGCGCCGCTTGGACAATAGTCGTTTGGGAAGCTAATAGCATAATTTGGGTCCGTGCGTAGCTGTAAAGCATTTGCAAGGGAGCATTTAAAAACAACTCACTAGCGCGCGGACGGATCAGATATTCTAACAGTCGCTGTCGAGAAATCATGCCCACAAATTCTCCCGCATCTCGCAAAATCACCCCAGTCAGAAGGGGATATTGTTCAAAAGTGCGAACGACATCACAGCAGCGGCGGGTTATATCTACCTGAAAATCAAACAGGGGTAATTCTCCCAGGGTCGATTCTACGCGCAGATCTCGATAACTGCCTTCAAAAAATACGGGCTTCACTAGGTCGGAATGGGGTTGATTTGGCACGATCGAGGCATATCGCCGGTCAACACCGACGCCTAAACAGTAGAATTAGTTTGCAGATGCGTTAGCCACTATTGGGGCGATCGCGATTGAACATTTGTGCAATAATCATAAACCAAAAGGTAGCGATCGCCGAGACTGAGATCGCTACCCTGGACTAGAGATTTTAAAAATTAACAATGGGTAATGTTTGATAGCCGAGAATTTCAAAAGCGGTAAAACCAGAAAAATACCCGGTCTTCCTACAAACTGCCGCAGTTTAGAGAGGCTGTTTTAATCCGGCGATCGCTGCGTCACGATGGCAACAGCCGGAATCCCCCTCCCCACTACTCGCTTTCAGACTCTTGGATATAAACCGGCTGTGGATTTAATTCTCCCATCCGGTTTGGGGGCCAGAACCTAATCACCGCACGACCAATAATTTTGTCCTTCGGGACAAAACCCCAGTAGTGACTATCGTAGCTATTATTTCGATTATCCCCAAGCACCAAATATTCATCATCCGGAACCGTCACTGGCCCATACTGGTAATGGGGGTCTTCCTCAATATATCGCTCTTGGATGGGGATATTATTAATGTAAACCCGTTCTCCTTTGACTTCAACTGTTTCCCCCGGCAGACCAATCACCCGCTTGATAAAGGCATCTTTAAAATTTTCTTTTTGGAGCTTTTCCGTCGGAGAAAACACGACGATATCCCCTCGTTCTGGACTCGTGAAGCGATAGCTTAACTTATCTATAATCAGGCGATCGTTAACTTCTAAGGTCGGTAGCATCGAACCAGATGGAATGTAGCGTGCCTCAGCCACAAAGTGACGAATCCCTATTGCTAAAATCGCACTCAATCCAATGGTTTTAACTGCTTCTACCCAAGGATTTTCTGGACTCTGTTCAGGCTGACTAGGGGGAATTGGCTGAGAATTTGTATCGGACACGGTTTCTTTTGCACGAGTCATGTTTGAACTTTTGACCTAATAGTGCTGCTGGTTTTTAACACAATATTGGGGTGGGCGGGAAATTTCATCTCCCTGTAGAAGTAGAGCCAATTTTAAACGGGGTCTACTCCAGTGAACCTTTAACTATCAATTATAAACCCAATCTTCTGTCTATTTCTAACCAACAGATTAGTTGGGTTACTTAAGGATTGACTCAGAAGTGTCATAGATTGATGTTTATCTAACTGGGATTGAAATGTTTCGGCTTTTCCCCTCTTTCTTCGTCCATCACTCCTGTCTAAGTCAGGTCTAAAAAATTAACCTGAAAATCCCAGTTAAGCTGGGAGTACGAAGATCTAGCCCCTCGATCCGGGAAGAGAGAGAATAACGCCCCAACATCCACCGTTTACTGTATCAATGCCCACTACTTACCAGTGTAAAATGTCGGTCTGATTTTGGCAACTAGGGGAACGAACGGACTCCCCCCATAAAATTTCTGAAGGGGATATCCTTTACTTGACCGAACCAGGGTTCAACAACATAACGAGGAACTTGACCATGAAAGACCATTTATTAATCCGACAAGCGCGGATTTTACAGCCAGAGGGGGAATTTTTACGGGGTGATGTACTCATCCACGGGGGGAAAATCCGCCAGATCGCACCGGATATTCAGGTTTTGGCCGATAATCCCGATACTCCCGAGGATCTGGAGGTGATTGACGCCTCGGGATTGACTTTGTTGCCCGGGGTAATTGACCCCCAAGTTCATTTTCGGGAACCGGGACTCGAATATAAGGAAGACCTGTTTACCGCGAGTTGCGCTTGTGCCAGGGGAGGGGTGACTTCCTTCTTAGAGATGCCCAATACACGCCCTCTGACGACTACCCAGGCCACTCTGGATGATAAGTTGAATCGGGCCGCTCGTTCGTCCTTAGTTAATTATGGCTTTTTTATTGGGGCAACGGCCGAGCATTTACCGGATTTGGTGGAAGCTCATCCCGCCTGTGGGATTAAAATTTTTATGGGGTCGATGAAGGGTCCGTTGTTGGTGGATGATGAGTCGGCACTAGAGGCGATTTTTAGCAAAGGCGATCGCCTAATCGCCGTACACGCCGAAGATCGCGCCCGTCTTGCCGAACGCCGTCAACAGTTTAGCGATCGCACGGATCCGGCAGTCCATTCTCAAATCCAGGATAATCAAGCGGCCCTCATCGCTACGAAACGAGCATTACGCCTGTCTAAAAAATATCAGCGCCGCCTGCATATTTTACATCTGTCCACGGGGGATGAAGCCTTACTCTTGCGCGAGGATAAGCCGAGTTGGGTCACCGCCGAAGTAACGCCCCAACACCTCTTACTCAATACCAGTGCCTACGAAACCATTGGCACCCTCGCCCAAATGAATCCCCCCTTGCGATCGCCCCAGGATAACGAAATTCTTTGGCAAGCACTCCTTGATGGGGTGATTGATTTTATTGCCACGGACCATGCACCCCATACTTTAGAAGAAAAAGCCCAACCGTATCCCAACAGCCCCTCGGGAATGCCCGGAGTGGAAACCTCCCTTCCCCTGATGCTGACCCAAGCCATGCAGGGACGCTGTACAGTCCCCCAAGTCGCCAACTGGATGTCCACTGCCGTTGCCAAAGGGTATGGAATTCCCAACAAAGGGGCGATCGCCCCGGGTTATGATGCTGATTTAGTCCTCGTGGACTTAAATCGCTATCGTCCCGTCTTACGAGAAGAAGTGCTCAGCAAATGTGGCTGGAGTTCCTTCGAGGGCTGGAACCTCACCGGCTGGCCCGTTGTAACCATTGTTGGCGGTCAAATCGTTTACAGTCACGGAAAACTCAATACCGAGATTCGCGGCAAAGCCTTATCTTTTGAAGGTTAATCCCTCCCCTAGTTACCCCCTAACCCTTCTTTAAATTAGGATTTAATAGGGTTAGGGGCCGGTCTCCATCGGGAATGGGACCAGTGCATTCAAATTAAAGTCCCCGACCGGGATTAATTCAACTTGACGACCCTGATTCTGATGAGTCAGACAGAGGCGTAAATAATCACGAGGCTTGTAGGATAAGCGTTCCGCCCATTCGATCGCCACAATGCCCGGTTCCGTTTCCATGCCCTCCCAGTAACTCTCCAGATTCAGCCCTGAGACTTCCTTCGGGTCCAAACGATACAGGTCCAAATGATAAAGGGGGATGCGCCCTTCCAGATATTCCAAGATTAAGGTAAACGTCGGACTTACGATAGAGTCGCTGATACCCAATCCGGACCCCATCCCTTGCACCAGGGTGGTTTTACCCGCCCCTAAGTCTCCTTCGAGCAAAATTATAGTACCCGGAAAGCAGCGTTGTCCCAGGGTGAAACCCAAAGATTTTGTGGCCTCTGCATCGGGCAGTAATAACTTAACCATTGATTGACTCATGAAGGAATAAACGAAAGAACGAGGGAAAGAATTAGGAACCTATGGGGGTTAAAGCCTTAAAAATTATAAGGGGAGAGCGGATAAAAATGACAATTTGGGAAATAAGGAGTTAGCCTTGATAGATAGAATATAGGAGCGTTTCCACCGCGTAATTTTGGGGAATGCGGGCCAGAAAAC
This sequence comes from Cyanophyceae cyanobacterium, assembly GCA_038321985.1. Lineage (GTDB taxonomy): Bacteria > Cyanobacteriota > Cyanobacteriia > Cyanobacteriales > Laspinemataceae > Laspinema. Next base: position 91,166 of record JBBQFN010000014.1, on the reverse strand, counting down.
TTAGAAATTTATCAGGAGCAATAATAGCAGTAGAGTACCAACAGAAAATGCGTGTGAGGAGTCAGAACAGGAGAGAGAGCAACGAAGTAGAAAGATGGGGACTGGGCCTATCGAGCGGCAGCAGAGAGGCGACCGGCACTATTTTTAATATGAACGTGAGCATACCAACGGATTAACACCTGAGCCAGGAGTTGATGATCGTGACGGACGTAACCCGTTTCCGAATCCTCTTGCATCACATTAGCAAAGACCAGGCTGCGACCGAGTTCGCTAATCGTAGAGCGATCGACAAATACCGGATGAGAGTTGTCTTGAGAGTAACGAATCAGGGATTGAGCCGAAGGCACTTGCTGTTGTACCAAAACCGAAGTAAACAGCTTTAATCCAGAAGCGAAGTCAATCGCTTTAATGTGGTCAGCCACCGTGTAGCCATCGGTCTCTCCCGGTTGAGTCATGATATTACAAACATAAATTTTGGGAACGTTGCGTTTAGCAATTTCCTCAGCAATTTCTGGCACTAATAAATTAGGAATTACGCTGGTATAGAGACTTCCGGGACCTAAAATAATGAAATCTGCCTCTCGAATTGCCTGGAGAGCTTTGGGGAGCGGGGGTGGATTAGCCGGAGTACAGCCAATTTTAATAATTTTGCCATGGGCTTCGGTAATACTAGATTCTCCCTCAATGCGACGACCATCGGCTAACTCCGCCCAGAGGGTAACATCACATAGAGTAGAGGGTAAAACTTGACCCCGGACAGCCAGAACCTTGGAACTCGTGGCGATCGCCCGCTCCAAATCCCCACTAATATCACTCATCGCCGTCAGAAACAGATTCCCAAAACTGTGACCCGTCAGACCATTTCCGGCCTTAAAACGGTATTGAAATAGTTCAGTTAATAACTTTTCCTCATCCGCCAACGCCGCTAAACAGTTGCGGATATCTCCCGGTGGCAACACTCCGTTTTCCCGGCGTAGCCGTCCCGAAGAACCCCCATCATCCGCCACCGTGACAATGGCAGTAATGTTAGCGCTGTAAGTCTTGAGTCCCCGCAGTAGGGTAGAAAGACCGGTGCCACCCCCAACTACGACAATTTTTGCTCCCCGATTTAACTTACGGTGATGGAGCAGAACATCAATCAACTCGTCCTCCGCACCGGGTCTTAATACCTCTGTAATCGAGCTAAGGGTGCGGGTTTGACCCCACAGAATAAAGAAAATCCCAAACAGCAGCACAAAGGGGCCGCTGATATAACTGGGAACCACAGTGGTTAGTTGAGTTAGAGCTTTCTCAATCAACTGCATCGCAAAAAAAATCGGAGTCAGTTTGATCCAAATTGCCAAACCGAGCAGAGTTAATAAGACCCCAAGGGCGCTTAACAGCAGCCAGCGTTTCACGAACAATCCAGGGGCTAACCATTTAAACCAATGGTTAAATCGAATCCCGCGCCAAGAGAGGGGCTCCGGTTTGAGGGAATGGAAAGCTTGTTTGAGTAAACCAATTGACATGATTAATTTTAGGAATGGGGATTAAAAGAGAGTCGGAGAAATTTAAACCTTGACGGCTTTGATTGTAATCATTACAGCTGTGTTCCGAACTCAATCGAGCCATAACCTCTTATGGACTAGATGTTATCTGGCCCTAGGGATAAGAGAATATGCTTACCAGGATATCTGGATTGCGCAGGAATGGCGAGAGTGCAGGGCCGGAATTGCCAAAATCTAGGGGGATGGAAGCCCAAGGGGTCGGGTTCTTCCCGGGGGGAAGTCCAGACTAGAATCTAAAGAAGAAGGCCATGTAGCTGGACAATCCTCTCGTGGGAGCCTTCATTCGAGGGTACAATTCCTGGGGCTATAAGCTGGCCTAGGCTTTCACCCAGACGGGTTGCTGGACTACTATACTTAACCTTTAGCGACCAGTCCGCAGAGCGTTACTGAAGTTGAGCAGATGAGTGAGCCGTTGATTGAACTTAAGGGAGTGTCTAAGTCCTTTGGCCGGAATGTAATTTTAAACGAAGTGGATTTATGCATTTACCGCAACGAGGCACTCTCAATCATTGGACCCTCTGGGACAGGGAAATCGACAATCTTGCGGATTATTGCTGGATTGATGGAGCCTGATGCGGGGGAAGTTTATGTGCAAGGAATTCGCCGCGATCGCTGGACGGATGATTTGTCCGATCCCATTGGAATTGGGATGGTGTTTCAAAATGCGGCCCTGTTTGATTCGTTAAATGTGGATGAAAATGTGGGATTTTTCCTATACGAGCACTCGAAATTATCCCGCAAACAAATTCGACAATTGGTCACAGAGAAGTTAGAAATGGTAGGGTTGCCAGGAATCGGCAATAAATACCCGGCAGAACTGTCTGGAGGAATGCGAAAGCGGGTGAGTTTTGCCCGGGCGATTATGGCCAATCCAGAGGACCCCACCGCCAGTCCCGAAGTGTTGCTCTATGATGAGCCGACGGCAGGCTTAGATCCGATCGCCTCAACGGTGATTGAAGATTTAATCCGAGATTTGCAGGCGGCCCGAGGCGGCTGTAGCACTTATGTGATGGTCACGCACCAAGATAGCACCATTCGCCGGACCTCTGACCGCCTCGTGTTTTTATTTGATGGCAAAGTGCAGTGGCAAGGTGGTATTGACCTAGTTGACACCACGGACAACCCTTTAATCCGACAATTTTTCAGTGGGAGCATTATCGGACCGATTCAGTTAGCGGGTTGATCCGTTGGCGATCGCAAGGCAGCATTGGGGGATGAGTGTTTACTGTACTGTGGCATCAGCGCCCCGGTGGTAGCGCACAGGTGGGAGACCAAACCATAGCAACAACGTCATAAGAGCAACTATCGCAGAAGGAGAACGCATGGGTTCGTCACGAAAGCTCAGAGAAGGATCGATTGGTTTATTACTATTAGCTGGTTTGGGACTGTTTGGGGCGATAATTTTATGGCTGCGAGGGGTCGGACTGGGTAAGGAAAGCTACACCCTGGTGGTCTCATTCCCTAACGTTGCGGGGATGCAAGTCGGTGCACCGGTGCGCTATCGCGGTGTCAGTGTGGGCCGGATTGCCAATATTTTGCCGGGAACGAATGGGGTGGATGTGGAACTGGTGGTGGCTCCGGCGAACCTGGTGATTCCGAATGCAGTGTTGATCGAGGCCAATCAGGGGGGACTGATTGGGGAAACTTGGGTGGATATCAACCCCCTCCAGAATTTACCCCCCCAGATTATTAAAACTACTGACCCCCTAGCCGCCGACTGCAATACCGAGTTAATTTTGTGCAATCGGGAGCGTCTGGAGGGTCAGATTGGGGTAAATTTTGACGAACTGATTCGCGGTTCGATGCGGTTTACGAATTTATTTTCCGATCCGGCGTTTTTTGCCAATCTGAATGCGTTGGTGAAAAACTCCACCGTTGCTACGGCTGAGATTACTCAATTGAGCCGAGAAATCAGTGTGTTGACGCAATCAGTGGAACGAGAGTTAGGTATTTTTTCCACAGCCGCCCTTCAATCGGCTTCGTCTTTGAATACTGCGGCAGGGCAAATTGGGAACACTGCCGATCAGGTTGGGGCAATCTCTCGCCAACTGGGGGCGACAGTCAATCAATATGGAGCGATCGCCGGGGATATCCGGGCCGCCACCAATCAAATCGGGAGGACTGCCAATCAATATGGGGCGCTCTCCGGGGATGTCCGCACCGCCACCACTCAAATTACCGCCATCTCCAATCGCTACGGGGCGATCGCTGGGGACCTGCAACGAACGGTGAATCAAATTGGGGCCGCCGCTGAGGAATATCGCACAGTTGCCGGGACCTTCGGGAGTAGTGCCGAAAGCATCAGTCTAACCCTTGATCGCGTCGGTGGCACCGTAGAAGGACTCGGCGGCACCGCCGGCGAACTCAACCTCACCGCAACGGATCTGCGCACTCTGATTGCCAGTGTCAATGAACTCGTCTCGACGAATCGCGGTACCCTCGTCACTACCCTCAATAACATCAACACCACCAGCGAACAACTGCGAGTCAGCGCCGCGCAGATTTCCCCCCTCGTCGCTGGGGTTCAACGACAGCTTAATCAATTCGAGGATTCTGCACTCTTAGCGAACCTCGATACCCTCTCCGTTACGGCCAATCAACTTGCTGCTAATGCTGCCACTGCCTCTGCCAACCTGGCCCAATTCACCGATACCGCCCTCGACCCCACCAATCTGCTATTACTGCAACAAACCCTAGATTCTGCCCGCGCCACGTTCCAAAATGCCCAAAAAATTACCTCAGATTTGGAAGAATTAACCGGCGATCCGGCTTTATTCGAGAGCATTCGCAATATTTTAATCATTCTGGGGGATCTCCTCTCTTCTACCGAACAACTCGAAGAACACGCTCGGTTTGCAATGGCGTTAGCGCCCCTGTCTCATACCGTCAGCGACCCGTCTTTACAGTCGCACCTCCCCCCAGGTCCTTCTGCGGAACCGACCCCGGAACAGCCGCACTCGGCTATGCCACCCAGGACTAAACCCCAAAGCCCTAACCCGGACGATTTAGCGGCACAGACCCGTTGATTTTGCAGCTTTCTCTGGGGAAACAAAGGGTTAAAAATAAAGAAACCAGTCGCTCTCCTTGAGGCTAACCTGAGCCGGGAAGGAGGGGGACTGGCTGAATAGATAATAGACCTCTTGTCTCATTAGGGAGCGACCCCCCTTAAAAATGCCCATCGGCTTGAGAGAATGATGCAAGAGGTTTAATTGATAGGGAAAGTTTAGAAAACCGGGCTAAAACAAGGGGTTGTTTTGGAGTCTTCTAATCTTCTTCGTCTTCCTCGAAGTCCTCATCGTCTTCGTTGAGGAACTCATTTTTAGTGCTATCGACCTGAATCAGGTGGATGTGCTTGTAACCCAGTTTAATTTCAAATTCATCACCGGGCTTTAATCCCATGGATTGGGTATAAGTTGAACCAATGACAATTTGTCCGTTTTTGTGGACGCTGACCCGATAAGTTGCCTCTCGACCGCGACCATCTTTTGTCCCCTCTGGGCTGAGGGGAATCCCGCGAGCTTCCAACACGGCATCGTAAAAGTCCGTGAGGTTTACCCGAAACTCTCCATTTTTTGATTGATTGTAGTATCCACAGCGCTTGGCGGTTTCTCTGCGGGGTAAGTGCGAGAGTTCTTTTACTTTTTGAAGCAGCGCTTTTCCTTTAAGGGGGGTTGTAGCAATTTCACTCATTGCTTTCAATGATTATCCTTCGCGATCTAAAAACTGAAAATTGAGCCGCATCATTCAATTTGGCCTAGTAAAAATATATCCCCAAACCTGTAGTTTTTGAGCATAATTTTTTATAAAAAAATTAGACGGGTCAATTTTTAACTCCAGTTCCCCTAAATAGACCCTTTTGAAAATTGCTGAAGTCCCGGTTTCGTAATCACTCCCGTTTCCCCGAAACCCACTCCGGCTTGGCCAACTCCCCTTTTTTCCCCTGAATCCAAACCCTATTTTGAGTTAGGACCCAATAAACGCTGAAGTTGCTTGAGAGATTGATAAATTTCTGGGAGGCGATAGGAGAGTGCTACGGTTCTCAGCCAGACTTTGTTGGGAATCGCCGGAAAACCGGAGATGACTGCACCGGCGGCGATATCCGTGTGAATGCCGGTTTTGGCGGAGGCGATCACCCCATCTCCCACTTTCACCTGATTGTTTACGCCCACTTGACCGGCTAAAATCACGTTGTTTCCTAACTGCACCCCACCGGCTAAACCCACTTGGGCGGCTAAGGCACAATTTTTGCCAATTTTGCACCCGTGACCGATTTGGACTAAGTTATCAATTTTTGTATTTTCCCCAATTCGGGTTTCTCCCACGGCAGGACGGTCAATGTTACTATTACACCCCACCTCTACGCCATCCTCTAAAACGGTGTAGCCGGATTGCTCCATTTTTACCCAACCGGAACTAGAGGGAACGAATCCAAACCCCTCGGACCCAATTACGGCCCCACAGTGAATGGTGCAGCGCTTGCCGATGCGGGTGCGTTCATGGATGGTGCAGTTAGCGTGTAAGACTGTTCCTTCGCCAATTTCCGCATCGGGATAGAGGGTAACCTGGGCATGAATGCAGACATCCTTGGCAATTTTGACCCCAGAGGCGACTGAGACAAACGCCCCAATGGCGACATTTTCGGCGACGGTGGCATCCGGGTGAATCGAGGCGGTGGGATGAATGCCTGGGGGGAGACGAAAAGGCTGATAATACAGGGCGATCGCATGAGCAAATAATAATCGCGGTTCTGGGGTGGCAACCCAAGCAATCCCCCGACTGCTGGCCCGTTGGTGCAATTCGGGCTCCATGGGCAAAATTAAAGCGGTGGCAGCAGTCATTTCGATGCGATCGCCAAATTTCCGCCCTTCGATATAACTGAGAGTTCCTGGGCTCGCCTTTTCTACTGCCGCTACTCCAGTGATCTCCGGGTCCTCACCGATTGAGACTAAAGGACTCTGCGGAAGATGATTGCCTAGTTTTTGGATAATTTCGCTAAATTTCATGGTTGGAATTGGCGGTTATCGCAGGTAGGGCCAGATGGAAATTTCGGGCTTCTATTCTCATACTCCGTCGGGTTTTCATCGGTTTGAAAACCCTACACCCAATGCCGGGTGAGGCTACACCAAAAAATCTATCTCTGGAGTTTGGATGAAGAGAAAACAGGTTGTTGACTGCCCGATTTAAAATCACCCCCCCTTAGCAACGAGATCGGGTCAGGGTGGGGTCTGCTGGAAATTTTGCCAGCAGTCTAGTATTTTTAGGCGGGTTGAGGGCAGGACTAAAGTCCTGGGGGCAACTCGCTTCACGAAGTAAAAATACCATAAAACGGGTTGTCTTCTATAATCTTCGTACCCTTCCCACTTTTCTCAAAAAAATAAAGCCTACTTATTAAGCAGGCTTGGGGAGGGCTATTAGCCAAGTGATGAATTATTGATTAAAGGAGCTTAGCTTACTTCTACATCTACCGTAGAACCACCCACTGTTGAAGCTGTATTGACGGGATTGGTGGATTCTTCGACTGTACCTTTTCGGTTTTTAAAATAGTCTAGGGCAATCTGGGATAACTCGGCCACTAATAGGGTTGCCAGGGCGATATCGTCAATTTGCCCGACTACGGGAAGGAAATCTGGAGCAATATCAATGGGGCTGAAGAAATACGCCACTGTTCCCAGAATAATCCATACGCGATATTTGGGGTTGCGTAAGGTGCTGCGATACCAGTTATAAATTGATTGAATTGAGTTATTCATTCGGTTAGCCTCCTGTTACTCTTCAATCTTGACAAAACGATCGCCCTATTGTCAGTGTAGATAACCACCCTATTTTTATCAGGGAAGTTCTACTCTTAGGGCGATCGCAACTTAAACTTGTCCTCTGTAGGTGCAATCTATCCCTCTGCAACCAGGAAAGCCACGGATTCAACGTGGGAGGTTTGGGGGAAGAAATCTGCCGGTTGCAGGAAACTCAGGCGATAAATCCCGCTATCACAGAGAATTTTGAGGTCCCGGGCGAGGGTGGCGGGTTTGCAACTGATGTAGACAATGCGCTGGGGTGCAATCTGAATTAAAGTATCGAGGACGCTGCGATCGCAACCTTTTCTCGGCGGATCCAGTAACACGATATCCGGTTTCTCTCCCGGGGCTAATCCCAGACTCTCTAACTTGGGCAATAATTTTTCAACCTGCCCTTCATGAAAGGAGACATTTGTCAAGCCATTGAGGCGAGCATTTTCTTGGGCTTGGGCGATCGCGGCGGGGTTAACTTCTAACCCGATCGCCTGCTGTACTCGTTTGGCGAGGGGTAGGGTAAAGGTGCCAATCCCGCAATAGGCATCAACCAATCGCTCATTGCCTTGCAACTCTAGGCGCGTGGCGATCGCCTCTAATAGCACCTCTGCGGTTTCTGGATTTACCTGAAAAAACGTATCCGATCGCAGTTGCAATTGGACCCCGGCAAATTCATCCAAAAAATAGGGTTGACCGGCAATACAGCGCGTTTCCTCCCCTAAAATCGCATTGGTTCGGTTGGGGTTGTAATTGAGACAGACCCCCACGAGGTCCGGATATCGATTCAGCCATTCCTCGGCTTGAGTTTCAATATCCATCAACTTGCGATTAGCCGAGACCAAGGTGAGCAAAATCTGCCCGGTGCGCCGTCCAATTTGCAACGACAGGTGACGCAGATTTCCCCGGTGTTCTGTTTCATTGTAAATCGACCATCCCCGGTCTTGAATGTCTTGTTTGACCTCAGCCAGTAAAGGATTCAACCGGGTGTCTTGAACCGGACATTGATTGATATTCACCAGACGGTGACTATTTTTTTCATAGTATCCCGCTTGCACTTTGCCTGAAGGCGATCGACTCAGGGGATAGGTGGCTTTGTTGCGATAGCCAAAGGGGGAAGCCGAGGGCAAAATAGGGGCCACAGCAGGGGCGGCAATTCCCCCAATCCGTTCGATCGCTTGGGAAACCAGATTTTGCTTGGCTTCGAGTTGGGAGGCATAAGCGACGCTTTGCCACTGGCAGCCGCCGCATTTATCCGCGACGATACAATGGGGTCGGATCCGGTGTGGAGAGCGTTCTAGGACCTCTAGGAGCTTGCCACTGGCATATTGAGGCTTCACCCGCACCAGTCGTACCAGCAGGCGATCGCCGGGAACCGCATCCGGAACGAAGACCACTCGTCCATCGTAGCGCCCCACTCCATCCCCGGTATCGCTTAAATCCTCAATTTCTACTTCGATCGCGCAACCTTGTTGCCAATTTTCATCCTGCCGATCCCCGACTGCGTACCTGTTTTGCCCATTAGTGGCACTCACTGTAAATTTACCTCTCTTTATTTGTGTTCCCCTCAATGGCTAAACTACAGAGTATGGATCTCCGATGTTTTGTAAAACCATGAGTGTAGTTAGTCAAGTTATTCTCAAAGCCGACGATGAACTCCGTTATCCGACGAACGGGGAACTCACCAGTTTAACACAATTTTTTCAAACCGGCCAGCAACGGGTGCGAATTGCTACCACCCTAGCTGAGAACGAGAAGAAAATTGTGGATCAAGCCAGTAAGCGCCTATGGCAAAAGCGCCCCGATTTTATCTCGCCGGGGGGTAATGCCTACGGCCAACGTCAGCGATCGCAGTGTCTCCGGGATTTCGGTTGGTATCTGCGTCTGGCCACCTATGGCATACTCGCCGGGGACAAAGGGCCAATTGAAAAAATTGGCCTCATTGGTGCTCGGGAAATGTACAACGCCCTTGGAGTTCCAATGGCAGGAATGGCGGAATCTATTGTTTGTCTCAAAGAAGCGTCCCTAGCGCTGCTGAGTCAAGAAGATGCCAGTGCCACTGCCCCCTACTTTGACTACATCATTCAAGAGATGTCATAAGTCAAGTAACATTTCCGACTCCATCTGATCGGTAGATTATAGCGGGTAGAGATTAATGTGACAAGCATTAATACCTATCCGCTATTCTTTTGGGGAAACAACCGACAACCCTACATTTAACTGCACATCCGGTCCCCTCCCCTTAGCAAGGGGAGGGTTAGGGTGGGGTCCTCTTTAGAGCTTGAGCAGGTCAGGAGGAATGAATGAGTAGAGGGTGTCGGCGGTGACCCGCTTAAGCCAGTTACGAAGAAATAGGTTGGCACCCGGCTCTATACAGGTGCGATCGCCTCCTTATGGGTGCGGGACGGGACATCCGCCACCTCACGAAGAACCCCACCCTAACCCTCCCCTTGCTAAGGGGAGGGGACCGGAAATGCAGTCATCCTCCCCAACTCCCCAACCTCCCCAACTCTTCCAACCTCCCCAACCTCCCCCCCCCAATCCCTTGAGTAAATAAAAAAAATATCCGGAAATTTTATAAACTTTTTGCTTATTTAGACGAGCTTAAGATAAGCAGCTAATTTATAGAGTCAGGGTTCATCTAGCTAATTACTATCAATATAATCCACGAAAACTGGTCTATGATGAACAAAATCAGCAACTATCCACTCGTTCTCATCACCTTATCGTTACTGAGTGCAGCAACAGTTACTTTGCTGAGTCAGGGAGAGAGAGTAGATGGGGGTAAAGTCCTGGCAAATGTTCCCACGGTACAGCCGAGTGCGATCGCCCAACAACGGATTATTTATGTTGACCCGAAGCGGGGTAATGACTCGGGGAGTGCGGGTCAAAGTGAGGCGAATGCGTTGCGAACCATTACTGCTGCTTTGGAACAGGCGCAATCGGGGACGGTGATTCAATTAGCATCGGGACGCTATCATGCTGGGGAAGTTTTTCCCTTGAAACTAAAACCGGGGGTTATTCTTCGCGGGGATGAAACTGGACGCGGTGAAGGGGTTGTGATTACCGGGGGAGAAACACACTTAAGCCGAATTTGGGCGGGTCAAAATATTACAATATTAGCTGGGGATACGAGCCAAATTCTGGGGGTAACCGTCACCAATCCTAATCCCTACGGGACCGGAGTTTGGATAGAAAATGTGAATGCAATTGTTCGGAATAGTACCTTTGTTAATAATAATCGCGAGGGTATTTTTGTGTCGGGAACGGCTCACCCGACGATTGAAAATAACCAGTTTATGTATAATGGAGGAAATGGAATTTCGGTTACAAAGGAGTCGAAAGGGGAAATTCGCCGTAATGTGTTTCAAGATACGGGGTTTGCTTTAGCGATCGGGCATAATGCTGCACCTGTTATTGCCGGAAACCATATTCACCAAAATCGGATTGGGATCGTGGTGACGCAATCAGCGCGTCCGATATTAGAGGGGAATATTATCGAAAATAATACGGATTATGGATTAGTTGCGATCGCCGAATCTCAGCCTCAGATTGCGGCTAGTAATACCTTTCGCGGCAATGAACGAGAAAATCAACTAATCGCCCGCAATCCCCAAGGAATTCCACCGACTCCAGAAGAACCTAATGGCACTCAACGAGCTTATTTTACCTGTGAACCTTACGGTACAAATTATGCAACCGTGGCGCAACAAGGGTATGCCTCTATTCCCCAAGCGATGATTGTTTGGAAGAGTTCAGAGGTTGATTTACCTGAAAATCGTTGCAATGAAGTCACGCAAAAATTAAATCAAATGGTTTCGGCTTATGGGGGTCAATTGCATAAAATGTTATTTGCTACCGGGCGGGTGAATAATGATAAAGTGGTTTGTTTGGTTAAGGATTTACAAGACAGTTGTCAGCCGGATAATATGTTATTTACATTAAGTGGATTTAATGCCAGTGACCCGACTCAAGTCTTACGGCAGTTAATTGCATTTAGTGTGGAAGGCAAAGGAAATCCGGTACAAGAGTTTGGTGAAGAAGCGATCGCCCCCTTAGAATCGGTTGCCCAAAATTTACAACCGGCATTGGGATTGTGGTTTGTGAATGGGTTAAGTCAATAACGGTGCAGGCGATCGCCCTCCTTTCAATAGCTTCTTTTTTTCCTCAACACCTTGGGCAATTTGCCTGTTTCAAGGCGCAGCAACACTCTCTGCGCTTTTTTTGTGGTTTGCCAGGGTTCCCAAAAAGAAATTCCATAAATTTCTAACTCCCGCCTTGGGAAAGGGAGGACTAGAATTTTGCACTTATCTCCATCTTTAAAGAGAATAAATGATGTATTTTAATCGGCACTTATTGAGTGGAATTGTAACAGTGGCAGTTGCTAGTTTTAGTCCAGTCACCTTGGCATTGACTCCGGCAGAAGTGGATGCGGTGGCGTGGCAAGTTTCGGTTTTAATTAGTCCCAATTTGACCCAACAGGGGGATGCGTTTCTGATTGAAGGGGAAAAAACCGGCAGTGGTGTAATCGTGGCGCGGGAGGGGAATACTTATTATATACTGACTGCATTGCACGTGGTTTGGAAACGGGGGGGATTTCATGCGATCGCCATGCCCGATGGACAGGTGTATTACGTTGATGCGTCAGAAAATAGTCCGGATATTATTCCTCTGGGTGACCCTTCCGGAGAATTGGGACAATCGATCGCTGGATTGGATTTGGCATTACTCAAAGTGAGTAGCGATCGCAATTATGCTTTAGCTAAAATTTCGGCTAATCCCCTCCAGGCAGGAACTCCGGTGTTTGTGAGTGGGTGGCCGAATCCGGACGATTTGCGGGAAAAAATTCGCGATCGCCTATTAGTTGAAGGGGCGATCGCTGAAATTGCCCCTCCCTCCTCCGATGGCGGTTATCGCTTACTCTACAGTAATCTCACTCGTAGCGGCATGAGTGGTGGCGGTATCTTTAATGTCAATGGGGAACTGATCGGCATTCATGGACGGGGACGGGGAATTCAAAATAATTGTAGTACCCCAGAAGTCAATGCCAACAACAGTTGTGGAATGTATATGGGCGAGTTTATGAGTGCCGATCGCGTTCAAAGTCTGCGGTTATCCTTTGATCGCAATCCGGTAGATGTGGGGATGATCCAGTATGGACTGATGTATCCCAGTCAAACTGATCGCGTCAATGGTTCTCCCGTGGCGCGCAGTACCCCGGAACCCCTCATACCACCGACACCCGCGACACCCGTAACACCTGTGACAAACCCTGCGCCTGTGGCCGAATTTCCCACCCCCTCCATAGAGGCAATCGCCTCTGCACAAATCATTTATTACGTTGACCCTAATCATGGCACTAATGCCGCCAATGCCGGGACAACCCCCGAGAATCCCTTTCGCAGTATCTCCTACGCCCTAAAAGGTGCACGTCCCGGAACGGTGATTTATCTAGCGCCGGGATTGTATAGTGCGAGAGAAACTTTTCCCTTAACCCTTAACCCGGGGGTGATTTTGGTTGGCAATGAAACTCAACAGGGAGAAGGGGTGATTATTCGGGGGGGCGGAATTGCTTCAACTCGCACTGCCGCGCGACAAAATTATACCCTATTTGCGGGAAGTAATAGCCAAATTTTAGGGGTAACTCTAACTAATCCTAACCCTAATGGAACGGGAATCTGGATTGAAGATTCTACGACAGCTATGGTTCGGAATAATACGTTTAGGGAGAATACCCGAGAAGGGATTTTAATTGGAGGAACCGCCAGCCCAATTGTTGAAAAAAATCGGTTTGTTAATAATGGAGGTAATGGCATTTCTATCATTCAACAAGGACGGGGAGAGATTCGTAGTAATGATTTTATGAACAATGGAATTGGAGTGGCGATCGCAGGAATGGCGAGTCCTGCGATTGTCGATAATCATGTTCGAGGAAACCGTAATGGGGCTGTAGTGAGTGCCTCGGCTACTCCTAACTTTCAGGGAAATATTCTAGAAAATAACCAGAATTATGGAATTTTAACCCTAGGACTCGCCCAACCGATCCTCGCCGATACTAACTTATTTCGAGATAATAAAATCAGCAGTCTTTTCACTGCTAAAGTTGAAGATTGGGGGTCAGAAATCCCATCAAAAACGGTTACTTCTACAGTATTTGGCTGTGTTGAATATGAAGGAGGTTTAGCGACTTTCGCTTATACAGGCAAGGGTTCTATTCCTCTACCCTTTCTGAACTGGAATGATACCGCGTCAGACTCGGGATTAAATCGATGCCGATTGGTTACTTCCAGTTTAAACAAGATTCTAGCATTGAATGGTCAAGGTTTATCCACAATGGCGATCGCCACGGGAAGAGTTCATAATAATAATGCAGTTTGTTTAGTCGAACAATCTGGGGGAATTTGCCAAGATAGCAATTTGCTCTTTTATTTAGGGGGAGAAGAACAGCGCAATCCAGGGGAAGAATTAGCACCCTTACTCCTCTTCAATTGGGAAACCGCTGGAAATCCAGTACAACAGGTGGAAACTGGTGCATTCGCATCCCTAAAAGATTTTGCACAGCGCTTAGAACCGGAACCCGGGTTATGGTTTACGGATTAAATCCGGGGAAGAACAAGGCACTCCTGTTTCCCTTAGCGTAGGTTAGGGGAAAAAATTCCTCAAACTTAATAGCCATTGGCTGATAGGATAAGTAAAAGAGACTTCCAAAACCCTAGGGATAAGGCTATGGTTCCGAGTACCGCGATCCGCTTACCCAATCATCGGTGGCAAATTTACCCTCAAAAACCCGAACTGGCACGGCAGATTGCGGAGGCAGTGGCGCTGCCACCAATTTTGGCACAAGCGTTGATCGATCGCGGCATAGAAACTGTAGAACAGGTAGAGGCATTTTTAAACCCTGAATCTGTAACTCTACCTTCTCCTCTAGATGATTTCCCCGATCTTGCTCTCACGGTAGAACTGTTAGAAAAAGCGACGGCTACAGGGTCAAAAATTGCCATTTGTGGCGACTATGATGCCGATGGCATGACCAGTACCGCCCTGTTAATGCGGGCATTACGGGCATTAGGTGCAAACGTGGATTATGCGATTCCTAGCCGGATGGCAGAAGGATATGGCATCAACGATCGCATTGTCCGCGAATTTCACAGTGAAGGGGTAAAAATTATTTTAACGGTGGATAATGGCATCGCAGCGGTGAAACCCATCGCCCTCGCCCGGGAATTGGGGATGGATGCGATTATTACGGATCACCACGAACTCCCGGATGAACTTCCCCCGGCTACTGCCATTCTTAACCCAAAATTGATTCGCGAAGCCTCTCCCTATCGCGGAGTTGCGGGAGTCGGAGTTGCCTATATTTTAGCCATTTCTTTAGCACAAAAGTTAGGTCAAGCGCAACCTTTAATTAAACCCTTACGAGAATTATTAACCCTAGGAACGATCGCCGATTTGGCACCGTTAACGGGAGTCAATCGCCGCTGGGTAAAACGGGGATTGCGGCAGTTACCGGAATCTCAGTTAGCGGGGGTACAAGCATTAATTCAGGTTTCCGGTGCCAGTAGCAGTGGGGCGAAGGGCGGCGCAGCAATGAAACCGGACGAAATCGGCTTTCGATTAGGACCGAGAATTAATGCCGTGGGGCGCATTGGTGACCCGCAGATTGCGATCGAACTGCTGACGACGGATGATCCGGGAATTGCTTTAACTCGGGCGATGCAGTGCGAACAGCTTAATCAGGACCGCCAGCAGATGTGCGAAACCATCGAAGCGGAGGCAATTGCCTGGATTGAAACCAGCAACATTGACTACTTAAGTAGTCGCGTGTTGGTGGTGGTACAACCGGATTGGCATCATGGCACGATTGGAATTGTTGCTTCTCGCTTAGTAGAACGATATGGCGTTCCCGTATTTATTGGCACTTATGAAGATGAACGCCAAGAACATATTCGCGGATCTGCCCGCAGTATTCCAGAATTTCATGTGTTTGAAGCGATGCAGCATTGCGATCGCTGGTTAGGAAAATATGGTGGACATCGTGCAGCCGGGGGATTTAGCTTAAGTGCAAAAAACTTAGAAGGGTTTCGCCAAGGCTTAAGTGAGTTTGCCCACGGATGTCTCGAACCTCATCACCTCAAACCGGCGATCGCGATTAATGTCTTAGCAGAATTTGAGCAAATTGACCTCGACTTATACCGGGAAATCGACCGACTCCACCCCTGCGGCATTGAAAACCCCTCTCCCGTATTCTGGACCCCTAACGTGGAAGTAGTAGAACAGCGGATTGTCGGCAAAGGACATATCAAAGTCACCTTACAAAGCCAAACTCACAGCTTCCCTTCTAATTTGTCGGAAATTGCTGCGCCGCGTCGCATTCAAGGGATTGCATGGCGCTGGGGGGATTATTTTCCCCTGCCACGGTACATTGATGTGGCCTACAAACTGCGGGAAAATACCTGGAATGGTAATACAAATGTGGAATTAGAACTGATCAGCGCCCGTCTCCCCTCCCAGGAAGGCGATCGCCACTCAGGCACTATTAGCCAGTCTGTTCCACTCCAAACACCCCTGGGGCAGTCGCTAAAAACTCCGCAGAAACGAGCCGTACAGCAACTACTTTCCTTAACAACGCTCCCCGTAACTACGCCGAGGCTTACCCCGATTATCCCCGAAGCACCTCCGGTTACGGTTGATCCCCAATGGTTATCCGGGACTCCCTTACCCTCGTTACTCCCTCACTTACAGGGTCGGGTGTTATTTTATGGTGCCGGTAAACCCGAAATTGCCTCTACAACGTGCGAAATCGAGTGGAACTTTCCTAAACGTCCCTGTGAAACCTTGTTACTCTGGACCTTACCGCCCTCGGGGACCCACCTGCAATGGTTATTAGCGAAAGGAATGCCGCGTCAGGTGTATGTCTACAATCAGTTACCTCCCTTACTTTCACCTGTGCAGTTGCGATCGCACTTGCGCGATCGCATTCAAGACTCGGGAACTCAACCCTTAAACCTAGTGCAACTCGGTCAAGAATGGTGGGTTGCTCCCAGCACATTGCTTGCGGCTTTACGAGAATTAGGGGATTCCTATCCTGAATTTCCCCCTACCCACTCCCTTGATCGAGAATTAGAACGGTTGTATCGGTGGTATGCCTTCCCCCCGGAGAAATTGGCTAAAATTAATTGGCGATCGCCCTAAAGTTTTACAACGTTCGCCGGTAGCGGTTTAGTAACTAGCCCTGTCAAGCTGTATTTGTAGGGGCGCAATGCGCAGGCCCTCTACTGCCCAATTCCACGCCCTAATCCAAAATAGTAATATGATTAGTGTTATCTATTTTAATTTTTTTCTTGTCCTGTAAGTTGCGCAGCAGGCGGGTAATCGTAACCCGAGTAGTACAGCTAGCGTCGGCGAGTTCCTGATGGGTGAGACGCAAACTCAACCGGGTTCCGTTAGCAACGGGTTCTCCTAAAATAGTTTTTAAAACGTCAAGCAAGCTCACGAGGCGATCGTAGGCTCGCAGTTTTCCGGAGACTGATAAAAATAATTCAGTCTGCTGTAGTCGCTGGCTCACGCCTTTAGCAATCAATGTAGACAAGTCAGAGGAGTGAGCTATTTCTACATGGGAAATAGAGGTTAATTCTACGGTTTGGGAAAGTGCTGTCACTTGATAAATAGGCAGCAGGGTTAAACTCCGACAGAAAGGGATTCCCTTACCGGCTATTCCCATTAGCACTTCGGTATTGTTTTCCGTGAGGGTACTCAACTTTACCCAGCCTTTACAAATTACCCACATGGCATCCTGCTGCAAGGGAATATTTTCCCCTTTAGAAAAACTGTGCCTCGGGCGATTGCCTAATAGTTCCTCCTTAGTATTTTTTCCATCTGCAAGCCCTCGGTTGCGATCGCTGATGTCTTGAATGCAAAGGTAGGTGGAAAAAATATTACCCCAGGAGTCCCGTTCTATCGAGAGGGTCAACGTCGCCTCAAATGGCTCCCGGCGAGGGGAATACAACTTGAGTTGCCACTCTTGATCTTCTTCAATCTCTCGTCGCCGCGTGAATTCTTCCCGAAACTCCCGTCGTGTTTCCAGAGGAACTAAAATGCTGAAGGGTTTGTTGAGTAACATACCCTGAGTGCAGTTGAACAACCGGGTAGCGGCACGATTCACTAAGGTGATCTCGCTGCTGCTATTGAGGGAAATGTAAGCATGAGGTGCTTCTTCCAATATATTTTGATAGCGCCTGCGCTCTGCCTCTAGTTGATGGAAAGAATCCGCCAATTGTTGCTGCTGCTCTAGTAGTTGTTCGACAGCGACAACCAGTTCTTCCGAAGCGGTCCCCAGTTCTTTAAAGGCAATGGGAAGTAACTCCCCAGACTCCATCCCCAAAAGGGATTTAGAGCTTCGCTGATAGAGATTTTCAATCCGCTCGTTAAGTGTTTTGAGATATTGGTTAAATACATCTAACTTAAAAATATTTCCTCCTGCTCCTATCTTACTAATTGAGTTATTTAAGTTATTTTGATTTAACTTTTAGTCCTCTATCTAGGGCAATATAAAAACTTATTATTATTATTATTATTATTATTATTATTATTATTATTATTATTATTATTTCCTCCTTATTTTCTCATCTAATTATACCTTAATTTTCAAAAATTGACAAATTCTGGTCCTTTCGTCCAAATTAAGCTCGCCGCCTTCTCCTAAAAGAAGCGCCCCTATAATAAGAGAGCATTGTTTTATCACCTAGTCTTCTACAAATTCCCACTTTTTAACAGAGCCCTATAATTTTATTAAAACTATCACCCCTAAGCATTTTAACCTAAGTTGTAGCAAAGACTACTTTTTGATTTAACATATTTTATCTCTATAGATAGACTATATCAGCTTAAGCGATGTTTTATTATAAATAATATAACTTTCGGGAGGAAATGCGTTTAATATAACCCGCACATGGCCTTCACTTCTAAAAAACTTCTCTATTTTCCAGAACAGGCTGGCTTGAAGGTAAGATTTATCCTCCAGTCACTTTCTAATTAAAATTATTTAAATCAACTGGGTTGTAGGGTAAAACCTTATCAACTTTTACGAGATTTTTTAAAATCTGGCTAAGGGTTTAGAAATCTTTGTCCTATTTTTTATCCATAAAAATGAGTTGAGAGATAAGCTGGGTTGTTTGTTCCCGAAAAAAGGGAGATTTTCTAGCCAGGAGTTTCCGCCAAGCCGACACCAACCCTAACGGATTGTCATCATAATTAATAGAGAGAGGGACCCCTCATGAACCTAATAACAGAGCGCACCCGAATATTGATAGTTGAAGACAATCCGGCTTATGCTAACCTCTTAAATTTAGCCTTTCAACTCTCCGATTTGGGGTTAGAGATAGAAATAGTTAAAGATGGTAAAGAAGCCAGAGATTACTTATCGTTGACTCAAAATACCCCAGGCGATCGCGAAGGCTCCCTGCGGATACCGGACCTGATTCTCACTGATATTAATATGCCCCATTTGTCTGGGTTAGAATTGCTGGCCTGGATTCGACAGAATGCTTATTTTAAAGACTTACCTGTTATCGTCATGAGTAGCTATATTGAGCCACTACAGCTTGAAATTCTCGACAGTCTAGGGGCTAACCATTATTTTACAAAGCCCTTAACCATGACGGAATTATTAAACAACCTCAAGCCAACGCTGGAGCAACTTCAAGTCAGTGAAGTTCACTTTTCAGAATAAGGTTAACTCTGGAGTAATGTCAGCCCAGGTATCGGTGAATTTTTAATAGATTTCTTTCTGGCCGGAAAGTCTTATAATAACTATTTTTAAAATCAATAATTGACACCGAATTGGGTACGGCTTTCGGATTGAAATCTCCCAACCCTGTCTATTTTTTACCACCGATTTTTTAAAAGCGGATTGGGTATAATCAGCTTTTCAGGAAAAGGGCCGACAATCAGGTATAAGTAATTATATATTTTATCTCTAAATCTGCCCTAAAACCCACTTCCTGCTCCCCTTTCACCCTCGATCGCACAGCAGACGGCACAAATTTTGACTCTACCTTGTGAAACTAGATAATAACAGGGGTCGGGGCGATCTCCCCGACCCTCTTTTGTATCTATTACCACATTAGTGCTTAACAATTAATCCTGTCTTCCGGTAGAAATGCTATTTTCTAGAACCGCATATCATAGATACAAGAGTTATTCTGGATAAGTTTAACTTTATAGCACGTCTAAATAAGTGGTTAATTCCAGCTTTTAGCGCCGCCCGTCTTCGAGGTCAGGGGCAATTCCGGAATCGCCCTGGCACTACTTTTTGTTAAAAACGGCTATTTCATCTCCGGATTAATCGATTTTAACACCAGAGTGAGACTCTATTTAAAGAGACTCACTTGGCGAGTTTGCTCTGAAAAAATAAACAGAATGAGGGGAAAAATTTTACATCCTAGATTCATAATTTTTCTGGCCGGGGTGCAACAGGGTTTCAAATTTCAGCGCGGTTTAGGCTTGGGGGAGCCAACTATCCCCCAAGCTCCTCAAACTGTTAAATGAGAACGCCTAGTGACCTTTCTGGCTCTATCGTCCGATTCACAACTGATCCCTTAATCGAGGAAAAAAAGTCTCCAGTTTGATTCCCTTGGCCCCAATCGGGGAATTATCAAAGAAGTCACATGGGGACCGGACCAACTGAGCCGCTGCTCCAGTGGGTCAACTTAACTCTCTAAAACACACAGAATGAGCCGTTTTTACACAGCCTTGTGTCAGTCCAGATCGATTGTAGCAAAAGAGGCGAATATGAGCCAAAAATGGTTTACTGAACAGGATAGCTTATCCGATGCAGTAGAAGAACTCGCAGAAACAACGGTTTCGCTCGGGGTGATATCTAGTTTTATGGTTCGCTATCAGGGTCAACAGCGACGATTTTATTTACCGAATCAGAGCGATTCTGAGCCCCTGACAGCAGAACAGGCCTACGTGAGGTTAAAAGAATTGATGGAAGAATCCGGGTTATTAAACCCGATTTTATTCCCCTAGTTATTTTTGGGTTAAGGGGTCCAAAACCAATCTGTCTATTCATTTGGCCGATCGCCGGGTGCAACGGGCTGGACCAGGATAAAACCGGGTTAGCTTGTTGGATAGAGAGGGAAAAATCAATACTCAATCCAGCGATCGCCCTGCTGGGTAATTTTCATCCCTGGGGGGATTTCAGGAACCCCCAAATCTCCAGAATATTGAGCTTTTATCCTACAGCCAGCCCTGGGAGTGGGGACCGAGTAAAACTCCAGCGGAGTCTTAACTTAAAGTCATTCTCCCAGGCTCTTTGTGTAGGCTGGGGTTTCTGGGGTCTGCTTTGCCAGTCAGGGGTCCTAGAGGGTACTCCAGATGGAGCCTATCTCAACGCAGTTTACGCCGGTAAAGGACAAAATACTGCAACCGGCAGAGTTAGGGACAGAAATCCCAGATTAGAGGCGATCGCCCTTCTGAGATCTGAAATCTTGACAAAAAAGCCAGAATAATCAAACGCTACACCGTTCATGCAGCGGCGATCGAAGCCACTTTCGTTACATATCGCCGCCGCGAAATGCCAGTAAAAAGATGACAACTGGGCCAGCAATCAAGATCAATCCCACGAAAGTGAGTTGAAGAATCGCTTCTACATTGAGGTTGCTTGCAAAACTACTTAAAAAATCCATTTCTCCTCCCAACGGTGCCCAACAGCAGTAGATATCTAAAACTAACAGCGCTTTACCCTACCCCGGATGGGAGATGGGATTTGCCACGCTGTAAATCAAAAGCCGCATACAATCTTATCAAGTGAATGGCTCATTTTTTTAAGGAACTTTACAAAAATCTAAAAAAAAGAGGAACCTAGAGCGGGTTTTTTTTTGAACCTGGGGCCTAGAATCTCCGGCGATCGGGGGGTAAAAAGCGCTATTGTGAAAAGGCACGAGCGTTCTATATGGGGTGTTTAACCGTGGCGAGTTGGCGTTGTGTCAAGCAGTGTGGAGCGTGCTGTCATCTGGATCCAGAGGAGCGTCCGGAGTTGGCCGAGTATCTATCTGAGCAAGATTTGGCCTTGTATCTGAGTATGGTAGGGCCGGATGGATGGTGTATCCATCTCGATCGCCTCAACCAGGAATGCACGATTTATCCGGACCGTCCCCGCTTTTGTCGGGTCCTCCCCGATGTGTTTCACGAGATGTACGGCATTGAACCCGAGGAGTTAGACGAGTTTGCCATCGAATGCTGTCAGCAGCAAATTGAGGCGGTTCACGGCGATCGCAGCATGGAAATGCTCAGGTTCAATGACGCGGTTGGAGTTTCCATGCTGGAACTGCCAACCTTAGATTAATCTAGTCTCCCTTCCTCGCTTTCTATTTCCTCTCTCCTATTCCTCCCGGTAGAGGGCAATGCACTCGGTGCGCTTTCCTCTACCTTCCGGTTGATTTTTGGGGGGGTCTTCGGGAATAATGAAAGATATCTGAAAAAACTACAGCGGTTACCCTCCATGCCAGCAAAAACGTCTTCTGTTCCCGAGGTCCTGCCCACCTTCTCTCCCGTCCTCCCCGAAGCCGAAACCCTGTTAGAACATACTCTCACCTTAGCTGCGCCCCTGGAACTCCCGCCGACCCCATTACCTATCGCACCTGCCAAAACCCGAGTTCCTAAATCCCGTCAGGGAGGCTGGAGTGTCTTCGCTTCTACCTTCGTGACCATTTTCCTAGCGGAATTAGGGGATAAAACTCAAGTCGCCACGCTGTTAATGACTGCTGAATCCCAATCTCCCTGGATTGTCTTTGCCGGTGCCGGTTCCGCATTGGTAGCAACCAGCTTATTAGGGGTACTTCTGGGGCGCTGGTTGGCAACTCGTATTTCTCCCAAAACCCTAGAAAAATCAGCGGCAATCGTCCTGTTATTTGTTTCGGCGATGCTGGTGTGGGATATTCTTCATTAATTCCCGAGGATTGCCGCAACCCCTCTTTCCTTTCTTTTTTCTGGAACCATTAAAAATCAAGCAGGATAGCAGACAATGGATTGGCAACTTCTCGGCGTAAGTTTTATCACGATATTTTTAGCAGAATTAGGAGACAAAAGCCAAGTCGCGGCGATCGCCCTCGGTGGTAGTTCTAAATTCCCAAAGTCGGTATTTTTCGGGACCGCAGGCGCACTCCTGTTAGCTAGTTTGCTGGGAGTTTTAGCGGGAGAAGGTGTGGCGCAATTACTCCCCCCCTATCTCCTCAAGGCGATCGCTGCCCTGGGTTTTGCCATCCTGGCGCTACGTCTTTTATTCGCAAAAGAGGAAGAGGACGAAGACCTCTCCTTTGAATCAGAAACCCCAGCAATCGGCTTGGGCGATCGCGATTAACTCTAAAAAAAATTACCCTTTATAAGCAAAAACCCCCAACAGAGTTGGGGGCTTTATGTTGAGTTAAAAATTCTCTGGTGAAATCCTTATGAAGCGAGGGTTTGTTGTTGATTTTGATACATCCAACTCAGCAAAATTCCACTGCCGCTGAGTTTTAAAAGTTCAAGCATCCAATACCCTTGTTGCATTTGATTCATAACCGGGGGAATCTCTGGCACCGGCTCAAATATATTCAGTTGCATCGCCAGGGCGCTCATTTGCGGAGTCAAGCCGTAGGTATCAACCAAAACAACGCCTAGCAAGATAATCGATAAAATAATAGCAGGAATTGTCCATTTTTCGTTAAATTGATGCTGTTTAACCACAATGAGAATTCCGGTCAGCACTAAGGCAGCACACAATAATTCAATGCGATTAAATGTTCCAAATAATAGGTAACCGGCAGAAGCAAACCCCGCTTCTTTCATCATCCCTGCCGCGTACATACTGGGGAGGATAACCAGATCCAGTAAGAGGCAGGCACTCAACCAGAATCCCAGGCTGATCAGGACAAGGGTTTGCCAGATGGGGTGTTTGATATTAACTGTAGGATGAGTTGCCATAAAATTTCCTCTACCTTGCTATCTTTAGTTTTAGCTTAACCAATCGGTGAGGTAAAATCCATAAAGTATCATTTCAAAAAGATACAGAATGTTACTAAAGCCGAGTTAAATAGGGGAAAAAATGTAAATATTTATTGCAAAAAGTCCACCGCAGGGATTCGGCGGGGATAGTTTAGAAAACCGCAAGGAGATTAGAGAGCGATCGCATTTCCCTGCCAGAATAGGAGAAAAGCCTAACCCAGAAAAAAGCGTGAAAGCAGTTATTTTATTATCCGGAGGATTAGACTCCTCTACGGTGCTCTACCAAGCCAAAGCGGATGGCTGCACCTGTTATGCCATTTCCTTTGATTACCAGCAACGGCATCGCCGCGAACTTGAAGCGGCACGGGCGATCGCCGAATCCGCTGGGGTTGCAGAACATCAAATCGTCTCGTTTGACTTGCGACAGTGGGGGGGTTCTGCCCTCACCGATGACAAAATGGACCTCCCCTGCGATCGCTCCCTGGACGAAATGGCTCAGACTATTCCTACCACCTACGTTCCCGCTAGAAATACTATCTTTCTGAGCTTTGGTTTAGCCTATGCAGAAGCCACCAATGCCCAACGAGTTTATATTGGCGTTAATGCGATCGACTATTCTGGCTATCCAGACTGTCGTCCCGACTACATCCAAGCTATGCAGAAGGTGTTTCAGTTGGGGACAAAACAGGGGAGAGAATCCGAGACGACAGAAATTGTCACTCCCCTGATTAATCTTAAAAAAACCGAAATCATCCAACTGGGCGATCGCCTCGGAGTACCCTGGGACAAAACCTGGTCCTGCTATGCCGGAGGCGATCGCCCTTGTGGGGTGTGTGACTCTTGTCGGTTACGTCTAGCGGCATTTGCCGAATTGGGATTAACCGACCCCTTGCCTTACCTGAGAGTGGGTTCGTGAACCGACCCCTAAGGGCAATAATTCGGCTCAATCTGATAGCGCGATCGCCATTTAATTGTAGGCGGTAGGATCATCACGGAACTAGAGCGCAATTCATCTTCAAAATTGGTTAATTCCTCCACTTGACAGTGCTTTAGCTGAGTAGAAATTCCTTCCGCCCCGTCCTTTTCCAAGTCTTTCACATAAAACCCTGTCGCCCATTCCGCTTTTTCGCGGCTTTCAAAATCCCCAAAATAGTAAGTACACAAAGGATTTTCGGTGATTACTTCTACCCACCAACCCAGTTCTAAGTCCTCGTCCGTTAACCGTGGGGTTGTTAATTCCATACAATTTCTCCAGCTTTTGATAGATTCTGAGCGATTATTAATTCAGTACCCACTACGGGATCACCCTGATGGGTTGGGGGTTATCGGCTAAATCTATTCTCATCCCGGTTTGTCGGGACCCCCGGAATAAAGAGGGGTTAAAATTTTTTGATTTTATCCCCGATAAAGTTGATTTCTGGTCCTGGAACGATTCAATCAGGTATTTTTTCACCCCTTCATGTCTCAACTCTATCGGGTAAATGTGAAATTTTTAGGTAAGGAAGTAGAAATAAGTCTTAAATAACCGCCTAATTGTTGTAAAGAAATATTAAAAAATCGATTTTAGACGATAATCCATGCGGTTAACAGGAGAATGACTTAGTGGACCCCACCCTAACCCGGACCGATGCTTTGGTCCGGGAAACATCAGATGAAATTAAAACAACTTTTGATACCCGGATTTGGTATAAATACCCGCTGACCATTTCGCAGAAACAATTCCCAAAAAGAATATTCCTTTGGCGTTAAATGTAGGGGTTGCTGATCGTAAGTCACTTTATAACTACGGGGATCAAGTTCCAACTGACCCCAGCTTAGAAGTGGAGAACCCGACATCATCCCGCCCCGCAGCACGGCCCGAATCCGCTTATCGCGGCCCAAATGTGGGAAATATTTCCGGTTCTGACCTAGGTTTAACGGTGGTGAAAAAGTGTGTAGAGGTGCATCAAGGCGCGATCGCGATCGAAAGTCAACTGGGATTGGGTAGTACCTTTACCATTTACATTCCGTTACTTCCTAAACCCTCTCGGTAGGCATTAGCTAAAAGGGATAAAAACCCGGGCTTTTGGACCTAATTTGTTACCAAGTCAGGCGAAATTTTATCAAGCAACTCGGTTTTTAATCTCTGGGTGAAAGCGCAGCTATTCAGTCTGTGGGTAGAGGCACTGGTTAAAATTTATGCTGCCGCAGGTAGGCAGTTCCGTACTCCAGCCCCAGGGGACAACCATTCCTTAAGGTAGAGGTTTCCGCTAGGGTTTGAGTTTAAAATGTTAAAGTCTCAAATGAATAACGAGGGACAAAATTAGGGGCTTAAAGCGAAGTCCAACCCTGATTTCAAATTTAGCTCCCACGTCGTTGTGTAGCGGAATCTGCCTGAGTTAAAAGCAACCTCCTAACGCAGTTTTTGCGCGAGGTCCAAACCCGTTAAACAGGGCAGTCTCTATCTAAAGAATCATAACCTCCTGTTTCAAATCTAACTTTTTTCCCGATTATCATCTTCCTCTGGTTTGTTGTCATCTTCTTTACCTAATTGCTAACCTAGAAATGTTGTAGCAACGATAAGAACGACATGGCTAGAGATTATATGCTGCGGATTCGATTAAATACTCAAGAATTAGACCGTCTGAAAGCAGAGGCTGAACGGCGTGAACTTTCAATGTCCGAAGTAATTCGAGACTACATTAAACGGATGCCTAAACCGAAAAAAGGCTCAGATGGATTATTAGATGAAATTCAAACACCAGCAATGGTGGAATGACAATTTCTGTCCTATCAGAATATTTTCAGCAAGATTACATCTTGAATAGGATATGTCTCCTAAGAGTGAGTTCTAATGACCATCGAGATCTAAATCTGGTGGGGAAGAGGGGAGTGACTCCTCATCCTCATCGTGATTCTCATCCTCATAAAAATCGAAATTTTGTGGAGGAGACAGGATCGCCTCCTCCTCCTGCTCAAAATCACGGGATGCAGAGGAGGATGGTTGCTCACACTCATCCCGGTCTACATCCCGGGATGAGGAGGGAGAGGGCTGCTCAGGGTCATCCAGCTCAAAATCTATGGGCAAGGAGTCGAAAGAGTCGAGGCTGGATGAGGAAGGATTTATCAGTTCGGGACGATAGATCCGAATTTGGTTTAAACGGGGGCCTTCGGTGGAAACCACTGTGAATTCCAAATTATCGTAGAGGAGGGTTTCCCCCTCCGCTGGGATTTTTTGGAACTGATAGAGGAGGAAACCGCCCAGGGTTTGGTATTCATCAGTCAGGGGTAATTCAAAATTAAGCAATTCATTGACTTCTTCCAAGTTCAGTTGAGCTTGAACCATCCAAGTTTGCTCGTCCACCATCTGGATAGCTAACTCTTCAGAATCGGAGAGTTCCGGGCTTTCGCCAATGATTTGAGCCACTAAATCACTAATGGTGACTAAACCGGCAGTCCCGCCAAATTCATCAACCACCATGACCATCGGTCGTTGCGATCGCTGGACGATTGGCAACAACTCACTTAAGGGGGTATATTCTGCAACGAACCGCGCCGGACGAATCCAGGGTGCAAGGGAAGTATCTGGGGTGAGCACTCCTTCGGCTAAGGGTCCAGCTAATTCTTTAAAGTAAACAATTCCGCGAACATCATCTAAGGATTCCCCGATCGCCGGATAGCGGGAGTGACCCGTGGCAACTACCTCATCGAGCAACATTTGAAACGTCGCATTATAGGGGATACCCCGAATGCTGGTCCGAGGCACCATCACTTCCCGTGCCGAGACTTCCCCAAATTCAAATACATTATTAAGGAGTTCTCGCTCCTCTGCTTCTAAACCCGTAGATTCGCGTTCTGTGGCGATAATCAACTGTAACTCTTCCGGGGTGATGCGATTGGACCAAGCGTGAGAGTTAAAGCGAATACCCGCCAGACTCAGCAGCCACCGGGTCGAGCGGTCTAGGATCCAGATAAAGGGGTGAAAAAATCGGGCGATCGCCAAACTCGGGGGGCCAAGGAGTCTTGCCAGTTGCTCCGAATAGAGTAACGCCAAGGTTTTCGGGCATAATTCGCCAAGGACAATTTGCAGGTAAGCCACAATTAAAAAGGCGATCGGGATTGCCAGGGAATGAGCCATGACTTGGGTAATATCGGCTCGGATGGGCAAGCGCGCGATCCAGTCGGCGACTAAAACCGCCATCGTATTTTCGCCAATCCAGCCTAGAGCTAGACTCGATAACGTAATCCCTAACTGAGTCGTCGAAAGCAGTCGCTCGATATTCCGATGGAGATGTTGGACAATGAGGGCCTGAAGGTCGCCATTGTCGGCCAAATGATTGATCCGCGATCGCCGCACGGAAACGATCGCAAATTCCGTAGTCACGAAAAAAGCATTAATGGCAATCAGTCCAAATACCGCCAGTAATCGCAGTGCAATGTCTTGCCAGGTCTCCAGGGAATTCCCCGGGACCACAGTAGCTACACTACTCGCTAGACTACTATCCGATTGCAAGCCTACAACGGTGAGGGTCACCATCCCACCTAACGCAAAAAAATAGCTTAAAGAACGCACCACCGCAACTCATTTTGAAACATTCAATTACCCGCTTTAATTCTGACAGATTTGTACCCAGGCGTACCCACCGAGAACTCAATTGGTTTTGTACATAAAATCGAGGTGGGCTCCAAAACCGCCTAATTTTAGCCCCAAATTTACCTCAAAAAACCAGTTTCCGATCCCCAGCACCCGGTCTCCACCCCAGAAAATCCCCCTAACTTGGATCGAGATGTTGCCGCTGATTCAGACCGGCTGCATCGTGAAAATAGCCCGGAGTCTAGGGGGTAACGGGAATATCCGCCATTTTCAGTTCCAGCTCCTGATCGGGATAATCTGTTAGGGTTACGGACAGCTTCTGAGCATTATCGAGCAACGCCGTAGGAATGCTGACTGTTCCAGAATAGCTCTCATTACCCGGGGGCAGATCTCCGGGCAATCCTTCCGTTGTGGCACTGAGCGATCGCCCCTTATCATCGGTCACATTCAGGAAACTGTAAAGAAACTGGACCGACCTGGAACCTGCATTCTTTAATTTGACCTCTAGCAACAGAGAGGAACCTTCTCGGCGCACTCCGGTTACCTCCAAGCTCACGTCCTGGTCTTTGGTGACGATCGGAAACCGTTCATCTTTCTTTGCTTCTTCGGCGGCCTTGGCTTCAGCGGACTTATCGGCTTCGGCTTCCACTGCTTTCGTTTGTGCTGGTTCCGGTTCGACTTCTTTGCCCGACATTCTCGTCTTAACGGTCTTAATAATTTCGTCTTCTTTCAAGAGCTTAAGACCTTTACCCCTTGTTGTAGCTCCTGAATTGGACTCTCCGGAGGTGGTGGGACGAACGTCTGGCTGGGTCACTTCCTTGAGCGCGGCTTTGCCTAACTCTAACCCGAGGGATGCACTCAGTGCACCGGCACCAAACATCATGGATAACAGCAAAAACGTAAGGACGACAGTGGGGTTGACTTTCATAGTTAGTATTTTTTCTCTTTCTCTGGGCGATCGCCGTTCTTCCTGACTCATTTTTCTAGCTTCAAGAGCGCCTCGCGTTTCCCGGGGGGAAAATTGCGATCGCCCTCCATAAGTCCAGGCCTCTCGATTTTAATCCCTATCTTTTTTATTACATCTGGATCTAGAAGAATCCGTTGCGAGTTTTTTTGTCCAAACCGATCATCTCTACGCGCACACCCCTAGACAGGTTACACCCCTGCGGGTTACAATTTTCACTAACGATCTGTTGCTTCACCCACGAGTCCCGAGTTTTCGGGTGAATCGGGGGCGCAAATTCCGGTACGACTCAACCCTGGGTCTGCTACAATCAAGAAAAAAGGCGGCAGTTGGCCGAGCGGATGAGGCAGCGAACTCATAATTCGCCTTAGGCAGGTTCAACTCCTGCACTGCCGATTTAAAAACATAGGGCCACTCGGGAACGAACCCCACCTCTCCCTGGCGATCGCCAGGAAGAGATAGATCCTGCCTCACTGCTTAACGCAGGGGCAGGATTTCGTTGAGAGGATTAAAAGGGATTCCGCTGGGAGTGTAACTGGGCATCGTCTGCAAAGACTCGTTAAACGGGTTCGTCAAATCCGGGGTTCTAATAATGGGGTCGCTAGAGGTTTGAACCTCCATGACGGCCTGATAGAGCTTGTTTACCCGTTCCGCGTCCCGTTCTGCTTGTCTTTCTGGGTAAGTCGTCGGCAGCAGATAAAAACTGATTTGGTCAAAAATTGAGCGATTCTGGTAAAACGTATCAGAACTACGAAAGAAAGCCCGCTCAAATTGTTCAGAAATGCTTCGAGGTTGGCTTTGGGCGACTGCCTCTGGTGTCACCACCACAGACGCACCTAGGAGGACCACCGCCCCGATCGCGGTTTTTAACTGGAGTCTCATGAATTTTCTCCTCACCTTTTGGCTCGATATTAGCTCAACTTCCACGATAAGATAATTATCTGCTGAAATTTTGCTCCTGTCACTACAATTAACCATGACCGAGATTACTCAAGGGCCGTCACAGACATCGGCCTCAACTACCCCTGCCCATTTAAACGTCCAACGCCAACAGCTTCTCGATTTACTCTGCCAGTTAGCCTATCGAGAGGGAGACTTCACCCTATCCTCCGGCCAGAGCAGCCGCTACTATATTAATGGCAAACAAGTCACCCTACACCCCATCGGCGCACTCCTCACGGGTCAAGTGTTATTCTCCATGCTCTCCTCAGAAACCCTGGCAGTTGCCGGGTTAACCTTGGGCGCTGACCCGATTGTAACCGCCGTCAGCGTCATCTCTGCCTACGAAAACCGCCCGATTCCGGCCCTAATTGTTCGCAAAGAAGCCAAGGGACATGGCACCCAAGCCTATATCGAGGGACCCGAACTGGCTCCTGGGACCCAAGTCGTTGTCTTAGAAGATGTGGTCACCACCGGGGCCTCCGCCATGAAAGCGGTTCACCGTTTGCGCGATGCCGGGTACAAAGTAGAAGAAGTGATTTCCCTAGTCGATCGAGAACAAGGCGGGGCCGAGTTATATCAAAAAGAGGGATTAAAGTTTCGGGCAGTTTTTACCATTGTCCAGATTCAAGCCCGCTATCAGGAGTTGGGATTGTAAGTGAGCTAGAACAGTGGGGATTAAATGTGAGATAAAGTGAGAGGGTAAAGATGCGATCGCCTGTAGAAAAAGGCGATCGCTCTAAGGGAAAAAAAGAGGGTTTTTTCTGTTCTGTATTGGCTGCAAGAGCAAGTCGGTTTATACTCGTTAATAAAACCAGTCAAACAACAGATGAAGCGCGATCGGGCTATTTCAATATTAAAGGAATCCTTGCCGAAACTGCAAGAATTAGGCGTTTGCTCTCTGGCACTCTTTGGTTCGTTCGGTCGCGGGAGATGACGCTACAACAGAAAGTGATGTGGATATTCGGGTAGAGTTCGAGGTCCCTGTTTTACGGGAGCCCCGATGTCGCCCTCTGTCAATCTCTACTATTCCCGCTGCCTAAAGAAAAATCACATTTTTCGGAGCAAAGGAAATTTTTAATATTTCTTTACAATTCGCGGGAAATGTTGAATCGGGCCTGGAATGGCTCAGGGGGGAGGCAACTGCTAAGAGGATGGGGGAACATTTAGAAAGCAGACGAATTTCGGCCTGTGAGAAAATAGGTTTTCATTTCTCCTTTGCCTTTAATCTCAAGCAGGCCGCGTTCCTCAAAGTTATACTTGTTTTGCAATAAATGATAGGTGGTTTCGGAGACCTGAATTTTTCCAGGTATTCCGTGGGATTCCATGCGAGAGGCTGTGTTGACTGCATCTCCCCATAAATCATAGGTGAATTTTTTAATGCCAATGACACCAGCAACAACAGGTCCGGTGTTAATTCCAACCCGCAGGTTTAACTCGGTGAGATGTTCGGCATTGAAGTGTTCGATCGCCGCTTGCATATCCAGGGCCATATCGGCGATCGCCTCGGCATGATCTAGACGTGAGAGAGGAACACCACCGGCCACCAGGTAGGCATCGCCAATGGTTTTAATTTTCTCTAATCCATGTTTTTCGGTCAGCAAATCAAAGCTGCAAACAATGGTATTGAGAATGCTAACCAGTTCCTGGGGTGAGACTCGGGTCGATAATTCTGTAAATTTTACTAAATCTGCAAATAAAATCGTTACCGCCTCAAATCTTTCAGCGATCGCACCCGACTCTTGCTGTAACTGTTTAGCAATACTGGGGGGTAAAATATTTAGTAATAACCCCTCTACTTTTTGTTTTTCTCGATGGAGAGCGGCCTCGGTAAGTTTGCGTTTGGTAATCTCATGAAAAAACACCGATAACCCTTCATAAGAGGGAAAAACTCGAATTTCAAACCAGCGTCTTAAGGCGGGATAATATTCTTCAAAAGTGACGCTGATTTGTTCAGTGGCAGCTTTGCGGTACTCTCGCTCAAATTTAGAACCTACGGTTTCTGGAAATTCGGCCCACATATTGTTTCCTAGCAATTTATCTGGGTTCTTTTGTAAAATTTCTCCGACTTTTTGATTAACATAACTAAACCTCCACTGGCGATCAACGGCGAAAAAAGCATCGCTCATATTTTCCAAAGAATCAACGATTTGCGCGTCGGAAGCCCGCAGTTTAGCTTTTACATCTTTTCCCCGGGAAATTTCCCGTTCTAAGCGTTGAACCTGGAGTCGTAATTCCATTTGCGTAATTGCCTGTCGTCCTAATAATCGCAAGCCTTCTAATTGCTGTGGGGTGAGATTTCGTGGTATGGTATCAATGACACAAAGAGTTCCTAAAGGAAATCCATCTGGAGTCACGACCGGAGTCCCGGCATAAAAGCGAATATTGGGATTTTTCGTAACGAGCGGATTGCCAACGAAACGCTCATCCTCTAAGGCATTGGGTACAACGAGGATATCATTGGGATTAAGAATCGCATGAGCACAGAATGACATATTTCTAGGGGTTTCAGAAACATCTAAACCCACTTTGGATTTAAACCATTGACGATTGGCGTCGATGAGACTGACAAGGGCGATGGGAGTGTTACAAATTGAAGCGGCTAAGGCGGTTAAGTCTTCAAAGGCTGCTTCTGTCTCGCTGTCTAAAAGGTTATAGCGCTCAAGTGCTTTCTGTCTTTCCTCTTCATTCTCGGGCAAGGGTGCTGATTGCATTCCAGGAGGGGCTAAAATAGGCGAAGGCATTCGGAGCTCCCCTCTCACTCGCTTAAAGCGGTTGATCCAGTTGATTAGCCGTTTGAAAGCGCTGAACATCGTTTTTTTTACTTTGGTAAAAAGATTTTTCTTGCGCCGATTCAGGATTGACATTCTTCGCTGTTCTCCGCTTGTACTCAAGTCACCGCTGGGCTATTTCGGTTGGCTGTCAGAGTTTCATTTTACTGGATTTACTTAGAATTTGGCGATCGCCTCCAGTGAAAGGTTCTAGGCATCCGTGACTGAATCGTGCCATTTGGCTTCCGGAATTACTTGAGAGGTTAGCGCCATTTAGGGTGGCGCGATAGTCCCGGGAGGTTACTTCGGTAGAGAAGATGCTTATTATAGCTGTAGTTGATGGAGTGAGGTAGCTTATTGAAGGAGTGCGTAAAGTCATGGGGATGGGTAATGCCTCCGGCACGCAACCGCATCTAATAAATTCGCGTCACCGGAACTAAACGGGCTGCAAATAGTAAGGCGGATAAAATATCGGTTTGTTGCAGGTCTTCATAATCGGTTATGCTCTCAGGGTGGGTAATGCCCGAAGTGAGAAGCTCTATTCAAAACTCAACCGGAGCACGCAACCCTTGAAAGGCCGGGTTTGACCTTACTAATTTCTGGATAGACGGGGATTAATTCTGAAAAAAATTGTCCGGGATTAATCGCTTAAAAAATAATTTTACGGGGTTCGGGATAAGCTAGAATTAAAGGCTTTTTTGAGGGGGAAAATTATTTTAAGGCTTAAAAAGATTGAACTAGAGTCCTGAATTTACCTATCCAGAAAATAAGGTGGGTATTGCCCACCTTACTATTTTACTCTTAACCTTGGGTTACAGGTTCTTTCGCTAAGAACTTCTCTAATTCGCTTAAGGCGTCGGCGTCTACTTTAGTTTGCATGGGGCAGAATTTAGGACCGCACATGGAACAGAACTCAGCGGTTTTGTAGATGTCTGCGGGGAGCGTTTCGTCGTGGTATTCTTTCGCCCGTTCGGGGTCGAGGGAGAGTTCAAACTGGCGGTTCCAGTCGAAGTTATACCGGGCGTGAGACAGTTCGTCATCGCGATCGCGTGCTCCAATGCGATGTCGTGCGATATCGGCTGCATGGGCGGCGATTTTATAGGCGATTAACCCATTTCGCACATCTTCGGCATTGGGTAATCCCAGGTGCTCTTTCGGGGTGACGTAACACAACATCGCCGTTCCGTACCATCCCGCCATTGCCGCCCCGATCGCCGAGGTAATATGGTCGTATCCTGGCGCAATATCGGTTACCAAAGGACCCAGCACATAGAAAGGCGCTTCAGAACACTCTTCCATCTGCTTTTTGACGTTAAATTCAATTTGGTCCATTGGCACATGACCCGGACCCTCAACCATCACCTGAATATTATGTTCCCAAGCGCGTCGGGTGAGTTGTCCGAGGGTTTTGAGTTCAGCCAGTTGTGCTTCGTCAGAGGCGTCATGTTGACACCCCGGACGCAGAGAGTCTCCTAAACTAAAGGAAACGTCGTATTTTTTGAAAATTTCGATAATGTCATCGAAATGAGTATAAAGGGGATTTTGCTTGTGGTGATGCAACATCCACCGGGCTAAAATTCCGCCGCCACGGGATACAATGCCGGTAATCCGGTTTCTCACTAAGGGCAGATGTTCGATTAAAATCCCGGCGTGAATGGTCATGTAATCCACACCTTGTTGGGCGTGTTTTTCAATGATGTGTAGAAAATCATTGGGGGTGAGATTTTCCATATTACCATGCACACTTTCTAGGGCTTGGTAAATGGGAACAGTGCCGATGGGAACCGGAGAGATATTAATAATGGCGGTGCGAATTTCGTCTAGATTTCCGCCGCCGGTGGACAAATCCATCACAGTATCGGCACCATATTTAACGGAGAGTTTGAGTTTATCTAATTCTTCGTTAATATCAGAGGAATTGGGGGATGCCCCAATGTTAGCATTAACTTTACATTTGGAGGCGATGCCGATGCACATCGGTTCGAGGTTGAGGTGGTTGATGTTGGCGGGAATAATCATCCGTCCTCGTGCCACTTCGTCCCGAATTAGCTCAACCGGGAGATTTTCCCGTTTTGCCACATAGGTCATTTCTTCGGTGATGATGCCTTGTCGGGCATAGTTCATTTGAGTAACATTACTCTGTCCCTGGCGTTTGGCAACCCATTCTGTTCGCATTTTGAAGTCCTCAAATAACAGCTTCCCTCCGCCGGTATTACCCGGACTCAGGTTCTAAGGGTTTGTTCTCAGCCCTTTAGTCGGACACCCCTAGCTTAATTTTGGATTTTATCATTCTTTGTAGGGAAGAGTGATCCGCCTTAAAAATCTTTACAATTCGTCCCTGTCTAGGAGGGGTGGGCGTGGTGTTTTTCTAGAGGGTAAGGGTACTCTACAAGGAAGGGGGTATTTTTAGGTTGCGCCCCTTTCCAGGGGAACTCTTTACTTGGAAATGTTTTATAAATACGGTCCGAGGTCTATTATTGACGTTCGAGATAGATTTTTTTTGACTATTGAGGGGATTTACTTTCAATTAAACAAACTGAAGGGATTCAGAAGCACCAACTCCCCGTGGATATACTGCCCTTGCCAAAGTTTAGTCAGTTAAAGTTGTGGGTAAGGGGGTCAAAAGCTCTAAATTTCAAGCTAAAATAATGGGGTAATATTCATGCAAAACGGAGAAAAGGCAAGATGAGCAAAATCTTAGTCGTGGATGATGTGCTTAGCGAACGGGAAATGATTGGCCGGATTTTAAAAAAGGCCGGAATGGAGGTGGTGGTAGCAACGAATGGGGAGGAGGCGATCGCCTGCATTCAGGAGTCGGCACCGGATCTGGTCATTCTAGATGTGGTGATGCCCCGGATGAATGGATTTGAGGTGATTCGAGAGTTGCGGGGCGATCGCCGGACGTCGAAGTTACCTGTGGTGTTTTGCAGTCAGAAAAATACCGAAATTGATAAGACTTGGGGCATGGATTTGGGAGCCGATGCCTATCTCACTAAACCGGTCGATCCTCAACAATTACTCAATATTGTAGAACGGTTATTGTAACGGTTACAACAAACAATTAAACGATACCTTTTTCGGAACCCATGACCCTTAGAAAGGTGATATTAAAGAATCCAAAAGTCAATCAAGGTAATTATTGCCTACTTTATTCTAACGGCTATTTCATGAATTAGACTTGGCCCATTCAAGGAGCTAACAGCTTTTTTCCAGGAAAATTAAGATGGTATGGCTGAAAAACTAACGCTCAGTTCGGGGATGAGTGAGTTGCCCGGGTCCACAAATCCCGGGACCCTGAAGCAATTCCTCTTATTTGGTCAAAAAGAGAGCCTCTTTGCTGTGGATTTGCTATCGGTACGGGAGGTGCTATTTTTGGGGCAGCAACCGATCGCATCGGTGCCGAATACCCGTCATTTTGTTTTAGGATTAACCAATTTGAGGGGTGAAATTTTAGCGGTGGCGGATTTCGGTCTATTTTTGCGGACTGAGGCGGTAGATAGTCATTCGGTACAGAGTCGAATTTTAATTTTAGAAGCCTCAGATCCTAGAGACGGAACCTCCGCGATGATGCGAATGGGACTGGCTGTATCTCACGTGCAAGGGGTCATTGCTGTTAATCTCGATCGCATGGTTTCCAGTATGGATGTGGGAGAAGAAATCGCTCCTTTTTTAAGGGGATTATATGATTGGACGGGGCGGTTAGTAATGATTTTGGATGTGGAGGCGATCGCCCAATCAGAAGGCTGGTAAAGGGCCTAAAAATTTGAAATTTTTTCTTTATCTTTTGAATAAATTATGCGAATTAACGGGATGGTTTCTCAACTGTATCTAGCCCTCGGGATTAATCCTAATGGGGTGGGGATACAAGGCATAGCCGAATTAGCCATTGCCCTGTCTTATTTGGGGATGACTTTAATCTTACTTCATCTGAGCCTCTCTCGGCTGCATTGTCGTTTTTTATGGATAGTTTGCTTTTGGATGGCGATCGTAACGGGCAATCGCTGCTTCCAGGTTTTCTCTACCCACGCCGTCTCCTTATCAGGATGGGAAATTCTGGGCTACTGTCTGGAAGGGGTCAGCGCGATCGCTGTTACAATTGCTCTTCTCACTTACCGTAACAGCCTCAGCGAAACTCTCGGGAGTGGAATGTTTCCTTCCGGTTCATTCATGCAGCTTGCCCTCGATCGCCTACCCTTTGCGGTCTCGTGGCAAGACGATCAGGGGCTTTACCTCGGGGGCAACCAGCGCTTTGCGGAACAAGTGGGGATGACATCACGGGTACAAGTCAGGGGCAAAACTGACGCGGGACTCTCTGGGCCGGGTAAAGAATCCTCGCAGCAAATCCACTCAGGGGCAGTCGTCACCGAGGATTCCCAAACCCTTTTGGTCCAATCCCCGGATCGTGAAAATAGCGATTCTCCCGAATTGCTTTGGAAAATCCATAAATTCCCAGTTAAAACGCCCCAAGGAAATCAGGTGGGAATGGTTTCAACCTACCAAGAAATTCGGGGATATGCTGAGGCGATCGCCACCGATTTTACAGGGGTATTCAATCAAATAGATGAGGCAATTTTGATTCAAGACAGGAGCGGAAAAATCCTAGATGCGAATCAGAAAGCCAGTCAATTATATGGCATGGACCCCGCCCAACTCCGGGGGAAAAACTTTTTTAAAAATTTATCCAATTTTGAGGCTTCGATCCCTGGGTTTGAAAAGTCCCTCAGTACCGAAAAAAGGTTGAGATGGACCGCCCGAAAACCGAAAGAGGGCAGCGTATTTGAGGTAGAAATATTAGCCAAAAAAATTACCTTAGTGGACAATCAAGAGGTGATTTGGGTAAGTGTGCGAGATATTACCAGTCGCCTCACCCTCGAAAATGAACTCCGCAAAAGTGAGGAAAAACTAAAATTATTTGTAGAAAATCTACCGGCAGCGGTTGCCATGCTTGATCGCGAAATGTGCTATGTCCTGACGTCACAACAGTGGATAAGGGATTATAAACTTGAGAACAGAAAAGATATCCGTAATATTAGAGATATTGTAGGGCGATCGCACTACGAGTTGTTTCCAGAAATTGCCGACCGATGGAAACAACTTTACCAGCGGGCCTTGGCTGGAGAACATCTAAACTGTGAAGCTGAACCCTTTCCCCAGACCGATGGCCGCATCGACTGGGTGAAATGGGAAATTTATCCCTGGGGCGATCGCACCGGAGAAATCGAAGGAATTATTATCATGACGGAAGTGATTACCGATCGCATCCAAACCGAACAAGAAAGAATGCGGTTGTTTAATCTAGTGGAGTCTAGTCTTAATGAGATTTATATTTTGAATGTGGATACCCTGGGCTTCGAGTATGTTAATAAAGGGGCCTGTCTTAATTTGGGGTATTCTCAGGAAGAAATCCTCGAAAAAACAGCAATGGATATTAATCCAGCGGTAGCGAATTTGGAGGACGTTAGAACTATTTTGGCTCCCTTATTAGAGGGCCACCAACAGAGCATTCGGTTTGAAGGAATGCATCGCCGAGCTGATGGAAGTTTCTATCCAACTGAGATATATCTTCAACTCGCTGCGCAGACTCATAAACTTTCCTGTGTGGCGATTGTTCTTGATATTAGCGAGCGGAAACAAGCCGAACGCGCCTTACAAGAAAGCGAACAAAAATTTCGCGTTATGGCAGATACCGTTCCCGCCATTATTTGGATTGCTGGCTCTGACAAACAATTAACTTATTTTAACAAACGGTGGGGGGAATTTACCGGACGACCCATTGAAAAAGACCTCGGTTATGGATGGATGGCTGTATTGCATCCCGACGACCGAGACCGTTGTGTTAATGCTTATCAAAATGCTTTTGATGAGCGACAACCCTTCCAATTAGAAGTACGACTACAACGATGGGACGGGGTGTATTGTTGGAATTGGATGAGTGGGTTACCTCGCTTTGATACGGAGGGAAATTTTTTCGGATATATTGCTTCCGGGATAGATATTACCGAACGCAAAAAAGCCGAAGAAGCTCTCCGAGAAAGTGAAGAAGGATTTCGGTCCCTCGTTGAAAGTATCAAGGATTATGCAATTATTCGGCTGGATGTAGAGGGGCGAGTTGTGAGTTGGAATGAGGGCGCTCAACGAATTAAAGGATATCACTCTCAAGAAATCATGGGACAATCTTTTCAGCGGTTTTATACCCGAGAAGAGCGATTTAGTGGAAAACCCGAGGCAGAACTAACCATTGCCCAAAATATAGGACGGTTTGAAGACGAAGGATATCGGGTCAAAAAAGATGGTAGTAAGTTCTGGGCCAATGTGATTATTACGCCGTTGTGGGACTCAAAAGGACAGTTGCAAGGCTTCTCTAAAATTACCCGAGATGTAACCGAACAACGGCAGAATCAAGGGGCCTTAAAACAGTTAGCAGTGGAATTAGAAAATCGAGTTGAAGAACGAACCCAGGAGTTGCAGAGAAGTAATGCTCAACTCCAACAAGAAGTCCGCGATCGCCTCGAAGCTGAAACCGAAAAAAGTCAGTTAATCGCCTCCTTGGAAATCATGTCGGCTCAACGTCAAGCGGAGATGGATTCTTTAACTCAACAGGTCCTCAAACTTTTGGGAGAAATTAAAGGCGCAGCTAAGGGGGATTTAACCGTTCGGGCGGAGGTGTCCACCGATATTCTCGGGACCTTAGCGGACTCGTTTAACTTTTTGATTTCTTCCTTGCGGAAAGTGGTTAAGGGAATTCAACATTTGGCAACCGAAGCTAATATTGCCACGGGAGAATCAATTTCTAACACCCAGGAGTTGGGGCGACAAGCCCAAGAGCAAGCTCAAAAAATTGAAGAGACAATTCATAAAATCCAGAAAATTGTTAACTCAATTGAAGAAGTTTTTGCCGTGTCTCAACAAGCGGAAAAAGTGGCGCAAAAAGCCGCTGAAAAAGCTAAAATAGGAGGGCAATCAGTGGATCGAGCTGGGGATGCCATTAACGAGCTGCGGCAAACCCTTTCCCAAACCGGGAAAACCATTAAACGCTTAGGAGACAGTTCTCAACAAATTGGTAAGATTGTGACTTCAATTTCGCAAATTGCTGCCCAGACCAATTTGTTGGCACTTAATGCTACGATTGAAGCGGCCAGAGCCGGAGAACAGGGGCTAGGTTTTGCTGTTGTCGCTGAAGAAATCCGTAAGTTAGCCGATCGCTCGGGATTGGCAACGGAGGAAATTTCGGAAATTGTCGAACAGATCAGGAGTGAAATTGGACGGGCAATTGAAGCGATGGAGGCAGGCACTCAGGAAGTGGCGATCGGGACCAAGCTGGCCGCAGAAGCGAAAACTCATTTGATTGAAATCATCCAAGTCAGTGGGGAAATGAATGCCTTAGTCCAAAATATTACCCTCGCAGCAACGAAGCAGACGAATAGTGCTACGGAGATTGTGAGTGTTATTCGGGCCGTGAGCGCCATTTCTGGAAATACTACAGAAAAATCCGTAGAAGTTAAGAATTCTTTAGATGGATTGGCGATTTCAGTGGATAGTCTTCAGCAATCAGTGGCCCATTTCCGAAGTTAGCGGATCCGAGGCCAAAACTCAACTGGGGAGGATTAAACTTGGCGGTGACTCTACCGGGTCTCTATATTCTCTAGGGTCATTAATGAAATAGTTCTCTCTCATTCTGACTCCCTAAAAGTCCTTTCGGATTAACTCACCCTGTATGCTAGATCCTTTACTTATCGTTCTGAGCGAAAATTTTATTCCTCACGGCCATTGCTACCTGGGAAATCCGGTTTTAATGTGGCTTAACTTCGGGTCAGACTTGGCGATCGCCCTGGCCTATTTTTCGATTGTGGGGATGTTGATTTATTTCATCCGTCAACGTCAAGATTTGCCCTTTAGCGGCATTTTTTTGTTATTTGCGGCCTTTATTATTACCGCCGGATTTACTCATGGGATGGAAGTCTGGACCCTTTGGCATCCAGACTATTGGGTATCTAGTAGCATTAAAGCCTTGAGTGCTGCTATCTCGCTGTTAACGGCCTTAAAAATAATCCCGATCCTGCCCGCAGCCCTGGCTTTACCCAGCGCTAAAGTGCAATTAGAAGCCACCAATCAAGCCCTCCAATGGGAAATCAAGGAACGGAAGCAAGCAGAAGATT
Organism: Cyanophyceae cyanobacterium; assembly: GCA_038321985.1. Lineage (GTDB taxonomy): Bacteria > Cyanobacteriota > Cyanobacteriia > Cyanobacteriales > Laspinemataceae > Laspinema. The sequence goes on along the minus strand of JBBQFN010000014.1, from coordinate 50,446 downwards.
CTTTGAAACGATTGGCGAAAATTATCGAGAATACGCCGGATTTTGTAGGCATCTGTGATAGCCAGGGTTTAGTAATCTATTTGAATCCCGCCTCGCGCAAGATGACGGGGATTTCAGAAGATGAACCCGTCTCTAATTTCACAGCTTTTGATTTTGTACGGGAGGGACCGGATCAGCAGGCATTAAAACAGGCGCTTGCCACGACCATCTCCGAGGGAGTGTGGAGTGGAGAAATCCGGCTAAAACCCCGGAATGGGGAATTAATTCCCGCCTCCCAAGTCCTGATCGCACAGAAAAATGAAAATGGTGAAATTGAATGCATTTCTACAATTATTCGGGATATTAGCCATCGCAAACAACAAGAAGAAGCACTCGCCGAAAGTGAAGAACGGTTCCGACAGTTGATTGAAAATGCTGCGGATGCCTTCTTTTTAACTACATTAGACGGTAGAATATTAGCCGTCAATCAACAGGCGTGCGAGAGCTTAGGATACAGTGAAAATCAACTGTTAGGCTTGAATTTAGAGGCGATCGAAACCTCGGTCCGCACTGCCGATCGCACCGCAGCCGTGGCCCAATTAAAGCCCAGTGAAGCCCTTACTTTAGAAAGTCTATACCGTCGGGCTAATGGCAGTACCTTCCCCGTAGAAATCCGCCTGGGCAAATTTTCTTCCCAGGGGGAAACCTTACTCCTGGCTTTAGTGCGAGATATCAGCGATCGCAAAGCGATTGAAAAGGCTTTAGAAGCAGAACACCAGCGACTGACCACCCTGTTTGAGGGAATTCCCGCTTTCCTCTACCTAGTGGATCGCAGCCATACCGTGCAGCTAGCAAACCGCCATTTTACCGAGTTCTTTGGTGACCCGGTTGCTGCTGCTACCCTGTTGAACCCAGGGGGTAAACTGCATTCCCCGGTTCGTACCCAAGTCTTTGAAACCAAACAGCCGCAGCAGTGGGAATGGCAAGACCTGAGCACGGGTCGCACTTATCAAATTTACGATTACCCCTGTAACGATGTCGATGGGAAACTGCTGGTTCTGGAAATGGGAATCGACATCAGCGATCGCAAACAAGCTGAAAAAGCCTTGCAAATTTCGGAAAGTCGCTTCCGTTCCCTGATTGAAGCCACCTCTCAAATTATCTGGAACACCGCTGAAGACGGAGAATTTGTCACGGAACAACCCAGTTGGAATACCTTCACCGGACAGACATTCGACCAGATTAAGGGTCGAGGATGGCTTAATGCCGTCCATGCCGAGGAACGGGAACAGACTGCAAAAGCCTGGTTCAATGCGGTGCAAAATCGGGTTCTTTATCAAGCTGAACACCGTCTGCGCCGTCACGATGGTGAGTACCGATATATGAGCGTTCGGGCGGTACCAATTCTGAACAACAGCGATGGTAGCATTCGGGAATGGTTAGGAGTTTATAGCGATATTACCGAACACAAATTAGCCGAATTAGCCTCCGATCGCTTCTTTAGTATTTCCCTAGATCTATTCCTGGTGGTGGGGTTTGATGGCTTATTTCGGCGGGTTAATTCAGCTTGGCTAAAAATTCTCGGTTACAGCGAATCAGAACTGATTGGAAAGCCTTTTATCGATTTAATTCATCCCGAAGATCATGAAGCCAGCCTTGCTGAAGCGGAAAAACTTGCTAGTGGAAAAGAGACCATTTATTTTGAAAATCGCTATCGCTGTAAAGATGGGTCTTATCGCTGGCTAGCTTGGAGTGCAAAGGGTGCCCTAGAACAGCAAGTGCTTTATGCGATCGGTCATGATATCACCCCAATCAAACAAACCCAGGAACAATTTCGCTTGCTGGCGGTGGAACAAGAGCAACTGTTGCAAGAGTTCAAAACTCGCCAAAATGCCTTAGATGAAGCGGCGATCGTCAGCGAAACTGACCCTCAAGGAAACATTACCTTTGTTAATGATAAATTCTGCCAAATCTCCGGATATTCTCGCGCTGAATTAGTCGGCAAAAACCACCGTTTGATTAACTCGGGATATCATCCCAAATCGGTCTTTGAGGAAATGTGGAAAACCATCACCTCCGGTCGAGTTTGGAAAGGAGAACTTAGAAACCAGAGAAAAAATGGCGAATATTATTGGGTAGATACCACCATTTCTCCTATATTTGACCCTCACGGCCAAGTCGTCAAATATATTGGTATTCGCTTTGATATCACTGAGCGTCAACAAGTCGCCCAAGAGTTAGAAAAAGTGGCCTTAGACCGCAAGGCAGAAGCCGATTCCCTAACTCAACAGGTTCTCAAGCTATTGACTGAAATTAAAGGAGCAGCCAAAGGGGATTTAACGGTTCGTGCAGAAGTCAATAACAACGTTCTTGGAGCCTTAGCTGACTCCTTTAACTTCCTGGTTTCCTCCCTGAGAAAAGTGGTAACCGGGATTCAAGAACTGGCTACAGAAGTGCGAACCGCGACCCGAGAATCCATTGCAAATACCCAAGATTTAACGGAACGGGCCGGAGAACAAGCCCAACAAGTTGAGGTTTCCTTGGGCCAAATCGAGCGCATGGCTCACTCGATTCAAGATATTTGTATCGTGGCTCAAAAAGCCGAAAATGTGGCCCATCAAGCGGCAGAAACCGCAGAAGTGGGGGGGCAATCGGTAGACCGAGCGGTGGAGGGGATTAACGAACTGCGGCAAACCATTTCTCAAACCGGGAAAATGATTAAGCGCCTGGGAGAAAGCTCTCAACAAATTGGCAAAATTGTGACTTCGATTTCTCAAATTGCGGCTCAAACTAACTTGTTAGCTTTGAATGCGACCATTGAAGCAGCAAGAGCAGGAGAGCAGGGTTTAGGGTTTGCTGTAGTCGCCGAAGAGATCCGTAAATTAGCCGATCGCTCCGGTTCAGCAACGGAGGAAATTTCCGAAATTGTTGAACAAATTCGCAGTGAAATTGGCCGAGTTACGGAAGCAATGGAAGCAGGCACTCAGGAGGTGGTAGCCGGAACTAAATTAGCCGCTGAAGCTAAACATCATTTAGTTGCCATTATTGAAGTGAGTCGCCAAATGAATGCCTTAGTTCAAAATATTACTCGGGCCGCTACCAGTCAAACAAAAAATGCTACGGAAATTTCTGCGGTGATGCAACAAGTCAGCGGAATTTCTACCACAACGGCAGAAAAATCCGTGCAAGTTCGTCGTTCTCTGGATGGACTGGCGATCGCCGTCAATCAGCTTCAAGATTCTGTTTCTCATTTCCGCAGTTAGGGAAGTTTCGTTAAGGGTAAAAAGTCATAGGGGGAGGCAATTCCACTCCCCTCACCTTTACTGAGCTAGAGTAAGGTTTATATCGGGATGAAAGTCACGGCTTAAAAATGTTAAGCCCCAACTTAAAGCAGGGGAACCAGAGGGGGTTCTAATTTTATTACATCAGCCCCATCATCAAAAGCCAACTAAGGGGTCGGATCTCCCGTTAACTTTAAGGATGTGCATCTACTTATTTGACCGGAACGGTACACCATAAAACCCCTCCGTTCGATTTAATGATACCCCTAGGAATAGCGGAACTCTCCGAAGTTTTCCTCTAATTTTGTCCCTGACACTTCTATTTTGAATAATTATGCCATTGATGGACTTTAACGATATTAAAGAGCTTCTAGGGGCGTTTATTGCTGAAACGGACGAGTTCTTAAACGCCTTAGAAACTCAGTTGTTACAAATGGAACAAATCGAGACAGCAACAGAGCGAAAAAGCACCATTAAGGAAATGTTTCGGGCGGCTCACTCGATTAAGGGGTCGGCGTTAATGTTTGGCTTTCAGTCTCTGTCTACCGGCGCGCACTCCCTAGAAGATTGTTTTGCAATCCTGCGCGATCGCCCGGAAGATATTCCGGTGAGTTCCAATTCAATTACTCACCTTCTCGAAGCCGTGGATTGGTTAAAAAAACTCACAGCCCAATCCGTCGAATTGGTCCAAGAAAATCAACAAGAAGACCCGGACAATTTTCAGGAAGGTTTGGAGGCGATCACTCGCATCCACAAACAGTTAGAAGCCGAATGGGGGGGAGTGAAAAAACCGGCGGAATGGATGCAAAAAAATCCCGCCAATGCCGGGGTCATTCAGACTATTTTCAAACAAGATTTACCGCCCATCTTCAACCGCTTAGAAACCGAACTTTCTCAAATGCACGCCGAGAATTCCGAGGAGTCTTACCGTGCATTTAACGAAATTTACTATCAGCTTTCCGGTTTAGCTGCAATGTTAAATGTCCCCGAATTGGGGGAAATTGCCGAGCGTTTGCGGGTGACAATTGACACCCCCAATCTATCCTTAGAAAACCTCCAAAAAATTGGCTGGGCGATCGCCCAAAACTTGGAAACTGTCCGGGAACAAGTCTTACAAGAAGTACCCATCGTCCTGCAACCGATGGACCTTCCCAATCTCACCCCGGATCTGGGGATTTCCCTGGTATCGTCTGGGACAGAACTCCCTCCCCCAGAAGCCAACCTGAGTGTTCCTCTCCCCAATTCCTCCATACTCACGGCTTCTGCCGCCGCCGAACCCCCCGTCAGACCCACAATCCGGGTCGAACTCGATCGCCTAACGGAACTCGTGGACCTTGTAGGAGAATTGGTGATTAACCGCACCCATTTAGAAGTGCAGGAAACCCAACTGCGCGGGGAAGTCAAGCGGCTGCGACGGCACATCCGCGAGTTAAATCAATTTGGGGTACAACTGCGGGAAGAATACGATCGCCTCGCGGGAGAACGGCGCACTCGAAGTAGATTAGTGGCACATCCCCAGGGTTTCGACAGCCTAGAAATGGATCATTATACAGAGTTTCATGATACCGCCCGAGATACCATTGAAACGACCCAGGCGATCGCTCACTCTAGCGCTAAAATCGACGAAGTAGCCATCAATCTCGACCGCAGTACCGACCGCTTGCGTCGAATTTGCGATCGCCTCCGTTCTCAAGTGATGCAGTTACGCGTCGTCAGTTTCAGCCGCGCCGTGGATCACCTGCCGCGCGCCATCCGGGATATGTCCCGCACTTATGATAAAGATGTCAATCTCCTGCTCATCGGACGGGATACAAAAATCGATGAAAGTTTGTTACACGCCTTGCGTGACCCCTTGGTACATTTAGTGCGAAATGCTTTCGATCACGGGATCGAAACCCCGGAAGAACGGAAAGCCGCAGGCAAACCCCCTAACGGACAAATTGAAATCCAAGCGCGGCATCAAGGGGGACAAACGATCGTCACGGTCTCCGATGACGGCAAAGGCATCGACCCGGAAAAAATCCGCTCACGTCTGGTCGAATTAAATCTCGTCTCGGCAGAACAAGCACTCGAACTGTCCATTAACGAACTCTACGACTTCCTATTTTGGTCCGGATTCAGTACCACTCGTGAGGTGACTGATTTATCAGGACGCGGGGTTGGGTTGGATATTGTGCGCAGCAATCTGCGCCAAGTGCGAGGCACGGTTAAAGTAGACTCTCGCATCGGTCGGGGTAGCAGTTTTATCATTAAACTCCCTTTAATGCTCTCGATTTCCGATGCGTTATTAGTGCGCATCGAACATCATACCCTCGCCTTACCCCTTGATGCCGTGGAAGAAATTTTGCACGTTAACGGCAGTGAAATCCAAATGGCGATGCATCAACCGATGTTACGCTGGCGCGATGAGTATATTCGGTTGGTTCCCTTAAATAATTTACTCGCTTACCACCAGTCAACACAAGATCTACCCTCACCGATTCCTATTGGGGAAGACTATATGCCGGTGCTCGTTTTAAGCTCTAGTGAAGGAATTCTCGCCATCGTCGTCGATCGCCTCGTCGGACAGCAAGAACTTGTCGTCAAACCCCTCCCCCAACCGTTATCAAAACCAACAGGTATCCTCGGCTGCACCATTCTCGGGGATGGAGAAGTGGTCAGTATTCTCGATGTGGATGATTTGATCGGACAACTCCACCCTCACTTACAAAAAGCGGTTGTCATCCACAGTGACAATCCAGGACAGAGTAACCCCCTCCTCCCCCCAGGCACTCGTGCGCCGGTACCTCTGCTCCCCCCCCTCCCGTCTCAACCCCAAATTTTAGTGATGGATGACTCTTATACAATTCGTCAAATGTTATCTTTAACCTTAACCCGAGCCCGGTATCGTGTTGCTCAGGCTAAAGATGGTCAAGATGCTCTGGAACAATTGCATCACGGATTAAAGTGTGCTTTAATTATTGCAGATATTGAAATGCCCCGGATGGATGGGTTTGAATTCCTTGCGGCAGTCAAAGAAAATCCCCATTTTTCTAATATTCCGGTGGCAATGTTGACCTCTCGCAGCGGTGCTAAACATCGACAACGAGCCCTAGAATTGGGGGCGGTTCAATATTTTACTAAACCTTATAATGAACGCCAACTCTTAGATGCGATCGCTCAATTAATTGGAGTGAAAACCTGATTTTAATTTAATTACAATTGAGCTAATTTTGCGCTAATTTTTGTCTAAAAATTTTTCTAGTTTCCCACCCCTCCTTGATTCTGCCTACTATGTTTTCTCCCTCTAAGTACAGCCGCCGTTTCCACAATAAAAAATCCACGGATCAGCGCATCCCAACTCGCAAGCTGGTAGTTTTTGAAGTCGCTGGGGAAACCTATGCGATCGCCATTGAACGGGTGCAGCGCGTCCTTACGGAATTTACCGCTAAGGGTACCCTTGAAGGGGGACGCAGCTTGGTTAAAATTGATTCGGATTTGATTACTCTGTTGGATCTATCTAGCCTGTTTCTCACTCCAGAGCCTTCTGATCGGGAACCGTCCTATCTAATTATTTGCAGGGTCAGCAATGGCGATCGGATTGGGATTCCGCTTCAGAATTTACCCGCAATTTTAGACGTTCCCGAAGATAAATTTGAGGAAGTTCCCACCTCCTACCGACAAGGTAGCCAAGGCAAAAACTCTGCGCCGGCAGCGGTCGAAAAAATTATTACGACTGATGCCGGTGCAATTGCCTTTTATCTGAACTTGGATAAACTGCTGGATTAAACGGAATTTCAGCCCTTACGGGACCCGATGAGTACGGGCTTATAAATGGCTTCAATTTCTATCAAAAAGCTCAGACTATCCAAATAAACATCATGCCCTAGTTCGTATCGATACTGTTCCCAAACCCCGGGTTGAATTTTGCGAAAACATTCCAGTTTGGGTTGAGTTGGATCAAGCCAAACATATTCTTCTAAGGTTTCAATTTGGCGGTAGTGGTCAAATTGCTCCTGTTTTTCCCGGGTTAGAAAGGGGTCCGAGATGACATCGATAATCAAACAGGGATATTGAATGACTCCCTCGGCGATCGGGCAATTGGCTTGGCGATCGCGCGGGTCGTAACTGACCACTAAATCAGGATAGTAATAAGCCGAGGCGGATTTAATATGAACTGGACTCGGATGGAGAGAAATTTGACAGTTTGTGCCGCGAACGTGTTGGGTTAACAATTGGGATAGAGTCTCGGTAACCCGCCCCGGGCCGCACTTGGAGGATAGTATCGTTTCCTGGGCGGCGGCGGTAAAGGGTTTCAGGAGAACTAGACCGTTCTCCTGCGCTAAATCCGGGGACTGTAGGGAGTAACTGTTGGGGTGGCGATCGCGCATGGTTACCTCGTGAACCGTTCACCTGATTTTATCATCCCCGAGGTGATATACCCCGTGAAAATCGTTAATGGCGATCGGAAAAAATCCGATGGAGGAGCATCGGCGCAATATCGGTAATAGGAAGAATATAACGAGCAGCACTTAAAGCGATCGCTTCTTTTGGCATTCCAAACACGACACAAGTGCCTTCATTTTGAGCGATCGTTATCCCTCCCTGCTTGAAAATTTCTAACATCCCATCGGCACCATCTCGACCCATTCCGGTGAGCAAAATTCCCAAAGCAGCTTGACGATAAAATTTTGCCACGGAATTAAACGTCATGGTCACTGACGGGCGATGTCCCGAAACGGGAGCGGCACTCGAAAACAGAAACCGACCCATATTGTCCAACTCTAAATGTTTTTGTTCCGGTGGAAAATAAATAATTCCCGGTTGAGGGTTTTCGCCTAATGAGGCAATTTTTACGGGTAACTGACACTCAGAACCTAACCAATCTACCAACCCTTTTAAAAATCCTTCACTAATGTGTTGTACACAAATCACAGGTACCGGAAATTTCGGAGGTAGGTGAGACAGAATGGTGTGTAATGCTTGAGGTCCTCCGGTAGAAGCCCCGATCGCCACTATTTTCACCCCTCGCAAGGACCCCGCAGCAATGGGAGAATCTGCACTGGCAGGGGGGAAAGCCAAGCTAGAACGGGGGGAGAACGGCGGAACTTTTACCATTTGAATCCCTGGATTGACCCGCTTCTGTTCCGGGATAAACTGTTTTTGATCACTTTTAGGCGGAACAACCCCAAGCGATCGCAGAGTATTGCGATCTGCAGCAGCGCGTCGATGCAGCGTAAACACCGTCACCCCGGATAACACTTTAATTTTAGAAATCAGTTCATGACGAATCGCCTCAAAATTCGCCATCACCCCCTGACGAGGCTTCGGAAATACATCCACTGCCCCCGCCTTGAGCAAATTAAAAACCGTGTGAGTATCCTCCGCTTGCACCGAGGAACTGATCACCAAAATAGGGCAAGGGAATTTTGCCATCACCTCTTTTGTAAATTCCAACCCGTCCATTTTCGGCATATGCAGGTCGGTACAAATTACATGGGGATGAACCTTGGGAATCAACTCCAACCCTTCGATACCCGTCTGTGCTGTCCCCACAATTTCAATCTCGGGAGTGGATCCCAGTAAGCGCTTAAAAATGGTCAGTGCCACGGGAGAATCCTCCACCAGCAAAACTCGAATCGGCTTTTTGTTCATTCTTTGATGTGCCTGCCTGTCGAACGGTCATACATAGAAGGTGTCCGGGCGATCTGCCCTGACTCTCCCCTTTTCCTTTCTAAATTAACCGTTTGAGCGTTTCTAATAGGACTTCTTGATTGAAGCTGCTTTTGGGAATATAAGAATTGGCCCCCGCTTCTGCCCCCCGTCGTTTATCGTCATCGCTTGCCAGGGAAGTCACCAGAATGATCGGCAACTCGGAATATTCCTTGTGTTGGCGAATTTTGGTGACTAGCCCTAACCCATCCAGATTGGGCATTTGGATATCCGAGATCACCGCATCAAAATTACGGGTCCTAAGTTTATTGTATCCATCTAAACCGTCCACCGCTGTCACCACCTCATATCCCGCATTTTCTAAAATGCGTTTTTCTTGGGTACGGGTGGCGATCGAGTCTTCAACCAGTAAGACTAATAATTTTTGCGGGGAATCTTCCTCCTGGGGTTTGGGTACAACGGCAGCGGCTTTCCCTCGTTTTTTCACGGACTTGAGTAAGTCATGGGGGTTTAATACCATACAGACTTCCCCCGTTCCTAAAATCGTTGCCCCGGAAATGTTTCGGACCCGTTTGAGCAGTTTACTTTGGGGTTTGAGCACCACATCTTGCTCGTCCACTAACGCATCTACTAGCAGGCCGAGACGTTCTTCTGCAACTTGCAGAATAATGCAAGGGAGACTGGAATTATTCATGCTTTTCGCTGGATTGAGGACGCCTCGGGGGGGCAGTTCCAGCAAATCGGCAAGTTTAACGACGGAAACGGGATACCCTTCTAAAATGATGGTTTCCCGTCCTTCCAGAGGAAAAATATCGCTTTCAGGGACCAAACGAGCCAGTTGCACGAACTCTACCGGCAGAGCATAGGCAATGCCATCGACCTCTACGAGAAGAACATGAGCGGTGGCGAGGGTGGTGCCCAGAGATAAGCGCAGGGTGGTGCCTTTTCCGGGGGTAGATTCGACGTGAATGCTGCCTTTGAGCCGTTCTACGTTGGTACGAACCACATCAAGTCCTACACCGCGCCCAGATACCTCCGTGACAAAGGTTCGGGTGGAGAATCCCGGACTGAAAATGAGGCTATGGATTTGGTGGGTGGTCATGGTGGCGAGTTCTTCTTCTCGGCAGACCCCCCGCTTGATGGCGGTTTGTTTAATTTTTTCTAGATCGAGTCCACGCCCATCATCCTGGATTTCAAGGACGATGTTGGTGGCGGTTTGGTAGCCCTTAAGCACAATGGTGGCTTTCGGAGATTTGCCCTTTTGCTGCCGTTCCCCAGGGGTTTCGATGCCATGATCGATCGCATTACGAATGATATGCATCAAAGGGTCTTTCATTTCTTCGAGGATGCGCTTATCGGCGCGGGTGTCCCCTCCTTCGATCATCAGTTCAACTTGCTTGCCTTCTTGTTTGGCTAAATCCCGCACCATCCGGGGAAATAGACTAAAAATGGTAGATAAGGGCAACAGGCGCAGGGTGCGGATGCCTTCTTCTAGTTCATCGGCAATGGTTTCGAGGCGGGCGTTATCTTCGTAAACTGAATTTCTGAGGCGGTTGGCAACTTGGCCGAGGCGTTCGAGTCTATCTTCGAGTCGATGATAAAAGCTTTGCAATCGGTCTAATGATCCATTACGGTTGCCCCGGATCACTTCTTCGAGGGCAAAACGATTTACAAAGCTATCGCGACTCCATTCCTCCCACAGGGTGACTATTTCTTCGACTTCACTGAGTCGATGGGCAATCCGAATTTTGCTGACGGTGAGTTCCCCGGTTTGGGTCATCAAACTATCCAGATTGCGGGTTTCTACGCGGATGGTGTCGATGCGGTAGTTACTGTTGGTGGGGGAGGTTTGGGTGATGGGGAGAGAGGAAAGGGGTTGGGACTCGGGCAGGATAGGGCTTTGGAAAAGTCCCGAATCTCTGCGCCGATCGCCTCCTGGGGGTGGGGGGGCACTAATTGTCCCGATGGAGATCTCCGGTTTACTCAGGGGGGCCGGCTTATGTCCATTGGTCGTAGCTGTCACTTTGGGCGAACTGGCGGTAACTTCCACCGGGGCGATCGCCTCCGGCAAGGCTGCGCTGATGAGCCTGCTATCTGGGGTACTCTCTTCTTTTGGGTCCTGGGCGGATGTGATCGCTTCCCCAAGGGCTGCAAGCGCTGCTAGGTCCTCTAAATTAACCGAGGGATTCTCCTGCTGTTCCTGGGGGAGAATTTCTGGGGGTGGGGTTTCTGATCGCGGGGTTTCGTCCGCTGCGGATTCCGCTTTAGCACCCATTAAGTAGGCCAGGACATAAAAGGTGTTGACTCCGGCATCTTCTCCGCTGACTGCTTCTTGAACGAGTTTGCCGATCGCGTCTAAACCATGATAAAGGCGATCGCACAACTCAGGAGTTAACGGCGTTTCCTTGCGTTTGACTCCTCCAAGCAGATGTTCCCACTGATGCGCCAGGGTGGCAATATCTTTCACCCCTAACATTCCCGCATCCCCTTTTAGGCTGTGGGCTTCTCGCATTAATTCTTCCAGTTTCCCCGCATCATCCGGCTCTTGTTCTAAGTGTAATAATCCTTCATTAAGTTTTTGAACGTGCTCTTCACTGGCGACCTTAAATGTCAGTCTGAGTTCTTCATCGTCGATCATCATGGCTTTACCTCCTCCGGAGTCAGATCTGGGAATTTCACGGGGATAACCCCCCTATCTTGAAGATTCCCTTTTTTTCCTGAAATTTCCCGCTTTTATCTTCAGTCTGCTACCTGATTAACTCGGTTTCAAATATTTTTAACCCTTTAAAATACTGCCGAAAATTCTCCTGATTCCTTCTGGTTTCCCCTGCACCGTTTACGGTTTAGGCGAATTTCTGATCATTCAATCTCGTTACCGATGATTTGGACGATAAATTTTATCATTTAATCCTGGGCTTGCTTATTAAATTCCCTCTCACTGTTGCCTTTGGCTCAATCGTTGCCACCCTGATTTTATTGAAGATTAATCGCTGTTTTAGCACAGACCTCCATTGAGGAGCATTAGGGAAAAAGACCCGAGGCGATCGCCCGCTGGATTCTGGAGAGTTGGTTCGCTGAACCTGGGCTGACTTGCTCCTTAAGGCCATAAACTTTTCTCTCCTGGTATCTACCCCACCCGGGCTGATTTCCCCGAGCTTTCCGGCTTTTTTTCTACCCTGGAGCTGGGTCCGGAGAGTGACTCGACTTTGGGGCTTAACAGAAATAACAGCCATATTTTAACCTGTTGCAAGTTTCGCATAATTTGCTGACTAAGGCAAGGGATAGCACCCACTTTCCGCCGGGATTACGCTTTGAGTTGATCGGGGTGCAACTGGCCCGATTGCGGGTAAGCTGTCTCCCCTAAAATTTGCAGAGTTTTTTATGACAAACTCCAGGGAGACAACTCAACGACTTTAGTCTTTTCTTAATTTTTAGTAACGATTTGAGTCGCTTCCGGGTTCAACGCCCTGATTTGCTTCATTATACCCAATTCCGCTGTCCTGCCTGATTGTGATGGTAGTCTGAACTTCTAGAGGGTTAGTGAGGGGGTTTATAAAGGTACTTAAACTACATTCCCCATGAGGTTTTGCTCCCCAAGGCTTTTTCCTCCTCTTTTCTTTTTTCTCTCCAATCAGAGAAAAAATTGAATTTAGAGTCTTGCCCTGATATCCATAAAACTGGCAGCGATCGCCCACCTAAATTGTTCCCTATCAGGGGCAATTTATGTGCCGCTTGCACCCCTGCAATTCTTTTAGACTCCCTTGAACCTGCCTAAAAGAATTGTTTAACTATGGCCTGACTTGCTAGAGCAACCCTAAATGAATTTGACAAGGGATTTAAGACTGAAAGTCTTGTAGTGCATTTTATGAGCGTGCCGTCCTGCTTCACATCTTGTTCCCTATTTCTATGTCAACATAATTTAGACCTATTCTATCGATTATTCAAACCATTTCTTTGAGGTCTAGGGCAGCTTTATTGAGTTTTTCGGTACCGATTTTGGCCTGATAAATACTATTAACCGTTTCCCCGGCAATGTTATTCAAAGCATTCATAGCTTCAAAGACCTGCTGAATTGCGATCGCCTGTTGTTGGGCCGTTAACGAAATTTGTTGGGTATTGTTAACAATTTCATCAATGGCTTCCACCACAACTTCGACCGTTTGTGTGCCTTCTTTTGTAACCTGAACCGTCAGGGAAGTAACGGATTGAATTTCTTTCACCAGAGAATTAATTCTATCGGCACAGCGACCACTTTGGTCGGCGAGTTTGCGAATTTCTGCGGCAACCACTCCAAAGCCCTTCCCGGCTTCACCGGCGCGAACCGCTTCCACGGAAGCATTGAGGGCTAACATATTGGTTTGATTGGCGATATTACTAACGGTACTAGCAATTTCATCAATTTGGTAAAGCTGGTGGGTAAGTTGTTCGATGCGACTGGCAATCAGATTAACCGTTTCTTTCAAGCTAGAATTCGCTGTAGGGCCGTGGCGATCGCGTGACTTGAGGCCCGAGGTTCGGGACCCAGAACTGGAAGTAGAATAGACTGGCATCTCATGACTAGCCGCATCCACTAAATTTAATACCAAAATAGCTTTAGCCGCCGCAGATTCAGCTTGCTCTGCGGTAGCTTTAGAAGAGGCATTTAACTCCTCCATTGAGGTAGTGGTTTGGGTAACGGAAGTGGCTTGGGCGGTGGCGGAGTTTTCCTGGTAGCCGAAGGTGGCGGCAAACTGGGTAGATGAGGTGGCAACTTCCTGGATAGCACGTTCAATACGATTGCGGACGCTGGAGGCTAATTTTGCGCCAATCGCCATCGTTAATAAGCCAACAATCCCACTTCCCCACCCGGCGATCGCCACAGACCTGTGTAACGCTTGCTTGGCTTCTATGTATTTGACCTCCAAAATATCCCGTTCTTGTTGGATAAAGGCATCATGAAGCGACTCCATCTCCCGGATCAAATTACTGCTTTGGTCCGTAGAAAATAAAGCCACTGCTTCCTCCCTACGATTGGATTGCGCCAATTGGACCATTTGGAGATCCAGTTGTTGCAGTTGATTTCCCAACCGGCGGTACTCGTCAAACCGCTGTCGCTGTAATGGATCCTCCAGTTCAGCAATTTTTGGCTCTAAACGGGTAATAATCTCACGATAGGACTCCCCACCCATCTCAAATCCTTGACGATGGCGGTCCTTGATATTCACCAAATATCCTCGGGTGGAACGTTCCATCCGAATCGCGTAAAGGGTGGCTTCGGCCACGTCGTCCACGATCTGTGAGGAAAGCCTGATCTGTTCATCGAGTTGATCGACTTTCCTAACGTTTGAAACAATCACGGTAGCGAGTACAGTGGAAACTAACAACGGAATGATAATGCACGCGAGAATTCGTCCCCTTAGTTTTAAGCTGTCCAACATAATTAGATCGTGACTCCTTAATGTGACTTCAACCCACCGAATCTAGTCCGGGGTTATTGCAGCCCTGATTGGCCTACCTCAATATCCATGAGATTTATCAGGATGCGTAAACTCAGAATCGATGAATTCTGATGATTGACTGTCCCATCGGTGATATTGTTGTCCCGCTTATGGCTCATCTTACGGCTTAATGGCAAGATGAAACGGTATTCCTGCTACCTTTTCCCTGGCAAAGTAAAGGACGCCACGGAGAAGGCCGGGACAATGAAGAGACTGGTACGAGGTCGGGGACTGTTAAGTCCACCCCTAGAACACCTAGATTAAAGATTATCCCGCCTAGATTTCTCTTTGTAACTTGAGGGCGACTTGATTGAGTTGTTGAATGCTGATTTTAGTTTGGGCAATACCGCTAGCGGTGTCTTGGGCAGTTTGAGTTAGACTATTCATGGCATCCAGGGTTTGTTGGATCGCCAGGGCTTGTTGTTTGGCACTCAGGGAGATTTGTTGTGCATTAACCGCTATATGATTGACGGCAGAAACCACGCTTTCTACGCTCCGAGTCCCGTCTTTGGTAACCATGACGGCAGAATTGGTGGCCCGTTCAATATCGTTTACGAGGTCGCTAATTTTCTCCGCCGATTGTTTGCTGCGATCGGCCAGTTTGCGAATTTCCGAGGCCACCACCCCAAACCCTTTCCCTTGCTCTCCCGCACGGACGGCTTCAACCGCAGCATTGAGGGCTAACATATTAGTTTGATTGGCAATATCGCTTACTAATCCGGCAATTTTATCGATCTGGTTCACTTGCTCGCTTAAATGTAAAATTTGGTTAGCAATTTGTTCAACTTGAGTCGTGGTGGCTTCGGCGCGTTCGGAGGATTCCTGAGATGAGAGGCCGAGTTGTTCCATTGTGCTGGTGGTTTCATTGACGGCACTGGCTTGTTGATTAGCAAGGCGCTCTTGCTGTTCGGTCATTGAGGCGATTTCGGTAGAGGAAGAGGCGATGGTGTTGGTGGTTTCGCTAAGGGTATCGGTAATCCGGCTGGCGATCGCCCATCCTAGCACCCAGGAGACAATTACGGTGATGGTGGTACTCAATAACACCAGTAAATTCAATAAGTTTAAGACCGAATTGACGCGATCATTTTTTAGGTCTTGCAGGTCATCTTCCTGGGCATTGAAGTGATTGAGAACTTCTTCCAATTCATTATTCAATTGTTCTCGTTCAGGGCTAGAATATGCTTTTGTCGCCTCAGCAATTTTGTTTTGTTGGATTAAAATTAAAATATTTCTGTTAAAATCAATAGATTTTTGACCAAGCTCTAAGATTTTGCTCAATCGTGCTTTTTGTCCCAGGTCTTCCACATTATTTTTTAAATAATCTGTAGAATATTCCAATAGTTTTAAATCTTCTTCAAATTGGGCGGGAATAGAATTTCCCGGCTGGATTATATAGCCTCTAGTGGTACTTTTAATGGACATTAACCTTAAAGCAAGGCGGTCAGACTCGCGGACTAGGCCCGCGCCGATTTGTGAAGAGTTTACTTCTTTATGAACTTGCTGGCTACTCACGAAAACTACTGTAGCCGAAGCCACAGAAAATATTAAAGGGAGTGAATATCCTAATAAAATTCTTGACTTTAACTTGAGATTAAAGAACATAGATCCTCCTTGGGGGCAATTTTCTAAAGGGTGGTGGACTTAACCTCAAAACTTCATCGGTTGTTCTCTTCTGGTCCAGAAAAAATATAGCAATTCACGGGAAAGTAGGTGCATTCCTTCATTCGTGTACTTTCAATTTCATCTAACTCAGGGAGATTGAGGCTTTTTATGCTCACCACTGGCCAGAAAACCACTATAAGATACCTAAGAATTAAAAAACAGGACAAGTTTTACCCAAATTTTAAGTAGCCGACTGTCCAGATCACCAACCCGATTTACCGCTTTGACCTTAATTATAATTTTATCACAGGTTTATAAATTTTATAAAATATTTTCCAGCTTTGAACCCTCTAAAACTCCCTCTAGGGTCAAATTATGGATAAAATTTTTTGAATAAGAATCAGCCCCGATTTTCAGCGGGATCAGTCCGGTTAGCTACCTCCTAGCCGGGACAAAAAATAGGGAAAAGGGGAGAATACATTCTCCCCTTTTTTGCTAGTTGGGAATTCAAAAATTATTTAGAATTTCCGTTCCCGTTGCCGGTGGCGGCTAAGAGGCGACTGGTCAGTTTATCCGGGACTTCTTGGAGGTGATCGTACTTCCATCGGAAAAAACCCACTCCCATAGTGAGCGATCGCAATTCCACAATTAAATCCTGCATTTCGGCTTGAGGTAAATATGCCGAAACTTTATCCCATGCTTTCCAATTAACAAGGGGTTCATAGCCTAAAATCTGGCCGCGACGTCCACTAATCAATTGCATCAGATTAGAAGTAAAGTCCGTCGGCGCACAAATCTGCACCGAAGCGATCGGTTCTAGCAAAGCGGGTTCGCATTCCGTTAATCCTTCTTGCATTGCCAAGCGTGCAGCTTGTTTAAATGCCTGTTCCGAACTATCCACGGAGTGATAGGACCCGTCGGTGAGGGTGACAGCGATATCCACGACGGGAAACCCCAAGGGTCCCTGATTCAGATACTCGCGCACTCCCATTTCCACGCCCGGGATATACTGTTTGGGGATGACGCCGCCCACGATTTTATCGTTGAAGCTATACCCTTCTCCGCGCGGTAGGGGTTTGATTTCTAGGTAAACATCTCCAAATTGCCCATGACCCCCACTTTGATGTTTGTAGCGGCCATGTACCCGGGGTGCAGCCTTGCGAATGGTTTCTTTGTAGGGAATATGGGGGACCTGGGTTGTCATGGGCAGGTTATATTTGCGCCGCAGCCGATCCAAGGTCACTTTCAGGTGAATTTCACCTTGACCCCAGAGGATAATCTCATGGGTATCAGGATTTTGCTCCCAGGCAAGGGCGGGGTCCTCTTCCATCAATTTAGTCAGGGCTGCGCTGATTTTCACTTCGTCGCTACGCCGTTCCGGGGCGATCGCCAGGGCGAAGACGGGAGGCAGTTGCTCGGCTTTGGGTAATTCTGAGTTAAGGTTACCCTCGCCAGAGGTCAAAGTATCTCCCGTGTGAATGCCTTCCATCCGAGACAAGGCCACGATATCTCCCTCGATCGCCGTTTGAAGGGATTCGGTTTGCTGTCCCTTCATCCGATACATTCCCCCAATGCGAACGCCATTAAGGGTCATGTTATCCGTGAGTTCCCCTTGCCATACCCGCACTAGGGACATCTTGCCGCCTTGGGGGGTGTAATAAGTTTTAATCACTTGGGCTAGGGGACTACCGGAATGAAGCATAATTCCCCGGCGTTCGGCGGTAGTTTTCGGTTCCGGCGCTTCCCGAACTAAGGCTTCAAGCAGGGGTCTGACTCCATAATCTAAATCCCCTATCCCCATAAAAACGGGAACGATTAAATCAGCGCCTAATTCCATTTTGAGGTCGGCGACGATTTCATCTGGGGGGGGTTCAATCTCTTCTAGGAGTTCTTCGAGGAGATGATCGTCAAAGTTTGCCAACTCTTCTAACATGGCATGACGAGCGCTTTGTTCTTCTTCTTTGAGTTCCTCGGGGATAGGGACGGGATCGGGAGCGCCCCCGGCATGATAGTGATAGGCTTGTTCGGTGACCAGATCGATAAAACCGACAGGTGTCGAGTCTTTGAGAATCGGATATTGATGGGGGACCAAGGGCCGAGTTGAGACGGATTTGAGGGCGTGGAGTACATCCATGAAGCTATCTTTGGCCCGGTCCATTTTGTTGATAAAAACCAGGTGGGGAATTTCCCAGTCATCTAAGAATTTAAACAGGGGGGCTAGGGTGAGGACTCGGCTCACTTCCGGTTCGCAGACGACTAGGGCGGTACCGGCTCCTTTTAAGGCATTATAGGTTTCTTGGATAAATTCGACCGACCCCGGGCAGTCTAAGAAGGTGAAGCGGATATCATTGTATTCGGTGGTGGCTGCGGATACCTCTACGCTCATTTGGCGATCGCGGGCTTCTGGGGAACTATCGCTAACGGTTGTACCTTCTTTGACATTGCCTTTGCGAGTAAGTGCACCTGTTACGAACAACAGACTTTCGAGTAAGGTGGTTTTTCCGCTCAGATAAGGACCTACAATAGCAACGTTTCGCACGCCGGAAACAACTTTTTTGCTCATGATTTACTCCCCTGAGTGAGTTTAGAAAGATTAAAAATTTTTTAAAATTGTTAAGGAAATGTCACAGTTAGACTACAATCGTTATCCTGCCTCTATTGGAAACAAGGCGACTGCGATCAGCAATTCTGGTATGGCTCTGGAGGGATTTGAGACAGTGGTGTTTTTGTCCACAAGAAGTACAGTTTGAGGGACTTCTGTTTCTAATATTAATCCTTTTTTTTTGAATTTCCAGAACGGTCATCAATTGAAAAGTTTTGTAACAGTTAGAGTCTAGGAAAAAGCGGCGATCGCCTGGACTAAGAGCAGTTTTCTGGGGTGTGGTCAGGGGTCTGTACAACCCCTCATGAATCAGTCAGGGTGAATGATCCGGGTAAAATTCTTTCCGACTCTCGTCAGAGGAAGGGATTTTAAGGTAAAACCAGGTTAAAGCACATCGGCTCGCAACTAGGAGGGGCGATGCAATTAAAGATGAAGAGATGGGGTTTAATTGCGGGGATCAGTGTAGGGATTTGGATGATGCCAGGGCTATTGATTCCGGGGTTGGGAGTACAAGGCATTAGGGCAGTCGCCCAGTCCAATTCTCAAGCGGCCCTGGATTGGGTAAACCGGGGACTCGGTTCGATTCAATCCGGGAAGGTATCCGAGGCGATCGCGGCGTTTCGGCAGGCGGCTCAACTTGATCCGACCCTGGCAGTTGCCCATTATAATTTAGGGTTGGCCCTCCGGCAATCGGGGGAATTACAAGGTGCAGCGGATTCTTTCTATCAAGCGACTCAAGCCGATCCAACCTTTACTCTAGCTTTTGCCAATTTAGGGGCTGCCCTCATTGAGGGGAACAATTTAGATCGCGCCCGGGATTATTTACAACGGGCGATCGCCTTAGACCCCAAAATGGGATTGGCTCATTATAATCTGGGTTTGGTCCTGGAGCAGCAGCGGTTATGGGATGCGGCTGCCGCCTCATTTCAGCAGGCGATTCAGTATAGTCCAACGACCCCGGAACCGCCCTATCATCTGGGACTGGTTTATCTGGAACAAGGAAAACTTGAACCGGCTAAATCGGCGTTTAACCAGGCAATTAAGATTACGCCAAATCATGCGGCAGCTCACTATCATTTGGGTTTTATTGTTTATAATCAAGGGGATTTAAACGCCGCTTTAGACTGGTTTCGTCGGGCGGCTGAAGCGAATCCCAATTATGCCAATGCCTATTATGGTGCGGGGTTGGTTTTTCTGCGCCAGGGGAACTTTACCGAGGCGCAACGGGTGTTGCAATATGCCCGAGACCTGTATAACCTAGAGGGTAATATTGAACGGGTTTTAAATACGGAACGGCTTTTAGAGCGATCGCGCAATCCGTAGATTACTCCCCCAAAACCCTAGGAAACCCAGCAAAAAAAGCCTATTTTTGCTTTGGTTTAAACCTTTTTCTTCGCCGGAATTCTAATATAAAATTCCGTTCCTTTTCCCGGGCTAGAAAAGCAGTCTAATTTTCCTAAATGTTTTTCCACGATAATTTGATAGCTGATAGAAAGACCTAGCCCGGTTCCTTTTCCTATCGGTTTAGTGGTGAAAAATGGGTTAAAAATATTTTCTCTAATTTCCGCAGGAATCCCCGATCCATTATCCTCAATTCGGATGACGACGGCTTCCGGGATTTTGGGTAAATCTTCTATTTTGTTTTTTTCTTTATTTCCCCAAAAAACTTCAGTCCACAGGGTCAAAGTTGGGACATATTCTTGCAAACTTTTTTGAGCAAGGGTTTCTTCTAAGGCATCAATGGCATTGGCAAGTAGATTCATAAACACCTGATTAAGTTGACCCGGGTAGCACTCCACCAGGGGTAAATCGCCGTAATTTTTCACGACATGAATGGTCTGATGTCCCGCCGTAGCTTTGAGACGATGCTGCAAAATCATCAAGGTACTATTGAGACCTTGATGAATGTCTATCGCCTTAATTTCGGCTTCATCAGTGCGGGAAAAATTTCGCAAACTCAATACAATATTTTGAATACGTTCAGCCCCAACATTCATGGATTGGATGGTTTTGGGTAAATCTTCTATAATAAAATCTATATCCATTGCCTCTGCTTCTTCTTTAATTTTAGGGGCGGGTTCGGGATAGTATTCTTGATAGAGGGTGAGCAGGTTCAGTAAGTCTTTAACATAGTCATCAGCATGATTAATATTGCCGTAAATAAAGCTGACGGGGTTATTAATTTCATGAGCAACCCCGGCTACCAATTGACCAATGGAGGACATTTTTTCCGCTTGGATCAGTTGACTTTGAGTTCTTTGTAACTGTTGCATTGCCGCTTTTACTTCGGTAGTCCGGCGGATAGATAATGCTAAATAAAGGGCGATGATTCCGGTGAGTAATATGCCGATCGCCAGAGTGAGTAAGGTATCCCCAATAAATTCCTGGAAAGTTGGGGTGGGACGCAATAAAAGAGTCCATTGGTGATCGGCAATATTAAGGGTCTGACTACAGAAGCTAGGATTTTTGTAGCACAAAGACTGGGGAAAGATGGGACTGGGTTTTGTCAGACGGCTATCCGCAATAAATTTTTGGCTGTTGGAGTCATAAAAGATTAAAACCTGATTATTGGCATCTGCTGAGGGGTCAATTAAGTAAAAATCCAGGTGATTGAGGTTTAATCCACCCAGGGATCTTTCTAGCATATTGGCGAGACTATAGATGGTGTAAGTTGTTCCAATAAAGGCTTTGCGGCGATCGCGCAGGAATTCGGGATTTGTGCCTCCCCGGTAGACGGGTCGAAACATGGCGACCCCGTAAGTCTTGCCGTCTGGGAGCAAAAACCGTTCGGTTACGGCGATGTCTCCGCGATCTCTTCCCCGGGCGATCGCATCTCTGACTGTGGGTTCATAACTCGGATCGAATCCCCGCACCTCATCTGGATAAATACTAGAGGGTTTTCCATAAACTATCGGAAAGTATTGCGGGCGATCAGGGGCGGGAATCAATTTTCCATCGGTGCTGCTATGGCGAATTTTGTAATTTTCCCATCCTTTTTCTTGCATCCGTTTCTCAAAGGCAATTCGTTGGGAATGAGGCACTCTTTCTAACCATGCCATCCCTCTAATTCCCGGGTAATTTTCCAAAAAAGATTGGGAAAACCGTTGAAAATTTTCCTCACTCACTTGTCCGGAAATGTCATATAATGCCCCCAGGGCGCGGGTGACTTGGAGATATTCATTAATATCACCTTGTAAGGTACTAGCTACAGTTTGCCCCCGTCCCGCTAAGGTTTCCTGTGCTGTTTTTCGTTCCCATTCATAGACCCCCCTGGCGGAGATCGCCGCAAGTAACAGGCCAATGATTAATGTTAACCCTGCCGGAAGGTAGGTCCGAATTTTTGGAAATCCGTTTTTAATTCGCCCGAAATCTTTCAAATGAACCGCCATACAACCCTTTATTTTTTCTAATTTAACCCGATTCGCGCTTAGATAAACCTGGCTAATTCCTGGGGTCAAAAGACTCCGATTATTGAGAATCGTTGACTCGTCGCTATTAGATTAATAAATCATTAGGGTAAGAAGAATCTGTTCTAGAATAACATTTTCAAACCGGGGAGGGGATCAGAAAAAACCCGGGATTGCCCTAGTTTTCACTCAGAGAGTACGTTAAGCTGGATCTGGAGGGGCGTAAGGGGTAGGTAGAATTCAGGGGCTTTCTTGGCGTATTCTGGAAAGAGTTGTTGAATGGGGTTAGCTGTTGGCTTCTGTTGGAAGGCATAAGCAACCTCTAGTCCTTTAGAGTACGATCCGATATGGCTACCTTTCTATTAGAAGTCGGTACAGAAGAATTACCCGCAGCGTTTCTCGATAGCGCCCTCACCCAGTGGCGATCGCGAATTCCTGCTTCCCTGACTGAAAATTTCTTGACAAATGAGGCGATTTATGTATATGGCACTCCCCGACGTTTAGCGGTGGTGATAGAAGGGTTGCCGGTTCAACAAGGCGATCGCGAGGAAGAAATTAAAGGCCCCCCAGCCTCTGCTGCCTATAAAGACGGCAAACCTACAAAAGCAGCGGAAGGATTTGCTAAAAAACAAGGGGTGGAACTTGATGCCTTAGAAATTCGCCCCACGGATAAAGGGGATTTTGTCTTTGTTCGTAAAACCATCACCGGACGTCTGACGACAGAGATTCTCCAGGAACTTATCCCGCAGTGGATTACCAAACTCGAAGGCAAACGGTTAATGCGCTGGGGAAATGGAGAAATGAAATTTTCTCGACCCTTGCGGTGGTTGGTAGCACTCTTTGATGCCGATATTTTACCGATTCAATTTGACAATGGTTCCGAAAGTATTAGCAGCGATCGCATCTCCTCGGGTCATCGAGTCTTACATCCCCAACCCGTCGAAATTGCCACCGCCTCCGATTATGTCCAATCCCTAGAAAATGCTTTTGTTCGAGTCGATCCAACTCACCGGCAAGCCATCATTCAAGACCAAGTAAAAGCGGCAGCCGAAAAAGTCGGAGGAACCGCCGATATTTCCCCGGATTTGCTCCAAGAAGTCACCAACCTAGTCGAATGGCCGACCGCTGTTTTAGGCAAATTTGATGAAGAATTTCTGATTTTGCCACCCGAAGTGATTACGACGGTTATGGTCAGCCATCAGCGGTATTTTCCCGTCTTAAAAACCGGACAAAAATCAGGGAATACCCCTGAATTGCTTCCCTACTTTATCACCATTTCTAATGGGGATCCGGCCAAATCAGACCTGATTGGATCTGGGAACGAACGGGTGATTCGCGCCCGATTAGCCGATGGTCAATTTTTCTATAAAACCGACCGGGCTAAACCCCTAGAAGCCTACCTGCCTAAATTAGAAGAAGTCACATTCCAGGAAGATTTAGGCTCAATGCGCGAGAAAGTCGAGCGATTATCTGAGGTAGCGGCATTGATTACCGACCAGTTGCAAATCCAGGGAGAAGAACGAGAGGCGATCGCTCGGGCTACCTTACTTTGTAAAGCGGATTTAGTGACTCAAATGGTCTACGAGTTCCCAGAATTACAAGGAGTAATGGGAGAAAAATATGCCCGCGCTTGTGGGGAATCCGAAGCAGTGGCTACAGCCATTTATGAACATTATTTACCGCGCAACGCTGGGGATAAGTTACCCGAAACCCGCGTCGGTCAAGTCGTGGGATTAACTGATAAATTAGATACGTTGGTAAGTATTTTCGGATTGGGAATGATTCCGACAGGTTCATCAGACCCTTTTGCCTTGCGACGGGCTGCGAATGCCGTGGTTAATCTAACTTGGGCGGCCAATTTACCCCTAAATATAGGCCAATTATTAGGGCAAATTGCGGAGAAATTTACGGCCAAGAATCCGAAGACTTCGCCAGAATTACGCTCTCAATTACAGGAATTTTTCTTACAACGGATTCGGACCTTATTGCAAGAGGAACGGGGAATCGATTACGACTTAGTGAATGCAGTTCTCGGGGAAGATGACCTCGAATATAGCCAACGCGCCTTAGAGGATGTCTTGGACGTTCGCGATCGCGCTTTATTTCTACAATCCATCCGAGATAATGGCAGCTTAGACACCATTTATGAAACTGTGAATCGGTCAGCGAGACTGGCAAAACAGGGGGATTTGGACACAACCGTGCTTGATCCCGCCCAAGTGCTCAAACCCGAATTATTCCAGAAGTCATCAGAACAAGGGTTTTATGATGCCTTAATCCGCTTAATGCCTACCACTCAATCCGCGCGATCGCAGCGTAACTATCAGCAGTTGGTGGATGCTTTAGCAGAAATTACCCCGGTTGTCAGCCAGTTTTTTGATGGAGAGGACAGCGTATTGGTCATGGATCCGGATCCAGATATCCGTCGTAACCGCCTCAACTCCATCGGTTTATTGCGAAATCACGCGCGGGTTTTGGCTGATTTTGGCCCCATTGTCAAGCCATAACCGGGAGTTGGGACAACTAACGGGTTAAAAGGGTTAACAGCGACAACCCGCAGGGGTTTGAACCGCCCTCGGTTGTGGCTGTTACCCAGGGGTGGGAATCTCGATCGGGCAATAGCGGTGATTGCAACCGGGAAATCTTTTTCCAGAGAAAAGCCCGGTTAGACTTAGCAAGAAACGCTAAGATTGAACATGGACTTTTAAACCATGCGATCGATAAAAGTATGCCAAAGGCTCATATCATTGGACTAGGACGGTCAGGGGTTGCAGCAGCGCGATTGTTAAAAAAGCAAGGGTGGGATGTAACCTTGAGCGATCGATCAGACAGTGACTCCTTGCGACAACAGCAACAATTGTTAGCAGCCGATGGCATCGAAGTACAGCTGAATGAGTCCTTTGAACCTTATCAGTCTTTGGAATCGGTGGTGGTAAGTCCGGGGGTTCCCTGGGATTTGCCAGCCCTGGTGAGTGCTAGGAAGATGGGAATTACCACCCTGGGAGAAATGGAGTTAGCTTGGCGCAACCTCAATGCTTGTCCCTGGGTTGGCATTACGGGAACCAATGGGAAAACGACCACCACGGCTTTAATTGCGGCAATTTTTCAAGCAGCCGGATTGAATGCGCCAGCTTGTGGGAATATTGGGTATGCGGCGACGGAATTGGCTTTGAAACGGTTTGAAGACAACGCCTCAACTCCCCCATATCCCGATTGGGTGATTGCTGAAATTAGTAGCTATCAAGTCGAGGCATCGGAAACGGTTGCACCGCAAATTGGGGTTTGGACGACGTTTACACCGGATCACCTCAGCCGGCATGGTACGCTAGAAAATTATTTTAATATTAAGGCTTCCCTGCTAGAGCGATCGCAGGAAAAAGTATTAAATGGGGATGACCCTTACTTAAGAAAAAGTTTAAGCGATCGCTGGCCGAATGCCTGTTGGACTAGCATCAAAGGCAAAAGTGAGTTATTAGGAAATCCGGATAAGGGCGTCTATATCGAAGACGGTTGGGCGGTGGCAATGGGAGAGGCGATCGTACCTGTAGATGCTTTACGGATGCCCGGAGAACATAACCTGACCAATCTGTTGATGGCAGTAGGAGTGGCCCGATTAGCGGGAATTGATAAAGCAGCGATCGCCACTGCCGTGAGTAACTTCCCCGGGGTCTCTCACCGTTTAGAACTGATTCGCACTTGGCGCGGAATTGATTTTATTAATGACAGTAAAGCCACCAACTATGATGCGGCACAAGTGGGATTAGCTTCCGTTTCTGCGCCCGTGATTTTAATTGCCGGGGGTGAAGCCAAAGAAGGGGATGATACCACCTGGTTGCAAACGATTGAAGCTAAAGTCGCACAAGTGCTCCTGATTGGGGATGCTGCCGATGCCTTTGCCAAACGCTTAGAACAAGTGGGGAACAACCGCTATGAAATCGCCTATGGGATGGAACGTGCGGTGATTCGCGGTGCCGAATTAGCGGAAGAACTGGAGGCTCAAGTGGTCCTCCTCTCTCCCGCCTGTGCGAGTTTCGATCAATATCAAAACTTTGAGCAACGCGGTGATCATTTTCGGCAACTGTGCCTGGAAATGCTGCCGGAGTAAGCAGAGTGAGAGACTAAGGGAGTGGGGACAAGGCAAACGCCTTGTCCTAATCCGACAGGTTAAACGAGGTGTGGCCCAAAGTGCAGCGATTTGAATCACAAGTAGAGGTGATAAATACTTAGAGAGTGGCAACACTCAAATCACAGATTATTCCAACTGGCTATAGCAAACTAGAAGCACAGTAGAACCGTAGAGTTGAATCGGAACTTATGCGAGCACCCACTATGCCAGCACCCACTCTGAATCTGGAAGAGAACCTCACTGATCTTTATGCTCAAGCCTGGTTTTCAGGTAAACTCAGCGAGATCGAACAGCACAGGCTTCAGGTTGCTTTATTAAATAATGCCCTCAGCCGGGAGGATGCGTTGCTTGCCCATCGATTATTCTATGCGGTGCGCCGAGGATGGCTGAAAGTGAGCGCGTAAGCCGACGCCACCTTAACCCGTCTTACGTTTCCCCGGATTGATGCCAGCCGCGATCGCCCTCTCATCCGCCTCTATTTGCGGGGCGATCGAAGCATTTTCATCTCACTCAATGGAGTAGCGACTAATACAGTCGTTATTTTTTCCTCTTAGAGACCCGGATCGGGGGATATGCCGCCCACTCCTGAGTAGGGCCAGATGATAATGGATCAACTATTCGCCATTCAAATTGCGTACTCCAGAGCCAGGAAGATGTGAGTGTACTTCGCACAAGCTGGGTCGCACATCCCGCTGGGTTCCTCTTGTGCGAAGTGCTGTCAAGTTATGCCTATTTGCTTTACCCACTCCCAAAGTTTCATGATTTTCTGATTCCCAATTTAGATAGAGAAAAGTTTAATCCATAACACTGCACCGAAGAATTACAAGTAGCCTATCAGGACTTTCAAGAAGTGCAAATGCAACTGATTCAAGCCGAAAAAATTCCCGGTTTAGGGCAACTTTTACCGGGAATTTCTCATGAAATTCACAATCCCATCATAGGTAAAGGAACGGGATTAGGATTGGCGATCGCGCGGCAGATTGTGGTTGAGAAACATGGAGGGGCGATCGAGCTAAATTCTGTATTGAGAGAAGGGACGGAGTTTGCGATCGTCCTCCCCTTGAACAACCAACGCGAACAAGATGAATTATTACCTATTCGTTAACATTAAATTAAGCTAATAAAATTTCTGTGATTGTATTTTGTTAGACTTGACAAAATTATTGTAAGGTGCTATGGAATAGAGAAGGTTACTAATTATACCAGATGTTTAATGGCTGCTTAATTAAATGTCCCCAATATTAGTATCAATATCCAATTTAAGGAGCGTTCAGCTATGCAAGCATATTTACAGCAACAACTCAATTCCTTGATTAAGCGACAAATCGCCATTATTGCTCTAGTAGTCCCTACATTAATAGTGATTAGCACAGCCTGCACTACTCAAACTGCAAGCAACAATAATCCCCAGCCAACGCCAAGCAGTCAGGCTAGTGTGGAAAAAGAACCATCAACTTTAATGATCGCATCTATCCCTTCAACGAATGACGCACCGGAACAACTACGACCTTTAACTGAATACCTAAGTAAAACCCTGAAACGACCTGTATCTATCCAACCGATCAAAGACTACAATCGTACCGTTGACCTCTTGGTAGAAGAAAAGGTGCAAGTCGCCGTATTAGGGCCACTCTCTTATATTGAGGCAAAGCAACGGAATCCGCAAATCGAGCCGATCGTTGCCCCTATCCATAAAAGTACGGGGCGACCTTGGTATAGATCAGCTATTATCGCTAATTCAGGGAGTGGGATCAAAACCCTCGACGATCTCAAGGGAAAACGGCTTGGCTTTGTCAGTAAACTATCAACATCAGGCTATATGTATCCTGTAGTTCACCTGTTAAATCTAGGTTTTAAGTTTGATAGCGATTTTGCTTCTGTTCAATTCTTTGAGAATCGAGATAACACATTAGCTGCGCTGCTAGACGGGCAAGTTGATGCCATAGCTACTAATCTAGAGAGGTATACTGAAGCCAAAGAAGCTGGCAAAATTAATGATTCTTATCAGGTAATTTGGGAATCTGAACCAATTCCCGAATCTCCTATTGTTGTTTCTCAAAAACTATCCCCCCAGCTTATTGCGGAATTGAAAGAGGCATTTCTCAGCGCCCCTATTGGAATACTGAGTCTTGGTGGTGTTCCTTCTAATGGATATACCCTAGTGCAAGACTCAGACTACGATGGAGTCAAGCAAGTCAAGAAACAATTAGATGAAAATTTGGGTAATACAAAATGAAAATTTGGCAAAAATTTGTTGGTTCTTCTGTAATAACTGTAGGCATGATTGTCATTGCCCTAGGAACGAGTAACATCATGCTGGGACGCTCACGGAATAGAGTAGAAGAGGCACATTATAAAAGCCTGAAGTTGATTGGTAATGCTCAAACTATAGATTCTCTTCTCGCACGGCAAATTATTATATTAAAAGATTTGTTAGTGCTAGAAAACCCTCAAGTAAAAATTACCGAATATGAAACTGCAAAGGAAAATTTTTTATCTATCTTAGATGAAATGCAAAAAATCAGTCCCGCCACTAAAGAATTAGATATTGTGTATCGTCGATATCAAACTTTTGATCGGTTGGCTACCGAAATTAGTCAATCGGTTATTGCCCAAAATATTCGACCTCTAGCAGAGGTTAAGGAAGACTATAGATCTATCAACACTTTTAACAGAGACATTAACTTTTTTACTTCTAAGATTATTGGAATTTTTCAAGAACAGCAAAAACAAGCCGTTAAAGAAGGGGAAAATCTAAATCACAACGAGGAAATCGTCAAATGGGGAATTCTTCTTTTTACTTTGCTAGTTCTTACGGGGCAGTTTTTCTTAATTCTATTGCCGGCTGTCTGGTCTATCAAAAAACTTCAGGCAGGAGTAGCGACAATTAGAGAGGGTAATCTGGACTACAGATTAGACATCCAGACGGGTGATGAAGTCGAGCAATTAGCCAGCGAGTTCAACCGCATGACTGTCAAATTAGCAGAATCTTATCGCGATTTGGAGGCAAAAAAGGACTCTGCCAATGCGGCCAACCAAGCCAAAAGCGATTTCCTAGCCAATATGAGCCACGAACTCCGCACACCTCTCAACGGGATTCTGGGTTATGCCCAAATTCTGGGACGCTCCCAAGTCATCCCCGAAAAAGAACGTCATGGTGTGAATATTATTCACCAGTGCGGTTCTCACTTACTGACATTAATCAACGACGTTTTAGACCTCTCCAAAATCGAAGCCCGCAAACTCGAACTTACCCCCAAAGCCATTCATTTACCCTCATTCCTACAAGGAGTAGTAGAAATCTGTCGAGTGCGTTCTGACCAAAAAGGGATCGATTTCATTTATCAACCAGATCCCAACTTACCCACAGGGATTGAAACTGACGAAAAACGACTCCGCCAAGTGCTGCTCAATCTCTTAGGAAACGCGATTAAATTCACCGACAAAGGCAGCATCACTCTCAAAGTAGAAGCGATAGAATCAAATGCAACTATGCCCTTGCCTCGGCTCAAATTCCAAGTGATAGATACAGGAGTCGGCATCGCATCTGACCAAGTAAACAAAGTATTCCAAGCCTTTGAACAAGTAGGCGATCGCCAACGCCAATCGGAAGGCACAGGCTTAGGTTTAGCCATCAGCCAAAGAATTGTGCAATTAATGGGCGGAGAAATTCAAGTTGAGAGTCAGCTTGGGGTAGGCAGTACCTTCTACTTTGAAGTAGCACTACCCATCGCCACCGATTGGGCAGAAAAAAGTTCAGTCAAAGACGGACGTAGCATTATTGGCTATGAAGGCCCACCACGTCATATTCTAATTGTGGATGACCGTTGGGAAAATCGGTCAGTATTGGTGAACCTACTAGAGCGGATGGGATTCATATTTACCGAAGCGGAGAATGGTCAAGCAGGCTTAGAAAAAGCCAGAGAAAAACTGCCAGATTTGATCATCACTGACTTAGCGATGCCGATAATGGATGGATTTGAACTGCTCAAACAGTTACGCAACTCAGAGGAGTTAAAACACTTGAAAGTGCTTGTATCGTCAGCCTCAGTAGCGCAACTAGATCAACAGATGAGTATAGAAGCAGGAGGGGATGATTTTCTGACCAAACCCGTTGATGCAGAGGAGTTGTTGATGTTGGTGGCCAAGCATTTACAACTCACCTGGAAATATGACGCAACTGATTTAAGCACAAGCGATAATAAAGTATCCGCTACAGAACTAATTCCCCCATCGGCGGCGGACTTGCAAATTTTACTGGAACTGGCCCAGGATGGTCTGCTGAGAGAAGTGGCAGAAACCGCTGCGGAAATTGGGCAAAAGGATAAGCGCTATCAGCCCTTTATTCAGGAAGTCATACAATTAGCTAAGCAATTCCAAACAGAGAAGATCGAGGAATTGATTCAAGAACACCTTACTGATACTTAAGATTTGAAGATGACGATGACAACTGGTTTAACTGGCTTAATTTTAATCGTTGATGATACCCCCACCAATCTGGATGTCATCTCGGAAGCGTTGAGTAATGCGGGGTATAAGGTGGCGATCGCTACCAGTGGCGAACGCGCTCTGCAACAAGTTGAGCGGCGACCGCCCGATCTGATTTTACTGGATGTGATGATGCCGGGAATTGATGGATTTGAAACCTGTCAACGCCTTAAAGCTAATTCCAAAACTTGCGATATTCCAGTTATGTTTATGACTGCTCTGGCTGATGTAGACAACAAAGTTAAAGGGCTTAACCTTGGTGCAGTAGACTACGTTACGAAGCCCTTCCAAGAACAAGAGGTGTTAGCGCGAGTGAAAACTCATTTACAGTTGCGTCTCTTGACTCAAAACTTAGAACAGCAAGTGGCTCAAAAAACTGCTGAATTACGAGACGCTCAGATCCAAGTCATTCAACGCGAAAAATTGTCTGCTCTGGGCAACTTGGTGGCTGGTGTTGCCCACGAAATTAATAACCCCGTTGGCTTTCTTTCTGGCAATATTCAGCCCGCTTTAGACCATATCAAAGATTTGTTTGGATTGCTGGATTTAGTTCGGCAAGAATCTGCTAATTTCAGTGCGGCAATTCAAGAGAAAATTGAAGCGATTGACCTCGAATACATCCGCGAAGACTTCCCCAAGTTAATTGGCTCAATGCAAGAAGGAGTAAACCGGATTAAAGACATTAGCACCAGCTTGCGGATATTTTCTCGTGCTGATAGAGACTGCCCCATTCCTTGCAATATTCACGAGGGTATTGATAGTACAATTATGATCCTCAAACATCGCCTCATAGCTTCTGATATTCGTCCTGACATTAAAGCTATCAAAGAGTATGGGGCTCTACCAGAAGTAGAATGTTATGCAGGACAATTAAATCAGGTATTTATGAATCTGTTGGCTAATGCGATCGATGCTTTAGAAGAATCAAATACTGGACGTAGTTATGCTGAAATTAAAATTAATCCTAATCAAATTATTATCAAGACAGAATTATCTGAAGATAGGCAGCACGCAATAATTCGCATTAAAGATAACGGTGTAGGCATGAGTGAGGCCGTGCAAGAGAAGATTTTTGACGATTTATTTACTACCAAGGGAGTAGGGAAAGGGACGGGATTGGGATTGGCGATCGCACGGCAGATTGTGGTTGAGAAACATGGAGGGGCGATCGAGGTAAATTCTGTATTGGGAGAAGGGACGGAGTTTACAATTTTATTGCCAATGAAAGGATAAAACTCTCTTGATAGATCGCCATCTTTCTCTTCAAAAGTGAAAAAAAATAAAAGCGGTAGACTCTCTAGGCTGGGGATGTCGCAGTTCTATTTTCCTCAGACTAGATCACTAAAAGTGTATAATTAGTTACAAGAGTCAATGTCTGAGATGGAGTAATCCATAGGAGTACGGCAGTGGATTGGACGCACCGAGTTTCGGGATATGATCTGGTTGAGCAATTATACTGTGGTTCCAGAACCTTAGTTTATCGAGCTATCCGAGAAACAGACCAGCTTCCGGTTGTCATTAAACTATTAAATCGAGACTATCCCAGTTTCAGCGAACTGCTGCAATTCCGCAACCAGTATACGATCGCCAAAAATCTAGGTTTGCCTGGAGTCGTTGAACCCTACAATCTGGAATCCTATCGCCACAGCTATGCCCTAGTAATGGAGGATTTTGGTGGCATTTCTCTGCGAGACTACGCCCAAGAGCGATCGCTGACTCTGGTAGAAATATTGGAAATTGCCATTCAAATAGCCGACATCCTTGATGGACTCTACCGAAACCGAGTCATCCACAAAGATATTAAGCCCGCTAACGTCCTGATTCATCCCGAAACTAAACAAGTCAAACTGATTGACTTTAGCATCGCCTCCCTACTGCCGAAAGAAACTCAAGAAATTCAAAATCCCAACGTTTTAGAAGGAACCCTCGCCTATATTTCTCCCGAACAAACTGGACGAATGAACCGAGGCATCGACTACCGCACCGACTTTTATTCTCTGGGAGCCACCTTTTACGAACTGCTGACAGGAAAACTGCCATTTGAATGTGACGACCCGATGGAGTTGGTTCACTGCCATATTGCCAAACAACCTCCTGCAATAAACAGCCAAGAAATCCCGCAGGTAGTGTCGGATATGGTGATGAAGCTGATGGCAAAAAATGCTGAACAGCGCTATCAAAGTGCCTTGGGATTGAAGCATGACTTAGAACGGTGTTTGCAGCAGTGTCAAGAAACTGGAAAGATTGAAACTTTTGAGTTAGGAACGCGGGATATATGCGATCGCTTCCTGATTCCTGAAAAGCTTTATGGTCGAGAAACAGAAGTACAAACCCTGTTGAATGCCTTCGATCGCGTGGCGAATGGCACATCAGAATTGATGCTGATCGCGGGGTTTTCCGGGATTGGTAAAACGGCTGTAGTCAACGAGGTGCATAAACCCATTGTCCGGCAGCGCGGCTATTTCATCAAAGGCAAATTCGACCAGTTTAGCCGTAACATTCCCTTCTCGGCATTTGTCCAGGCATTCCGAGATTTAATGGCACAATTACTCAGTGAAAGTGATGCCCAAATCCAAGAATGGAAAACCAAAATTCTCGCAGCGCTGGGTGACAACGGACAAGTCATTATTGAAGTCATTCCCGAACTAGAACGGATTATTGGAACACAACCCCCCACCCCAGAGTTATCGGGGATTGCTGCTCAAAATCTGTTTAATTTGCTCTTCCACAAATTCATTGCTGTCTTCACCACAAAAGAGCATCCCTTGGTGATGTTTTTGGATGACTTACAATGGGCGGATTCGGCATCCCTGAAGTTAATGCAACTGCTCGTCAATGAGTCGCAATTGGGTTATCTGTTGCTGCTGGGAGCTTATCGGGATAACGAAGTATCACCAACCCATCGCCTGATGTTGACCTTAGATGAAGTGAGGAAGGCAGGAACAACACTCAACACCATTACATTAGCACCGCTCGACCAAGTTAGTTTGAATCAATTGGTAGCGGATACGCTAGTTTGTTCTCCTAAGGTGGCACAACCGCTGACAGAACTGGTTTATCAAAAAACTCAATGCAACCCATTTTTTGCAACGCAGTTTCTCAAAGCCTTGCATAAGGATGAAGTAATTACTTTTGATATCCAATCGGGACATTGGCAGTGCGATATTAGTCAAGTTCGAGAGGCAGCGCTGACTGATAATGTAGTGGAATTTATGGCGCAGCAGTTACAGAAATTGCCCAGAGAAACTCAGGATTTTTTAAAATTAGCCGCTTGCATTGGTAACCAGTTTGACTTAGCAACATTAGCCATTGTTTCAGAGAGTTCTGAGATGGAAAGCGCAACCGCCTTGTGGAAAGCTTTACAAGAAGGTTTGGTTTTGCCCCAAAGTGAAGTTTATAAGTTTTATGTAGGCATCGAACAGAATATTTCTGAAGCGATTTCTCAAACGGTCGCTTATCGCTTCTTGCACGATCGCGTCCAGCAAGCTGCTTATTAGACCTCTTGCAAAATAATTTTATGCTACAATAAAAAGTTTTGCTTAAATCGAATGAATAGCCGCTCTTAGCTGATTTTCAGTACCTTTTGCTAAAAACAACATAGAATGCTAAAAAGGTATTTTGCAGTTCGACCATAAAATAATCATGAACAATCGATTTTATCTAGATTTGAAGTCAGAGCAATTTAAACGGAGATTTGGTGTCCAAATTCAAACGTTTAAAGAAATGGTGAACTCTTTAAAACAATTCCGGTTAGAGAATCCGAAAGATAAACGAGGACGTCGAAGTACCTTAACTCTTGAAGAACAAGTCCTAGTGGCCTTGGAATATTGGCGAGAATATCGAACCTATTTCCATATCGGTACAAATTGGGGAGTATCCGAATCAACGATTTGCCGAATTGTTACTAATATTGAATCAACCTTAATGAAAACAGGAAAGTTTGGTATTCCTGGTAAAAAAGCCTTGTTAAAAGGCTTCGCGCCTCCCGAAGTTGTGGTAATGGATGTCACAGAAACAGCTATCGAACGCCCAAAAAAAAACAGAAAAAATACTATTCAGGAAAGAAAAAATATCACACACTAAAAATGCAGGTGGTTATTGATCAAGAAACTAAACAAATTATTTGCTTGAATTTTGGACCCGGGCATTGCCAGGATTTCAATTTGTTTAAAAAAAGCCAGATCCATTTTCATCCTGAAACCGAGAGTTTACAAGATAGTGGATATCAAGGAATAACCGACTATCACCTTAATAGTTATATCCCTAAAAAGAAATCTAAAAAAAGGCCTCTTTCTGCATTAGAAAAAGAATACAATCGGGCTTTAGCCCACAACAGAATAGTGATTGAGAATGTTAATAGGAGTCTGAAAATTTTCAAAATTTTGTCAAGTCGTTATCGCAATCGTCGCCGCCGTTATGGCCTCCGTTGTAATTTGTTGTCAGCACTTTACAATTATGAGTTGGCTTTGGGGTCTAAAATTCAAAACTTTTCATCATAGCATAGATTTTTTTTGCAAGAGGTCTATTCTTTAATTCCTACGGAACGCAAAGAAGCAACCCACCTCAAGATCGGCCAACTTTTGTTGAAAAACTCTTCGACGGGAGAAAGAAAAAACCCGATATTTGAAATTGTAAATCAACTGAATATGGGTGCCGGGTTAATCAATCAGCAATCTGAGCGATATGAACTCGCCCAATTGAATTTACTGGCAGGACAGAAAGCGAAAGCATCTACTGCCCATGTAGCTGCATTTAACTATCTAAAGACAGGTATTAAACTGTTGGCAACTGATAGCTGGCATAGTCAGTACAATCTAACGCTGGCGATATATGAAGAAGCAGTAGATGCAGCCTACCTTAGCAGTAATTTTGCACAGATGGATCGGTGGATTGAAGTAGTGTTACAGCAATCTCCAGCCCTATTAGAAACTATCGAAATCTACAATATCAAAATGCAGGCTTGTCTGGCTCAGAATCTGCTGCTAGAAGCCATAGAAACTGGACTGCAAGTTTTGCAATTGTTGGGGTTAGAGTTTCCTGAAGATCCGCAACTATCTGATGTCC
Source organism: Cyanophyceae cyanobacterium (assembly GCA_038321985.1). Classification (GTDB taxonomy): domain Bacteria; phylum Cyanobacteriota; class Cyanobacteriia; order Cyanobacteriales; family Laspinemataceae; genus Laspinema. Next base: position 14,768 of record JBBQFN010000014.1, on the reverse strand, counting down.
AAATCAAACTAGAAGCAACCCTGTCTGCTTTGGCTGGTAGGTCTCCCATAGACTTGATTGCATTGCCAGAAATGACCGATCCATTCAAACAGGCAACCATGCAAATTCTTAGCAGTTTGGCTCCCTGTGCCTACCAAGCTGCACCGTTGTTGCTGCCGTTAGTCGTGTCACAACAGGTAAACTTATCAATTCAATATGGAAATACCGCGCTCTCAGCTCCGAGTTACGCCTTCTTTGGCCTAATTCTTTGTGGCGTTGTGGGAGACATTGAGACAGGCTATCAATTCGGTCAACTGGCTTTAAGCTTGCTCGATCAACTTAACGCTAAAGATATTAAAGCCAGAACGATTTTTGTAGCAAATGCGAATGTCCGGCATTGGCGAGAAGCCGTGCAAAAAACCTTGGAACCATTGCAATCAGCTTATGCAATTGGGCTGGAAACAGGAGACTTAGAATTTGCCGCACTGTCTACCTACATTTATGCTTACCATGCCTACTTGGGTGGCAATGAATTGTCAGTGCTGGAACGGGAAATTACCAGCTACAACGCAGCATTAGCTCAGATTAAGCAGAAAAATGCCTTGAATTTTAATCAGATTATACATCAAGCTATCTTGAATTTAATCGAGTGTGCCGAACAGCCATCCAGATTAATTGGGAATGTCTATGACGAGCAAACCATGCTGCCACTACACCAGCAAGGCAATGATGCAAGTGCTATTTTCTACGTTTACTTTAATAAACTAATTCTTTGCTACTTGTTCGATCAGTTTTTTGAAGCAGTTGAAAATGCCGCAACAGCCGAAGTACACTTAAGAGGCGTGACAGCTAATTTTGTAGTGGGGGTATTTTATTTTTACGATTCCCTTACTCAACTAGCCGTATTAACAGACGCATCGGAATTTGAAAGCAGGAGCATTCTTGAAAAAATTCGATCCAACGTAGAGAAAATTCAGAAATGGGCCCATTATGCGCCTGTAAATTACCAACATAAGCTCGATCTGATTTACGGAGAACAACATCGCGTTTTAGGCAATAAAGCTGAAGCAATTAATTGTTATGACCTTGCTATTGCCGGAGCTAAAGAAAACAAATATCTCCAAGAAGAAGCGATCGCCTACGAATTAGCTGCCAAATTCTACCTAGACTGGGGCAAAGAAAAAGTGGCAGCCAGCTATATGCAGGAAGCATATTACTGTTATGCCCGTTGGGGAGCTAAAGCCAAAGTTGAAGACTTAGAAAAACGCTATCCCCAATTACTTGGGCCGATCCTGAATCAGCCCAAACTTCGCTTTAACCCTCTAGAGACACTGGCAACGATGAGCCAGTCTTCGCACACTTCCACCCAGAGTAGCACGAGTATTTCCGATGCCCTTGATTTCGCATCTATTGTGCAAGCGGCTCAAGCTTTATCCAGTAAAATTCAGATTGATGAATTGCTCGCCACCCTCAATCAAATTATTTTGAAAACTTCTGGGGCAGAAACTTGTGCTTTGCTACTCCCCCATCAGGATGAATGGCAAATCCGGGCAATAACTCACATCAATCCAGATAACCAACCACCCACAACCCTACTGCAAACCCAACCTCTGGATGGCTCTGCGGTGATTCCGCTCAAGCTGGTTTATTATGTCAAACACACCCGGGAAACTGTGCTTATTGAAGGTGGCAAGACCGATATTCCGGGTTTAATGAATGACTGTACGCTCCAGTATCACTCTCAGAGTATGCTATGTACTCCGATTCTCGATCGCGGAAATTTAGTTGGCATACTTTATCTGGAACATCGATCGACAAAAGGAGTGTTTACTCGCGATCGTCTCCTTATCCTCAACTTCCTCTGCACTCAGGCGGCCATTTCCCTAGAAAATGCGCGATTGTATCAGCAAGCCCAGGACTACGCTCACCAGGTTGAACAATCTCAACTGCAATTAGTGCAGAGCGAAAAAATGTCGGCTTTGGGCAATTTAGTAGCCGGGGTTGCCCATGAAATTAATAATCCAGTTGGATTTATTTCTGGGAATATCCATGAAGCGATCGCCGCCGTCAAAGATATTACACAATACTTGCAACTTTATAAAGAAAAATTTCCCAGTCCGGGTGAGGAGATTGAAGAAAAAGCTGAAGAGATTGATATCGAATATCTCTTAGAAGATTTACCCAAAATGTTGAATTCGATGCAAATCGGGTGCGATCGCATCCAAGGTATCAGCACCAGTCTTCGTACCTTCTCTAGAGCCGACAAAGATTACAAAGTTCCTTTCAATATTCATAACGGGATTAACAGTACGATTTTGATTCTCAAACACAGATTGAAAGCGAACGAACAGCGTCCAGCGATTGAAGTTGTGAAAGAGTACGGGAACTTGCCATCAGTTGAGTGCTTCCCCGGACAATTAAATCAGGTGTTTATGAATATATTGGCTAATGCCATAGATGCACTGGAAGAATCGAATCGGGAACGGAGTTTTGAGAATATCAAAGCCCAAGCCAATTGCATCACGATTCGGACAGAAAAGCAGTCTCAGGAATGGGTGACGATTCGCATTTGTGACAACGGGCCAGGGATATCAGATGAGATAAAAGGTCATATTTTTGACCACTTATTTACAACCAAAGGTGTGGGGAAAGGCACGGGCTTAGGATTGGCGATCGCCCGTCAAATTGTGGTTGAAAAGCATGGCGGTCGATTACAGGTCAATTCTCAAATCGATCAAGGGACAGAATTTGTAATTAGTCTGCCCCAAAGCTGAGGGAATGTCGCTTCAGATCCCAGATATTTTAAGGGTCTGCGGCTTGTTCATTCCCCTAAAAATTGCGCTGCAGCAATATCGAACACCGCGCATCAGGAGCAAAGAGCGATCGCAATCCTTCACCACAAGACTCTTAGGCGTTGGATCCCTTGTCAAATTCATTGAGGCTCGTTTTATAAGTAATCCTGGCCCCCGTCTATAACTTTCTCTAATCAGAGAAAAATGGGCTAAAATTTTATCATCAAACTTGACATTTTAGGTAACAGGTGTGGTTTCATAGTCAAAGTAAACTCCTCCGTTCACAAATCGTAATTAATGAAACCGACTCTCTTAGGATCTCGACTCCTGACGGCAGCAGTGTGCCTCTTCCTTGAAATGCCTGTCTTAGCTGCTAGTGCCGCTTACCCCAAACTCGACTCCCAGATTTCAGTAAACGCTACTGCTGAAATTGCCCAAGCCCCAGAAAACACCTATCAAGCCTGGGGAACCCAATGTAGTACCCTCGTGGCACGACAACGCTTTCACGCGGCGATCGCAGCGTGCGATCGCGCCATTACCCTTAAACCCGATTATTCCCTCAGTTTAACCGATCGCTGCGTTGCTCTTCTCCAACTTGATCGCTATCAAGATGCCGTAGAATCTTGTCGCCGCGCACTCACCGGCGATGGTAACTGGGGAGACAGAACCGAAGCGAGTGGCTGGCTTAATTTTGGCGGGTCCTTATTACTCTTTGCCGGGAAAAAACCCAATCCAAACGAAGCCATTCCTCTGCTGCAACAGGCACTCCTCGCCCTCGATAAATCCTTGGAAATCGGACCTACTAATCCCAATACACTCCAACTCCGAGAGGAATTGGCACGACTGATCCAAGAATTGACCTAAACTGATTTCTTAAAACCATTTCAGCGGTGCCTACTCTTAACCGTTTTGCTTGTTTTGTAGTAGTCCAGGGTGCGTCAAAAGCTCATTAAACCCATCAGAACCCCAACCCATTGACGCACCTCAATGCCTATTTTAGCCGCACCCCCCGAATTGATAAATCTAATAATTCTATCGGGTGCATCAGCGGTATATCTTTCTCCTCTAGCTGCAAATGCTTCTTAATTTGTAAAGCACAGCCGGGATTGGGAGAGGCAATTAACTCCGCCCCGGTATTTAATAGATTCTGCACTTTTTGCTGACCCAACTCCTCGGAAACCTCGGGCTGTAGCATATTATAAACTCCGGCACTGCCACAACATAAAGCTGCATCAATCGGTTCTTTGAGTTGAATGCCTGGAATTAGTTTAAGAATCTGGCGCGGTTGCCGACTAATTTTTTGACCATGTAATAAATGACAGGCATCCTGATAAACAACAGTCAAATTTCCTTCCGTCACCGGAGATAGTTTAGCCGTTAAACCCACCTCAGCTAAAAACTCATGCACATCCTTCACTTGGTTAGCAAAATCTTGAGCTTTTCTGTGGTAATTCGGGTCATCCTGGAGAATGTGACCATATTCTTTTAAAGTATGACCACATCCGGCGGCATTAATAATGATAAAATCTACCCCAGTTCCTTCAAAGCTATCAATCATTTGACGGGTGATCGCCTGTGCCTGTTCTTCCTGTCCTTGATGTGCCGGTAAAGCCGCACAACACCCCTGTCCTTTGGGAATCACCACCTCACAGCCATTCGCGGTTAAAACCCGCACCGTCGCCTCATTTACTGGGTTGAAAAATAACCGTTGCACACATCCGAGTAACATCCCCACCCGGTAGCGTTTCTCTCCTTGTGCTGGGATTACATCAGGATAATTCCCCTTGAAAAACTCAGCCGTAATATTCGGTAAAATCGACTCCATTGCCGCTAACCGAGGCGAGATTATCTTTAATAATCCCGTCTTGCGTACTAGCTTTGGAATCCCTAACTTTTGATAAACATAAAGAGGAACCAATAAAGGACGCAGACGGTTGGGATAGGGAAATAAGTTAAAAATGAGACTGCGAATCACGCGATCGCCAAGGGACCGTTCATAATTACGCTCAACTTGAGGACGAGTCGCTGCCAGCAATTTATCATATTGTACCCCCGAGGGACAGGTGCTGACACAGGCTAAACATCCCAAACAAGTATCAAAATGTTCAACGGTTCCCTCTGCCAGAGGCGCTTCCCCATTGGCGATCGCATCCATTAAATAGATCCGCCCTCTAGGGGAATCCATTTCCTTCCCAATCACCCGATAACTGGGACAGGTAGACAAACAAAAGCCACAATGAACACAGGTATCAATTAGTTTAGGATCCGGTGGATGTTTGGCATCAAATCCGGGTAACTCTTCTGACTCTATCAATTCGTTCAAATGTGGATTTTGAGCCAGGAAATTACTAGATTTAGCAGGAACAATAGATTCCATAGGTTTCATACTCATCAACTCAATATATTTCCCAATGTTCGGTGTCACGACTTCAGTCGTTATCTTTCTTAGTTCCTAGTAACGACTTTAGTCGTTATCTTTCTTAGTTCGGTGTCACGACTTCAGTCGTTCTCCCCCTCTTCATTCATCCAAAAACCTCATTCTCCCCCCAACTCACGACCAACCCGGAGATGAATGAATTCGTCACTACGAACGGGGAACTGACCCCTAAATATCAATTAAATGCCCCCAATAAACCGATGAGGACTTAAAATATTTTTTGAATCAAACTGCTGCTTAATCTTTCGCATCACCTCAAGACCATTTCCCTGATAACCCCAAACATCAACCTGATTCTTAACCGAAATTGGTGCAACCATTACACTCAAAAAGCCCCCAGAAGATTGGCAGAATTGCCGCATTGATAAAACAGACTCAGTAACCGTCCCCTCCGCAAACCGCAACCAACCTAAACCACTACTCCCGTGAATTTGTCCCATTCCATTGCTGCCCGAGAGTTCTACAAATTTAGATAGCGTAGCAACAGCTTCCGCCGGCCGTACTCCTATTTTGCAGGCGATCGCCCCGAATGTGTCAGCCGGTTGCATTCGTTCTCTCAATCCTTGCCATAAATCCGCCTCATCCTTTTGAGTATGACAAGTACCCTTTAATCCTAACGTTTCCCCCACAGCCACCAGCCGCGCCGATTGTTCTTGTACACTTTCTGCTACACTTTGGAAGCGCACCAACAATCCCATCCCGTCTCCCATCCCCAGTTGCTTCACCACTCCAGGAGACAGCAGATCCATCGCCGTTGGGGTCAATGCCGAAGCGAGTAAGGTTTGAGTTGCCGTAGCGATCGCCGCTGTATCCCCCGTCAGCATCACCGTTCCCGATGCCTCCGGTTGAGGATAAACTCTAAATGTGACTTGACAAATCATTCCCAATGTGCCGTAAGAGCCGGTAAATAATTTCATCAAATCGTATCCTGCCACATTCTTCACTACCCGACTACCCGCCTTCGCCAACTCCCCGTCCGATCGCACGAAGGAGAGTCCCAACAGTTGGTCCCGCACTCCTCCATACCGCTGTCGCCAACTTCCGGCATCCCCCGTGGCGACAATCCCCCCGAGAGTTGCGCGATCGCCATACGCCGGATCTAAGGCCAAAAACTGACTGGAATCAGCGAGAATAGATTGTAACGAGGCCAAAGTCATCCCCGCTTCCATCGTCACCGTTAAATCATTCACCGCGTGTTCAATGAGGCGATCGAGACGTGCGGTACTGAGGATCACCTGCACCCCCGAGGGAACCCCACCCCAATCAATTTTACTCAAGGACCCTGCGGGGACCAAAGCACAGCGACTGGCAGCAATTGCGGCGATCGCCTCAGCTAATTGTGCCTGAGTCATGGGATAAGCAATGCAAGGCGGCAGGGAAGACTCGGGAAAAGCGAGACGGAGACGCTGTTGGGTAGCCGAATCCAGACTGTCCCACTCCATAACACTGTCGGAACCAAGAATACTGGATAAAGTTTGGGCGATCGCTGACATTATAGAACTATTGAACCCTAGGATATTTCTTCTATATTTGCACTCTACAATCTAAAATTTCAAATCTAAAATCCCCATGACCGTTTTTGCTAAACTAATCGGACAACCCCAGGCCGTCGAACTTCTAAATCAGGCTGTAAACCGCGATCGCATTGCACCTGCCTACCTCTTTGCCGGTGCTCCTGGGGTCGGTCGAAGTTTGGCTGCACGTTGCGTTTTGGAACTATTCCTCACTGCCAAAAATCCGGGGGTAACCCCTGCCTCCACCCGCAAACTGGAAAATCACCCGGATTTACTGTGGATAGAACCCACCTATCTGGATAAGGGAAAAATGCTCACCGCCACCGAAGCAGCAGCAACCGGGTTCAAGCGCAAATCTCCCCCCCAAATTCGCCTCGAACAAATCCGCCAAATCGGGGAATTTTTGGGACGCCATCCCCTAGAGGCACTCCGCAAGGTTGTCGTCCTAGAAGAGGCGCAAACCATGAAGGAAAGCGCGGCTAACGCATTACTTAAGACCCTGGAAGAACCGGGACGCGCGAGTATAATTTTAATTGCACCGGGGGTTGATTCCCTCTTACCCACCTTAGTTTCCCGATGCCAGCGTATCCCTTTTTATCGCCTTACTGATGGACAGATGGGGGAAGTTTTGGCAAGGGTGGGATACCCGCAGATTCTGGAAAATCCGACGGTGTTGGCAATGGCACAGGGGTCTCCCGGAACGGCGATCGCCTGTTGGGACAAACTCCAAGAAATCCCTGCCGAACTTCTAGCAAAACCCCTCACACCGTCCCTATCCACCAAACAGGCATTAGAAATTGCCAAAGAAATCGATCGCAGTCTCGACACCGAGTCTCAATTGTGGCTGATTGAATACCTGCAACACGCCTCCTGGTTATCCTCCCAGCAAAGGGGTATTTTCAATGCACATCCCCTCCATCTTCTCGATCGCGCAAGGCGCTATCTCCTGAGTTACGCCAGTCCTCGCCTAGTTTGGGAAGTCACCCTAATGGGGATGAAGGGGTAGGAGTTCAGGATTTTTAAAAGCTGACACAAATTGCTTGTGCAAGACGGCAACCTCTGCTAAGATGAACTTATGCGGACGTGGCGGAATTGGTAGACGCGCTAGATTTAGGTTCTAGTGTCTTTGATGTGGGAGTTCGAGTCTCCCCGTCCGCACTATATATGACAAAGGGTTTACAACTTTTTCTAAGTTGTAAACCCTTTTATTTTTGGATCTACTCTTTTTTTGGTCTCATTATTTACATCCTATACACCTACAATCTAGGATTGACAATTTGAAATCTGAAAAAAGTCTAGACTAGAGTAACTTATAAAATTCCCTTTCTAAAAAGCTGTGGCGGCTAGCTGATGAAGAGTCGAAGATGAGGATAACCGAGGCAAAGTTTCATAAAACCTCAGAACTATTCTTTATAAAAACCCAGTTCGATTGTTACTGCTTTTTCAATTGTACTCCAATATTCATCCTCTAAAACTCCCTGCTTTTCCTTAATCCGTTGAGCATCTACTGCTCTGATTTGGCTTAAATTGATATAGCGATCGCCATCCAATCCATTTTGTCGGGTTGGCTTTACATTAACAACAAAAGGATATTTTTTACTTCCGGGCAATAAGGGAGCAATAATTGTAGTCGATCCATGCTGATTACCAATATCATTTTGCAAAATCAAACAAGGACGCTGTTTATCAGTTTCACTTCCCACAACTGGCTGAAGATCCACCCACCAAATTTCACCGCGTTTATAATTTAAAATTCCATTAGGCATTTAAACCATCGCTCACAGTAACATCCCAAGCTAAGACCCCTTGTTGAAATTCGGGGTCATTACTTTGTTCTCGATAAGCATCTGCAAGCTCTGTAATCAACTGCTTCTGTTTTTCTTTTAAAAGAATGTCATTAATAAATCGACTACGGTTATGCCGGGGTGCCACTGTATCTATAAATTTTAAAACTTCATCGTCTAGGGTGATGCTAACTTTTTTGCTCATGGTCTAACTTGTAGGAGAATTTGGTAGCATTTAATTATCATACTAACTAATCTTAACCCCATTGTCAACGGGTTATCTGGGGAAGTATGAGACCAATATTCCCTAAAGGCTTCGATTTGAGGGGTTTTGATAAGGGTAGACATAAAACCTTAATCTTCGCGTCATGGTGCGTTAGTCCCTAAGTTGAGATCAGAACGCACCCAACAGATAGAATCGCAAACCTAAAATTGCTTAACTCCTCAATCTTTACCCTCGTTGGCTAAACTTGACCCGCAATCCATCCCGAGGAGAGGGTGTGGGTATGGTTACTAATTCTAAATTTTGGTCCGGCAATAATTCCCAGTCATAACCGTGGACTAAATAGGTAGTAAAAACCCGTAAGGCTAACATTGCAAATGCCTTTCCCACACATTCTCTCGCACCTCCTCCAAAGGGTATAAAACTAAATGGTTTAGGCTTATCTTCAGCGCGGTCAGGCCCAAAGCGGTCCGGGTCAAATTCTTGGGGTTGGGAATAAACCGAACTATCTTTATGAGTTTGAGTAATCTGATACAGGACCATCCATCCTTCGGGAATTTGATAGTTATTAAACTCGCAATTTTGCACGACTCTGCGAAATCCACCCCCAACGGGAGGCACTAATCGCAGCACTTCTTTGATGGTTTGTTCCAGATAGGTCATTTCTTTGAGCAAATCCATATTTAGGGAACCTGTAAACCCAACTTTTTCTTGTTCTTCGCGCAGTTTAGCAATGACTTGGGGATGTTGTGCCAGTAACAGACAGAGGGAAGAAAGGGAAGAAGTTTGAGTTTCATGACCTGCAAATAAGAGGAGCAATACTTGGTCTTTAAGTTCATCCAATGTTAACCCATTTCCCTCTTCATCTCGTGCGGTTAAGAGCAACCCTAACGCATCGTTTCGGGGTTCGGTTTCTTGCTGACGACGCCGCACGATTTCTTCTATCTTTTCGAGCAACAATTTCCGGCAGCGGAGTGCTTTTCCAAATTGGGTCCAAGGTAGATTAACGGGAATGGAAAATAATCCCTCACTCCAGGTTTTAAAAATTTGGCTGAGATAGGCAGTTTCGGATCCGCTTTCAGTGCCAATGAGTAAGCTGCTAGCAATGTCAAACATATAGGTTCGCAGCAATGGATACCACGTCATTTCACTTTGTTTTTCCCATTGTTTGAGATAGCGATGGGTGATTTGTTCCATTCGCGGAAGGTATCCGGCGATCGCCTTGGGAAGAAATGCTTGTGCTATCAGCCGCCGTCTGGAAATGTGCTCGCTGCCGCTTTGGGTGGAGAGGGACTGGGGACCCAGTAAGATGCGGGTGCTATCGAGCCAAGTGGAGGTAAAATAGCTGTTGTCATGGCTGAACAGAAAGCGATTTGCTTCGGCACCACTCATGATGACGGTGGGTTGTCCAAAGATATTAGTCTTGTAAACCAATCCGTATTTTTCTTGGCGCTTATCGTTGAATTTGGCATCGCGCAAGAAGCTGATGGTTTCGCCAATGACGGGTAATCCGAATTTTCCGGGAGGTAAGGGAAGCGATCGCACTGAATCTGTTGAAGTCATAGGGGCTTGTCTGTCTTTCAACTACTTTCCCTCTATTTTGACACTGGAGGGAGGGAAATTGAAACTCGCACCCACATGAGACTTTTGGCATAATTCTGAAACTGCTTCCTTGTTCAGCGCAGCAGGCTGGAATCTTTTTATAATTTTATAACCCGTTTATTTTTGAGGTTGATTTATGACTTCTTTATCCTCCTTTAGAGTTAAGAAGTAGGCGCAGAAGCAGGAAAGGTCCATTCTATTTCTTAATGGTTTCTTTAGGGAGTGAACAGAGGTAAGGGGACCCACTGGCTATGATCTTGCCAATGGCTAATCCTGGGGTTCATCGGTACACGATCGCCAGTGTGAAGATTCGTTAAACCTAGTCCATCAAGGCAAAGAACCGGATAAAGTTTCATCAGAGCCTATTAACTGCAATACAGCAAGAGTATCAAGACAGAATGGTGGAGATGGGAAACCGGGCTTCTCACCCTTATTTTGCCCTGAACTCCATCGTTTCTGGACAAAAACCCGGTAAAGGCTTTAACTCACCGACACTCTCCCCAAAACTGACAAGGGATACCGAACCTGGTGAATGGTGTGCTTCTATACTTGCCTCGCTCTCTAAAAAAGCTAGATAATAAAGAAATATCCCCTAGTCAGGGATGGGGAAAACAGGTGCTGCTACTATGGAAACTTGCGATCGCTATGCATGAACTAACCCTAAAGTGGATCGAAGCCGGTGAGATCAGAACTCAAACGCTATGGGATAAGCAACCTAGTAAAAATCCGGGGACCGTCCGAATCGGCCGTGATCCGACTCGATGCGATATCGTTTTGCTCCATCCAACAGTATCGGGATTGCACGTTGAAATCTTTTATGATGCCCAGAAAAGTCATTTTTATCTGAGAAATCTTCGACCTACCAATCCCTCTCAAGTAGATGGACAGCTTCTGGCCCAGGGTGAGATTATCTTAACTCAAGGTAGTATCTTATATTTGGGACAAGTCAAACTCAAAGTGATTGCTATTGACCCCAGGTTCCCCATGACTGTAGACCTTTCTGCGACAGAGGATGATAGCGAGTCCTCCAACAGTCAACCCCTGCGCCGTCGGGTGCCACGCAAACCACTACCCACTTATGGTTTACGCTGTTCACATTGTCAAAAAGTCTCGCATTATAAACTGCTCGATTTTGGTTGTCCGTGGTGTGGCACGTCTCTGGAATCTGCCCGCAGCGTTTTGATGTCCATTCAGGGCAAGTGAAAATGGCTTAATCCTCGCCTAATGAGCCGTTTAGACCCCATTGTGAGAGGGAGAATACCCCCCGAACCGTTTGGAATTTTGGGAGTTTCCGGTTTTCTTGAGGAACCCTTGGGGGTTGATGATGGTAACATAGCTCGGAAACTTAGACTGCGAAAAGTCTGTGAAAAAATCCGAGTCTCCTCTTAATAGCATTTGGCTGTTTCTAATGGTCGGGTCTACTGTCGTGGCAACGATGCGCGGGACCTTGCCCGAACTGACAGAAGCGGCATTCGAGTCGGCTGCTAATGCAGTCACCCTGGCGATCGGGTTAATTGGTGCCTTAGCCTTGTGGTTGGGAATTCTGCGAGTGGTGGAAGTAGCCGGAGTGATGCAGGCGATCGCCCGAGGAATTCGTCCAGTTATGTTGCGACTATTTCCGGATATTCCCCCGGATCATCCTGCCATGTCTGCCATGATTTTAAATATCGCCGCCAATGCCTTGGGGTTAGGGAATGCCGCCACCCCGATCGGACTCAAAGCCATGAACGAACTGAATCGGCTGAATCCGACCCCGGGGACTGCCACCAATGCCATGTGCTTATTTTTAGCCATTAACACCTCCTCGGTGACCATTTTACCCATTGGCGCGATCGCCGTGCGTGCTTCCGCTGGGGCCACCAATCCCGGGGCAATTATTATTCCCTCAATCATTGCCACCTTCGCCTCAACCACTGTGGCAATTCTGGCGGCTAAATTTCTCGCACATCGTAACCGGGACGCTGATCCAAATCCCCCCGTAATTGTCCCAGAACCGGACTTAGACACCCCCTCAGAACCGGCAGAATATGCCCAACCCGTTGAACCCTTAGAACCCCCCGGACTTCTGGGACGTCTGTTCTTTGGCGGGCTAATTGTGCTATTTTTTGGGGCCGTTCTCTATCGCTTAACCATCACTGGAACTGCTGGATTGGAAACCACGCAACTGATTGAGGCGATTTCTAATGGATTGCTACCCTTAGTGATTTGTAGCTTCTTACTCATCGGTTACTTTCGCGGGGTGAAAGTGTATGAAGTGCTAACTGAAGGTGCGAAAGAAGGGTTTGATATCGCCGTGAGAATTATTCCCTTTCTGGTGGCAATCTTTGTGGCGATCGGGATGTTTCGCAGCAGTGGGGCATTGGATGTGATGACGGCAGCTTTATCCCCAGTGACGAACTTGATTGCTATGCCACCGGAAGCTTTACCGATGGCACTGATTCGTCCCTTATCGGGTAGTGGCGCATTTGGGGTGATGTCAGAGATTGTGGAGAATGACCCCGATGGTTTCTTGTCTTACCTGGTTTCAACCATGCAAGGTTCGACCGAAACTACCTTTTATGTGATGGCGGTTTATTTTGGTAGTATTGGAGTGATGCGGACGCGCCACACCTTACCTGCTGCACTGTTAGCTGATGTTACCGGGATGCTTGCTTCTCTGGTGATTTGTCGCCTCACTTTCTGAGGATGTTGCCTTTTAGAGCTTTAATATCGAGGCGACTGCCCTGGAAGGGATTGCTCAAAAAAAAACCACAAATTCAAGGGTATCGGGTTTCTTTAAATTTTGGGGAATTAGCGGGGGATTTCTCTTAATTGTCCAGTTGAAACCAGGCGGTTAAGGCGACGGCTAAGGCATCTGCTGCATCATCGGGTTTGGGAATTGTTTCTAAATTTAACTCCCTAGCGACCGCTTGTTGCACCTCGTATTTATCAGCATTTCCATAGCCGGTGATGGCTTGTTTAATTTGTCCGGGAGTGTATTCGACCAAGGGCAATTTATGTTGACCCACCACGAGCAAAATTACCCCCCGCGCTTGGGCGACTAAAATTGTATTTCCCATCCGATAGAAAAACAATTTTTCCGCCGCTACTAAATCCGGTTTAAACTGCTCAATCAGCGCGTGCATATCTTCATAAATCGTACATAATCGCTGACCCAGGTCGGTATTCGCCGGAGTTTGAATGATGCCAAAATCTAACAGGGAAACCGTTTCGCTGCGACTTCGCCCTGTTCCTCCAGTTTGAGCCGCGATCGCCCCAAATCCTAACGTAGCCAACCCCGGATCTAATCCTAAAATTCGTTTTTCCATAACGGGTGGATGTAGAGGCGCTTTAGGGTTTTTCTGCTCAATTTACCCCAGCGCCACTACACCGATTTAACCTTCGGCTGGCATTTCTACGCCAAAGACACTGCTAAAGACTTTTTGGACCTTATAACCACTATCGATGGATTCTAAGGGGTCTTTGCGTAAGCGGTGACGCAGACACAGGGTAATCACCCGGCGGATATCATCCAGGGTGACTTCTGTGCGTCCTTCCAAAGCAGCGATCGCCTTAGCCGCACGATTCGTCACAATATCTCCACGCAACCCATCCACATCAAGTTCAGAACAAACTTGGGAAATTTGCACTCGCATATCGTAGTCCAAATTAACCGAGGGTAACAGCGTTTGAGCGTCGATTAGCTTTTGTTGTAACGCTTGTTGTTCCGTCGTATGTTCTTCCAAATAGGTTTTAGGATTTTGGTCAAATCCTGAGCGTTCTTCGACAATTTTCACCCGTAAAGCGGGTTCTTTCACTGTGCGAATTTCCGCGTGCATTCCAAAGCGATCGAGCAATTGGGGGCGTAATTCTCCTTCTTCTGGGTTACCGGACCCTACCAGCACAAATCGCGCCGGGTGACGAATAGAAATCCCTTCCCGTTCAACGGTATTCCACCCGGAAGCTGCGGAGTCTAGCAACACATCCACGAGGTGATCATCCAGGAGGTTGACTTCATCCACATAGAGAATGCCGCGATTGGCTTTCGCTAAAAGACCCGGTTCAAAGGCTTTTACCCCTTCTGAGAGGGCTTTTTCAATATCAATCGTGCCACAAACCCGGTCCTCCGTAGCACCGAGAGGGAGGTCAATCATCTGAACCTTGCGCTGCATCAGGGGCACCGTTTCCCCACGAGAGACGCGATCGCGGACCACATCACTCATCAGTTCAGGATCCGAGGGATGACTGTTGAACGGGTCATCTGCCACCACTTCGATTTCTGGAAGCAGATCGGCGAGGGCGCGGATGGTGGTAGATTTGCCAGTGCCGCGATCGCCCATAATCATCACCCCGCCAATCTTGGGGTCAATGACATTTAGCAGCAATGCCAGTTTCATTTCTTCCTGCCCCACAATAGCAGTAAAGGGAAACACAGCACGCCGCGCGATCGCGGGTTGA
>JBBQFN010000013.1:0-144105 GCA_038321985.1 Cyanophyceae cyanobacterium | reverse complement strand
TTTAGTGGTTGATTTTGAGGGGGGAATTGACCGTTTAGGATTGGCGGCTGGATTAACTTTTGAGCAAGTTAGTATTACTCAGGGGACTGGGGGAACTAATATTTCTGTTGGGGGTGAACTTCTGGCTATTTTGAATAATGTGGAGGCGACGATGATTACTCAGTCCGATATTGTGATGATGTAGGGATTCACTGAGGGGCGATGAATTAATTTTCGCCCCTTTTTAGGCGGATTATTCTGCGGGAATGGTTCGAGTTGCCAGGGCAGCGATCGCCACTCCCATCAATAAAAGAAGTGCACCGCCGATTACTCTCATTCCTGGTATTTCTCCAAAGATAAGATACCCTAAAATGCTGGCCCCAACTGGTTCAAATAGAATCACTAAAGTTACTAAAGTTGGGGAAATCCAGCGTAATGCCCAGTTAAAGCTAGTATGCCCGATGAGTTGTGGTCCGATCGCCATTAAGACTATATAAAAATAAACCGAGGCGGGATAATCGAAATAATGGGTTCCCCATAACAGCGGCAAGGGCAGCAAAAATAGTGCGGCACTACTATAGGCGATCGCTGCATAATTTCCAATTCCTATCCCCCGACGCTGTGCCTCTTTTCCTAATAATAAGTACCCGCTAATCGCCCAGGAACCTATCAGGGCTAAACTATTTCCCAGCAGCGGATTAGTCCCGCTTGTGCTAGATTCTACACCCCCAAAACCAATTACTAATCCCCCCATTAGTGCTAAAGCAATTCCTACTATCGTGGCAGGGTTTAGTTTTTCTCCAAAGGCGAATGAAAAAAGGGCAATCCAAACGGGATTGGTGGTGACGATCGCAGTGGAAGCGGTAATGGATGTATAAGATAATGAAGTAATCCAAGTGGCAAAATGAAGGGCGAGAAAACCACCGGCAACCCCTGCATAAAAAATTGCCCCGGATTGCATTTGTTGCGGTTTGATATTTCTCCAGGTAGGCATCAGCATCAGTGCAGCTAAACTTAACCGCGAGGCGGCTAAAATCAGGCTAAATCCCACTCCCTGAACTCCGGCAGCCTCAAATGCTAAACGGATTAAAATTGCCGCAGTGGATAGGGCTAAAATCCCTAGCCCTAAAATAAAAGCAACTCTCCAGGGTGCGGGTTTCATTATTCTCTTCCTTTACGGGACTGTATTTATTGCTACAGGGGACTTTAACATGGCAGGCTATTCCTGAGATCAGCCTCAGTCCAAGTCCCACTCTTTAATCTAACTAAAGATAGATATAAATTCATTTTATTAAAGGTATAACTAAAATCAGATATTGAGAAATTCCACTCATTTTTTAAAAAATAAAGGGTGGAAAAACCCATGTTTAAAAGTAAAAAACTTAACCTCAAGGGTAATTTATAATGATATTAAATTCACTTCTAGAAGACCCCCTTCAAGAAACGGAGGTTTTTCAGAACCTTCTGTGTTACTATGTCAATTCTACTCCCTATCTTCAAGTCTTGAAACTTCTTAATAGCCCTTTTAAATTAGAGCGGGTTCTGTTTCCCGAACAACGATTACTATTTACCGCCATGCCAGAGGCTCAATTAGAAATCAAAACTTGTAAAAATGGCTTTCTCTCGGGGGCGGAGCGAATTCCTTGTGATCGCTTGCAGGTTCAGGAATCGGAATCCCTTTCCCCAGTCAATCCATAGCCTCCTGGGCGCTAGATTGGACAACTTAACCCCAGAGGTACAGCAGGTAGAAAAAATTCCTCTTTAACCGGGCTATACCCCTTAGCCTTTGCCAAATTTTCTGGCAAAGGCTAACTTTTGTGCGTTATAACTCTTTAAAACCGGCTTTACGTTGAATCCCGGAGGCATTTTTGTAGCGCGGATTTTACTTAAAAAGGGAGGCTTATGCCATCACCATTCCCCCATCCACATTAATCGTTTGTCCGGTAATGTATGCAGCAGCAGGGTCCGCAGCAAGGAACCGAACTAAACCGGCCACTTCTTCAGGTTCCCCATAGCGACCCAGGGGAATAAATTTGAGAATTTCTTCTCCTCCTTTAAGGTCTTTGGTCATATCTGTAGCGATGAATCCAGGGGCGACAGAATTGACCGTAATGCCCCGAGAAGCGAGTTCTTTAGCAACAGTTTTAGTAAAACCGATGACGCCGGCTTTAGCGGCACTATAGTTAGCTTGGCCGGGATTACCCATTTGACCGGCAACGGAAGCAATATTAATAATTCGACCGGATTTTTGCTTCAGCATCAGTTTGCTAACCGCACGGGTACAGAGAAAAACCCCGGTGAGATTAGTGTCAATTACGGCTTGCCAATCTTCCGGTTTCATTCTTAACAGAAGGGTATCGCGAGTAATTCCAGCATTATTGACTAAAATATCGATGCGTCCCCATTTGTCGTTTACGGTTTTGATCAGTGCATCGACAGAATCGACTTTGCTGATATCCGCTTGAATCGCAGTCGCGTCGTTACCAGCGGCGGTAAGTTCCTCCACAAGTTGATCGGCGGCGGTACTATTACTGGCATAATTAACGGCAATTTTTGCTCCTTCGGCGGCGAGGGCGAGGGCGATCGCCCGACCAATTCCCCGCGAAGCACCCGTCACCACCGCTACGCGATCGCGCAATCGTTGCACCTGTTCTGGTAATGCTTCCATTGAGAGTATCCTTCTTGTCACTGCATTTTGAACTAAACCATCTTACCGGCTCAGGGGAAGCAACAAGTGGGGGAGTTTTGCTTTTTTAGAAAGTCGCTAAGTTCGCATCGGGTTTAATCCGTCCGGTTCAATGGGGTAAAGTTAAACAATAAGTTTGTAAGACCCATTTTATGAAACAGATCCTCCATCGAATCATGACCTGGAAAGCCGGATTTCAGGGACTCATTTTATCTTTCACGGCGATCGCCTTGGCAACCCTGATCGCCGTCGCACCGGCTGCCGCGACGGGGGTCTATCAAATGCCTATCCTCCATGCTGGGGATCAGACTTGGACCATTGATGATGCAGATGTCCTCAGCCGCCTCACCAAAGGCAATCTTAGCAAAGCCCTCAATGAACTCCAAAAAGCCACGGGGAACGAAGTTCGTCTCGTTACCATTCGTCGCTTAGACTATGGCGAAACCATCGACAGTTTTACCCAAAAACTCTTTGACAAATGGTTTCCTACCCCGGAGGAAGCGGCCCATCAAGCCTTACTGGTAGTCGATACCCTCACCAATAACTCCGCCATTCGCGCCGGAGATGAGATTCAATCCCTCTTAAGTGCTGAAATTGCCGAAAGTGTCGCCCAAGAAACCCTGCAAGTCCCGCTGCTAGAAGGGGATAAATACAATCAAGCCTTAACTGATGCCAGCGATCGCATGATTGCCATCCTTTCAGGGCAACCGGACCCCGGCCCCCCGATTTATGATACTAGCTTGAACATCGAACGCACCTTTGCTACTGCGGAAGAAACCGATACGGGCAATTCCACAATGATTGTCATCGTGCTCTTAGTCCTAGCTACCATTATCCCAATGGCAACCTATTATTTCTATCAAGGAGGATTTTTACAGTAACTTACGGCAAAGATTTTTACGCGAAACTCGCCTGCGGGATGAGCGCATTCTCTCAAAATGCGCTCCCCCCACTTCTAACTCCTAGTCCTGCACATACTCCTCCCCACTCACTAACGCCATCTGAGCTCCCATCAATTCTCGTCCGAGATAGGCGGCGTGATCCAGCATTGTTACCGCACAAGGGTCCGTTTCCTCTAAAATTTTTACGCACAGTTCTTTGGCTGTTCTCCCCGAGAATAGGGTTTCGTGGGTGCGTTCTACTTTTCCTCGTGCTGGGATCGGTTTCCCGGTTTCCGGATCAACTGCTAACCCCTGGTCGTTAATGACATTGGTATAATGCTTGACACAAATTAATTGGGCTTCGCGATCAAGGTAAATGATGAAATAACCGCCCGGATCGAGAGCAAGATTGCGCTTAGAGAGTTCGTCATCAATGGCACGAATCTGGGATGGGAATGAATTCATAATTAATTGAGTCACTTTTGTCTTCTAGATTATCGAAATTAGAGCGATCGACATGATTCAAATTATCTATCATTTCCGACCAAAGACTCACCGGCTAACGATTCAGGCAGTAGGCTAATGTTGAGAAGGTGGCGAATTTGCCTCAACCCTATACACTTGAGGCAGTCGTTTTGTTAAAATCTGCTTATGCGTATTGCATTTCTCAATCCCCAGGGTAACTTCGATGCAAAAGATAGTCATCTGACCGAACATCCAGATTTCGGGGGCCAGTTAGTTTATGTAAAACAGGTGGCGATCGCGATCGCGGATCAAGGGCACCCAGTTGATATCCTCACCCGCCAGATTATTGATGCAGACTGGCCCGCGTTTGCCGAACCCTTCGATTCCTATCCTGGTGTTGAAAATGTCCGGATTATTCGCTTTCCAGCTGGCCCCGAAGAATTTATTAGGAAAGAACTACTCTGGCCGTATCTAGTCAAAGAATGGGTGCCCAACATTCTTAAATTCTATGAAAAAGAGGGAGAGTTCCCCGAGGTTTTTACCGCTCACTACGGGGATGGGGGTCTCGCCGGTGTCTTAATTGAAGCGGCTACAGGTATTCCCTTTACTTTTACGGGTCATTCCCTCGGGGCTCAAAAAATAGACAAGCTGAAAATGACCCCGGAAAATATGGAAAGCATAGACAGGCATTTTCATTTTACTCGACGGTTAGTGGCGGAACGGTTGAGCATGAATCGGTCAGCGGTGAATATTACCAGCACGCAAACCGAACGCTTTGAACAGTATGCTCATCCAGCTTATCGCGATGCAGTTGAGGTGGAAGAAGATACCCGGTTTGTTGTTATTGCACCGGGAGTGGATGCCAGTATGTTCAGTCCTCATATTTCCTGCGCAAACGAAAAAGCGATCCAGGAATTGATTGATGAACGATTGGCACGGGATATTGATGAGGAGCGGCGGGGATATCCAATTATATTGGCCTCTAGCCGCCTTGAACCGAAGAAAAATTTACAGGGTCTAGTGGAGGCGTATGCTCAAAGCCAGACGCTTCAAAAAACCGCCAATCTGGTGATGATTACCGGGGGACTCGATAACCCGCTTGAGGAAGAATGCAGCGATGATGAAAACGAACGGGTATTATCGCCGATTCGTAAAGTGGTTAAAAAGAGTAACTTAGCTGGAAAGATTAGTGCGTTCTCCTTGCCGGATCAGCCGGCTTTAGCTGCTTGTTATCGATTTTTATCAAAACGGGGTTCGGTGTTTACGCTCACTTCGTTATTTGAACCGTTTGGGTTAGCACCTTTGGAAGCTGCCGCCGCCGGGTTGCCGTTGGTGGTAACTAAAAATAGCGGGTTGAGTGAAGTGCTTAAACAGGCACCGGAGGAATGCGCGGTGCTCGTCGATCCCTGCGATTGCGCAGATATTGCCCGAGGATTAGAGCGACTCTTGGGGGATCAAGACTTATGGGAAGAGATGCGATCGCGCTGCCAAAAGTTGGTTTTAGACGAATACACCTGGGAAAGCACGGGTAAAGAGTATCTGAAGGTGATTAAAGCGGTTGTCGCGGCACCAAACGACCGCCGTCCGAAAAAGGTGCTGGTGATTCCGCCTTATTTCCGCAATCCCACACCGGCTTTTGATTTAACTACGGATGATTTAAATGCTTTGTATTTTCAGATCGAAAAAGTGACGGAAGAAACTCCGGAAGAAAAGCCGGAATAATATCACGAATAATAACAAGAATGAGGGGGGAGAAAACTCCTTACAAGAGCAGGTTTTTTAGGGGGTAATTTTTTTCAAGTTTTGGTTGTTCATAGCCCTCCCCGATGCCTTGGGGAGGGAACCGGAAGTCCCTTTACTCTTAGGTAAATCACCATGAACGTAAAAAATGTACCCTTGTAAGGGAGAAAATCCCACCCTCATTGCTCTTTCATCAAGCAGGAACTTCGATTTTGTGAGTTCCGGCAAGATTGAAGATGGCGTGAATGACTTGCAAAGCTTTCACCCCGGAATCGCGATCGACAACGCAGCTTATTTTGATTTCAGAAGTGGCAATCATTTGGATGTTAATGTGTTCTTTAGCCAAGGCATTAAACATTTCGGCAGCAATGCCGGGGTGATTGACCATTCCGGAACCAACGATGCTAACTTTGGCAATTTCTTCGTCTACCACGATCTCTCCACATCCCAAATCTGCGGCTAAGGGAATTAATACCCGACGGGCATCTTTAGCATCATTGCGGGCGACGGTAAAGGCAATATCTCGGGTGGGAACACCGTTGATAATATGGCAGCGTTGGGATTGGATAATCGTATCCACGCTAATATTTTCCTGGGCGAGGACTCCAAAGAATTTCGCCGCCATACCCGGGCGATCGGGTATATGCCGGATTGCGACCCTAGCTTGATTTAAATCCAGGGCGACGCCGCGCACTGGGGGAGTATTGCGGGCGATCGCCTTGGAGTGAGGAGAACCCCCAGATTGGAGGGGGGAAGAACTCACCTCGAAGGCTTGGCAGAGGGCATCGATCGCCCGATCGCACTGGTGCGCATCCACTACACAACTCACTTTCACTTCCGAGGTGGAAATCATCTGCATATTCACCCCCGCCTCAGCAAGGGTGGCGAACATCTTCGCCGCAACACCGGGACGTCCAATCATTCCGGCACCAGAAATGCTCACCTTGGCAATGTTACGATCAACCATGACTTCTGCTTCTTCCGGTGCCGGATCCATTCGGTTGCGCAGGGTGGGGGCGATCGCTGCTGCCACTGCCTCTGCTTGATTCACGGACTCCTGACTCACTGTAAAAGCAATATCATTCGTGTTGAATTCGTGAATCGACTGGATAATCAAGTCTACATCCAGTTGTTGCCGTCCGATTTCCCCAAACAACTGCGCCGCCACACCGGGGCGATCGGGAACCCGCAATAAGGCAACTTTCGCCTGATTCGTATCAAATTCCACCCCATCCACTGGATGCACTAATTCCAACCCTTCTAGGGGTCGTGCCATGGGTGTCGGCGAACTAACCAGAGTACCCGGATCGTCGGTCCAACTGGAAAGGACCACCAAAGGTACTCCATAGTTTCGGGCAATTTCCACCGCCCGAGGATGCAACACTTTCGCCCCCAGACTAGCTAATTCGAGCATTTCATCGCAGGTAATCTCGCTCATTAGCTGGGCGTCAGGAACTAAGCGAGGGTCAGCGGTTAAAATACCGGGCACATCCGTATAAATTTCGCAGCGATCGGCCCGTAATGCCGCTGCGATCGCCACGGCAGAGGTGTCGGAACCCCCCCGTCCCAGGGTGGTAATTTCCAAATCTTTCGTATTCGTAATGCCTTGGAATCCGGCAACCACGACCACTTTCCCTTCGGTGATCTGTTGCTCAATCCGTTGAGTCTCAATCCGCAAAATCCGGGCGCGGGTATGTGCCGCTTCGGTAACAATGCCCACTTGTGCGCCGGTGAGGGAAATTGCCGGTTGCCCCAATTCTTGCAACGCCATACTCAACAGGGCGATCGAAACTTGCTCTCCCGTAGAAAGCAACATATCCATTTCCCGGCGAGAGGGATTCGACGAGATTTCATTGGCTAATTTCACCAGCCCGTCCGTGGTTTTTCCCATCGCCGAAACGACCACTACGACGGAATTACCTCCCTGAACGGTTTTCAGAACCCGCCCTGCCACGGCGTTAATGCGTTCAACGGACCCTACAGAGGACCCCCCGTATTTTTGGACTATCAGCGCCATAATTTTTACCCATTTTTAGCTTAAACTCGCCCTGAATCCCAGGGTTGCGCTGCAACTGACATTCAGGTGTGCGAGGCGGTCTATAACAATAACTTAATCAAGGTAACAGACTGATGTTTCCGAAAACCGCTTAATTTATAAATTCATTGACCCTGGGGGCAAGTTTAAACAGGGGGTGGGTTTGGTTTTAGGGGTTTGGCATTCAATTATTACTATCCCCCAATCGCCCTCCCCTTCGCCCGGGGAGGATGGGGTAGGGTCCTTCTCGTAAGGCGATCGCAAATTTGGGTTATACCCCAGATGGCAGGATTTTTTCCGCCGAGGTAATCACACACAGACGACAGACGGAACCGAGAAATTCAATCAGTTTATAATTGGCAACGAACATATAGCGATCGCGTCGCCACATGGGGGAACTTTCTTCTTTCGCCCATCGATATCCTGGATAATGATACTGCCAGAGTTCACGATCGCGCTCAAGCTGTTTCATCAGGTTATTCAAAACATCGTCATCCCAGAGGGCCGTCACTTCTTTGCCCACCATTTCTCCGGCAGTTCGTTTATTCACATTAAGAGCAACTTTATTGGCAAATAAAACTTTTTGATCCGACATTTGAGTAATATAAATCGGATGGGATGTCCCATACAATTCGTTTAAGTCTATATCGGGGTGATTCTGGGGTAAATTCCTTTGGGATTGCTCTTCAAAACTCGAACTCATTAAACTCTCCTTGATCATAAGTTTCGGGTTAATCAGCGGAATAAAACGTTTTCCTAAACAAAGTATTTCGATGTGGGGAATAAATCCCATTTCCAAGGTTTCTTTCATTCCATAGATGGCTAAAGCAATAGAATTGGAAATTTTTAGCAGTCGCGCGGCTACTTTTTCCGAAGGACAATCAAACTGCATGAGTTTAGAATCCAGTTTTAGATGGAGAGTGACTTCATGAAAATAGGAATGCAGTTCCCCGGGTAAAAATTGAGAAAACAGACGCAGTAGATACAAGTTGGAAATGGCTTTAAATTCACGAGCGAGTTGACAATCGCTGTGGTCATTCGGAATTTCGCGCATAGTATGCACCCTTAAAATTATGCTAACGATTAATGACATTCACAAGGATGCGCAGGATAATCATGAGGTTGACGAACGATCCCATGAGCGATCGGTTTCCGAGAAATCATGACTGGGGGGAGAGTCCGAGTCTTCTGAATCAGTTAACCCTCTCCCGTCCCGCAACCAAACTAATTCGTCATGGTCATACAAACTCCCATCCGGTTTTTTCATAAAAACCCCAATCCACATCAGTTCTCGATTATTCGGTAATGCCTGACCTCGAACAATTTGGGCTACTGTTGTCGGTTCCAACCCTGCTTCTTTTCCTTCTTGGAGCAATTGTGCTTCAAATTGTTCATAGGTTAGGTTGTTATTGACCCGATAATCTTCAATTAAAAGATACAACGGATGACTTTGATATTTTCTCCGTTCCACTAATCCAAGGGTCTGAAGTTTTTGCTCCAGCAAATTTCTCAGATGATTATCCACTTGAATCATCTCTTCTAATGAAAGATGGTCGGTGAGATTCAAAAGTGTTTTCATGACTGCTTCGCGATCGCTCGTCGGCTCAACTCCTAATTTGGTTGAAGTTTGGAGAAAATTACTCAGACTTTCCGGGGACTTAGGAAGGGGAGTTGTCGAAGATAAATCATCCTCTCCAGAAGCTAATTTAACCACCCATTCGGCGGCCTCTTTTAAAACTTGAATGGATTCGGATAAAGATAAACTGTACAACCAGCTTTTAAATCGCGCATGAGTCATCAGAGAACGCGATCGCGGTTGCAATTCCTCCCGTCCCAACCCTTCAACTAAGTCTTCAAGTTCATAGTCACCTCGCAAATAGCGATCAATGAATTCAGGCATAAATCCTGATAACTCGCATAACTGGGGTAATAAATTTTCCCATAAGCGATCGCTAGGAAATGCTCTCCCAGTTTCCCAACAACTGTAGGTGGGAAGTTTAATTTTAATCCGCCCTGCAAACTCTTTTACCCCATCATTTCCTCGAATATGTTTAAGAAGTTGGGAAAATCTCTGCTTCTTTTCTTCTGATACCACAGCCCTAGTCCTTAATGGCGAAGGGTCAAGCATTGTAAGCGAAATTGACGGTTCCACCCATGCACCCGAGGAATTAAATCTCCTCACTTCTGATGTCAGTCACCTGGGGGTTCTGGTTGTAACAGTTCTTTACAAAGAACGCTCCATGGTGCCTTGACACATCTATTGAATCATTGTACTATTCCAAAGTATCATACAAATCACAAATTTTGTAGCTTGTATGATTCTTGAAGTCACGTTAAAGGACCCTACCTAGCGGAAGAACAGTCCGGAATTTGGGGCCATCTCCTCCCAGGAAGGGCCATTTTTCCAAAGGCGAGGGCATCTGCCCTTAATTCAGAGAATCTGAGGACCCCTAGTTGGATCGTTGTTTTCGCCTTGGGGAGGGCGATCGCACAACGTAACCTAAAAAATCGAACTGAGTTGTATGAAGAGGAGTTAAAAAAATCGAGTTTTAAAATGTATAAAACATCGACCTTATACCTTGAACAAATTCGCTGGGGAGGCAAACCTCAATGTCCTTATTGTAGTTCCCAAAAATCAACCGCCCTCAAAAATGAAAGACGATATCATTGCAATCAATGTTTTACATCCTATAGCGTAACCGTCGGCACTTTATTTCATAAAACTCATGTAGAACTGTCCAAGTGGTTTCAAGCAATTGCCCTCGTTTTAAGAGCTTCAAAGAAAGTCAGTGCGCGTCAATTAGCACAGGAGATAAATGTCAATAGAAACACCGCTGCAACGATGTTAATCAGAATTCATCAAGCGGCGCTTGATGATCCAGAATTTTTACAAGCGCTGATTACGGGAGAAGAGACTTAGGTCATTTAAAGTTGTTTGAATTAGACTCAATTTTACAGTTTGATATCCTATTTTTATCAGGGTAGCGGTGTTTTTGCCTGTTTAAAAAATTGATATTATTTCTTATTAATTTGAGTATTTTAAGTTTTATAAATTTCTGGAATTATCCCTCAACTTGTCCTAGTTAGCGGTAGTGACGTCAGTTAAAATCCAGACTAACATAAAGAATCAGGTAGGGTATCTATCCAAAGAAAGAGAACGGACAAATTTCAAATTTTTTGTCCTACATTGGAGGGGGCGATCGCTCCTTGATTTCTTCATTAAACGAGAGCTAAAACTGTCCAAAATGTCTAAGTCAATCGCCTCATCTCACCCATTTAAATATTAGGAATGAACGGGAATGAATGTTTCATTAGTCAACGTCATTAAATACTACAAAGCTGAACCTCACCAAGAAGCAGCCCTGAAACTTCTCCAAGATGAAATCGCTAAAAACTGTCCTGAACTATTATCCGAAAGCTCTGAATTCCTCAGAATTTGGAGAAGACCTCCGGCACAACCACCCTTGGTCGCCCAACCTCTAAAAGGACCCGTTAAACTAAACGTTCCCTACTTATCTCAGATTGATAACATCAATAATCCCCACGGATCATGCAACGTCACCTCTGTAGCGATGTGTCTTGCTTTCTTTGGAAAGACCCTTAAAAATCAAGCCACGGGAGAACAGCTAGAGGACGAACTCTATCGGTACATGATTAGCAATGGACTTTCGCGACATAATCCAGAAGATTTGGCGAAGGTGATTAAGTCCTACGGCTATGAAGATGATTTTCAATACAATGCTAAATGGGATGATGTGAAAAAGTGGCTTGATGCAGGGAAACCCTGTATTTCCCACGGTTGGTTTACCCGATCTGGACATATCATTACCATTATTGGCTATAACGATAAAGGCTGGATTGTTCATGACCCCTACGGAGAATGGTTCCCCGGAGGATATAATACCAGTCGGAGTGGGGCAGGTTTAACCTATTCCTATAAGATGATGAAAGATCTCTGTGGTCCCGATGGAGATAATTGGGTTCACTTTGTATCGAATAAGCGGACAGTAGCCTCACCCCAAAATGTAACCACAGTGACGGGCCGGCGTCTGCAAGATATTTTACAAGAAAACAAAACCATTCCTTTAAAAGAAGTGGTCACCGATACAACTTTAGTGATCCAGATTCAAGTGCGATTACGGAGTTTGAGTTTATTAAACGGAGAGGCTGACGGGAAATATGGTCCTATTACAGAATCGGCCTTAACTCGCTTTGCAAAAGCCTATCAAGTTTCAGCTGACCCACTCGCCCGAGAACTGGCAAAAGCCTTAATTGAGGCGAAAGAGGTTCCGGGCTTCGATCCACTCAAGGAATTGATTTCCGAGGAAAAAGCGGCCCAAGTTTTGAATGCACCCCTTTCTGATATTCGCACTTATATGCCTGGGGTGATGAAAGCCTTAGATCAGAAAGGGATTCTCAATAAAGCGACAGTAATTGCTACTCTAGGCACAATTGGTGTAGAAACAGCAGGATTCCGTCCGATTCGAGAATGGGGAGGAAACCCCTATTTTCACTCGATGTATGAAGGTCGTCTGGACTTAGGAAATACTCATCCTGGAGATGGGGTAAAATATCATGGACGAGGATTTATTCAAATTACAGGTCGTGCCAATTATCGTCACTATGGATTGAAATTAGGGGCTCCGTTAGAGGACCAACCCGAGTTGGCATTAGACCCTGAGCTCTCTGCAAAAATACTGGTGGAATATTTTTGGGAACGTCAGGTTGATATGGCGGCCCAAGAGGGTGACTGGAAAAAGGTTCGCAGCTTAGTCAATGGCGGACTCAATGGATGGGATCATTTCTGGCCTGTTGTCCAGCAATTGCAACGAAGCATCCCTTAAGAAAGATAGCGATCGCCCCATGAGTTTTGCTTGATTTCTCTAACGAGTGAGCGCGATCGCCAGCCAGATTTTGATCACTAAATTGTATCGGATATCCACTTCATTTAAACGGGATTATGAGCATCTACATTTCTCTACTCAACGTCGCAAAATATTATGAAGGTCTACCGCATCAGGATGAGGCATTACAACGACTTCAGGCAGAATTAGAAAAAACCAACCCGGATCTTTTTCGGTCCGATGCTCAGTTTTTAGAAATTTGGCGTAACCCCGAATATGTTCAAGTTTCTACCACCGTCTCCACCTCTTCCGTGACGGTTACTTCCAGTCGAGAAGCCTCTAGCGGTAATGGCGATCGCGTTGCTACTTCCGTCCTTACCACTGAACGGACAGCAACAACAGAACTAACAACTACGGTAACAACTCTCCCCCCAAAACCGACCACCCTTGATTTAAACATTCCCTATTTATCCCAACTGGATAATGTGTGGAATCCTCATGGGTCCTGCAATGTTACCTCTGTAGCGATGTGCCTCGGTTATTTAGGTCACCCCCTTAAAAATAGCAAAGGTCAACAGTTAGAAGATGAACTTTATCAGTTTTGTCTTAACAACGGGTTATCCCGCCATTCTCCAACCGATTTGGCAAAAATTGTCCAACGGTATGGGTGCAAAGATGATTTTCAACCCGATGCCAAATGGTCCGATGTCAAAAAATGGTTAGAAGCGGGTAAACCAATTATTGTACATGGCTGGTTTAGCCGGTCTGGACACATTATTGTCATTAAGGGGTATAACGAAAAAGGTTGGATTGTGAATGACCCTTATGGGGAATGGTTTTCCTGGGGATATGACACGAGTGTGAGTGGCAAAGGCTTAATCTATTCTTATGGCATGATGAAACAACTCTGTGGTCCTGATGGTGATTTATGGATTCACTACGTCTCTAAATAAAGAAATAGCCGGTTAACAGACTCGAAAGGGGCTAAATTTACCTCCGGTCCCCTCCCTAAGATATCGGGGAAGGTCTTTGTAGATCCACAAGATGGGATCAAGGGATTTGGAAAAAGCCTAGGGCGTCCTAGATTTGTAAGATGGGGGGGTTAGTTCTGAGAATTTCCTCCCCTTGTCCTATTTCTTTGAAGAGGGCCAAAACTTAACTTAACTTCATTGAAATTAAAGTAAATACTCATTAAAATATAAACCTTTTTTGCATTTACTTGCATCTCTACTAAAATCCGCTAAAGTAGTAATTGAAGCGGAAAAGGCTTCCCTGGCAGATTCAAACAGCCCAGTAAAAGTTCACACCTAAAGAGGTTCACGCTGTTACATTTCACATCTGTCTCGTACCACAACAAACCAAAGAACATCACCCAATCCCCTGGCTGATATTTCCTCAACTGATGCAGTAGGGAGCAATGCCATTGAAACTGAGGTTTCAGTGCCACTCCACAGAGGCTCAAATGAAGAGAGGAAGTCGCTCTGCTAGGACCGATTGGGTGTTGTTTTTTGCCTTGATTTCTAATCGGATTGACTGATTAAGTTTTAGGGAAGACAGGAATCCAGTTTAGTCTTTAAAACCGGGGTAGGAGTACCCCGGTTTGGTGTTTTAATGGGACATTGCCAGCGATCGCATCTCGATTTGTTGGACAAAGTTGGCTAACATTTGCAATCCGGCAGTTGAAGATTTTTCCGGGTGAAATTGCACCGCAACGAGGTTATCCCGGGCGATCGCCGCTGTTATGGTTTGACTGCCATGAGTCACCGTAGCTGCGGTAACGGTAGAATCGATGGGGTCAACGTAATAAGAATGGACAAAATATAACCAAGGTTGATGCTGTAATCGTTGCCACAACGGAACATCGGCTTGCGTAAAGTCCAAACGATTCCACCCGATATGGGGAATGGTTAAACCGGGTTCGGATTTAAAGCGACGAACCACCCCGGGAATAATACCTAAACCGGGTTCTTTTCCTTCTTCGCTGCTATCAAACAGGATTTGTAACCCGAGACAAACCCCTAAAAACGGTTTTCCCGAGGCGATCGCATCCTTAA
Organism: Cyanophyceae cyanobacterium; assembly: GCA_038321985.1. Taxonomy (GTDB): domain Bacteria; phylum Cyanobacteriota; class Cyanobacteriia; order Cyanobacteriales; family Laspinemataceae; genus Laspinema. The sequence goes on along the minus strand of JBBQFN010000013.1, from coordinate 129,421 downwards.
CCGGGGAGACTAAATCTCTATATCGCAAATGTTGGATTGCCGGATCAAAGGATCCGACTCCCGGCAACAGGACCCCATCTGCCTGTTCAATTTCCCCAGGCACATCGGTGATTTTTGGTGTGGCCCCTGCATTCTCCAATCCTTTACAGACGGAGTGCAGATTGCCCATATCATAATCGATGACGGCAATTACCGGCATGGCCTTTTTCCTTAAAATACTTGACTGAGGCTCTTCCAATTATAAATTACTATGACTCAAACCATCCTCCTAACTTCCTTTGATATTTGGATGTCCCATCACCAAACTAATTCCTCGGATGAGTTATTGGAGAAAGTATCGCAATTGAGTGGGATTCCCCATCATCTGCACTTCCTACGGAAATTACCCGTAGATTTTGAAGAGGCCCCCAAGCAGGCGATCGCCAAAATCACTGAACTGCAACCGGATCTGGTGATTTGTTGCGGCATGGCAGAATGCCGGCAAAAACTGACCCTAGAAAAACAAGCAAGATGTGGGAAGGAGGCGATCGCCACCCGATTAAATCTTCCTCTCCTCATCCAAGGTTTAAAACTCACTGAAATCAGCGAAGATGCCGGTAAATTTGTCTGCGAAGCCCTCTATTATTCCGTTCTTACTCATTTTTCTCCTGTCCCTAATCAAACTCCCGCCCTCTTCGTCCATGTTCCCATCCTCACTCCCACCAATTCCCAACCTATTCTCGATGATTTTCTCTGTCTCCTCAAGCGACTAACCCAGTCCCATCTCTATTAAGTGCCCTTCTTTCCCGGGTTGGTGTCACGACTTCAGTCAGAGAAATATCGGGGTTTGTTGAAAAAGCGAAGGCCCGGTTTAAAATGCCTTTACCCTATATACCCGTAGTCCTGTAGTAATTTCCAGAACGGATACCCGGCAATCTAAAACGGGCCAGTTCATAAAAATTAATAGTTTGCGGGTATTCTCGCCACACCCTTTACCCTAAAGTAGTGGACAGCGTTAGAGAGCAGACTGTGCGATTTGACACATACGATCCCGGAGATTTTTACGATGAACTGTTTATCGAGAAGGGAAACCCTCGCCCCCAGGCGAACCCGCTGATAAACAGAATCAATTCCCTATCAGACGGAGAACTGATCCAGCGACAACAGGCGGCGCAAATCGCCATGTTTAAGCTGGGTATCACTTTTACCGTTTATGGCGATAGCGAAGGCAACGAGCGGATTTTCCCTTTTGATATTATCCCCCGCATTGTGGCGGCGAACGAATGGGCAATTCTCAATCGCGGGCTGAAACAGCGAATTGAAGCATTAAATCTGTTTATTGCAGATATTTATGGTGAACAAAAAATCATCAAAGATGGGATAATTCCCATCGAATTGGTTCATTCGGCTAAAGGATTTCTCAAACCCTGTATCGGGTTAAAACCTCCCAAGGGGATTTGGTGTCACATCACCGGGACCGATTTAGTCCGAGATAAAGATGGGCAATGGTACGTTTTAGAAGATAATTTGCGATGTCCTTCCGGCGTCTCCTACGTCTTGGAAAACCGACGGGTTATGAAAAGTACATTTCCCCAAGTGTTTCGGACGATGGATATCCAGCCAGTTGATGAATATCCCAGTCATCTTTTAGAGACGTTATTAAATCTCGCCCCAGATAATTTGCCCAATCCGAATGTGGTGGTGATTACCCCAGGCATTTACAATTCTGCCTACTTTGAACATTCTTTTCTCGCTCAACAAATGGGTGTGGAATTGGTGGAAGGAAAAGATTTAATTGTGGCCGATGGGTACTTGCAAATGCGGACTACAAAGGGTTTAAAGCGAGTTGATGTAGTCTATCGTCGCATTGATGATGATTTTATTGACCCCCTAACCTTCCGCCCGGATTCCTTGTTAGGTGTACCTGGGTTAATGGAGGTTTATCGCGCAGGTCGAGTCGGAATTGCCAATGCTTTGGGAACTGGAGTTGCTGATGATAAGGCAATTTATGCGTTTGTTCCGCAGATGATTCGCTATTATCTCGGGGAAGACCAAATTATTCCCAATGTCCCCACTTATTTATGTGGCGATCCCAAGCATTTAGATCATGTCTTGGCAAATTTGGATAAATTGGTGGTAAAGGCTGCCAATGAATCGGGCGGGTATGGGATGTTAGTCGGGACTCAGGCGACGCCAGAAGAACGACAAGAGTTTGCCGATCGCATTAAGGCCAATCCCCGCAATTATATCGCTCAACCCACCCTCTGTCTGTCTAGGGTTCCTACTTTAATTGATAGTCACATAGAAGGCTGTCACGTCGATTTGAGGCCCTATATTTTATATGGGAAAGATATCTACGTTAACCCAGGGGGATTAACTCGGGTTGCCTTGAAACGAGGGTCTTTAGTGGTCAACTCTTCCCAAGGTGGGGGGAGTAAAGATACTTGGGTCGTGACGGCATAAACGCCGGGGTGAAGCGTCAGGATTGAGGGGGGAGAGGGACTGACATTCCTGACAGCCAACCACCGAAATATCGGAATTTGGCCCGGATATAAAGGCAGGAATATCTAAGCCAAAAAAATCAAACTTCTCAACTCTAAATTTTTAAAATTCTCATGCTTAGTCGCGTTGCAAATTCAATTTACTGGCTCAATCGCTATGTAGAACGGGCTGAAAATATTGCTCGTTTTATTGATGTCAATCTCAATTTACTTTTGGATTCTCCCACGGGAATGACCCAACAGTGGGAACCATTGGTGAAGATAACGGGGGATTCCCCCTTGTTTGAAGAACGATATGGGGAAGTGTTGCCGGAAAATGTGATCCAATTTTTAGCGTTCGATCGCCATTATCCGAATTCGATTTTATCTTGTTTACAAGCTGCGCGCGAGAATGCTCGTTCGATCCGAGAAGTGATTTCCTCGGAAATGTGGGAACAGGTGAATGCATTTTATATGATGGTGACGGAGGCAGCACCCAAACAAAACTTAGCCTATCTTCATGATTTTTTTACCCAGGTTAAGTTGGCGAGTCATTTATTTTCGGGGATTATGGATGCGACAATGACTCACAACGAAGGGTGGCATTTTGGACAAATTGGCCGACTCTTGGAACGTGCGGATAAAACTTCTCGGATTTTGGATGTAAAGTATTATATTTTGCTGCCGTCAGTGCAGGATGTGGGGACGACCCTGGATGAGATTCAATGGATGTCGTTATTGAGATCGGCGAGTGCTTATGAGATGTATCGCAAGCGTCAGCATCGGATTAATCCTACTGTGATAGCGGAGTTTTTGATTTTAGATCGAGAGTTTCCGCGCTCGATCCGTTCTTGCTTTTTAAATTCGGAGCGATCGCTTCATGAAATTACGGGCACTCCTGTAGGTACCTGGAAAGACCCCGCAGAACGAGCTTTAGGCCGGTTGCGATCGCAACTAGAATATCTGACTATTTCTGACATTTTTGAAAGGGGTTTACATGAATTTATTAACAGCCTTCAAGAGCAACTCAATGGCGTAGGTCAAAGTATTTTTAATGCTTATTTTGCTCTTGAACCCACGGTAGACCAGACTAATGAGTTGAAGCCGCTTTCTCCACTTCAAATTCAAACGGCGATCAGCTCTTGATGGTCAAAGATAGGAGGATGGGGAAGCTAGAGGAGTAGCTCTCGTGAGGAAAGGTGAAGTCGTGACACTCACTCTCTGCGGCTTAAGCGCCTGCTCGGGGACTGGAGGCAGAGCCTCCAGTCCCCATGAATCTTGGCTCGTCGTGACTCGGCAGAGCCAAGTCACGAGGAAAAATTTTCCTTATAGGGTAAACTATTATAGGCCCGTATTTATTTTTTAATGAATAGGCTCCTTTCAAGTTATTAAATTTAGGTAGAGAAAAAATAATGGTAAAAATCATTGCATTATTTAATAATAAAGGTGGTGTTGGAAAAACTACTACTATTTGGAACCTAGCAACATCACTGGCAGAACAAGGTAAAAAAGTTTTAGCGATTGATTTTGATCCTCAATGTAATTTGTCTATTGCTACATTAGGGGATGAAGAATTTTCGACCTATCTGGAGAGTTCAAAAGCACTACCCTATGGTCGAACTATTCGTGCTTTTGCTCTACCCTATATTCAGCAAAGTGCACCAGGAAAACCTTACATTGCACAGCCTAAAAATACTGAGACTAAAAATTTAGATATTGTACCTGGTGATTTTTGGCTTAATAACTTTTCAGACATCCTTAATGTAGGTACTGATGTAATTGGAGGGGCTGGATTATACCGTTTTTTAATGCCATACAGTTTGATTGAAGCTGTAGAAAAAGAAGAAAATAAGCAGTATGATTTTGCTTTGATAGACTTGCCTCCTTCTTTTAATTCTCTTGTTAGAACTGCTTTATATTCTTCTGATTATTTTCTAGTTCCATGTACGCCCGACTTGTTTTCTGCCTATTGTGTTGGTTTGATTGGACAGGTTTTACCCAGATTTATAGAAGATTGGGAGCAAGGCAAATTCCGATATATGCAATCTAATAAGTATGACCAATTAATAAGTAAAAAGGGACAGCCAAAATTTGGAGGATGGATATTTAATGGTTTTGATATGAAAAAGAAGCCTGGTGCACAGGAACAATCGAAAACAGGAGCTGATCAAGCTCAATTTTTAAAGGTTAGAAACTCTATACAGAAAGAACTAATTCCAGCACTTAGAAATATCAAAGCATACTCTGCGGTTCCGGATTTTATTAGAGACGAAGAACCAGTTGCAAGTATTGAAGATTTAAATGTAATGGCACCTGATAGCATTGTTCAAAATATTCCAATTAAGTATCTTCCAAACGCCAAACCAACACGAGATAATTTGGCTAGAAGAAGCTGGGCACCAAATCAAATTAAGCTGATGAAAAAAATGGACCAGGAGTACGATAAATTGGCTCATTTTATCATCAATAACTTTTAGCTCTCATGTCAGGGTCCTGCCGTGATATGCACTCTCTGTGGCTCTGCCGCCTGGTTGGAGGCTGGAGGCTATGCCTCCAAGGGGGGTGACCCGGCTTCAGCCGAGTCACGAGGAAGAAACGACTGAAATTGTTACTAAGAAAGTTCTGTGTTCTAATTGTATTTAATCAATCAGAATGTCTTCGTTTAAATTATCTTCGTAATATTCCCATTCTACATCAGGCATCCCATCGAAGGCTTGTTTAACGTAGGTTTCCCATAATTTTCTAATTTTGGCAAGATAGGGGTCGCCGAGTCGGAGTCTCAACCGATGACGGATTATGAATGAATCAGTATGATACATAACGACATCAATGGGCGGTCCTACAGAAATATTAGATTTCATGGTAGAATCTATAGACAATAAGGCACATTTAGCCGCAGCTTCTAAGGGAGTATTTGCAGTTAGGGTGCGGTCTAAGAGGGGTTTGCCATATTTAATTTCTCCTATCTGGAGAAAGGGCGTTTCTTTGGTGGCGTGAATATAGTTTCCCTGACTGTAAATTAAGTAGAGATTGGGTTCTTCCCCCGGAAGCTGGCCTCCTAGTAATAAACTACATTTAGCATCGATGCGATCGCGTTCTAGCCAAGGTCGGTCCTGTTCTTGAATGGCGCGGATTTTATTGCCAATATAACGAGCCACTTCGGCCAAACTGGGGAGTGTGTGAAGATTAGTTTCTTCTTGATGTTTAATATCTTTCTCTAGGGAGGCGATCGCCGCTTGGGTGATGGATAGGTTTCCCGATGTACAGAGTAAAATGGTTCGCTCTCCGGGTATGGAAAAATCAAACAATTTTTGATAGGTTGAAATATGATCAACTCCGGCATTGGTGCGCGAGTCGGCAGCGATCACTAAACCAAAACGGGTAAGGATACCCAGGCAGTAAGTCATAAGTCGGTTCGATAGAGGGCTTCTATGGACTCTTTAGATTTTATCGTCGTATTTGCCGCTACCGGCAGGAAATTTTAGAGTGGGGAGGGGGTAGAGTTAGACTCGCAATTGTCCCGATGCGTTAGGGGGTCAAGCCTGGTGGGGGGGATAGCCCCCTGGTGGAATAGGCAGAAATCGAGGACAATAGAGGTCAGACTGAAAGTGTTTGACATCTTTAGAGTACATCCCTCCAAGCATCCCCCGGAGGGATTTTATTTTAACCCTAAATTAAATAACAACAAAACGTTACTGATATATACTGCCATCGGGGAGGATTGCGCCATTGAGTTGTGCTTGATTTTCCCCTTGGCCGAAATTAGCGCCGATGAGATTGGCGTTAGTCAGGTTGGCATGGGTCAAATTAGCCCGTTCTAGGTTGGCACCGGCGAGATTAGCACCGGCGAGATTAGCACCAATTAATTGTGCATCCTGCAAATTTGCCTCCCCTAGATTAGTTTCGATGAGAGTGGCGCTGTTAAAATTGATTGTACTCAAATCAAATCCACTCAAGTCTGATCCGCTGAGGTTCGCGCCACTGAGATATACATTCCTAAATAGGGTGTTTCTGAGGTTGACACCCCGCAAGTCAGCGCCGGCTAAATTGGCACCGTCTAAGTCGGCTGCATCGAGGTTGGCGCGACTGAGGTTGGCACCGGCAAGGTTGGCTTCGCGCAAGTCTGAACCGCGCAAGTCGGCTTCACTGAGGTTCGCGTCTTGAAGATCGCCTCCGGCAAAATTGGCTTGAGTGAGACTACCACCGATGAGAATGGCTCCTCGAAGGTCGATGTTGGAGGCGGTTTCACTACCGATCGCATTAAGGGGATACCCAGAATAGGCGATCGCCCTTGTCTGTGATGTATCGCCTGGGAGAGTCAGAGCTTGATTTTCCGGGAAGGCTTGGGGTGAAGCTGCTGTCTGCGACTCCAGTTGTTGGTAAGGATTTCCCCAGGTAGGTAATGCAGTCGGTGAGGGGGTGGCGGCATGGGAAACCGGCGACGCCTCCATTATTGGAAGGTGGGGGTTCGGTTCGCTGGATGCCGTAGGTAAACCCCAGACATTGGTTACCATCGGAACTTGTGGAGGGAGGGGTATAAGTTCGCCGCCTTCTCGTCGGGGTTCTAGTTTACCGATCGCCTCGCCGAGTTGGGAAATATGTTCGGAGAGTTGAGCAATCTCTTGGGGGAGGCGACTAGCGGTTGCTTCACTCTCGGCAGTATCCTTTTCTGTCAAGTCTGTTTCTGATGCAGGCAGGGTATCGCGCAATTCCTCCAGAGGCTGCTCTAGGTGGCTGCCAATCCGTGCCAGTGCCACATCCAATACCATTAACTGTTGCTCTAGGTTTAGGATGGGTGAGAGCAATCGTTCCATCTGCTCTTTTTCAGGTTTATCGAGGAGGTTGTCATTGAGATGGGAGATCTCTGTGCTTAATTCGCTGACTCGATTGGCGATCGTCGCCTGAAACTCATCAATACTTTGATCAACTTCAGTGATGGCATTGCGCAGACGTTGTTGGGTAATTAAGTGCAATCTATGGCGATAGACCAAATTTAACCAGGCGGAGAGAAATAAGATCACTGCTGCATAATGGAGCCTTCCCAGAACCAATGCCGCAACCGAACCCGCAACTGATCCAGCCAGGGAAGTGTATTCAGCAATTTTAATCCAACCCTCGTTGTTTCGTTGCATAGAGCCTCGGTTTTCAACTCTTAGTGAGGATTTACCCGCCTTAAATACAGAAAACTAGGGACAATTAATGAATTGCCCCTAGTTAAAATAACACTAAAACTAGCGATTATTTGCTTTTTGGCAGATTTTTGGCTTGTTCGACGGCGATTTCACGCAGGGCTTGGAAGGAATTGGCATTTGAGCTGCCTTCGATCGCCTTAACTGCTAAATCCTGAACCTGTTTGAGTGCGGCTTCAAGTTGTTTAGTCAGGGTCTTGCTCCGTTCTTCCTGATTGTTAATACTAACTTCTAATGCGCTAATTTGCAGTTGGTAGGAGCGCTGAAGCCCTTCAATTTCTTTACCCCGCAGATCTGAGGCAATTTTGGCTTGATAGTGACCGATATTCCGACCATTATCTTTGCCATTCTTGATAGTGGTTTCTAGTTCCGTCGGATGTGTCTCCACTTTGGCTTTGGCTTCAGCATATTCTTGCTCCCGTTTGGCTGTCGCCTTTTCCCGTTCTGTCCATTCTTGTTCTTGCACTTGCCGGGTTTCGGCGAGTTCTTGATACAACCGTTTTTGGGTTTGGGCGTATTCTTCTTGGGCTAAGTGGCGATCGCGCTCTAAGTTGTAGCGGTATTCCTCTGCATCCCGCTGCCACTGTTTCTCCTGGGTGGTATTGCGCTCTTTAATCTCACGTTGATGAGTTTCTTGTTCTTTCTCCCAGGTTTTCTTCAAGGTTTGGATTCGTTGATCTAAGGTATCCTGGCGATCGGTTATTTCCAATTGAAAGGTTTTTGCTCGTTCTTGATAGGTTTGGATTAAACTTTCTAAGGTCTCTTCGGATACTTCTAAATCGTGTAAATTCTGGAGTTCTTGTATCTCCTGATTCACCGCTTCTTCAAGTTCATGAAGTTTAGAGGCTTCCGAAGTCAGGCGTTCGGACAAATCGCTGACCGCACCCCCAAAGCCTAATTGTAATAATTGTAAACTTTCAATTGTTTGGTTGACTTTCTGCTGGGCTTTTGAAGCATTATTCATGGTGAGTTTTGATTCGGGAGAATTAATTTCTTTGACCGTTGAAATGGTACTTTTCGCTGCTGCTTGCTTTTCTTTACTCAATTGCTTGACTTGAGCCTCTAGGCTGGAATTTTCTTTTTCTAATTCCCCTAATGCTTCCAGAACTTCGGCTTTGGTGCTTTTAGAGGTAATGTTTTTTGTCATCAGACTGCTCCCGAGAATTATTGAATGGATGAAATTTGAAAATAAGTCTAGAATTGGGCTAGTCAATGGTTAAACTTAACCTTCTTCTATACGGATCTGCCAAGACAAAGCCCTGGAATATAATCCCTTGCCTTGACGCCGATATAGAATAATTTTAATCTCTCTTTTCTGCCGGATTTAATCCGCTTACTTAGAGGATAAACTCACATTGGAGGAAGTTTGAAAAGCTCGCATTGCTAAATCTTGAGCTTGTCGGGTCGCCGCTTGTAGTTGGGCGGTAATATCGGCAATTTGTTGGGTTTGGCGATCGATGTTGCTGTTGAGAGATTGCAGGGTTAAATCATACCCTTGCTTCGTGCCTTCCCACTCTTTCTCGAATAAATCAGATTTGACTTTGGCTTCGCGCTTGACTTCGGCGATCGCCTCTTCTTTGGCTTTAATATAAGCCTGCTTCAATTCTTCTTCAAACCCGGCCATTTTCTGCTGATTCGCTTCAAATTCTGCCTGATGTTCATTCAAATATTTTTCCCGTTCAGCCCAGTGCTTTTCTTTATCCCGGGCCATCTCTTTCAACTCTCGCTCTTGTTGCCGCTTCCGTTCTTCATATTCATCGGTTTCTAACTCTTGAATCCGCAGCCGTTCATATTCATAATCTGCCGATTCTTGTTGCCGCTTTTTGGCGTCAGATTCATCTTTTTCTTGAACGAAACTCTCAAATTCTTGTTGTTCTTTTTGCCATATTTTGCGCTTTTGCGTTTGGTCCGTTTCAATAGTTTCTTGTTGTAAAGCCGCCTGATAATCCAGCAGGGCTAACTTTTCTTGATGTTCTTGGGTTAAAATATGAAGAGCATCGGCAACGACTCGAATTTGGCGTAATTCTTCTAGGCGATTAGTTTCAATGGCGATCGCCCGTTTGAGTTCGTCCAGTTTAGCGGTTTCTGTGCTAAGTTTCTCAGCCAGTTGGGTGATAATACTCGCGAAATCGAGTTGCAGGTCCGCTAACCCTTTGACAATAGTATCAATGGTGTAAGTTGAGGCAACTGCCAGGAGTTCTTTATTTTTCTCCTTTTCCGCTTCTTCCTCTTTCGTAGCGACTTTGGAGATAGTCTCTTGGCGACTCGCCAGCAGTTTTTGAAATTGGGCTAAAATTTGAGATTTACTGTCTTTAACCAGGGTTTGGGACATAACTTTTCCTCCAATTTAGGATATTTAGATACAGAAAACCTTTGTCGAGTGGGTACTTTAGAAAGGATATAGCTCATTTAGCAAATCACTTAGCTCATCCGGTGAAGCTAAATTTTTGCCAAAAGCTAATAGAAGACAGGGCAAATTTCATTTTCCATATTTTACTCTAAAACTACTCCCTGTCAAGGGAAATAAATCCCTTAAAAAAAGATTAAATTTTCCCCAATTTCGCGATTAAAACGCAAAGCAGCTAACCTAGAAAAATTTCCAGTTTCCCCTTTACTCTAGCTGGCGATTGGAGAGAAGCTGGAGAATGGCACGACAGCGATCGCAACGGTTGCCTTGCCAGCAGTAACACTCATCAACAACCTGTAAAAGCATCCCTCTCATTTGGCGATTTTGCGTTAACAATGCCGCATAATTTTGCTGGACTGAGGCGATAACCAGGTGAAGATGTTGAAAGTCTTCGCTGAGGAGTTGTAAATCATTTAAGGTATCAGTCCGAATCTCCTCTATGGTTGCCAGATTTCCTTTCAACTGACTCTCCAAGACAGACTGGCGCGTGAGTTTAGCCACTTTTTTCATAAATTTATCTACAGTAAGGTAAAGGAAGAGATGCAGTCGCCTCTCTTCCATTTTTATCAACATCAATTAGCCATTAGCAAGAGCCGGTTCGCGCATTAACTCCGGAGAAACTGCCGCAGGCAATGCCATGTCCGTAGGGGCTGGACTATCCAAATGAGGATTCATTAAACGGGAAATTTCAGAAGGAGGCAAATTATCCAAAGCCACCATTTCTCGGGTTCCTTCCAAGTCAATCATTCGGGATTGATTATGGGGATCCGACAAGACGATCGCCGCTTGTTCCACCATCTCCCAATTTGACCGTTCAATCCAGTCCCACTTCAGGCTATAATAATTAATGGGTTTAATCACCCCATTTTCATCGGGTTTTTGTCCAGAATGTTTAATAAAATCTGGCACAAATACCCCTTCAGCGGGTTCCACCCCTCGCGCTTGAACCGAGGCCACTAAACGATTAAAATCGCTCAGACTACGCCCCTTGACGTAAGTCACCATCACTACATCATGGGGCAATTCTCCCGCTTCCGCGACAAACCAAATTTGTCCCCATAAAGTATCTTTTGTCTGGCCGAGACTCCCGAAAAATTTGCTAAATTTCAGGATAGTCATCGCTAATTTAGACCCGTATTCTTCATCCCCAATTGTCCATTTTCCCGCTTGACAATTATTTTTCGCAGAAATCGGCAATTCCGGAACAACAATTGCATTTTCTGGCTTAGTTCCAAATACGGAAATAGTCGCTTTCTTAGACATGGTTTCTACTCCTGTAGGGTTGAATGAAGCTGCTGAAGTTGGTGTTTTATGTTTTGCCATTGAGGTTGCTCAAATTAACCAGCGATCGCCTAGATTAACGAATAACCGGGCCAGGGGTTGCGGGGGTGGGAGTGGGATATTTGTAACCCGTTTCTTCTGCATGACGATTCTCAGTTTTAGCCGCGTCAGGGTTGGCCGATCGTTCCACCCAAGGATTGCCATTACTCACCCGAACTGACTCCGACGGGGATAGGTTTGGAGTCCTTTGCAACACCGCCAGCAGATTTTGTAAAATTTCGATATGCGCTGGGGTAAAATGGATCGTGAAGCCTGAACCATCTCGGGCATAACCCGGACAGATGAGGGAGGCACTCCCTTGTTCCTCGTGCTTGGCAATATAAAGCCAATCCCCGTCTTCGAGCTTATAGTGAGTATCAGTCCAGGTTTTGAGCATCGTTCCTCTCCTGTCTTGCTTGAGTGTTTCCCTCCCTTATGGCGCAGTGGATTGCCCCAGACCCTTCGGTTCCCTTCCCCGGACATGGACTAGATATAGGGTCTCAGCCGGAAGAACTTGGGAATTACTACTCCACCCCTAGCGCCTGTCTTGTTGAATCATTGTTCAACTAAACCTAGTTTAACGTGTATTGATTTTTTCGTCAACCCCAAAGTTGATTTTTTTTTCAAAGTCACCTACAATGCAGATGTAGTGGGAATTTAAAGACGTGGAACAGAGTTTTGGTAAACTAATTCGTCAAGCACGCAAGGACAAGGGGTACAGCCAGAGGGAGCTTGCCAAGCTTCTGGATGTAGATTTCACCTACTTGTCCAAGCTGGAGAACGATCGGGCAGACTATGCTCCCAAAGAGGATGTAATTCGGTCCTTGGCGCGGAACTTAGATCTGGATGAGGAAGAGTCAATCGTCCTCGCCGGACGGGTTCCGCAACGGTACGAGGATTTTCTCAAGCAAAACTATAAAGCGATGCCTGCACTGCTGCGGCGGATGCGAGAAAATCCTGATTTTGCAGAAAAGGTGTTTCAGCAGGTGGCAAGCGAGGGAGAATAACCTTGAGTATCTTTAAGCCGTATCGCTATTATCCCAAGGAAGCGATTGAGTACCAGGCGAATAACCTACTCAGGCGGATGGCAAAGCGAGGAGAACAATTTGCTCCTGCGTGGCCGTTTGACGTGAGTTTGGTTGCGGATTTTTTCGACCTCGGCGTGATTTGGGAACGGATTCCCGCCGATGAACAAGGGGCGATCGCGGCGAGGATTTTACCTGTACAACGCTGTATCGAGATTAATGAAGAGATTCTCGATAAACCCCAGGGATTTCAAGAATCTACTCTCGCTCACGAAATCGGCCATTGGGTGCTACATATTAATCACGAAGCGGCTGCCCAAATCGGCGATCGCCAGGGGTTGAACCCGGATGTAGCGGCGGATGAACCGTTTGTCTGCCGGGGCAGTCGCGAGGTTGGCACTCCCCTCAGCAATGCCTCGGTTTTAGAGTCAATGGAGTGGCAGGCGCAGTATTTTGCGGGTTGCCTACTAATGCCCCGACATATTTTAGAAGAGAAACGCCGGGGACGGGATTTAACTTATTGGTCTCACTTATACGAAATGCGAGAAGAATTGGGGGTGAGTATCTCTAACTTGGTAAATCGCCTCCAAGATTTGGAGTGGATTTACCTGGACAAGAAAACTCGCAAGCGAGAAATTTATCCGGGAAAGGCCCTGGTTTGTTAATCCGATGCCTAGTCAAGAGAGCGATCGCAATTTCCCTGGGTGGGAGGCGATCGCTTTTCGGTTTTAATAGAGAGAAACCAAGATACTCTGGGTTTGAGGACCGGCAATGCCATCAGCCGGGATGAGGCGATCGCATTGTAATGCCATCACCGCGTCTTGAGTGAGCTGGCCGTAATAGCCGGTGACTGGTCCTGTATAGTATCCTAAGTTCCGTAAATTTTCTTGGAGATAGACGACGTTGGAACCCTGAGACCCCCGGCGCAGGGTCTGTGGAGAGAAGGAAGAGGGGCCAGGTCTCTTTGCCAGTTGTAATAAGGTTTCCGGGGTGGCAACCCCATCGATGGGGATATGGTGGTCTTGTTGAAAGTGCATCACTGCATCTTGAGTCCCTGCACCATAGTAGCCGGTAATGGGACCTTTAAAATAACCGGCAGCTACTAATTTCTGTTGTAACTGCACCACCTGTTCCCCGCGATCGCCTAGTCTGACTGTCCCAGTACCTGGATGATCGGTTGGGTGATCGCCTCTTTTGGGAGTACCTTGGGGATTCGGTAAAGCGGGACCAGGAGTCCGGGAGATTTGACCTTGATAACAGTCGATTTGAGCAATTGTTGAAGCATTGATCGCACCATCACCAACGCCCGCACTTTCCAGTTCCCATTTTAAGACCGCTTGTTCCGTCATCGGTCCATAAAAACCGGAAACGGGTCCGTGAAAATAACCCGTTGCCTTCAACATTTGCTGAACGCAAGTGACGAGGGGTCCACTATCTCCTCGTCCGAGTCCAGTGGCGGGAATAAACGCCAAGGCGACTGCCCCTTGCACTAGACTCAAGAGAGAGAGACTCAGGGCGATCGTTAACCTGTAACGGTATCCCGGACCCGACAAACTTTGTCCCTTGACCCTCTCCCCTGAGTTCCCGAGTTGCGGTTGGTGAGACTCTAACCCTCCCCAGACTGATTCTAGGGCCAAAACCGCTTGTAAATATGCTAAATTTTCCATGATAGTTATTCAGGTTAATATGTGGAAAAGTTAAAACGGTTATTGAGTTTCTATCACTTTAGCTTGATTATCCTGTAAAATCATCCCCTAGCTTGGGAAATTTAACCCGGGTAGATAGGCATAACTCACTCGGTTGGAAGAAAACCCAAAGAAGTCTCTCCGATTTTGTGTGAGTAAAAAAGGCAAATTCAAACTTTCGGAATGTGAACCAATTTAGGCTTAATTTATTGTAGAAGTATGGGTTTAAAACAGTGGGTAATTGGGATTTTTATAAGGGATCGATTAACTCCAATAGTAATCCCCCCTGGGGTGGGAAAAAAAATTAGGGCAATCGTCTTAATCCTTGGTTTAAGTTTGCAATCCTGTGAGTTTGAACAACCGCTTAAACCCGAGGTGGTATCTCCGCTAACCTCCACGGCCAATATTAACTATAAACCCTTGGAAGCCTTGCTGCGGAATCGGGAGTGGAAAGCTGCCGATCGCGCCACCTTTGAGATTTTGTTAAAAATCAGCCAGAGAGAAGCGGAAGGTTGGTTAAGCCAAGCCGATGTAGAAAAACTCGACTGTGAGGACTTGCACACCTTAGCGAACCTATGGAATTATTATAGTGATAGTCGTTTTGGCTTTATTCAGCAGCAAAAAATTTGGGAATCTGTAGGCGGGGTTGTCGGTCAATATACTCCAGAAATTGCTGAGAAATTTGGCGATCGCGTCGGCTGGCGTAGGCAGGGTCAGTGGCGTACCTACGAGAAACTTAACTTCTCTAAATCTGCTCCCGAGGGCCACTTACCCGCGACAACCGGGAATGGGGTAAGTGGTGGGGTTTGGCACGGTGTAGCCTCGATTACCCATCGCTTGAAATACTGCCGAATGATTGATGCCTTGCGGCAGAATCAATGGGTTGAAGCCGACTGGGAAACCTTAGAGGTACTACAACCCTATCGAGAAGATACCAGAAGCGCTACAGCTTCTTTATTAATCTCGGAGATTCCCTGTTCTGAACTTCAAAAAATTGATCGCCTCTGGCTCAAATATTCTAAGAACCGCTTTGGTTTCAGTATTCAGACATCCCAACTAAAAGCAACGGACAACAAACCAGGAGAATTAAACTGGGAGCATTATGCACAGTTTGAAAGAGCAGTGGGTTGGTCTTCTAACCATTTTCAGGAGGATTTCTACAATGGGGTAGAGCCTCAAACGATTCCTTTAGGACATTTTCCCTATCGCCTTGGCTATAGCTATGAAACCTTTGGTTCTGGTTTTAACCGGACTTGGCGACTCTCCCTCAACTCTGATTGTGAATTTTAGTAAGGTGTGTTTTTGTAGGGAATGGGGGAAACCAGAAGAAGAAAAAATTAATTTCGGGGGGCTTTTTAGAATCGTTTCTTAGCATTTTTCTAACAGTTTAATTAAGTATTTCCGAATAGAAGTCAGAAATCCTGGCAGAACAATTTACCCTAGGGCTTCTAGAAACTCAGGTGTGGGAAATTCGCCCTGTCATGGATCCGGTGAATCCCGACTCTGATCAAACCCTTCAGATTCCGGCATTCCTGCTGGAAAAACTGCAATGGTCCATTCCAAAAGACTCCTCACCGGATGAGCTAGAAACGCCCGAGGAACCTCAACCTAAAGCTCCCTCGAACAAATCTTGCGATCGCCCTACCCTCTCAGGGAACGATAGAGTAAGGTAGATAAGTCATGACAATTTGTTATTTTTAGGAACCCGTTCGATGACAGCCACCACCACTCAGATCAAGCACGAAGTTAAAGACCTTTCTCTCGCCCCATTAGGTAAACAGAGAATTGAATGGGCGGGACGGGAAATGCCCGTTCTTGGACTAATTCGCGATCGCTTTGCCCAAGAAAAGCCCTTCGCGGGCATCCGCTTATCCGCCTGCTGCCACGTCACCACTGAAACCGCCCATCTCGCCATTGCTTTAAAAGCTGGTGGTGCTGATGCCGTACTGATTGCCAGCAACCCCCTGAGCACTCAAGATGACGTCGCAGCCAGTCTGGTGGTGGACTATGGGATTCCGGTTTTCGCCATCAAGGGAGAAGACAACGCTACCTACAACCGTCACGTTGAAATAGCCCTGGATCACAAACCGAACATCATCATTGATGACGGCAGCGATGTCACCGTACATTTGGTACAGCATCGCAAAAATCAACTCTCCGATATCATTGGCACCACAGAAGAAACCACCACAGGTATCGTTCGCCTCGCCGCCATGTTCAAAGATGGTGCACTTTCCTTCCCGGCGATGAACGTCAACGACGCCGAAACCAAACATTTCTTTGACAACCGCTATGGGACGGGTCAATCCACCCTAGATGGCATCATCCGGGCCACCAATATCTTACTCGCTGGCAAAACCATCGTGGTTGCTGGATATGGCTGGTGTGGCAAAGGTACCGCCTTACGCGCCCGAGGAATGGGTGCCAACGTCATCGTGACGGAAATCAATGCCGTGCGTGCATTAGAAGCCACCATGGACGGATTCCGCGTCATGCCCATGGAAGCAGCAGCCTCCGAGGGAGATATCTTTATTACCGTCACCGGCAATAAGCACGTCATTCGCGGTGAACATTTCGCCCAGATGAAAGATGGGGCGATCGTCTGTAACTCGGGTCACTTTGACATTGAAATCGACCTCAAGGCCCTGGGAGCAGAAGCCTCTGAAGTTCGCACCGTGCGTCCCTTTACCCAGCAATATCACCTCAACTCAGGAAAATCCGTGATCGTCCTCGGAGAAGGTCGGCTGATTAACTTGGCAGCCGCAGAAGGACACCCCAGCGCGGTGATGGATATGAGCTTTGCTAACCAAGCAATGGCGTGCGAGTATTTAGTCAAGAACAAAGGCAAGTTAGCCCCCGGTTTACACTCAATTCCGACAGAAGTAGACCAAGAAATCGCCCGCCTCAAGCTAGAGGCAATGAAAATCAATATGGATACCCTAACCTCAGCCCAGGTAGAATACATGAATTCCTGGACCTCGGGCACTTAAATTTAGCCCCTCATCTCCTGTTTGGATTAGGGAGAAAAGGGAAGATGGGGAAGCGAGGGAATAGAGATAGATACGGGACGATTTAAGGAAATAGGATGAATCATCCCTCTCCTAAATTTCCCGGTCTACCTCAACTCCCCCAACTCGATGGCAGTCCCCCTCATGCTCCCATCTCCCCTTTTTTCCGTCCTTCCCCTTCACACTCTTTGCCTAAACCCTGTGGCTCGACTTTCTGTTGAATTGCATCGCTATTTTTTTGAAGAAGAACGCCCCGATCGCGTGATTTTGGCGGATCTAATCTTGCTAGCTGGAGAGCGTATTTTCGGGTTTTTATTTGTGTTGCTGGCGTGGCCTTCAGCATTGCCGTTACCTGCGCCGGGATACTCCACTCCGTTTGGAATTTTGATTTTTCTACTCGCCATTCAACTGATTGCAGGGGCTAAACGGCCTTGGCTGCCGAATCGGATGATGAATTACCCGATCGCCTTGTCAAAGGTGCAAGGCATTTTAAAAGCGGGGATTCCCTGGTTGGAGAAAATCGAGTTGTTATCTCGTCCCCGCTTGACTTATATCTGCAAGAGTTTATCGGGTCGGATCCTCATCGGCAGCATGATCGCCCTGATGGCAATTTCCATGATGATTCCTATCCCCGGGACAAATACGTTACCGGCGATCGGGGTTTTTGTGACCGGCTTCGGTCTGCTTGATGATGATGGCGCTATTAGCCTCGGCGGTTTAGTGCTTTGTTTGATGGGGTTTACGCTCTCTATCTCTATTTTGATGGCGCTTTGGTTTGGTGGTTCCAGCCTGCTGGACTTAATCAAGGATTGGCTGACATCCTAATGGTTCTCGCTTCCGGGGCGATCGCTTTTTGAGAAACCGACTAGATTGACTCCCGGAATTTAAGACTAGATTTCTGTTGGCATCGGAGGGACGCACACTTGACGGGCGTCCTTCTTCTATTTTGAGGAATATTAAGTGTATTTACTCATTATCTAAGATAGGGAAAAGGTAATGGGTGGTTAAGCCGACTGCGGTCCATTCACTAAGAATTTATACTTAAGTATAATCACTTATTGATTAGTAACAAAGGGAGCGATCGCTCGCTTGCCTTTGCTAACCTTAATTATTTTTTTAGATTCAGGCTAATTAAGCAGAGTTAAAATCCCTAGAAACCTATGCCTATAAGCGTTTGAGCATAAAATAGCTCCCTCGATAACCCCTTCAGTGCCCTCTAATTGGGTCATTTAAAAGCTACAATCCCGGCTAAGCATCGAGTTTAGGGGGGCTGATTTCGCACTTGACACCTACCCAGGGATAGATTCAAAAGGCCCATTTTCAAGAGTTTTTATATTTCTGTCAAGTTTGTAACAATTTTTGTATTTTTTAGCAAACCTTGACCTAAAAAGGTTAATCTAAATAAAAATACACTGATATTAAGGAGAAATTTATGGTTGCTGTCACAATTGGATCTGATAAGGACCTAGAACAAGAAGAAGCGGTCATCTTTCATCCGGGACAGCAGGTTCAGTTCAAGGATCGGCCTGGAGTTACCGATACTATTGCAGCCTATGACCCCATGATGGTCCCTCCGATTTGGTTAGAAAATGACCCCCAACCCCGATATCCCGAAGAGTTAAGAATTGTAAAGCAAACGACCTTGAGTATGGGTTCAGTACGCGTGTCTGCAAACTCCAATGTCCGGTATGTGGACTTTTGGGGACGCTTCAGATTAATTAGCAAAACCTGTTAAAATACTGTGAGAGATAATAAAAATAAAAAAGCGATCGCTGGCACAACACAAGAGCGATCGCTTTTAGTTTATAGAGAAATGTTCCTCAGGATTGAAATCCCGGATTAAGTATAAAAGTTCGCCCGATGGGGGTATAACAACAGCCAGGGTTTTCCTTCGTCCCCTGCAAGGCGACAATTGGATCGAGTTTTGCACCCATTGCCTTAAAATATCCTCCTCAGATGAGGCGATCGCCTTTCTCCATCCAATTTCCTTCGTGGGTTCCGTCACCCCGCAACGGTTTACGGCGTTCGAGTTCTAAGGCTGGACTGCTTCAGTGTAAGTTGAGCTTCCACTTCCGCGATCGCCTCCCCTAAACTCGGGAGAAGTTGATTCAAACGCGGCTAGGATTTTTCTAAGTTATATGCTATAATTCTTAAAATTCTATTCACTTCAATTTAAAAATTAGTGTCTGATTCGATTAAATTTATTGACTTATTTGCCGGAATTGGAGGGTTCCGTATTGCTTTTGAAAAAGCCGGTTATCATTGTGTTTCCTCCTGTGAAATTAATGAATCTTGTCAGAAAGTTTATTATCAAAATTTTGGGGATTTACCCGAAAAAGACATTACTACTTTAGATATTGAAAATATTCCGAATCATGATGTATTAACAGCGGGTTTTCCTTGTCAGCCTTTTAGTATATCCGGAAAACGAAATGGCTTTAAGGACACGAGAGGAACCCTATTTTTTCACTTATGCAAAATTATTGAAATAAAAAAACCTAAAGTGATTGTCTTGGAAAATGTTAAGCACCTGCTTCATTTGGACCAGGGCAAAGTATTGGACACGATTCTTTATTCTTTAGAAGATTTAGGATATTCTGTCACTTATAATTTATTAAATTCTAAAGATTTCAAATTACCCCAAAATCGAGAGCGGGTTATTATTATTGGTACTTTAAATCGGAAATTTAATTTTGATTTAATCAAAAAACAAGTTCCTACTCCTAGTCTTGAAGAATATTTAGATAAAGAAGGACCGTTTGAGTATTTGAAACCTGACGAGTACACTTTGATTGAACATCCTAAACCCCAAATTTCAGGATTGATTTTTGTAGGATATCGTAATAAAAACATTTGGAAAACAGGAATTAGACCTAATACAGAACATCTGTCGAGAGTTCATAGACAACCTAATCGGATTTATTCTGTTAAGGGGGTTCATCCAACTTTACCATCCCAGGAAACATCAGGCCGCTTTTTTATTTATATTCCTGAAGAAAATGCGGTGCGGAAATTAACACTTAATGAGTGTTATCGAATTATGGGGTTTCCTGATAATTTTACAAGACATCCTAAGACTGGAGAATGCTATAAACAAATTGGTAATTCAGTTTGTATTTCTATGATTCATGAATTAGCTATTCAAATTAAGCAGCAAAATTTATTAGACGAGAGGGAATTTTCTGCTTCTAAACAATAAATAATCATTTCTGTGAAAAACCTATTCAATTATAAATTTTTGGATTAAATCTTTAGATACCCTAAAATACACTGGCTGCAAAATTATCATAAAACTGATAATATTAATAACCTTGACCGGAATCAAGGTAAACTCTTCCCAAAATACTTAGACTATATTTAAAATATTGCTCCTACATTCGCAAAACCGACAATAGGAGTTAACAACACCCTGGGTTTTCCTAGGCACCGCGCAAAGCGACAATCGGATCCAGTTGGGCTGCTTTTTTAGCAGGAACGACGCCAAAGAATAACCCCGTTGCACCAGATACTCCGGTTGCTAAGGCGATCGCCATTGTAGAAATCCCGGCATCAAACGGCGTAAAACTACTAATAAGCCAGATGCCACTCACCCCGACAAAAATTCCCACCAAACCCCCGGCAACCGATAAAATCACTGCCTCGATCACAAATTGCATTAAAATATCCTGTTCAGACGCCCCGATCGCCTTTCTTAACCCAATTTCCTTCGTGCGTTCCGTCACCGAAACTAACATAATATTCATAATCCCAATTCCCCCTACAAACAGGGAGATACTGGCAACCGCCGCCAACAACAATGTTAGCGCACCCGTAATCGCCCCCATCGTTGCCTGCAAATCCTTCTGATTACGAACCGTAAAATCATCTTCATCAATAATCTGATGTCGCAAGCGCAGCAAATTTTCAATTTGGAACTGTGCCGCCTTCATACTTTCTTCATTCTGCACTGACACGGAAATAAAATTAATTCTTGTCCCATACGGTGAAGTATTCCCCGTAATCCGATTCGCCATCGTCGTTAACGGCACCAACACCACATCATCTTGGTTCTGTCCAAACGTAGAACCCTTCGGTTGCATCACTCCAATCACCGAAAAAGATAAATTCTTAATGCGGATTTGTTTGCCGATTGGGTCTGTATTTCCAAATAGAGTTTCCGCCACATCCGCACCCAATGCTACCACTTGTTCATTGCGTTTCAAATCCAAGTTAGTAATAAATCGACCTTGAGCAACATCAAAGTTACGGACGGTTAAAAACTCCGGCGTCACCCCTACAATAGTCGTGGATTGATTGGCATTGCCATAGGTGATTCGTTGCATCCCCGTTACCTGGGGTGAAACCTCCTTTACTGAGGGAACTTGAGAAGCGATCGCCTCTGCATCCGCCAACACCAAAGTCTGGGGTGAACTCACCGGGCGAGTTTGAGCTTTCGGACTTCCCGGCACAATAAATAACAAATTCGTCCCCAGGGATTCCACTTGCTGACCCACAAAATTCTGTGCACCCTCACCCATCCCAATCGTCGCAATCACCGAGGCATTGCCGATAATAATCCCTAGCATCGTTAGACTGCTTCGCATTTTATTGGCAACCAAGGTTTTAGATGCCATCTTTACGCTTTCTAAAAAATTCATAATTTTAAGGTAATAGCAAAGATTCAAAGGTTCGGTGTCATGACTTCAATCGTTCTTAATTGTTCGGGGTTACCACTTGCGGTCCTTGTTCTGTTAATGTTCGGTGTCACAACTTCAATTCTTTCTTCTCCCCTGCTCTCCTCCGCACCCAACCTTATTTCAAAATATCTTCCAGTTTTTGCCCTTCCGGAAGACCAATAAAAACGCGATCGCCAGGATTTAATCCTTCCAAAATTTGAATCTGATTGCCTAAAGTGGGTCCAATCGTAACAGACCGAAACTCTGCTTTACCTTGAGCGTTGGGAACTAAAACCCCTGTATCACCTTTGTTGGTGACGATCGCCACCGTCGGTACCACTAAGGCATTATCCAGTTGATCTCCTAAGAAAGTGACATCAACATTCATCCCCGATTGCAAAGTATCAATCCCAGATTCTAGATCGATCCGGACTTCAAACAACGTTACATCCTGTTGTTTAATTGCTTCTGGGGCGATTAAATTCACTTTTCCTTGAAATCCTTCATCAGGATAGGCATCCGCCCGAACCTCCACTTGCTGACCGGATTTAATTTGACTAATATCAGCTTCTGGGACTTGAGCTAAAATTTCTAACCCTCTAGCCAGGGCGACAATCGAGGTCGATGTAGCACTTCCAGCACTAGAAGCCGAAGTTGTTGGAGTTACAAATGAGCCTTCCGTAGCGTATCGCTGGGTAATTTGACCGGCGAAGGGGGCGCGAATAATGGTATCTTCTACCTGCACTTCTACCGCCCTGAGTTGGGCTTCGGCTTCGCGTACTTCAGCTTCAACCCGGAGCAATTCTTCAGGACGAGCACCGCTTTCTTGAACCGATAGGGCTTGACGAGCTTCGGCCACTTCAGCTTCAGCGCGGGTGATTTCTTCAGGACGCGCGCCGCTTTCTTGGATTTCTACCCCTTGACGGGCTTCGGCCACTTCAGCTTCAGCGCGAGTGATTTCTTCAGGACGCGCACCGCTAGCTTGGAGTTCTAAACCTTGACGGGCTTCGGTAACTTGGGCTTCGGCTTCTGCGATCGCCTCTTGTCTACTGCGAATCAGTTGTTCTAACCGTTGCTGCGATCGCACTAAGTTAGTTTGGGCGCGACGATTTTCCGTGACCACTTCATCGAAGCGATCGCGAGAAATAGCCCCTTCCTCCACCAGTTCTTGATTGCGTCGCACTCGTTCTGCCGTCAGGGACACCGTTGCTTCAGCTTCCTCAATTTGACTTTGAGCTTGATCCATCTCGTCTTGACGGCTACCGGAACGAAGTGCGTCTAAACGGGCTTGGGCTTGGGTGAGTCTAGCTTCCGCTTGAGCCACCTCCTGGGAGCGATTTCCGGCGCGCAGTTGAGCCAGTCTAGCTTCCGCTTGAGCGAGTCTAGCTTCCGCTTGGGCGATTTCCTGGGAGCGATTTCCGGCGCGTAGTTGAGCCAGTCTAGCTTCAGCTTGGGCCAGTCTAGCTTCCGCTTGGGCGATTTCCTGGGGCCGATTTCCGGCGCGCAGTTGAGCCAGTCCAGCTTCAGCTTGGGCAAGTCTGGCGCGGGCTTGAGCGACTTCCTGGGGCCGATTTCCGGCGCGTAGTTGAGCCAGTCTAGCTTGAGCTTGTTCTAATCTCGCCTGAGCTTGTAGCCGTTGGGCTTCTACTTCCTGACTTTCCATCCGGGCGACCACTGTTCCAGCTTCTACTTGGTCCCCTTGTTCAACGTATAATTCAGCGATGCGGCCAGCACTTTTTGGGGATAGATTGACGTTCTGAATCGGTCGGACGGTCCCACTGGCTTGGATGCGGACAGTCAGGGTTTGGGTATCTACCGGCACCGTGATTTCAGCGATCGCATCGGTTTTAGGTTGAGCGTTTTGGTAGGTTCTATAGCTAAAAATGCCGAGTCCTAATAATCCAGCCGCGATCGCCGCCATGAGTACGCGCTTATACCGCCGTTTCCCTTGGGGTTTGAAGTCCTGCGGTGGGGGCGCGACTGGGGGTTTTTTATGGTTATTTTCAGATTCGGTAACTTGCTCTACACTAGATGGCCGTTGCATTGGTGTACTCCTGTTTCCCGCTGGAGAGGTGCCGGGATTAATGATTTTTTAAAACTTAAACCTACAGATTGACGGAGGGTTGAGAAGGCGATCGCTCAGTTATGGCTTTTTAAATTTGGACCGAGGGGACTCGATCTGTCGTTCCGCTTCCCAGCGTTGACTCAACCGGGGCAGTTCTCCCTCAAAAAAGGCGTGAAAATCTCGCATTTCCTCCAGTCTTTGCCGACGCTGTGCCGGTTTGCCATCCAGTAACTCTAATCCCCGTTCGGCTATCTCCCGAATGGCTTTGATTTGGGCAGTTTTTTGTTGAATTAATTCCGTCCAGGCATCCAATTTGATAGAAAAATAATCTCGACGATCGCCCGGTAAACTGACGCGATCGACAATTCCCGCTTGAATCAAGAACCGAGACATCGTACTAATGGAGCCTTTAGAAGCCTGTAACGCTTCCGCCAGTTGAGTCAAGGACTGATGGGGTGGGTCTGCAATTAACAGCCAGCCGAGAATTCGCCCCGCCATCCTTGGCATCCCGCTTAGTTCAAACAACAGGCCCACTTCTTCCACAAAGCGCTTTAGTTCAAACTGTTGCTCTTTTTTATCTACCCTGGACATACTTGCCCCAGATCAATTGTTCTCTTCAAAATTGTAACAAAGTTTTGACTGTTTAGTAAAGACTGAACGAAATGAAGAGTTCATGAACCAGTCCAGAGGACAGGGGATGCAGAGGCAACCGCTCTGTAGGGGCCTTACCTCTCTCCCCCGAAAATAGGATGGAGTATTTATTCCTCCCTCATCACCGCTGCTTCATCACTACCAAGGTAATATCATCAAACACCTTCTGTTCCCCAATAAACTCCCGCAAATGCTGAATCACCCCGGACCGAATCTCCTCCGCCGACTCCTGCCAATGCTGCGACACCACCTCACAGAATCGGTCCATCCCATATAAATCTCCCGCCATATTTGCCGCCTCCGGTATCCCATCGGTATAAAGCACCACCCCATCCCCAGGATTTAACGCCACTTCCGCCTGGGTAATAAAATCAGAAATATCCAACTCTAACCCCACCGGAAATCCTAAATCAATCGTATCCAGTCGCTCAATTTTTCCCGTACCTCGGACAATCAGAATCTCCTCATGTTGTCCACTAATCCGCAACACACCATCGGCATAATCCAGTAACGATAAACTCAGGTTCTTATCGGTCTGCATCCGCGCTACGTTATCATGAATCATCCGGTTGATAGTATTTAAAAATTTCACATAATCGGTTTCATCATTTACCAGTAAGGTCCGCACAGCGGTTTGCACCATCACCATCACCATCACCATTCCCGCTTCTAATCCATGCCCCGTGACATCCCCAATCCCAATTTTGATATGTCCCTCATGGTTCAACACATCATAATAATCTCCCCCAATTTCATCTGCCGGTTCCATAAATCCGGCAATTTCTAAGCCAGGAATCGCCTGCAATTCTTCAGGTCGAGGCAACATTTTTTGTTGCAGTTGACGGGTAACATCCAGTTCGGCACTCATCCGCAGGTTGTCGGATTTGAGCAGTCCATTCAGGGTGCTGATTTCTTCATTCGCCTCAGCGAGTTGGGCGGTCCGTTCGATGACTTTATCTTTTAAAGTGCGATAAGCTGTTCAGCATTTAAATTAGTATAATAGTCAGACCCCCCCATAACAATCAAGCCCATGCCAGCTGCCAATTGTTTAACGCCTGAACAAGTCAAAAAACTTCAAAAAGCCCTGAAAGAGGAACCCAATGGGGAGATCCGACAAAGGCTCTTAATGCTTCTCTTACTGAACGATGGAAAGACTCAAGCGAAAATCGCTCAATTTATTGGCTGCTCAATCAATACAGTATGCCATTGGTGTATTCATGGAGACCCCGATAATCTGGAAAGTTTAAGAGACAAGAGGATGGAAGGCAATAACAAGAGGGCCACTGAAGAGTATGTCAACCTTTTATTGGAGACCCTATCCAAAGAACCGAGTGAGTTAGGATATGAATTTGGACGATGGACGGCTCATAGATTAGCTACTTATTTGCATGAAATAACCGGAATTCAACTGAGTGGCTCTCAAGTCAGAAGGATATTAGCTAAAAAAAGTATGTCTACATTTGGGGAAAATATAGCTTAGAGTCTAAGAGGAATGAGGAAGAGAGAAAAGAGTTTAAAAAAAAATTAGCCGAGTATTTAAAGATAGAAAAAGAAACACCCGAGCTTTTGCAGATATGGTTTTGGGACGAAAGTGGATTTAGTTTGAGAGTAATAAGAAGAAAAAGTTGGTGTAAAAAAGGAAAGCGAAAGCAGCTAAGGGGTGATAGGAGAAATGGACGGGTCAATGTCATGGGGGGAATCCGGTATTCTGACAAAAAAAGATTTGTGGAGTTTTTGAAAACCAGCAATTCGGAAAGTTTTTATAACGTTTTACAAGTTTTTTATCAAGAGCTAATCCAAGAATGGGGTGAGCCGGGAAAATCTGCCCATGATTTTTCAGTAAACGGACCCCGAATTATTATTCTTCTTGATAATGCCAGTTTTCATAAAAAGGCAGAGTTTATCCAAAAAATTGGGGAAAATATGCCAAACATCCAATTAGAGTTTCTTCCGAAATATAGCCCGGACTACAACTTGATAGAGTTGGTTTGGCACTCAGCTAAAGAATATATTGCTCATCGATTATTTACCTCTATTGAAGATTTAGAGGTTTTATTACATAAACTCTTAAATGAAGGAGAGCTAATTATTCGCTGGTCCCGTAAATTAAAAAATAAGGGAAACGCAGTTATCCCAATTTAAATGCTTAACAGCTTACCAACCGATTCTCACTGGCCCAAGCGGTGACTAAATGTAAGTTTTTTATCCCGTTTTCTCGGTCATAAGACCCTCTAAGTGTTTTTCCATCAATGGGAATAACTTGTTGGATAACTGGCCCAATTAAGTGCTGAACCCATAAGCTCAATTTTTGTTCTAAAATTTGGGGGTCCAATTTTTCAAAGACCCTTCTAAAGGTATCATCGCTGGGAATCCCATTCGGTAACTCTAAAAATTCTTTTAACCAAGTCAGCTTACTGATGCCATAATTTTCCATATCCTCCCATCCATTACCTCCAGCTATTGTAGACAACAAAGCAATTACCATAATGTCTTTGATTAAGTGGCGTTTGGTTCGGTTTACCCTTGGATCCGGTACGTCATCAAAATAATGTGACAAGCTCCCTTGTAACCTTTCCATAGAAAGCGGTTGGTTTTTGTTAAGCCCTGACTTTGATTTAGAGGGGGCCTGAACTGGTACAAATCCTTTCTCCATAGAGTTTTACCTACCTTGCCGACTTACTTTAGACATTATAGAATTGTCCCTCCTTAAATGACACAAACTGTATAATTGTCTTTTTGTCAAGTACAATTTATACCAAATTAGATGAGCTTACCCTGCTTGGGGAATGACTATCTCCGTAAAGAGGGATTTCAAGATATCTAAGCGACTAATGCTGGCAAAGTTAATCAAAGGTGTAGCATTACAAATGATTTTCACTATCCCACAATCCTAATTTAATCCCTTCGATATCCTCTGCTAAATCATTTTGGTCGTATTGCCGAACGATGTGATTTTCTCCCAAAAGTTTTTGGAATTCCCACACCGAATAATTCACCAATCGACGGGCTTGACTAAGGGTAAATATCTGGTTTTCATAAAGCTGCATGGCAATTTTTTCTAAAACTGCCGTCTCCCCTTGCTCAATTAATTCGATGGGAATTTGGATATTAATCGCTTGCATCTATCATCACCTCATCATTTCAAAATACATTTATTAATCACTCTCGCGATCGCCGCCTGACCCTCCCCACCCGGACAGCCGAGGAGTTCTTGAATCAGAGAGAGATAAGCCTGCACGGGTTGTTCATCCATCGCCACACACCGGTTAGGGGATAGCACCCTGATTTTACCCCATCTGCGCGACTGAGAAACCGTGTTTCTTTCTTAAATCTTGGTGAGGGAATAGAGATGCTGTCAGAAACCCGGTTTCTTGTCCCACACATCCCATAAAGCCGGTTGCGTTCATCCCCTCTTTTTCCCCCTGACCCTCCCAAAGTATTACCATCAAAGAAATCCCAAAGTTGAGGTAAATGATGAGTCCCCTCCTAGAAAAAGTCTTAGCAGAAGTCACCCAACTCGATCGCAAAGAGCAGTTGCAACTCGTCTTTTACTTAATTAGCCGTTGGTAACAACAGCCGAACCTAGTTGTAGACAAAAAAACCATCCGTAAAAATTTATTTGGTTGTATGCAAGGAAATATCAAGAGGGCAGAAGACTTTAACGCACCTCTTAATGATTTTGGTGAGTATATGTGAAAAATTTTATTAGATACACCCATCTACATTTGGCTGATAGACGGCAACCCTAATCTTAGTTAAACAGCAACTTCGCCAGATTATCCACCAACTCATCCACCGGATAATTTTCATCATTGGACAACACTATGATCGTCACCGGCTTCTCTGTATAATGGCGATAAAAAGTGCTTGTGCCGTACCAACTCCCACTATGCTCCACATAGTCCCAATCCACTGTCCACCCTAAACCATAGGCAAAAGATTCGCCATTATCCAAAGTCCCCGATGTGAAAGCTAATTGTAAGGTTGCCGGTTCCACCAAATCGCCATTGCGTAACCCCTGATCATAACGGGCTAAATCAGCGATGGAACTAAAAATATTGCCATCCCCCACAATCACCGAAGGCAACGCAGAGGGTTTAACCTTCCCTTCAGGGGAAACCGCATAGCCCTCAGCCCGATTGGGGATCTGTTGTGCTAAATCCGCAAACACCACGGTATTCTTCATCCCCAAGGGCTTAAAAATCTGCTCTGCCATAAAGTCCCCAAAAGATTGCCCCGAAACCCGCTGAATGATTAAGGCTAACAGAGCATAACCACTATTGTTGTACTCAAATTCAATGCGGCGATCGCCCTCAATATCCTGCTCATTCAACCATTGCAAATGATCCTCAACCGTTAAACGGGCAAAAGCCTCATCTGTCCCCTGCCAAGCATCACCTGTATAGTCCGCTAAACCCGAGGTGTGATAGAGCAAATCAGCAATTAAAATCGGGTCATCGGGGTTCGGATCGGCAAAATCCGGCAGATGCTCGATGACTGCATCCTCTAGTTCCAATTCTCCCGCCTCCATGAGGATTAAAATCCCCATCGCTGTCATTTGCTTGGATACCGAAGCCAAATCAAACACCGTATCCGGCGTAATCCGGCGTTGCACCGCCACATCGCTGAAACCATAGCCCTTTTGCCATATTGCCCCCTGATCAAGAATCAGCACCGCCACACCGGGCCCATTTTCCCAGAGACTAT
Organism: Cyanophyceae cyanobacterium; assembly: GCA_038321985.1. Lineage (GTDB taxonomy): Bacteria > Cyanobacteriota > Cyanobacteriia > Cyanobacteriales > Laspinemataceae > Laspinema. Next base: position 100,250 of record JBBQFN010000013.1, on the reverse strand, counting down.
CTGCAACGAGGCGATCGATTTCAGCGGTGCGTTTAGCCCCAAAGGCAAGCTCTGATGACTCGCCCACTTCACCCCCCGATGACCCTTGGAGCATGGCGAAACAACCGGGTAACAATAAACTGCCCAATAGGTAAAGCGGGGTGATCATAAAGGAGGCGATCGCACTAGGTTTAGGGTTCATCAGCTTTTGCTCATCAAGATTTCAAATATAACCTTCGGCTTCATCCCAGTTGCCCCGATAGCGCTGGATAGAGCCTAACTGTCCCCAATAGGTTGCCATACGAGCCTTATCCCTGATTTTTTAATACAAGGCGAGGGACTGCGGCAAAGGTTCCCAGGCTTGAGGATATTGACTCTTTTTATACTGTTGAAAGCCACAGGCGCTAAAACCTCAATTTCTTAATTCACCGGGATTGTTTGTTCTTTTTGTAAAAGCAAATCCAGGTATTCTTCCAGTTGTTTTTGTCGGTTTTCAGAGAGGCTCCGAAATTTACTTAAAATTGCTTCTTCTCTTAAATAGTCACTCAGGGGCATAATCTGGGAGGCAGTCACTTCAAGGGTAATTTGAGGAACATCAAACTCCTCTAAACTATAACCATCTTCTTGGGGTTCTGGCATGGGATAATGTTCGACAATGGTGGCAGTATCGCCCCGTTTTAGGTAATATTGGGGCAAGTCTTCAGCGAGGGCAACTTGAGAAAATAGAGGATGTTGAGGTTTCATTAATTTTCTCCTTTGTCGGGGACTAGGGTTACAAATTGGGTTCCCTTATTATTGACCATCCATATTGTTAAGGTTCTCAGTTCAATACCATTTTGACCTCGCAATGTTGCCTGAATCATATATTTTTGACCATAGGGGGTGGTTTCGATGGGTTCAGCAGGCTGAGTCAATACTGGGGTTCTTAAATCTTGTTCTAGTTGTTGCCAGTTCTCTAATGTATATCCTGCCTGTGCTAAGAATTTAGATTTATCATCTTTAGGAAGTTGGACGAGTAAATATTCAGTGAGTTTTGATGAGTTAATAATGGAGTCTTTGGGTAAGAAAACCATCTTTTATTTTTGTTCTTTTATTTTCGTGGGGTTTGCAGGGTAAGCTCATCTAATTTGGTGTAAATTGTACTTGACAAAAAGACAATTATAGAGTAAGTTTCATTTAAAAATTAGAGATTTTATAATGACCCTAATTCACAAAGGAAGTGGCATCTAAATAGTCAATTCGAGCGAGGGGACTGAGGGCGGATAAAAATTGAGTTCCATAGCTGCGGTAGAGGACGCGACTATCGAGGAGGGCGACAACCCCTTGCCGTTGACGAACGGGCGCGATCGCCCGTTGCAATTCTCCCAGGGCTGTCGGTAACAGATACAATCTAAACCAGTCTTGGCGTTCGCGCTTGTAGTGAGCAACGCGCCCCGCAACTAACGGATGTTCCAGGGAGGGAATCGGCAAGGTGGCGATCGCCAGTAACTTTGGAGGGGGTAACGTGCCTTGATGTTCTCGCCAAAACTCCCAACCCGTAATTAAAATACTCTGTTCATTCACTTGAATATTTTCTACCTGGACCCGAGACCCAAATTCACCGGCCAGAATTGAACCTAGACGGGGTTTAAGGGGGACATCTCCGACGAGGATAACAATCGGTCCGGCAGTGGTGGCAGCGATACAAAGTAGGGTTCTAAGTTGTTCTAATAATGCCGATTCAAACTGCGGGGTATTCGGCATGGGAATCCCCTCGGGTAAATACAGTTGAATCATCTCATTCTGGCGATCGGGGGAGAACTTGAGAGTTGTGACATCTCCTAATCCCAATTGCTGGCGATAGATGGGCGCTGAGGTTTCTAAATCTAATGCCCCCCCAATCAAGACGACGGGCTGTTGGTCCCACACGGGCCCTAGGGCCGAGGCTACCTCTACTGGGGTTGCACAGAGGGTAAATTGACCCAATTTTCGATCAATGGAGGCCCACAGGAGGCAATTGTTGCTGTGGAACTGCTGCCAAAAGTGAATCCAGCGATCGGGCAGTTCTGGTAATAGAGGTGCGGGATTGCAGGGGACTGGGGGAGGACCGTTGCGCTGTTGCAAGCTCTCGTAGAGACCTGTTAAAATTTCTTGTTCCTCAGACTCCAGCAATGAACAGCCGTAGGGGTTAGCCGGATGTTGGAACAAGGCCCGAGTCAGCTGCACCCTGGCATCGCGAATGATGGCAGCACAATCAGGGCAAGAGACCATCAGTTGAGTCCAGTCCCAGGGTTGTAGGGTGATACTAAGTTGCTCACTGGCCCAAGATTCTAGGTCATCGGCACCATCAATAATGGTGGGAATTCCTCGGGGGATTTTGCTGCGATCGCCCAGGACATCTTCCAGCCATAATTTTGGGGAAATAATCAGCACTCCTTGAAAATCCGCACCGGGCCAACGCCAGCCCCCCGAGGCTCCATCGGTGACCATGCGAATCGTCTTATTTGTCTCAATCCACTGCTGCATCTGAGGGATTTCCACCAACAGTAACCGTTGTTGAATCGGTTCCGGTGCCACTAGGATAGCGGGACCGGGCCAGATGAGTACAGGGGTTAGGTAACTGAGTCGATGTCCTCCATGAGCGCCTACGGAGGGGATGCCGGTCTGAATCAGGGCGCTGCGACCGACTCGAAAGGCACGGGCCACTAACCGCGCCATCGTCAAATGATGCGGCCAGTAAGGTTCACCCTGCGATCGCAGGAATGCTCGGAGTTGTTGGTGGACTTCTAGTTCAATCACAACAGGGGAATCTCGGATTGGCACAAATCCGTACAAAATGTAATCGGACTTCCGCAAGTCAAGCTAAAGCATAAATGTAGCGTCCGATAGGCATTGCCCACCCTACAGATATATCTGAGGCCTAAGTCCTCTAAGAAAAAGTTGAAGATTCAGCCAAAGACCCAGCTTCAGTCACTCGACCTCTAGCCTCAATACCGATACTCCCCCCTCAGACAAGAGGGAGTATCGGTATCTCTTGGCAATTTTGCAAGAGCGATCATTAAAAATGTTTTCATTTCTAATTATCGCCCTGAAAAACTGGGTTTTTCCGTGCTTCTCTTGATTTTAGTCCTAAATTTAACGACGACGACGTGAGCCACCGCTAGAGCGACGAGGAGCCGAACGAGCCGGAGATGGGGAAGAACGACCACTCCCAAAACTGCCGCGCCGAGGAGTTGAGCTACCCGATGGTTTCGAGGCAGGGCGTTCGAGATTACTTCCACCGACCCCAGACCCTGTAGGCCGAGAATTCGAGGTTCCCGACGAGGGACGATTGATACTACTGGGATTAGACCGGACGCGACCCGTTGTCCGCAATTGAGTCTGACGATTTTTGACCGCTGCGGGTGGCGCTTGGTAGCGCGTGGTATATTGCTGAACCGCTTGCTGATAAGAATTGCCATAACCGCCATACCCGGTCATCACGACCCCCCGTTGATAAATGGGGGGAACGTAATAGCGGGGTGTGAATAGCGCATTAGCGACTATTTGTCCGGCAACTGCACCGGCAAAAGGTGTCCAGAAGCTAGATTCCTGACGCACAATCACCGTTTCGGGTTGACCCGTTTGGGGGTTAGGTTGGGTTTCAGTAACCGCGTGGATATATTCGATTTTGAAATCTTCACTCAAATGCAGGGACCCTTGACCCGACTCGACCTGAAGGTAACTTTTTTGACCCCCCGAGACTTCTTCGGGGGTTAAACTCGCCATGGGCAAATCATCCGTCCGATAGACCGAGGGCGTGGCATTCAGCAAAAACAGGCTGTATTCGCCGTTAGTGTCGTTATAAGTGGCCTGTTGTACGGGATAGCGACCATCAGTCATTCGGGTTGGAGTGACTGATGCGCTGGGGTTAGGTTCGCTGTAGGAAGACGAACGGGGGCTGCTACAGGCGGTTGTCGTCCAACACAGCATGAATACCATTAAGGCTGAGATTAGTTTCTGGAACATGGCCGGAGTAGTGGGTGGAATGGATTCAGCTCAAGATTCACCGTACCCAGGAATAAGAAACTCGGTACGGCTGCTCTTTCATTGATTGTAAGAGAAGACAATTTCTAATCGCCGGTGGGGATTTACAGGGGGATGAGTTCGGGAAAATACTCTAAGAGTTGGTCTTCGGTGAGTTCTTCCCCGATCGCTGCGGGGGAAAAGTGGAGTTGAATCCCCCGTAGTCGCTGTTGGTAGTGCAGGGCGATCGCCCCCTTGAGTCCGGCTTTTAAGGCTTCGACGTTAGAAAGGTCGGTTTCCAGTTCCGGGACTTCGCCCTCTGCGGCTAAAGTAATCATGACTACCACATTGCGGGTTACAGGTAGGGATAGGGGTTCGGAGGTCGGATCCTCTACCCGAACCTCACTCCCGTATCGAGCCGCAGAGTCGGTAAATAGCTCGGTCCAATAGTCTCCTGCCTCTGCTTCATCCCATACCACATCCCCTTCATTGGCGGCAGATTTCCAATAGTCATCGTAGCGTAAGAGACTTTCGCAGATTTCCACGAGGGCTTCCCCGAGGGTTTCCATGTCTGCATTATCACTATCGACAACAGGTCGAATCCCTTGGTTGAGCACACCGAGGAGGGGGGCCACATCATTTCCGGCCAGATGAAGAAAGATTCGGGAGACGACAAACCGGGAACGGCCCATCATTTTTTTAAAGCGATCGCGCATAAGTCTTGATTGGTAAATTAATCTAGAAAATTAGGAGGGCTGGAATCCTGGGGAACTTCACTGGCTTTTCGAGAAAAGAGGGGATATTTCTTGAGAATTCTAGCTACATTATATTCTATTAAAAACTTGAAGGTTTAACCTTATTTTAAAGTCTATCCCTATGCGGGTAGCGTTTTTCTGCCCACTCCGGTATCAAAAAGAGTGGGCAATTAGTGACCGAGTAGAGTGATAGGGTGGGAATTTTCCTGACCTCTAGGAATGATTGTAAATACCTGTTAGGGAGTTAAACTCGATAGGGAAGGTTTAACTATCAAAATAGTAAAATCCATCAATAAAATCAACTAAACTCTTGATACTCGGTAATGCAAATTTGGTGGCTTTCATGGTCGCTCCCGTGGCAGTTTTGACCGAACCAGACGGCCCGATGGTACGTTTTCCAAAACTGCCATCGTAATAGACTTGAAGACTTTGATCGCTGGAATTGGTCAGTAGCACTTGGGTGGGAGATTCAAAAAAATTATGACTTTCGCTGATATCAAAGGTAAGCGGGGGGATGTTTAATTCATTAACGGCATGGATGGTTTGACTCAAGGCTGTACTGAGTTGTTTAATTTGTTTAATCGCCTCCATGCTGTGACTGTTAATCGCATAGGCTTGCAGCATTTTCATTAAAGTGATGATATTTTTCTGAGTAGCAAGGGCATTTTTGAAGGGGATAATGGCAATATAAGCGGTAGGAAAAATATCGCGATCGCTATCAATTCTAAAAACCAACTCGGTACGGCGATAACCGACATTGATAGTGGGAGGATGAGGCATGATTTCCGCTTGATTAGCAATTTGATGGTAAGCCTCTGCTAAGGTTTGATTGCCATGGTGAGTTAACGGCGCATCAATAATAATTCGGACTGTTGGGGGGGTCTGATTAAAAAATTTTTTGGCTTCTTCGGCGGAAAAGCGGTAGATTTGAGTGCGATCGCCATGAGGACTTAAGTCAACCCACTCGCAAGTAATCCCTTCGGTTTTAAGGTTATAGCGGGAAACGCCGTAGAGTTTAGCGCCGGTTAGAGTCGCGCCACTGAGATCCGCACCCACCCACTCTACCCGAATTAAGTTAGATTGGGTCAAGTCGGCATGAACGAAGCTGGAATTAATCAGGTTGGCATTACTTAAGTCCCCTCCCAGTAAGTTCGCTCCGCTCAGTTTTGCCTCACTTAAATCTACCCAGCGCAGATTTGCTCCACTTAAATCCGCCCAGCGGAGATTGGCTCCGCTGAGATTAGCTCCACTGAGATTGACCCGGCTCAGGTTGGCGTGTCGAAGTTCAGCCTCGGTTAAGTCCGCTCCGCTGAGTTCAGAACGGCTGAGGTCGGTTCCGCTCAATGTCGCCCGTTCCAAATTTGAACCCGTTAAGTTTGTACCGCGCATATCAGCTTCACTTAAGTTAGAGCCGCTTAGGTTCACTTGTCGGAGCTTGGCTTCTCGTAAATCGGCTCCGCTCAGGTTCGCCTCGCTTAAGTTAGCACGACTCAATTCAGCCCGGACCAATTCGGCCCGAATTAGTGCCGCTTGAATCAACTCAGCACCGCTGAGGTTGGCACGAACCAGGTTAGCCACATTCAGAATAGCCCCATTGAGCTTGGCTTTACTAAGATTGGCCCCACTCATTCGGGCGACATTGAGTTTCGCCCCAGTGAGATTGGCTTCGCTGAGATTTGCGCCGCTAAGATTAGCAATACTGAGAGTGGAGTTGCTGAAATTTGCCCCACTGAGGTTGGCGCGGCTGAGGTTAATTTCAGTCAGATCCATGCCAGAAAAGTCTCTTTCTCCTGCTGCATATTTTTTGATAATATCCTCGGCTTGCATATGTGGTATTCCTGTGAAGAAATTGCGGATGGGTTAGCTAGGTACGGGGTCGGAGGAGCCGTGAGGCCAAAAAATTGGAGGAGAAAGAAGGGAAAAAGACTTCTTAAAAGAGTTTCTATTTCTGGGATATGGCGTTCGAGGAAAAGTGCAAGCCTTTAATAAAATTAACCAATAAATTGACCGGAGGGAGAGAAAAATTTGGAGTAGAAATAGCGGGTCCAGCAGGCACTCCGTTATTCCCCAGGGCGATATTAACTAGCCGTTTTCCAAACAGGGGATTATGATGGACATCTAAAGTGCGATCGCCCGAATTGGTCAAAACAGTTTGAGTGGGAGATTGAAAAAACTTACCCCGTTGCACAATTCGAGAAAAGGTTTGAGAATTTTTAATTTCTTTGACCTTTTCTTGGGCATTATTGAGCAAACTAGAAATTTCTTCCGATTCAATCATATCAACTAAATGTTCCAGATTCTCTTGAGTTACCCCAGCATCTTTAAAGGGGAGAATCGCCACATAAGCAGTGGAAAACAATAACAAGTCACTGCCAATTTTAAAGCTGAGTTTCGTCCGCCTGGAACTTACTTCAATATTGGGGGGTTCGATTAAATCGGGATAACGATGGGCGATTTGATGGTAGGCCAGAGCTAAGGCTAAATGAGCATCTTGGTCGAGGGCGGCATCAATCAAAAGCTCTACAGTGGGGAGAGTTTGATGAAAAAAGGTTTCCGAGGTTTCTGGGGTAAATCGATAGACTTGAGTGCGATCGCCATTGGGACTCAGATCCAGCCACTCGCAGATAATTCCTTCGGTTTTCAAACCAAACCGAGACACCCCATGCAGTTTGGCTCCGGTTAACGTCGCACCGGAAATATCGGCTCCCGTCCAATCTACTTGGATCATATTGGCGTAGGTCAAATCCGCGTACACCAAACTCGCATCTAGTAAATTGGCATGACTCAAGTCTGCACCTCGGAGGTTAGCGCCGCTTAATTTAGCCCCGCTGAGGTCAGCTCCTCGTAAGTTGGCCTCACTTAAATCCGCCCATCGCAAATTAGCACCTGAAAGGTCTACTCCCATGAGTTTGGTATGAGACAGATCAGCTTGGCGCAATTCGCAATTTCTTAAATTTGCGCCACTGAGATCAGCACCACTGAGATTTGTTTCTCTTAAATTGGCCTGTTCCATATTCGCCCCCATTAAAGAGGCTCCCCTCATGTCGGCTTCACTGACATTTGCGCTGACTAAATACGCTTGTCGGAGTTTAGCTTCTCGAAGGTTGGCACCATTGAGGTCCGCTTGGGTGAGGTTGGCACCGCTGAGTTCGGCACGCATCAGTTCCGCGCGGATCAACGAGGCTTGAATTAACAGCGTTCCGCGCAAATCCGCGCGCACCAAGTTGGCAACATTGAGGTCCGCTCCATTGAGATTTGCCCCACTCAGGTGAGCGCTGTTGAGTTTAGCAACATTGAGCTTGGCATGGCTGAGGTTGGCTCCACTGAGGTCAGCACCGCTAAGATTGGCAATACTCAAGTTGGACCCACTGAGGTTCACCTCGCTGAGATTAGCTTGACTGAGATTGACTTCAGTCAGCATAATCCCTGGAAAGTCACGGGCACCAGCTAGATATTTTTTAATGAGTTCTTCAGCTTCCATCGGGGCACCCTGAGAACAGCGGGACTTTATGGTGATAGCAGGATTGCATTACCATCCTAGCGGAAGAGCGATCGCCAGAGAAAAGTCTCCGCTTGTGGTAAGGCTTACTACGGGGGAATAGCTCCCTGGGTTGAAAACCTTGAGGGCATTGTTTCATGCAATTACAACTCAAGAGCGATCGCCATCGCCAACAAAATCACTGAACATAGCTCGGGATAACTCCCATCACTACAGCAGGAGTTCGACTAACTTTAACATTGGATGACGTCAAATCTTCCCAATTCCTGCCCGAGGGATCAACCCTTTGAACGGCCACCGGCTATCTGCTCCTTCAACCCTTAAACAAAGGAAAGATTCCCCAGGCGTCAGTTCCAAAGCCACCGGGAATTGCCAGCGATAGAATCGGGAACTGTACCCTAACTCATTCGTGGGGAATCATAATTGGACGCAGCAATTCCTTGATAATTCCCCGTGAGGGACAAGGCAAGTGCCGACGCCAACAGGGGTTAATTTCAGGGGTTGCCGGGGTCTCGAAGGTGAGCTTTTTGGGTCCAGTCTGGTTTGGAGCGTGGGGGTGGAATTCTGAAGGAGCAGACAGGGTTCATAATAAATCGGGATTAAGTATTAAGAGATCGAGCCGATGAACGTTGGAATTGTGGGTCTAGGTTTAATTGGGGGTTCCTTGGCTTGGGATTTGCGATCGCGCGGTCACCACATTTTAGGGGTGTCCCGTCGCCAACAGACTTGTCAGGAAGCTGTAACTCGCCAAATCGTGGATGAAGCAGATGTAGAGATGACCCTGATGGCAAACGCCGAAGTGGTATTTATATGCACGCCGATCGCGGCGATCGCATCGACAGTCAAACGACTTGTCCCCCATCTCAAACCTACCGCTATCATAACGGATGTGGGTTCCGTGAAATTGCCTGTGGTAGAAGCGGTTGCTCCCTTGTGGCCGAACTTCGTCCCGGCGCACCCGATGGCAGGGACCGCAGAAAACGGTCTTGATGCGGCAGTACGCGATTTATTTGCGGGATGCTCCTATGTGATTACACCCACCCAGAACACTCCCCCTACGGCAGTGAAAACCGTCACTGAGTTGGCTCGGTCTCTGGGGTCCCACGTCTACCAATGTAGTCCCGAGGACCATGACTGTGCGGTTGCTTGGATTTCTCATTTGCCCGTGCTGGTTTCAGCGAGTTTGATATCCGCCTGTATGAGCGAACCCACCGCTAATCGGCTAAAATTAGCCCAACAGGTTGCTAGTAGTGGGTTTCGGGATACCAGCCGAGTCGGTGGGGGCAATCCGGAGTTAGGGGTGATGATGGCGCAGTACAACCGAGAGGAAGTCTTGCGATCGCTCTATGCCTACCGCGACCAACTTAACCAGTTGATCGGGGCAGTCGAGGCAGAAAACTGGGAGACCTTGACGGTGGCCCTCGAACGAACCCAACAAAATCGTCCGTTCTTTGTGGGAACCCCCGACAGCCTGCACCATTCGCCATAACTCAGGGACGACTAGAGTAGGAGCAATTCAGGTACCGCCCCTCTACAGAGTGGGTGATATCCCCAAAGATTAGGGATTCGTCTAGTCAGGGCGGATTGCGCCGAGACCCTGAAGTTCAACTTGGGTGATGCCAGGGGGGCGGTGAAATTCGAGGTTCCAATTCCGGGGAGTTCTCTCAGCGTGACCGAAAATCGGTACAATAGTAAAAAGAAGCTACTTGTATTAGGCCAATGGATGGAGGCATCCCGGCAACGAGTTAGGGACGAGTTACCTCAGTCAGTCTCTGGAACTGACTCATCAGGAGCCACCCGGGAGGCCAACCCTAACCCACTCGACCGAGAGCCTAACTGGGGCGATCGCAACAGGATGGGGGGAGACGGTAACCATACTATTCTTTAAACACCGTCTTACTATCCTTCGATCCTTAGTTAAAACCCCAACCCACCTAACTATTGTTCGCCCCCTGTTCAGACCCCTATTCTTGTCAATTTCTCGCTACGATATCCCCCCTCGGCGAGGGCGACATCTTATTTGAATTGGTACATTGCGAGCAATATTGACGGGTTTTCAAGCTACACTGTCAAATTAAATCGGCAGCCATCATCCCCGAGGTGGAACAGTTCAACTCAAGCCATGCATCATGGAATCAATCGGCACCCCAGCCCGGTCCCACCCTCACTCTTGGGGAATTGGTGCGATCGCCCGGGAATTCTCGCTTTGGTGAGAAATACGATTTAGCAATTGAAAAATTATTTGCTCAGGAGAAGCCACCTATGCTACACCGCAAGATTTATCAATTCTGTTGCGATGGTCGTGAAGTCAGTATTTTCTTGCGGGATCAGCAACGTTGGATTGACGGTGTTCGCATTCTTGACATCGAAGGAGAGTTAGTCACCATCCGCTATGAAACCGATGAAGAAGATGAACTCTCTTCTTGGGAAGAGATGTTCCGTCTCGAAAGCATCGGTGCCGTTAGCCAAAAAATTGCCTGCGTTTCCCGAGGTAATGTGGAGCCTTTGGTATCAGACGACTGTCCCGAAGCCGAACAACTTCCTAAACGTGCTCCCGACTTGAATCAAGAATAATCTCAACAGTTAGGTTTGTCTTAAACCCTACCGTTTCCAGCTCAGAAGTCTAGAGCATCGGTTCAGGTCTAGAATAAACGGGGTTTCTGTACAAAAATAATTGATATAATACCCCTCACCGGGTAAGAAATCCTGTTTTTTATCCCCTCCCACCGGCTTTTGGACCGCTGTTCTAGTTGGCAACTGATGGAAAAACCGGAAAAATGGATTACTAATAATAGCCTTTAGTGCCACTGTGGTACTAAAGGCTATTATTTTTTTCGCCAAAACTGACACGGACTCCGGTGCATTGTTCGTGTTTAAAGCCTGCCACAGCCCCTTAACCTGTAGATTCAGACTTTTATAAAACAGGATGGAGTGTAAAAGGGCTATGGACTTGTTTTCTCCCGTTCGTTGCCACGACTTTAGTCGTTTCTTACTCTTGGCTATGGGTAAATCCAGACTAAATTATCAAAATTTATGACTCCGAATCTGGGGAAGATACGGGGGGCGAAATCAGAGCTTCAAAAGCAGGACAATAGCCATCCGGGGTAACCTTAAAGCCGAATAAAGGAGATATCTGATTCCAACAACGCTGCCCTCGATAATACCGACAATTTCCGCAACATTCTATATTGGCATTAACTCGGGCTGCACTCCCTTGAGACAGCAATTCTCGCTGAGAGACCCCGCGTACTACTAATTCCTCACCCTGCCAGCGGGCTTCGACTAACCCTGTATCGGAAAAGTGTTGCCACCGGGGATCGGATGCCAGGGTTTGGGGAAGGGAAAGGGTAACGCTGCCTGGATGTTCTGTGAGTTCTCCCGGATAAATTTCGGCAGGGGTCACGGGTTGCAAAATGGTCTCCCCGATGGGAAGTTCTACCAGATTTCCGGCTGCTGGGGTGTGTAAGTGGTAGCGGTTGCGGAGTTCATCCAAGTTCGTCAAATCGGCCAGATAGGTGGGGGAACCGTGGATGAAGACAACGTGCTGGGGATGCAAGTTATGAATTAATTGGGTGGTGCTATTGCCATCACAATGCTGGGCTAATAAATAGGTTTCGAGGGTAAAGCTAGAGGTGGGGAGATGGGCAAATAAGGAGTCAGAGGCGTAACGTTGAGGTTGTCCCGGATATTCGGGAAGCAAAATCAACCAAGGTTGACGATCGCTTAAATCAAAATCTTTGGGGTTGGCGCTTAAGTCACTGAGGAGGACACAAGGGCCGCTCGCAAATTCCGAACGGTGTTCGGGGGATAAGCGGCGCACACGGGGACGGATCCGTTCATCCCAAAACAGGGGTTGATGACGGGCAAAGTTTTGGACGGAGGCAGGGAGTTGGGGTAAGAGTTCTAAATAAATATCGCAAGCGTCGGCAACGGTCCCCTCAACCCAAATATCCAGGTCTCGACCTGTGAAGTGGTGATGACTCCGCAGCAGCATTAAAATTTCTTGCCCTAAGCCGAGAGTAGGGGTGGGAATGAGCACGGATTGACCCTGACCGATCGCCCGTTGGATCCGTTCGGCGAGTTGGTTTTCCTGCGATCGCCGATGGGGAAACCTCGATGTGCCATAACTCCCCTCGACAATCAACACGTCTGGATCTAATCCGCGCAGTTCGTCTAAGGGCAATCCTTCGACTAAACGGGAATTGGAGAGGAAAAAATCCCCGGTATAAAGCAGGGTGTAGGGCCGGGATGGTTGTAGGGATTCCTTCCGGGATAGCTTCCCTTCACGCCCCGATGGGGTGGGGGTATAGCTCAGGAAAATAGCGGCAGCTCCGGGGAGATGTCCTGCGGGAAATAATTCGGCGGTTAATCCATCCAGAAATTCTACCGGGGTGCGCCACGGTAAGGCTTGGCAAAATCTCAAGCGATCGCGTTCTTCCCCAGGCCAGTTCAGGGGGAGCAGTTCGGTGGTGACTTCACTCGCATAGATCGGTAACTGCGGGAACGTCTGATGTAGAGCCAACAAGCCCCGGGCATGATCAGCATGAGCATGAGAGACCAGCACTAAATCTGCGGGTAGGGAGCCGGGGCGATCGCCCGGGGTCTCTAAACCAGCTTGCAGCGCAGATATATCTCCCATCCCACAGTCCAAGAGGATGCGATACGGTCCCATCCGCACCTGTAAGGATACTCCTTCATCCCCATGACCGACACTATAGGGTAAACATTCAAGCTGATCCATTTACGCTGAACACCCGGTGAAAATCGCGACTCAAGTCTGGAACGATCAGGACTGAAACCAAAGATTGGGTAACGGTTTTACTCCCCAAGCCACTGGATACTGTTGGACTCTCTTTACTCCGGTCAATCCCCTCCTTAAATCCAGTTAAGACTTACGCAAATCAAGGAGATTGACCTCTAAATGTAGGGGCAATTCTGGTACTGCCCGTACCCGATATCGGGTTGATGCGTAAGTTCGGCGATTGAATTTATTGAATTTATTGATATCCCTCTACAGAGCGAATCCGATGCCCTAGATTTGATGCTACCAAGGAAGGGGATCATCCTCAACTGCTTTTTTGATCCGAGCAACCGCATTGGCGTCTGTGCCTTCGGTTTCCCGGACGGGCGGGGGCAGCAGCCAGGCGATCGCGGCAATCCGGGGAATCGGCGAGGACCTCTGGGGAAACCCTCTCCCGGTCAACGGAAACTGAACCCTGGGTAAAGTTTGGCAACAAAACTGAGCAACAACCTATCAAATCAAGCTAATATTCATAGGGTTGCTGTCCGACCCTCATCGTACTCGGCACGAATACTCGTCGCAACGGGCCTATCCGTTTGTGTAGAAACAGGGAATGCGAGGGGAAGCCTACCCTAGATGCTTTGCATTCGGGAGGGAGATTTCCTCCGGTATCCCTTTAGACCCATTTGAAATTTTACCAGTTCTACTCTATTTACTATGGGTGAAGCAAAACGGCGCAAGTCAACTCTCGGAGATAAATACGGTCAGGAGCCAAGAATCTTGCCTTGGTTGCCGATTACTAAAAGTCAGTCAGAACAGTTTGTAAAGTGGACCGTCCAAGGAAGTTGGTTAGGCATTGGTTTGTTAATTGTGGCTTGGCTAACTGTTCGCTTTATTGGCCCTGCGATTGGGTGGTGGGAAGTCAACTAAATGGCCTTTTCAAACTCATTCACGGGTGATGTAACTCTGAATGTCACCCGGGAGCACTCTCCCATGCTGCCAATTGAATACCCAGGCGAACAGGGTCCTTACCCTGCTTTCTCAGGTTGAGGATTGAGAATCTTTCAAACAACTTTCTAATCACTCCGATAAGAATTTCCTATTCTTATTGGCGATCGCCTTAAAAAGCCATCCCCCATAGGCTTTAGGGGAGTTGAGGGTGAAGCTATGGAGTTCAAAGCACTCCGGAAAACCCCTAAACTCCCTTGAATCTATGACCCATCCAACTATCAAGTGTTGTAACGGATACCTTGTCTACATAAGGAATTGCGTTAAGTTGGTGGCATCCGTTCCGATGGACGTTTACAACTAAACAATTGAAGCCTTAAATATTATATAGGCCCAAGGAGGAGCAAAAATCTAAAAAAAAGATTAATAAAGTTCTAAAATGTGGTGTGAGGATAGGAGGAAATAAGTGTTTATCAGACTCGCCGAACAGCACCGTCAATTTGTCAAGGATCTCGTCATGAACCTGCAAGCCCTAGCGATCGTGCTAGAGCGTCGAGGTTATCTGGCGTCTTGCTATACCTGTGGGGGGCAGATGAATAGTGCCTCTTTCATGGTGAGCCTAGGAGAAGATCACTTGATTCGGTTTTTGGTGTCGGACTACGGGATTACCTGGACGGAAATGCGCGACGATCGCGAATTAATGAAATTAGAGGGCGCAGAAGCGATCGCCCAGCTCCAGGAACTATCAAACCTGGTTAAATATCAGATGAAAGCCATTCCAGACCAGCCTGAGCTGGCGGTGGAAGACGTGAATGAGCAGCTCGTTTAAAAGGGGTCTGTGCTCATCATTGAAGGGAACCCGATATCTAAATCTCCTGGGGGTCGATCAGGAGAACATCGGGTTTGGATAGATGAGAGAGAGCCGGCTAAGATGAGAGACCGGGCTAGTCTTTTCGGGGCTGAAAATGTTAGGCTGAAATACGGGAACTACAAACGCCGCCGTGACGAGCGCTTCTGGGTTCATCTGGCTTGCATTGGTGTTTCTCGATCCACTCCTGTCTCTATCTCTAAAGATAGAGAAGAAGCCACAGGCCACACAGCCCGCTTGCAAAAAAAATATGACAGCCCTAGAAGCCAATTGGGAACATCATTATATTGAAACTAACCGGATCCGCTTGCACTGCGTCTCCCAAGGAGAAGGGGAACTTGTTCTCCTACTGCACGGATTTCCAGAGTTTTGGTATTCATGGCGCTATCAAATCCCGGCGCTTTCTCGCTATTTTAAAGTAGTCGTACCTGATCTGCGCGGCTATAACGATTCAGATAAGCCTGAGAGCGGCTACGATCTGGATACTTTAAGTGCAGATATCAAAGGTTTAATTGAGAGTTTAGGGTATGTAAAGGCCCATATCGTCGGCCATGATTGGGGGGGGGCGATCGCCTGGCATCTCGCCGAACGTTTTCCAAATTGCCTCGATCGATTGGCAATTTTGAACGCGCCCCACCCTCAGCAGTGGGTACAGGAGATGGGAAGCAATCTGGATCAACTACGCCGGAGTTGGTATGTCCTGGCATTTCAAGTTCCCGGAGTCCCGGAGTGGCTGATTCAGCAGAACTTAAAGGATTTTGTCAAAAAGGTGTTTCAGGATCAAGCAGTCCGCAAAGGAGCGTTTACCTCGGAACTCGCCAAGATTTATCAGGAAGCCCTGGAAAAACCGGGAGTGCTCTCGGCAGCCATTAATTATTACCGACAACTGATGTCTCCCCTCAATTGGGTCCATAACTGGGGGCGATCGCCCCATTATGTCACAGCACCGACCCTAGTCTTGTGGGGGGAAGAAGATTCTTTCTTAAGCAATAAGTTAACCGATGGGTTAGATCGATTAATCAAAGCTCCTTTTCAACTCAAGTTAGTTCCCCACTGCGGTCACTGGATCCAGCAGGAAGTCCCCCATCTAGTGAATCGAGAATTGCTCTCCTTTTTGCGATCGGCTTCTCATCCGGGATCGTTGAGAGGGTTGGATCCCCAAGGAGCAAGGATAGTCCAAAGTCAAGGATGAATCCTAAACATAAAAGATAAATTTTCTACCTCCTCCTCCCCTATCCCTACCTGTTTAAGTTTTTGATGAGAAGTCTCATTCAATAAGGGGGGGGTCACAATTTACCAAAACTTAGAGATGCCCTCTCCCCTTGCCAGGCTTAGGGGAGAAGACTAGAGGTTGCTTCAACTTGAATGGGATTGGAGTTAAAGTAAAAAGCCCAACCCTATAAATCTTCCCGGTCCTCTATGCACGGTTTTATTCCGCCCGAACGCTTTTTTGCCTATCTCAGTTGGACTGAGATCGCGGCGATGCCGGATAAAGGGAATGTGGTTTTAATTCAACCCTTGGGGGCGATCGAACAACATGGTCCCCATTTGCCTGTGATTGTAGATAGTGCGATTAGTATGGCAGTTCTAGGAAAAGCCCTGGAAAAACTGAATCCTGACTTTCCTGCCTATGCGCTGCCGCCTTTATATTATGGAAAATCTAACGAGCATGGGAATTTTCCGGGGACGATTAGCCTGAGTGCTCACACTCTTTTATCGACATTAATGGAAATTGGAGAGAGCATTTATCGGGCTGGGTTTAGGAAATTAGTATTGATGAATTCTCATGGAGGACAACCGCAAGTAGTGGAAATTGCGGCCCAGGATTTAGCCGTAAAATATCCAGATTTAAGGGTATTTCCACTGTTGACTTGGCGGGTTCCCAATGAAAGTAAAGCGCTGATCTCGGAAAAAGAGAGCGCGCTGGCTATGCACGCCGGTGATGCAGAAACCAGCTTAATGTTAGCAATTTTGCCCGAGTGGGTGAAGATGGAAAGGGCAGTGCAGGAATATCCGCCAGAACGTCCTGAAGGTAGTTTGTTAGGAACAAAAGGACCCTTAACCTTTGCCTGGTTGACCGATAATATTAGTAGTAGTGGGGTAGTAGGAGATGCGACAGCAGCCACGGCGGAAAAGGGCGATCGCATCTGGGAATCCTTAGCCCAAGGTTGGGTGCGCGTGATTCAGGAAGTCTATGAATTTCACCAGGGATAAGGGCGATCGCCACCTGGGAGGTCTATCAAACCGTTAAAACAACCGTGACCGAATCCACCTCATTTTTTCGAGGAACCCCTTCTACCCCCCTGTATTTTGCCCAAACAATCCCCCTAACCCACCTTAACAAGGCTAGTCGGCTTTTTATGTTTAGGCACGAGAGAGATTAAGTGAATTTAAAAAAATGAGTTGACTTGAATAACAATTGATGTTTCAGGCAACCGCTAAGGGTCTATTTGAGTAAGGCTAAATAGAAAAAGATTAAACAATCAAGGACAAAAAAATTTTTCTATTGTTCCCTTATCATAATTTTTTTTTTAAGATAGACAGTTGCACCAGTATAAGTCAAAATCAATGGGCGGACTATTAGAGGAGACTTATGCGAATTTTGCTGGGGGGACTGTTAGCCAGCTTTGTATTATGGGCATTTCCAGTATTGGGACAAATCTCCGAATCCCAAGTTGTAGCCCTGGTGGAGGCACTGCGCTTGGTTACATCCAATTCATCCGGGATGAATCATGAGCTTTATAGTTCATGGAATATCAAACCGGCAAATATTACGAGGTGGTCAAGACTCTGTATTGGGGAGGAATTAACTCCGGAACAATTTAACTCTAATCGGAGAAAAGCGCAAGATATTTTAGTCTGCGTGATGGATGACGTATTACGGAACGAGTATCCCCTGAGTGGCAGCGATGAAGATATCGCCGTGCGTCGTGCTGCGGCTTGGTGGGTGTCGGGTGATGCTAACTTGTACGATCGCCCAGAGTTTGCTACTTATACTCAACAGGTCCTTGAACTCTATCACACTCTGCGCAACCAGCCCAGCGATTTTATCCCAACTCGCACCCCTAAAACGCTCAAGTAAGCACCGGCTTCTGGAGGGATCGCACTTAGCCCGCACTCCTCACCGACTTAAAATGCGCTCCGGAACAGAGGCAGGGCAGGAGGAGGGGAAATATTTCGGGAGCCAATCCCATAACACCGCTCAAAATTTAGCTCCTCACCCTCAATCTATGAATCTACGAACTCAAAGCCCAATGAGAGTGACAATTTAGAACTTCCTCAGTCTGGACTTCGACTTGTTGTTTGAAGGGAATCATAATGGTAAATTCTGTGCCTTCTCCGGGTTTGGAGGAACACACCAGATGTCCCCGATGTTTTTCGACGACGATTTGGTAACTAATCGATAATCCAAGTCCGGTCCCTTTGCCGACGGGTTTAGTGGTATAGAAGGGGTTAAATAGTTGCTTTTGCAAGTTTTCCGGGATTCCGTATCCATTATCACGAATCCGAATTACTACCAAGGAGGGAGAGGCGATTGTCTCGGGCATCCCTGCGGTGACTGCCAAGGGATGGGAGGGGATACAAGAGTAGGACTTCAAAGAAGAATAGCGATCGCCCGCCGATAAATCTCGCCCTTGATCAAGGGTTACTATTCCCTGGCCCCTATGAGCGCTGGTTCGGTTCCAGTCTCCACTGACCACTTCGGTACTAATCGTAATTTTTCCAGATTTTTCTGGCCTTTCTTCCACCGCATCGATCGCATTACTCAGGATGTTCATAAAAACTTGGTTGAGGGAAGAGGCATAGCATTCTATCTTGGGCAAATAACTATAGTTTTTGACAATCTCAATCTGGAATTGTCCAGAGGCAGATTTTAAGCGATGTTGCAGAATCAACAGGGTACTGTCAATCCCCTCATGAATATCTACAGGTTTCATCTGCGCTTCGTCGAGTCGAGAAAAATTTCGCAGACTTTGAACTATTTCGCCAATGCGTTCGGTTCCGATCAGCATTGAAGAGAGTAAACGGGGAAAGTCTAAGCGAATAAAGTCTAATTCAATCTCTTTAATGTGTTCGAGAATCTGCGCATTGGGTTCCGGACAATGCTGCTGATATAAATCAATCAAACTTAGCAAGGCGTAGCTATATTGGTGGGCATATTCAAGATTGCCATGAATAAAGTTAACGGGGTTATTCACCTCGTGAGCAATCCCCGCTACCATTTGTCCAAGACCCGACATTTTTTCGCTTTGGATCAATTGGCTTTGGGTGTATTGGAGTTCTTCGAGAGTGCATTGGAGTGTTTGGGCTTGAGCTTGGGCTTCGAGGGCAACGGTCTGGCTTTTTTCATACATTTCAGCGTGTTCGATCGCGATCGCCAATTGATTCGCTACCGCCTCTAAGAGTTCCACTTCGCGATCGCTCCAAGGCCGAGTTTTGCCGCAACTCCCGCAGGCGATCGCCCCGATTTCCCCTGATCTTGTCTGGATCGGTAAAGCCACAATCGAACTCAATCCTCGCTGTTGACAAAACTCCCGCATTTGAGAATCGGTGGTCTTCTCCACCTCATCGACTCTGACCGTTTCTCGGTCAATCAACTGATCCGCCAAAGAACCGATCTCTTCAGCACAGTAATATCCCAACAAACTCGGACATTTCGGGGTTTTAGCTTCTTTCACCACCTCCCAAGCTTCTTGGGCCGCGTGGGGACGATACCACATAAAAAAGCAGCGATCGATATCCAGGAGAGTGCGGATCTCGCTCACTGCTGTATCTAAAATCGTATCCAAATCTAGAGAGTACCGAAGCTGACTCGCTAACCGGAATAGCAGCGCTTCCCGGCGACTTTCTTCCAACTTTGATTCGTGGAGAATTGCATTTTCTAGGGCTGAGGCTGCTTGAGAAGCCAGCATAGTTAACAATTTCAGATCCCCGGCCGCATAAGTATGGGATTCCACTGTACTGATTGCGATCCCACCAATTGATCGATCATTCGTCTTCAAGGGAACTGCAATCAGAGATTTTATCTGCTTTTCCCAGGGAGCTTTTCTGGAGTCACTACTGACTTCGTTGACAATTTCTCCTATTCCTGAAGCGATCACCTGGCCGATAATTCCTTCTCCTAACTTAAGTTTGGTTGTTTCCTCCCCGGTTTCTCCAAACTCAGCTAAGGTTTCGATCTCTCCACTGCTGGGGTTGAGTAACAGTATCGACCCCCTACTAGACCCCATTAGCCTTTGGGCTTCATCCAGAACGACTTTCGCGACCTCCTTCACATCTAAGCAGGCGGTTAATTTTTGAGAAATATCGTACAGCAGGGTAATTTCGCGATATTTATCTAGCGCTTCATGGGCGAGGTGCTTCTTCTCTTGCTCTTTTTTCGCCAAATATGCCAGTAACTTGCTTACAGATTTTGCTCCCTCCCCTCCCCTCACCCAGCCTAACACTTCCCCAGAAAGCTCAATCGGATAGCTTTCGCCTTGTCCTTCACCCTGAGTCCCTAAGGGGATTTGTCCTTTTGTATCCCAGATCGTGCAGCCTTCCCCCTGCATTGCCGCCAGCAGTGGGGCCAGAATGTCCCTA
Organism: Cyanophyceae cyanobacterium; assembly: GCA_038321985.1. Lineage (GTDB taxonomy): Bacteria > Cyanobacteriota > Cyanobacteriia > Cyanobacteriales > Laspinemataceae > Laspinema. The sequence goes on along the minus strand of JBBQFN010000013.1, from coordinate 79,893 downwards.
ACCTCTGGCTTACCCAAAAGTCGCCTGAGATTAATTTGAAAAAGTTGAGTGATTTCTTTCATCCTAGTTTCCTCTAGCTATCTAATTTTATAAAATATTGGACTCTTATATTGCTTTAATTTCCTCTAACTTATAAGAGACAATTTCTGAAGCATCTTATTTCTATCTTGTGTTGCCCCTAGAGTTGAAGAAGCCCCCTATTTTTCCGGGCTCCGTTTCCCTCCGGGTTAGCTGACTTGCGGTTCTAAATTTTAGAGAGCAATCGACTTCCCAGGGATAGCTAGATAGAGAGATTCAGGCGGTCCTGCTTACTGGTGCGGGAATCACTGAACCGCAGCAAAGCTAAATATACTCCCTCTGTTTTTTTGAAAATTGGAAGATAGAGGAATATTTATCTATTTTTTTTGCTAGAATATAAAGGGTTTGGGAATCAGATCAATACTTCTAATTTATTATAAACCCTTCATTCTTAACATCTGCCGTTAGGTAGAAATTTGTGTATCATTTGCCGGCATATACTATACTCCGAATGCTTCTATCCCGTTTTATTTTCTTCGGGGGTAGCGCTCGTCGGCTTTTAACGTTCTCCCCCGAGAGTTAAGTTGATTATTAACCACCCCTATCTTTATTTTTGCAAAAATTTCTGGACTGCTGGCCCACCCTGAACCGATCAGGCGATGAAATAAGTATTTTACTTATACAATAGCTGGAATTTGTAAAAAGTGACAATGGGCGAATTACGGAAATTTTTACAGAAAAGTTCCGTAGAAATACGGTAGGAGTTCAAAAGATACGGAGGTTTTTGGAGTAGGTGTACCGAACTTTAAGGGTCAGTAGGGCTGTTAGAAAAAAAGAGACCCGGGGGGAGAACAGAACCGTGAAGATCGGAGGGGGCGGGTCCTATTTTTTATACAAACTGAGGTAAGATCGAGCAAGGTTTAACCGCCACTAGAACGAAGCAGAACCTTTAGTCCTGAAAATGAACCAACAGTATAACTCATTTCAAATTCGCTCCTGGCAACCCAGCGATCGCAACGCTGCGGCTGAGGTGATTCGGTCCATTTTAGGGGAATATGGCCTGGGTTGGGACCCGACTGGTGCCGATGGCGATGTCATCGAAGTAGAAAAAGCCTATCACAAGACAGGAGGAGAATTTTGGGTAATAGCACAGGCTGATAAAATTGTGGGTACTGCCGGATATTATCCAGTTGTCCGGGGAAACAATGCGGTAGAAATTCGGAAAATGTACCTCGTACCTCGGGTAAGAGGTCAAGGGTTGGGAACATTTCTCTTGGAACAACTCGAAAGTGCGATCGCCTCCCGTGAGTTTTCCGAAATCTGGATCGAAACCGCCAGCATTCTCACGGAAGCCGTGCAACTTTATGAACGCAACGGCTATCTCCCAGCAACGGGAGTCGAAACGGCACGGTGCGATCGCATCTATGTCAAACGCCTTCAAGCATAACGTAAAGCAGGGAGTGATTTTCTCACACTAGCCTTGGTTAACGCCGGTTGTATGCGATCGCTCGCCATCCTCGCCCCAGATAAATTTCGCGCGACCGGACCGACCTGTAACGCTGCCAAAGCACCCATGACAAACAGTTCACAACCGGGCCAACGTAAATGTTCATCGAGGACAGGCAACCCCTTGACAAGGGGTATCGGATAGGCTGCTAATACAGACTCAAATAAGGGTTCCGCAGTGATATCGACCGTTGTACCCGTAGCAACCCAAATGCGATCGCAAGTATAGGTTGTCCCATCATTACAAACAATCTGCCATTCTCCCGCATTCCAAACCGCCCTCACCACCTGACATTCCTCCTGAATCACGAGGCTACCATTGCGACTTTCCCGGCGCAAGCGCGTCGCCACTTCCGGAGTCATTGACCCCCCATCTCGCGCCTGTTGGATCAACTTCCAACGTTGACTCCAATCTGATTCGGCTACAAATCCCTTCAGATATTTAGGACCCAACCAACCGGGTTCCGCATCAAACAGTTTTTCTTGAAGTCGCCGCTTAATCATCAGGGTGACCTTGGCCCCTCGGGATGTTGCGCCCAGGGCCAGATGTCCACTGGTTAATCCACCCCCAATAATCAAGAGGCGATCGCCCCTCAAATTCAACTGCCGTAAATCCACAGACTGGGAATGACAAAGGCGATGGGGGGGGTAGTCGGTTTCAATCTGCTGCACCCAGTCTGGGAAAGAGGGCCTCCCGCCCCCGGTTGCCATCACCACTCGTCGCGCCATAACAGGGGAATCCCCCTCTCTCTCTAACCGAAATCCCCGAGACTCGGATAAGGGCTCGACAGCAGTCACTTTCCCTGGAATCACTGCATTTTCAAGGTGCCACCGGGCGATCGTCTCCCGGCAAAACTCCTCAAACAGTTTCGTCCCCGGTAAATCATAGGGGGGAAATAACTCATCCCCCCGATTTTGAGCAAACCGGCGCAAACTATAGGGGTCTGGGTCCGGATGGTGGACTGCCGGACTCCGCAAATGAGGAATCTCTTGGGCGGCAAATTGCTGGGACCATTGACTCAACCATTGCCCACTGGGGTCAAACACGACAAATTTACCCCGCATTTCCTTACGTTTTTGCAGCAAATGGGTAGCTAAGGTGAGGGCATGAGGTCCCGCGCCGATGATTGCTATGTCAATTTTCCCAAGTCTGGATCCAGGGGTAAGGTTCATAATTGGCTCTAAAATTAGAATGATTCTCATTATAATTTAGACCGAGAAGCATTGAGGCGATCGCCGTCATTTTTGCTTAAATTTTGCAACCCATCCGGTGAGATGAGGTTCGGTGAAAATACCACTCTTGGGATTGAACAGAAACACCAACAAAAATAACCCGACCACCACTAAGGCGATCGCTGGACCAGAAGGGAGATTCCAATAATAGCTGGCATACATTCCCACCACACAAGAAAACGCCCCGATTATGGACCCGCCAATCATCATCTGGTGCAACTCTTTTCCAAACAGATAAACTGTCAGACTCGGACCAATGGATAAAGCCATCACCAGCAAAACTCCCACCGCCTGCATGGTGGCGATCGCCGTCAAAGCAATCGCCGCAATCAACCCAAAATAAATCCAATTCACCGGCAATCCACTTGCCTTCGCCCCCCAGGGGTCAAAGGTATAAAATAGCAACTCCTTATAAAACTGTTTGGTGAAGATTAAAATAGTCAAGGTGATGGCAAGGGTATGCCATAAATCCCCCGGGGCTACCCCTAAAATATTCCCAAACAAAATATGATGCAGATCCAGGGTTTTCGTCCCTAATCCTTCAATTAAGGAGACTCCTAATGCCAAAAATCCTGACATCACCAACGCCATCGCGGCATCGGGATTCACCCGGGATTGAGAGCAAATCCAACCCACCCCAACTGCACTCAGGGTCCCAGCCAGAAAGGCCCCAATGGACAGATCTAGCCCCAAAAAGAAAGCAATGGATAAACCGGGGACGACGGAATGGGCAATCACATCCCCCATCATTCCCATTTGCTGAACGATTAAAAAAGAACCCACCACGGCGCTCAGAATTCCCAACAAAATGCCAATCATTAAGGCATTTCGCATAAACTCAAAACTCAGGGGTTCTATGAGCCAATGGATCACAGATTTTCCTCACACTAAAACAACGGCTAAGGGCGTATTATAGGCTTGATGGAGGTTCGTTTGGGTTAAGACTTCTGTAGGAAATCCTTGGGCCACAATTTTTTTGTTTAATAAAATTAACTGGTCATAATGATTCAGGGTGTCTCCTAAGTCATGCCCAATCGCCAGCAAGGTTTTACCCAGGGATTTTTGTTCATTAAAAACAGTAAAAATTACCTCTTCCGTTGGCTTGTCCACTCCAGCAAAGGGTTCATCAAATAATAGTAAATCCGCTTCTTGAACCAATGCTCGGGCTAAAAAAACTCGCTGTTGCTGTCCCCCGGATAGTTCTCCAATTTGAGTCTGGGAATAGTTGGATAATCCCACCCGTTCAATGACCGAGGCCACCCGTTCTCGCGACTGCCGGGAGGGGTCCCGAAACCACCCGGTTTGGGCCGTTCGCCCCATCATCACTACATTCCACACTGAAATCGGATAATGCCAATCTATTTGGCTGCGTTGAGGAACATAGGCGACTCGGGATAATTGCTTTTTTAAGGGTTGCGACCCAAACTGCACCCGGCCACTGCAACTCGGAATCAACCCCAACATCGCTTTAATTAGGGTACTTTTTCCGGCCCCATTAGGACCCAGTAGCCCCACGACCTGACCCGGGGCGATCGCAAAACTTACTCCCTCTAAAGCCCGCAATTTCCGGTAGTTGACTGCTAAATCTTCAACTTCAAGCATCATCGACTTGCCAAAATTAAAATGAGAATGATTATTATTATAGTACACTAGGAAGGAAATCCCCGGGGGTCCCTAGCTCTAAATCCTTGGTCCCTCATCAGTTTGTCGTCAACCCAATCCAGTATTATGCTCAATCGTCTCAACCGAAAAATTCAGCGCCTCTGGGGTGCAACCTTAACCACTGCCGTTCTCGGAGTAGCCGGATGGGCGATCGCCACTACGGTTAACCCTCTCACCCGCGCCCAAGCAAAGCCCAAGGTGGTGGCAAGCTATAGTGTTTTGTGCGATTTGGCTGAACGGATTGCTCGCGATCGCATTGCTCTCACTTGCTTAATCGAAGGGGGTCAAGACCCTCACACTTATCAACCTCGACCCCAAGACTTGAGGGCGATCGAAACTGCCCAACTTATTTTATATGGGGGATATGCCTTTGAACCGGCGATCGCCCAACTCATTCAAAATACTCGCAATTCTGCACCGAAAATAGCCGTTCATGAAATTGCCGTTCCTAATCCAATCTTAGGGGAAGATCATCAGGGTCATGGTGAGAGTCCTAGCCAGGGGGGATCTCATCAGGATGAAGAGGAAGTTCCCGATCCCCATGTTTGGCATGATGTCCGTAATGGAATTCGCATGGCTGAGGCGATCGCCAATTCTCTCGAACAAATTGACCCGCCAGGGGCCAATACTTACCGCCAAAATATTAATAATCTTCGTAGCCAATTAGAACAATTAGACACCTGGATTAAGGCACAGGTTGCCACTATTCCCCCCAACCAAAGAGTCTTAGTTACCACCCATGATGCCCTAGGCTACTATGCTCAGGCTTACAATTTTCAAGTAGCTGAATCCCTGATGGGACTGAGTACCAGCGAACAACCTAATGCGGCTCGATTTCGGGAATTAGTGGAGTTAATTCGGGCTGAGGGAGTGCCGACAGTCTTTGTCGAAGTTACATCCAATGACCGAGTAATGAATAATTTAGCCCGGGAAGCAAATATTCAGATTGCGCCCCGTTCTTTGATGGCCGATGGCCTGGGTCCGAGGGGGAGCGAAACAGGCACTTATGTGCAAATGTTGGTCTCTAATACCTGCATTATTGTCACGGGATTGGGCGGTCAATGTACTCCATTCGCCGGGACAGAATCTGGACTTCAATAGTATAAAAATTTCCCTTTTTTAGGAGGTTTTTATGAATGCTTTTTCAAGGGGAACTCTAGGGGTATAAATTTTAATATTGGACTTACAGAGTTCAAGCCTTTAAAGTCAAAATATAATCGTTCAATTGGAGTTGTAAAATGTCACCCAATCTTGTAGAAAATCGCAGCAAATCTGAAACCGTAGGAGAGGACGTTATTCAAGAAGGGCAAAGCGCGATCGCCTCTCGTCCCCGCCGTCTGAGGCGGACGGCTGGGTTACGGCGCATGGTTCAGGAAAACCAACTCACGGTCAATGATTTGATTTATCCCCTGTTTGTCATGGAAGGAGAGGGACAGAAAATTGAAATTCCTTCTATGCCAGATTGCTTCCGGTATTCCCTTGACTTGTTATTAGCTGAAATCACCGAAGTTGCTAACCTCGGAATTAATGCGATCGCCCTGTTCCCCGTAGTCCCAGAAGACAAAAAAGATGCCACAGGAACAGAAAGCTATAATCCCAATGGACTGGTGCAACGCACGGTAAAAGCCATTAAAAAAGCAGTTCCTCAAATTCTGGTGGTTACTGATATTGCCCTAGACCCTTTTTCAATTTACGGCCATGATGGAATTGTGGATGAACAGGGTACCATCCTCAACGATCCAACCGTAGAAATCTTAGTCAAACAAGCCCTATCTCAAGCCGAAGCCGGTGCCGATATTGTTGCTCCTTCGGATATGATGGATGGCCGAATTGGTGCAATTCGCAAAGGGTTAGATGCAGCGGGATATTTTGACGTGGGAATTTTGGCTTATTCGGCTAAATATGCCTCGGCTTATTACGGTCCATTTCGCGATGCTTTGGATTCTGCCCCGAAGTTTGGGGATAAGAAAACCTATCAAATGGATGCAGCCAATAGTCGCGAAGCCTTGAAAGAAGTCGCCCTAGATATTGCCGAAGGTGCTGACCTGGTAATGGTTAAACCGGCCTTAGCTTATTTAGACATTATTTGTCAAGTTAAATCCGCAACAAATTTACCCGTTGTGGCTTACAATGTGAGCGGTGAATATAGCATGATTAAAGCTGCTGCCCAACAAGGTTGGATTGATGAAAAAGCAGTGATGTTAGAAACTTTATTGAGCATGAAACGGGCCGGTGCAGATGTGATTATGACCTATTTCGCCAAACAAGTGGCGTTAGTTTTACAAGGGGTTAAATAGACCGTTTACCCGGGTTGCTAAACCCCACCCCCTCAAACCAGATGAATAAGGCAGGAATATCAGGGGTGGGGTTCGGGTTCTAATCCCACCTTGTCATTTCTCTCCGTTCACCCTAGAATGAGAATGAGAATGATTATTATTGTATTCGTTGAGGAAATCTGCTATGGTGCCAGGAACGGAACAGACTAGGGTCCCAGTAACTGTGCTGACGGGGTACTTGGGTAGTGGTAAAACGACCCTACTTAACCGGATTTTGACGGAAGAACATGGCAAAAAAGTTGCTGTGATTGTCAACGAGTTCGGAGAGGTCGGAATTGATAATCAGTTGGTGATTGACGCCGATGAAGAAATCTTTGAGATGAATAACGGCTGTATCTGTTGTACAGTGCGGGGAGACTTGATTCGTATTATTGGCAATTTGATGAAGCGACGCAATAAATTTGATCATATTGCGATCGAAACCACGGGACTAGCGGATCCAGCGCCGGTGATTCAGACGTTCTTTGTGGATGAGGATATCCAGTCAAAGTTGATGCTGGATGCGGTGGTAACAGTGGTGGATGCCAAACATATTTTACAGCATTGGGAGGCCAGTGAGGCTCAAGAGCAAATTGCCTTTGCGGATGTAATTTTGTTGAATAAGATAGACTTAGTGAGTGAGGCGGAGTTAGATGAGCTAGAAAGGCGGATTCGGGGGATGAATGCGATCGCCAAGATTCACCGCACTCAGGATGCAGATGTGGAAATGGATGCACTGCTGGGGGTGAGAGCATTTGACTTAAATCGCGCCCTAGATATTGACCCGAATTTCTTAACCGAAGATGCTCACGAACATGATGAAACCGTGACTTCGATCGCCCTAGTCGAACCCGGTGCCGTGGATGGAGAAAAGGTTCATGAATGGCTGGGGGAACTGTTGCGAACCCAGGGAACCGATATCTTTAGAATGAAGGGAATTCTCAACATTGCTGGAGAAAGCAATCGGTTTGTGTTTCAGGGGGTTCATATGTTATTTGATAGCAATCGCGATCGCCCATGGAAATCCACAGAAACACCGAAAAATGAGCTGGTATTTATTGGGCGCAATCTCAATGAATCGGCATTAAAAGCGGGGTTTAAACAGTGTTTAGTTTAGGAGGGTCCGGCAAAAAAAGACTCGGTAAAGCCGTCCTACCGTGGCAAAAACAGTGGCAGGGAATGCTCAGTGATTATGCCATATCCCTCATTTGGTCCCCGGATGGAACTACCCTGGCGGCGGCTTCGGCAGTCGGGGAGGTGGTTCTTTGGCAAGACGAATCTAGGGAAAAGCTCCACTATTTACAAGGGGAGTCCGGACATTCTATTGATATGCTGTCTTTTTCATTTGACAGTCAGTTTTTAGCCGCAGGCGGTGAGGAAGGAACGGTAAAAATTTGGCAGGTTTCGGGCGATTCAAGGGAGTTGATTACGACCTTAAATGCAGAACGGGCTTGGATTGATAAACTAGCCTGGAGTCCGGTCCAAAATCTCTTGGCTTATAACGGAGGAAAACAAGTTTTTGTCTGGAATTTAGAGACAAAAGAAACCGTGGCAAGCCTGGGTTTTGACCAGTCCAGTGTGTTAGCGATCGCATGGCATCCCTTGGGTGAATATTTGGCAGTTGCTGGAAACCAAGGGGTAAAAATTTGGGATGTCAGAGATTGGCAAGAAGACCCGTATTCTTTAGAGATTCCCTCAGTATCCGTGGCGATCGCCTGGTCCCCGGAAGGCCAGTATCTGGCCGCCGGAAATATGGATAGTACCCTAGTGGTGGTGGAAATCAAAAACCCCCATCCCTGGGTGATGCGCGGGTTTTATGGGAAAGTGCGACAACTGGCATGGTCCGATTCGGCGACAGGGTTAGGAACGCCATTATTAGCGGTTTCCCATGCCGAATCCATTGCCGTCTGGGAAAAGCAGTTTGGACCGAATGCGGGGTGGGATGGCTGGGAATTAGAAGGACATTCCGCTGTTGTCCAGGCGATCGGTTTTCAACCGGGAACCTTTCACCTTGCCTCCGCTGCCGAAGATGGTCAACTGTATATCTGGCGTGATGCCGAACAAGTGTGGCAACTTCTAGAAGGTGCACCGGCTGGATTTTCTAATGTCGCATGGCATCCTCAAGGAGAGGCGCTCGCCGCTGCTGGTGTAAGCGGCGAGTTAATTATATGGTGCAAATCCACTGCGGGTCGAGGATTTAGTACCTAGTTACCCCCATTTCAAACCCCTAAATCTCAACAATAAACAAGCAATAACCAATGACCAACGACCCACGAGAAATACCTGAAAACCTCGGTCGAATTGTGCAACGGTTTCAGCGGCATTCTGACGTAAAAAAACGTTATGAACAACTACTCTGGTATGCTAAAAAACTTCCCCCCTTGGAGGAAGCAGATAAAGTCCCCGAAAACAAAGTTCCGGGCTGCGTTTCTCAAGTCTATGTTACAGCCACTTTAGAGGAGGGTAAATTATTTTTCAAGGGAGATTCTGAAGCTCAGATTGTCAAAGGATTACTAGGATTATTAGTTGAAGGGTTAAGCGGGCTTTCTCCAGAAACCATTATCAAATTATCTCCCGACTTTATTCAAGACACCGGATTGAATGTCAATCTTACCCCATCTCGTGCTAACGGATTTTACAACATTTTTCAAACCATGAAAAATCAAGCCCTGGTTTATGCCCGGCCTGAAAAATAACGGCTTTTTTAGATTATTCCTGACTTGTTTCTCCTGTCAACCTTTATTTTCATTTAATCCATGAATACAACATTCAACCCAATCCCTGAGTTAGATTTGCCCAAACGGGGAATGCCCGTGACGATTATTACCGGCTTTTTAGGCAGTGGTAAAACCACCCTGCTCAATCAAATCCTCAAAAATAAGCAGGATTTAAAAGTGGCGGTTCTCGTTAATGAGTTTGGGGATATTAATATTGATTCCCAGCTTTTGGTTTCCCTGGATCAGGATATGGTGGAACTGAGTAATGGCTGTATCTGCTGTACGATTAATGATGGCTTAGTCGATGCCGTCTACCGCATCCTAGAACGGCAAGATAAAATTGATTATTTAGTGATAGAAACCACAGGTATTGCCGACCCTTTGCCAATTATCCTTACCTTTGTCGGGACTGAATTACGAGACCTGACTCGACTGGATTCGGTATTAACCTTGGTCGATACTTCCACCTTTACTCCAGACCATTTCGACAGTGAAGCGGCTTTAAAACAAGTGGCTTTTGCGGATATCGTCCTCTTGAACAAAACTGATTTAACTCCCCCTGAAAAAGTTGAGGAATTAGAATCTTACATTCGCACAGTGAAAGTCGGGGCGAGAATGCTGAGATCGCAATATGGAGAAGTCCCCTTGCCCTTGATTTTGGATGTGGCATTGACGGATGTGGCAGCGTATAAAAAGTATGACTCACAGGAACAGAACCCTGATCCGGCTCATCATCACCATCATGAGCATCATGATCATGCTCATCATCACCATCATTCTGAACATTTAGAAAATGATGGGTTTATCTCCGTCTCCTTTCAAAGCGATCGCCCCTTTGCCGTCAAGAAATTTGAAACCTTTCTAACGGAAAAAGTCTCAACGGCTGTATTTCGAGCTAAAGGGATTTTATGGTTTGCAGAAAGTGAAGCGCGTCATGTTTTTCAACTGAGCGGTCCTCGCTACGATTTGAACCAAGAAGATTGGCTAGAACCCCCCCAAAATCAACTGGTTTTAATTGGACGCAATTTAGATTCAGCCCAACTTAAAGCACAGTTAGCAGATTGCTTGGTGTAATTTCCGATAAAAAATATAGCGATCGCAGCGAGAGGTCGTGTCCCGTTTGTTAGGGATGGGGTTGACTCCCGAACAGGTGGCTGAAGCCCTAAAGTTGCCCGTAGAGTAAGTCAGAGAAATGAGTTAAATTTTAATCATCATTTCCTCCGCAAATTGAGGGTGCGTTTTATTAAAAAATAACGCACTCTTTTTTATAATTGAGATATAATAATTCACAACAAAGGACAAATAATCAATAACAAACAACCTATGACAAACGTAACGGAATTCAAAGAAACAAAGATTGGCGGAACAGTACAAGAGTGTCTCTGGAACTACGAAAACCAGGCGATCGCCGTTGCCTATGAAACCCGAGGACGGGGGACGCCTCTGCTATTGTTACCCGCCTTCAGTACCGTCTCCAGTCGCGGTGAAATGCTGGGGATGGCGGAGCTCTTGTGCGATCGGTTTGAAGTGGTGGCAGTCGATTGGCCTGGATTTGGAGACTCCGATCGCCCGGGGGTACAATATGGTCCAGACTTCTACCATCAGTTTCTGGCAGATTTTGTCACCTCTGTTTTTGGCAGACCCATCGTCATAGTTGCTGCTGGACATGGGGCCGGATATGCGATGAAACTGGCAAAAACTCAGCCCGAAAGGGTTTCTAAGGTGGTGTTAGTTGCACCGACTTGGCTGGGACCCCTGCGGATTATGGGGGTACCGGAACCCTTGCGAGATTTGGTGAGAGAAACGGTGAGAACTCCGGGCATTGGGGAGTTTCTCTATGAGTTGAATACTCATCCGGCATTTCTGGAATTTATGTATAAACAGCACGTTTTTGTGGACCCGGCCAAGTTGACGACGGAATTTATTGCTCAAAAGCGCGACAGTACCCAGCATCCGGGGGGAAGATTTGCCCCGGTGGCCTTTGTGACGGGAACTTTGGACCCGGCAGGCGATCGCCCTCAAATATTAGCGCAGTTCCAACCCTTACCCGTTCCGGTGAAGGTGATTATCGCCGATCTCGCCCCCTCCGGTTCCAAGTCAGTGATGGAGGCAGTCTCACAATTGCCTGGGGTGGAATCGGCGCGGGTAGCCGGTTCCCTGGGAATGCACGAAGAATATGCCGATGATGTTTTTGCAGCGATCGGCGACTTTTTATAAACATCTTTTTATAAACAGAAGGAAATGTAGCATAGAGACTTGATCCTGCATTTCCTTCTGTTTAATTGTTCTGAGTAACTAATTGAGTCGCTTCCCTATGAAATCCTACAAAAAATCTGGATAGCTTTCCAAATCTCTGGCATAACATTCCCCAACCCATGATCGCTATCAAATTCTATCGCCTTCACCCAAAGACGAGACTCGGCAAACCGGCGACTCGCTTCGACCGGAATTACTTCATCCCTTATCCCATGTAAAATCAAGGTGGGTAGCTGTCGCTGTAGCTGATTTTCAAAGTAGCATTGCGCGTCCGTTATAAATTGATAATTCAGGGAAATTTCTCGCTTTTCCCCATAATGATAAACTGGCAAATTCCCTTGTTCCTGCCACTGTTGGATCCGTTGCGGTCCTAAATTTGCCGTCCAATGAGTCAGAAATTCAAAAGCGGGGGCTAATAAAACCAGGCGCTCAATCTGGGGATAGCGTTCAGCTAACCAGGCAGCAGTCAGTCCGCCAAAACTGGAACCAATTAGATTAACCGTAGCCGGTTCAGGTGGTAATTCAGCCCTAACTTGTTCCAGTTGGCGCGTTAGAGTTAAGTTAGAAAAATTCTCCTGATTGAGATTAGGAATTATCAGAGGGATTGCCAGTTCAGCAAAGCGATCGCGCAGATAATTGGCCTTGAATGAGTCGGGACTAGATGCAAATCCATGTAAATAAATGTAAGTTTGAGGCAACCGTTGAGTCATCGTTAAATATCCTGCCCAATTCCCTGATTAATACTTAATCTGGCTTTAAAATTTGTTGAATATCTTGTGGGATTACTCTCTCCCTGAGCTACAAAGCGTATTCTGGGGGTTTCCCCCTTAAATAGGTGGGTTTTTTTCCATTTTACCCTCCAAATGTAAGGGCGATGCGTAAATCGCCCCCACAGGGCAGAATTTAATCTATCCCTAAAATCTCCATTGATTTTTCCAGCACTTCATCGGGATCAAATGGCTTCGTCATGTACAAATCAGCCCCAGATTCACTGCCTTTTTGTTTATCAAACTCTTGACCTTTGGCCGTGAGCATGATAATATAAACATCTTTAATTCCTAGTTCATTTTTGACCGCGTGACAAACTTCAAATCCGCTCATTTTGGGCATCATAACATCCAAAAATACTAATTCGGGTCTTTCAGATTTAATAGTATTGAGCGCCTCTTCTCCATTAACTGCCGTTAGCAATTCTACTCCCTCATCTTCGAGTTCTTCCAGGGTTTGCTCCATGAGAATGCGGATATGGGGTTCATCATCCACAATTAAAATTTTTTTCGCCATATAACCTCCTATATAGGTAAACTGAAGACAGCTTAATTCAAAAGTTAAAAAATTTCTTTTTCCACTCTGAGTTAGCACGTCTTCACCGGTGTTCTGTTCAGTTGCGGTACCCGAAAAAATCCGAACTTTCGTCATACCACAATAGAAACAAGGCATTTTCCAGCCCTTTTTCCCATCGTAAGATTTTGACGATTTCGTGATGCTCGGACAGCACAGAATTCAAAATAATTATATCAGGTCTGATCGCTCTTACTTTTTTACTGTACTTTTGACCTTTTACTGCCGCCACTAGGCTATCTCCCTTTGTCTCTAAGACATCGACTCAGGTTTGAATGGCCCCGGCATCTTCATCCCCGACGGTCTTGTTCTTTGTCGAGACCCCTTTGGCAAGTAAAGTTCTGAGATGTTTCAATCGTTTTTCTGTATTGATGACTGGGGTATCAGTCGCGCTCAATTTACCCCTGACCCCCGCCTGGTTTGTCCTCAATAATGGAAAGGATGGTAAGGGGGATATTCACTGTTCGGGAGTGGTGTTTAAGAACTGCTATGACGTCAAATCTGGTGATGAGCGGCCCGGAGCACTTCCAGTCAGATTAGCTCCGGTTTAAGCGCTGGGACTGGGCAACTCCCTCCAGAAGGTCTTTTGTTCCCGGACCTTATATTTACCGCTTTCTACTGCTTATTTGAACCCCCACCCGTGAGCTACCCCCTTCAGTTGGTCCCTGAATCAGCCTCCTGATTTTCAGAAAGCAACAGGAAGAAGACATTTTCTAATCCCTTTTCAAATCGCAAAGTTTTAGCGATATTGTGCCGCTCTGAAAATAGAGAATCTACTATAATCATATCCGGTTTGACCGAGCGTGCTTTTTCGATACATTCCGGGCCGGTTGATGCTTCGGTGACAACATATCCTTTCGCTTCTAAAACATCTGCTAAGAGTTTGACGGCACTAATATCTTCATCTACCACCAAAACTTTCTTTTTGGAGGTTTTCTGAGAAAGGAGAAACCCGATCTGGTTGAGCAAATCTTCTCGATCAATAGGCTTAGTTAAATAGCGATCAACCCCTAGACGATAGCCTCGTTGTTTATCTTCAATGATCGAGAGGATGGCGATCGGGATATGCATCGTATTGGGATCATTTTTGAGGACAGCCGCCACGTCAAATCCGCTAATTTGCGGCATCATGATATCCAGGAGGATCAAGTCGGGTTGAGCCGCTTTCACCTGGGCGATCGCCTCCATGCCATCTTTCGCTTCCCGGACTTCATAGCCGGATGCTTCTAATTCCTGGCGCAGTAGGGAGCGAATGTGAGCCTCATCATCAACGACGAGGATGGTTTTCGGGCGATCGCTGTGAAGGTTCTCCGGATGCTGCACGATGTTCTGTTTCAACTGCTGGACGAGGGTCTGGAGGTTGAGTTTTTCTGGGAGATGGAACCCACTCTCTAGGGTAAGGGGAAGTGTAAAGGAGAAAGTTGTGCGCCCTTCTCCCTCACTTTCCACCCAAATTCGACCCTGGTGATGTTCGACGATCTGCTTACAAATGGGTAGTCCCAATCCCGTGCCTTTTGGTTTGTCCGTAAGGGTATCCCCGACTTGCTTAAATTTCTCAAACACGGTTTCTTGATATTCCGGGGGAATGCCAATCCCGGTATCGATGATATCAATCACCATTTCATCATTCTGTACTCGCGCACGGATGGTGACGGAGCCGGTGCGCGTAAATTTGACCGCATTGGAGATTAAATTGATCAGCACTTGTAGCAGGCGATCGCGATCGCCTATCACCTCGGGCAATCCGGGTTCAATCTCCCGGATTCGCTCCAATCCACTATTTTCAAACAGGCTGGATGTAGCCGCAAATGCCCGCTCGATGAGTTCCTCTACCTCCAACGGCTGCATCTGCCAATCGACTTTTCCAGCTTCCATTTTGGCAATATCCAGGACGTCATTGATCAAATTGGTCAGCCGTTCGCCTTCGGAGATAATAATATTAATGTTATCCGCTACCTGAGCGACTGCCTTTTGGGTTTTGCGATCGGATTCCTGGAAGCTGGGTAAAATCTTGTCCTGTAATTTTTTCTGGATCAGTTTGGCAAAGCCGACAACAGAAGTGAGGGGTGTCCGCAGTTCGTGAGAAACCGTAGAGATAAAATCAGTCTTCATGCGATCAACTTCTTTCTCCGTGGTGATATCTCGAATCAAGATAACCGTGCCAATACAGTCAGTTGAATCGCCTTCTGAGGGGTCATGAGGCAAAATCGAGGTGGCGACGGCTTTACCCACGCGATCAAAGGCTAGTTCTACCTCTGCTGTTAGCACTTCGTTCGGAGAATTTATACTCCGGGTAATAGCTTGGGCGAGATCGGGCTTAAACAGCTCTGAACAATGTTTCCCCACGGCCTCACTTTCTGGGCGATCAAACATAGCAAGCAGTGCCGGATTCACCCGTGCAATTTGACCCTGAGCATCGGTGACGAGCAGTCCGTCCGCAATATTAGTGATAATCGCGCTCAGATAGGCGACGGTATCCTGTACTTGTTTGACGGCACGCGCCAGTTCTAGGGAGATTGCTGCCTGTCCCGATAGCATTCGCAGGACTTCCAGACGATCTGTTGTAAATGCGCCCTCTGCACGGTTATTTTCCAGATACAGTAACCCGACTCGCTTGCCTTGATGCACAATTGGTGTACATAAAACTGATTTAACTTGATGGCTAACGATGTAGGGGTCGGTGGTAAAGAGTCCTTCCCCAACGGCGTTATTTAGGAGTACCGGTTTCTGGGTGCGATCGACATAATGAATTAATCCCAAGGGCAGATTCGACGAGTTTTCCAGGGGAATAGAGGGCAGCAGGGTCACTTTTTCATTCTCGACATTTCCCTCGGCAACCCGGACAAATTTTCCCCCGCGATCAAGTAGCAAATGTCCTTTTTGAGCCCCTGCATTTTCGATGAGAATATGCATTAACTTTTCAAGCAAGGTTTCTAAGACAATTTCCGAAGAAATTGTTTGGGAGGCTTTCATCACCGTCGCAATATCAAGGAGGGCTGCATTCCCCACGGTGGTCGAGTGTTCTCCGGTTGTGGTTTGACTGAAGTCTCCCGGGGCAGCTTCTCGAATAGAGGCTCTTACTAATAGTTCGGGATAGGTTTTATCGAGTTGCTCAACTTTGCTCGCGGCCCCCCACAGACTATAATGATAGCGCGCATCGGTGAGATAAGTTTTGGCGATTTTAATTCGTCCTAAGCCCAGGTAAAACTTGGCGGCGAGTTCGTTGGCGATCGCTTCAATATGCAAATATCCATGTTCTTGGGCGAGGGCGATCGCGCGATCATAAAGTTCCATTGCCTCTAAGGGATGGTTGCTGATTCGGGCAATTTCTGCCTCAACTAACAAATACTTATGGAGAAAATTCTCTTTCCCTGTTTCTGCCCAAAGTTTGAGATTTTGGCGATTTTGATGCAGACTATTCCACAGGTGGGCTTTTTCCTCTTCCTGGGCTGTTGGATAAAGAGCACTCAGAATTAAGGAATAATAAAAATAATGTTGCGTCATGCTGAAAAAGCCGAAATTCGTCCCAATGGTTTCATCCGCTTGACGGGCAACAATCAACGCGGCTGGATAGTCTTCTTGGAGAAACAAAACGAGACTCTTGAGCATCCAGAACCAATTCATGCCTACATAAAATTGATTGTCTGCCCAAAATTGCAGAGTAGCGGTTTCATCGTAATCGGGGCTATTCAAGGTAATCGGGCTATCCGTTAATCCCTGGAGGTTTAGAACAGTCTGTTGCAAGGTGCGATAACCCGCGATCATATTGCGATCGTTAGTTTGTTCCATGAAAGTTAGGTATTTTTCCGACTTCTCATAGACCTCGGGTAGTGGCTTTCCAATAATTAATTGCGTCCAAAACTGATAGGTAACCGCCCAAACTCCAAAAATAATATCCCCCATTTCCAAACTGACCTTATAGGACTCTCGATACAAGGGTAAATTGGTCTGAAGATGTTGCCAGAAAGGATTAATGGTATGGGCGAATATATTATTGATTTTCGGCGTCAGAGTATGGTTCGGAAATTTCTCCCGTAATTTTAAGGCTAAATCTCCAAATTGATAAGCCGATTGATAGTCCTGATGACCGGCTAAAATCATGCCATAGACGACATAACCAAAGGCGGAGGTATCCACGGGTCCATAGTCTAAAGTGAGGCTGACCATTTTTAATCCCATTAATGCCAGCCAATATGGACTATTGGCAAAATAGGTCGCCGTCCAGGAATTAACCAGCAGATTCATCGCCACCTTTTTATCCGGGTCGGTCATTTCCGGAACGTTCAATAAATCGGCGATATTTTGACCGATGAGTAGGGTCTGCACGGTCTCCTGTTCGGCTATAACCGCAGCAGGTAAATCCGCTTCCTGACTGGGAAAATTAAGCCCAAAATCTTTTAATCCTTCGATGCCTAATTGCATGGCTTGATAATAATTGTCTCCTTTGGTCATGCAAGCGGCGATATAGATGGAATAGATTTGGGCCCGTTCAAAGCGGGATTTTGCTTGAGATAAGGCCCGGTTAAATAGGCTTTCGGCTTGGTCAAAATTTCCGACTAAATATTGAGATTCTCCCAGTTCTCGGTGCAAGAAAAAGGTGAGGTCATAATGGGTGTCCCAAGAGTTTGTCTCTAACAGGTCCATGCCTAGGCTAAAGTGAACGATCGCACTGTGGTAGGCATTGGAGGCTTTGGATTTTTTCCCGGCGATCGCATTGAGTTTGGCCAGTCTAGTTTTTTCCTCGGACCCTTTGATTAATTGGACGCCAATATTCAAATGGTTAACTATATCGAATATTTTTTCCTCTAGTTCGGCTTCCGGTGTATTGTGGAGGAGAAGCTGTCCAATTTTCAGGTGAACCGCTTTTTTTTGGACATCAGGAATCAGAGAATAGGCCGCTTGTTGAACCCGATCATGTAAGAATTGGTAACTGACTTCAATGCCGTCGAGGTTCTCTGAAACCGTGGGGATTTTATAGGCTTCGCTTAAGGGTAATACCAATCCTTCTTGTAAGGCTTCCCACAAATCCCCAGCAGTTAAAGAGGGCGATCGCTCTCGGACGATCGCCAGGATATTCAGATCGAAACGGTTACCAATACAGGCAGCCAATTTTAAGGCATCCTGGGCATTTTCGCTAAATTGGCGAATCTTACCGACCATTAACTCAACCACATTTTCAGTAATTCCAATACTCCGGATGCGCTCAATATTCCACTCCCAAAGCCCTTGGTTGAAGTCAAAGGAAAGTAAATTATCTCGGTGGAGAGACTTCAACAACTGGGTCAGGAAAAATGGATTTCCCTGGGTTTTTTTAAACACCAAATCAGCTAAGGGTTGCGCTCGTTCTAGGCTACAACTAAAGCTATCGGAAATCAACTCAGTGACGTGAGTTACCCCCAGGGGTTCCAGCTCAATGGTCGTTACTTTAGCTCCCATCTTTTCAATTTCCTCAACCGTGAGCATAAAGGGATGGGTGGGACTGACTTCATTATCCCGATAAGCCCCAATCATTAACAAATGATGACTTTCAGCATCGGTCATCAGCAGTTCTAGCAGTTTTAATGAAGCAGCATCTGCCCACTGCAAATCATCAAGAAAGACAACAAGGGGGTGTGCGGGTTGAGTAAAAACATGAATGAACTGTTTAAAAACTCGATTAAATCGATTTTGAGCCTCGCTGGGTCCTAATGGAGAAATCGAAGGCTGCTTACCAATGATGGATTCCACTTCGGGAATCACATCGATAATCATTTCACCGCTATCGCCCACGGCTTCTAATAGTTTTTGTTGCCATTGAGCAATTTGTTCAGGAGGTTCTGTTAGCAGTTGCCGAATTAAGGACTGGAAGGCTTGAATCAGAGAAGCGTAAGGAATATCTCGCTTAAACTGATCGAATTTTCCGGAGATAAAATAACCCCGTTGGCGAACGATGGGTTTATGAACTTCATGGACAATACTGGTTTTACCAATTCCCGAATACCCAGCAATTAAAATTAGTTCTGGAGTTCCTTGAGTAACCGATTCACCCGAAAAATCAGGTTGATAATTCGGGGAAACGGAGGAAATTCGGTTAAAGGCTTCCAGCAGGCTCGCTACTTCGCGATCGCGTCCGTAAAGTCTTTGAGAAAGCACAAATCTACCGCTTTTATCCCATTGTCCCGGGGTGAAATGAGATAAGGTTTCAATATCGGTTAAATGGGTTAGACAATATTCTAAATCGGCTTTAATTCCGTAAGCACTTTGATAGCGGTCTTCGGCGGTTTTTGCCATTAATTTCATGACAATTTCGCTCACAGATGAGGGAACTTCCGGCACTAAGTCTTGTAGAGATACCGGTTGTTTGGCAATGTGAGAGTGAATTAATTCTAACGGGTCTTCTGCTTCAAAGGGCAATTGACCCGCAAGCATTTCATAAAATGTAATGCCCAATGAATAGAAGTCGGTGCGATAGTCTAAACAACGGTTCATCCGCCCGGTTTGTTCCGGGGACATATAGGCAAGGGTTCCTTCGAGGAGAGTGGGATGGTGGTTGACGGTTTGGGTTTCTCGGGAGAGGCGCGTAGCAATACTAAAATCGGTAATTCTAACGCTCAGGGATTGAGAAGGATTCAGAATAATGATATTTGAAGGTTTAATATCTTTGTGAACAATTTGCTCTTGGTGCAGTTCTCCCAGGGTTTCTGTTAACTGGATGGCAATTTTAAAAAAATTCTCTATCCCTAGTTTTTGGGTGAGTAGAACTTGTTTGAGGGACTGACCCCCTTCATCATCAAATACTAGCATCAAGCTATTTTGAATCGGTTCGATCGCACAGGGTTTAATCAGGCGAGGGATGTTTAAGTTCCGGGTAATTTCGTATTCATGCTTTAATCGGGCTAGTTCTTCAAGGCTCGGATATTCCGAGGCTAGGGCTTTTAAAATAACGGGTTTTTGATCGGATCGACGAATTGCTCGATAGATCAGGTTTTTGCTTCCAGCTTGAATTTCTTCGGAAATTTTATAACCGGGAATGGAGAGAGAAATTTTTGGATTAGTCATTGAAATTGAGTAATTTTAGCAGAATAATTTAGACGATCGCTTTTGGAAACGTTGGTCCGCCGCTTGCTGCTCTTCAACATGGGACGCGATCGCCCCTAATTTCACTGTTTTGATAGCAAAAGCAGTCGCCCCTTAAACGGGACGGAACCACCGAACTAATAAAATGTCACCTTGTAGATTAGCGCCTCTGAACAGTCTGCGAGTTTCACCACTCATGAGGGAACTTTTAGATGCTTTACCCCTGAAATTTTGGCGACGCATAGCTTTTACTATAAACCAATAGAACACTTTTAGCAATTTTGGATATGATGGATGACAGTTTGAGGGTCCACCGCGACTGCATTCCCCTCAAGGGAACTGGCACTACCTAGGCTTTGGGATTGGGAAATTGGCAATTCAATGATAAATTCGGCTCCTTGACCCGCTTGAGAAATGCACTCTAATTTTCCTCGGTGTTTCTCGACGACAATCTGATAGCTAATAGACAAACCCAGACCCGTACCTTTCCCAACAGCTTTAGTGGTGAAAAATGGATCAAAAAGTCGCCGGCGTACGGTATCCGTCATCCCACTCCCGTTGTCGCCGATGGTGATCCGAACCCGATTAGAATCGGGATTTTCCCGGGAGTCGCCATCGAAGTCGGAAAAATCAACCCGTTCCGTGCGAATCCATAGGGTTGGTAATGTCTGAACCTTGCCTTTAGTCGCCGGGGTCATTGCATCTTCCAGGGCATCGATCGCATTGGAGATCAGGTTCATAAAAACTTGATTCAGTTGCCCTGGATAGCACTCAACTGGAGGAAGATCCCCATATTCATAAACCAGTTGGATTGGAGGCCGTCCCGCTTGAGCATTTAAGCGGTGTTGTAAAATCATTAAGGTACTGTCAATTCCGTCTTGAATGTTGGCTCGCTTCATGTCTGATTCATCGACCCGAGAGAAGATTCGCAGACTTTGCACGATCCCCCGGATTCGCTCGGTTCCTACCTTCATACTGGCGAGCAATTTTGGTAAGTCGTCCATCAGAAACTCGACGTCCATTTCTAAGATCGCCTCTTCCAATTCCGGTATCGGTTCGGGATAGTATTTTTGATACAAATTTAAAACCGTTAAGAGTTCTAAAGTATAGCTATTGACATGAACGAGGTTCCCATGAATGAAATTAACCGGGTTATTAATTTCATGAGCAATTCCTGCCACCATTTGTCCGAGTCCAGACATTTTTTCGCTCTGTACCAATTGAGCCTCAGTTTGCTGTAATTCCAGCAGAGTTTTTTCAAGTTCTACGGCTTTTTCTCGGGCAACTTGGGCGCTGTGGAGACTTTGTTGATACAGTTCCGCTTGATCAATGGCGATCGCCAGTTGATTGCCCACTGCTTCTAACAGTTCGATTTCATCATCATTCCAAGGCCGAATTTTGTTACTGTTAGCACAGGCCACAAACCCTATTTTTCCCAGTCTCGTCTCAATGGGAACCGCCAAAATTGAGGTGACATCTTGTTTTAAAAAAAACTGCCGCATCACTGAATCGCTTAATTCGCTGACATCATCCACCCGCACAATCTCCATCTGCAATAGTTTAGACGCTAATCCCCCCACTTCACTCGTGGCGTAGTCTCCTAAAAGACTCAGCAACGCGGGATGTTTAGCTTCGTTGATCACTTGCCAATAGTCCGAGGTATGTAGGGTTAAGTGAGCCAGGTGAACCTGAGGAGGTCGTAACGACTTTTCTGAGCAATGTTCTAGGGGGTGATCACTCAGTTCGGTTGAGTTCCAGAAGCTAATGTCTGACTTTCCGGGTTTATACCAGGCAAACAAGCAGCGGTCCACCCGTAACAGGTTGCGAATTTCTGTTACTGCCGTTTCTAAAATAGTGCTCAGTTCCAGGGACTGCCGGATCTGAGTTGCTAACCGAAATAAAATAGCCTGTCTGCGGCTTTCTTTGAGTTTGTTTTCGTGGGCTAAAGCTGCGATCGCGCTAGCGGCCTGGGAAGCTAAAGCGGCCAGCAATTTTAAGTCTTCCGAAGTATAGCCTACGGATTCGACCTTGGCGATCAAGATGGCCCCAATGATTTTTTCTTTAGTCTTCAGGGGGACACACATCAAGGAGGCCATATCGTCGGGTTGTCCTCTATTTTGACCTGCTAAGGAGGATATATCGGATAAAATATCGTTGAAAATTTCTGCTCGTCCCGTCTCCACAAACCGATTTACCACGATTGTACTCTGGACTAAATCGCTGAGGTCGCCTCCTGACGGACCAAATGAGGCGATCGCCTCTAGGCGATCGCTCCCTTCCTTCCACAACATCACGGCCCCACTACTGGCTTGAATGCATCGTTGGGCTTCTTCTAGCACAATCGAAGCCACTTCTTTGATATCTAAACTACCAATAATTTTTTCAGAAATGTTATAAAGAAGCGTTAGCTCTCGATACTTCCCTAAAACTTCTTTCGCTAACGCTTTTTTTTCCACCTCCTGAGTTGCTAAACAAGAAATCATTGAAGCGATCGCGGAGACTTTTTCTCCTCCACAAACCCACCCGATCAACTCCCCATTTACCACAACCGGGTATTTACTGAAACTTGCTTCCATCTCACCCATAATGACTCCCCCTTCTGCATCCAGAAGGGAGATTGGGCTATCCAGAGCCTTTACGCATCCGTCGATTGCGGACTGGATTTCTTTTTTACCATAGAGTTTTTTAAGCACAAATATCATCCGTGTGATCCTCCGGTCCTAGTTACCCAGTCACTCTAACCGTTAATTTTTTATTAAAATATTTCTTTGCTCTGTCTAGTTTAGCTCAGAATTCTCCATGAAACCGCCCTTATTTAAATTTTTACACAAGCTGTTTAATTCAAGTCAATTAGACGCAGTTGTAAAAAATTTGGTCCCCCACCCGGAGTGCAGTTATTCGGGGGTTCCCAAAAATGCTACGGATACACACCCACTCCCTAATCGGGGGTTCGGACTCAGATTACAGACATTCCCGGGCTCCTCATGTCCAGGGTGATTCCCAGCCCCTCCTGACCCTCCGAATTCCCCAGTCTACCTAAATATCCTCACCTGTGTGAACCTTTAATTTTACCCCGGGGTCTAAACCTTCAGAATTCCAGAATCCTTGAGGAAAAAGCCACAGGTGTTCACCGTGTCAGCAAAGGTCATTACAAAGGAGCCATCAGATTCGGACCTGATAAAGTGTTGTCAAAAAAGGGATTCCCCCGTCGGCGATCGCTTCTTGTCCCAGGACTGTTTTGGTCAGCTCTACCGGCGCTATCAACATCGAGTGCGCTCAACCCTATACCAACTCTGTGGTGCAACGGAAATCGACGATTTGGTACAGGAGGTTTTTTTAAAAGTATGGAAAGGATTGCCGAAACTCCGGCAACCCGCCCACTTCTCAACTTGGCTGTATCGGATTACCTGGAATGTAGCTACGGATCGCCGCCAAGGTTTTGCCAAAGAACAGGTGCAACACCAGCGGTCCAAGGCATTGTTACAAGAGGGCACCAGCAGCGACTGCCCTCCCCAGTCCCAGACCCCCGATTGGATGCACTTACATTATCAAGATTTAGTGCAACGCGGACTTGAAGGTTTGAGTTTCGAGCATCGTGCGGTGTTAGTCCTTCACGATCTCGAAGATCTCCCACAAAAGGAGGTCGCGCAAATTATGAACATCCCCGTAGGAACGGTGAAATCCCGCTTGTTTCATGCCCGAGCATCTATGCGAAAATTTCTGGAATCAGAAGGAGTGCAACTATGAATCAACACCCAGAAAAACCCGACTGTCTCGTAGATTTTTTACATCAATACCGTCCGGAAATTCCCCCGGCATCCCCGCAGTTAGAGGAGCGAATTTTAGCAGCCGTAGCCGGCGATCACGCCCGGGCGACCAGACGAAAATCACATCGACTTCTCTGGCTAATTTTCCCCTCAATTGCGGGGAGTTTCGCCCTCGCTTTTTTTGGGATGAAACCCTGGCAACCCTCTTCCTCTTCTGCCCCCGAATTAGCTCAAATAGAAGCCTTCATGGAATATACCTGGAATGGTGTATTAGAAGATAAAATGCTGGATTCTTCCCCTAATTGGCTTCTTCCCGAAGAAGGGAATCCCTAACAGTTAAAAATTAGCAACTTTATTTAGGATTTAAATAAACCAAAATAAGGTTTCTAAACCTGAAGAGTTTACAAAAAATAGGGAACATTTACAGACTCGATTGTGTTTAATGTTTTACCTATAACTCCATAATTTATTGCAAACTAAGTGAGGCTTTAATGATGTTTAATTCTCGTTTTTCTCTGTTAGCTGCGTTAATGCTTGCCCTGGGAACTACCACGGCCACCTATGCCGCACCGCTTCCCACCTGGGAAGAGCAAACCCTTACCCAAAACCCAGGGCCAAACAATCCGGGCCGGGGTTCTAGAGGGGGCGATCAATGGGCCGGAAAAAAGGGCTGGCTCGAACAATTAAATCTTACATCTGAACAACAGCAAGAAATCCAAACTATTCGCGAACGCTACGAACCTGAAATGCAAGCTAATCACGAGGAAATACGTCAAAGTATGGAGCGCATGAGGGAAATGATGACGGGTAGTACCAGCGATAGAGACCTGCGGAATCAACACAATCAAATTCTGCGGGCGCGGCAACAAATTGGAGAAATGCAGTTCGAGCAAATGTTAGCAATCCGCAACATCCTCACCCCAGAACAACGGCAGCAGTTTGCCCAATTGATGCAACAGCATCGCCAAAACAACCAGAACCCTGGGGGCAATAATCGGAATGAATCAGGAAATCGTCGCGGACCCAATAGCTCCAGAAGTGGAAGATAGTCATTCCCCATAAAAATAGCGGTATTCGGTAGATTGAGCTCCAGTCTTAAAGGCGGGCGTTGGCATCAGCTTAGAGGGTAGCATTTCTAGTTAGCCCCTTAACCTGAGCGAGCAAGATACTAGCTTGATTATCAGATAAGTCAATTCATTACCGAAAACCCTCTATAAGCCCTTTAAATATCCTGGAATCATTGCCCCTAAAGTGTGGGAAATTTGACTCTCAAGTTAGTCAACCTGCCCTAATTCATCCCGAAAATCGAGACCAATCATTTTAGATTAGCATAGTGCCTGAAGGGTAGCCGTTCATTCTTCAGGCTTTTTTGCTGTGTGCAATGGAGAAAAAGTAGGATTAGAAGGTTGATTTTGTAGCGTCTACCCAATTTGGATTACTCCCGCCATGGTAGGGGGATAGGCTCCGAACTATTGGTGAAAAAAAGGAGTGAATTGATCCCCACGGGGATTACGACCCGGTTTCTTAGCCCCAGCACTTGGGATCGACCCTCTAGGGGGTAAGGTATTCTTTCTATGGGCGATCGGGAACGGGTAGCGGCTCCACTGTTTACTCACAAAGGGTTTCCGGGGTTCGTCTCCCCCTCTGCCTTCCCCAAAGAGGTTTCTATAATATTTCATCCCAAAGGGAGAGGATTTGGCGATAAATTAAGGATATATTTTCTGTAGTATCAAATTTATAGAAAAATTTGCATAATGTATTAAGTGGGATCTATGACCCCGCCTTCTGGCGGCTAAACAAGGCCCATTCCTCAATCGTTCACGGTAGAGCGTGTTTTATAAGGATTAGAACAGTTAGGGAGCTAGAATCATGGTAGATGAACTCGATAAAGAGCTGCGAAAGTGCCGAGCCTTCTTTAGTCTAGCCATATGTTTAGTGTTAGCCAATTTTGCGGTATCCTTCGAGTTTCCGGAACTGCCGCAAACTAGCGATCAGCCATTGGAATCTGCTTTTTGCCAGAGCAGAACCCCGGGAATTTTTCAAACGGGCAATACTCTACTTGACAAATTTTGCTTTTCTCAATCCTCGTTGTAACTGAAACCACAGCCCTTTTTTCAATACGCTCAACACACTGCGATTGTCACCTGAGTCCGACCAGCATCCCTTTTGAGCGGAACCCTTATGGGTAACCAAAAGGGAACAGCCGCCTTTTTTGAATCGCCACAGAGTAGAGTCAATTGGGTATCCTCAGCCGGGGACCTCATAGAGGCCCCTTTCAATTAAGGGGCTTGTTTTTTTTTGGGGAGTAGAAACATCTGAATCCAAGGGTATCCAGCCTCCAATCTATTTCGCTGCTAAAGCTCCCTCTAAGGACTTGGGAAAATCAGATTGAGTATAAACCCTTGGGACCCTGTTCATTTAATAACCCGGGTGATTTCCTGATAGGGAGCAGCCGGTCAAATGAGGTATATAGCACCCCAGTAGGAACTTTAAACGGGGTTTTATCTAGTTTGCAGCCCGTACTTAGCTTTTTGTACTTTTGTACTAGGAAGTCGCGCGGGGGGAGGTTTTAGAATTTAGCCCGAATTATCACTCCGAATTGGGACTATTCCCTGAGAGTTTGGGGGGCGCTTGTCTATCTCCGGAGTGAGATAAGTTATCTATCTCATGTAGTCTCACCACTTTTTTTTTCAAATCTTTGACTACCTTTACTTGCGAGTAAAAGCAAAAAATGTAACCTTAGAAAGATGAAAATTTCCTAGCTACTAGATAGGATTAGATTATAGTCATTTTCGGAGGATTCAGCCACCAGAAGGCATTTTAGGGCCTTAATCTAATCATTTAACAATGAGCGTAAAGGGTCGGTGCATTCTAACTATTTCAAGTGATATCACCCTATTTCCCCACGAATCCTTAGCCGAGAGAGTCTCCGATTGAAAAGGAACTTTCCCCCGTTAGGGGAGCTAAGTTTAAAAGTGAAAGGGGCTATTTTTTCACTCCCTTTTCAAAATTTTTCCCAGATTTGTGAAAATTTTCCACTCTTTTTTACCTAGATAATCCAGTAAACAGAACAAAACAAAGAGGTTTTATGAGCGACTACAAGAGTATTGACAAAAGAAGAACGGCTAATCCTGGCGATCGCATTGCCGATGAACCCCAAAGCATTGAAGAGAAATCTAAACAGTTGGCCGTAGATTCTCCAGATATTACCGGAGACCATATTCAGGTTCCTACCTATTTTATCGTGGAAGATGAAGAGGGCAATCAAGAAGCTCTTCATCATGTCAAAGATGCCGAAGAAATTTCCGATGTTATTCGACAAGCACGAACCGATGAAGACGGGAATCGTAAGTGGTGGTAAGCAAGCTGCTAAAGCTGCGATCTTCTCACCATTCGTGAATCACACTAGATGCACCTATACGGTACATCTGGTGGGAAATTTAGTCTAACTACCGCTAACCTCAATTATTGATTGGGGTTAGCGATCGCTGAAATAATTAAAGAGCGAAACTACCCTTGGACCCTCTCAGGGACCGCGGCTAAGGTCACAATAGCACATCTAAATAAATTTGGATACTTCCGGGACGGGGCTTTGACCTGGGTTCAGGTTGACCTATTTCCGATTAAGCTAATAATTTAGATGTGCTATAAAGAACCTAGAAAGCGACAAAATTAAGGGTGAAAAATTTTGAATTTTTCCTGATTTTTTTTAATGAGTCATAACTTCATCATTGCCACAGTAATCGGGACATTCCGTAGCTTCTGTACGCAGGACTCTATCCGGTTGGACGGCACATTTCAGATAAGGATTATTTTTAAAGTATTTACAATTGGTGCAGGGTAATTGACTCACGGAGGGTAGATGACCGAGGCGATTTCGTACTGATTTCCAAAAATTAAAGTGCATAATAAACAGCACTACCCACACGATGGCAGCAAAGGAGATCGGCACTAAAAGAAGGTCGCTGGTAGAAAGGTTTTGTTCGGACCTCAGCGGGGACTGATAGGCCGGACTCTCCGTATGCTGGGAAGAGTTTAAGTCGATGGAACCTACGCCCGAGAGGGTGGCGGGAGTGGTAGGTTTTAAAAAATTGTGAAGTTCATTCATCTTTTTTAACTCGGTATGTTTAAGATTATTTCGCCAATATAGCGGTCTTGAAACCTTTAAAAAAAATTTTTCTAAAAGCCAACTTGGATTTATCGATTTCCCTGGATTGCTTTGGAAAAATTTAGTCCATTCGACTAAATTCGGGGAGGGTAGTTGGATTTTCCATCGCCCCTCAATTTCTCCACGAACTCCCCTTTTCTGGCCCTAGTTTCCCGCGAGGGGGTAACCCTTTCCGGGAACTGTGACCCTTAGAGATATTTAGGGGAATTTTGGAGGGTCTTAATCCGAACGAAAAACCCGATCAAGATTTCCTTAAAAGAAAGCGTATTCCCAGGGCTAGTCAAAATATAACCCACGAACAAATCGGCTGAAATCTTTCTCTGGTTGGGTTTATGAGTTCTTCTCAATATATCCCTAGGCTGAAGTTGAATTTTTAGGCGATCGTATCTATCTTTACAGGATTAAACCTGTGTCCTAATTTCTCGATAAATTTTCTCCCCTCTCCTTCTGAATGATTTTTTTGCAGTCCTGAGGGGGGTACAGAGGAGCGATCGCCCTAGGGAGTCGTAATTCGCAATAGTTTATCCCCGGGGTAAACGGTGTAAATCCCTCGCAAGATAGATTTACACCCCCTCTCTATCGGGTTTTTAACGCCAGGAATCTGACGGGACAACAGGGGTCGCCAAGGGAGATTTTTCCGAGAATTAAGAGGCTAAAATAGCATCCAGCAACTTCTGGGGGCCGAAACGCACGGGATCCGTGCAAGGGAGTCCGGTTTCAGCTTCAATTTGCCCAATCGCATCCCGAGAGGCGGCTTCATCTACGTCCCGAGAATTGAGGGCGACTGCTACCACTCGGGATGGAGTCAAAGCCCCTGCGGCACTAGCAACCCTTTCATACAGGGCGATCGCCTCAGATAATGCGGGAATCGGCACATGAGGATGATTTTTAATGTGAGTTTGTCCAACCCGATGAACCAGAACTAAGTGAGTCGGTTGACTGCCCCGTAACAAGGGTAAAGTGGCGGTGGAACCGGGATGGAATAGGGAACCTTGTCCCTCCACCAACATCAAATCGCAATCCGTTGCAGATTGCATAACGGCTTGTTCCACGGCACCGGCAGCAAAGTCTACGCGCACCGCATCCAGGGCTACCCCTGTACCCGCAATCATCAACCCTGCTTGACCCGTGGCTACAAAGTGCGATCGTAACCCGCGCTGTTTAGCGAGGTGATGGATTTCTAAACAGGTAGACATTTTTCCGATCGCCATATCTGTCCCTACGGTCAACACCCGGCGACAAGCCAGTTTAGCCGCTTGAGCACTGCCAATTTTGAGTCCAGGGGGTTCTTGCCTCACATCCCAAATCCACTGTCCCTCCCGTAAAGGAAACGGGAGTTCGGGATGATTGTCTAAGGGGGTATGCAACCCATTCACAATCGATAATCCAGCGGCGATCGCATTACGGATTTCATCAAACCACTCTGGAGGTAATGCACCGCCTGGGGGTGCAATTCCGACGGCCAAGACATCCGGATTCATCTCTAAGGCGGCATCTACCGACGCGACAATGGGTACATCCCGGGGAATACCGGTGAGTTCAATTAGCGATCGCCCTGCGGATTCGCGATCGATGACGGCCACTATATTTGCTTGGCTGTATCGCAACAACGTTAATCCGGTTTTCCCAGTCGGGCCGAAAATGCCTTGATGTTGAAGAATTGCGACTCGATGATTAGCTGTTATACTACGCACGACGTTCTACTCCTAAACCCGATAGATCGTTGGGCAGCAGACGTCCTCTGCGGACAGTCGCCCCCGTAAACGGATCGTCCATTAAATTCAGATGACTGTCTAAATCCAGATAGTCCGCTAAAGGTGAAAGGTGAGATAGGGCGGTATTTGCCAGAGCACTATCGGAATAACACCCAAACATCACCTGCAATCCGCAGGCATTGGCGGTGTGAATCATCCGCATGGCTTCCGTTAATCCCCCACATTTCATTAGTTTAATATTAATTCCATGTACCCGATCGGCTAAGGGGATAATATCGGCACAGGTAAAGCAGCTTTCATCCACGAAAATCGGCAAGGGGGATTCCTGGTATAGATGCCGCAGTTCATCGAGGGCTGATACGGGCAAGGGTTGTTCTAAATACTTGACCCCTCGACTGTTCAACCAGTGACTCATGCCGACTGCCTCCTCTAGGGTCCATCCGCCATTGGCATCGACGCTAAAGGCTGAACCGGCGGGGGCTTCCCCTTGTACTGCTAAGAACATGGCGCGATCGGCGCTAACTCCTGCGGGACTTCCTAATTTTACCTTAATGGCACAGCCTTGGTTTGAGGGGACTGCCCCGGTTTCGGCAGGGTCTGAGTCTAAATTAAACCAATGTCGAACGCGGGTTCGGGCCGCCTCTGGACTACTGATACCAATAGTGAGCGATGTGGGTACAATTTGAGCGCAGTCGAGTCCCCACAATTGCCACAGGGGGAGTCCGACTTTTTTGCCTAACCAATCATGTAAGGCGACATCTAATCCGGCTTGGGCAGCCGACGGGAATTTACCCTGTTTTGTGAGAGGGGTCAAGAACGCTTCAATTTCCTGGCGATCGAGGGGACTGAACCTTTCGAGTTGCGGTGTCACTTCCTGCAATGCGGCTAGAATTTCCGGGGTGGTTTGGGGTGTACCCCCTGCCGAAAAAGGCGAGGCTTCCCCCCATCCGGTGATGCCTTCCGATTCAATTTTTACCCAAATATTAGTGGTTTGAGCTGTGGTTCCGCGACTAATTGTGAGGGCAAACCGTTTATGTACTGTAAAAGTTTCAATCTGAATTTTCATAAATTTGAGTACCTAGCCATAACCGGCACGGACGGGGGGTTAAACTCCCGCCCGGGCCTGGGGATAACGACTGAAGTCAAGACGCTAAACTTGTGCCTTCACCCCGGGTTAAATTATCGCAATCCTAACCAGGTCAAGAGGTCTTGATGGGTGAAGAATTCTAGTAAGAGCAAGGAGACAAAAGCAATCATGGCAACTCGACCATTGATGCGTTCGGCATATGCAGTCCAGCCAAAAGCAGGTTCGGGTTCGGTGGGCAAGTCCTCAACTGGGGGTGGGGTTGGGGTGTTTTTTTCATCAGTCATAGGGGTTATTCTTTAGGAGTTTTTAAGGATTTGGATTCGAGTTCTTGAACCGATTCTATCAGCGATCGCACTTCGTCGGTGCCTTGGGAGGGTTCAAATTTTAGGGGAAATTTGCCGCGTTTGATAGATTGGATTCCGACGGGGGCAAGGCTTAATAATCCTTTGATATCTCGGAAGAAATTACCCACGACCATCACGGCAAATTTGCGTTCATCTATCCAGCCGCCTTTTTTGACGAGATCGATCAAAACTTTGCGATGACGGATAGGACGGCTGGCTTGATCATCATTGCGATCGAGTATTTCGTCCTTAATTTTACCGATTTTATCCATAGGTTCGACTCCCATCGGACAAACGGAATTACAGTAAAAGCAGCGGGTACAACCCCACACCCCCGAAGTGCCTTGACTGTATTTTTCTAAGCGGGATTCTGTTTGGGCATCGCGGTCGTCTTCCACCATGCGATAGGCTTTGGCGAGGGCGTGGGGACCGACAAATTTCGGGTTAACTTCCACGGCATTACACTCGGAATAGCAGGCCCCGCAGAGGATGCAATTGCCGCTTTCTTCGAGGCGCGATCGCTCTTCTGGAGTTTGGAGAAATTCTCGTTCGGGGATTTTCCGTGCGCCGGTACTCACATAGGGATCAACAGCTTCGAGATTGTTCCAGAAACTTTTCATATCTACCACCAGATCCTTGATCACGGGCATATTACCCATTGGCGCAATGGTAATTTCTGGCAGGGACCCTGGGGTGGCTGCCCTCGGTGGCGCACCGGGTAACGCATTGAGCGCCGAGTCTTGAGTTTGTGTCCGATCCAGGGTGGCGGAGTCGCTTTCTGTGCTAAGTTCCGAGATGTGGTTCAGTCGGTCCACTTCAGCGCCAATATTCTCCTTACAGGCAAGGGCGGAACGGCCATTAATTCTCATTGAGCAACTGCCGCAAATGGTGTTACGACAATTTTTACGAAAGGCGAGGGTTCCGTCTTGCTCCCATTTAATCCGATTGAGACAATCAAGGATGGTATTCCCCGGTTCTACATCGAGTTGATAGGTCTGGATGCGAGGGCCACTATTTTGGCTTTGTCGAACGATTTTAAATAAAACTTGCATGATGGTTACCCAATCCCTTCTGGGAACTGCTTCCAGTATATATTGTACGCTGATTTGGCTGGAATGAAACTAAAAAAATTTTCCGTAGGGTGGAATTTTAGGCTCAAGATTTTATGGGCTGATGTTTCTGTAACTCACGCCGACAATTTGGAGGAAGGGGGAAAGTCCCCACTATTTTGGAGTGTCTTGATGAAATTGAATCGGCAGTCCGAGGGTAAAAGTTGTTCCAGTTCCGGGCAAACTTTCGCAATCAAGGGTGCCTTGATGTCCTTCTACT
This sequence comes from Cyanophyceae cyanobacterium, assembly GCA_038321985.1. GTDB lineage: Bacteria > Cyanobacteriota > Cyanobacteriia > Cyanobacteriales > Laspinemataceae > Laspinema. Next base: position 47,379 of record JBBQFN010000013.1, on the reverse strand, counting down.
ACAATTTGGTAAGAAATTGACAATCCTAAACCCGTGCCATATCCAACTTCTTTGGTCGTAAAAAATGGGTCGAAAACTTGCTGTTGAAATTCTGGGGTCATTCCTGGGCCATTATCGGCGATGGAGATAGTCACGGTATTTTCTGTAGGGCGTGCGGTGTTAATCCAGATGGTGGGGAGAAAAGATTTTTCCTGGGGCAGTCGCGGCTGATCCGAGTTTTGGAGGGGGCGGCGATCGCCTGACCCCACGGCATCGATCGCATTACTGAGCAAATTCATAAATACCTGATTAATTTGGGCGGCATAGCAACGGACTAAGGGCAGTTGAGTATAGTTTTTGATGACCGTAATCCCTGGGCGATCTCCCTTCTTTTCTAGGCGATGTGCCAACATCATTAAAGTGCTGTCTAATCCTTCATAGAGGTCTACCGTTTTGAGTTCCGCTTCATCCAGTCTAGAGAAATTGCGGAGCGCTTCTACAATGGTTCGGATCCGGTCGGTTCCCCCTTGCATTGATACGACCAATTTGGGAAAATCTTCTACTAGAAATTCAATCTCAAATTCTTCTTCAAATTCTTGAATCTCTTCTGAAATAGGTTTTAATGACTGACGATATAAAGAAAGTAATTTTAACAAATTTTCACTATACTTTTTAACATAAGAAATATTTCCCGAAATGAAATTAACAGGATTATTTATCTCATGACATACTCCCGCCACAAGTTGACCCAAACTAACCATTTTTTCATTTTGAATCAATTGATTTTGTACTTTTTTAAGGTCAGTTAAAGCATTTTCTAGAACTTGATTTTTATTTAAAAGTTGTATTTGGAGCGATCTCAACTTTAATTGATGTTCGACGCGGACTAGAACTTCAGCTTCTTGAAAGGGTTTAGTAATATAATCAGCCCCCCCCACTTCAAAAGCTTTTATTTTATCAAAAGCATCATCCAGCGCACTAATAAAAATGATGGGAATTCCTCGGGTTCTCTGATTTGCCTTAAGCTGTTCACAGACTTCATATCCATTCATCTCAGGCATATTGATATCTAGTACAATTAAGTCTGGTAAATTTAGTTCTACAGCCTTTATTGCTAGATGAGGGGAGATAGCTTTACGCACATTGTAGCCCTCTGTAGTGAGGATTATGGACAAAAGCCGGAGATTAGCCGGGGTATCGTCAACAATAAGAATATCGGCGGTTTCGACACTTATTTTATTTTGATTCATTGGTTTATAAGTCCTTGATTCCTCTAAAAAATTGAACTTAGTAAATTTCTTAATTGTATCACATTTTTATAAAAATCATTACTTATTTTCCAAATAAAAAACAACTAAGTTTCGGTGTAGACCAAGTTTTAATTATTCCAGCAATTTATAAAAACTTAAAAAACCTAGATTATCGAAGGGAAATGAGTTGCCACTACGGGAATAAGTAGGGCTTTTTATCCTATTAAGTTTGAACTTAAACCTGTTATTTAAAATTAGTTTTAACAGACTTAAAAAACTTACAATCATTAAATATTCTCCTCTAAATTTTACCCCACAGAAATGCTAAAACTCCAATTTTTACAGCCTAGGCTTACTTTTTTTAAATGCCTTACCTTTAATACTATATTCACATTGGAAGGATTCCCCCTCGGTGTGAGGCAAGTAAGAACAATAGCAATTTCTGCCGGTTTGTTTGGCGTGATAAAGGGCTTTATCTGCACTCAAAATTAGAAAGTCTAGGGCCGTTTCTAAGCTAGGAATCACCGTACAAATTCCTAAACTAATTGTAATAAATTTGCAGATATCCGACGCAGAATGTTCGATTTGAAGCTGTTGTATTTGCCGCTGAATAGTCCGGGCAACTGACAAGGCTCCCTTGTTGCTGGTATGAGGAAGAATAGCGGCAAATTCTTCTCCTCCATAACGGGCGACTAAATTCACAGGCGGTTTAACGGCATGACAAATAGCTTGGGCAACCTGCTTTAAACATTCATCTCCGGCGGGATGACCATAAGTATCGTTATAAGATTTGAAATAGTCGATATCGCATAAAATTAAGGATAAAGGATGATGTTCTCGGAGTAAACGGTCCCATTGTTGTTGTAAATGTTCATCAAATTGCCGACGGTTTGAAACTTGTGTTAATCCGTCAATCCAGGCTAGTTGGTGTAATTTTTGGTTTGCTTTTTGTAAAGATTCTTCAGCTTTTCGGTGGTTTTCAATCTCCCGTAGAAGTAAGGCATTTTGTTTTTCCAGGAGGCAGTTTTGTTCGTAAAGTTGGTGTTGCAACCGCTGAATGCTGAGTTGATTTTCGATACGGGCGATAACTTCCTCTAATTGAAAGGGTTTAGTAATATAATCGACTCCGCCCACTTGAAAGGCTTTTACTTTATCCAAAACATCGTCTAAAATACTGATAAAAATAATAGGAATAGATCGGGTTTTTTCTGAAGATTTTAAAGCTGAACAGACTTCATACCCATTCATAGAGGGCATATTAATATCCAGGAGAATTAAATCAGGGATTAAGGCATTGGCAGCCGTGATAGCCATTTCTCCATTCAAGGCTTTACGGAGATAATAGCCATGTTTGGTCAAAATGGAGGATAAAACGCGCAAATTATCCGGAGTGTCATCTACTAACAGAATGTTTCCTTTACAGGGAGGAGTTAATGGGTCATTCATAATTTTTGCAGCCCGGGTATGGGTTAATCTTGCCCCTCAGGGGCAAGATTAACATCGGATGCAGGTTTCTTGAAACCTGTTGAATTCAGTACACTTTGGCGAGATTTGTCCGGGGATAAAACACCTATAATTATTGTTTTTTGCTTCATACCGGCTGAATACTTCTTTTTTTCTCCCTATTTTACAGAGATTAAGCCACCCAGAGGACGGAACTAAAAACTTATCCTTCCTTAAGGGTTAGAGGGTATAAGTTTAAGGGGGAAAGGTAAAAATCAATGAGAACTGTTCCAGGAATCAGAGAGGGCGATCGCCTGGGAGGATTCACGATTTTAGCGGAGGTAGAGTAAAATGAAATGAGGTCCCATTCCCTTTGAGGGAAGTAAACCAGAGTTTTCCCCCGTGACGTTCGACAATTTTTTTGCATTGCGTTAAGCCCATGCCGGTCCCCGGATAGTCATCAGAGGAATGTAGGCGATAAAAGGGGTCAAAAATGCGATCGCCCTGTTCGGATTCAATACCAATCCCGTTATCTCGGATTTCAAACTGCCATTCTTCAGAATTGTTTAGATTACAGGAAATTTCGATAATTGGAGCAACATCGGGAATTTTAAACTTGATAGCGTTGGCAATCAAATTTTGAAAAAGCTGGATTAATTGTTGCTCATTTCCACTCACTGTAGGCAGGGATGAATGGGTAATTACTGCCCCTATTCTAGAAATATCTGCACTCAAATTAGCAATAGCTTCTTCTACCAGAAAATTAGAATCTATTGATTCAAAATTAGAAGAAAGTAGGCCAATTTTAGAGGAAGAAAGTAGGTCTTGAATCAGTTTGGTCATGCGACCTGTAGCCTCGATAATTTCGGTAAAATGGCGATCGCCATCCCCCCGGAGTTGGTTTTCATATTTCCAGGTGAGTAGATCCGCATTCCTAATAATCGCTTGGAGGGGAGAGTGTAAATCATGGGAAGCGACATAAGCGAATTGCTCAAGTTCCGTATGGGACCGCAGGAGTTGAGCCTTTAAGTTTTGTAATTCGACATTTTGGGCTTGAAGTTGGTGTTTGAGTTGTTGAAGGGTTAGGTGATGTTGAACTCGCGCGAGAACTTCTTCTATTTGGAAAGGCTTACTAATATAGTCATTCCCGCCACTTTTAAACGCTTTAATTTTATCCCATTCATCCTCCAGGGCGCTGATAAAGATAATCGGGATATCCTGGGTTTTTTCATCAGATTTCAGCCGTTGACAGACTTCATAACCATCCATTTCTGGCATCATAATATCTAACAAAATGACGTCTGGCAAGACGTTTTGACAAGCGGTCAGAGCAAGGGGCCCATTCAGGGCTTTTCGGACTTTATATCCCTGATCGCCGAGTATTTTTGCTAAAACTCTTAAGTTAATCGGGGTATCATCAACAATTAGAATATCTTTTTGAATCGGATTGAGTAAGAGTGAATTCATAATTTTACCGGGTGAGTAAGTGCCATAATTGTTTCAAATTGAAAGTCATTTGCCAACTCTGTCAGTGCCTTTTCAAGAGCAGCATTCTCCGGCGGAATTTCCACAATTAGCTCTAAAATCATATCATCACTACATTGGCAGGCTGCCGCATAAACACGGACCACCCAATCTGGGGGCATGACTTGGAAGGATTGGGAAGTCAGGGTAAAGGGTGAATCCTCCATCAAACCTTGCCGAGTGTTGTCAAAGTCGCACTCTAATGGCTCATCATAAATATATCGTACCCCTAGATGCTCGTAGACCTTGGAGAGTAACTCTTCTGCGCGAAAAGGTTTGTGAATAAAGTCATTACATCCGGCAGCGAGGACAAGTTGGCGGTCTTCCGCAAAGGCGCTGGCGGTTAACGCGATCACCACGGTGTCTTGACCTTTAGCCGTGGATTTAATGTACTTTGTAGCTTGATATCCATCGATGTCAGGCATTCTCATATCCATCCAAATTAAGTGCGGGTCCCAATTTTCCCAGATTTCCAGGGCTTCACGACCGCTGGCTGCCTCGCGCACGGAAAAACCCAGTTTGGAAAACAGGGTGATCAGCAACAAACGGCTTTCAAAGACATCATCCACGGCTAAAATCCGACATTCCGGTTGATCCGGTGCTAAGGCGACTGCCTGGGGTCTAGACTCCCGCTTAGGAACCTCCACGGCTTCAGCTTGGCGGAGGTTCACATCAAAGGAAAACACTGTTCCTTGACCCGGGGTGCTCCGAACGTGAATGTCTCCCCCCATCAGTTCCACAAATTTTTTACTGATCGGTAACCCCAGTCCCGTGCCTTGCCCGGATTTCAGCCCGGTTTCGGTTTGTCCAAAAGGTTCAAATAGGCGGTGCATTTCGTGGGTAGCAATTCCTGGCCCTGTGTCTTCGATTTCAAAGTAAAGTTTTGAAAGACAGTCGCTGTGGGATATTTCCGGTTCCGGGTTTCGGTCCACAATCCCTCTCCAAACCCGTAGATAGATCCCCCCGGTTTGGGTAAATTTAATCGCATTTCCCAACATATTAATTAACACCTGTCGCAGCTTTGCTTCATCGGTTTTGATATGCGGGGGCACCTGGGGGTCCACCTCAAAATCAAGCTGTAACCCTTTAGATTTTGCTTTGGGTCGCAGCATGGTTTTTAGGCTTTCTAACAACTCCAGTAGATCGAAGCTGGTTTCATAAAAGCTGGTGCGCCCTGCTTCAATTTTCGACATTTCTAGGATGTCATTAATTAAATCTAACAGGTGTTCTCCAGCCCGATTGATAATCCGTAATTGTTCCGCTTGTTGGGTATTGAGGGAGCGATCGCGGGTCATGACTTGGGAAAACCCGAGGATAGCGTTGAGGGGGGTCCGGAGCTCGTGGCTCATATTGGCGAGAAATTCGCTTTTGGCGCGGTTGGCGGTATCCGCTGCTAGGGCGGCTTTTTGAAGGGCTTCGGCTTGTTTTTGAGTTCGTTCGAGCAGTTGAGCCTGCTGCAAGGCCACTCCGAGTTGAGTGGCAATTTGAATGGCAATATTCAGGTCTGCTTGTTTCCAATGGCGAGGACCGCTATTTTGATAAATTGCCAACAGTCCCCACAGTTGAGTGCGAGTAAAAATAGGGGCAATCAGATAAGCGCTTGCTTGTAGTTGATGGAGATGTTGGAGTTCCTCGGGGTTCAAATCCGCCCCCTCAATGTTTTCCGCAACCAGACAAGGCAAATTCGAGGGGTGGGGATACAAGGGTTCCGGGCCGCAGTCGCCCTGTTTTCGGGATTCTAGGGTGGATTTCCAGGATGTGAGGGCAGCTTCAGCATCTGCCCGCCACGGACTGCTCAGTTCCGGGGGTGAGTTCGGGTCGGGCGATGGCATTAAGGGCATCCAGTCCTGACCCACGGACTCCCAGACTGAGGTCATGTTGGGTTCAGGAGGGCAGCGATATACTAAGACGCGATCGCTCTCTAGGAGTTGCCGTAAGTCCTCGGTTGTAGCGGCAAAAATCTGGTCGAGTTTCAAGGTTTGGCGCATTCGCTGGAACAGGGTAAAAATGGCGCGATCGCGTTCCGACTGTTCTAAGAGGTCATCTTCGGCGAGTTTACGCTCACTAATATCGGAAATTGTGCCGATGTAGCCTTTAATCGTGCCATCGGGGTTGGTTTCTGCGATCGCCTGACCGATGACCCAGGTAATTTCTCCATCTGGACGCCAGAACCGATACTCGGACTTAAAGGAGACTCCCTCCCTTGCCGCCCGATTCCACTCCTCAAAGACGCGATCGCGGTCTTCTGGATGTAGACTACTCGTCCAACCGTTTCCCGTCGCTTCTGCCAGAGGTAGTCCGGTGATCTGACTCCACTTTTGATTAACGTATAGACAGTGGCCTTGAGCATCGGTGTGGAAAATACAGACTGGGGAGGTTTCTGCTAAGGTTTGATAACGGCGCTGACTAGCCTGGAATGCCTCTTGTGCGATTTTGCGCTCGGTGATATCGATCCAATACCCCACGCACTCCCGAGGATTTCCGCTTTGATCTCGCACTAACTGGATGCGATCGTCAAACCAGCGATAGGTTCCGTCTGCATGAAGAAACCGATATTCCTCGGAATGAAAGCCTTGTCCTAACCGGAGGGGTAATTTTTCCAGGACGCGATCGCGGTCTTCTGGATGAATTCGATCCGCCCAAAAATTAGAGTTTTCTAAAAAGTCTCGCACTTTATATCCCAAAATCGTTTCCACATTTTCACTGATAAAGGTGGTGCGAAAGCTGCCGAAAACTTCCGCACTATAAATAATTGCCGGACTAGAACTGAGCAAATATTTCAGGCGTTCAGTGGTCCGTTGTAACTGGACTTGAGCAGAAACGCGATCGCTGATATCTCGTCCCTCGGGAATCAGCAAGATTACCTCAGACTGGTCATTAAAGACGGGTTTAAGGGAGAAGTCAAGGGCGAGGGTGACCCCTGTTGCCCCCGTGGCCTCGACTTGATACCGGATAAATTCCCCTTTAGAGGCCAAAGAGGTCGCCTCCATCAGTTGCTGTTGCAGCGCTACCGAACGGTTCCACCAAGGCAGTGTCCACAAGGGCTGACCCACTACCTGTGCTTGTTCCAACCCGATAAAGTTGAGGGCTGTTTGATTCAGTTCTAGCACAGTGCCATCGGGATTGAGTAAGCCGATAAATTGGAACATGGAATTAAAAATGGCTCGAAATCTTTGCTCACTATGTTGCAAGGCTTGCTCGGATTTGAGTCGTTGAATTTCCGTAGCAGCGCGATCGGCAAAAAGTTTTAAAATTGATTCAGTGTGAGCCGTTGCGAACATCGGCTTAACGTCGAGGATCGCCAAGTGTCCTAAAATATGACCGGTGGCGGTTTGGATGGGAATGCCGATATAACTCTCGGCATTGAGGGTTTTTAAGTCCAAATCCCTCGGAAATAGCTGTTGGACAGCTTGGGGATAATAGCAGGCTTGGCGCGTTTTCAGGGCGTTCTCACAAGGGGTTCCTTCCAGGGGGTACTCAATTGTTTCACTCCAGCCGGTTCCGGTCCAAAAGGCCAGAGAACGTACCATTTGATGACTCTGACTGGTGCATTCAACAAGCAGGGCATATTTGACTTGCAGAACGTTAGCAAGGGACCGAACACAGGCCCGGAAGTATTCGGTTCCTGTGCTGGCCGCGCTACCTTCTACCATTGCGCGCAGGGCTTCTTCCTGCTGTCGGCGTTCCGTAATTTCGACGGTGGTTCCTGTTGCGCCTTTAATCCGACCTTCGGAGTCTCGTAAGGGGATCGCGTTGACCAGTACATATATCTCTTTACCGTCTTGACGCTGATGGATGGTTTCATACTGAAGGAGGGGTTTTCCTTCCCGTAACACCTGGCGCAGTGCCTTGCGATCAACCTCCCGGCGTTTCAGGGACACAAATTGAGGGAATTTGTGCCCGATAATTTGAGCGGGTGTATAGCCATAAATTTTTTCCACCGCCGGATTAACAAAAGTATAGCATCCCCGAGAGTTTATGGACCAAATCACATCTTGTGAGGTATTGACAAGGGCGCGATATTTCTGTTCGCTTTGTTTGAGGGCTTTTTGAGCTAGCCTGCGTTCGGCAATTTCCCGTTGTAACTGGATATTTTGGTGTTCAAAGGCCATCCGGGTTTGTTTTTCATTGTCCCACAGTTGCGCTTGGGCGATCGCAATGCCAAGTTGAGCGGCGATCGCCTCTAGTAGTTCGGTTTCTTCCCTGGTCCACTCCCGAGGCTGATCGCACTGATGCAAGCTGATAATTCCATTAGCTTTGCCTTGATAAAAAATTCCCACCCCCAGTATGGACTGAATGGGGATGGATTGTTGAATAGAATTCCTCCTAGCCCAGAAGGGTTCAGCTTGGAGGTCCTCACAAGCGATCGCTCGTTCCCGGGAAATCACCCGTTTCAAGTACGGATTGTCAGCTAGGGTAATGCTTAGGGATTTGAGGGAGGGATGACCCGGGCTTAAATATTCGCCAATGACTGGAACCGTGGGAACGGGTTGGGGGATGTAGGAGTGAATCAAGCAGCGACAGACTTGAAATGCCCGCCCGATAGCGGTTGCCGCTGTTTCAAAAATATGCTGAGTTTCGATTTTGCTGCGGATGCGATCGGTGATTTCGCGCAATAAGTTACTGCGATGTAATTGTTGTTCGATCGCGATTCGACTTCGTTCGCGCTCGGTGATATCTTTGCTAAAGGCCAAAATCCCAGAATTTCCATTTAAATTAATGGATTCGGCGCAGATTAATAGAGTTTTGATCTCCCCATTTTTAGTACGAATTTGGCTTTCTAAGTTAGGGAAGTTGCCCTGGTTTTGACACTCTATGGTTAACTGAGTTAAATCGTTTAAGTTGACAAAAAAATTCAGTTCTTGGGCCGTTTTTCCGATAATTTCCCCTCGATTATATCCCCGTTGCTCACAAAAGCTATCGTTGACTTGGACATAGCGAAAATCGGGCACAGACAGAATGGCGACTGCATCGGGACAAGCGCGAAAGGCTAAAGCTAACGTTTCCTCTGTCATCTGACGCTGGCGATCGGCCCTTTGTCGTTTTTCGGCTTGCAGGGTCACGGCAGCCAAGTCCGCAAGGGACCGGATAAAGTTCTCCTCCCCTGCCGTCCACAGGCGATCGCCGGTAACCCTAGCATTTTCTAATACCCCAATCGTTTGACCATCCTGGCGGATCGGCGCAAGTCCCAGGGAACCCATGGGGAAGGGTTTCGGGGTGGAGTTCGTGGGGTCTTCTTCTACGGGATAAGGGTTGCAAACAAACGTGAGAGAGTCCATTGACGTGGCTTGCAGTTCGGCTAAATAATGGGCTAAAATCCCCAGATTAGCTGTTTCCACCCCTTCGATATGTTTTTCAAAGCTGGCTAAGCGTTCCAGTCGGGTTCCGTCCTCGTCATACAGCCAAACCCCGGCGCGATCTAGGTCTAAATAGTTAACGGCAGCGGCGATCAGTTCGTGAAAGGCCGCTTGTAGATCACCTTGATAAAGGGAGGGACTTTTGGCAAGTTCGGTTAAGAGAGTATTTTGAATGCGGAGTTCTTCCGCCCGGTCTTGAAGGGCCTTTTCTGCGGTGAGGCGATCGCGGATTTCTTGTTCGAGACGATGATTTTTTTCTTCCAGTTGTCTTTGCAGCGATCGTAACCGCAGTTGATTCTCAATCCGCGCAATAACTTCTTCCACCTCAAAGGGTTTTGTAATATAATCAACTGCCCCCAGAGAAAAGGCTTTGACTTTATCAAGTGCATCATTTAATGGGGTTATAAAAATGATTGGAATATCCCGGGTGCGATCAGCACTTTTGAGGCGTTTACAGACTTCATAGCCATCGGTTTCGGCCATCAAAATATCGAGTAAAATGAGATCCGGTGGGTGGGCGATGGCCGAGGCGATCGCGGCAGCCCCCTCCAAGGCCCGACGAACAGCATACCCCCGTTCCGTCAATACTTCAGTTAGCAGCAGAAGATGTTCGGGAGTTTCGTCTAGGATTAAGATAGTATCCGCAGTTTCAGAGGGATTCATAACTTTATAATTTAATTTAAGGAATCAAAGGTAAAATAATCGGATCATCAAATTTCCATCCCGCACTTAAGGGCCACTACTAACCCAGCATTTTAAAATTAGGGCACGATCAACAGCAATCCGGTCGATGATTTCGTTCATTACCCCGAAGTCGATGCAAACGTTAGACCATTTAAGTTCTTCCATCATAACCAATTCAGGGATTGAGTAGTTTTTTTATACCGGGCTTCGGCTTTTGGGATGGCTAACCCCGCCCACTTCGCCCCTGATAATTTCTCTTCATCTCATACCTTTTACTTCAGCCCATAAATTAAAAAAACGTCCGGTGCCACCGCTTCCAACCCATTAATACTAACCGAATTTCCCCGATGATAATAAGCATTATCGGTCTTTGGATGTAAAATAAAATTATTAGGAAATCCTTGCAATCTTGCCGCTTCCCTTGGCGTAATTCCCCTCACCCTGCCCTGATGATAAACCCCCCATTTATTCCCCTCGCGGGCAACTGAAATTACTGCAATTTTATGGGGATCGAGAAATTTATAAACCTCAAAGTAAAAATTATCTAATCCAGGTTTATATTTACCATGAACCATTTTTAAATAATTTTTACGCACTAACGACTCTAAAATCTGTTCTAAATTAATGAGCATTTTTTGGGCCGGGGTCAGACCTTAATTTAAATTTAGGAGAAACTCCTAACAAACCCATCAGATAAACTCGTAGGCGATTTTGGGGAAGTTCAAAATTAGCGCTATTTAGTAAAAACACATCGAAACTGTAGCCCCGGACTTGAAGTTTAGGTTTGATAGTAGTGAGGGTTTTAGCCCCATCATTTGTTAAAAAAGCGCGCACATTTTCTAAAATAAAAGCGCTGGGTTTATAACTGTTAATTAATGGAATTATTTTACAAAAAAAAGTGGCTCAAATATCATCAAGTCCGGATTTTTTACCCGCATAAGAAAAAGACTGACAAGGGAAGCCGGCTAATAACACATCATGGGGGGGAAGTTTTTCAATTTGGCAAATATCACCTGGGGAGACTCGCCGAAATTTTACGGGTAAATAAAGCAAGAATCGGGATTAATTTTGCTCCTTAAAATACAGTGAGTTTTGAAACTAAGTTTCCCCACTGTTTTTTCAAAAGCTAATCTGATGCCCCCGATATCTGCAAATAAATCGACAAAGCGAATTGTTTTCATATTTTAGAGGCTAATCGCTATTCTACTCTAATGTTATCCCTCTGAGCCGCTAGAGTAATCGGGGGCATTCGCTCGCGATTACTCTAGTTACCTACAATTAGTTCCAATTTCCAACAATAGTAAATGCTGACCAAAAATAAGGATGAGATAGGGTCATGTTTCCTTGCTCGACTAATTCCTGTGGCAAGGCGATCGCCTTACCATTAGAAAGAACTAACATTCCATTTTCTATCCGAACTTCTCCCTTTAAAAGAGCCAATTGAGCCTCGCGTAGAGCTTCTGCTTTGAAGGGAATTTCCCCTAATTGAGAATAAAATTCGCTCATTAATCCCAGGGTTCCTCCATCGCTGACATACCAAAAACTTGCCAGAGATGCCTTTACCCCAGAAAGCACAGCTAACCCGGCAAATCCTAACTCCGCCTGAACATCTCCGACTGCCGTGCGACAAGCACTCAGGGTTAATAATTCAATGGGGGGATTTTCTGCTGTATTCCAGCCGAGTTCGGTAGCTAACCCTTGAATTTCTTTCAGTCCCATACGGCTATCGTAAAACTTAATATAAGACTGGTCCAAGCCTCCCCCTTGAAATTCAGCATGAGTTGCCAAATGAATAATTCCAAAGCGCTTTTCTTGGTTAATTTGGCGAAAATTATTCGCTGTAAATCCTTCATTTAGGAAGATATTTCCGCCCCAGGGTTCACTAACAATGTTTTGCAATTCAGTCGGAACCGCCGGCAGGGGATTTAGGTCATCAAATATGGCCGAACCCATCCCTAAAATTTCTCGATTCCGAATATCGGAATAAGTAATATCAGTTAAGCCAAAGCTCGGAACTAAGGCAACCGAGTATTTTTCCAAGAGGAACTGTTCCCCATCATGTAAAGCAGCAAGAGGAAGGGTTCTTAATCCTGAGTCCATTGAAAATACCAGGGTATCAATCTCATTTTCTTGCAGGTGCGCTTCCATCGGAGCGATCGCCCATTGATAAAGTTGTTGCGCCATCGGCAAGTAACTTTTAGTGGAGAGTTTCCTGGGGTTGGTCAGTTCAGAGCGTAACTTTTGAACCTGTTCTAGAAGCTGTTCTCGGGATACATTGGGCACCGTCTCGCGAACGGCTATATTTGCAGCTTTTTCAATCAGCCCTTGAGCCAAATTCGTAGAAGCAACTAATTCAGAACTTCCCGTTGCTACCCGAAAATTTTGAGGGAAGATCATCACCAATTCTAATTGGTCACTCAAAGCTGAAACATAAATAAATGCACTCTTACGACCTGTTGTTTGCCACAAATCATATAAGGCTTGAGCAATATCATCGGGAGTGGCAGTTTCCCCAAATAACTCCACTTCTAAATAATTGCTAAACTCCATTGCTTGATATTCTTCCAACATCTGAACCGCCACCCCAACATCAGCAACGGCTAACTGAGTTTCATAAGCAGGGCGATCGACTTCTTGGCCCGAAAGCACATTCCCTGATTGAGTGTCTCCTGTTGTGCTAGTTTCATTCTCAAAAGTCTGCTTTTCAAGGGGGTTAGAACTCTCGGTTTGGTCCAATTCCGGAGGATTATCCTCACCAAGTGCCGGAGGAATTACTTCTTCCAAGGGAACCTCGGGATTATCCCGTATGACCTCCACGGGAGTAGAATCCGGTGCTTGAGGTTCAAGCGGCTCAAAGGTTTGAACCGGAGTCGGAGTCGGCAGGGGGGATGGGATGTCAACAGGTATCGCCGGGTTTTCCCCAGGTGGGGTTGGTGTTGGGGTTGGCGTTGGCGTTGGTGTTGGTGTTGGCGTTGGTGTTGGTGTTGGAGTTGGAGTTGGAGTTGGCGTTGGAGTTGGCGTTGGAGTTGGCGTTGGCAAAGGCAAAGGTACGATCGTACCAGGAGGAGCGATCGGAGTTGGAGTTGGAGTTGGAGTTGGCGTTGGAGTTGGAGTTGGCGTTGGCGTTGGAGTTGGAGTTGGAGTTGGCGGTGGTGGCTCGGGGAGGGGTCCCGTAACATCTGACTGGTTACCCGTTTGGGGGATAGCGGGAGCAGCGGCGATCGCCACCAATGTGACAGTCATCACCAATTTCAGGCCTACGTTCCACATTTTTATCATGAGATTCCTTCTCTAAAAAAGCCTGTCTTACAAGCGGTCAAAGTTTAAGCCATAACCAATGCCAAGAATAAACCGAGTGCCATCTCCGGCGCTTCCCGTTACGTCCGTAATGGCTGGAGAAATCACGAGCGGCAGGTTCCGAAACGGAACTACCGAGATTCCCAAGGTGAGATCTTGACCCGTCCATTCGGCGATCGCACTTACAGGAGGTGCAATCCGTAGCGCCACCGATCCAAACAGTCCTACGGAATTGTCTCCCGCCTCTATATCCGACTCGGATCGATACTGTCCACCCCCTACACCCAGGGTCAAATATAATTGGCTTAAAGGTTCCTCGGGTTCATCCAATACAAACCGTTTAGTAACGACGCCATACCCAGAAGTACCTCCATCGGTTTCACCCCAAGTTAGGGCCCCTTGCACCCCGGCAGCAATACCAAAATCATTAGGCAATTGCCGGTGCAATTTTAAGCTGACGCTGCCATCTTGGAAGGTATCTCCCCATAAATCTGTCACTGTCACTCCCACAGTCAAGCCGATATTTTCGCGAGGATTTCCAAACCCCATCCCAAATCCGGCAACCCCATCCCCTTGATTCGTAAACCGAGTTCGTTCCTGTAAACCCAAACCAAATCCAGCACTCCCCCAACCCGCGCCATAACCCGAGGGAATCATGATTGTAATGCCAGGAGAACCCGCATAGGGCTTGCTTTGATTGGTAACATCGGTGCGAGGGAGAAACGGGACTCGCTCGGGAATAAAGGGTTGTTCTCCAGGAATTGCGCGATGTAACGGAGTGGTTTTGGGAAGAGAGAGTCCCTCCGGTGGGGGAGAGGGGTCTCCTTGGGCTATCTCACCTGGGAATTGAGCCGTCCCTTCCCCGAAGTCATGGGCGGTAAGAAGGACCCCCGGGCGATCGCCCTCAATGGCGGGGGGAAATAGAGTAGGAAGCGGGGGAGCATCTGCGGAGAATTCCAGCTTATCCCCGGACCCTTCTGCCTGCCAGGGTTCTGCTTCCGTAGCTTGCGCGATATCCAGGGGGAATAGAGTTCCGAGTAGAAGTAACTGAACGAACATACCTTTCATCCGTTGCGAGGCTAAAGAATAAATACCCCTTAGAGGATTCTACCCCTTTTGGTAGATAAAATCACGCGCTCCTTGTGGCACTCACCCGAGGACAGTGAGGAATTTTAACTTAATTTATGGCGATCGCCATCCTTGATCAGTCATGCTCCATCCCACGGGGATCAACGGACTAAAATTACCCCAGCATTAATTCACTTAGAATACCTGGAGGGGGAAAGCCATCTTGCCAAAGTTGGTATTGCTAATCAGTTTTGTGAGCTAGTCTAGCGAGTTGAAGGTGAGAGAGTCAAGGTTTATTTCGGGCTTGGAGGCGCTCAATAACGGTGAGGGAGCCTCCAAAAGCCTCTAACTTGGCTTCAATCTACTCATGAGGAAAGACTGATTGCGATCGCCCGACTCCCCGGGAAATTAATAAATTTTATATACCACAAAAGCCGGAAATTGTCAAGAAAAGCAGCAACTCCGCAACTCTGAGAATTCCATGAATATCATAGAAGGGAGGAAACAAGCAATCCTGAAGAAATACCTAAAAGAAGAATGCTTATGACCGCTCAACTGATCAACTGGATGAATGTCGCATGGGACGCGATGCAAGGCAATCATCGCTTTATGGTGTGGAATACGTTTTTGGCGGTAGTCCCCGTAGCTTTGAGTTTTTGGCTGTTTCACAAACCGCGATCGCGATGGTTGCGGTGGGGCGTGGGTCTAATCCTCGGGGTAACGTTCCTGCCGAATGCTTACCGGGTTCTACGTGCTAGCATCTTCCTGTTTCAACGAATCAGCACCAATTACTTAATCTGGATTCTACTGCTAACTCTGATTTTGATGTCCTCGGAAATCTGGCAGTTGCGCCGTAACCAGAATAATCAAACCCTGTCTCGTTCCCTGTTGTGGTGGGTGGGATTTATAGCATTTATCGCTTTTTTACCCAATGCGCCTTATGTCTTAACGGATGTAATTCATTTAATTGAGGATATTCGCCAGGGATATTCGGTATGGGTGATTACTTTGGCACTGATTCCCCAGTATCTGGTGTTTATGATTGTGGGGTTTCAATCTTACGTTTTATCTTTGATTTATTTAACTCGCTATATGGAACGGTGCGGGTTACAGCGCTTTGCGGGGGTGGCCGAAATCGTCATACATGGGTTGACGGCAGTCGGGATTTATCTGGGGCGATTCCAGCGGTTTAATAGTTGGGATCTGGTAACGGACCCGGATATTTTAGTCCGAAGTGTGATGAATGATTTGATTGGGCGAGGTCCGGTGTTGGTGATGATTGTCACGTTTGTGGTGATTACGGTCTTATACTGGCTATTTAAGCAGTTGACCTTGGCACTGATGCACCGCAATAGCACGCCCAAAACTCCCTGGAGTTCGGTCGCTCCTCCGGTAGAGTCTCCCGCAACGGATTCTGAGGCACAATAGTTAGGGTTAGAAGGGAGAGTTGCCGGGTTGACGACGAGCTATTTCTAGCAAGAGGCGCTGTTCGGCCCGGGCGATCGCCTGATGGGTACGGGCGATCGCCTCGGGTTCAACGGAAATTCCATCAATTCCCCATCGCACCAGGGTATCAATGGTTTCCGGATAGTGAGTGGGCGCGCCTCCACAAATTGCACAAGGAATTCCGGCTGCTTTTGCCATTTGAATCAATTGATGAATAGCGCTCATCACTGCGGGGTGACGGGGGTCAAAAACCGCTGACATTTGCTGATTTTCCCGGTCTGCGGCGAGGATTAATTGGGTTAAATCATTGGTGCCGATGGATATTCCCTGTACCCCCGCTTGCACATAATCCGGAATCAAAAATAAGGCTGAAGGCACTTCGGCCATGATCCACAGCTGGAAACCCGGGACGCGATCAAGTCCGACTTGTTGCACCCGGTTGCGGCAAAATATAAATTCTTCGACGGTTCGCACAAAGGGAATCATTAACCGGAGGTTGGTGCACCCCTCCTGTTGTAGTTGGGCTAATGCTTCGAGTTCTAAATCAAATAATGACGGATCGATAAGATAGCTAAATGCGCCATGCACGCCCAAGGTTTGGGCGCTGCTAGAGGGATGTCCGGGCGATCGCCTTCTCGGTAGATCGTACCCGCGCAAATCTAAGGAGCGATAAAATACAGGTCGGGGAAAGAAAAATTCGGCGACGCGCTTTAAAGAAGCCGAAATCCGTTCGATAAATTCCGGGCTCTTGTGGCGATCGCACCATTGATAGGGGTCTTCCGATTGGAAAATTTCCAGGGCCATCATTTCTGAGCGCAATAAACCGACTCCATCTAAAAAGGAGTCGGCAATTCGGTCTAAAGAACTCGGATGGGACAGATTAACAAACAACTGAGTTGCGATCGGGAAAGGCGCAAATAAGGGAGGAGTTGCCGAGTTGGCGGGATCTGGGGGAAGCATAATAGGCGGTACTGAAACCGGAGAGGAAAGGGGTTGGGGCGATTTCTCCCCACTGGGGAGGACCGTTCCCGGGTTGATTACAAAGATTTCGCCGGTGTCGCCATTGACACAAATTTCGGTGGCAGTGGCGATCGCTTGGATGACACCAGCAGCCCCCACTACGGCGGGAATGCCAAATTCTCGGGCAAGAATGGCCGCATGACTGGTCATTCCTCCATATTCGGTGACGATCGCTGCTGCTTGTTTGACGATATGAAGCCAATGAGGGGCTATTTCTGGAGCAATCAAGATCCGTCCCGGGGGAATCTGTTCTAACACTTCGCTACTGTAAGTGATGGAATAGGCAAATCCAACTGCAAGTCCTTTGGCGGCCCCTGTTCCGAGGATGAAATTAGGTATCGCTTCCCCTTCGCTTGCGGTGATCGGGGAGGATTTTCCAGAAGCAGGGCGGTTTATGGGCGGCAGGACTTCTTTAGACGGGAGTAAGTTTCCGATATCCACCCCGGTTATATAAATTTGCTCCGGGGATTGTGGGGTTGCTTTGGCGAGGGTCCAGTCTAAGATGAAATTACGCCCTAAGTAACTGCCTAGATCTCGGGCGATCGCGACGAGTTGTTCGAGATTTGGGGGGGTGAGGGAAAATTCCTGTTGTTGTTTTTCGCTGATAAAATAGGGTTGCAGACAACTGTAGGGACTCAGCAGGCTGGTTTCTGGAGACACCAAAAAGGTTTCGGCACTATCAAAGGCTAAATTATAACCCAGATGTTTCTGGCCCAGAATTTGGGCGATCGCATCCCCAGTTTCTGGCTGAATTTGATAACAATCTGGAATCGCCTGTCCCAGTTTAATCGACAGGGCTAATCCCCAGGTAGCTTGAATTTCACAATGGGCGTTTGTGTAGGTTAGGGTTCCAGAAGTAATCGCCCCTTGTAAGGGTTGCACCAAAACCGCCAGATTCAGCGCACGGAGTTCAATCTGCGATCGCTGCCAGTACAATAAACTGCGCGCCCTAAATAACTCCGCCCAGGTTTGCAACACTCCTAGGGCAATTTCCTCGCGATCGCACAGGCAAACGTAACTTTCGATTAGCCCCGAATAGTTGACTGGGGGAGTGGCACTGGGTGGGAGGGTCACGCAAGGGGAGAGGATTAGCCCTCGTGAATCGAGTTTTTCAGCGGCGAGTGCCAATTCATCGATCCAGCGTCGGGGTAACTCCGCAGCCATCATTTCTTCTCGAATATGTTGGGCGATCGCCTTTAGCTGTCGGGTATCGTCCACATTCAGGTGTACCGAAGAACTCAGCAGTTCGGCAAACAGGGGTTCTTCCCAAGGATAAGTTTCTAAAAATTCTCGCAACGCCGGTGCCCCTAAGACAAATCCTGGCACTACAGGATAGCCCTGTTGCCCTAGCTGACTCAAATAAAAGGCGTTGTCCCCGACTAAATAACGTTGTGAGGGTTGAATTTGGTCGAGCCAGTAGAGGTGATCCACAGTCATGCAAGCATTCGGACATCCTCTATCATAGTCTGGGTGGCTCCCTTTTGCGGGGATTAAATAAAACCTCCTCGACTTAAAACAGGAGGAGCTCCTGCCATTGGGGACCGTAGCTGCATCCTTTCTAAAGGGAACCCTAGGCGAACCCGCTATCGGTTTTTTCTTCCAGTACCCCAGGAGGTTTAGGATTAAAAGGGCAAGGAACTCAGTTTTTTGAACAAGAAAGGGAGGTTAGGACATGATCAAAAATGGGTCGGCAATGGTTAAAGGGTTGCTTAATTTGTTTCTAAAACCCCAATGTCCGCTGTGCGATCGCCCGGGAAAACCTTTGTTATGTCAGGGGTGCGATCGCCAGCTTCAACGCGAAAAATTCTCTCAAATCCAACCGTTATTAAAGGAAACCCCGCCCGTTTTGATTTGGGGTCAGTATAAAGCCATCTTGAAACGGGCGATCGCTGTTATGAAATATGAAAACTGCCCCGAACTTGCCCAACCCCTAGGGTACTATCTGGCCGAATCTTGGTTAAATTCTCCCTTGGCAACAGCCTCGGGACTCACGGTGGTTCCGATTCCCATGCACCCTGCCAAACAACAGAAACGGGGGTATAACCAAGCCGAATTACTGGCAAAAAGTTTTTGCGAACTGACGGGATATCGTTTAGAACCTCGGGGTTTAGAACGAGTACGAGATACAGAGGCATTATATCAATTAACCTCTGCTCAGCGAGCCAAAACTCTTGCGAATTCTCTGAATTTGGGGACTGGGTTTCGTCACCATCAACCCAAACAGGGGGTTTTATTGCTCGATGACATTTATACTACAGGTGCAACCTGCAAAGAAGCCATAAAAACCCTATCGCAACAGGGTATCAAGGTTTATGGCATTGCTGCGATCGCCGCCAATAAATCCATAATTCAACCCTTTAAGCGTTGAATTTATACCAAATCCGGGTATTAAAAGTCGTTTTAATTTCATCCGATGGTTCCCTCCCCTTGGCAAGGGGAGGGTTAGGGTGGGGTCCACTCAGTTATTCTCCTGTTAACAGACCTAATAACTACCGGATTCGGTATTACTCCTGTTTTTGCAGAAAATTATCGAAAGTAAAGCGACTGGGTAAAGCAGATTGAGCACCGGGTTTCGTCACCGCCAGGGCACCGGCTGCGGCCCCCCATCTCACAGCTTCTGGCAAGGGTAATCCCTGGGCGATCGCCACTGCCAATGCCCCATTAAAGGCATCCCCAGCCGCTACGGTATCCACCGTCTCCACCTCAAATGCCGGGAGAAAAAATTGAGTTTCTCCACTGGCACAAAGCACCCCTTTTGACCCTAACTTGGCGATCGCTGTCGGGACTCCTCGTCTTTGTAATTCGGTTACCGCTTCAGTCGCACTTTCTATATCCCTAACCGGAATACCTGTGAGGATACTCAGTTCAGTTTCATTGGGCGTAATTATATCAATCAGGGAATACAATTCCGGGGGCAATTCTCGCGCCGGGGCTGGATCTAGAATTACGGGAACCCCTGCCTCGCGAGCTTTTTTTGCCGCCACGATGACTGCTGGTAAGGGAATTTCTAATTGTAATAATAAAGCAGCGGCATCCGGTAATAAATCCGTGAAGCGATCGCAGTCTGACTCGTTAATCCGACTGTTTGCCCCCGGGACAATCACAATGGTATTTTCCCCGGTATCTTCTACTGCGATCGTGGCAATTCCCGAAGACGTTGTTTCATCGATTGAGATGCGATCGCACTTGACCCCAGATGCTTGCAAACTGCTCAGAAGTTCTTGCCCAAAAGTATCGCCACCCACCCGCCCGATCAGATGGGTTGAAACCCCCAATCGGGCAGCAGCAACCGCTTGATTTGCGCCCTTACCACCTGATGCAGTAAAAAAGCTGATTCCCGCCACTGTTTCACCCGGTTTGGGCAGTCGGTGGGTTCGGGTAACTAAATCAAGATTGATACTACCAAACACAATAATACTCATACTTAAATTTTTAACTCAAACTGATATAAACAATACAGAAAATACTTAAAAAAACTGGGTTTTTATATTTATTAAAACTAAATATAAAAGCACAAATTTTCGTTTTTTGCTTATAAAAATTTAATTTAGAACCCTTGAAAAAATTCTATTAAAAACTTTTTAGACTTCTGAGCTTCCGGAAAAAACCCAATCAAAGGTAATATCAAGCCGTAAACGAACATTCCTACAGGAATTAAAAACATTGGGTCAAATTCCTCCTGAAACAGGACAACTAAAAACAGTAAGGCAGCTTGTCCCACTATAGCTAGCCACGCCAACATAAAAATCAGCACAACTGGATTTAGTTTCATTTGAATTTCAATTTGGCTGCCTCTACGTTGGGGTTGAATCCGGCCCTCAATTATGGGTAAAAAAGAATTGCGGTAGTGGATAATTCGGGAAATCTGGAAAGAGTGTTCCCCGATTTGCCCCTGGTAAAGTTTCTCGGACTTTTTCCTCCCTAACCGCAAAGGTTGGGGGGGTTCCACTATTTCTGTTAACTTTTTGCAGACATCCTCGGGACTAAACAAAGTAGTAATTGTAAAGCGTTGGTAAGGAAGCATAGGCTCACCGTTAAGTAGGGGTATAGAGGTTCCTGGACTCCTAGAGGACAGCTATTTAGTGGGAGCATTTCGCTCGCTATTATACCCAACGAGCAAGATGCAAAGCAAGTAGGCACGAGTCAAGCGATCGCACTCCAAAATATACCTCCTAACTGGGGAAAACACTAAATTATAATCGAGGGAGGCTCTAACAGTCAAGACTAATAAAAAATACCAGTCCTCTATTATTCCAGAGTCTGACAGGGATACGATCGCAAACCGGAGAAAGAAATATTACCCTCGGGTATGGCAGCAATTAACTCGATAGTTCCATTAGCATGATATTGCCAACCTGTCGCTTCTTTGAGTCGAGGAGATTGATTTTTTGGCAAACGGGGAGTCTGACTGCCGGGGGGAGTGAGGGTGATATTTTCCGCATTTAAGTCTTGAAAAAAGTCGCGCAAATCGTGCCAAACGGGTTGGGTTTGTAGGGGTTGAGTAGGGTCTGCGGGTAACCCCCCTCGTCCGGAAAGAGTAAAGGAATTGCCCTCGGATAAAGCACAGCCTACAAAGTAGCGATCGCTGGCTTGATTGAGCATTTCGGGTAATTCCACCAATCCGGTAGAGGGATTGATATCGGGGGTATTAATAGTGACACTGCCGCTAAATTCAGCCCCGAGTTCTGAGGTAGCTGTAATATCACTTTGGGGAGTGACTTCGGTGCGAAAGTTAGTTCCCAATATCCCCAGGGCAGAGATGGCAACTCGACCCCCAAAACTAGCGCTGGAATTGGCGGTAATATCGCTATTTTCTAGGGCAACTAAGGTATCGGTGGCGATCGCAATATTCCCTCCCGTCCCACTTCCCCGGGCATTGCTGGTAATTTCCCCCTGATGACGTAAGCGAATATCCCTCGATTCAATAAAAATGTTTGCCCGATCGCCTTGGAGGGTTTCCGCTGCGATCGCCGCATTTTCTACCAAGATTTGCCCCGCCACTATTTCAATGTTCCCTGCTACCCCCACATTCTCACCACTGGCAGAAATCGTGGCGCGATCGCGCAGGATTAACTGTCCCGTCTCCAATCGCATTGTCCCTGCATTTCCCGTTTCTGTGGAAGCGGCAAAAATTCCTGTGGGGAAAAGGGTTCCCGACGCATCGAAAAAGAAAAATCCGCCTTCAATTGCCGGAACTGAACCCGATAGTATAATAGCCTCTGTCGCCAGAATCTCCAAATTTCCGCCATCCCCCGCCCCAAACGTACCAACACTAATCTGCGCCCCATCTCGCAAAATCAACCTCGGTGTTTCAATCCTTAAATTATCCCCATTCCCCTGTGCTAAAGTATCACTAAAAACAATGACCGGATTTCCCACGCGATCAGTCCCGCCAAATTCCATCTCTTCCCTTGCCTGCAAAAGTACAGGACCTCCATTCCCCGCCTCAAACGTGGTACTGCCTACATTGGCCCCATTCAGAATGCGTAAGACAGCCGTCTGAATCTCTAAACTTCCGGCATTTCCCATCCCTCCAGGGTCTACCGTACTCTCACCCCCAGTCGGACTTAAGACATCGTTGTTGGCATTCAATCCATCAAAAACCACCGACTCGACTGCCCGGATGACGAGGGGTGCGCCATTCCCCCTGCCACCCGTTCCCGTGGCGATTCGCGCCCCATCTTTGACTAACACAGAACGCCCTTGAATCTCCATACCCCCAGCATTTCCTACCCCTTCCTCCCCCACATCAGCCGAGGCGATCGTCACGAAATCTTCTCTCCCCCGTCCATCAAATATCACGGACTCACTAGCGGTAATTTGAAGTTTGCCGCCATCCCCTTGTCCAGATGTGCGAGTGGAAATTACCGACTCCGTGGCGGAAAACGTGCTGGTATTCAGGGTAATCTTGCCGCCATTGCCGATGCCAGTGGGTTGGACTTCATTGGCGATCGCACTCTCTCCACTTAGAACAATTTTTCCCGTCGTATTAATTTCGATATCTCCAGCTTGTACCCCGGGTTCCCCCAATCCTTGCCCGATACCGCCTCGAATCTCAGATTGACCAGAAATCAGGAGATTTTCTACCTGAATCGAGATATTTCCCCCTCCTGCGCCTGCCACATCGACTCGCGCCCCATCAGTGAGAGTCAAGGGCGATCGCGCCACAGTTGGGGGAATTTTCAGGGAAGAATTCCCCTGTAATTCCACAACTCCTGCTTCCGATAATCCCCCCAACTCCACCCGCCCACCGGGTACCCGTAATTGTCCTCCCTCAATCGTAAGAGTACCGCCCACCAAGGTTAAAGTTTGATTCGGCGCTATAGTGAGGAGGGAATCTCGCACAACAATACTTCCGGGATTTGGCCCATATTGTAACCCAATCGGGACATTCACGCTCAAAATTAGCGATGAGGCGGGATCCGTTGCACTAAAGTGGCGATCGCCTGGAAACTGAATACTGTTAGCGGTACTCGCAAGGAAAGAACCGCCCAGGTTGAGCGTCGCATTGGGTCCGAAGGCGATACCATTGGGGTTAATTATAAATAAATTTGCAGGACCATTAGCCGAGATCGCCCCATCAATTTCAGAAAGTTTGCCCCCAGTGATCCGAGTAATAATATTAGCGATCGCCACAGAATTGTTAAATATCGCAGCAGTTCCCGTGGGGATAGAAAATTCCTCAAAACTATGGAACAAGTTGCTACCGGCAGCCGTTCCCCCTTCAATCGTGAGAGAATTGCCCTTACTCTGAACAACCGAAGGAATCGGCAGGGTATTATCCGGTAAGACTTGCGCCATGAGGGAGTTCTGCCCCATCCCTCCCTCACTAAATAGGAAGCAACTAATTAGGCTAAAAATGGATAAATAATAATGGCTCGAACTCCTCATAATTTGCCTACTCCTCCCTCTTTTTATTTATAATTACAAAACCCCTACTTTAATCCCGGGTAGGTGGCACTTCCCTGATAAAAGAGCCGGTATTTCTCTGATTTCCCTGATATTTATAGAGACTTTTCTCAGGCGATCGGGCCAAAAACCGGGGGATAAATTATTGAAGTTACCTCTAGTTAAGAACCTCATCATTATCCTTTCCTTACCGATTTTTCTATCAACTCTTGCCCTCTGGGACCCGGAGGGACTCTTCCCCAAGATAGATGTCAGTTGTCACTCAATTATTATACCCTGAAGTTTGTATGCCAAAAACAGCAGCACCCGTTATCACTCAATGCGGGCAGTTCTTGAGGTTTGCTTTCTTACATAAAGGGTCGATCTACCCGCTTAAATAAATAGGTAGAATCCAATCATTGAGGTTAGAGTTCATGATCAATTTAACCCACCTTCTCACTATAATACCCATCGTGAGCTTGATCGGGCTGACAAGTTGCGCTGTCCTAGAGGGCCCGTTGCTGGAAAATAAGACGGCTTTCCAGGGGAACCGCCCCCAGGAAGTGGCGCAACAAGCGCAAGGGATTCCCACCTCTAATGGCGAGGATGCTTGCATCTTGGTGGAAAAAGGCTTTGGTCCCCCAGGTCAAGTTAATGTGCGTGTAGAAGAGGTGGTGACAGGACTGGATGTTCCCTGGGGAATCGGGTTTTTGCCCAATGGAGATATGCTGGTGACAGAACGACCCGGACGGGTGCGATTAGTCCAAAACGGTCAACTACGGCCCGAAGCAGTCGCCAATATCACGGTTACAGCAAGGGGTGAGGGGGGACTCTTGGGGATTGCCATACATCCAAATTTTGCCAGTAATCGATTCTTCTATATTTACTATACCGCAGACACGGATAGCGCCTCAGTAAACCGGGTCGAACGCTGGCAAATTACCCCGAATGGGTTAAGTGCTACTCGCGATCGGATAATTTTGGATGATATTCCGGTAGCACAATTCCACAATGGCGGACGGATTCGTTTTGGACCCGATGGAATGCTGTATATCGGCACTGGCGATGCGCGCGACCCCAATTTATCCCAAGATGTCAACAGTCTCGCGGGCAAAATTCTGCGCGTCACTCCCGAGGGAGATGTCCCCCCAGATAATCCTTTTCCCGGTAATCGCGTCTATCTTCTGGGAATTCGCAATACTCAAGGTTTTGATTGGGTCAATGAATCCACCCTCCAAGTTAGCGATCATGGACCCAGTGGTGAATTAGGTAGACAAGGACATGATAAAGTGAGTGTAGTTCAAGCCGGAGATAATCTCGGCTGGCCGACCCTTGAACGCTGCGAATCTCAAGCTGGATTAGTCACTCCTTCTATCGTCTGGCGACAGGCATTACCCCCAGGGGGTGCGGCGATTTACACCGGGAGTGCGATTCCTGAATGGCAAGGAAATTTAATTGTAACATCTCTGCGGTCTAAACATTTACAAAGGGTTGTTTTTGACCCCCAGTCGCCCCAAAAAGTGCAACAACATGAAGTTTATTTACGCAATGAACACGGACGACTCCGAGAGGCTATTATGGGACCCGATGGTGAGCTTTATGTAACCACAAGCAATTGTGATGGTCGGGGAAGGTGTCCCTCGGAACGGGATAAAATTCTTCGCATTACCCGCTAAATTCAAATCAGATAAAAACATTGGAGGTTAAACCCTATGAAAATTTCTAAAAAAGGGCGTTTACGGTCAGTTTTGGCCGGATTTATGGCATTCTTTTTGCTCCTTGCTTGTCAGGGAATGAATCAGCCTAATCTTTCTCAAACGCCGGCAACAACAACTACTCCCCCCACTGAAATCAGTGCTTCTCCAGCTCAATTACCCCCCTTACCTTATGCTTATAATGCCTTAGAACCACATATTGATGCTCGGACGATGGAGTTACATCATGACAAGCATCATGCCAGCTACGTCAGTAACTTAAATAAGGCATTAGCTAATAATACCACTCTTCAAAATCAATCTGTTGAGGCATTACTGCGTAATTTAAACCAGGTTCCGGAAGACATCCGCACCGCAGTTAGAAATAATGGCGGGGGTCACGTCAATCATTCTATGTTCTGGGAAATCATGAGTCCTGATGGGGGCGGACAACCTACCGGGGCGATCGCCGCAGCAATTAATCAAAGTTTTGGCAGTTTTGAGGCGTTTAAAACTCAATTTAACGAAGCAGGAAGCAGCCGATTTGGCAGTGGTTGGGTCTGGTTGGTTCGCAATGCTCAAGGGCAACTGGAAATTACCAGCACAGCTAACCAAGATAGTCCTCTGATGGATGGACAGTATCCAATCATGGGCAATGATGTCTGGGAACACGCCTATTACCTCAAGTACCAAAATCAGCGTGGGGAATACTTAAATAGTTGGTGGAATGTCGTCAATTGGGAAGAAGTAAACCGCCGGTTTGAACGGGCTTCTCAATCCAGTTAATCCTCAATTCTTATCCTGTGTATTAGTACCATACCTCTATCAGTATAGTCGTCATCCCCACTTCTAAGCCAGATTAGCATCAAGAGAAAAACCTGGGGGTTAATCTGGCTTACATCAACGGGATTGAGTATCTATCCTAATCGTCTCTGTTCTTCATCAAACTGAGTATAAAATATAATCCCGCTTTACGGAATTTCTTCACTGTCACATAAAGATAAAATTGTATTAATAAAAGCCTTGAATTCAGAACAAACCTGGATAGACTCCATCAAATCGTTGGCTTCTAAAATCTTTAAACCATCGCGAATTTTACTATAACTTCTGGGTGCTTTGCCTTGTTCAAAAATTTCTTGAATATGTTTTGAGGGCGGTTTATGATGATTCACCTTCTCTGGATTGCCGTTAGGAACTGATTTATTATGCTTTGCTAACTTTTGAATCGTCGGCCAAAACGGTAACAGCCATGCCTCAAAATCATGTTGTGCAGCGTGGGGATAAAAGTTAGGATTGTTTCCCACCCATTCTTTCATTTTCTGTTTGGCATCGGCTGCATTTTTAAAATCCTCGGTTCCGGTATAAACGTCACTTAAAGCAATCACTGCATCATAAGAATCTTTGCCACTGAGCAGCTTTTCTACGTCACGTTCGAGTTTATCTTGTTTAGGAATTCGGCCCTTATAAACGATCGCCTTTAACTTAGGCATTTTTCCGGGTAAGCGGTAATTCAGAAAGCGCCGCAAACTCGGCATTAATGCTTTTTCAGTTGCCCCTTCAACTAAAATAGCAATTTTCACGATCGCCCCCCGAGGACGTTCATCGCCCACAGTTCATCTAAACTATACTCTTCCAACCATTTCTCTAAATCCAGAGAATCGGCCCAAGTCATCGTCGTGAAACCCTCTTCATCTGCATCGCATACCAGCACTTCTGCCGGTTGCAAAAAGCGAATGAGGCGATCGGAATGCGTAGCAACAATTAGCTGCGTTCGTTTCGATGCTTCTCGCATCACATCCACCAGCAATCGTAACAATTCTGGATGCAAGCTGACTTCCGGTTCATCGATAAGCGTCACCGCAGTTAAGTTCGGACTTTGCAGCAGGGTGACTAACCACAAAAACCGCACAGTTCCTTCGGAAAGCTGATGCATATAAAGGGGGTGCGAAAAATTTTTATCCTTCCAAGTCAATGCCAATGTGCCTGCTGCCACTGGGGGAAAACTCAAGCGTTCAAAGCTAGGAAAGGCAGCAGACAGAGTATCGGTTATCAGTTCAAATCGATCCGGGTCTGTTTCCCGTAAATTATAAAGGCAGGAGACTAAATCTTCTCCACGATTTCCAGGTAAGGTTGCAGGACGCATCGCTTGCGGTAATCGGATGGGACTGGTAGGAGATAAATTCAATTCCCAAGCTCGATAAAAGCTACATGAGGCTAATTGCTTCCGCACCGCTTCCGCTTCTGGGTACATTTTAGGAACTTGAGAAAGCGAGGTTTCCAGGGGATTATGTTCCCAATTTGGACGAACCGGAACTGGATTGTCATGAGCAAAATATTGAATATCTAAACCCTTAGAATTAATGTAAGAAACCAACAGGGGAAATTTATTAAGAAGCTCATTCTCGACTTCATAAAATTGTTGACCTTTAATATCTAATTTTAAAAAGTAGTTGAATTGTCCATATTTTTCTAAAAAAATTGACGGGGCCACACGCAAACTATTAGCCTGATCTCGCGTCAAGATATCGCTAAGGCCCCCAAATTCCGAAACTTTTGATTGTAACTGACCTTTCGCAGATTCTGATAAAAGGGAAAAGGTTTCTAAAAAAGATGTCTTCCCGACTCCGTTAGCTCCAATGATGACCGTTAAGGGTCTCATCTCGACTTGGATCGAGCGTAAGCGACGGAATCCATAAATCTCTATTTTTTCAAAACCATTCATAATAGGTCTCTTGTTTTGTCATGTTTAAGGTCACTTTTATATCGGTAAAATTATACCACCTTTATCGGGCCTATGGTGTCTTTTTTATTTTTTTACAGAATCTCCGGAAATAGCCTCAATTCAAGACGATTACCCCGGATTCTTCAACCTGTGGTGCAGACGGTTAAATTATCCGTTGTCTGGGCTGGATTGAGTGTCAAGTTTAGAGGAAAAATAAAATTTACAGAAATTGCAAGTATTCAATACAGGCTGACGGCAGTGAACGCAAATATCAAGAAATATCGCCAATTAAAAGTCATTAAATTAAATTATCCCCTAGTTTCAAACGATTGTAGATTAGCCCGTGCCGTCCTAGTTTGTATTCGTCACACCCTTTCCTTCCTCGATAAGGGTTTTAGTGGAAATTTCACTCTACAATAATAATAAACCTACAGGACGATTGGGGGAATGTTTCAAGCAACGCGCAGACGGTTAGCAATTTGGTATGCGGCATTAACAGCGGTGTTGCTGCTGGTATTTGCTACGGGGTTTTATGTTTATGTTCGTAGTACCTTAATTGATCGCATTGATGACACTCTCACGCACGTTGTGGAAGTGGTGGAACGATCGCTGGCGATCGATGAAAACCCCAATACCGGCCAATATACGGTGAATGTGGTGGCAAGTTTCCGTAACAATGCCGCAACGGTAGAAGATGACCACATTGATTTAGAATGGTTTAGTTCCACTGGGGAATTGTTGTGGTCTACCCTCTGGGAACCCCTAGAGATTCCACTTCACCCGAAAAAAAATGGGGAAACCGTACAATTGTCTGGGGGACAACTCCTGCGCCAAGTCACCGATCGCGTGGAAATCGGACGGCAAGTTGTGGGATATTTGCGCGTGAGTCATCCCTGGTTTGAAGTCACTAAACCAATTCGCCAGTTAATTATTGATTTAAGTCTCGGCACTTCTTTGATGGCAGTCGCGATTAGTGCGATCGCGTGGTTATTGTCCGGATTGGCTATGAAACCTGTGCGCGAATCTTACCAGCGTCTCAAGCAGTTTACCTCCGATGCCTCTCACGAACTCAGAAATCCGATCGCCACAATTCAAACTAACGTTCAGGTAGCCCTTGCGGACCCGGAGTTAGATTCGTCAATCCATCGTCAACAATTGCAGTTAGTCGAACGATTGACGCGCCGGATGGGACGGTTGGTGGATGATTTGCTATTTTTGGCGCGACAAGATAGCGGCATGGTGAAGGTGCGGAAACAACCTGTACCTATGGATGCCTTATTGATGGAAGTAATAGAGGAACAGGAGGCGATCGCCGCTGAAAAAGGGATTAAATTACTATTAGAAATTACCGATCCGCCTCATAGCCGGACTCACTCCCTGGAACCGCCCCTAGATCCAAAAACGGAACCGGATCAGGATTTTACCATCCCCGGAGATTGGGACCAACTGGCGCGACTCTTCACGAATTTAGTGAGTAATGGGTTGCAATACACGCCTAAAGGGGGCCAAATTGCAGTCGTCTTACAATGTAGTGGAGTTAGCAATCGCCCCAGTCATAATGGCGGCGTACAAGTTACGGTAAAAGATAGCGGCATTGGCATTCCCGTAGACTCAGTGCCTCATATCTTTGATCGCTTTTATCGGGTGGACCCTGCTCGCAGCTACGACCCTGGGCGATCGCCAGAATGGGGTTCTACAGGATCCGGCTTGGGACTGGCGATCGTTCAGGCGATCGCCGAAAATCATCACGGTTGGGTTCGCGTAGACAGCCAGCTAAATCTCGGCACTACTGTCACCGTCATCCTTCCTCTATGCAAACCCGACCTAGAAAAATCACACTTTGAGACATAAATTAGCAAAGGACAGAGCGAGTTTGAAGGATTTAATCGCTCTGATTCCCCTGCGGATTTTTGCATTTAAACTTGGATTTGTGACTGTCCTACACACAATGCACAGGAGCATCCCAGGGCATCCCGGATTGGGTCACTTTCGGACCCCTGAGCAATCAGGGTCCCCCGATGAGTTATTTCTGGAGTCATCCATACCGATGCTAAGTTCCCCGATACTTGAGACAGTAGACTCGGATGTAGGGGAGTCGCAGTCGCCGTTGAGGGAGCAATTTGCATAACCTGGGCGACGGGTGCGCTCAAATTAGACATCGCAAAGAAAGGTTGGGCAGCAGCCAGGATGGAAGCAATCGCCAACGTTAAGGCTAAACCAAGGGCCGGAGCAATTTTAAATCGAATCATAACTTCTGCTTGTGCGAGTGGAGTCTCTTGAGTTGGAATGATGTCTAATCTGACCATTTGTTCCTTCCAGGATAGCATTGAACTCTCCGGAGTGACCAAAATGTAAGTGCCTCTTTAGCCCGCCTGTATTCTCTATCTTAAGGGTGGAAATTTTGGCAGTTGATACCGGGGTTATCGCGCACGGTAAGATCCGGGCATTTTCTGGGACAACTCTTCAGCAAATTCTTTCTCGAAATCAAAGGCTTCTACTTCTAATTGATTATTTCTGTAGGTTTCTCCGGCCTTCTTATATTCTTTGAAATAATGATAGCCAAAATTTCCCAAACTGCCGAGGCGCTCATGCTGCTGGCAGTGGATCAGTTCGTGAGAGAGCAGGACGAGTTGCTCGAAGTCCTTTTCTTTCATTTCCTTTTTAATGTAAATGGTATTTCCATAAACTTGAGCATTGGATTCACCCACATTAATTTTGAAACTCGCCGCCACCCAATCTTCCATTAAAATAGCATTATAAACCACTTCAACTCGGTCAACTAAGTCACCGAAATAGGGACGTAAATATTGCTTTTGTAGGTCGGTTAAAGATTGAGGTTCAGTATTATTAGACTGCATAACTTCGGCGGCAGTTTGATAAGCGATCGCTCCAAATTGGCCCCAGGCTTCTTCAGTCATTTCTTTAGGAACTTGTCCCCGACAAATCTGACCTCCAATGGTTCGGACATCTGGGCAGGTTTGGCTTTTTGGATGGACCACGGGATTGCTCAACGATCCGAAACCGACCGTTACAAATCCCAGACAAGCACCAATTAAGTTAACTTTACGGGAGGTGGGCATAACCTCAATACTAATACTTCTCTAGGGGTATTCTTGGCGGACTTTGACGCTCCCGGAAATCTGGTTAGTATCACTGTTAACACCCTCTGTAAATAGCCAGATAAAAAGCGCAGGTCTTGGATCTTTAAGCCGCGATCGCTTGGGTAAAAGTTCCCTTAATATGGGTGACTAGACTGGGCTTGTTTTGAAGCGATCGCGCTTGGAAATAGTTTACCCATTTTTGGGGTTAAAGTTGATCGGATTCTTCGGCCCTGTTCTGCGAATTTTCAAGAAGTAAATTCTAGATATCGCGCAGAAGATTAAGCCGTTCCCGCACCTTGAAGGTTTGATGCAGTTGCCGAGAACTCTTTCTCCCGGGGTGAATGACTCACCCGATTGGGATGATTCAATTCCCCCGGGGGAAGCGGATCCATCAGAGGGTATGGGTTGAAGATGAACCACCCGGGCGAGTGCCTCGGGGTTGCTGTTTTCCCAGATTAGGCGGATTCAGTTGGGAGTCTGTTAAAAAATGCTAAGTTTGCTTGAGTTTTTTGTAGATTTATCCGGTAAAGATATCCCGTCGTCCCTCTCCAAAAAAGTGATTTTGGCTACAATTGACTGCCCATTCAACGCGGCGATCGCTTGCACAAAGCCCTCCTCTTATTCTATTTCTAGGTCAATTGCCCCAATTTAGAGTACCCGAGGCTCTCTGAATTATAACTGTCACCCGGAAAAATAAATTGTGAATTCTCATCCTTTCTAGTCCTGACTTCCAGGTTCCCATCTGGCTCGACTGCTTTCCTGTGGACAGAATACAGACGCAGAAAGTTACATCAACAAAGGGGGAATAGCCCGCATTGGATCAACTTTGGACCTAATTAAATCTAGTTAAAGCTGATTAACTACAGGTCTACAATCAGGGTTCGGACTGGATAGGCTGCAATCAACCTTCAATCCAGGCTCTCACCCAGAACTTAACATCGGATTTCTAATCCCTGGCTCGCGGCTTGTGAAGTTCAATTCAATCCTCAAATCTTCATAGCCGCTTATTTTAGCAGTCCACCGAAGAAATTCCTATCCCCAGGATTACAAAGAATTGAAAACTTCCCAAGGCGGGCCTGGGTCCCTCTACTCCGAGCAGTCAAACAAGGGAGAAAGTAAGAGTGCTTTCAGATCACGCCGGATCAGGACTAAAGTCATTACTCCAAACACCGGGATAACCCCACCACTCGTTACTCCTCCCTGAACTCTAAACTGAGGATCAGATTAGTGGCTACAAAATCAGGCCACTATTTATCTCTAAAATAAGTTCCAAAATGGGTTAACGGCATCGGGCTGTTTTGCCATCGGGTAACACTGCATCGCAAATTGTCCCTTGTGTAAAATCCACATTCTCAATCTCAATCTGCGTTAGATTCGCTCCCCGGAGATTTGTGCCCGTGAGTTCCACATTCCGGAAAATGGCACCCGTGAGGATTGCACCCTCTAGGTCCGCACCAGAAAGGATTGTACCCTCTAAACTTGCTCCCTGTAGCTGGACATTCCTAAGCTGGGTATTAATCAAAATAGCCTGATCGAGGATAACCCCGTGCATATCGGCTTGAAACAAATCGGCACCTGTAAGGTCCGCCTGGATTAACAAGGCTCCTCGGAAGTTGCTCGCACTAAAGTTGGCATTTCTGAGACTGGTTCCTTGCATCTGCGCTCCTTGCAAGAATGCTTGGCGAGCAGTGGCTCCGCTGAAATTGGCACCATTGAGAAACGCACCACTGAGGTTGGCATTGTTGAGAGTAACCCCGAAAAGTTCGGCCCCCGTCAGATTGCTTCCCTGGAGTTGAGCATCATTCAAGTTGGCTTGCTCAATGTAGATGCGGCTGAGATCGGTACCGCTTAAATTGGCTTCGGACAAATCTGTATTCGATAAGTTGATTAAAAATAGGACTGCACCCACTAAATCACTCTGGGATAAGTTGGCCCCAGTCAGATTGACCCCGGTGAGATTGGCCCCTCGGAGATTGACCCTTTGTAAATTGGCTCCAGTCAGGTTGGCTCCGGTCAAGTTGGCCCCTCTCAAATCCGACCCCCGTAAATTGGCATTCGTGAGGTTAGAACCACTCAAATCAGCCCCGGTGAGGTCAGCATTACTCAGGTTGGCATCGGTTAGGATACAGGCTGGGCATTGATTGGTTTGCATTAAGCGCATCAGCCCTGCCGAATCTTGCGATCGCCCGGGTAGGGCTAGGCAAACCGTTGCAAACACGACGATGCAAAATCCAATTCCTCGGTAAATCTGCTGCTGTCGTAAACTCAATTTGTTGTTTTTAATGATTCGTTGATTTGGCATTCGTGGGGCCACCTCTGGAGTCCCGTACAGAATCTTAATGTTCACCAATCGGTGATTCTAATCGATGTCTAGTCTTCAAGCACCCTATTCTCTCCTAGTTTATCCCCTTCTTTGTAAGGGATAAACTAGGAGAGGACAATTCTCGAAAAACTAGAACTCTGATTTTTGATGACTCAGATTTGGTGCGAAGGGTGGCAAGGAATGCAAGGGGAAATTTGAATCGGCCCTACCCGATTAAATCAGAATTGCCGGGGGTAGAATAGGTCTGAAATCTGAATGATTTTATCGATCGCCCGGTTTGAGTCGAAAAATATAGACAAATTTTCGGCGCTCAGCAGGTAGAACTTTCTTGAGAATTCCTTCGACTTCCGCTTTGGTTGCACCGCTAGCGATCGGC
Organism: Cyanophyceae cyanobacterium; assembly: GCA_038321985.1. Taxonomy (GTDB): domain Bacteria; phylum Cyanobacteriota; class Cyanobacteriia; order Cyanobacteriales; family Laspinemataceae; genus Laspinema. The sequence goes on along the minus strand of JBBQFN010000013.1, from coordinate 13,207 downwards.
ATCTCTTCAAAAAGCGCAATCCACCCTTTTTTTAATCCAATTTCCCGCCAGCGATCGCGATAAATTTCGGCGTAAACTCTTCCCATTTGTTGATAATATAATACTTTTAATTCTGGGCTTTTTTCTATTAAATCTTGAATTTTAATTTCGTACTTTTTCTGATTTTCTTCACTTTGGAGATAAAACTTCAACCGTTCGCAGTCGCTCAGGTGTACCAGGTCATCATCAGGCTCCTGTTCTGGAGGTTTTTGCTCTCCTTTACATTGTGTCAAACAGTCGATAATGCCAAATTTTTCAATAGCATGATGATAGGTTTCATTTAGACTCCCTTTAATGCTTAATCCCAGAAAAAAGGGATAAGATTGTAAGGTTCCATCATAAATAATTCTATTTTTAAAGGGTAACAGGACAGTTTCCACCATCACGGGCAAAACACTGCCCACGAGTTCAGGGAAGGGACAATCCAAGGCTAACACCCCGTAGGCTTTACTCGGAGGGCGATCGTCAATCAAAATCGCATAGCTTTGTTGATAGCTGTAAATATAAAATCTCCCTGAAATAAAATTTTGCCAGCTCGCAACAAGCTGGAGTAAATCATGAGAAATTTTCAGGGGATTTTCTTCTACAAATAAATCAAATAAATAGGGATGGGCATAAAGTTGTTCACGGAGTTCATTAACTTGTAAAGGGGTCAATTCTGACATTTCTTCCGACCCATACACCCCCGAAAAAATTCCAAATTTTTGATTAACGTAAATTAAAAGAGAATAGTATAGGTGGTAGAATAAATCAATATCTGAATCGGCTAATTGCATAGTAGAACCCTTAGATTTTATCCAGGATGGCTTCCTTCTTTTACTATAACCTGCCTATCCTGCTTGAGAAACAGCCAATTGGGAAGTAGGGCCAAGAGAGCTATGAACAACCTGTAATGCGAGATTTCCTACTCCCGACCTAACTGCTTCCCCACAGCCTCAGAACCCCCTTAGACAGAAGACAAAAATTTTTCTGCCACTTGACAAAAGTGTAGTATGTATGTAATATGTTAGTGTCAAAAACTTAACGGTTTAAATTGCCCTCAATTAGACAGGGCTGCGTTCGGCAGGCTCTCAAGATTTACCTGTAGGGTGTTTTACTCCTACAATCGTCGCTCTGGTAAGTAAGGCGATCGCCCCTGTATCCATAAACTCCTAGGACTGACGGAACCCAGCGCCATTTCCCAGCAGCGACCCTGAGAAATTGAAAGAATAGCTCATACCCCTCGTCAAGGCAATCTTCGGGGCGAGCCTCACCCATTTTTGTTAAAATTAATCGGAGTAGAAACAGTACTAAAAAATGACATTTATTCCATCAACGCTGTAAAAAAAACTGGTATTAATGGAGCATTATGATTGAATAAACCTACTCTTTTCGATTAAAAAATTAAAAAATTTTAAACACCCAGTTTCAAAAAAGGTTAATTCGGTCCAAATTATTAAAATTTAAGTTCAGATTTTAACTTCAGTTAAGCCATCAAACCCATTCAAATTATGGCACCAGGAAACTTTGACCACGGAAACGAGCAGGGCGATCGCCACTCCAATCAAGATCGGGGATTACTCGGTGCGGGTTGGCGACCCTTATCGAGGGATTTTGATTGGAGTTATTTTTTTCATCTGGTTTCTAAAGACCCGTTGGAACTAGCCAATAAAACCTTGGGGTTCAGCAGCGATATAGCTGACGCATTAGGTCGCCAAAATTTTACTTGGTGGGCGAATATTTTAAATGTTTTTTCGGAATACACCCGAGGGGATTTTAATGAATTTTGGGATTACCTTACCCCGGCACCAGCCGGACCCAATTATCGTATCGCCGATATGCTCACGGCACAAACCCCCGTCGTTCAATTCGTCAGCCGCGATAGCATTCCGATTGATTATGTCCTCAACCGCTTGCAAGAGATTACCGTTTGCAAGGTTCTCGACTTATTGGGTTGTCCAGATTTAATTACTCAATATTACCAAGATCGTCATTTTTATTATCCTATCGAGCGGTTTTCTACCTGGGACCGGATCGAAACCATCGGGACAGTTTATGCCTATTGGAAAAAACAGGAAATTTGGTTGCAAATTGACCCCCTAGGGCGCATTCAAAATACGGGCCGTAATCAATTTCAATATACTCTAATTGCCGATGATTTGCGATCGCTCATTAACAAAGCCACCTACAATCTAGCCGTCATGCTCAGTGGCTATCAAAGCCGCGTAGGTCAAGTCAATAGCGAATTTCCGATTCGCACCTTTCCCGCCGATATTCAAGCCTTTACCGATCGCGTCCAAGAGGGAGTTTTTACCCAAAATCAACTCGCGGTCCTCGTTCATGGAGAACCGGGAACCGGAAAAACAGCCTGGACGCAAGCCGTTGCCAAAGAGATTTTAGTTCCCCTAGGTTATGTGATTTTCATTCTTGACCATGATGCAGTAGAAAATTTAGTTCCCCCGCCTTATTTGGAAAAGATTTGCATCATTATCAATGAAGCGGATAATTTAGCACAAGACCGGGGAAGCGAAGCCGCTCAACGGAGTAACAAAACTGAGCATATCCTGAGTTTACTGGATGGTACTTTATATCAAAGCGTTATAGATACCGATGGAATTAAAGCGGAACAAAAGCTCGTATTTTTAATGACCTGCAACACCACAGAACGATTAGACCCGGCAGTTTTACGCAAAGGCCGAATTGATTTAATCTATGAATTTGTAACTCAATTTGTTTAAAGGGTTTTGCGTGAATGATAAAAGGGAGAAGGGGGCGATCGGCCCCTTCTCCCTCTACATTCCTAAAATAGAAACCAGTCTCCGGTTTCATTTTATCGAGTTACTTATTTGGGAGAAACTACGATATCAGGATTCTCGCAAAAATCCATAGCAGCAGCGAAGCCTTCTGTTCCATCTTCACTGCGGGTAAAAACATCATATAAACAGGGGTCTCCCTCTTCCCAGTCTTCATCGGCCCAATAAAATGAAGCCGTACTCTCGGGTTCGATTGAATCGACTAGGATACTGTCGCCCCAGGCGGCCTCCGCAGCATCATCGACGTAAAGTTCGGTAATAGTGCTACCTGTATCGTTAGTAACCGTAAACTGATATTGAGGGCTGGTCTCAGCGCGGGCAACCGTAGTCACAAAAGGTAGGCATAATGCCACCCCAATAAGTAGAGAACGGAAGGACAGATTAACCGTAAAGTTTCGGTTCATTATACACCCTCCTGGAGGGCCTAGTGAATATGGAGTTAAAACTATTTTATCCTTCCTCTGGCATTTGTCAATCCCTTTTTATAAAAAGCGGTTAGTGTGGAGGTCATAGCTCAGGCTTCATGCATCAGTTATAACCAAAAATCGAAAAAAAAGTTAAAGGAGCGGGATAAATATTGGTGGATTTTAAGCCCTTTTCTAAAAACAAGTTATTTTTCAGAAAAATGAGATATATTTTGCTTAGTTTTGACAGGGGTGAGGGTCGCCCCTTTATCTCCAATCTCACAGGATTGATGTTCACTATCCATTAAATTAAAGAAATTTTATGAGCCAAAACTTTCGTCACCTGGAAATTAGTAAATATCTCAGCTATCACTTACGACACAACCCCCAAGGAATCGGATTAGAATTGGAAGCGGGGGGTTGGGTTTCTGTGAAAGCCTTGCTAGAGGCAGCAGAAAAAAATCAATTTCCAATCTCTCGTTCGGAACTGGATTCAGTGGTGGAAACGAGTAATAAACAACGCTTTTCATTTGATCCAACCGGAACTCGAATTCGCGCCAACCAGGGGCACAGTATTCCGGTGGAGTTGCAACTTGAACCTATTTGTCCACCGGATATTCTCTATCATGGCACCGGAGAAAAATCCGTCGAGTCGATTCTCGTTCAGGGGTTACAAAAGCGATCGCGCCATCACGTTCATTTATCCAGGGATATCGAAACTGCTAAACAGGTGGGGAAGCGACATGGTAAACCTGTGATTTTTATGATCAAATCTGCCCAAATGCACCAGGATGGCTATTTATTTTACTGTTCTGAAAATGGAGTTTGGCTAATCGAGGAAGTGCCGCCTCAGTATTTAGTTCTGAGCTAAAACACAGAGGTTATACCAAATCGAGCTTTAAAAGATTGCTGTACAAACGAGAGCAACCCAGTAACGTTGGGAGATTTGGTTATTAATCCTTTTAGAGCTGGAGAGGGAGAGGGGAGTTATTTTAAGGGAATGAACCTCAATCCAATTAACAGGATCAAACTAAATAATCCCTATAAAAAGAAAAAAGACATCCCTTCCCACCCCGAGAAGGTGGGAAGGGAATTCAGATTTTATTGGCGCGCTCATTTCACCGAAAGGGTTAATAATGTCTACCGACTGAGGAGGCTTTATAATCCCTTAATCTAGATAACCCATTAACTCCGATTCCTTAACAGGGTTACTATTTGCGGCAATCGGACGCTCGTGAGGGCCAGGGGCTAGTTTGGTAATTTGGCTACCCGGGTTAGTGCTATCCTGGACCGTCTGAATTTGGGTATCCTTATCCTTATCTTTAGGCATCTTTAGACTCCGAAAGTAATGCAGTTATTAAATATATTAGGCGATTCTAGTCTACTGTGAATGAAAATTGGTTAAACTAAATGATGAAAGTATCTCCGCCATTCTGTGTCCTGGGTGTTGGGGGAAAATAGCCACCTCACCCATTCCTTTTGAGCCATCAGGGCGTCCTGATCAGCTTTTCCGAGGAAAGTTAGGGAACCCAGCTCAGTTCAACCCGACTAAGTTGATATATTGGGTTTGATAAACTTAGAATATAGGGGATTAAATTGAAAAAATAAAGAGTAGCAATTTTTATCGGATTATTTACGGGTCTGTTATTGTTGAAGGGTTATGAAAGATTTTTTTTCGATTCCCCGCCTGAAGATACCACTACAACTACTGTTAAATGTGCCTTTGGTCCTGTTATTAGTGTTGAGCATCGGGCTAACCAACTCTCTTTTTGTGCAGCGCAGTCACGAAGCGATCGCACTCATGGCGCACCAGTTGATGACTAAAGCCGGGGTCCAAGTGGATTCTTACTTAAATAAATATTTTTCCTTAGCCGAACAGATTAATCGTAGCAATGTCAATGCTGTTCAGTTTGAGCGCCTAAACCCCCAGAATTTGGATGAAGTAGAACAGCAGTTAATGTGGGAAATTTCTAGCTTTACTGAAATTCCTAATATTCTTTATGTGAATGAAGAAGGAGATGTCAGAATTGCCAGCAATTTTGAGGGGAAAACAACCCTAGGGGCGATTAACCATCCCAACATTCAGACTCTTTATCAATACTCTATCAACTCTAACGGCCAACGCAGCCTAGCCCCGCAACAAACTGAAGTGCTACCGTCATACTGGGATATTCGGGAACGTCCCTGGTATCTGGCTGCCAAACAAAAACAAGGGTCTAAATGGACTCTGGATTTCCAACTTTGGGATTGCGAAGAGTTAGCTATTAATGCCAGTTGGCCGATTACTGACTCGGTTACTCAAGACGTAACCGGAGTTTTTGCAATTAGTTTACCAATGAATCATTTCAGTCAGGTATTAAAAAACGTTAAATTAGGCGAATCCGGGGTTATTTTTCTGATAGAACCCGATGGCTCATTAATTGCCAGTTCTACGGGGGAAAGACCTTTAATTAAAAGCGACGAAGGAAAAATTCAGCGGATATCGGCGAGGGAAAGTTCTAATAAATTGGTGCAATCTGCAACTGAATATTTGCTTTCAAATAATCAAGATTGGAGTCAAAATGATCTTTTTTCCGAGTGGGAGTTTACGGAAAAAGGTGAAAATTATTTTTCCCATATCCTGCCCTATAAAAATGCAGAGGATGGGCTAAAGTGGATGATTGTAACGGTTATCCCGGAATCGGATTTGATGGGAACGCTAAATGCCTCAATTAAAGAGAGCATCGGGCTGGGAGTATTAGCTGTCATGGTAGCAGCCGCCCTGGGAACCGGGTTGGCACAGTGGATTGCTCGTCCGATTGTTACCCTCAGCCAAACTGCCGCTACTTTAGCTCACGGAGATTTGGATCACAATTTGGACGAAAATTTACCCATCCGAGAATTGGCGGGGATGGCGCGATCGTTCAATCAAATGTCGGCACAATTGCGCGACGCCTTTGCTCGTCTCCAGATAAATTTGCGCGAGTCCGAAGCCCGATATGCGACGATTTTTTATCACAGTCCCGATCCGATCGCCATCACCCGTGTAGAAGATGGATCCTGGCTGGAGGTGAATAACGCTTTTTTGGAATTATCTGGGTATAACTACGATGAAATTATCGATCGCACCGCGACGGATATTAATTTAATTGTTCAACCTGAAGAAGTAGAAGAAATTTGGAAGAAACTATCGGAAACTGGAGTTGTTAAAAATCAGGAATTTCACTGGCGTACCCAATCGGGAGAAATTTTAATTTCTCTGATTTCCTGCACACTTATCGAAATTGATGGAGAGCAGGTTATTCTTTCAATTAGTAAAGAAATTGGGGAACGTAAAAAAATTGAGCTGGCTTTGCGGGACAGCGAAGAGCGATTTCGGGAGATTGTTCAAAAGATTGGGCAAGTTTTCTTCATACGATCGGCAACCACCGGAGAATTTATTTACGTCAGTCCCTCTTATGAACAAATATGGGGCCGTAGCTGTGAAAGTTTGTATCAAGATTCTAACTCGTGGCTAGAGACCATTCATCCCGATGATTTGCCCCGAATAAATTCCGCCGTTCCCCAAAATTTTGACGAAAAAGACCTCGGTTGTGAATATCGAATTGTGCGTCCCAATGGGGCAATTCGCTGGATTTTTTCCCAATTTAACGTCCTTCGGGATGAAGCGGGCAACCCGGACCGATTTATTGGGTTCGGAGAAGATATCACCTCTCGTAAAGATCTAGAACTGGCGCTTACTGCTTCCGAACAAAAGTTAAATGATATCTTAAATAACTCGATCGCAGCGATTGTTAGAATTGTACTTTTTTCCAATCAAGAGTGGGATATTAATTATTTATCTGCCGGATGTGAAGTAGTCTTTGGCTATACTCCCCAAGAATTTTTAGAGGACAAATCGATCTGGATGACTGGAATCGTCCCTGAAGATTTACAAACCGTTATTTTTCCCTTATTTGATAAAATCCCTCAACAACCAACCAGCACTTTTGAATATCGATTTCATCACAAAAATGGAAGAATTCGTTATTTATCTGCACGCTATACCGCACGATTTGAAGCCGCTAACAATTGCTGGTTTGTAACACAGGTTACAGTTGATATTACCAGTCTTAAAGAAGCGGAAGCAGCACTGCAAAAAAGTGAAGAACAATATCGGCGGATTGTAGAAACTGCTAACGAGGGAATTTGGAGCCTTGATGCCGAGGAGCGCACCAACTTTGTCAATCCTAAAATGGCCGAATTACTGGGATATACTCCGGAGGAAATGCTCGGAAAATCTATGTTTGAATTTATGAATGAAACCGGAAAACGAGAGGCGACTCAGAAATTAGAACGGCGTAAACAGGGAATTATTGAGCAGGATGACTTTCAGTTTTACTGTAAAAATGGCGAACCCCTTTGGATTTTGTTATCGGCTACGCCGATTTTCGATGAATCGAGACAGTATCTGGGGAGTTTGGCAATGGTTACTGACATCAGCATTCGCAAACAAGCTGAACTAGCCCTTGCTCGAAAGACTCAGCAGGAAAATCTCTTGAATCAGGTTATTCAAGCGATCCACCAATCCCTAGATTTGAGTACCATCTTCTCCACAGCCACCACAGGTATTGCTAAGTTGGTGGAATTTGAGCGGGCTGCAATTGTTCGTTATATCCCCCAACGGGGGCTTTGGACTCATTTATTTTCCTATAATAAAGTCTCAGAATTACGAGAAGAAACTGCTCAAGATATCCCAGATGAAGATAATCCCTTTGCAGCCCAACTTAAACAATTGAAAGTTGTGTTAGTTGATACTAATACCATTGATGACCCGATTAATCAAGAAGTCGCCCGCGATCGCCAAGGAGCTTGGCTATTAGTCCCTCTAACTGTGAATGGCATCATCTGGGGATCCCTGAGTTTGTGGAACCCCAATCGTTTAACCTGGCAGGAGGAACATATTGAACTTACCCGTCGAGTGGCGGAACCTTTGGGGATAGCAATTCATCAAGCTAATCTTTATCAGGAAAGCCAAGAATCACAAGCGGCCCTCCGCGACAGCGAATCCCGCTTGCGTTTAGCCTTAGAAGTTTCTAATACTATTGCTTGGGAACGTGACCTTAAAACAAACTCTATTTTGTTTTCTGCAACCAGTGTTCATTCTGTTCCTGAGCTACTCTTCTATGAAGAATATCTCGCTCTTGTACACCCCGAAGACCGAGAAGAATTACACCGTTTAAATGAAGAAGCTATCCGCCAAGGTGGGGGATTTCAAACTGAATATCGAATTAATAATCCCCATACTAATCAGGGATGGCGATGGATTCAAGTCCATGCAAAAGTCGTTACTGATATTTCCATAAACTTGAATCGCATTATCGGAATGTCTATTGATATAACCGAACGTAAGCAGTCAGAAGAAGCCTTAAAAACAACTTTGAATCGTCTGCAAAACCTAGCTAGAGCTGTGCCTGGAAATATTTATTCTTTAGTTTATCATCCTAATAAAAATTTAGAATTTGAATATATTAACCAGGCTATTGAAGATATTTTAGAAACTACTTTAGACGAAGTTTTAAACCATCCCGAGGCGAGTATTATTAATTGTATTCATCCCCAAGACCGATCGGGATATTTTAAGGCTTTCCAAGTTTCTTTAGAAAATTTAGAAATTTTCAAGCATGAATGGCGAATTATTACACCCTCGAATAAAATTAAATGGCTACAAGGAAACTCCCAACCCGAACGGCGAGAGAATGGGGATATTGTGTGGCATGGAATTATTTTAGATGTTAGCGATCGCAAATTAGTTGAGGAAAAGCTCCACCACAGTCAAGGGGCTTTAGTAGAAGCCCAACGCATCGCTCATTTAGGAAACTGGTCCTTTAATCTCATCACCCAAAAGCTGGTATGGTCTGAGGAAACCTTTCGCATTCTCGGATTTGAACCCGACACAATCGAACCCACTTATCCAGAATTTTTACAGCGAGTTCACCCGGAGGATTTACCACGATTTCCGGAAGAGTTCCAGAGGGCGATCGCACCGAGTTTACCCCAGGAAGATGAATTTAGAATTGTTTTACCGGATAGCTCGGTGCGATATATCCTAGGAAAAGGACAGCCAGTTTTTGATGAAGCTGGAGAGAGAATAGGGTTTTTTGGGACTCTCCAAGACATCACTGCGGCTAAACTAGCGCAGGAGGAATTACGGGAAAGTGAAGAAAATTTCCGACAACTTGCTGAAAATATTCGAGAAGTTTTCTTTATCCTGTCTCTATCCGGCGAGATGATTTATATCAGTCCGGCTTATGAAAAAATCTGGGGGAGGAGTTGCGAAAGTTTATATAAAAATCCTCAAGATTGGCTAGAGTCAGTTCACCCAGAGGACCAAGAGCAGATTAGAAGAGAATTCCTTCGCCAAATTAGCCAAGGAATCGATTTTGATGAAACCTATCGGATTGTAAAATTTTCCCAAGAAATTCGCTGGATTCGCGCCCGTTCTTTCGCCATTCAAGGGCAGTCTGGGGAATCCTACCGATTGGTAGGAATTGCCGAAGATATCACCGATCGCAAGCAGGCAGAGGAATCAGTACAACACAGTGAATCAACTCTGCGGAGCTTCTTTAACAGTGCTTCAATGTTGATGGGAATTGTGGAATTATATCCCGAAGATATTTTACATTTGACAGATAATATAGCGAGCGCCCAGTTTTTTGGGACAACCACCGAAGCTATGAAAAATCGCTTCGCAACCGAGATGGGTATTCCGCAAGCCTCCCTGCAGATGTGGTTGGGTTACTACCAAGAGGCTCAAGCCAGGGGAACGCCGGTAAAATTTGAGTATAAGCATCTAAGCCCTAGGGGTGAAAAATGGCTCTGTGCCAGCGTTTGCCCAATTTTTGGAATTGCTAGCGATCGCCCGCGATTTTCCTATATTGTGGAGGATATCACCGATCGCAAACAAGCTGAACTCGCCCTCCAAGAACGGGAAACTATTCTACGCACCCTCGGGGACAACTTGGATAAAGGACTGATTTATCAGTTAGTTCGCGAACCCGATGGACGGTATCATTTTGCTTATATTAGTGCGGGAATTCAGCGGTTAATTGGACTAGAACCGGAGGCAATTATCGCAGATCCCACCCTGTTGATCAACCGGACTTTTTCCGAAGAGCAAGAAATACAAGCCCAGCTTATTGAAGAATCTTTCCGCAGTTTATCTCCTTTCCAAATGCAGATCCGGAAGTACACCGCTGATGGTAGGATACAGTGGTCTCAACTGCGCTCAGTCCCGCGTCGCTTGGAGGATGGCCGCACAATTTGGGATGGAATTGAAATGGATATTACTGAACTCAAGCAGATTGAAGATGAACTGCAACAGGCGAAAGAAAAAGCCGAAGCGGCCAACCAAGCGAAAAGTGAGTTTTTGGCAAATATGAGCCACGAAATCCGTACCCCTATGAATGCAATTTTAGGATTTTGCGAATTGCTTAAGGGGATAATAAATGAGCCGCAACAGCAATCCTATCTCCAGATTATTGCCACTAGCGGCCACACTTTATTGGCGTTGATTAATGATATTCTTGACCTCTCTAAAATTGAGGCAGGTAAGCTGGAACTGAACTATGAACCGATATTAATTCGAGCTTTAGTGCAGGATATCCAGCAGATTTTCGCTCAGAAGGCAGAAGCCAAGAGCATCGGCATTTTTATTGAAATCAGTGAATCGGTTCCCGAAGGAATTTTATTTGATGAGGTGCGCTTGCGGCAAATCCTCTTTAATGTGGTGGGTAATGCCCTAAAATTTACCGAACGGGGTGCAGTGACGATTAGTTTGAATACTGGTTCTTCAATAGAAACAAGCGCTCTTCATGTAGGTTTAGAGTTAGCTGTATCTGATACTGGAATTGGAATTGACCCCGACCGCCAAGAGCATATTTTTGAAGCATTTATCCAAAATGATGGTAAAACAACTCGCCAGTATGGCGGCACGGGTTTGGGTTTAGCTATTACTAAACGACTCACAAAAATGCTGGGTGGAACGGTTCATTTAAACAGTCAAATTAAGGGGGGAAGTACCTTTACCTTCCTCTTTCCCCATGTGGAAATTGCCAGTACCTATAAAGAAAGTATGGAGGGTTCTCAACCGGATGAAAATTTAGAGCAGTTCCAGGCGGGGAGGATTTTAGTTGTGGATGATGTCCCCTCTAACCTAGAGTTAATTGCCGGCTATTTTGGACAGACGAAGCACCAACTACTATTTGCTCACGATGGTCGGGAGGCCATTGAACAGGCGATCGCCTGCCAACCCCATTTAATTTTACTAGATTTGTGGATGCCAGAACTGAATGGAATTGAAGTAGCAGAATTTCTTAAGAAAAACCCAGAAACCCAACAAATTCCCATTGTGGTAGTCACCGCTTCTTCGCGCTCTAGCGATGAAGCTCTCGTTCAATCTTTATGCGAAGGGTTTCTTCGTAAACCTCTGAAGCGATCTCAATTAGTTTCTCTATTAAAAACTATTTGGAGGGTTGAAGAAACCGATGAGATTCTACTGCCTTCTCATATAATCGAGCCGATTTTGAAAAGGTCAACCTCTCCGGATTGGAAAGTTTTAGCGAAATTGCCCGAATTACTAGAACAACTCCGGCAAGAAGAGGAAACAATCTGGCCGATGTTATCTCAAACGATGAAGCGGCGTGACTTAAAAAACTTTAGCGATCGCTTGTACACTTGGGGGGTAGAATATCAATGTCAGGTACTCCTAGACTACGCGACGACTCTCCAAGCCCAGATAGCCGCCTTTGACTGGGAATGCCTGCCTAAAACCTTGGAAAAGTTCCCGGAGGTCCGACGCTCATTATCCTGAGTTTATTTTCCCCCCTGCTCACTGTTTGACTCTAGAAGGGGATGTCTAAAAAACCGATTCCTCCAGTATCGCCGGTTTGAGTCCTACAAGCTCCAGCGGAATCCAGGTCAGGGGTCCTCACTAAATAAGAATTCGGCTTATTTAAGAGAGTCCAAGGCCAAAGCTCGCTCCAACTTTCCCCGATGACGGGTCACTGATTGGACGAGTATCCTGGTTTAATTCTTTGCTGTCAACTCTAAAATTTTATGACCCTATTTAAGCCCGAAGATTGTTTAATTTTAGTGGTGGATGACAACCGCCAAAATCTGCAAGTCATTGGTGAAATATTAGAGAATGCAGGCTATGAAACCACTTTTGCCCCTAGCGGTCTACACGCTTTATCCCGGGTGGAAACAGCTAAGCCAGACTTGATTCTGTTGGACTTGATGATGCCCGAAATGAACGGACTAGAGGTCTGTGAAATATTAAAAAAAGACTCTAAATTTCAGGAGATTCCAATTATTTTTCTAACGGCTAGCAATGAAGTTGAGAATTTATTGGAAGCCTTTAAAAAAGGGGCGGCTGATTATATCACGAAACCCTTTCGTTCGGAAGAAATATTAGCTAGAATAGAAGCCCAATTAACCAACAGAAAACTTAAAAAAAGGTTAGAAGAAAAAAATCAAGAGCTTGAAAGGGAAATTGCGGTTCGGCAGCGCACGGAAGAAGCCTTGCAACAGGCCATAGAATTAGCGAATGCAGCAAATCGCGCTAAAAGTATCTTCCTCGCCAATATGAGCCATGAGTTGCGCACCCCTCTTAATGCGATTCTGGGCTTTACTCAATTAATGAATCATAATTCTAACTTGACCTGTGAACAACAAAAGAATTTAGGTATCATTCATCGGAGTGGCGAACGTCTCCTGAGCTTAATCAATGATATTTTAGATTTATCCAAAATTGAATGGCTCTTCAGACTTTTTGGTGATAAGTTTTTCTATTTTGTTTTGTAGTCGCTCCCCAGCCCAGGAACTGAAAGCCATACAAGTCAATGCTTCAAGCTCTAAAAGTGACCAAAACGAGTATCATAAATCCCCAAAATACTAAAAAATAATAAAATTAAGTAAGGAAGACCAAAGTTTAGCCCTCAACAGATAAAAATA
>JBBQFN010000012.1:0-147147 GCA_038321985.1 Cyanophyceae cyanobacterium | reverse complement strand
TTCAAAGTTACCGGCAGGCAGCATATCTCTGACCATGCGCCGGATCACTGCACTATCATCGATAACTAGGATCTTGTGACTTGCCACGACTGACTCCTCTGGGGGTGAGTGAAAGCTGTAATTCTAACAAGAGAGTTTTTTTTCATTATGGCTGCCCTGGGGATATTGATGCACCCCCGCCAAAACTAGACGGCGGCCCGGGCAAATCCCAAAAATGACAGCTTTATTGATTGTATTGGGCTTTGGGACAGGGTTGATCTGTCTCTTGCGTCTTTTTGCAGGAAGCGACTCTGTGGTAAAGCCCATAATTATTTAAATTAATCTTTAGAGGGTACCTCCAGTTACAGATAAAAGGGCAAAGGCTTAGAGTAGAATAGGCTCGCTCTGCTTCAGTCCCTGGCTGGAATGGAGCCGCTTTTACCACCCTTCACCCTTTTAACACGATGTCTCCTCAAACAACTCCTACGAATCCAACTGCTGCTAACCCATTCCGGAGTGAAATAGAGGCAATGCCGGACTGGTTGCGACGCCGAGGCATTGGCAAAGCGAGTGAGTTGTCCGAAGTGCAACGAATTATCAAACAGCGGCAGATCCATACGATTTGTGAAGAGGGCCGCTGTCCCAATCGCGGGGAATGTTACGGAAATAAGACCGCAACGTTTTTGCTGATGGGTCCCACTTGCACTCGTTCTTGTGGGTTCTGTCAAGTCGATAAGGGTCATGCGCCGATGCCGCTGGACCCCCAGGAACCGCAAAAGGTGGCAGAAGCGGTGCAGTTGTTGGGATTGCGTTATGTGGTGCTGACTTCGGTGGCGCGAGACGATTTGGCGGATGGGGGCGCGGGATGGTTTGTGGCAACGATGAACGAAATTCGCGATCGCACCCCGGAAACTCAAATTGAGGTCCTCACGGCGGATTTCTGGGGAGGACAGGGGGCGGTCAATCCTGGGGAAGGGGCAGAGTTGGAACGCTTACAACGAGAGAGAATTGCAACGGTTGTGGCGGCAAAACCGGCTTGTTATAACCATAATGTAGAGACGGTGCGCCGGTTACAAGGGCGGGTGCGTCGAGGGGCGAAGTCCGATCGCTCTTTGGCGGTGTTGAAAATTGTCAAGGAACTGGATTCAACGATTCCTACGAAGTCGGGGTTAATGCTGGGACATGGGGAAACGAAGGAGGAGATTCTTGAAGCGCTGAAGGATTTGAGGGCGGTGGGTTGCGATCGCCTGACATTAGGGCAGTATATGCGGCCCTCGTTAGAACATTTGCCGGTGCAGAAATATTGGACGCCGGAGGAGTTTGAGGAGTTAGGCGCGATCGCCCGGGAAATGGGATTTTCTCATGTGCGATCGGGTCCCCTGGTTCGCAGTTCCTATCATGCCGGGGAAGCCGAGTAAAAATTTTCTCATCGGGGATGACAAGCCACTCAAAAGCCAGACAGTTAATAGAACATAAAACATCGGTAGAGCATTTAGGAAAAGAGACGTAGAAGAGACAATTACTGCTAACCTCCTGTAGATATAGCTTGAAATTTGTCAAGTTATATGAATCTTGATGGGGGTTACTCTTATTAGTCTTTAACCCTTGCCCTGCAAGAAATGAAGTGCTATGATTGAGGAGTTCGGCTTAAATTTTAAATGGCTGAACTTTTTATCAAAAGCAAGCGAAGGCATTTGTCCTCTAAATGATGAAAGTAATTAAGGCACTATGAGAGGAAGTTGAAAAAATGGCAAAGGAACAAGAACGGAAATCGCCTATTGAAGAAGAGATTTTGGCTGCGGAGAAACAAATTGTTGATCAATCAAAACGCATTGAATTTTACATTACTGAGTACACTATTGAAATTTTAGCTCAAAAGATGAAAAATGGTGACTTTGAAGTCCCAAACTATCAGCGTGAAGACACATGGGAAAATAATAGAAAATCTCGATTCATTGAGTCAGTATTAATGGGGCTTCCGATTCCATTTCTGTTTTTCTGGGAAATCCCAGAAACAGGAAAACTTGAAATTGTCGATGGCTCACAACGACTCCGTACAATTGAGCAGTTTATTCTAGGGGATTTCGCTCTAGGCGATTTGGATCAATTATCTTTGCTGACTGGATTTACATTTCAGGATTTACCAGATTCCAGACAACGAAAGCTTAAAAATCGCTCAATTAGAGGAATTGTACTTAGTGAAAATACTGATGAACAATCTCGTTTTGATTTATTTGAGCGAATTAATACAAGCAGCAAGATTGCAAATAAGGCTGAAGTACGTCGAGGAGCATTAGGAGGTCCATTTCAAGATCTCGTTATATGTCTTTCCAAGGAAGAAATTTTTCTTACCCTTGCACCAGTATCAAAGCAACAGGAGAAACAGAGGGAACGCGAAGAGCTTGTTACACGGTTCTTTGCCTACAGTGATGGATTAGAAGAGTATAGGGATCAGGTAGCAGTTTTTCTCTATAGCTATACAAAAAAAATGAATGAATATTTTCATCAAAAGCCAGAAGCGGTAGAAGATTATCGTCAAAGATTTCTTAAAACA
Source organism: Cyanophyceae cyanobacterium (assembly GCA_038321985.1). Classification (GTDB taxonomy): domain Bacteria; phylum Cyanobacteriota; class Cyanobacteriia; order Cyanobacteriales; family Laspinemataceae; genus Laspinema. The sequence continues at coordinate 144,614 of JBBQFN010000012.1, read as the reverse complement.
ATGGATTTTGTATCGCGAAACTTTATATGGGGATTTCGTGGGACACTGAAGGGTACAGTGACGCGAAGGGCTCGCTTTGAAGCTATTGCAATTGGAAGCTACCATGCACTTCAGGAGCGACCTGAGATAGCCGAAAAATCTTTCCATACACAAGATTGGCTTACGAGTAAGGAATTTATAAAAATAATCGGTGCAGATGGTGCTAATGCTAAAGGAAGATTAACAGCACGTATTAACTCTGTTCGCGATAGGCTGCTTGGAGAATAACGAAGGTATGGGTGAATTGAGTCAAGCATTTGAAGATCGATTGCAGGAGATAGAGGCGTATTTAGATCTTCTTGAAGGGTTAGAACAGCAAGTCCAAGAAGGTCCTCCTCAGTTTGGGGAAAGCGGGGCAATTATCACTGTGCAACAACAGCGCATCCTTTATTCAAGCGTTTATTTACAGCTATATAATCTTGTCGAATCAACAGTTAGCCGGTGTTTAGAGGCTGTTTGTCAAAGTGTGATTAGCCGATCTACACATCCTGGACACTTATCTGATTCTCTGCGCAAAGAGTGGGTAAGATTTATAGCGCGTACTCATATAGAATTAAAGTACGAAAACCGTCTTGAATCAGCTTTAAAACTCTGCGACCACTTTATACAAACTCTTCCCATATCAACTTTTGAAATTGAAAAAGGAGCGGGTGGCAACTGGGATGAGAAAGCAATCAGTAAAATAAGTACACGTTTAGGCTTTGGGTTAAGAATTAGCCCTGCTATTTATAAGGGAGTCAGCCGACCATTCCGAAATGACGAAGGAGCTCTTAAATTTATAAAAAATCTGCGGAATGACTTAGCTCATGGTAGTCTTTCTTTTGCAGAATGTGGTGAAGGAGTTACTGTGAATGATCTTCGCGACTTGACCGAACGAACAAGTTTATACTTACGGGAAGTGGTAGCTTGCTTTCAATCATCAATAGATGCCTACGAGTTTTTGATGCCAGAACACAGACCTACAGGAGTCGGAGGATGATTAAACGTTTGGTTAAAAATAAAACTTATGATGGGCAGGAAATTCATGCTAATAATCAAGCGCAATCCATTTGTTGCATAGATTTATTTTGTGGAGCGGGGGGGCTTACGCATGGACTGATCAAAGGAGGTATTCGAGTTATTGCAGGCATAGATATTGATCCACAATGCTGTTTTCCGTATAAGCAAAATAATGATTCTCGCTTCATTGAAAAAGATGTCAGCCAATTAAAAGGCAAGGAGCTACTAGATATTTTCGGGGACTCAAAATTACGATTGCTAGCAGGTTGTGCTCCTTGCCAACCCTTTTCAACTTACAGTCGTAAAGGTCGCCAATTTCGTGACGATACAAAATGGGGATTGGTTTCTGATTTTAGTCGATTAGTGAAAGAAGTTCAACCCGAATTTGTAACGATGGAAAATGTACCGCAGCTTTTAGATCATCAAGTCTTTACAGATTTTTTGAAAGACTTAAAAGGGTATGAAATATCGTATGAGCTAGTAGATTGTGTTCATTATGGTGTTCCACAAACACGTAAACGGCTTGTTCTCATTGCATCTCGACTAGGCAAAATAAAGCTACTGCCTCCCAATCTGGATGAAAATAATAAGAGGACTGTTCGTCAAGCAATAGTTCATTTACCACCATTAGCTTCTGGGTGTTCTGATCCGAATGATCCACTCCATACGGCCTCGTCACTAAGCGAACTTAACCTACTTCGGATTAGAGCATCAAAACCCGGAGGTACATGGAGGGATTGGGATAAGTCATTACTAGCGCAATGCCATCGTAAACAATCTGGTCAAACTTACCCCAGTGTTTATGGTCGCATGGAATGGGATGCTCCATCGCCAACAATTACAACACAGTGCTTTGGATATGGTAATGGTCGATTTGGACATCCAGAACAAGATCGTGCCATTTCTCTTAGGGAAGCGGCTATTCTCCAGACTTTCCCAGATAACTATTGTTTTCTCGCGCCCGGAGAACAGGCAAGGTTTGCCAAACTGGGTCGTCTAATTGGGAATGCTGTTCCCGTTCGCATTGGTGAAATAGTAGCTCAAAGTTTACTTTCGCATCTACAGGAATGCAGTAAAGAACTTCTGTCCAAGTGAAAATCAGCTTTTTCGCCAATATTTTTAGAAGCGACGTAATTCGTGATCTTAGTTGTAGAAATAAGGTAAATGATGTATTCACTTATTGACTTATGGGGGGGTGACAAAAAGCGTCAGAACTATACTGAATCTGGGTTATAGACTTTCAAACCCAGAGATAAAAGGCACGCTGATGGGAGGGGTAAGGCTATTAACTCTTGAACCTCAATCGCATATTGCAGAAAGATAAGTTAGCCAGAGTTAGCTATCTAAACTTAGACCAAAAATATTGCGCCTGGAATACTTTTGTTTAGATTTTTTGGGCCTAGCGAGATGTAATAGAGCTATTTGCAGAAGCGTTATCCCTTTACGATCAAGGGGAGTTTGTAGAGTCTGCACAGTTGTTTCAAGAGTGTGTAAAGCAGAATCCTGGCGATCGCGTGGCCCAGATTTATGGCGATCGCGCCCAGGGAAAGGGTGATACCTAATCGGAGAATTTTGATAGTCTTTCTGAAGGGACCTGTAAAATTCACCCGAGAGAGAATGGACTTTTGGGGATAGGGGAAGGATTAGAAGTCTATAGGAGTGGTTTATTACCGCGATCGCCTCAAAATTCCTAGAATAGATAAGCTATCCTAGAGAACAATTACTTTCCTTGCAGTTGCCAATGAAATTAAATTTAAACTATCAATTTCTTTGGGAAATTTGCCTTGGGGTCACTCCGATTCAGGGATAGACGGCCCTATATCCCGGAAGTGAGCGTCACACCGGGGAATAATTTAGGTCCTGTGAGTGATTTTTGACGGGTTGAGAAACCTGCACCTATCTTAAGGCTGATTTTTATATCAGTTTTTGGCTGGGGTTCACCTGATAGGAAGCAGTGGGTTCAAATTTTGCGTTTTTTGGTTGGAGGTGGCTTTCGTGTTGTGATGTCCCTAAGGTTATCCCTGCGATCGCCCCGGCACTCCACAAAATTGGATCATTTTATAATCACCCTCTAACTATGTTCACGCTTCCTGGCATTGCCATTCAAATGCAAATTTATGAAAGTTCTAACTCCCTTTTATATCGGGGGATCCGAGAACAAGATAATCAATCTATTATCCTTAAATTTCTCAAAAAGAATTATCCTACCCCACAAGAAATCCTCCGCTACCGCACTGAGTATGACATTACTACATCTCTGAATGTCCCCGGCGTGGTTCAAGTTTACGACTTACAAAAGTATGACAATTGCCTCGTCATGCTTATCGAAGATTTTGGGGGAGAATCTTTAAGCTACTGGATGCAGCACCGCCAATTTAGTTTAAAAGAATTTCTACAAATAGCACTTGGGGTTACCGAAGCGATCGCCCAAATACACGCGGCTCATATTATTCATAAAGATATTAATCCGGGTAATATTGTATTTAATCCCAACACGGGACAAATTAAAATCATTGATTTTGGGATTTCTACTCAACTGACCCAGGAAAATACTACCCTACAAAATCCCCAAAGACTCGAAGGGACTCTGGCCTACTTGTCTCCCGAACAAACCGGCAGAATGAACCGATGTATCGATTATCGGAGTGACTTTTATTCCTTGGGGGTCACTTTTTATGAACTGTTGACTCACCGATTGCCCTTTGAGAGTACCGACCCTTTAGAATTAATCCATTGTCATATTGCCAAACAACCGATACCCCCACATCTTGTTGTCGAAAATAAAATTTCAAACGGGAAAAATTTAGGAACGGACCTAGATTTGGTTCCCTCGGCGTTCCCGGATCTCGCTATTCCCTCTGTCCTGTCCGAAATTATCTTAAAGTTGATGGCAAAAACTGGAGAAGAACGCTATCAAAGTGCTTACGGATTAAAAGCGGATTTAGCACTTTGTTTACAGCAACTCCAGACTACTGGAGAAATTTCTCCTTTTATCATTGCCTCTCAAGATATCTCCGATAAGTTTCAACTTCCCCAAAAGCTCTATGGCAGAGAGGTCGAAATTGAAACCTTACTTTTAGCCTTTGATCGGGCTAGAGTGCAAAGTCAACTTATGTTGATTGCCGGATATTCTGGTATTGGTAAATCAGTTTTAGTCCAAGAACTCTACAAACCAATAACGGCTCATCGGGGCTACTTTATTACGGGTAAATTTGACCAATATCAGCGAAATATTCCTTATAGCGCCTTAGTTAAAGCGTTACAGCAACTCATCAAATACCTATTAACTGAAAGCGAAGCCCAACTCAAACAGTGGCAGGATAAGCTATTAATCGCCCTCGGAGTGAATGGTCAAGTCATTGTGGACGTCATTCCAGAAATAGAATTAATTATTGGCAAGCAACCCCCTGTCCCCGTACTCGGACCCAATGAGTCACAAAATCGCTTTAATTTAGTGTTTCAAACTTTTATTAAAGTTTTTACACAACCACAACATCCTTTAGCTTTGTTTATTGATGATTTACAGTGGGCAGATGGGGCATCGTTGAACTTAATTCAGCGACTCATGGCAGGGGCGTTCCCGGGACTTTTTTTAATTGGTGCATATCGAGATAATGAAATATTAGCCGGTCATCCTCTGGAGTTGATGGTCAATGAAATTACTAAAAAAGGGGCGATTATCCAGCGAATTTCTTTGTCTGCATTAGAGTTGCCGACTCTTGCTAAATTAATTGGGGATACCCTCCAATCAACTCCAGAACTGGTAATGGAACTCGCGGAGTTAGTTCACCTTAAAACTGGAGGTAATCCTTTTTTTATCAATGAATTTTTAAAATCGCTTTATACAGAAAAATTACTTCAGTTTAGAGTAATAGTTCCTGATGAGACCGAACCGATATCTTACTCCGTAGATTCTCTAGATACTCCGCAGGTGGGAAGGGTAGGTTGGCACTGGGATTTAGGTCAGATTAAGGCCAGAGATTTTACAGATAATGTGGTGGAATTAATGACGGGTAAGATTCAAAAACTACCCCATACGACTCAATCCTTACTGAAATTAGCCGCTTGTATTGGAAATCAGTTTGATTTAAAGGTATTAGAGTTAGTCAGTCAACAATCTTTGAAAAAAATCCTGGAGGGTTTACACTCGGCGGTTGCGGAAAATTTAGTGATATCTCGGATACCTCCCGGGGAAATTGAGTTAGTGCTAACTGACGAGCAATATTGGTGTTGTTGTTTTCCCCGGAAAGAATACCCGGCCTTTCTTTATCAATTCGTTCACGATCGCATTCAACAAGCGGCTTATTTTTTGATTCCAGATGGGGAACGGGCTAGGGTTCACCAAGATATTGGACAAATTCTCTTGGACAATACTCCCCTGGATCGCCGGGAAGAAAAAATTTTTGATATTGTTAATCAATTAAATTTTGCCTTCTTTTTAATTACAGAATCTTCCCAAAAATATGAATGGGCCGAATTAAATCTAATAGCAGGAGAAAAAGCTAAACTTTCGGCGGCTTATCAACCGGCCTTGAATTATTTAAAATTAGGATTAGAATTATTAGAGAAAAATAGTTGGGAACTGCATTATTATTTAACTCTATCTTTACATGAAAAAGTAGCAGAAGTTGCTTATTTAAATACAAATTTATCTTTAATGGATGAAATGATCGAGACAGTGTTACTTCATGCTAAGACGGTTTTAGATACAGTAAAAGTGTATGAAGTTAAAATTTTGGCTTGTAATGCTAAAAGCAATTTTAAGGAGGCGATCGCCATTGGATTAAAAGTATTGAAACTACTAGGAATTAAATTACCGACACAGCCCAACACCGGCCATGTGTTATGGGGTTTATTGCAAACTAACTTAGCGATCGGATTTAAACCCGTATCCAGCCTAGTTGATTTACCGTTGATGAATGCTGCCTATCCCAAAGCAGCAATGAGTATCCTCGGTAAAATTACATCCTCTGCCTATTTTGCCGATCCCTTAATGTTTCCCTTAATTGTCTTTAAAAATGTTACTTTATCCATTAAATGGGGAAACACTTCAGAATCAGCTTATGCCTATAGTAGTTATGGCGTGATTCTTTGTGGCGTGGTAGGACAATTGAAAACAGGATATCAATTTGGTCAACTCTCTCTCCAGGTTCTATCTAAACTAAATGCCCGAAAAGTTAAAGCCGAAACTGAATTTGTGGTGGCTGCTTTAATTCAACATTGGATCGAACCTCTATCCGCTTTGCTAAAACCCCTACTCAACACGTATCAAGTCGGACTAGAAACTGGGAATTTAGAATATGCTGCTTATGGGGCTTGTCACTATTGTTATAATGCCTTTTTGAGCGGGATAGAATTAGTAAAATTAGAATCAGAAATGGCGACTTATGCCGCCCGGATTCAGGATATGGGGCAAGGGCGAGTTTTGAATTTGCAAGAGGTGTTTCACCAGGGGGTTCTTAATTTACTCGGGAAATCGGATAACCCTTGTTCTTTAAAAGGGACAGCCTTTGATGAAACCCTGACCCTGCCTGAACTTCAAAGCCGTAATGACCGAACTGCCATTTGCTATCTGTACTTTAATAAGTTGATACTTTGCTATTTATTGGGCAATGTAGAACAAGCGATCGCTGCGGCTAATCTGTGTGAACTTTATCTGGATGGAGTAACCGCCTCTCCGGTGGTGATTTATTTTTATTGGTATGATTCCCTGATTCGATTAGATAGGGCAGCTAAAACCGACAAATTTTCTCTACAATTGTTACTTAAAAAAGTTAGGAAAAACCAGAAAAAACTGAAAAAATGGGCGAGAGTAGCTTCCCTTAATAATGGACATAAATTTGAGCTAGTTGCAGCCGAACTTTATCAGGTCTTAGGAGAAAATGAACGAGCCGTTGCCTGCTATGATCGCGCCCTTGATTTAGTGAAACAGCAGGATTGCCTCCCAGAAACTGCCCTCATTTACGAACGGGCGGCTAAATTTTATCTATCCCAGAAGAAAGTATTAATTGCAAAAACCTATTTGCAAGAATCTCATTATTTTTATCAACTCTGGGGGGCCGCCGCAAAGGTACAGCAGTTAGAGAGATTGTATGGTAACTTACTAACTTCAGAAAACCGGGGGATTTCTGACCTCAAAAAAACCATAACAGCGGGTGAATTTGATTTCCTGGCTCACCTGGATATGGCTACTTTAATGAAAGCATCGGAGACAATTTATGGAGAAATTATCTTAGAGAAATTACTCTCTAGTTTAATGAAAATTGCGATTGAAAATGCGGGAGCACAACGGGGTTGTTTAATTTTATCTCATCAGGGACAACTGAGGATAGAAGCAGAGGGAACCATTAACGACGATCGCATCACGGTATTGCAATCCCTTCCCCTGGACGAATGTATGAGCGTTTCCCAAGCTATTGTCAATTATGTGGCTAGAACCCAAGAAACCATTTTGTTAAATGATGCGACCCGAAAAGGTAACTTTACTAATGATTCCTACATTCAAAAAAATCAACCTCAATCTATCCTCTGCGTTCCCCTCATCAATGGCGGCCAGTTAATTAGTATTGTTTATTTAGAAAATAATTGCACCACAGGGGCGTTTATCCCCGAACGGGTGGAAATATTAAAACTGCTCTCAGGGCAAGCCGCTATTTCTATTCAAAATGCTAAATTATATTCTGAAGTGCGAGACAATGAACAGCGGTTAGCTCAACTCAATCAAGCCTACGAACGCTTTGTCCCTCGTCAGTTTCTCCAGGTTTTAAATAAGGCAAGTATTGTCGAAGTGGAATTAGGAGACCAAGTTCAGGTGGAAATGTCGGTGCTGTTTTCCGATATTCGCGACTTTACCACCCTGAGTGAAAGTATGACTCCCGAAGATAACTTTAAATTTATTAACTCCTATTTATCTCGGATGGAACCGGCAATTTCTCAGCATTCCGGCTTCATTGATAAATATATCGGAGATTCAATTATGGCCCTGTTTAGTGGGGAAGCCGATAATGCGGTTAAAGCCGGAATTTCTATGTTGCACCGCCTGTTTGATTACAATCAATATCGGGTTAAGTGTGGCTTTGCAACGATTAAAAATGGGATTGGTATTAATACAGGTTCGTTGATGTTAGGAACCGTAGGTGGACAAAATCGCATGGATGGGACGGTGATTAGCGATGCGGTAAATTTAGCCTCTCGGGTAGAAGGATTGACTAAAAATTATGGGGTAGCACTGTTAATTACAGAACAGACTTATTCTCGGTTAATCCATCGCGATCGCTATGCCATTCGCCGGATTGATCGGGTCAAGGTTAAAGGAAAATCAGAAGAAGTAACAGTTTATGAAGTCTTTGATGCCGACTCCCTAGAAATCAAGGCGGGAAAATTAGCCACCTTAGACCTATTTATAGAAGCATTATCCCGATTTGATGATGAGGACTTTCTAGCAGCAGCCCGGTTATTTGCCTATTGCCTAAATCAAAATCCTGGCGATCGCGTGGCGCATATCTATTTCGCTCGCTGTCAAAGGCGCTTTAGTGGATAGGAATAAATATAAAAAGCCCCCCTTGTTAAGGAGGGTTAGGGGAAGAAATCCAGAATTAGGCCAAAAATTTACTTATAGACCGGCATTTGCCCACTGTTGAGACGCAACATATAGTCGTCCAAATCCATCTTGACCTTATCCGCCAGCAGGAATCCGCCTAACATATTGGGAAAGGCCATTGCAAAGAACATCATATCGGAGAAATCTAAGATAGCCCCGAGGTTGATGACAGTCCCGAGGAAGACGCAGATAACGTAAATCACCCGGTAAATGATCATGCTAGGTTCGCCAAATAAGTAAGTCCAAGCCCTTTCGCCGTAGTAACTCCAGGAAATCATGGTGGAGAAGGCAAAGAGGAAGACGGCTAAGGCGAGGACGATCGGGAACCAACTAATTACCGAAGCAAAGGCGGCTGCGGTGGTTTCTACTCCAGGAGAGGTGTTGGGATTGGCATATTCTCCGGTGATGATCACCACTAAGGCAGTCATGTTACAGATAATCACCGTATCGATAAAGGGTTCGAGAAGGGCGACAATGCCTTCGCGGATGGGTTCTTCGGTTCGGGCGGCAGCATGAGCGATCGCCGCTGAACCAACCCCCGCTTCATTAGAGAACGCCGATCGCCGGAATCCCTGGACGACTACGCCAATAAATCCCCCATAAGCCGCTTGGGGGACAAATGCTTCGGTAAAAATCTGGGCAAAAGCACCGGGAATCTGAGGTAGATTCATCAGAATAATCCACAAAGAGGCGGCAACGTAAATGGTACACATGGCGGGCACAAGCGCCCCGGCAACGTTCCCGATGCGCTGAATGCCACCAATAATCACCAGGGAAACTAAGAAGGCTAGGCCCATTCCATAGAGCCAGTCCGGTAACATTGGAACCAAGCCTTTAATCGCGACAAAAGATTGATTGGCTTGGAACATATTGCCCCCACCAAAGGCAGCCCCAATGCAGAGGATGGCAAACAAACTCCCCATGACATTGCCTAATTGACCCATACCTTTTTCTGCTAAACCCCTAGAGAGATAGTACATGGGGCCACCGGCAATCCGACCATCAGGCAAGATGACGCGGTATTTTTGAGCGAGGGTACATTCGACAAACTTGCTAGTCATGCCGAATAAGGCAGCCACAGTCATCCAGAACATGGCCCCGGGTCCCCCGACAGAGACGGCGATCGCCACCCCAGCAATATTCCCGAGTCCTACCGTGGCGGATAGAGCCGCCGCTAGGGCTTGGAAATGGCTGACTTCTCCAGCTTCCTCCGGGTCATCATAGTGACCTTGAATCACGAACAAGGCGTGTTTGAAGGCGCGGAAGTTGATAAAGCCCATGCGAAGGGTGAAAAAAACCGCCCCGCCAATCAACCACAACACAATCAGGGGGATGCCTAGGCCAAAATCGAAAAACAGGACCGCAGACATCCAGTTCACCAGTTGAGTGAAGACGGTATCCAGGGTTGCTAGGAAGCCGCTGGGTGCAGCTTCCTCAACTTCTTGGGCAACTGCGGCGACTGGCAGGGCTAGTAGAAATAGGATGATGAGTGAAATCCAGCGTTTCTTCATAAGTGCAGTTGGTTAAAGGGAATGAGACATTGATGGGATTCTTCAAGATGTGAATCGACTGCCTTTGGCTGGTCAAGCTGGGCTTAACGGAAATATTACGCCTTTTTATCGTTCAAGCTGTAACCAATCTGCTTAGGTTTGTCAAGAAACTGGGGATTGATTCCGGTTTGAGTTTGGGTTCCTAGAACGCCGAAAACCCGGTTTCTCATCCCGGTGTACCTAGGTCCTCGTTCAGATATTCCCCGCCCCTTATAAAAGAGAGGGGACTGGAGATGGCTCCATTTTTAGGGTTGTAGGGACCCGAATGCCCTGGATTCTTTAAGTTTTTTAGCGAAATCGGTCAAAATTGTTCAGATTTGTAACGGATTTCCTAGAGAAATCTCAGGAATCTCTGATAAAATTTCATAAAAGTTAAAATTTCGTCAAACTATCCTGGATGAGCTTATTGGTTGTCGGTGCCACTGGTACCCTAGGCAGACAGGTTGCCCGTCGCGCCTTAGACGAGGGATACCAGGTACGTTGTTTAGTACGCAGTTTCAAAAGAGCGGCCTTTTTAAAAGAATGGGGCGCTGAATTGGTCCGTGCAGACTTATGCGATCCAGAAACCTTGCCCGTGGCCCTGGAAGGGGTGACGGCTATTATTGATGCAGCCACAGCCCGTCCCACGGATTCCCTGAGCATCAAACAAGTAGACTGGGAAGGCAAAGTTGCCCTGATTCAAGCGGCCAAAAAAGCAGGGGTCGAACGTTATATCTTCTTTTCAATTTTGGATGCTGACCAGTATCCGGAAGTCCCCCTGATGGAAATCAAGCGTTGCACAGAAGTCTTTTTGGCAGAATCGGGGTTAAATTACACCATTCTGCAATTAGCTGGCTTCATGCAAGGGTTGATTTCTCAATACGCTATCCCAATTTTGGACAATCAAGTAGTGTGGGTGACTAACCAGACTGCTCCGATCTCCTATATGGATACTCAGGACATTGCTAAATTTGCAGTGCGTACATTGTCGGTCCCTGAGACGTCCAATCATGTTTTTCCCGTGGTGGGGACTCGTCCTTGGACTCCCCAGGAAATTATCGAACTGTGCGAACGACTCTCCGGGGAAAAAGCCAAGGTAACCCGAATGCCATTGGGTGTCCTACGGGCATTTCGCCGGGTAGTACGATTTTTCCAATGGGGTTGGAATGTGGCTGATCGCTTGGCCTTTGCTGAAGTGTTGGCCTCAGAGAAACCCCTAACGGCCAATATGGAAGACGTGTATCCCGTCTTTGGACTGGATCCTAAGGAGACAACGACTCTAGAATCGTACCTGAAAGACTATTTCAGCCGCATTTTAAAGAAGTTGAAAGAATTAGATTACGCACAAGGCAAAACCAAAAAGCAGTCGAAACGCCGAGTCCCATTTTAACCCCTACTTTAGGGGGGCCTGGTAAAACGAATAAGCCAGTTGAGGGCGATCGCCTGAAGGCTCTTGACAAATGACATGGCTTTGTTCAGACTCTAGTTTCACAGGGCTGTTTGGCATCCATGATGCCAGTCATCAGCCAAAGCATTCGCGGTTGCTAACCGGGAATGTCACTCTATCCCTAACTCTGGCAATTAATAACCCACTAGCAGGACTTGAGCGCGGTGCCCAAAGCTGGCATTATTTACAACGACGTTAAACCCGTAGCTTGTCGCGCTGCTGAAGAATGGAGAGACAAGCTGATTGGACTGGGTTGGGAAGTTTCTCTTGCCAGCGGCATGGGGGGCATTCTTGGCTATTCTGACCTAGATAAGCCGGTCTGTCATACCACCATCGAACAGCTAACCCCGCCTGGATTTAACGCCGAAATGTCTTTTGCGGTGGTATTGGGAGGCGATGGTACAGTGCTGTCGGCGTTTCGGCAAGTGGCAAGCTGCGGCATTCCCCTGTTAACGGTGAATACCGGGCATATGGGGTTTCTGACAGAAACCTATCTCAACCAACTCCCCCAAGCGATGGAACAGGTATTAGCGGGGAACTATCAAATCGAAGAACGGACCATGATCACGGTACAGGCCATCCGGGATAATACGGTAGTCTGGGAGGCGCTTTGCCTGAATGAAATGGTCCTGCATCGGGAACCTCTCACCTGTATGTGTCACTTTGAAATTCAAGTGGGACGCCATGCACCTGTAGATATTGCGGCAGATGGGGTGATTATTTCCACCCCAACAGGTTCAACGGCCTATGGTCTCTCGGCTGGGGGACCTGTAATCACACCCGATGTCCCGGTGTTGCAACTGGTGCCGATTTGTCCTCATTCTCTGGCGTCTCGATCGCTCGTGTTTGCCAATACCGAACCCGTAACGATTTTTTCGGCCAATACCGATCGCCTGGTGATGGTAGTGGATGGGAATGCGGGGTGCTATGTGTTGCCCGAGGACCTGGTGCGGGTAGAGCGATCGCCCTACTCCGCTAAATTTATCCGGATTAATCCCCCGGAATTTTTCCACGTTCTCCGGGAAAAACTCGGTTGGGGTCTACCTCACATTGCTAAACCTACCTCGGTAGAACTGCCTTGAGGAGGGCACCCTTCGGGGCAATTTCGGCCCCGTCCCCCAGGCGATCGCACTTGAAAACCTCCGCATAGGTCAACTCTACCTCTAACCCAAGGCCCTCTCTCCCAGTCCGGGACCCGACTATTCCAGGGTCCCTAACCCCCATCCCGTAAATTTTTCAACTAAAATAGAATCTAAAACAGATGGGAATCCGTCACAAAATAGTGTGAACCGTTCCCAACCTGTAACGACAGCAGCAGAATCGCGGGGAGCAATTTCGCTATATTTTATCAAGGGAACATCTGCCGACTGTTCCCCGTTGCCCGTTCCCTTAACAACGGACAAATGACAAACCAACCTTGACAACGGCTTAGTTTTAAAATCCGATTATATTTGGCTTTGGCTCCCATATCTGTGCAAATGAACCTTAACGAACGACAACAATATGTTTTGTGGGCTACCATCCGGCACTATATCGCCACTGCCGAACCTGTAGGCTCTAAAACCTTGGTGGATGAATATAATTTAAGCGTTAGTCCCGCCACCATTCGCAATGCAATGGGATGGTTAGAAAAAGCCGGATTACTCTATCAACCCCATACTTCTGCGGGTCGAGTCCCTTCGGATTCTGGTTATCGAATTTATGTCGATAAGCTAATTAAACCGGATGATGGCATCTCGCGACAAGTGGAACAGGCCCTCAGCGATCGCCTGAAGTTAGAAAATTGGGCCTTTGAAGCCGTGTTGAGAGGGGCTTCTCAAATCTTGGCGGCCCTCAGCGGATATATCGCCTTAATTACAATGCCTCAGACGAATACGGCTTGTCTGAGGCATTTGCAATTAATCCAGATCGAACCGCGAAAAATCATGATTGTAGTTGTCATTGATAACTATCAAACCCAATCTGCTGTCATGGAACTTCCCGAGTCCCCGGAAGACTCTCTAGCAGATGAGGAAATTGTCGATGGCGAATTGCAAATCCTCTCTAACTTCTTAAATAACCATCTGCGCGGACAAACCCTCGCCGAATTATCTGCCCTCGATTGGAGTGAATTAGGGCGAGAATTCGAGCGATATGCAGAAGTATTGAGCCGCTGGTTAAAAGATTTAGCCGTGCGTGCTCAAACCCCAGGAAAAACCCAAATTTTGATTAGTGGGGTTTCCGAAGTATTGAGACAACCAGAATTTTGTGAGTTGACTCAAGTCCAGACCCTGATTCAACTTTTGGAAGAAGAACAAGACCAACTCCTGCCCTTGATTTTTGAACCTCCGGCACTAGAAGGGTCCGGTAGAAGGGTGCAAGTGCGAATCGGGGCAGAAAATCCTCTAGAACCGATTAGAACCTGCACCCTGGTTTCGGCGACGTATCATCGAGGGACTGTGCCGGTGGGGAGTGTCGGGGTACTGGGACCAACGCGGATGGTGTATGAAAATGCGATCGCGATCGTGGAAGCGGCAGCGGATTATCTTTCGGAAGCACTCAGCGTATAAAATAGGGTTCATGTTGCGATCGGCTATCGAACCATGAACTCAACTCACAACCTCCGAGAACTCCTGAATCGCCCCGGAATGTTAGTCGTTCCGGGGATTTATGATTGTATCAGCGCCCAACTCGCCGAACGCGCCGGCTTTGAAATGGTCTTTACCAGTGGATTTGGCATCTCTGCCTCCACGTTGGGACGGCCCGATTACGGCTTTCTTACCGCCACCGAAATGCTATACAGTGTGGGACGCATCGCACAATCGGTCAAAATTCCCGTTGTAGCCGATATCGATACCGGCTATGGCAACCCCCTCAACGTAATTAGAACCGTCAGTGAAGCAGTACAAATGGGGATTGCTGGAGTCATTTTAGAAGACCAGGAATGGCCGAAAAAGTGCGGGCACTTCCAGGGAAAACGGGTGATTCCCGCCGAAGAACAGATTCAAAAAATTCGCGCCGCAGTCCAGGCACGAGGTGAGAGTGGATTGGTGATTATCGGACGCACCGATGCTAGAGCACCATTAGGGTTAACCGAAGCCATTCGCCGGGGTCGGGCATATTATGAGGCGGGGGCGGATATTGTGTTTATAGAAGCACCGCAGTCAGTCGAGGAGTTACAGGAAATTGCCACAGCGTTTCCGGATGTGCCGTTGTTTGCCAATGCGATCGAAGGGGGAAAAACGCCGGTGTTATCGGCACAGGAGTTAGAGGCATTGGGGTATAAAATTGCGGTCTATGCCTTATCGGGATTGTTTGCCGCAACGAAGGCGATCGAGGATTGTTTCCGGTATTTAAGACAACATCAGACTACAACTGGGTTTGATAATTTAGTGAATTTTCAGCAATTTGAAACAATCATTGATGTACCGAAATATCGCGAATTAGAGCAAGAGTTTTTATGGTTTAACGAATAATTAAAAAACTCCTTGTTTTTTACCTATTTCGGGAATTTCACTTTTAGCGTTGGGATAATTTTTAGGAAAGTCAGGACAAATATCATGAATATAACAGGGGAAAATCAAATTATTAATGCCGAAGAATGTCTGAGGCAGGCAATGCTTGCTTCTGATGTAACTGTTTTGAATGAATTACTAGCCCCCGACATTCTGATTACCAGTCATTTGGGAGAATTATTGGAGAAACAAGATGATATAGGCGCTCATGAATCAGGTTTAATTAAAATTAATGAGTTGGAACCCTCGGAGCAGCATATTCAAATACATGGAGAAGTTGCGATCGTTTCTGTCCGCATGAAAATCACCGGGAGTTACAATGATAGCCCTGCAAATGGAGACTTTCGTTTCACACGAGTTTGGGCTGTCTCTTCAAGTGGAAGTTGGCATATCGTTGCCGCTCATATTGGTAAAATCGCTTAAAAACGTAAATTTTGAAAATTTTGAAGCGATCGCCAATTCATCCCTATTTGATTTCTGTAGAATTCCTTTAAAGATTTTGCCTCTGACCGAGTAAAAATTGAACTATCCAAAGATATCAAGAGATGATTGAAATTATTGAAGCGGATCTGAATTTACCGGCTCATGCAGAGGCGATGGTTCAATTAATGGATGCTTATGCCTTGGACCCGATGGGTGGGGGTAAAGGTCTTTCTGACTCTGTTAAAGTGAATCTTCCCTCCGAACTTGCCAAACGAAAATCGGCTCATGTTATTCTCGCATTTGTGAAGGGTGAACCTGCTGGACTTGTGATCTGTTTAGAAGGATTTTCTACCTTTGCGTGCCAGCCATTGTTGAATATTCATGATGTGATTGTTGCTTTACCCTACCGTGGGAGAGGCTTATCTAAACTCTTACTCCAGAAAGCTGAGGCGATCGCCTTAAATTTGGGCTGTTGCAAACTTACCTTAGAGGTACTAGAGAACAATCATGTCGCTCAATCTGCCTACAGGGCTTTTGGATTTACTGGTTATGAGCTAAATCCCCTAATGGATAGGGCATTATTTTGGGAGAAAAAACTTTTAAATAATGAAGAAACTGTTAAATAATTATGTTATAAATCCTGGCTGATTCCTTAAATTTCCCCGAATGAGGCATGACGCCAATGGCTAAAACAACCCTGACTTATTGGAACCCGTTTAATGCTGAAAATCAAAACCAATGGAAGCCTGTTTCAGGACTAGAAAATATCGCCGAGGAGTTAACCCTAAGTATTGACCTGGAAACGGGCGAATATACGCGCTTAACCCGTTTTAAACCTGGCGCTGATACGACACCATTTGGGGGAAAAAGTCATCCCTATCCCGAGGAAATTTTTATGGTGAGTGGTCGCCTTTATGATCAAGCCTTTGATCAGTGGCTGGAAACAGGATGTTACGCCAGTAGACCCCCAGGTGAGGTACATGGTCCGTTTAAAACTGAGGAGGGTTGTGTTGTATTAGAGATTTCGTTTCCCAATCGGATAAATAAATAGCCTAAAGACTCGCTCAATGGCACAAGGCACTTCCAGGACAAGAAGTGCTATAGTCAGATTTTACTCTACTCCCTTCGGATATCAAAACTCATGAAACTGAATGAAATTATCCCTTGGGGGAGAACCCTAGAAGAATATCAGTTAATGTTTAATCTGTCTCTAGCTGATTTGGATTTAAAAATATTAGGATGTGGGGATGGACCCGCCAGCTTTAATGCTGAAATGACCGCCCTAGAACATTCGGTTATCTCCGTTGACCCCATTTATCAATGGTCTGGAGAACAAATTAAACAGCGGGTTCAAAACACTTATGAATCTGTGGTTTCTCAAGTCCGACAAAATTCCCAGGAGTATGTTTGGAAGAGATTCCAAAATGCTGATGAACTGGGACAATCCCGTTGGGCGGCAATGGAAAGGTTTTTACTAGATTATGAAGCGGGTCTAAGTGAAGGTCGGTATCGATATCAATCTTTGCCTAATTTAGAGTTTGATGACCATCAATTTGAATTAGGACTCTGTTCTCATCTCCTTTTTTCTTATTCAGAACATTTATCCCTGGATTTTCATTTGGATTCAATCACTGAACTGTTGCGAGTCTGTGAAGCGGTGCGGATTTTTCCGCTGATTACTTTGAAGGGTGAGTTATCCCCCTATTTGGAAACGGTCATTGCGGCTCTATCTCATGCTAGTTTTGATGTGCAGGTCGAATCGGTGGGTTATGAATTTAGAAAAGGGGCGAATCAAATGTTGAAAATTCAGCGAAACTCGGCATCAAATTCGGGTAATTAGGGATTGTCGTAAAAAATTGAGAATTACCAAGCCTTACAGAATTATTGCAGTTCTCTAAGGTTGCAGTTGCGATCGCACCCAGTGCCGAAATTCCCGCAGTCGAGCATTTTCTCCTTTTTCCGAGTCTAACTGCATAAACCGCGCCAATTCTTTCACCGGAAACGAACCGAAAGCTAAACTATTTTCTGATTCTACATAACCCGTCTCAGTCAAACAATAAAGGCTGAGTTTCCCCTTCTGCCAACGCCATACCTCGGGAATTTCTAGTGCTGCATAAATATCCATTTGATTCATAGAGGAATGGGTTAAATCAATTTCAAGGGCTAAATCTGGTGGGGGATCTACGGCTAAATTAATCTTTAATTTACCCCGAATCGCCGGTTCATTTTGAATATAAAAACATTCATCGGCTTCTTTGCCGACCTCCTTGGGTTGCGATCGCCAGGTTGTGGATTTCAACCCGCAAATTTCCATCTCCAGTTCCTCCGATAGGGCCGTAATCAGACGTCCCAAGGTCCAGCTATAGGTTTGATGTTCCAGTACAGGAGTCATCAGTTCTAAAGTTCCCTTGTAGTAAGTCATGCGCGGCGTTGGATTTTCCTCAAAAATAGTCAGCAGTTGTTCATACATCTCCCAACTGACGCCATACAAAACCATATAAGAACCGGCTTCTGGGGGTGTAACTAGGGTTTGAGTCATACAGCAAATTTAGGGGCGATCGTGGCGAATCACAGGATAGGCATGGACTATGAATATTGGGTAGTGGTTAGAAGCCAGGTTTGTTTACCAAATTTCTCTGAAGTCCCAAATAATTCTGTCAAGAAACCGGCTTTCTTGTCCTGATGGAACCCTACTCCAGACAACGAAATCCTTTTTCTCCATTCAATTTATTATCGAAACTCACAGTTTCTATGCAACCGGCTTGGCGGGCGATCGCTCCAATTAAATAATCAGAAAAATCGGCTTTCCCTTGTTTATAGCGTTGGAGAGCTTGGTCTACTGTAGAACGGCTTTCAAATTCAAAGGTTGGACTATGTAACATTGCCTCCATCGCCTGAATAATTTCATCTTTAGTAAATCCATAGTTTCTACCTTTGAGAACCCAAATTAATTCACAAAGGACAATATTGGCAATAAAACAAGGCTGGTTTTGTTGGATAATCTCTGCCGCCTGTTTCCACTGTTGCTGATCATCTTGGGTGAGGTAGCGAACGAGTATATTTGTATCAAGTCCAATCATTCGCCCCCTCAGATATAGCACTCTCCATTTCTTCCAGGGTCACTTTCTTGCGATCGGGTCGGTGCAAGATTCCGGAGAGTTCTTGCACGGGAACATTCAGGGGAAAAAGTTTAACTTGTCCCTCTTCATCAATCACAAAGCTGATTTGGCTCCCGCTTACGAGTTTTAAGCGATCGCGGATTTCTTGGGGAAGAGTAATTTGTCCGGTATTGGTGACAGTAGCACTGAGCATGGTAGAAATTGGGGTAAGTCAGGTTTGCTATCCAGTTTAGCGTGAAGTTTAGAGGAGATGCTAACCCGTACCGAAGTCCTGTTACTGCAAATTTAGGGGCAGTCGGGTGGCTGCCTGGTGGGGTTTGCGATCTCCTATTGTATCCAATGTTTGAGGGGGCGATCGCGATCGGGGAAAAATAGAATGAGACGTCCGCCTGTTTTGTTATGATGAGGACACAGATTAAGGCGACCTTCCCTCTCGCTTTATACTCAATCTGGGAGATTTCTCTCTAACCCGCCTATCGCTCGTCTCATTTAATTCAGATACAATATAATCGCTTCTACTCTTTTCCCTCAACTTATGACTCAACGTTGGACTCGTCGTCAAACTCTGTGGATGCTCGTTGGTGCCGCTGGGGGTCTGGCTTTACACGCTTGCACTCCTCCCACAGAGAACCAATCCCCTGCATTGGGTTTATTTACGTGGGTAGGTTCTACTCCCCTTTACATTGCTAAAGAAAAAGGCTTTTTCGAGAAACGCGGATTGAACTTAGATATTAAAGTCTTTAATGCTAATACGGATGCCAATACTGCTTTTATTTCCCGGCGACTGGATGCAGTTTCTCCGGTGGGATCGGAAGCGGTTACGTTAGCGGCGGCAGGAAAAGATTTTCGGATTGTTTTAGTACAGGATACTTCCGTGGGGGCCGATGGAATTTTGGCCCGCCGTAGTATTGGAAGTTTAGCAGATTTTAAAGGTCAGCGGATAGCAGTAGAAGAAGGCAGTGTTAGTCATTTTTTCTTGTTGCAAGTATTGGATACGGTGGGGTTGGGTTCGGGGGATTTTACTTTAATTAATGCTCCACCGGATGCGGCAGCGGCAGCTTATCAAACGGGAAATATTGCGATCGCAGTTACCTACGCCCCCTACTTACAACAGGCGAATACTGCTCAACCTGATGGACGAATTATTTACGATTCATCTCAAATGCCGACGGCAATTAATGACCTTTATGTGTTCGATACGCAATATGCCAATAGTCATCCTGAACTGGTAGAAGCGTTTATTGCCGGAGTATTGGAAGGGTTGGAATTTCTGGAAGCCAATCCCCAGGAAGGAGTGGCGATCGCCTCGACTCAAATAGGAATTCCGGGGGATGAGTTACAAACCGGATTGCAAGGGGTGCGTCTCCCTGACTTGCAATCTAATATCGAGATGCTGGCTAATCCCCAAAGCAATGTCTATTTATTAAACACGATGAATTCCCTTGCCCAATTCTTACAATCCCAAAATCAAATCCAACAACTTCCCGATTTAACTTCTTTCATTGACCCTAGGTTTGTTCTCGCCCTCCGAGAGAAACAGGGATAGTTCTAAAATTAGAAAGAAGGACATGGCAATGCCCTGTCCTTACCCTTAAAATAGCCTCCTTTTAATGTTGAGAATGTTCTGCCCAAGGGGTGAGCCGTTTAGATAAGTTTTTAAAGGCTAAATCCAGTAATAAGCCGATCGCCCCAATCACGACAATTGTTACTAACACGCGATCGGTTTGCACAAACCGTTGCGCCCGGGCTATTCTAAATCCTAATCCCCGATCGGCTGCAATTAATTCGGAAATAACTAGAAAATTCCAAGCCCCGGCTACATTCACTCGCAAGGTATCTAGAATGCTGGGAACGGAGGCGGGTAAAATGACCCTAAATAAGATATCCCGGCGATTTGCACCGAGGGTATAAGCGGCATTTAAAAGTTCATTGGGAATAAACTTTACTGCATCCGCTATCATAATAGCATTATAAAAGACAATGCCTAAAAAGATAATGACAATTTTGGCGCTTTCCCCGAGTCCAAACCAGACGATAATTAATGGAATAAATGCCGCGACGGGCATATACCTCACCGTTCCCACAATGGGGCTAAATAAACTATCCATGCTATAAAATGTGCCCATTGCAATCCCGATGGGAATGCCAACGGCAGCGGCGGCGAAAAATCCCGCGGTCACCCGCAGGAAACTGGCAACAACATCCGCCCATAAGTTCTCTTTCACAAACATTTGAATGCCTGCACTAAAGACGGCAGTGGGTGTCGGCAATAGCATCGGGGACACCCATCCGCTATAACTTAAAACGGACCACACCAGCAGGGGAATAGCAAGGGCGCTGATAGCTAACAGGATCCGTAGTCGGTAGGGAAATCCTTGTCGAATGCTCCAAAATATGGAAGGCTTAAGATAGGGTTTGGGCGATCGCGGCATAATCCTCTCTAAAGTCACAATGAATCCCGTCTAATCTATCGCAGTTGCATCCCCGCTACGGTGGCGATCGCAAAGCTGTTAAAATAACGTTACAATTGCGGTGGAAAGAGTAACGAAAAATCGGCGATCGCCGCGCGCCAACTTTAAAAAAGAATTGTGCTAAATCTTGATTTCTATGATAAAATCATTAGATAATGGGAGTGGTGACTCTAATACCGCAACAGTCACCACTCTCATTATCTAATATAATAGCACAAAACACAACCATTGCAACACAAACCGCAAAAAAATCGCGCCGCGCCTAGTGTTTAATTTTAAAATAACAATCTCTTATTAATCAAATGAACAGAGTCGTACCCGAATCGGATCGCCCGAAACTTGAAGTCAAAGGATTGTATAAACAATTTGATCGCCTTGTGGCGTTGCAGAATATCAATTTGTATCTCAATGCTAATGAATTCGTCTGTATTGTTGGGGCCTCTGGCTGTGGAAAATCAACCCTATTAAGTATTATAGCCGGATTAACCACCCCCACATCTGGGGAAGTGCTGATGGATGGAGAACCTGTATTAGGTCCGGGATGCGATCGCGGGACAATTTTTCAGAATTACTCGTTGTTTCCCTGGCTAACTGTGGCCGATAATATTGGGTTTGGACTCTCCCTCAAAGGCATGATAAAGTCCCAACAACGGGAAATTATTAACTACTATTTAGAGGTAGTAGGACTGACCAAATTTAGCAATGCTTACCCGAAACAGCTATCGGGAGGAATGAAACAGCGAGTTGCGATCGCCCGTGCTTTAGCCAATGAACCCGAGGTTTTGCTGATGGATGAACCCTTTGGGGCATTAGATGCCCAAACCAAGGAACAGATGCAGCAATTTACCCTCCAATTGTGGGAAAAAACACAGACTACCATTTTAATGATTACTCACGATCTCGAAGAAGGAATTTTTTTGTCCCAACGAGTTTATATCATGAGTGCAAATCCGGGACAAATTAAAGAAGAACAAGCGATCGCCTTACCCAGAAGTCGGGATTTAGACACCAAACTCACTCCAGAATTTATAAAAATCAAACGCCAACTCATTCACACGTTACGAAATTAATCCTCTCCTAATTCTAAATTTGCCCTAGCATTGCGACGTAGCATCTTGGGTTTAATTCGCCGCAAAGCCGATGATCGAAACCGCCGGTCCCACTCTTCATCGGAGATATCCGCTAATTCAGCAAGGGTAGGTGAGAGGTTTTCGGGATAGGGTTGGAATTCATCAACATCCGTAGGTTGGGCAAAGCGCTGATTCCAGGGACAGACATCTTGGCAAATATCACAACCGGCAACCCAGCCGCTTAAGTGAGGTTGAATCTTATCGGGTAAGGTTTCTGAACGATTTTCAATGGTATGATAGGCGATGCAGCGGTTGGCATCCACCACAAAGGGTTGAACGATCGCCCCGGTGGGACAAGCCTGGATACAACGGGTACAGGTGCCGCAATGGGACCCATGGGGAGAGTTGGGAGTTAAGGCTAAATTTGTGAGAATTTCCCCCAGAAATAGCCAGGAACCGTAGTTTCGGGAGATGACATTGCCATTTTTAGCAATCCAACCGATTCCCGCACGTTGTGCTAAAACTTTATCCGGGACTGGACCCGTATCGGCATAATAGCGGGCTTGAATGTCCGGGTTGTGCGCTTGTAGCCATAATGTGAGGGCTTTCAGCTTTTTATGCATGATTTTATGATAGTCCCGCCCCCAACCGTAGCGAGAGATTTTGGCATAGCCGGGGTCCTGGGGGCGTTGGTGTTCGGTGTAGTAGTTGAGGGCGACACAGATAGCCGATTGGACATCCGGCATGACTTGGCGGATATCCTTGCGTCTGGGATTGTTCATCCACTCCATATCGGCGTGATAACCTTGATCTAACCAGTGTTGTAAGGCCGCGACGGGGGCGGGGTCTGGGGGGTCGATCGCCGCGATGCCGATTTGATGAAATCCGAGTTCTTGGGCTTTAGCTTTGATTTGCGTAAGGGTGGGGTTCATGACTGTAGTTTAGGGGTTGGGGAGGCGATCGCGTAAGGGTCACGGTTCCTTAGTGCTTGCTGCTCATCACCAACGACCCATGATCCTAGTGTATCCTCTCAACGGGCTGGAACTAGGCCAGTCCCCTGGGTTCGGGGCTCCGATTACTTAAGGTTAAGACAGTCATTGGTAATTCTGATTGTCTAGGGGTTGCGATTTGTAAAGAAATATTACATAATTAGAGTTAAGGAAAACAGAGGGGAGCTAGGGTAACCCAATCGGCTCCATCACTGCTGTACGAGATAGCGGTAACGGCTGCGGGTGACGTAAACTCGACTTTTCGACCTCTGGAATTTAAACACTGTAAGTTTTTATCTAGATCGGCGACAAGAGATGAAACTCTACAGTTGATATTGATATAAGTTTTTCCAACGTTCTTGCCTCTCCCTAGGCAAACACAGATCTGGCTTGCGGAAGTTTTGGTTTTCCTCCGCAGCTAGATTTTATTTGTTGGCATAGAATTAGAATACCTATAAATTAA
The DNA here is from genome assembly GCA_038321985.1 of Cyanophyceae cyanobacterium. Taxonomy (GTDB): domain Bacteria; phylum Cyanobacteriota; class Cyanobacteriia; order Cyanobacteriales; family Laspinemataceae; genus Laspinema. Next base: position 120,971 of record JBBQFN010000012.1, on the reverse strand, counting down.
AGTAAAAATTTTGAGGAGATAATGATGACCCCTTTAGAGACGATCGCCGCGAATAATTCTTCCTCCAATCTTATAGATTCTATTCCCGAAGGAGGAAGACAGGAGGGTTTACCGGAGACCATTCAGCAATATTTTGAGTGTTTAAATGGGAGTGAGTTTGAAGCGGCGAGTTTTTTATTTGCCGAAGAGGGACAACTTCTGCCGCCCTTTGAGGAACCCATCATTGGACCCGAGGCGATCGCCGCTTATTTAGAAGCCGAAGCTAAAGGAATGAAACTACATCCCCGACCCGAATTTCAGGAGTGGGTGGAAGAGGAGACCCGACAACTTGAAGTAACGGGAAAGGTAGAGACCGCTTTTTTTAAAGTAAATGTTTGCTGGTTATTTGCCCTGAATTCTGAGGCGGAAATACTCAGAGTGCGGGTCAAACTTTTAGCATCTTTGAAAGAATTAGTCAACCTACGCAAGGCTTAAATTTTTAAGAAATTAAATCATCCAATCAATAATCGGGTAAAGGAGGAAAGAGAGTTTTTTATTTTTACTGGGGCTGAATTTTTGTGGGCATTGATGAAAAGGATGAGTTTAACAGAAACTGTGCCTAATCAATGCCTACGTGATCCAGGGGACTGCCCGAAAGCGGGTTTAATATAAATGCTATAGAATGCACCCCGGCATCAAAGGGAAGCCTATCAGGAGAACGTAAAGGGGCGATCGCTTAGAGAGTAGTAGCAAAGGGGAGACTCCTCGCCGGTTGAACGAACGGACGAGCTGAACCCCAGAAAAAAATAGAGCGATCGCCGACGAACTTAGTCTGGTAATCGCTTAAACTTTTTGTTCCGACATACTCGCTTCCAACTTCAGACAGTTACGACCATCAATTTGGAGACTGTACTCAACCCGGTCCATCAGACGATTCATAATTAACCACCCATAACCCCCGTCCGGCATTTGTTCGGGGACCGGAGCCATATAGGTAGACAAATCGTAGCCTTTTCCGTGATCCCAAACTTCTACAGCGATATCCCGTTCCTTGAGTTCCAGACGAACCAGGACCGGGAGATTGGGTTGATCTCGGTGAGCGTGACGCACCACATTAGAATAGGCTTCCGCCAGAACTAAACGTAAGCGATTTGACTGACGAGGCCACTCAATATGATCTCCAAGCTCCATTTCCAGACAGCCCAAAAGCCAGCTTTCAACAATCGTCAAAAACCGCAAGTCACTTGGGACGTGCAACTCAGTTCTCATTGCTTACAGAACCTCCAGAGAAAGTATAGTTTGGTCATCTTCCTGCTCTTGAGCAATTTCGCGGACGCGAGCTAATAAGTGATTGAGGTCGAGGGGATGATTTTCCTGACCGATCAACTGCCAGAGACCCTCTTGTTCCAACATAGAACCCTTATGGTGTCCAATGGAGGCATCTGGATTGGTGATGGTGGCCTCCGTGAGACCATCGCTCGTTAGCAGAAACACTTCCCCTGGATTTAACTCCATGCTCCCAACAGTGCCTCTCCAGACGGGGAGAATTCCCAAAGGAATTCCCCGAGCTTTGAGGAAATTGGGTTCGACGGTTGGTGCATCCGAAGAAGTTAACGCGTGATGAGACCAGACGAGGGGATAGATATGTCCAGCATTGGCATAAGCTAACTCTCGGGTAGAGGGTCGATAACGGGCCACAACTATCGTGATAAAGCAGTTATTGCCCATCAAGTCATCAGCTAGAGCGCTGTTGAGGTTCATCATGACCGTTTCGGGTTCCGGCGACGTTTCTTGCGCCAGTTCGCGCCGCATCACCGAAATAGCACTTGCCATAAACAGCGCCGCTGGTACCCCTTTCCCGGACACATCACCCACAGCGACCCAGATATCACCTTGAGCATGAACGTAGACCTCAAAGAAATCGCCGCCTACGGCGCGAGCTGGATAGCAAGAGGCTTGAACCCGAGCGGTTTCAAATTCCGGCCAACTTTGACGAAGCAAATTGGTTTGAATTTGGCGAGCCACTTCTAGTTCCGCCATCATTTGCTGGGCTTGCTCCTCAGTGCGCTGATAGAGCTTGGCTTGAGACAGCGCCAGGGCCGCTTGTTCGGTCACCCCTTCAATCAATTGGATATCTTCAGGAGACCAACTGTTAGCGCTGCCATCTTGGTAGACCGACATCACCGCGAGGAGATCCTTTTGGTAACTCAGGGGGACAACTAAGCGAGTCGAATCCTTGCCATTTTTGTCTCCCTGAACTAATTGAGTCTGACGGCTTTCCAGGACTGTGGCAATAAGGGAATCCTCCTCCTCGGGTACATCAATGGAGCCTGTGTTAGGGTTCAGATAGGAAAACGAGTCCGGCGTGAGGTGATCGCCCTCTACAGGTCGCAGAATGCAACGAGTTGCCTCAAAATTTTCGCCAACCGTTTCCACAATCGTTTGCAACATACTGCGATAGTCCAACGACTCCCGAATCGCGCTCATCACCGCATTAAATAATGCTTCCCGGCGTAGGGCGCGACGGAGGATATTCGTACTTTGCTTAACTACTTGGTAAGTTTCCGACGCTTGCTGAACAACCGACTTTAACTCTTCAGGGTTCCACGGTTTTGTGATGTACTTGAATACTTGGCCGGAGTTAATCGCCTCTACCAGGTCCTCTACATCGGTGTAGCCGGTCAGTAGAATCCGAATCGTATCGGGAAACCGTTCTACCGTTTTACTGAGAAACTCCGTGCCGTTCATTTCTGGCATTCGCTGGTCTGAAATAATCACGGCCATTTCGCCGCTTTCGTCCAGCGCCTCCAGAGCTTTAAACGCACTATCTGCTCGATAAACGTCAAAGTCCCGCCGAAACGTCCGGTATAGCAAGTCTAGGTTGTCGATTTCATCATCGACCACCATCAGTTTCAGCTTGCTCCCTTTTCCCCGACTCATGCGATACCCCACTTACAGGCTATATGGATTCAGTGTGACTTGCGCCCTTGTCCGGCTGTTTTCGACGGGCCGCTCTCTATACAGGTGCCCAACGGTTTGAGAACACCACTGGCAAATCACGCTTTGGGTGGGCATTCCTTTTTCTACAAAAGTACCCGGCGATCGGCAGGCACTAACGGGCTTTCTTCCGCTCAAATGAGCTTAACATAGAGAGCTGGCTTGTTAGCAGTGTGCAATTGAGTTCAGTCTATTTGTTTAAGAACTCTGTCGGTTGGGGTGAGGCCCGTAGGTGAGTGTAGCCCTCTTGGGTCCCGGAAAATCAGGCCCTTCGTCAGGGCGCTATTCCTAATCATGGGGTGGCGATCGCCGAGGATTTCCACCCAAAGCAGCACTCATCAGGGGTTCCCATCCCGGCCCTGCCTTACTCCTAGGTTAGATCCGGCTCAATGCGCTCGAATAATCTCAACTTAGCAGAGCGCGATCGCGAATTGTGGGCAGTTTCTGCTTCCCCTGGCGTGATCGGCTTTTTTGTGAGCACCTTGAGCAGCGGTGAAGCCCGCATCCGATGCTTGACCAGTCGATCTTCTAGGCTATGAAAGCTAATAATACCGAGCCGTCCGCCCGGATGCAACCACTGGGGAGCTTTTTCTAAAAACGTTTCCAGTGCAGCGAGTTCCCCATTCACCGCAATCCGCAACGCTTGAAACACCCGGGTTGCCGGATGAATTTTGCCATTTCGGGACTTCCCCGGCATCGAAGAAGCAACTGCTGACGCTAACTGAGTCGTAGTTGTCAACGGACGCCGTTCCACAATTCGCCGCGCAATCCGACGAGAAAACCGTTCCTCCCCATAGCGATAAAAAATATCTGCCAACTCCACCTCATCCCAATGATTCACAATCTCCGCCGCGCTCAACTCCTGACGTTCATCCATTCTCATATCCAAAGGAGCCTCATACCGAAAACTAAACCCCCGTTCCGCGCAGTCTAACTGCGCCGAACTCACCCCCAAATCCGCCACAATCCCATCAAACCGCATCTCTTGGGGCTGATATTCTGCAAAATTTCCCTGCCAAAATGTCACCGCCTCCCCATACTCCGCCAATCGACTCCCTGCTGCTTCCAGGGCCAAGCGATCGCGGTCGATCGCCACCAATTGCACCCCGGGGGCCGCCTCCAAAATCAACCGCGAATGACCCCCCCCACCCACCGTCGCATCCAAATAACGCCCCCCAGGACGGATTGCCAACCCCTCCACCACTTCCTGACTCAAAACTGACAAATGGACAAACCCCGCCATTGCCTCCGAATTTACACTCACTCCCTGATTTACCACGGACCCAATCTCCCTATAATGATGAAAGCAATGAAACAAAAAGAAACAATTGGTAACAGAACTGCCGTACCCCGTCCCGATTTTAGATTGTAGAAAATCCCCTATCTGACGCCGGTACAGCCGCCCAAATCTGTCTCAACAGGAGCACCCACATTTATGGCACCACCAACCCGGATAGAAACCAGAACCGATCCCATGATTCTCAGCATGGGACCGCACCATCCCTCCATGCACGGGGTCTTACGCCTAATCGTCACCCTTGATGGTGAGGATGTCGTCGATTGCGAGCCAGTCTTGGGCTACCTGCATAGAGGCATGGAGAAAATTGCCGAAAACCGCACCAACATCATGTTCGTTCCCTACGTCAGTCGCTGGGACTACGCCGAGGGAATGTTCAACGAAGCGGTTACCGTCAACGCACCGGAGAAACTCGCGGATATCGAAGTACCGCGACGTGCCAGCTACCTACGGGTGATCATGCTGGAACTGAACCGTCTGGCTAACCACCTACTCTGGTTGGGACCCTTCCTCGCCGATGTCGGAGCACTGAGTCCATTCTTCTACATTTTCCGCGATCGGGAAATGATTTATGACCTCTGGGAAGCCGCCACCGGGCAACGCATGGTCAATAATAACTACTTCCGCATCGGTGGCGTTGCCGCTGACATCCCCTACGGTTGGGTGGATAAATGCGAAGACTTTTGCGACTACTTCGATCCCGTCATTGACGAATACGAACGCTTAATCACCAACAACCCCATTTTCCGCCGTCGGATTCAAAACCTCGGCGTCATCTCTCGGGAAGAAGCCATCAATTGGGGGCTTTCCGGTCCCGTCTTGAGAGCATCCGGCGTCAAGTGGGACTTGAGAAAAGTTGACCATTACGAATGCTACGACGATTTTGATTGGGACGTCTGCTGGGCAACCGAAGGAGATTGTTTAGCCCGATATACCGTCCGCATGGCCGAAATGCGCGAATCGGTGAAAATCCTCCGCCAAGCCTTGAAGGGTCTTCCTGGTGGACCTTACGAGAACCTAGAAGCCAAGCGGATGATGGAAGGACCCAAATCCGATTGGAACGGATTTGACTATCAATTCATCGCCAAAAAGATTGCCCCCACCTTTAAAATTCCCGCCGGAGAGCATTATTTCCGCGTGGAAAGTGGCAAAGGAGAACTGGGAATTTATCTAATTGGTAATGATAATGTCTTCCCCTGGCGTTGGAAAATCCGCGCTGCTGACTTCAATAATTTGCAAGTCTTATCTTCTATTCTACGCGGTAACAAAGTCGCTGATATTGTGGCAATTCTCGGCAGTATCGATGTGATTATGGGTTCCGTTGACCGATAATTAAACCCCCACCTGTAGGGGCGATAACCGGCGGGGTTTAAAACCCCGCCTCGTATCTAAAGTCGGATAAATCTAACTCATCCGTAGATGGATATAAATCAATTCGCTATAGGGACCCTAAACGCATTTGATAATCGAGCTAAAGATTAAAATATTGGTAGGGCGAGCATCTTGCTCGCTTTCTTTATGACTCTTAAATACTAACTCAATATGTCCAATTTATTAACTCAAATCATCCAAGAAAAAATTAAACAAAATCCACAGCGGCAAATCACTTTTGCCGACTATATGGAATTAGCCCTCTACCACCCCCAACATGGATATTATGCCGCCAACATCGGAAAAATTGGCGCGCAAGGAGACTTTATGACCTCTCCCCACCTAGGCGCAGATTTTGGGGAAATGCTGGCGGTGCAGCTCATTGAAATCTGGGAAATTCTCGGACATCCCACCCCATTTCACCTCGTAGAAATGGGTGCGGGACAAGGATTAATCGCTGCCGATGTCATCAAATATCTTTATCGTCACAATCGAGATTGTTTCGCCGCCACGGAATATCTAATCATCGAACAATCCCCGGCAATGCGCCAGTTACAACAACAGCAATTCTCCAAATTGTCCAGCGGGGGGGCAAATTTGCGCTGGGTGACTTGGGAGGAAATTGAGGGGGATTCAATCACCGGATGTTTCTTTTCTAATGAGTTAATTGATGCCTTCCCGGTGCATCAAATTCAGGTAGAGAGGGGAAAACTCCAAGAAATTTATATCACCACCTCGGACAAAATCCCCGAGTCTCCCGAAGCATCTCCCTTTCAAGAAGTCATCGGGGAACTCTCCACTCCTAAAATTACCGAATATTTTCAACTCATTGACATTGACATCACCGGCAAACCTTATCCCGATGGATATCGCACGGAAGTCAATCTGGCAGCATTAGATTGGGTGAGACAGGTAACTCACGGACTCAAACGAGGATATGTGCTAACCATTGATTATGGATATCCGGCGCACCGCTATTATACACAAACGCGATCGCAAGGAACATTACAATGCTATTATCAACACCGCTATCATAATAATCCTTATATTTTAGTGGGGGAACAGGATATAACGGCTCATGTTGATTTTACGGCATTGGAACGACAAGGGGAGTTTTACGGATTGGAGAAATTGGGGTTTACCCAGCAGGCCATGTTTTTAATGGCATTGGGGTTAGGCGATCGCATTGCGGCACTCTCCACCACCCCCGGCATGGATTTGGGAACGATGATTAACCGCCGGCAAGTTTTACATGAAGCGATCGACCCTAGAGGATTAGGGGGTTTTGGTGTGTTGGTACAGGGAAAAGGATTAAGTGAGGACCAGAAGGGGAAAGGCTTACAAGGGTTGAGGATACCCCCGATGCGGTAAGGTTATTTTGTCTTGCGCTTAATCCATAACCAGGCGATCGCCATAAACAACAATAAGTTATGCCGATTTCTAAACTGGATTATCAGTCTACCCGAATCAACCCCTACCCCGTTTTAAAACCCAACTCTAACGCTATCAAAATACCCGAATTTTACAGAAGTAAAAAAGCCAAAGGTAATCCGGATTAATAGCTAGATTAATTGGGATAGACAAGCCACTTGATGACTATTGCCAGGTGTTTACAAAAATGCTAGAACTGAAGTTAGCGGTTTTAGGTTATACCCCAATGAAACTGATAAAGCGTTTATCTCTTACTGTGGCTAGTTTGGCTCTGATTTGCACTCCGAGTTGGGCGGTTCCTGCTACGAATGCGGATGGAGATTATCTGTTTCCAGGACGGCGCGGGAATCGTCAGTTTAACTGGGAGGTAAGCGATCGCGATCTTAATGGGTTAAATTGTCGCATGGCTCGCCAATTTCAGGGAATTGCTCTCGATAGTACGGATGTGCCGGACTCTTTACGTGCCAATAACCGCCATGAAATCTCTGAGTGGTCGGTTGTGGCTGTTTTTGAAACGGGCGAGCCATTAGAGGCGGTGACGGGCAATGTTGCCAATCAAATTGTGTTACTGGATAAGCGGGGTAAACCGTGGATTCCGGTCTATTTTGAGGATGGAAACTGTTTTGTTCGTGCAAATAATCGATTTATTGTGCCGATTCCCGAAGACCCGGTGACTTTAGAACCGTTGGAATAAACCAGGATACCAGGTTTTAAAATGACGAGATTTTAGGGTGGGTATTGGCCCACCCTAGGATAAGGAACTGTGGAATTACCCGACTGCGATCGCCTTGCCAAATTGGGTTAAGTAGCGGAATGCCTTCACTACAAAACTGGCGCAAACGTAAGGAGAGGTATTGTAAAATGACGGCCATGCTAATGCTTTATCTTCATCGTAGCAGTCGCTTCGTTCCGGATGACCCTCAATCCAGGCTAATCGCACGGCATGACCAATCAATACATCCAGAACGATATATTCCTGAATCTGCAAATCTGGGTTACGATCGCAAATAGCAGCCAGTTCCATTAAAGTTTCAATATTCACTTGCCGGTATTCTGGGGCTTGAATTTTATTGAGCAAATGCTCCACCCGCAGGGCAAAATTTTTCTCCCCTGGCGTCATTTCTGCTAAAATTAAGTCGCTATCTAAGCGGTTACGGCGCTCCAATTTATCCCCAATTACTAACCCCTTACAATGTTGCATCACTTGCCACACCCGAGGATAAAATTCTTTGGGGACTCGTCCTGCGGCACCGTCTAGCTGTCGCCGACGGTGCCAATTTCCCGAAATTTCTTCGGTTTCATTAGGGGAAGGAAGCACTACCCACTCAATCTCTTGTTCCTGTTGTTGAACGTGCAGGGATTCTTGCTTTTTCAGAAGTTTATTCATCCCAGCATACCCTTTCAATACTTCTTTTAATCGCGTATTAATTTCAAACGGGCTTAATTCCATCACCCGCTCATACGCTTCATCTTGGGTGAGCTTTAATTCTTTCGCTAATTCACTGGTAATCAGCAAGATTAAATAACTCACGCGCAAGGTGAGCAATCCATCAAATAAGTGGGGTTCGGACTTGATTAATAGGCCCATATAGAGTAAAATTTCTTGGGTCAAGACGCGATCGCGAATGTCCTCCCCGCAAAACAGGCGGATTTTATCCACAATTTCCATATAGGACATCGGGCGAGAAATTAGGGAAGCCTCACTATACGCTTTCCCTACAGTAATCTGCTTTTGCCGAACCAGGATATCCGTCACTGCATCAGATAAGCCGATATCTACTTTACTCAGTAACCCTGCCGCACGACGCACGACGGACCAATGAATCTGCTTTTCGGTCGCGCTGATAACCGAAGCGACTGCCTCGGTTTCCGATATCTCACTATTCGCCGGGATACTACCTGCGATCGCACAATCTCCGATCGCCTTACCTGTTCCGGCCTTAAAATAGACTTCATTCAGCAAATCTGCCACCGTTACCGCGCGTCCCGGTCCCCCGAGTCCAGTCTCAAACTCTAAGCCCCGCAAGCGACTCAGGGTATGTAACAGTTCGATTTGTTCGTAAAGATTACAGGAGGATCTCAAGCTGTCAATCAATAATCCGGGCTCAGTTTCACACTCTAGCATGAATTCTTGGGTATGACTCAGGGGCCAATTTTTCTCGGCATCGTCAGCCAAAAAATAACAGACAGGCGCAGCATTTTTTACCGGATTCTCACTAAACTCGAATTCATGGAGAAAATCGATCCGTTCGATACTACTGGTGAGCATCAATTGATTCAGCCGCCCCAATTTCACCGGGGTACCTTCACAGTTCCCATCGCGCAGTTCCTTCATCAGTTCCAGCAATGCAGGCAGGAACCCATCGCGACTCCCGTCGGTTTCTACCATGGCATGAGTCAGCAGCAAGGTCACCGTCGGACGTCCAACCCCATGACCCCCAATTTGAGGATAGCGCCACCAATGACGATGGATATAGGCCAGTTCGCTCTTTAGCTGGGATACCAAGAAATGATAATCTAATGTGAGATAAAATTCCTGCTGGTTTAGAAATGAAGGCAGAAAGACGATGGTTTCTCCGCGAATCCGAAAAATATTAGAAGTTGTGAGACTTCGCAAGCGTCGCAAAGGTCGTCCCGTTAGCCCAAATTTATCATTACGCCCAATTTGTCGATATACGTTAGATAAGTCTCGGGCTTGTCTGACTTGAATCGGTTCTACTTCTGCCGGGGTTTGAGTGGCGATGCCTTGATAGGCCAGTTGGGTTTGCAGGTCTTCATCTTCGGCAAGGAGGGCAATTTGGACGACGGGTTTACGGCGTGCTGCCAGGGTGCGGTGACGTCCTAATGGGTCGATCTCCCCTTTGTCTAACAAGCCTTCATCCAGCATCAGGCCCAGGAAATATAAGCTTTGCGCCCAGACTAGAGGCAGGTTTTCATTGGGGAGGCGCGGTTGGGTCTGGGGATTGGCGCGTTCTGCTTCGACTTTCTCCCCGGGAACGTAATACAATTCAGGGAGCAGTTTTGATCCGGAGGACTCGACCACTAGGGAGTCTAGGCGTTCTTTATAGTCTTGGATTTGGGCGCGATCGCCCCGAAACAGCCCGTCTAAGAACAAGTAAGTAAAAAATAACGGCCACTCACATTCGATATTTTCAAACTTTTTCAGTTCCCAGGGTTCGTAATGCAAGCGCCCGGGGTCTTCCAAAACCGTTTGATGTCCATCCCGTAAAAACCGCTTGCACCCGTATTTACCCTGCAATTTGTTGATGACTTTCCCTTTAGTGCGATCGCATAACTGGACATCTTCGATCGCAAAGGCAGGGAAAGTAATGATGCTCAATAAAGCCGCATCTACTTCCTTAGAACTGGATTCCCGAGGAAGAATCGATTCCAGGGTCTGCCTTGCGCGGGCAATTTCATCGGCGAGCACGTGAATTACCGAACTTTGCGACCCTTTCACCCCAAACAGATTCACTCCATTAATCGCTTCTAACGCCGCCAGTGCCATCCCAATCGAAGAGGCATTTAACTCCGGATTACCCTTATTAATTTTATTCCCCCGTTCCCATATTCCGTAATCGGGAGTACGATAAGCACGTCCGATATAATAAACTAAATTTTGAATAAAATTAACTTCATCGATTGTATAAATAATGGATAAACCTGAAACCGACATTTGGGCTAACATCAACAAAAATATCGAAGTTGCATCGATTTGTAGATGTCCCCATTCATGATCGCCAACTACCGTATCTCCGGTATGGGTGTCGAATTTGGCGTGCAGACAATCTAGCAGAGATTGCGTTTCTTTAAATCGTTCTACCTTATCGGCTTGCCTCATCATACAAAATAGCAATCCGCGCATCAACTTAATCACACTATGTTCTAACTCATAGACCCGTCCTTCGGAGTCGTCCATTTTGCGGTAGCCTAGAGCCAATCCCCAGACGGCGAGAATGCTATAAACGTTGTCTCGCACCCAGGCATCGGTATAATCGCCATGGGCATTGATAGCGGTAGAAGCGGGTAACAGCCCTGTAATCGGATTCTGACGAGCGAGAATCAGGGACTGGATTTGGTGATAGTAATACTCTAAGCGGGTTTGACGTTCGATTGAGGTTAGGGTCATGGGGCTTTTTCAGTTAAAGAAATGGTAAGATTTGACTCACTGGGTGGTTGACCCCGGTTAGCATGAGGGACTTTTACCCCAGGCCGAGAATATCCTGGCTGTTTTATTCCCATCTTTAATAAAACCAGAGGACATTTTATCAGTAACTTTAATGGAATTTCCGTTCATCATAATAAGATTAAAATATAATTAAAATCAAATTCCGTCAAGAATAGTGCCCAGGGTTAGAATTCCGGAAGTAGGGAATCCAGTTATAGAAACAGAGGGTAGAACCCTACTGTCTGACACCGGTTACAATCCACCCCCCTTGGTAAAAATCGTTAATTTTAAGGGCGGGGTCAATGGCGAAACCCAATTGTCCAAGGATCATAGACCGACGACTCGATCAAAGGGAAGGAGGAGGGATGAAGGACCCTACCGGATCCGGGTGAATCGGCACTGAAGATTATTTCCAAATCATTGAGGCAATCCTCTTAGATAATATGAAGATGACGTAATGGTGCAAAACAAAAGGGTTATGTCACAGGTGCTGCAAAAACTTTCCGTATTGGGACTCCCAATTTACATTACAACCGACTATCGAGGCTGGTTACAGTCTCGCTTGCATCAACGCCAGGGAACCCATGTGGTGACTCTGAATGCGGAAATGGCAATGCAATCACTAGAAAATCCAGACCTCGCTGAGGTGATTCATCTGGCTGATTTAGTGATTCCCGATGGTTCGGGGGTGGTGTTTTACTTTCTCGTCCGGGGTCGAAAAATCCGGCGTTGTCCTGGCATCGAACTAGCAGAGTCATTAGTACAGCTAGCTAGCAGTTTGGGGGAGGAATGTCCCACCTTTTTCTTTGGCGGGAAACCGGAAATCGCTAAGATAGCAGCGAATCGATGGCAAGCGGAATTACCCGGATTGACGATCGCCGGGATCCAGGATGGATATCTCTCCCCAGAGACTGAACCGGCCTTCAAAGCGCGACTCCAACAACTACAACCCCGGTTGATTTTAGTCGGTTTAGGGGTTCCCCGACAAGAGTTTTGGATTCGAGAAAATCGCCATCTATGTCCCGACGCAATTTGGGTGGGAGTTGGCGGCAGTTTCGATATTTGGTCTGGAAAGAAACGCAGGGCTCCTGTCTGGTTGCAACAGATGCAGATGGAGTGGGCCTACCGCCTCTATCAAGAACCCTGGCGCTGGCGACGGATGTTAGCATTACCCCACTTTGCCTGGATTGCCATGACCACCGCTTTGCGTGAGTAAGAATAAAGGATGTTTCCGCTTGTTTGTAATAACAACTTGCTGTCGTTATCCCCTGTTTGCTCGTGACTCAGTTCAACCCAGTCACGAGGCTCCACCCCCTCCTCCCGATCTCCTCCATTTAGGCCGATACCTGACGCTGTGCTTGTTGCTCTTGGATGCGATCGAGAGTGCCGGTGGGAATGGAGGCAATGAGCGATCGCGTATATTCTTGTTGCGGTTGGCTGTAGATACTTTCGGCAGCACCGATTTCTTCAACTTTGCCTTTATTCATCACTAGAATGCGATCGCTCATAAACTTGACCACACTCAAATCATGAGAAATAAAAATATAGGTGAGTTTAAACTCATCCTGTAATTCTTTTAACAAATTAAGCACCTGCGCCTGTACCGATACATCTAAGGCCGAAACCGATTCATCACAAATAATAAACTTGGGATTTAAGGCTAAAGCCCGAGCAATACAAATTCGTTGTCGTTGACCGCCGGAAAACTCGTGAGGATAGCGATTCATCAATTCCGCATTTAACCCAACTCGCTCTAGTAAATAGGCTGCCCGCTCTTGTCGCTGGCGGGAACTATCCCCCACCTTGTGAATTTTCAACGGTTCCATCACTAAGTTTCCAATACTCATGCGCGGGTTAAGAGAGCTAAAGGGATTTTGGAAAACAATTTGCATTTCTCGTCGCACTTGACGTAATGCCTTCCCCTCAATTTTGCCGACATCTTGCCCTTCAAATAAGACTTTCCCGGCAGTGGGTTCGATTAATCTTAATAAGGTCCGCGCCAGGGTAGTTTTACCGCATCCCGACTCTCCCACCAATCCCAAGGTTTCTCCGGGATAGACTTCAAAGGAAATCCCATTCACGGCCATCAGATAACGTTGGGTTTCTCCAAAGATTCCGCGCACGGGGAAGGCAACTTCTAGGTTGCGAACTTCTAACAAGGGTGGCTTTTGTTGTAACTCGATTAAACGCTGTTTTAGGTCTGCATCACTTACTTCGGTAATAGCCGTTGTACTATCTTTGAGTTGATTAATTTCGCTGGGTTTTTCTCGAATTTCGCGATCGCCATTGGCATTGGTCACCACTTCCATAAAATCCGACACCGTAGGCAGATAAACTAACCGGCGATCGGGACGGGGACGACAGGCTAATAAACCTTTTGTATAAGGATGTTGGGGATTAGAAAAAATTTGTAAAACTGAACCTTCTTCGACAATTTTACCTTGGTACATCACCGCGACGCGATCGGCGATTTCGGCAATTACCCCGAGATCATGGGTAATAAATATCATCGACATTCCCCGGCGATCGCGCAAATCCCGCATTAATTCTAGAATTTTCGCCTGTACTGTCACATCTAGCGCCGTTGTCGGTTCATCTGCAATCAGCAACGTGGGGTCGCAGGAAATAGCCATGGCAATCATCACCCGTTGAATTTGTCCCCCAGAAAGTTCGTGGGGATAGCGCTTCAAAATTGCCACCTTTTGCTGATTCACCTGTTGCATGATTTCCCGTTCGGTTGCCGTTTCGGGCAACTGAACCTGTTCGCTCAATTGGGCATCGCTAGGTAATAATTTTACCTCTTGCAAAGCAGCGATCGCCAGTCTTCGCGCCTCCCGTTCCGATACGTTGTGATGCAGCAAAATCGCTTCAGTGAGTTGAAATCCGATATTATAAACCGGGTTCAGAGAACTCATGGGTTCCTGAAAAATCATCGAAATTTTGCCGCCGCGATACTGCTGTTTCGCTTGGGGAGGCAGGGCCAATAAATCGATGGGTTCTTCGTCCTGAGTTCCGCGAAACCAAATTTCGCCCCCTGTAATCCGTCCGGGAGTCGGCACCAATCCCATCACCGCGAGGGAAGTGACTGATTTCCCGGAACCCGACTCTCCAACGATGCCAACGGTTTGGCCTCGTTTTACCGCAAATGAAATTTTATCAACAGCTTTAACCGGCCTTCCTTCGGTGGAAAATTGGACTTGCAGATTGCGAACGTCAAGAACAGTGTCAGTCATGGAGAATTAGGGGGAAAAGATAGGAAGATTGTAACAGGGTCAGTTTGTAGATATTGTAATTTTAAGCGGTAATTTTAGAAGAATAACTGCATCAGTATCCTCTCAATAATAACCCACTCCGGAGCCCGAGCGATCGCCGGGTACTCTCTCAATCCGGGACCCTGGCACTAAAAACCGAATCAAAGCGTGGGAAAGCCCCCCACTGTGGCTGCATCCAGCAGACTGGTCGAGTTGATTTGGGGAAATCTTCCCCTACTTTTATTAAAAGCTGGATGAGAAACATTTTTTGGTAAAATTAAAACGAATTTAACTGCCCTTCAAGGAAAGCATAGAGATAATGGATATTGATGAAATTATCAGGCGATATGATGCGGGTGAAAGAGATTTTAGCCAGATTAATCTCCAAAGAGCCAATCTAACGGGATTAGTGTTAGAAGGAGCCAACCTAACCGGAGCCAACCTAACTGAAGCCAACTTAACCGGAGCCAACTTAAGTTACGCCGATTTGACCGGAGCCAACTTAACCAGAGCAAAACTAAATAATACAGATCTTCATCAAGCCAATCTGAGTAGGTCAGACTTAACTAGAGCCAACTTGAGTGGGGCAAATCTACATAATGCTAACTTAATTGGAGCAACCCTATCTGAGGCCATATTATCCCAAGTTAACCTCCGCCAAGCCCATCTAGCTGAAGTGATACTACCAAGTCAACTCTCTAAGGCAAACCTAAGCGAAATCTATCTACCAGAAGCTCAGTTGCATAAAGCCAGTCTCCGTCAAGCCAATTTAAGTCATAGCAATCTGAGTAAAGCCATTCTCAGTGAAGCAGATTTGATAAGTGCTAATTTAACGGGTATAGATCTCAGCGGAGCAAACCTTCGGAATGCTAAATTAACTCAGGCAATTCTCATCAGAAGCAACCTAAATGGAGCTAACCTAGCCGGAGCCAGTTTAAATAGTGCTAACTTAAGTGATGCCAGCTTAATCAATGCCAATCTAGGGGGAGCAAGTTTATACGGAGCAAACTTGACGAATACAGACTTTAGCCAAGCGAGGCTGCGTGGAGCAACGGTGAATATGTCGGACCTAAACAAAGCCATCTTGACAGGTACGCAAATGCCTGATGGTAGTATTCACGATTAGGCAGTTCCTGAAAAAATCATCCTATGGGTGATTTCATTTCCTTAATGGTAGGGTGTGTGACTCCCGATCTGGCTCGGGATGAAATCAATAACTGAGTTATCTGAAGCATCCTACCCCTGCAAGAGTTCTAATAAGGTCTATTTAAACCAGTTTTCGACTTCTAGATCTAAAAAATTCTGATAATCTGATACATTGTTGGTGACCAAAATTAAATGGTTAACTCGGGCAACAGCGGCAATTTGACCGTCTGCAAAAGAAGGGGTCTTGCCAATACTCGTCAATCTCGCTCTTTCTATACCGTGCCAAGTTGCGGCCTCCACATCATAAGGCAGAAGTGGAATAGTCGGACGGACAATCTGATTCAAATACCGTTCTAAAAATCTGCGTTTCTGAGAATAGGGAAGGCGCGAACATCCAAAAAGAAGTTCCTGCCACACAGTGGTTGAGGTGGCTACTCCTTTTTCGTGCTGTTGGAGCATTGCCATCACATTTAAATTAGGATATTGACGAGTCGGTTCCGAGAGAATATTAGTATCCAATAAAAATCGTAAACTCATAAAATTACTTCTCGACCCGGGGATGAATCCCGCACCCCCTCAAAAATATCGGTTTCGATCCATATTCCCTCAGAATCTAGTTCTCGGCGAAAGGACTGAAGACGTTGCCAAAAGTCTCTTCCGGTCTCAATTGATAAGGTGATTTCTTGACCATCGGGAATATCTAAATCATCAAATATTTCGATATTTCGACCTTTTTTAATTCCTTTGATTTGCATAATATATTATTTTTATTCTCTCATGGATAACCTGTTTGAAATTGTAGCATACCTATCTAAAAATTTCATCAATTATGTTGAAAAACAGAAAGAGGCGATCGCTCGCCTCTGTATCAAAAATACCCTAATTCACCCAGGGGATGAACTCTACGAATTCACCATTCCCCTAGAGGGCGATCGCTTCTTTTGGTTACTCAGGGGTATGGTTTAGATGGTCTTGAGGGTTGGGGGCATCTTCTCCATCGCCCATCATGCCCCCATTCATTTTGGCTTTGCAATGTTCCTGCATTTTTTGCATTTCCTGCATTTGCGCCCTCATTTCCTCCATCTGTACCCTCATTTCCTGGTGCTGTTGCTGCATTTGTTCTGGAGTCATGGGAGGGACTGGTGGTTCGGGTCTTTGTGCGAACAAAGGACTTGCACCAACGACTAAGAGGGTCAAACCTGCGGCGGCGGTTCCTAGGACGGTTTTGGTAAATAAACTTGCGTTCATTTCGACTTCTCCAGGGCTTAATTTTTTCCTGTTAAACTCAGGATAAACCCTCTGCTTAGCTGGAGAGTCTAGGGGTTTTTATAATTCTTTACAATGGGGTGGGAATTTTGCCAGGGCGATCGCTTTGATCCATTCTGCGCCCATGCTGCTACAGTAAATGGGTACTTTAACCCAGAAATCGGTTTTTTGGGTTAAAGTGCCGGAGTCAGGGGGAAGATAAATGAAGCGAGATTAACTGATTGCTGCTGCTGCTTGCAGTTCTGGATCTTGGAATAGGGGCGTACTCAGGTAACGTTCCCCAAAACTGGGCTGAATCATCACAATCAGCTTGCCTTTATTTTCTGGACGTTGACCGATGCGGATAGCGGCGCATAAGGCCGCACCAGCGGAAATACCTGAAAGGAGTCCTTCTTCCCGGGCTAAACGACGACTATAGGCCATCGATTCATCATCGCTGACCATAATCACTTCATCAATGAGTTCTACCTTTAAGACCGCAGGAATGAATCCTGCACCAATGCCTTGAATTTTGTGAGGACCGGGAGAACCGCCGGATAGGATTGGACTATTAGTGGGTTCGACGGCGATCGCCTTAAAACTGGGTTTGCGCGCCTTGAGCACTTCTGCTATCCCAGTTAAAGTCCCTCCAGTCCCCACCCCAGACACTACAAAGTCTACTGTGCCATCTGTATCGTCCCAAATTTCTACGGCAGTTGTCTCCCGATGAATCTGGGGGTTTGCCATGTTACTAAATTGTTGCAACATATAGGCATCCGGGGTACTATCTACAATCTCTTGCGCCCGGGAGATTGCCCCTTTCATGCCCATATTGCCGGGAGTCAATTCTACTTTAGCCCCATAAGCGCTCAACATCAATCGGCGCTCTTGACTCATCGTTTCTGGCATCGTTAAAATCAGTTGATACCCCTTTGCAGCAGCAGCCATTGCTAGGGCAATTCCTGTATTTCCCGAGGTTGGTTCCACTAATACGGTTTTTCCCGGAATAATTTTCCCTTCCTCTTCTGCCACATTAATCATGTTCACGCCGATGCGATCCTTCACGGAAGAGGCGGGGTTCATTCCTTCTAATTTAACCACAATTCTAGCGACGCAACCTTCGGCTTGAGGAATGCGGTTTAATTCGACTAAAGGAGTGCGACCGACGAGTTCTGTAATATTTCGAGCTATTTTCATGATTTCACCGAATTGATAGGGTTAGTGGGTTTGTTGACTGTTGAAGCCAATCAGCACTAGGTCGTACTGACCGATTGCAATGGGGTTCCCTCCGGGGATTTTGGGGTTGACCCGACTCCAGTAAACGCTTGAGAATGCTGGAGGGTCAAGGTTGATGTAATAAAACTTTACTGATTAAAGGCTCCAGTATGTGAGAAACGATCGCGAAGTTTTGATAACCGAATCAATCCCCTCCCTGGTTCTCTAAATCTCATTGGACCCGTCGTGAACCCGTAAGAATCCCAAAAGATTATTATAGCGCGATTCGGATAATTTTACTTTGTGATTGGAGCCTTCTACACCGATTACGTGGATGAGCATAAATCCACTTAACCCCACTGTAGAAGATACTCGGGTTGAGATTACCCTATTCCCAATCTTATTTATATTTTTGAATTAAATTTATCTCATTCTGCTTGTTAGGTTCAAAATTATAATAACTATTTAAAAGTGTATTTTTATTTTAAAAAGAGTTTAATATTTAAAAATATTAAACTCCCAAAAGATTGAATTTTAAGCCACAACCGACCCCCGATTGGGTGCGCCTTTCCTGTTAAAGGCCGCCGACCTAGGCTACTCCTTGTATCAGAAGTTTTTAGGCCGAATTTGCTCTGAACCCCACAACCGGCGAGAGATGAATCCAAATGATTTTATTTGCCGATATTTTATAAAAATTAATAGGTAAAACCCTCGCAAGTAATCCAATAAGCACTCAATTTTTTATAAATTTTCTTGGCTTTAAACCCTCCAATTTTACTTATATTTTCTGGATTTTCAAGGGAAAATAATAATTAATAATTCTACCTGAAAAAATTCCATTTCTTGAGACTATTTAAAAATTACTCAGGAGTCTATAAAGATTTCCATTGCTTGCTTAAAGTAGAGGTAATTTATAAATTACCCCTACTCAACTGCTGAATAAATCGCGATTTATTCAGGCAGAGTCACGCATTAAAAAGGGGTGTAAAACCCATTTTAAGAATCGTAATGCTTAGGCTTCATCTAAGGCAGCAACTCCGGGGAGTTCCTTGCCTTCGAGTAATTCTAAGCTGGCACCGCCGCCGGTGGAAATGTGGCTCATTTTATCTGCCAATCCAACTTTTTCAACTGCTGCTACGGAGTCGCCACCGCCGATGATGGTGGTAGTGCCTTTGGGGGTCAGTTCGGATAAAGTATGGGCGATCGCCTCGGTACCTTTGGCGAATTTATCGATTTCAAATACACCCATCGGTCCGTTCCAAATCACCGTCTTGCAATCAGCCAGAGCATCTTGGAAGGTTTTCACAGAATCCGGACCAATATCCAATCCCATCCAACCATCGGGGATATTTTCAACGCTGACAATTTGCGTATTCGCATCCGCACCAAATTTATCCGCGATCACAACATCGGTTGGCAGCAACATCGCCACACCGCGTTCTTTTGCTTTCGCTTCCAATGACTTGGCTAACTCTAGTTTGTCATCTTCCACTAAGGAATTACCGACGCTGATCCCCCGTGCTTTTAAGAAGGTGAAAATCATCCCGCCACCGAGTAGCAGTTTGTCACACTTATCTAAAAGGGTTTCGATGACGCCAATTTTGCTGGATACTTTAGAACCGCCGATAATTGCTGCCAAAGGACGTTGAGGTTCTTCGATCGCCCCTTTGAGATATTGCAGTTCTTTCTCCATTAAAGACCCGGCAACCGAGGGACTCAGGTAATGGGTCACCCCTTCCGTGGAAGCATGGGCGCGGTGGGCGGTCCCAAAGGCATCGTTTACATACAAATCGGCAACGGAAGCCAGCTTTTTAGCAAATTCGGGGTCGTTTTTCTCTTCTTCGGCGTAGAAACGGACATTTTCCAGTAAAGCAACCTGGCCGTTTTCCATCCCTTTAACTTTGTTTGCCACCTCATCCCCAATGCAGTCATCACATTTGATGACTTCTTTGCCGAGTAATTCCGAGAGGCGCTTGGCAACCGGGGTTAGACGCATCTTTTCATTCACTTGACCCTTGGGACGTCCGAAATGGCTGGCGAGAATAACTTTAGCCCCTTTGCCAGTTAAATCTTGAATCGTCGGCAATGCCGCCCGAATCCGGGTATCATCGGTGATATTACCTGCATCGTCCAGGGGTACATTAAAGTCGGCACGGACTAACACCCGTTTACCCGATAGGTCTGAGGCTGACAAATTTGCTACAGTTTTCTTGGGCATGAAGATCCCTCCTAATTGCGTTTTTTGGTCTATTTTCTAGAAAATCGGCTTATAGCGCGTGGGATTTAACTCCTGCGCCTAGGCAGCCTCCAAAACTGACGCCATTCGTGGCGTCGCGATAGAGGAGTCTCTCTCTATCTGGAAGGTTTGCCGTAAACATTTTATCGTTGAGTGCGTCCTAAACACGGCTGCTATGTTTAAAACTGTTCTTTTTCCGATCGATGAGAGTCGCGAATCCCGTGAAGCTGCGGATACGGTGGCCCAAATGGTCAAAACCTTTAACTCCCGCTTAATCCTGCTATCCGTGAATGAAGTCCCGGTGGAGGGAGAAGAACCTCCACCGCCCGAACAAGTGATGACCCCAGAGGCGATCGCCGAATTACTCAAAAATGCTCAGTCGATGTTTTCTAAGCTAGGTATCCAAGCGGAAACCATCGAACGCGAAGGAAAACCCGCCTTTATCATTTGCGATGTGGCGGATGAAATCAATGCCGATCTGGTGATTATGGGCTGTCGCGGTATTGGTTTAACGGAAGAGGGTCTCGCCGATAGCGTCACCAATCGCGTGATTAATCTGGCCCCTTGTCCGGTGTTGATTGTACCGTAGGGGAAGTTTCTCCCCCCATTAGTAGTAACGACTTGCTGTCGTTACTACGAAATTGAATAACCTACTCTCCCCCATCCTCCCCATCTCCCCCATCCTCGTTACCAAGTATCTAACATGACAACTCCTGACATTCAATGGTATCCCGGCCATATTTCTAAGGCGGAAAAACAACTGGCGGAACAATTGAAATTGGTGGATGTGGTGTTGGAGGTTCGGGATGCCCGGATTCCTTTGTCTACCCATCATCCCCAGGTGCCGCAATGGGTGGGTAGTAAAAGTCGTGTTTTAGTGCTGAATCGGGTAGATACGATTTTGCCACCCCTGCGCGATCGCTGGCATCTGTGGTTTCAACGTAACGGAGAAATCCCCTACTTTACGAATGCTCAAGATGGTACTGGGGTGAAGGCGGTATTTAAGGCAGCGAAGGAGGCAGGGATTGCCCTCAATCAACGTCGTCTCGATCGCGGGATGCGCCCTCGCGCGGTGCGTGCAGTGGTGATTGGGTTTCCCAATGTGGGCAAATCGGCCTTAATTAATCGATTAGTAGGGCGGCGGGTAGTGGAAAGCGCCCGACGTGCGGGGGTGACGAAGCAATTGCGGTGGGTGAGGATTTCTGATGAACTTGAACTGTTGGATGCCCCTGGAGTGATTCCTAGTAAGTTAGAGGATCAAGAAGCGGCCTTTAAATTAGCCATTTGTGACGATATCGGCGAGGCAGCTTACGATAATCAGCGGGTGGCGTCGGCATTTTTGGAGTTGGTGAAAGAAGTTGAAGAGATTGGGAAAGGACTGATTCCCCCCCACGCATTGCGATCGCGCTATCGAATCGACCCCTTCGCGATCAGTGGCGAAGATTATTTACACAATTTCGCCCAATCTCGATATGAGGGGGATGTGGAACGGGCGGCGCGACAAATTCTCAACGATTTTCGCAAGGGATTGTTAGGTCAAATTCCCCTAGAATTGCCACCGGAATAACTCCGTTTTTACGGATGCGATCGCCTGGGCTAAGTTACCCTAGAGCTAAAATCTCTGCCGGGACCGGGGTGATTGCCCTTCGCAGTTCACTTTCCGTCACATTCAGCACAACTGCTAACACTCTACCTGTGGACTCCTGTTGAATTAATGTCCCATTGATCTCTCCATTCTCATTCGGGTTCAGTTGGCCTGCGGATAATCCACTTAAGACTAAAACATCATCGGTCGTATAGGTTTGCAAAATGGTAAGTTCGCTCTCTAAATTCCGAGTAAACGGTTGAAATACCAAATCATTGGTTGTTACACCTCCGGTGAGTCCAATTTGATCGTTATTAAAATCCAAAATAATATCCGCTTCTTCGGGATTGGTGGAGGCGGCATCGGTGCGAAGGACAAATAAATCCGTACCACTTCCCCCCACCATGCGATCGAGTCCGAAATCACCGATTAGGGTATCATTTCCTTCCCCACCTATTAGCAAATCGTTGTCTTGACCCCCGCGCACAAGATCGTTTCCTCTACTTCCGGTGACTAAATCATCCCCGCGATTGCCGTTAAGAATATCATCCCCTTCTTCTCCATAAACGGCATCATTATCCTGTCCCCCGCGCAACGTGTCATTACCCCCTCGGCCAAATAATACATCGTTACCTAAATTCCCATTGATCAGTTCATTAGAGACTGAACCAATGACTGTATCATCCCCCGCTAAAGCTCTGACTCCCCCTAGGCGTTCAGCGAGTTGTCCTCCACTCAGCCTAAAATCATCGGGACGCAGGGGGTCATCCCGGAGGTCCAGAAAGTCCTCCGGGTTTAAGACTTCCCCCGGGGGAAGTCCCGGTTCTGTCGGTCCCGGTGTAGATCCGGGGTTGGGTTCGGGGGTGGGTTCTGCTGGGATCAGTGTACTCAGGCAACCACAGGCTAAATCTCCGGGTAAAACACCAGCTACCATCTGTTCTCCTCCCTGTTGAAACTCACGTCATTGATTCTTTCTATTGTATGGCTTCATCCCCAATCATCAACCGCAGTGATGCAGGAAGAACCGGTGAAAACAATACTTTTTACTGGATTTGAGAGTTTCCCTCACACTTTAAATCCCATATCTTTTAAACTTTGGCGCAAGGCGGCACCGGCGGTTGAGTGCCGTTGTTCGTATAGGGTGATTGCCCGTCGAAATGCCTCTAATCCATCTAAAATATTGCCGCCTTTGAGTAAGGCTACTCCAAGATTTTGGTACGCTTCAGCATAGTTTGGATTGAGTTGAATGGCTTTTTGATAGGCGGCGATCGCATGGGGGATTAGCTTTTTCTCTTTGAGGGCAATTCCCAAATTAAAATAGGCTGAACTCATGGAAGGGTCAATTTGTAGGACTTTCTGATAGGTGGCGATCGCGCCGGTGAGATTTCCTGTTTCTAACAGCAAATTACCTAAGTTATTATACGCCCCCAATTTGATGGGTTCTAAAATGGGCAGGGCAGTCGCTTTTTCATACTGCGCTTTAGCTTTACTCAGTTTTTGGTCACGGGTGTAGGCAATTCCCAAATGATAGTGCAATTCATACAAAACCAGGGGTTCTAATCGCGTACTCGCCGCCAATCCCAGTTTTAATAACTGCATCCCCCGTTTCATTTCTCCACTTTGAACATACAAAGCCCCAAGTTTACTGCAAGTATAGGCATCGTTCGGATGAGTAGTGAGATAGGATTCCATGGACTCTCTGGCGCGGGTCAACTTATCTCGGGAGGCGATCGCTTTAGCTTGATACCCTTCGTGCAAAATTGCCACCGCCATCAATGAACCCACCTGCCATTGATTCGATTGGTGCTGTAATAGCCGTTGTACACTATCATCAATCATGGCATGATAGGGACGCTCAAACTGAATACCCGGTTGATTTCTAAACAAGCGGGAAACCAGGGAATAGGGCGATTGTTGAGCACCCACTTCTTGGCGAATTAAATTTATTAAAAGATATGGTCCCCCTTGGAAGGTGCCAGTTCCGTTAATCAATTCTTTAATTTTAGGGACAACTTCCGGAGTCAGCACCTCATCCGCATCTAAAACCAAAATCCAGTCCCCTTCGGCATATTTCAGGGATTCATTCCGCGCCGCCGCGAAATCATTGCACCAGTCGAAGTGATGAACCTTTGCACCAAACTCCTGGGCGATTTCTACGGTGCGATCGGTGGATCCGGTATCGAGAACCACCATTTCATCGACCACATCCTTAACGCTGGCAAGACATTTAGGAAGGGTAGCTTCTTCGTTTTTGACGATCGTGCAAAGACTCAGCTTCATCGGAAAACAGTTAACGGTATGGGGTCAGTTACATTTTACTGGTAGAGGCTGAGTAATGGTAGCCCAAGTTGAAGGCAGTCGGTATTGGTGCGGCAAGATGGGCTCAACTTGGGCGATCGCCTCAGGGAGGATTGATTGGTTTATACTGGAACAGCAGACCCTAACGAGGTGCAGATATGGCAGAAATTATTCTGAAAACTGATCATCCTGAGCGCATAACCGAACTGATCAAAAGAGCGATCGCCTCGGAATTAGGTCGCCTGGAAAAGAACCAAAAATTGGCAAGAATAAGACTGGATTATTTTGAAAATAAATATAAACAGCCATCGAACCAGTTAAAGAATAAACTCACTGCCGAAGATATGGAAGGGGGAGATTTAGAATATTTAGAGTGGGCAGGCGAATACCAACTATTTTTAGACTTAGAGGAACAAATCAAGACTCTCAAGTGTTTAGAATATATCCAGGAATAAATATATTAATAGTATTAAAGCCATGCTTTCCAGATTATAAAAGGAGGAGTGAGTAGATGGGATATCAGTCGTTTTGGCGAACTAGCCAAGGGTCTAATCCCTCATAAACCCTTTAACCTCAAGGGTTTACGGTACTGGCCTAGATTCAGAAATAGTAGCCAGCCTTGAGGGCGATCGGCAGGTAATATAGTTAAAATAACGCTTTGCAGAAGATTATCCCCCGGACTTTACCTACAGGTCCTGACTTGCCCATCTTAGAAACTGATCGACTGATCCTCAGAAAAATAAGTCTTGACGATGCACCGAATTTGTTTGAATATGCCTCAGAACCCGAAGTATCGAAATACACAACTTGGCCCCCATCAATTCCTAAAAAATACCCAAGTTTTTTAAATTTTATCATGAAAAAATATAAGATACCTCAAAGTTTTAAGGAGCCATTATTCATAAGGGCGATCGCAACTTAATCGCCTTTGGCTTTCAAGAAAAAGACTCAAACCGGATTGAAACTCGATGTAAAGTTGCCAATCTATCCTCAGCCCGGGTTCTGGAAAAAGTCGGGATGAAATTTGAAGGAATCCTCCGCCAATAGAATATAAAACTTTATGCCATTTTGCGGGAGGATTGGGAAACTTGATAAACCTTAATCGAAATCCCTAAACCCAGTGGACGGTAATTTCTTAAATCGGACCCTCACTCATCCAAAAAAGGGAAGTTTGTTCTTTCATGGCCGAACAAACCCCCTTTCTCACGGATTCAATCGCTAGGTTCTAAATCAGTAAATTAGAACCCCATGATCATCGTTTTCTCTACATTTGAGGAGGCAGGATTACTTGGTCAATGACATGAATCACGCCGTTACTTGCTTGGATATCGGCTTGAACCACCGTAGCACTATTGACCATAACGCTATCGTCACCCACCGTCACATTAATAGGCCGACCTTCAACGCTGGGAACTGCTGTAGTTGTTAGGTCCCCAGACATGACCGAACCGGGTACTACATGATAGGTTAAAACCTGAATCAGAAGATCGCGGTTCTCCGGCTGCAATAACTGTTCTAAAGTGCCTTCGGGTAAAGCTGCAAATGCTTCATCGGTGGGTGCAAAAACTGTAAAGGGACCTTCACCGGATAGGGTGTCGGTTAAACCCGCTGCCTCTAAAGCAGCGGTCAGGGTGGTGAAAGATTCATTACCGGCTGCAATATCAACAATTGTCTTTTGACTGCTGTCCATGTTGCTCTCGGTTCTTTCCGGGGGGGCTTCCATGAGCACCTCGTTAGAATCTGTCGTGTTATCCGCTGCGGAGTCAACATTTGCTACCACCGGCAGTCCCACCATCAAACTTGTCCCTACAACCCCTAAAAAAACAGCAATCTTTTTGTTGAAACCGTTCCAAATTTTAGCGTTCATCAGTTTTTTCCTTACTTGTGAAGAATCTAATCTTAGATATGTTAAGCAATGTTACTCGATGATTTTCGATTTGCCCACTCAATCAAAGAATTTTCTCAAAATCCCGGCGATCGCGGGGCCTATCCCCTGTCATTGAGGGTTCTATATTGGAAATAAATGGGGGGCGATCGGCCTGATTTCCGGGAGAAGGAGTCAAGATATCTTCATCTTAAAAAAAATCAAATCTATACTCCACAAGGGTTTAACCGACACAGAACCCTATCTTTAAGAGTGAAGCCCCTAAAATTACGGGAGAATTTTAAAATAAATTTGTTTTGGATGGAGTCCATGAACTAAAAGGGGCATATTCTTACTTAAATGTGAAAATTCTCTCAATTATGAACGCTCGAACTAGCCCTCAAAATCAGACTCTCTGCATTTTGTAAGCTCGTATTTAAGAAATGCGAGTAATATTTCACTTATGTTCTCCATTAAGTGAAAATAATAATTAAACAAATATCTATCCTAGGGTAGAGAAAATTTTAGACCAGATAACCTATTTTTCCAGATGGATTTTAGGGATAGAATTGTCATGGCTCACTCTGTTCAATTTCGAGTAATTTTAAGGCATGGCGATCGCCCCCTCAATTTTGAGTTAAAAATTTAGACGAGTGATAGGCTCACTTTAAAAAAGGTAGGCTATTAACTGATGATTATAGAGGCATTGATTGGGTTTAAGACCAGTAAATAAACGCTATAACCCAAGTAATATCCCTAGAAAAAATATAAAAAGCATCAGTTTAAGGAACTACCGGTCATACAGTTTGCACCAAAAAACCTGGTTTTTGACTTCAATCTTGGCTTTTAAGGGAAATCAGGGTTAATGAACTTGATTTGAGCACAGAGTGTTTTTTGATATAATCAGAAGGAATAATCACGCTCCCATTGGCTTAGGGATTAACACTGGGCCTAAACAGGAGGGTGATCAATGGGGCATATCCCGAAGGAGTAAGCGTGGCACAAGACAAGTATAAAGCCGAACAATGGCTAGAACCAGACTTAGAGATTGAGGACGAGAATGCGATCGAACCAGAGGAAGAAGAAACCACAAACGAGCCCTTTGATCCAACAAAAATTAGGGTGGAGACTAGACCCATGACTATAGATCTGGTCCTCTCGCGAATTAATCATGATGAACTAGACTTAGCACCGGATTTTCAGCGCAAAGAAGGAATCTGGAAAGAAGATGTAAAAAGCCGCTTAATTGAATCTATCCTTATCCGGATACCTTTGCCTGCCTTTTATTTAGATGCGACTAATGACGACAAGTGGCTAGTGATTGATGGATTACAACGTCTAAGTGCCATTAAGGAGTTTATCATAGACAAAACGCTGAAACTGAAAGGGTTAGAATATCTCAAAGATATTGAAGGGAAAAATTATGATGAACTCCCTCGAAACTACCAGCGTCGAATTGCAGAAACGCAGCTAACCCTTTATCTGATTGAAAAAGGCACTCCCCCGGAAGTTAAATATAACATTTTTAAACGAATTAATACCGGAGGTTTACCCCTATCTCCTCAAGAACTCCGTCACGCTCTCAATCCGGGTAAAGCTACAAAACTTTTAGCAAGACTCGCTGAATTTCCCGAATTTAAACAAGTCATCAATTTAGGAGAATCTAAAAAAGCCCGTCGGGATGATCATGAATTTATCGTCGGGTTTTTAGCCTATACCATAACGCCTTACAAAGATTATCCCGTCAAAAAAGGTAGAGATTATTTTTTTAATGAAACCTTGGCTACCGTTAATAAAATGAATGATGCGGAACTTAACGTGATAGAAGTAAAATTTAGAAAAGTGATGGTGGCTGCCTTTGAGATTTTTGGCGATCGCGCCTTTCGGAAACTATCTGCCGAAAATCCAGACAAAAAATATCCGATTAACAAATCCTTGTTTGAGGCTTGGTCCGCCTGCCTAGGAAATCTCACCGATGAACAGATTGAACTCTTAATCAAGCGCAAAACCCAATTGATTCAAAAATTTATAAATTGCATGAAAAATGATGAAGCCTTTGTTAAATCAATTTCTCTGGGTCCACAAAAAATTAGCTATCGGTTTTCACTAATTGAACATATCATTGAAGAGGTACTCGTATGATAACCCTTGTTAAATTAAAGCACTTTAAAGCCTTCGAGGAACAGTCGTTTGAGTTTAAGCCCCTGACGTTGCTTTCCGGTTTAAATAGTACAGGTAAATCTTCAGTGCTGCAATCGCTCCTACTGCTGCGGCAATCTTATCAACAAAAACTATTACCCGATGTAGGTTTAGCGCTGAATGGAGACTTGGTTTGTATTGGCACGGCTAAAGATGCGCTGTTTGCCGAGGCTAAAGAAAACTCAATCGGGTTTGAGGTCCTCTGGGAAGATGATACTCAAGGTAGATGGGATTTTAGCTATAGCTCAGAAACGGATTTTTTAGGACTTACCTCTCAACCCAATACATCAACTATTTATGAATCCAGTCTTTTCAGCGATCGCTTCCATTATTTACAGGCTGAACGGATTGGTCCCCGCATAGAAAGGTCGGATTTTCAAGTTCGTCAGCACCAACAACTGGGAATAAGAGGTGAATATACTGCACATTTCCTGTCTATTTATAGTGATGAAATTATTCCGAATAGCAGGTTGAAACATTTAGATGAGGATTCCCTCACACTACATAGTCAAGTTGAGGCCTGGATGGGAGAAGTCAGTCCCGGTACTCGCATAAAAATCAATTCAAATCCGGCTTTAGATTTGGTCATTTTACAATATTCCTACGGATTAAGCAATCCCTACCGTGCTACTAATGTTGGATTTGGAATTAGTTACACCTTGCCGATTATTGTGGCAGTGCTGGCATCGGAACCCGGGACTTTAATCCTCCTTGAAAACCCCGAAGCTCACCTGCATCCTAAAGGACAAGTCAAAATGGGCGAGTTATTATCTTTAGCTGCAAGTAGTGGGGTTCAAGTGGTCGTAGAAACTCATAGCGATCATGTTTTAAATGGGATTCGTCTTGCTGTTCATGGTGGAAAACTCGCCCCTAAAGATGTCCAGTGCCACTTCTTGAGTCGAACTAAACAAGGGATGACCGAGGTAATTTCTCCCCATATCGATCGCAATGGAAGAATTGACCAATGGCCCGATGGCTTCTTCAATGAATGGCAAAAGAGCTTGTTTGGTTTATTAGAACCAGCCGAAAAATAAGATATCATGACAATAAAAATGGAAATGGTATTAAATGAACTATCTCTGCGGCATCCTGCACCGGATATTTACAAAGCACGACAATGGATGTCAGATTTGATTGGCACGATAAATGCTATAGCAAAATATAGTGCTGAATCAGTTTCTCTGCGAACGCAATATGACTTTCATTCTACCCAGCTTGCCCCCAACTATCTCCTATTCCGCTGGCTTAATGATCAAGAAGTAGATCAAATGAAACGGGATATAATCCTAACACTTGCAACGAATTCTCCCTTTTCCCATGCTATAGATAATCCAGACATTCAAGACCTTGAAAATAACCAGGCAAATTATGAGTATAGGTATGAGGGGGAACGCGCCATTGGACTAGGCGTCGCCTACTTGCTGAATGCACTTGCAATCAGCTTTCCTTCCGCAGACTGTTGGGATTGCAGCTATATCAGCGTAGATATCATAAAATGTGAAAACAATGATGAAGATAACAAAGTAGAAATTCGCCATGCCAGTCATAAAGATCATGTCGAAGAGCACGCGGATTGGATTAAGAGTTATACTCAAGTTCAAGTGCGAGATGGGGTGGATTTATGGCAGCGTAAAGAAGATTTATTCCCTCATTTGAATTTTTGTAATGCGGTGGAAAAGCAATTAAAAACCCTCTTAGCGAACGATCCGATGCTCAAGGCTGTAAAAGAACGATTAGATGATTTGGAAAATTACAGCAATCAGTGGACCTCTGGTCCTTTCAAGAGAGAGGCCCTTCTTAACGTGGATCCAGAAAGTGTTTCAAGGCTGCAACAGTTTAAAAAAGAGCTAACTTTTGACTGTCCCGATGGTGAAAGTCGTCTCTTCAGTTGGCACTTTCGGAGGACACCGGGAGATTGGCGGCTTTATTTTTTTCCGGATTTAGGGACACGTCAGATTATCATTGGTTACATTGGTCGTAAGTTCAAATAATTGTAAAGGTTAGAGAATTTTGAGAACTGTAAGCTGTCATTAAACCGGGTTACTCCCCAACAAAAAAGCCCGCATGAATACGGGCTTTTTTAGGTTAGTCTCCAGCATCACCGGAGGCGTTTCTCAGATGTTACGAGTTACTTTCCACCATCACCGGCTGGATGAGAGAGGTTACGCTGTCAGCGCTATTTCCTTGTAACACCTCTTCCTGAGATTCTTGATGATACAAGGCGGAGTCGATGCGACAACCCCGGTAGGCTAATATATACAACTCCTTGAGGTCCCGAATCAGGGGATAGCGGGGATTGGCACCGGTACATTGATCGTCGAATGCCTGATCCGCCATTTCTTCGACTTCTTCATAGAAGGCTTTGTCATCCCCAGATAAGGCTTCTTTCAGGGTCAGAGGAAGGTCCAACTCTTTCTTGAGGTTCTCGATCGCCTCTACCAGTTTCTCAATTTTCTCTTGTTCGGTATCCCCACCCAGTCCGAGATAGTCGGCAATCCGCGCATACCGCCATTTGGCGTTGGGATATTTGTATTGCGGGAAGATGGCTTGTTTAAATGGCGTGTCGGTAGCATTATACCGGATGACGTGAGAAATCATCAGGGCGTTGGCTAACCCGTGGGGGACATGGAACGTCGAACCCAGTTTATGTGCCATGGAGTGACAGACGCCGAGGAAAGCATTGGCAAATGCCATCCCTGCCATCGTGGCGGCATAATGCACTTTCTCCCGCGCTTTGGGGTCTTTGGCCCCGTTTTTATACGCTGAGGGTAGATACTTAAACAGCAGGCGAATCGCTTCTAATGCCAATCCGTTGGTGAATTCGGAGGCACAGACGGAAACGTAGGCTTCTAAGGCATGGGTGAGGGCGTCGATGCCACCATAAGCGGTGAGTTTCTTGGGCATATTCAGCACCAATTCCGGATCAACGATCGCCATGTTGGGGGTGAGGGCATAATCCGCTAGGGGATACTTAATCCCCGTGCGATCGTCGGTTACCACCGCAAAGGGAGTAACTTCTGAACCTGTTCCCGAGGTAGTGGGAATGGCAACCATGATCGCTTTAACTCCCAATGGCGGCAGTTCGTACACCCGTTTGCGGATGTCCATAAACCGGGTGGCGAGTCCTTCAAATTCGATTTCCGGATGTTCGTACATCAACCACATGACTTTCGCCGCATCCATTGGCGACCCTCCCCCGAGGGCGATGATCACGTCGGGTTTAAAAGAGTTCATCCGTTCCAGTCCCTTATTCACGGTAGTTAGGGATGGATCGGGTTCGACATCGAAGAAGATATCAGATTTAACTCCGATTTCTTCGAGAACCTCTTCGACGGACTTAGTGAGACCCATGTCGTACAACGGTTTATCGGTGACGATAAAGGCGCGTTGTTTTCCGGCAAGTTCCCGGAGGGCGATGGGTAGGGAACCATATTTAAAGTACACTTTGGGCGGAATCCGGAACCAAAGCATATTTTCCCGGCGTTCCGAGACGGTTTTGATGTTGAGGAGGTGGTGTGGGGCAACGTTTTCGCTGATGGAGTTGCCTCCCCAGGTGCCGCACCCGAGGGTGAGGGAGGGGTCGAGGCGGAAGTTATACAGGTCGCCGATCGCCCCTTGCGATGAGGGGGTATTAATCAGCACTCGCGCGGTTTGCATTTGCCCTTCAAATTCATGGATATGCTGGGTATTCGCCGGGGATGTATAAAGCACAGCGGTATGTCCCCGTCCTCCAAATTGCACCAAGTCATGGGCTTTATGGACGGCATCATGAAAGTCGGTAGCCCGATACATGGCTAAGATGGCGGAGAGTTTTTCGTAAGCAAAGGGTTCGGCTTCGGAAATCTCCTCGACTTCGCCAATTAGGACCCGCGTCTCTTCTGGGACGGAAATATCTGCGATCGCCGCGAGAGTTTGGATGGATTGTCCGACAATATCGGGATTTAATCGTCCGTTGATAATAATTTTGCTGCCGAGTTTTTGCCGTTCTTCCGGATTGAGGAAGTATGCCCCGCGATCGCAAAATTCCTGTTTGACCTCCTCATACACCTCATCTACAACAATCACCGATTGTTCTGAGGCACAAATCATCCCGTTGTCAAACGTCTTACTGATCAGAATTGAAGAAACGGCCATCTTGATATGGGCGGTTGCGTCGATCACCGCTGGGGTATTCCCTGCACCCACTCCTAGGGACGGATGCCCCGAAGAGTAGGCAGCTTTGACCATGCCGGGACCCCCGGTTGCTAAGATCAGTTTGATTTCTGGATGCTGCATCAAATGCTGGGATAACGGCACCGTTGGCTCGTCAATCCAGCCAATGATGTCTTCCGGCGCTCCAGCGGCTACGGCAGCTTCTAGGATTATTTTTGCCGCATCCCGAGTACATTCTTTGGCCCGGGGGTGGGGAGAGAAAATAATCCCGTTCCGGGTCTTGAGGGCGAGGAGGGCCTTAAAAATTGCTGTGGAGGTGGGATTGGTTGTCGGGACGATTCCGGCGAGAATTCCCACGGGTTCGGCTATTTTCTGGAAGCCGAAAGATTTGTCCTCTTCGATGATGCCGCAGGTCTTCTCGTGCTTATATTTGTTGTAGATAATTTCTGAGGCAAAGTGGTTTTTAATCACTTTGTCTTCCACGACTCCCATGCCGGTTTCAGCGACAGCTTTCTTGGCAAGGGGTATTCTCGCCGAGTTGGCAGCGAGGGCGGCTTTTTTGAAAATTTCATCCACCTGTTGCTGACTGTAGGTGGAATATTTTTCTTGTGCGACTTTGACGCGCTGAATCAGTTCTTCGAGTTCTTGGGTGTTTGTGACTTTGCTGTTCATTTTGTTATTTTCCTATCTCTGTAGTACCACGCTTAGATAGGCTCACGATGGGTCGAACCGCAGGATTTTGATGAGTTGTCTAAGAGAACGACTTGCTGTCTGTTTGATAGAGAGCCGTCACTGTTATCTAGGTTACCCTTTTCCAAAGTCTGACTTGGGGAAACGGCAGATCTGGCTTGTTTTGGGATAAGCAAGGCAGAATTTAATCGGGTTACCCCGTCTATTTCTCTTTATCCCGTCCGTTAGACTTCTATACCTCTATCATAAACAACTTTTTTGTTTTGAGATCGGAATTCATTAAAATATTTTTTTAAATTATTTTTTAATTTAGATAATTTTTGTATTCTACCACTTGTTACAGGTTTTCCTGAGGATGAAATCTTAAATTTTTGTAGTTTTTTTTGTTTTTCAAGGTATCCCAGGATTCTAGGGTAAAAACTGAGGAGGGAGGAGTGGAAGGGCTGGAGAAGGCAATATAGGGAGGGGTCTAAGGGGGCGATCGCCTTTGTGCTGCGGGGGATAGCACAAAGACTCCAAGGGGAATGGAATGCGATCGCCGCCCTCAGTGAGATTTAACCATCCTCAAACAGGAAGATGGGATAGAGGAAATCCGGTCCGGTGTTCTCACTTATTGGGCTTGCCAACTCCGGTAGAAACCTTTAGGCGATCGCATAGCTGTTATTGATACAAGTCGCAGGGTCTGGGGGATTGAATCTATAGAATCTCGGCAGTCTCCATTGTAGCCAATTGCACCAATTTGACGAAACCCGATTCACAAGTTAGCGTAGGAGCAGCGTAAATTCCCTAGGAAATTATTATGGCCTTAGAGTTATTCGATCCGAGCTATTATCGCAGCGTTAATTCAGACCTAGGGGGATTGAGTGATGAAGAGGCTTTACAACATTTAGTCACCTTTGGTTTGGTAGAAGGGCGAGAATTTTCCCGATGGGTAACCCCCCAAATGTTGGATACTTATGCAGACTGGAACTGCGAAATTTATCCCAATGCAGAGACTTTTAATTCACCACAAACTCGGTTAAGGACTGCTTTTGAGCATTTACGGGACTTTGGACTGGATGAAGGTCGGCCTTTGAGAGTCCAGACTGATTTTGCGTCGTTCTCTCTTGTTAGCCCTCGAAGCCAGTTCCCGATACGTCCTGAATACTTTAATGCAGAGTATTACCAACAACGATATGCGGATTTAGGGGGTTTGAGTAATCAGCAGCTTTTTCAACATTTTGTTAATTTTGGGGTCAATGAAGGCCGCCAGGGGAGTTCATCTTTTTCTGTCAACACTTATCTGGAAAACTCCGGTGATTTACAGCAGCTTGGGTTTACGAACGAACAAGCCCTAGAACATTTTATTCGGTTTGGGGTGGATGAGGGACAGCAAAGAACGCGCCTTAGCTTTGTCAGTCAAGTTCAAGATAAATTACAAGAAAATTTGGTGTATTCTAGTCTGTACTATCGCAGCCAACATCCAGATTTAGCGGGTTTTAACGATACTCAATTATTTGAGCATTTCCAAGATTTTGGGCGAGATGAGGGGCGCAGAGCTTCGCCGTATTTTGATGTGAATACCTATTTAGCTAGTAATGCCGATTTGCAGCAAGCGGGGTTAACCAACCGAGAAGCGATCGCGCATTTTATGGTCTTTGGATTTGAGGAAATTCGTAAAAAAATTCCGTTAGCGCCGGAGGTAGAATCTTTAAAAAATAATCTGGCAACCGCTCCTTTTTTAGGGGAAGTTCAATTAGGCTTTCGACAAAATTTAGAAGAAACCAAAGTTGCCAATCCCGATCGAGTAGATGGCTTGCTTTCAAATGAGGACAGGGTAGATTATTATCGTCTGGAATATTTACGGACCCCCACCTTGGAGTTTCCCGGATTGAGCGAGCAGATTAACATCAAAGTTATTAATGTTAATCCGGACTTTTTACCTGAGTCCTTGCGGGAACCGTTGAACTTGGAGGTTTTAGGGACCGGAATCGATGCCCAAGTTTTAAAGCAAGTTAATTTACC
Organism: Cyanophyceae cyanobacterium; assembly: GCA_038321985.1. GTDB lineage: Bacteria > Cyanobacteriota > Cyanobacteriia > Cyanobacteriales > Laspinemataceae > Laspinema. The sequence goes on along the minus strand of JBBQFN010000012.1, from coordinate 85,843 downwards.
GAATGAAACTACGGTTCTTCCTCCCGAAGCATTTACCGTGATTTCTGAATTGAATACCACGGATCCGAATGGCCTCTTTTTGGAGGTTTTTACGACCCAGTTTAATTCAGAGAACGTTAATCCCGAGAATTTCGTCCTGATGGTGGAAGCGTCTGATAACCTGATAAATCCTACACCTTATTCTGTCATTTATCGGTATCCATTCCTCGCTCCCAGGCATCCCCCCGTACCTGGTTATGTTGCACTGCCTCCCCCCATGCCGCCTCGGTGCTTTGATAGTCCGATCGCTTCAATGGCCCCACTTCCTGTTTCAGCGGCTGAAACGGGAACTTTGTCTGATTCCCTGTGGGATGTGGGGAATTCACCGGGAGAGTTAAATTTGTTGGGTTAAAGGGGGATTTTTTAATAGAAGGAGAATGCAAGTAGGGGGCGTCAGATGGGAAACCGGAGGTAAATTTTTACGGGTTTTCACCACTGACGCACCTGATTTGATGGAGAGGAAGAAACGACTTTAGTCGTTACTACGAACTAAGAGAAGAAACGACTAAAATCGTTACTACGAACTAAGAGAAGAAACGACTAAAATCGTTACTATGAACTAAGAGAAAAAACGACTAAAGTCGTTACTACGAACTGGGGTCGATCGCCTCTAAGATTTGGTCGCGGTTGAGGTTACGTCCGATGAAGACTAGGCGGGTTTGCTGAGGTTCGGCTTCCTGCCAGGGGCGATCATAAAAGTGGTCGAAGCGTTTGCCGACGCCTTGTAAAACTAATCGCATGGGTTTATTGGCAACGGCTACAAATCCTTTGATGCGATAAATTTCTGCTATTTCTACTAGATTTTGTAGTTGGGCAACTAAAGTTTTGGGGTCAAAGGTTTGGTCTAGTATGATGTTGACGGACGTGATCTCATCATCGTGATCATGTTCCTCTTCGGTGTCATGATGACTGGGACGACTGTCGAGGTTGTCTTCGACGGCGGCATTAAATCCTAGGAGTAATTCGGCGGTAATTTCACTGCTTTTGCAGGGAACAATTTTGACATGGGGGGGCAGTTGCGATCGCAGCCAAGTGATGACTTTAGTTTGCGTTTCTGCATCGACTAAATCAATTTTGGTTAATAATACTAAATCCGCACAGGCGAGTTGATCTTCAAATAATTCTTCGATGGGGGTTTCATGATCTAAACTGGGGTCGGCTTGTCTAGCTTGTTCTAAGGCATCAATGTCACCGACGAGGGTACCGGCGGCGACGGCCTCACAATCGACCAAGGTAACCACTCCATCTACTGTTGCACCTGTACGGATTTCCGGCCAGCGAAAGGCTTGGATCAAGGGTTTTGGGAGGGCAAGTCCGGAGGTTTCGATTAACATACAATCGAGGCGATCGCGATGTTTAAGTAATTCCTGCATGGTGGGCAAAAATTCTTCCTGAACGGTGCAACAGAGGCAACCGTTGGTCAGTTCAATAATATTGCTATTTGTCGCGGGAGATTCGTCACAGACTTGGCAGGATTTGAGAAACTCGCCGTCAATGCCGACTTCCCCAAATTCATTGACAATTACGGCGATGCGTCGTCCGTGATTGTTTTGGAGGAGGTTACGAATGGTGCTAGTTTTGCCAGCCCCGAGAAAACCAGTGATGACGGTAACGGGTATTTTATGCATGGGTGACGTTGAGAGAAAGTGAGAGGAGGGAGTAAGGGTATAATTAGGGTGAGGGATTGATTCCTCACCCTAATGATGCTGGGGCAGAGGATTAACCCAGAATGGAAGAAGCCAGATATGCCGCGCCGATGCCCCCGATGGTAAATCCGGCAAATCTTAGAGATAAGTTAGGGCCTTGATCGAAAGCGTTAAGGGCTTTTCGGGCTAGGGCGACCGCACCGTAGGCGACGGCGATTTGGATGGCAGTAAATCCAGTCAGGTAAGCGAGTAAAGGTGCGGTTTCTGCGCCGATGATGGCTTCACCGTAAGCATACCCGTGAAAGATACCAGCGACTGCGGCGACTGCGGCGACGAGTTTTAAATTGGGCCGTGTTTTCATTGCCAGTAGGCTTCCGACTGTGAGTACAGAAGCGGCAATGATCATTTCCACAGCCGGAATATCAATACTGAGTAAGTGAATTCCGGTTCCTCCCATTGCGGCGATCGCAAAGGCGACTGGAATACCGATGCCGTAGGGATGTAATGCAGACAGTAAGGCGATCGCCACCACAAAGGCAAAATGATCGAGACCAATAATCGGATGTGCGAGTCCCGAGAGAAGTCCCTCCCAAAAGTTACTCGGGGTAGCGGAATCCATCCCGTGATGGGCAAGGGCGGGTTCAACAGCCAAAAATAGGGCGACTGCAACAGCGACTATCATTAATCCCCCTTTCATTCCGGGGTTACGAGTTAGGAAAGGTTGAAATCGGTTGAGGGTTTGCTTGAGCATTTGTTCGGTTAAAAAATTTGATGGGTTCAACATCTATATTGAGTAGGACCAGGGGCATAAGTGCGACTGGAGTGCGTTTTCAGGGAACATCAAGGGTTAAACCCCCGCAATGGGGATGAAAAATTTCGGCACTCGGGATGGTTCCGACACCGGATTTCCCAAAAATTGGCCTAGAAAGTGAGTCTCCTGGCTGCTTTTTGGGAACTCACAAAGCTGCAATTTTTCCCCTCGGCGTGGTTGTAGGGTCAAAAGTACGATCGGGCTGCCGCACTGTTCCGCGCAAGGGCTACTATTGACAGAATAGAGGGTTGTAAATGAGAATCAATGCCCATCTGTACCTCGCAGATGAATTTAAGGGTGAACTACAGAGGCGGTGGGCATTCTGACTTACGGACCCCAGATGGCAAATCGACATTCACCGGGAACTTGGGTGTCGGATCACAGTTGCGGGACAGTGCCGGATTTATACCGAGCTTTCCCCCTTACGTCTGATAGCTGAACCCCATCAGAACCGCCTGATAGGGGATATCTTACCTCAACCGCGACACTTTACGACCTGGGAAGGGGAGAGAACCTGAAAATTTCCCCGGGGGGATTTGCCCCAGAACCTGTGCGGGATGTAAAAAAGGGGCCAACGCTAGGTTAGCCCCTGGGGAGTAGGTTGGGGTGCGATCGCCACGGGATTTTTTAAACCTGGGGCCAACCCATTGATTCGGAGAGAAGAATTGATTGGCGACGGGGGCGGGAGATGGTCCCTTCCGTTTCAAATCGTTGAAGGAGGCGAGTCACGGTGACTCGGGAGGTCCCGATCGCCTCGGCTATTTCTTGATGGGTCATGGGTAATTCTAGCAAGCGGCCTTGTTCTACGGAACGACCGAATTTTTCGCTTAACCACCCCAAAAATTTAAGCAAGCGTTCATGGACTTGCTTGCAGTGAATGATGCTGAGGAGTTCTTCTGTTTTTTGGGTATGGGTGCGAATGGCGTCTAAGGAGTATTGCCACTGATGGGCGGGGATGATGCTGACTTCAACGGAGGTTAAACATTCCATTTGATAGCCGCTAATGCAACAGAGGGGTTCACCGATGACATCCCCTTTTCCCCAATATCCAGAGGCGATGGTAGACCCATCTTCCGTCCAGGTAATAGTTCGGACGATTCCACGCTCGATTTTCCACAGCACGTCTTGCCACAGCGGTATCGACTCTTTGCGGATGAAAGTTCTCCTCAGGCTGGAGGAGACCGGAGCTAAATTGGCAATTGTCATAACAAAATAGTTCTAGGATTATTATGGGTGGTTTTCACATCTGATGGTCTAAGAGGCGATCGCCGGTAACGTGCATTGCCTATTTTGCCCTCCTGATTGGGGTTCATTTTAAAAATACCGGGGCGATCGCCTCTTTTGTCTCCCGGTGGATTTTATTCAGCAGCATTGGACTCGCTGCCAATTCCTAATTGTTTTTTAGTCCTCTTGAGCTTTTTCCAGAGGCCCTTAATTTGTTTATACGCGTCTTCTGGGGGTAATTTTCCTCCGGTTTCCAAACAACTAATCACGCTAACGCGCTGGGCAAACTCCTGCAAGTTGGCGTTAAACACCATATTTTCTGGATTGTCTGGCGTAAATTTGCCATAGTAACGACTGCGAGGAGATATAAAATCAAATTTGTCATGCATCGTCTTACCTCATTTTTCCCTTTGCTTTTAGCGGGAGAATCAAGCCCTGTACCGGAATTTATTCGTTGACATTCCCCTTGGTGACCACTTTAGCGTTATTGCTAAATTGTGGCAATTAAGCTCGGGGCTTTCACTTACCAAGGGTAGGGTCTATGCAAAAAAACAATTGGTTACAGAGTCAGGGTCCGGCCATTGCTTAGGTTAACAAACTGCTATTTTCCCGAGTTATATTCCAGGCTAGTTCTACCGGGAAAGCATTCTGTTCTTTAAGTAATAGTTGCATTATTAAGACCTTATCTTTAAAGTTAAGGGGGGCAAATCAGTCAAAAGAAATATCTCTGATTCACACTCGTTTGTTATCCCGGATACCTTGCCCTCTGAAATGTGGGGGCGGTGGCCCCTCAGAGGGAACTTTGGGACCAACGGGGTAGGAAAAGACCAGGGCTAAGGGCGGGGTCCCGGGCATTGAGGGCGGATAGGAGTTTATATTCTAAAAAAATAAGATTCAACATCCTCCAAAAGGTAGAGATTTAACTCGGATTCCGGTACACTAATACAAAAGCGCGATGGAGGGGCGAAAGCATGGGCTGCCCCGAGCGTCGATGGTGCCTCAAAAATCTGCTGTGCAACACCCTACTATCAGCAAAGGAATCCGGATGAACCTTTTACAACTAGAAACAGAAGCCACCAAAATGACTCGGGTGATGATGACCCGCAACACGCTGATCGGGAAAGATTCGATCGCCGATCTCCGCGATCGGATGACCCTCGAAGAGTTATCCGGCGTCATCATCGTCAGTATCGAACGGTTACTGTGGTTAGACTGGGAAGCGGTCGTGTGGGCGATCGCCCATCTCATCCCCGCTGATATCATGGGCCAAATCCAAAGTACCCTGCGCATGGGGCTCTATCAGCGATTGATCCACAAAGGCTTAATTCCCGGGATAGATTTTAGCATCGATGCTCGCGGCAACCTGATGTTAAATGCCAAAGCACAAAAAGCCGTTGCTTAAATCGGTTCCCGTACCGCAAAAGTCCCTCACCATCCCACCTCACCCCTTAAGTAGGGGCAGTTTATCAACGACTTCTCCCCTCTACTTCAGGTGAGGCGTTAGCCGGGAAAAGAAAAATTGCAGATTCAAAGCGGGCAATTTTTCTTTAGCCCGGTGCAGATGCGAACCCAGCCGGTCCTCTAATCCTCGGCAACAACAAACGGGGTATAGGTTCCTCCCAATGCTTCCACCACCGCACGGGTATTTGAGACCATCATTTTAATATAAGAATCTCCCTCACTACCAGGAACACCGATGGAGTCGGAGTATAATTCCTGGGGTGCTAACTTTACCTGTGCCTCTTGGGCGACAGTTCGGATCAGTTGCGGATTAATGGTAGTTTCAGCAAAAATAGCCGGAACCTGCGCCCGTTTAATTTCCTCAACTAGCCGCGTCAAGGTTTGGGCGCTGGGTTGTTCCTCGGTACTGATCCCAATTAACGTGCCGGTTACCTCTAACCCGTACCCTTGGGCATAGTATTGGAAGGCATCGTGAGTGGTGACCAACCGCCGGTTTTCTGGAGGAATCGTGGCAATTTGCTCCGTAATCCAGCGGTGGAGTTGTTCCAAGATGGCGGTATAGGCAGCGGCTTTTTCGCGAAGTGCCGGTGCGTTTTCTGGGGAGAGTTCGCTTAAGGCATCCCGAATCGCGTTTACCATGGCGATCGCATGGGTCACATTTCCCCAGACATGGGGATCCGGTGCCGTTTGCGCCCCCTTCTCCATTTGCAAAGGGGGTACGACTTCCCCGACTGCGGATTTGCGGGCATTAACTCCAGCAGCATTCATCATGTTAATGAGTCCGGGTTCTAAGTTGTAGCCATTATAGAGAATCAAATCAGCCTTCTCAAAAGCAATGGAATCTGCGGGGACGGGTTCGTAAATATGCGGATCGACCCCCGGGGTCAAAATGCTGGTGATTTGGATTTCCTCGGGGGCGATCGCCTTGGTTAAGTCTGCGATAATGGTACTGGTGGACACCACGTCGGGCAGACCCCCAGAAATCTCCCCCTCCTGATTCACCCCAGGGTTGGTACAGCTACTCAGGCAGAACCCTAGAATCAGTCCGGTTGCCCATCTTAAGAGGGATTTTTTTCGAGGATAGTCCGCGATCGCTCTGATTTGGGTAGATTTTTTCATTTTTCTTTCATATTTACCTCATAGTTGGTTCATATTTGCACTATCCTGGAATGAAAAGCCAAATTTTAGAAATTTTTATGAAAATACCACCTCATGTCAAACCAGACTTGGAGGGCGATCGCCCTCCAAGCCTCTCGGACAAGACGATCTCCATCAGCCATCTCACCGTGAATTATCGCCAGGTTCAGGCCCTTACTGATGTCAACGCGGTGATTCGCGCGGGACACATCACCGGGATTATTGGACCCAATGGGGCAGGTAAAAGTACCTTAATTAAAGCGATGTTAGGATTAACCCCGCCCTTAAGCGGTAGGGTCCTCTATGAAGGGCAACCCTTGATGGAACAACGCGATCGCGTCGCCTATGTCCCCCAGCGATCGCAGATTGATTGGACCTATCCTGCCACCGTTTGGGATGTGGTGATGATGGGACGAGTTAAGAAAACGGGATGGTTTCGGCGTTATAGTACGGTCAGTCGTCGGATTGCCTCCGATGCCTTGGCGCGAGTCGGAATGAGTGACTACCACAACCGCAAAATTGGGGATTTATCTGGGGGACAGCAGCAGCGTGTCTTCTTAGCAAGATCCCTAGCACAAGAAGCGGATATTTTCTGTTTTGATGAGCCATTTGTAGGGATTGACCAAAAAACTGAGGCGGTCCTCTTTGAGATTTTTCACGAGCTTGGTGAGGCGGGAAAAATCGTTTTAGTTGTTAACCATGACCTCGGAGAATCTATTACCCATTTTGACGATTTAATCCTCTTAAATCGCGAACTAATTGCCGGGGGTGGGAGAGAACAAGTGCTGCGATCGGAGAATATGTATCGCGCCTACCAAGGACAGGTGCGGTTTTTTTCTGATCGCGCTGCTTAATGGAAATTATCATCCTATTTAATTCAATCCCTTCCCCTGTGTTTTGGTTCGGGGACGGGAGGGATTTAGATTGGGATTGAGACGCTTGCTGAGTTCTGTATAGCTTCCCCTGCCATGTTAAACGGATTAATTGAACCCCTCCAATATAGTTTTATGCAGCGATCGCTAATTGTAGCGATTTTAGTTGGCTTGATTTGTGCCGTAGTTGGCAGTTATTTGATGGTCCAGCGCCTTGCTTTGTTGGGGGATGCGATCGGGCATTCGGTGCTCCCGGGACTGGCGATCGCCTATGGAATTGGGGTGAATATTTTTCTAGGCGCTTTTATTGCCGGGGTTTTGAGTACCGTGGCGATCGCCTGGATTAAAACGCGATCGCCCATTAAAGAAGATGCGGCAATGGGAATCGTTTTATCCTCATTTTTTGCTCTCGGTATTACTTTAATTACCCTGATTCAAAAAGAGCAGAAAATTGACCTTAATCATTTTTTATTCGGCAACATTCTCGCGGTCACCTCCGAAGATGTAAACACCACCGCGTTGATTGCTATTTTAACCCTAGCGGTCGTGTTTTTACTATATAAAGAACTGTTGTTTTACACCTTTGACCCTTTGGGTGCTCAAGCCGCTGGACTTCCTGTGAATTTGCTCAATTTCGGCTTAATGGTCTTGATTGCCTTAACCGTAGTTGCCAGTATGAAAGCGGTGGGGGTGGTGCTGGTTTTATCCCTGCTGATTGCCCCCGGTGCTACCGCCTATTTATTAGTGCCCCGTCTCCATCAAGTGATGATACTAGGAGCGATTATCGGGATTATTTCTAGTATCTCTGGGATGTATTTGAGCTATTATCAAAACCTCCCCTCTGGTCCGGCCATTGTGTTAGTTGTATCGGGATTTTTTCTGTTGGCTTTGCTATTGAGTCCAAGTCATGGTATCCTCACCCATGCTCGGGTAAAAGGGGGGGAGTCGGCATTCTGGCAAGAACTGAAAGGGTTATTTCGATGATGGACTCATTCATTTGAGTTCTGGGTTAAAATATTTCGGGTTATGGACTGGGTTCTAATCCTTGTAAAATTTGATTGATTTGCGCGACAGCCTGGAAATTATTGCGAGATTGATATAAGTTTCCGGCCTCTTTAAAGGACTCAATTGCTTCAGGGATTTTATTTTGATTTAAAAAGGCAATGGCTAAGTTAAAATGGCTATCAGGTTCGTTTGGGTAGCGGGCGATCGCCTCTGTAAAAACGTTAGTGGCTTCAGATATTCTACCGAGGGACCCTAAGGCACTGCCCAGATTATTATAGTATTCCACATTGCCAGAATTCCGGGCGATCGCTTCTTCAAAAGCTGCCACCGCTTCCGAAAAATTTCCCAGTTGGGCATAAACAATTCCCAGATTATTGTACGCAGTATCATAATTGGGATATGCTTTAATGGCTTGTTCAAAAGCTGCGATCGCTTCGGAAAACCTTCCCTGACTAGCTAAATCAAATCCCTGGTTATTGTAAGCCTCTGCCTGTTCCATATCAGAGGGCAAATTTCGCTGCACCACGGGAGGAAGATTTGCACGGGAGACGCTTGGCATCGCGCCTAAAATGAGCAGCCCAGCTAATCCAATGGCAAAAGGATGTCGAATCATAATCAATTAAGTTTTTCTAATCTTGAGTAGATGATGACCTGACTAGCACTCGGAATTGATGGGAGTTGCTCGTCTGAGGGCTAAATAGAGCCTCTCTGTGATTTCTTCACCTCAGAAAGCTCCCATTGCGGGGACAAATCGCGGTAACATTACAAAAGTTAACATTTTGTAGACAAAAGACACAGGACTAGGGATTATGAGCTTAAAAATAGGAGATACGGCCCCAGATTTTAGTTTGCCGTCCCAAACCGGGGAACCCGTTAAACTCAGCGATTTTCGAGGGAAATCCAGTGTGGTGCTCTACTTTTATCCCAAAGATGATACCCCCGGATGCACCAAGGAATCCTGCGCCTTTCGGGATAGTTATGAACAGTTCAAACAATCCGGTGCCGAGGTGATCGGAGTCAGCAGTGATTCAGCGGATTCTCATCAAAAATTTGCCAGTAAGTACAACCTGCCCTTTACCCTCTTAAGCGATCGCGATAAAACTCTTCGCAAGCTTTATGGGGTCCCTGCAACCTTGGGACTCCTCCCCGGGCGCGTCACTTATGTGATTGACAAACAGGGAGTTGTCCGCCATATCTTTAATTCCATGATGAATTTCGAGGGTCATGTGGAAGAGTCTCTCAAAACCCTGAAGGAAATTTAAGGCTAAATAGCTTACTGATGCACCCGCTTAATTGTTTCGGGTGCGTCAGACAGATCACCCCGGGATACTTCCAAGCAAGAGCTCGGGTTTTTACTTTTAATTATTTTTAATTATTAAAGAGATTATAAAGTTAAAATTCTACTAGATTTTAATTTTATATTTAAAAGAGATTATAACAGAAAATTATAACTTTGTCACCTATCCCAAAGAGGGAGTTCTACCGCTATTGACCAGGGAATCGTTACGTCTAACTACGGAGTTCAAGGGCGATCGCCTCAGTAAATTTACAACTCCCGAGAGAGGGCAAAAAGGACAGGGCTGTGAAAAAATAGACTTATTCCGGACCGTTCTTTCTTCCACCGGAGAATTGAAATTAGGGAGTCCAGATAGCCACGCTTTCAATCATTCCCCCGTTACCTTACCCAGGAGATTTTCTGAAAATTACCATGCGACAAGGGATTTTAGCGAGTGCAGCCGTTCTTTTTTCTTTTCTAATTCCAGGTCCTGTTATGGCAGCAAACTTTAGCGAGATATATGTTTTTGGTGATAGTCTCTCCGATACGGGTCAATTGTTTGAACAGTCCCAAGCCGCAATTCCCCCTAGTTCCTTATACTTTAAGGGAAGATTTTCTAATGGCCCGGTGTGGGTAGAATATCTGGCTGAACAATTAAATATTCCCTTTAATCCGGACACGAATTTTGCCTATGGTGGGGCGACTACGGGGCAAATGAATGTGAATAAAAGCCCCTCACGAGGACTATTGGATCAGGTGAATCGCTTCCAACGTACGGAAAATTCAGCCGACCCGAACGCCCTCTATATTGTGTGGGCGGGACCGAACGATTACCTGGGGAATAATCAGAGGGATCCGAATCAACCTGTCTCGAATGTCTCCAAGGCGATCGCTACCCTTGCTGCAATGGGTGCTCAAAATTTTTTAGTCCCTAACCTGCCGGATTTAGGAAATTTGCCGGCAACGAGAAATAATCAAAGTTCGGTGCAATTAAATCAGTTAATTCGCCTGCATAATGATAGATTAGCTGAGTCTCTTCAACAGTTGAACAATCGCCTCGATTCTGAGGTAGAAATTATTCCTTTGAACGTCAATGAAATTTATAATCGGGTGTTGGATGACCCGGATAAGTTTGGATTCAGTAACGTTACCGAACCTTGTCTAAATCAACAACGGGGCGTGGTTTGCCAGAATCCAGAGGAATATCTATTTTGGGATGAAATTCATCCCACCACCTTTGCCCATGAACAACTGGGAACCTACGCTTTTCATCTATTAGAGAATAGCGAAGCCGCTACCCGTCCGGAAGTGAGTTCGGGAAATGATATCCCGGCCCGGGGTAGGGTTGAGGTTAAAACAAAGGTTAAATCCCCAATTTCGGCCAAGATTAGCGCGCACCAATAGGGGAAGAATCCGGTTAAATTTCCCCCGCTGAATCTCGGTCTAAAAATAAGGTGGCGTGGGGTTGCGATCGCAAAATTGTGGCGGGAATCTCCGGAGTAATCGGGTGGGATAACATCTGCTTGACTATCTCGGTTTTCCGGCTGGAGGGCGCAAGACAGATGATTTGTGTGGCGGCACAAAGTTGGGGAATCGTCAGACTAAAAGCATATTTGGGAACCGATTCTAGGCTGGGAAACTGGCCTTGATTGACCAATTGCCGATGGGTAGCGGGGGCTAATTTAACCAGTTTAATCGGATAAGGGTCGTTAAAATCAGCAATACCCGGTTCATTAAAAGCTAAGTGACCATTTTCTCCCACTCCCAAGCAGCATAAATCAAGAGGTTTTTCTCGCAAAAGTTGGGTGTAACGATCGCATTCGGCTAGGGGTTGGATAGCATCTCCGTTGATGTAATGGAAGGCGGCGGGATGGACTTGATTTTCCACGCGATCGCGCAGATAGCGGCGAAAACTGGCAGGATGGTTAAACTCAATTCCCAAATACTCATCTAAATGAAAGAAGACAATCCGGGACCAATCCACTCGATCTAAGGCGATCGCAGCGTCCAGAAATTTGATTTGGGAATTTCCCGTTGCCAGGAGTACCCTTGCTTCCCCCTGTTGATCGATCGCCGCCTGTAAGAAATCGCTGGCGGCGATCGCTGCTTGGAGGGCCATCTCTGCTTCTGTTTCAAATACACGGACTGCTAAGGCATCCACTGAAAAGGCTTTGAGGGGAGGGGTCAATTTTGAGGAATTAGACATAATTTTTTAGGGGATTTTTTAGGGGAGAGGAAGAGTAAAAGCTACTCTTTTATTTTCACATCCGGGAACTCGGAGTTTTGTACATTGTGTTTAAGCCGCGAAACAAGCGATCGATGCCTCGCAAGGCGGTATCCCGGTCTAATCCCCCGTAAGAAACCCGTAAAAAACACCCTTCTTTAATGCCAAAAGTGGTGCCGGGAATCGTAGCCACCCGAAATTTATCAATTAGGAGTTTAGCTGCTTCCATTGGGGATAGGTTGCTTTCGAGTTTCACCAAAAAGTAAAAGGCCCCTTTGGCCTCGGGTACGGTGCAAAAGGCAGATAAGTCGGAGAAGCGTTGAAGACAGGATTCCCGGACTTTTGAAATGATTTCAATATGTTCTAAGCAATAGTTTTTACCCACTTCTAATGCGCCTAATGCGACATACTGGGAAATGATTGGAGGACAAATTAAGATAGTATCTTGAATTTTTTTAACCGCACTAAGTAGGTGTTCAGGAATCACCATATAGCCAATTCGCCACCCGGCAAATCCGTAGGCTTTGGAGAGACTAAACAGGGAAATAGTATGGGGATGGCTATCGGGGATAGAACCCGGGGAGAAATGGGTGATTCCATCATAGGTAAAATATTCGTAGGCTTCATCTGTAATATGATAAATGCCGCGATCGCCACAGAGTTGATTGACTTGGCGTAAAGCTGTTTCGGAATAAACGGCCCCCGTGGGATTGTTGGGAGAAATGGTTACAATCGCCCGGGTTTTGTCCGTAATTGCATCGGCGATCGCTTCAAGACGGAGTTGATAGTTTTCATCGGTTGCCACACAGACTGCCTGACATCCGGCAATGGCGATCGCCATTTCATGATTGAAATAATAAGGAGTTTGGATAATAATTTCATCCCCGGGGGAGGTAATCGCTAGAATGGCATTCATAAAAGCCATATTTCCCCCAGCGGTGACCACTATTTTAGTGTCGGCGTTAACGTTAATGTTGTTTTCGGCTTGTAGTTTACTGGCGATCGCCTCCCGTAACGGGGCAATTCCCTCCACCGGCTGATACTTATGATTATTAGGGTCTGCCAAACAGTCTGCAATGCGTTCAAATGCAGCTTGCGGCGGTGGATAATAAACCACCCCTTGTCCCAAGGAAAGCGTCCCTGGATAAGCGCGAATCAGTTCTCCAATCTGTGGAATAATCGGGGACTGTACTCCCTCCATCCGAGAAAGCATTTTGTCCATTAGCTTCATCCTCGATAGCATTGCTCTCTAGCATACAAGGATTCGGGGATTTTGCAAGGCGATCGCTATCCCGGAAGTATTAAATTTTCCAGTAATATTTTGAATCCAATTCCGATTAAAATTACGCCGCCTAGAATCGTCACTTGCTTTTCACAAAAGCTACCGACCCGATTCCCGATATAAACCCCAGCAAAGGATAACACAAAGGTTACAATTCCAATCACAACAGCTAAAGAGGTAATTGAGCTTTGTAATAGGGAAATACTCAACCCCACCGCTAAAGCATCAATACTCGTAGCAATGGCTAATCCTAATAAAATATATAAATTCCGGGGGTTGGCGGCTTTCCCTTCCTCGACGCCCTCTTCCTCATAAATCCCTTCATGAATCATTTTACTCCCAATAAACCCTAGGAGCAAAAACGCGATCCAATGGTCAAAGCTGGCGATCGTCTCGCGGACCCCCAACCCCGCTATCCATCCCATTAAGGGCATAAAAAACTGGAATCCCCCAAAAAAAGTGGCTACCAAGAGTGCATCTTGCAGCTTCACTTTTTTGAGTGCAATGCCACTGCCAATCGCCACCGCAAAGGCATCCATTGCCAACCCTAAAGATATTAAGGAAATCGTGATAAAGCTCACTGCTTTTGCCTAATTTCTATGATTCTAGTCATTTAACCTTATCATTTTTAGCCTAGTTTGGCAAGAACTAATATAGTGAAAAGAAAATGAAATAATTTTCGGTTTTTCGGGCATTTTCGCCGAATTTTGGGTCAAATAGCCGCCCTATTTTCATTATTTAATCATTTTTGAAATTCCCAGGATTCCCAGCGAGAACCAGTAAAGTTAAAAGAGTGACCGATAATATTTGCTTACAGAAGTCAGAAAATTAGGCAGTTTTACCCCATTAAATAAGTATTTAGTTCAGTTAGACTCGCTTTATTGAGAAAGAACGTCGTAAAATTGGAAATTACTTTATCAACATCTGACCATGCGTGTTCGTTCGATTCCTTATCAACCCTTGGTACTGCGATTGTTGCACGGTATCAATGCTATTTTAGTGCTGGGTGCTTGGATTACCGGGTTTTTGGTTTATGATAGTTGGGATGGTCGCTGGGGGCGGATGGGCCTTTCCCAAGCTAACCGAAACCTGATTGATATTCATGGCACATTTGGATTTGTTCTGTTTTTTATTTTCGTCGGATTTGCTATTTATAGTGTGAGATTCGGACGAAAGCGTTTGATGGCAAAAAATTCTCTTTCAAAACTAAAAAATGTAGGCCAACCTAGTGGGTGGTATATCTTACATCGAATTGCTAATACAGCCATATTATTAGCAGCCGGATTAGCGGTGGTTTCGGGTAAGTTTCAGGATGAAAACTGGCTACCCCAGGGACAGATGAATCAGCCCTTGTATTTCGTGCATTTGGGAGCATGGATACTCATGGGATTAGCAGTCACTTTTCACCTGTTGTTGAGTGCAAAAGTTGGAGGACTACCCCTGTGGCAATCAATGGTCCAGACTCACTATCGATCGCCAGAAAGTCCCAAGCTGTGGCCCCAAAAAATTCACAATTGGTTGCGCCATCCCCATTGGTAGAACGACTTGGTTCTCCTCAAAAGTCAGCCATTGGGGAGAAATATTTCTATCGGTGTCCCATTCATTCCCAAATTAGGGTAGGATGAAACCCTGCCACTCTAAACACCAACAAAAGAGGGTCAATTATGATCAATTACATTAGTTTAATGCTAATTAATTTAGTAGCCGGTCACTTTTTGCTGGCTTACTACATTTATGAAGGATTAGATAATATCCGGCAAAAACAGTGGATTCCCGGGTTTGGAATGACAGGTGCGATCGCCTTAGTTACCGGGTTACATATGATTTGGACTTGGCCGATTCGAGGCAGTTTTAATGTAGCCTATGGGGAAATGTCTGTATTATTTGGAATTGTATTTATGGGCGCGGCAGTCGCCCTAGCTGCGGGTTGGGATTTAAGTACCGTCACCATTTACGCCTTTTTTGCAGGTTTAGCGTCGATTGTAGTCGGAGTACGAATCATTAATTTAGAGATGACCCGACAACCTTTACTCTCGGGAATTGGATTTATTATTTCCGGACTGGGAGGAGTTTTAGCCACCCCTTCCCTGTACCTAAGAAATAACCCAACCCTGCGTTTAGTTGGTGCAGTTGCGATCGCAGTTGCCGGCTTAATTTGGGCCATTACGGGCTATATGTCCTACTGGGGACACCTAGCCGATTATTCAGATTGGCTACCCCCGACCCTGAGATAAAAACCTAGGGACAGGGCAGTAACCTGTCCCTTAATTTAGAGAATAAACCCGCTCTAATTTACTGAACTGTTACCCAGAACTCCGCTGCAATTATTTCACCATCTCGGTTAAATTCTCCCCACATTTTATAATTTCCCGGTTCTGGAAACTGGGTCATAAATTCAATATGACCCGGGGACATATTCGGCATCGGATGAGCATGAATATAATCGGCTTCCCTGGGAGACGCAGATTGTTTAACAATCACTAAATGACCCATTTCTCCCAAATAAGGCTGTAAATTGCTGACCGGTTTTTGAGTCTGGATATCTTCAAGATGGAAAGCAAGAGTCACGGACTCACCTGCCGCGATCGCCTCAGTGGGTAGCATCAACCCCACCTTCGTATCACCCAGGGTTTGAAAGCGATTTAGATTCATCTCTTGAGGCGGCGGAGGGTTCCCCACTACAGCAGTTTTCACCACCGAAACCCGTTGGGTATCCCCGGATGGTTTGTAATCGGCAAATAGGGTATAATTTCCACCACTTGGAAAGGTATTTTCTACTTGAAATTGTCCCGTTTCATTCTGAATAGGATGGATATGAGAGAAGAACTGGAGGTCATCACTCACCACAATTAAGTGCATCTTTTTTTCATGAACGATATCAAAGTCAGAAACTGGATTTCCTGTACTATCTTGAATATCAATCCCTAAAAAAGCAGCTTGATTGGCAGAGATCGCCGAGGCAACCGTGAGTTTGGCTTGAGTCAGGTTTTGAGGTTTGCCCCCGTTACTCTCGCCGGAATGTTCCGAATGAGAATCCGGGTGATGATTCTGATGATTCTGATGATGTCCCGCCCCCATTCCCTCCGAGGGAGGAGACTCCGTCCCTTTTTCCTCCGAGGATTCAGTTAAAGATGCCTCGGAGGTGGGGGAGTAACAACCGGGAATGAGAAATAAACTAGAGGCGATCGCGACTGCAATAACTAACCGATTCATGACTGTTTATCCTGCCTAACGGGAGTAGAATGTTGCCGATAATTTAAACTAACATCCCCAAAAACTGGGGAAATACTTCAGTATCCTGGAGATCGATCTTACCAATATTTACAAATTCGCGCAATTCCTAGGGGAATTGAGCAAAGGGGATATAGCCAACTGTGGAAAAAGTGCTGTGTCAGGGATGGTTCCTGCGCCTGTAACTGAACCCGATGGGTGGCATTCTTGACCCTAGAATCCTTGGGAAAAACGACACTATCGAACCCCGCTATGAGTAGGGTTACCGCAGGGGGTTCTCAGAATAAAATCCTCTCAAGTTTTAAAATAAGTTTTATTGTTCATACTTCTTAAGTGTGCCAGTAAATTATGAAATTGGAATGAAATATCCCGCCCCCTGTAAACCAGGGGGGTCCAATCTTTAGCCCATTTCCTAGGACCAACTTACTGTCATTTCCAATTGCTAGGGCAGTTTTAGCACCGGCTTGCACAGCAAACCCTAATTTGACTTGTTCATCACCGACGGCACTGGGACAGGCGGATAAGACAAGCAATTCTAATAGTGAATTGTTAAACCCAAAGTCTTGAATTACATTTAACTTCAACTTGCCATCTCATAGCTAAAGGTATAAATCTTGGTAGAAAAGAGCCTTTTGGGGACCTGTTCCAACCCTAAAAAAGTATTACTTTGGGTAAAATTTTTAAGAAAATATTGAGAGTTTTTCGTAGGGTTAAAAACAAAATAGGCATTCATCATACGCCCCTCTTTTAAATAAATGCAATATAAATAGTAAATTACTCAATTTTATACGACTTTAAACGTAATCGATAAAGCTGCCATTTGCTCCGTTTGAGCCACCCGAGAACGGGGGTCAAATGAGGGAAAGTTGCGAGTTTGGTTTAAATCTCCCCATAAATTTTCCACTGCCGAAACCGATTCTTCTGCTAACCCTAAAACCCCATCTCCCGTTCCCCGGGTTGCGGCAATTTGTTGTAACTGTTGCAACGAAGTCCGCAAAGGAGACAGACTGGCGATCGCCAAAATTTCTGCCGTCCCCAAAGGCGGTGAAATCGTCAACTTAAACGGATCGCCACTCTCGGGAATCAACCGCGTTTCCCCTGCCTTCACCAACGCTGCATCAACCCCTGCCGTCCAACTATTCGGAAAAACCACCACCAATTCCCCCGTCGTCGTAATTACCAACAAAGTCACATATAAATCCTGACTTTCCCCATTCCTCACCTCACACTGCACATCAACTCCCACCGGAATCCGAGGAATCCCCCCTCCCAAGTTCGGTGTCACGACTTCAGTCGTTCTCCCACTCCCCCCCCGAGTCGTAAAAGCAGTCCCAGCAAACTGCGCCTGAGACCCTTGCAACATTTTCAATCCCAAAGATACATCCAACCGAGAGGATTCTGCATTCAAAGTCAATTTCACCAATCGCGCCGCCAACAATGCCCGAAACTTACTTTTCAGGCGATCGCACCCCGCAACCACCGACTCACCCATCACCCCAAACGAACCCGGAATCACATCCAAACCCGCACCATATAACCCCAAACTCCCCACTGCCGGAACCTCTTTCTCTCCCGATTCCCTCACTTCCTGATGTAGCGCCTCCGTCATCCGTCCCAAAATATAATGCACCTCTGTTTCCCCCAACGGCAATGCTTCCATCCGTTCCACCGCATCAACTGCCTGTTTTGCTGTCTCCAACTCTCCCCCCAACGACTCATCCAACCCAATCCGCAAGGTGAGATTTTCAGGAATCGCCCGCGCCTGTTCCTGCAACAGCGCACCGGGTTTCACTCCTGCTGAAGGTGCGATCGCCTTCCCCTGTGCCACCAACCCCTGCCGTGACTCAATTTGCACCAATCCCCCTGCATCTGCCTCCGTCGCCACAGTAAACACCGCATTGCTATTAAACGCCGTAAACGACTGCGGGTCAATGCCGCCTAACCACAGTTCCAGGCGATCGCCATTCACTGCCGTAATCACCGCCTCTGCCGGAGTGGACTGTACCGGCAGAAAATAAGTCGGTTTCGATTCATTCCCGCTTCCCGGTTTAACCTCCATTTCCGGAACTTGCTGAGTCGAAGAAATCCCCGATGTACTGCGTGCCACATTCCCCAACACCGTCTGAACAGTGTGACTGCCGGATTGCTGCCATAAATACTGCGTGAGAGTATAAGTAAACGCCCCAGCAAAAAATCCCTCAAACGGTGCATCTGCCGCCAATTGCGTATCTGCTGCTGAAGCAATCACCACCCCTTTCGCTACTCCTTTTTGCCGGTCCTCCACAAACTTTTCGGGTGAAATTCCCAACTTAGATACCCACTGTTGATGATATTCCCGTTCCTCCAAACTGGGATAATCCCCGCCAGGAATTGCCCGAATCGTCAAATTTCCCCGCTTGCCACCCCCCGAGTGACAACTATCTAAAACTACCGTAATATTTTCCGTATTAATCGCCGACATCCACAGGAACAAACTCGCTCCCATAATATCAGAAACCATCGCCTGTCCTTCCTGAACCAATGCCGTGCGATCGCTGGGAACAAAGGTACTATTCAACCGTTCCCGAGGATTCCCCAACGGATTATAAGGATTAACCACCTGTGCGCCATGTCCCGAAAAATGCAACACCACCACATCCCCCGGTTTTGCCTGAGCAATTAAATGAGATTCCACCGCCTCAATCAACCCCGCCCGAGTCGGTTTTATTGCAGTATCATCCGTCACCATTAAAATATCTTGGGGATTAAATCCAAACCGATGAATCAACAACTCTCGCTGTAATTCTACATCCGTAATACATCCCCGCAACGAACTCACTTTCGCCTGAGAATAGTCATTAATTCCCACCAACAACGCCAACTTGCGCGGCGTATCCTGCGCCAAAACCTGAGCATACCGTAACCCTTGCCGCTGAACCTCTAATTGACTCCATCCTAAAGCTGCTAAAGCCGCACCGGCACTCTGAAGAAAATAACGACGTTTCATAATACCCCTTATTCTAAAAATTCCTAAACAATTCCAGACAGTCGTATCCTAGGCCAAATTCCCTCAATTTTACTCGAAATAGTACCCAATTCCAACTCTCCCCCTTCCCAAAGCAGGACCTCTTCCGAATTGACCAATATTTCTCAGCTTATCATGCCGTGACTGCCCCTATTTTCACCATAAAGTCCCTTAACCCACTTCAATTCTCCTAAAATCCTTTCAAAACATTAAAAAAATATAAAATTTTACAGAATTCAACTCTAACCCTATGTTAGGGTGGTGAAAACCCTAAAGTCACCGGAACCAATACTAACAACTCAATCCACTCAAACTTAACGCAAAAAATTCATCTTTAATTCCAACAATTCAGACCGAAATCATCAAATCCTCTCCGTGAAAATCAGTGAAATCAGTGGTTCCATTCCACCATGCCCAAAACCTACTACTATCCTCCATCCTTACTCGGGTTAAGGTATCTCACTTAAAATGGGGGACTGTCAAACAGCGATCGGCCCCTTCCAATTTAAGGTTTTAATCCTGAATTAATTGTCAAAACATCTCAAAAATTAGGAAACAAAACAATGGTGCATCAACGGTTGTTACATCTATCTCGTCCAGGATTAGCTATAGCCGCAACTTTGTTACTAGGGTCAAGTGTTGCCCCAGTGAGTTCAGCCCAGGAGAAGGTATCAGGATTAACCGGAATTGGAGAGAGTTGGGTTGCTCAGAATAGTAGCAGTGAAGAGGGCAGTGAAGAGGGTAGTGCAGAGGGCGATCGATTGTTCCTAGAAGGATTCCAACTGTTTCAACAAGGGACAGCAGAATCGTTACGAGAAGCCTTGCAAAAGTGGGACGCCGCACTCCCACTGTATCAAGCCGCAGGCGATGCCGCAAAGCAAGCACTTACCTTGTTGGGAATGGGTCGTATTTCCAACTTACTTGGAGACAAGCAAACCGCCCTAGACTACTTCAACCAATCCTTGCCCCTGTCTCGGCAAGTGGGGGATAAGGCAGGGGAAGCGGGTACCCTCAACAATATTGGTCTGGTTTACGACGACCTGGGAGACCAGCAAACCGCCCTAGATTACTACAACCAATCTGTAACCCTATTTCGGCAACTGGGGGATAAAGCCGGGGAAGCCACTACCCTCTACAATATGGGCAAGGTTTACTCCGACCTGGGAGACAAGCAAACGGCCCTTGACTACTACAACCAATCCTTGCCCCTGTCTAGGCAACTGGGGGATAAGGTAACCGAAGCGGGTACCCTCAACAATATTGGCCGGATTTACGACGTTTTGGGAGACCAGCAAACCGCTCTAGACTACTATAACCAATCCTTGCCCCTGTTTCGGCAAGTGGGAGATAAGGCAGGGGAAGCGAGTACCCTCAACAATATTGGCAAAGTTTACTCCGACCTGGGAGACACGCAAACGGCCCTAGACTACTACAACCACTCTTTGCCCCTGAGACGGCAAGTGGGGGATAAGGCAGGGGAAGCGGTTACCCTCTCCAATATTGGCCGGGTTTACGACGTCCTGGGAGACAAGCAAACGGCCCTAGACTACTTTAACCAATCCTTGCCCCTGAGACGGCAAGTGGGGGACCTAGCAGGGGAAGCGGCTACCCTCAACAATATTGGCGCGGTTTACGACGCCCTGGGAGACAAGCAAACCGCCCTAGACTACTACAACCAATCCTTGCCCCTGTCTCGGCAAGGGGGGGATAAGGCAGGGGAAGCGAGTACCCTCACCAATATTGGCGCGGTTTACGACGCCCTGGCAGACAAGCAAACCGCCCTAGACTACTACAACCAATCCTTGCCCCTGTTTCGACAAGTGGGGGATAAGGCAGGGGAAGCGAGTACCCTCACCAATATTGGCGGGGTTTACTCCGCTCTGGGAGACAAGCAAACCGCCTTAGACTACTACAACCACTCCTTGCCCCTGTTTCGGCAAGTGGGGGATAAGGCAGGGGAAGCGGCTACCCTCAACAATATTGGCGGGGTTTACTCCGTCCTGGGAGACAAGCAAAGCGCCCTAGACTACTATAACCAATCCTTGCTCCTGAGAAGGCAAGTGGGGGATAAGGCAGGGGAAGCGATTACCCTCACCAATCTCGCTTTCACCAAGCGCAGTCAAGGCAATCTCACCGAAGCGCTAACCGACATGGAAGCTGCCATCGCCCTTATCGAAGACCTCCGCACTAAAATCGATAGCGAAAAACTGCGCCAGTCTTACTTTGCCCAAAACCAAGATGAATACGAATTCTACATCGACCTCCTGATGGAACTGCACCAGCAAAATCCAGATAAAGGCTACCACAAACAAGCCTTTAATGCCAGCGAACGCGCCCGCGCTCGCACGTTGTTAGAAATTCTCGCTGAAGCAAATGCCGATATCCGCGCAGGCATTGACCCTGAACTGAGGGAGAAGGAAAGTAATTTACAGCAGCAGATCAACGCTACTGAATCTCGGCGTATGGAGCTACTTTCTGGGGAACATACCCCAGAACAAGCTAATGCTCTCAAACAAGAACTCGATACTTTGTTGCGGCAATTGGATGAATTAAGAGCGGAAATTCGTCGAACTAGCCCCCGATACGCTGCTTTGACTCAACCTCAACCCCTGACTACGGAACAAGTTCAGCAGCAGGTTCTTGACAAAGATACTTTGCTCTTACAATATTCCCTAGGCAAAGACCGTAGTTTCCTCTGGGCGGTGACTCCGGACAGTGTAGAGGTTTACGAACTCCCCTCCCGGGCAGAAATTGAGGAACTGGGAGAGCAATTTTATCAACTGATGCAAAATCCCGACTATCGAGGGGAGAGTCGCAATATTACGGTGTCTCCTAACCTTCCCCAAATTAATGCCTCTGCTACCCAACTCAGTCAGATGTTGCTGTCTCCGGTTGCGGATAAATTAGCCTCTAAGCGTTTGTTAGTGGTTGCCGATGGCGTGTTGAATTTCATTCCCTTTGCCGCCTTACCGACTCCCGGAGGTGGGGAGGAGTTGACGCCGTTGTTGGTGAATCATGAAATTATTAATCTGCCTTCTTCCTCCACGTTAGGGATTCTGCGCGAACAAGATGCGGGACGGCAATTGGCCCCGAAAACGGTTGCGTTGATTGCGGACCCGGTGTTTGAACTGAATGACCAACGGGTGACGGGACAAAGTGCGGTGAAGGCATCGGATTTGGGGCGGATGATGGTGAACCGTTCTGCGGATACTATTATCGGGCGTCCGATTCCGGCACTGCCGGGGACTCGTCAGGAAGCGGAGGCGATTCTGGCGTTAGTGCCTGGGGGTAGCGCGATGTCGGCGTTTGATTTTGATGCCTCTCGCGCTACGGTAGCGAATACGGATTTAAGTCAGTATCAAATGGTCCATTTTGCTACTCACGGGTTTGTGAGTAGCAGTGCGCCGGAACTCTCGGGGTTGGTGTTATCCCTGGTGGATGAACGGGGAAATGAGTTGGATGGATTTTTCCGGCTGCATGACATTTTTAATCTCCAGTTGAATGCTCAGGTGGTGGTGCTTTCGGCTTGTCAAACGGGACTGGGAGATTCGATTCGCGGTGAGGGGTTGGTGGGCTTGACTCGGGGGTTTATGTATGCGGGAACCCCTCGGTTGGTGGTGTCTTTATGGAATGTGGATGATGCAGCAACGGCAGAGTTGATGTCGAGTTTTTATGGAAAGGTGTTCTCACAACAGATAACTCCAGCCCAAGCGTTGCGGGAGGCTCAGTTGGAGATGTTGGCCAGTGACGATCGCAACTCTCCCTATTTTTGGGCGGCGTTTACGTTGCAGGGGGAATGGAAGTGAGGAGCAATTAAGCGGGTTTTTGTATACAGTTTAAAATTTTGCCTTTTGTGAGAGATTGGAAAGTTATTTCTGTGAAAAAGGAGTGGGAGCATTTTGCTCCCTATCTTAAAAAAGTGAGCAAGATACTCGCACTCCTTTGACGAACCTAAAAAAATGGCTAAAGTCGTTACTACTAACTTAAGAGCAAGAAACGGCTAAAGTCGTTACTACTAACTTGGAGAATAGGGACAGGGTTAGACCGATCGCTGGTTGGAAAATAAGCCCAGTAACGGACCTAATACTGCACCGACTACAAATCCGCCTGCGTGCGCCCAATAGGCAATTCCGCCACTTTCCATGCCGATATTAGTTTGCTGAGATAGACCCGCTATACCGTACAATGCTTGCTGGACAAACCAAAAACCGAGAAAGAATACTGCCGGAATGCGGAAAGTGGTCAGGAAAAATCCCAAGGGAACTAGGGTGAGAATTTTGGATTTAGGATAGCGCAGGATGTAAGCACCCATGACTCCGGCGATCGCCCCGGATGCGCCTAATGAGGGAATGGTTGAATCCATCGAGAAAAACCACTGCGCTAATACGGCTATAGCTCCACAAGCTAAATAAAATATGATGTATTTTATATGCCCTAAGCAGTCCTCAACATTATTTCCAAAAATCCACAGAAATAACATATTCCCACCCAGGTGCAACCAGCCCCCATGTAGAAATTGAGAAGTAAATAAGGTAATCCACTCCGAAACCAGACTGGGGGTGGGTTGTCCAGCAAAGCTAGCACTTAGCTGTTGGGGAACGACTGCCCAATTTTGCAAGAAGCTATCTAACTGTCCCTGCTGTTGTAAGGAAAGTTCGTAGAAAAATACCAAAATATTAACAGCGATTAACCCATACGTCACATAAGGGGTAATTTCCGTTGGCGTTTCATCATGTAAAGGAACCACAGATTTTATCTTGCTTTTTTCAAAAGGTTTCAGACCACCATAACAAATAAGAGCCCGATCGCCAAATAACCAGGGGTGGATGTGGAAGCAAAAAACCCCTCCGGCTGCCAGAGGGGTTTCTTGTGAATCGCGGAAATTGGCTCAGAATAGCCTGGATCCCAAAGCCCGGTTTAAACGGGTTTGATTGAGATCACCTCACCTAACGGGGTAAAGGCAGCAATCTACCAACCTTTTTCGGCTTGTTCAAGAACGTAGGTTGCGACATCTTCGATTTGAGTGTCACTGAGACGACCGCCGAAAGCAGGCATGGCGTTCTTGCCATTCTTGACCTGAGTCGTGATGGCGTCTAAAGAATTCATGGCGTATTGATCTAGGGCATCTTTCTTCAGGGTTTTGTTCGCCATAATCACGTTATTACCGCCCATGTGACAAGCTGCACAGTTGGCGCTAAAGATTTTGGCACCATTGGCCGAATCTCCAGCGAAGGCCGGAGGCACAAAGGCAACAGTCAGGACGGCGATCGCCAGCAAAACAATGGATAATAGTCGCTTCAAAGTAGTTCTCCTCTATTCAACTCAGAATTGTCACTCAAAAAGTATTTTATCCCGGTTCGTTAACATCCAACGCGATATGCCCAAACGATTCCGTGATGTTTTTTCGTAATCTCCCAAACTGAGGCGATCGCATCAACCCCTGAACCCCTGCACCTCTTCGGGTTGACATCCTCTCCCGTCACCTGAAGGTAAAAACCTTTACAGTAGAGGCAAAGTCGGCAAATTAGCTCCCCTCCGACATCCTATGCAAGGACTCCACCGGGAAGACCTCCACCCATTGGAATTGGGCGTTAGTCCTTTACACTGAAGGGTTACGGGGAGATTAAAAAAAAAGATGTAGCTGCAATGTTTGTGTCTTCTCTTAGACAGGCGATCAATCCTCAACCCATCACCACTACGGCGGATACCTCTGTAGAAGCCGTTATTGCGCTGATGAGTCGGGGCAGAACCAGTAGTGTACTCATCTTAGACCCTCTGCGAGGAAACGGAAATCAACGAGATCAGTTAGTGGGGATTTTTACAGAACGGGATGTGGTGCGAATGATCGCTGCCTCTAAAAACATCAAAGGGGTGGCGATCGCCCAGGTAATGACGAAAAATGTCCTCACCCTGACTGAATCCTCAACGGATGATCAAGATATCGTCACGGTGCTGACCCTATTTCGTCACCATCGAATTCGCCATCTTCCGGTTTTTGATGGCAATGGAACACTCCTGGGTATCCTCACCCAACAGAGTATCCGTAGCGTCCTCAAACCCATTGATTTTATGCGTCTACGGCGAGTTAGTGAAGTGATGAGCACTCGGGTGATTCACGCCCCTGTATCTACCACGGTGCTCAACGTTGCTAAACTCATGGCAATTTATAACGTTAGTTGCGTGGTCGTCGCTCAAGCACATCACAAGGAATTAACCCCCCTCGATTCAACCTGGGGAGTGTGGTCCGCCGATAGCTGCCAAATCAAACCCGTTCGTCCGGTGGGCATCATCACGGAACGAGATATGTTGCAGTTCCGCAATCTCGAACTAGACCTCGATCGCCTCCAAGCCTCTACGGTGATGAGTGCGCCTTTATTTCCCATTGGACCCTCTGCCTCCCTTTGGGAAGCCCATCAGCAGATGCAACGGCGGCGGGTTCATCGGTTAGTTGTGGTTGGGAATGAAGGTGAACTCGGGGGAATTATTACCCAGACCAGTTTACTGCAAGCATTAGACCCCATGGAAATGTATGCCGAAATTGAGGTCTTGCAGCAGCTCTTGCAACAATCAGAATCGGAACGAGAAGCCCTGCTCAAGCAACTGATTGCGCGCAATAAATTACTGGAATCTCTGGCCCTGACGGATGAGTTGACCGGCTTACCCAACCGGCGGGCAATGGAACAAGCGCTGCCTCAGATGCTGCCCCATTCTGCGGCCCAGGAAAAGTCAGCCTACAGTGACTATATTTGCCTGTTTGCCCTAGATGTGGATTTTTTTAAACGGGTGAATGATACTTACGGCCATCCCACAGGAGATGCGGTACTCAAAGAAATTGCCGCACGTTTGCAAAGACAGGCAAGGGCGAACAGTTGGTTTTATCGCTATGGGGGGGAGGAATTTATCTGCCTAACCGTAGGCATTGGACCCGAAACGGCTTGGGAATATGGGGAATCGTTGCGACGGGCGATCGCCCAGGAACCATTCAAAACCTCTGAGGGGGTAGAAATTCCCTTGACGATTAGCATTGGCGGGGCGATCGCTCCTCTTTCGGGCCTAGCTTCAGAAGGGGTCAAAATTGGGCAAGACCCCCAGACTTTATTAGAGTTTGCAGACCGTGCCTTATATCAAGCCAAGGGACAGGGCCGCAATCGAGTGCAGATCTGTCCTTATTCGGAAATCGTCTGCCAACTCGACGTAGGCCCTATCGATGCCCGGTAATTGCCCTATCCTTTAAACTTTTCGGTCCCCCATCCCGGCGCTTTTTGAGCAGCCCTGAGAATGAAGGCCGCGATATTTTCCACTTGGTCTGTCGGTAGCCACTTCTCAGAAATCTCTCGGCACCAGTAGATGTCGTCGCTGCCGTCATAAGTCATCGGCGATCGCATATAGGCCACGAGGCTATCGATGTTATTCCGGGGGGGTGTTGCGCCCGTGAGGTCGTCTAGGGACAGCGACACTGGGGGATAGGGTAATGTCGAGCCTCCAACGTGACAGTTGAGGCAATGTTGTTTAAATAACTCTTTGCCTTCGTGCAAGCCCTGGGGGGAAAACAACCGGGTTTCTCCTTGGGAGTTCATTTCCATCGGAACCGGCTCAGTGACTTGCAAAAAGCGGCGCAAATAGGGGTCAATGGAGTCGGCCTGGGCCGGTAAGGTGAAATTCATAAAACCCAGGCAGGTGAAGACGATCGCCACCACTGAGCGGATTAAAAATTTTGGCAACATTAGCGCTTTAGTTGGGGTGCGGTTCGATTGCGAATGGGAGTCCGAGATGTCCACAGATGATGAGGAGGGAATCCAGACTCAGGGAATTAAGAGGAAGGGATTTAACTGCGATTCAGGCCACCAAGCCACGGACCCCGTTGGGTTTCAGGGGTGATAAGAGAGCGTTTTGGGGTTTAGAGAATCGCTTGGGGGCGATCGCCTTGCCTAGGGGTAAGGGATTGCCAATCGCTGACTTCCCCATCCCCAAAACGCCCAGTTTCACTTGAGTCTTTCTGTTAAAACAGCCGTGACGCCCAGTCGGGTCTGAATGCAGTCTGCAACCGATGGGGAGATTTAGCGGTAGGCTTTACCGCCACCCCATTGGATGCCCTGGATTTTAGGCTGAATGAGGATGTGTCCGGCGATCGCGAACAGATCGTCCTCGGTCAGATTTCTCATTTCGGCGAAAATATCCGCACTCTTAATGCTGGGGTGTAATTCGGAAATGTCAACCTCCCCATCATAGCTAGTCGGATCTTTCATGTAATCGATTAACCCTTCAATCGAATCCCGCCGAGGCGTTGCAAAGGCTAAATCTTCTTGGCTTAGACTCACGTTGAAGTCGGTTTTAGTAACTCCACCCGCATGACATTTGGAGCAGGTATCGTTAAACAGGCGTTTGCCTTGTTCAACTTGTTGCAAGCTCAACACGATGGTTTCACCGCTCTCGTTTAATGGAACGGTGCGAAGCCCGCGATCGAGTTCAATTGCCGCAGCATTCCCGACAAATATTTGAAAGGTGAAGAATACAGTGGCTACAGCCAGCCAGATGCATCTTTTCAGCATGGTTTTCCTCAAAAAAAAGCGGATATGGTATTGAACGCTAAACACAGCTCCGGCTTGGATTGGTTCGGTTAGCAATGGGTTCGCAACTCTTCCCAATGGCAATCGCATCCTCTCAAAATGCCCCGCCCGCGTTGGGGTCAAGCCTTGACCCTTTGGGGCGTTTGTGCATCATCCAGGTTGGATGTCCAGGGTGTTGGTTCACGATCGCCTTTGTGATAGCTGAACTAGCCGGGGCTTCCGTCACTCGCCGCTAATCTGGGTTCGAGATGCGATCGCACGGTTGAAAGCTCGCTTATAGGATTCCGATCAGGAATTCTCCTGGCGATCGGTGTTAATTTTACTCAAAATTGCTTTGGCATCCTCTAACGCCAGACGGGTTTGAGGACTTTTATAGGCAATCGAGAGTTCATCGCACCACCGCAGGACCTCCTCAATCGGGAGATTATAGTCTTGAGCAATTTCCGCAATCGACAAGTCGGCGAAACCCATAATTTTTGGCTGACAGGTCAAGATTAAGCCATTTTCAATATCATTATCATGCCACTGCGCGGCACTTTCTAAAAATTGCATTTTTGCTTCCCGGATCGATGATGCGCTAATCCCTGCGAGAACCCACAAGTTTAGAGGGAATCCCTCTGGAATTTTTCAGTTCTTCCACCTGCGGTCTGTTCCTAGAAAATCGGGAAAATTTCTTATAAATTAGGTATTTTTTACCTTTGACTTTTGCTAAATTTTATGCTTTCTATCTTCACCGGGCAACTGGCTTGAGTGCCACGATTCCATAGAAGTTATTCCCTAAAGTTAACTCTACCCTAACCCAGACCCAGAGACAGGAACGGAAACCGGAGTAGGGTCTCCCCGTTAACGATAAGGTTCAAGGTTCAAGGGTTGACCCCTACTGGGTTTCATTGGATTTGAGAGCCAGTTGCCGCAATCGGCCTGTGAACCCTTCCCTAACCCTCCCCGGTGTTTTGGGGAGGAGGTTAGAGTGGGGTCTTAACCTATAACGGTTAAGTTCATCAAGGTCCTGGGGAAATCTCATCCGAATCATGCAACAAGTCTCTATTCGATCGCCGTGGTACTCAATTGCAGGGTCTCCGGGAAAGGAAGCCGATGAGACAAACGAGACTGGGGTTGATGTAGGCAAATCAACTGCGCCAAAGTTTTCTTAATTTGGGTCCGGGGGACGATCGCATCCACAAACCCATGTTGAAGCAGGTCCTCTGCCGATTGAAAATCATCGGGCAGTTTCTCTCGCAAGGTTTGCTCAATCACCCGACGTCCGGCAAACCCAATGGTGGCTTTCGGTTCGGCAATAATAATATCCCCTAACATCGCAAAGGATGCCGTGACTCCCCCCGTGGTGGGGTGGGTCAAAATGGGAATATAAAGCAATTTGCCCTCTCGATGCCGTTCTAGCGCCCCGGAGATTTTCGCCATTTGCATCAGAGACAGCATTCCTTCTTGCATCCGCGCCCCCCCAGAGGCACAGATGATAATCAGGGGTAACCGTTCTCGGGTGGCCCGTTCGATCAGGCGGGTGAGTTTTTCACCCACTACGGAACCCATGCTGCCCCCCATAAACTTGAATTCCATCACCCCCAGGGCCACAGGGAGTCCATCCAGCTTGCCTAACCCGGTTTTCACCGCGTCTAAACAGCCGGTTTTATCTTGATATTCCCGCAGGCGATCGCTGTAAGATTTGCGATCGCGGAACTTGAGCGCATCTACAGCTTGCAGGTTCTCATCTAGGGGCATCCAGGTAGTGCCATCAATTAGCTGGTAAATCCGCTCTGATCCATCGACCCTCAGATGATGCCCGCATTCGAGACAAACCATCTGATTCGCTCTTAAGTCCTTCGTGTAGGTCAATACCGTACATTCGGGACACTTCGTCCATAGCCCATCGGCTATTTCTCGCTCTTGCCGGTCTTGGCTCATGGGGCCTGACTTACGGCGATTTGCAAACCAATCAAATAGAGACATGAAAACGCTTAATTCCTTTCTGTTTGTTAGCGATTCAACATCACGGCCTTTTATCCAAGAAGCCGAAACCGAATATGCGATCGCAGCGATCGTTTAGTGCGATCGCCTCCTCTGTTCAGTTTCTCCACACGCTCTTTTATTTAGAGTTCGGACGGAGGCTCCTCTTCTTCGGGGGGACTGAGTAACAACAAGGCCGTCCACCGATCTTCTGGACGCACTTGCAAGGCGGTTGGACTCCCTATTCCCAAATAGGAAAGGATTCCTAAATCCACAATCCGAGTGGGAATTTCCTGAGCCTCCAGCACCTGTTGCATGAACTCAGCCTCCCAGCGATTGCTGGTGGTTTTCACTGTGATCCATGTCACAATAAACTGATCTTAACTAAAATTGTTGCCGGTTTCCTTCTGAGGTCAGGCCCCAGAATCCTAATTCTAACGCGATTTTACTCTTCAATCTTCCTACAGATCGGTCTTCCTACCACTGAAAAATCTGCATTAATGCCCTCTCCTAACTGAATTATCCCCCACAAACTCAATTCTCACGAAACGGATGGAACCACAATGCCTACAATAAGATTGAAGCACAAGCCAATCGTCAAACTCTGTTAAAACCCCTAGACCGAAACCCTCATGCCCAGAACACAACGTAACGATAACTTCATCGACAAAACCTTTACCGTGATGGCGGATATCATTTTAAAGATTCTGCCGACGAATCAACAATCTAAGGAAGCCTTCGCCTACTACCGGGATGGGATGTCGGCTCAAGCTGATGGTGAATATGCCGAAGCCTTGGAAAACTATACCGAAGCCCTCAGCCTTGAAGAAGACCCCTATGATCGCAGTTATATTCTCTACAATATCGGCTTAATTCACACCAGCAATGGCGAACGAGACAGAGCCCTGGAATATTACCACCAAGCCCTTGAACTCAATCCCCGAATGCCCCAAGCCCTAAACAATATCGCTGTTATTTTCCATTACCAAGGGGATCAAGCCAAGGAAGCCGGAGAAACGGAAGATGCGGAGGAGTTATACGATCGCGCTGCTGATTACTGGAAGCAAGCCATTCGTCAGGCTCCCAATAACTATATTGAGGCTCAAAACTGGCTCAAAACCACTGGACGTTCGACGATGGATGTGTTTTTCTAATCTCTGGGTTCTTTAGCCTATAATCCTCTAGTGCGATCGCTCTGGTTTGATTCAATTTCCCTGTGATTCACCGTCTCCCTAAATCAGGGCGATCGCTATCCACTCTGACCCTAATTCTCCCTAGTTATCCATGATTGACCGAGAACAAATTCGCAAAGTCGCCCACCTAGCGCGCCTTGAACTCACCGAAGCTGAAGAAGAACAATTCACCACCCAAGTTGGCAGCATTCTGGAGTATTTTGAGCAGTTAAGCGAACTGGATACAGAAAATATCAAACCCACCACCCGGGCGATCGATGTCAGCAATGTAACTCGTCCAGATGAGCTACAACCGTTTACCGAACTCAAGTCGATTATGGCAGCTGCGCCCGATGTCGAAGGGGACTTTTTTAAAGTACCTAAAATTATGTAGGGAAAATCATACTTCATCCCTACTATAAAACCCTTTTTCTGATAGCCCGCATCAGCAGGCTATCAAAATTTTTGCCAATTTTTGTAAATTATTTCCGTATAAAAAGGCGCGTTATGGTAAATTACGGGGATAGGTTAATCCCTAGCCTAAACTCCAATAATTTACCCTTTTCCCCCCTGAATCCCTAACAATATTATCCAGTTCCAGCATTAGATCCATCCCTGATCCCGGAATAACAAGAAAATATTGATACCCGGACAAGTTGCGTTCCCCTATGTTTTGGTCCGGGTTAGGGTGGGGTTCCCTCTTATTGAAGGGGAAAAAATAGACCCAGATAAGCCGATAAAATATTGTTTCCCCACAAAGCAGCGATCGCCGCACCAAGAGCCAGAAAGGGTCCAAATGGCATCGGTTTACTCCGTTCCAGCCACCCCAAGGCGACTGCGCCGCCACCGATAAAGGCACCTGCGGCACAAGCCATAAAACCGGCTAGCAGCATCAATTTCCACCCCAACCAAGCACCCATCATCGCCGCGAGTTTGGCATCTCCAGCACCCATTGCGGTTTTTCCAAAGGCAATGGAACCTAGAAACGAAATGCTATCTAATAGCCAAATCCCAATGACTGCACCGAATATCCCCACCATTAATTGTTGCGAAATCCCCTGCACATTCGCGGCGATCGCCCACCCAGTCACCATCTGAAACCCTAACCCCACCACCAATCCCGACTGTGTAAGCGGGTTCGGGAGAGTCATGGTATCAAAATCGATAATCGATAGAGCCAACAACCAACTAAAAAAGACCCAGTACCCCACCATTTGTATAGGGTTTTCCCAGGTGAACAATGTCACTAGCATGAATAAGAGTGCCGTCAATCCTTCTACAAGGGGATAACGCATGGAAATTGGAGTTTTGCAGTGAGCACACCGACCCCGCAACCGCAACCAGCCGAATACGGGCACATTCTCGGTTTTGCCTAGTTTGTGGAGGCATTGGGGACAACGGGAGGGGGGCCACAGTAGGGATAAACCAGCGGGGATTCGGTACGCCACTACATTAATAAAACTGCCAATTGAAGCACCCAAGGTTAAGGCGATCGCAATCGCCGCTATCACAAAAATCACATCCATGATGACCCGATTTTAAAGAGTGGAGTTGAGCATTGAGATTTTAGAAAAACGATACATCCGTTGTTTTTTTATTCAAACTCCAGGCTTAATTATTACTTATTAACAATAGGTAATCATTAGAATACAATAAAAATCCGAACTTTAGACTGTCCGGTCATAATAATAGCCCATCTTCTCTAATAGAGTCCGGCTTCAAGCTGATCGAACGGCACAAAAGATTCCGTCAGCAATAAAGCTGGCTTTTTGGTAAAAATGAGCTGACCTCGATGAGTAAAGCGATCGATGGCTACCCCAAGAGGACGCTGAATCCCATCGGGATGAACTTCTTTGTAAGCACGATAAAGAAGCCTCGCGGCTTTGAGCAAAGTCGGGTCGAGCAACTGCGGGGATGCGATCGCGCTATCGTCTTGTAATTGTGGTGCAGCGTACATGAGCGAGCAACCTTAATCGTAAAGTTTAAGTGGATACGGGGAAATGTTTGGTGCTGGTCATGGTTTGATTGTAGTCTACTCACTCCTAAACTGTGACAATCAACCTCCATAAAATATCTATCTACCGAATGAAATTAATTATCCCTTAATCATTTGGGACCGTTAATGCAGGGTTTCACCCCTCATTTGAGCCGTTACTATACAGAGGAAAAATAAGTACCCCTGGCAGTTAATTAATGGACTCAGCAGAGAATAAACCCGAGAGTAGCGACTATTGCAGCGGTTCAGTAGCCCAGGGATTTACTAGAGAGATTTTTTTCTGCAATTGCTACAACCTAACCTTATTTTTCTGCCCCCAATCCATTTAGTTTATGATGTTCTATGTGTTTTTCAAAGCTGAGTTTACGACTCTATATCCCCGACTCTAAGCAAATTTTATGATTTGCTATTCTTGACTCTAGTTTTTTAAATGTTCTAAAAATAGTGCAGTATTTCGAGGCAGGTAACATAATTTGAGACCCCAAAGCATCTTCAAGCTAACCTTGAACTGGAGACTGGGCGATCGCCACCTCCCAAATCACCCTGCCATCCATTCAATACCGAGTGTTAACCCAATGCAAAAAATCCCGGTGACAATTTGCCCCCGAGAAAATCACCTAAAAAAAATTAATCAATGGGCGATACTGGATTCGAACCAGTGACCCCTTCCGTGTGAAGGAAGTGCGCTACCACTGTGCTAATCGCCCGCACGATTTATTACAATAGCACAGCTTGCCCAAAATCCACAAGCCTTTTTTTGAAAAAATTTTTCCTATCTTCCCCAACCCTACTCCCCTTGGGGATATTCCTCCCATAACCCGGAGATTTGGCGCAAACTCTGGAAGTCTCCATTCCCTAAAATCAAATGATCCAGTAATGGAATTTGCAAAAACTGACCCGCTTGCAATAACTGGCGGGTCAATTGAATGTCTTCCGGACTGGGTTCTAAACTACCCGAGGGGTGATTATGGGAAATAATCGCGCGGGTGGCACCATGTCGCAAAACTTCTCGAAAAATCTCTCGGGGATGGGCAAGGGTTTCCGTTGCGGTGCCAATGGTGAGCAGTTTTGTCCCAATCAGGCGATTTTTAACATCCAACAGCACCAAAGCAAAACGTTCCTGAGCTTGCCACATCAGTTCGTGAGACAGGGCCGCTGCTGCTGCCTCGGGACTATCAATTTCTTTACGTTCTGGGGGCCTGGAATAAAAGGTCCGCTTGCCTAATTCGATCGCCGCTAAAATTGTGGTGGCCTTTGCCGGTCCCACGCCGGGAATTTCCATCAATTCCTGGGGGGACATCTCTCGCAAAACTTCCAGGGGGTCCCGCTGATTTTCTCCCAGTTTCTGCAAAATGTACTGGCCGAGTCCCACTGCGGACAATTTTCCCGGTCCTTGTCCGGTACCCAGAAGCATGGCAATAAGTTCTGCGGTAGCAAGACTTTTAGGTCCATAAGCGATCAATCGCTCTCGGGGACGTTCATTTGTTGGTAAATCTGCAATTCTGAGGCAGTAGGTCATGGGCAATCCCAAAACTTATCCATCGCGAGTTTATCACAAGGCTAATGTCTGCACCAGCCAATGATCACCCCTGGGGTTGCGCATGGTCCGATAAAGTCTAACAATGAATGGGCGATACTGGATTCGAACCAGTGACGTCCTGCTTGTAAGGCAGGCGCTCTACCACTGAGCTAAACGCCCTTTTTTCCTGACGAATCCTATCATAACACATTTTTTGGAAATTTCATGCCATCTGGTCGAACTCATGACGGAATTACTTTGTGGAGCTTGCCGTGGGTGGCAGGTGGCACCTATGCACAAACCCGCAGCAGCACTCTAACTCTAATTGTCGCCGGTGGGTTTTTGTTCAGTGGACTGATGTTTGGTCCGGATCTGGATATCTACTCTCATCAGTTCCAGCGGTGGGGATGGTTGCGGTGGATCTGGCTGCCTTATCAACAGAGTTTACATCATCGCTCGTTTTTGTCTCATGGTCCCTTAGTCGGGACGGCGCTGCGGATCCTTTATTTAGGTATTTGGATCGGGGCGATCGCCTTTGGGGTAGTCATAGTCGGACAATATACCGGACTCTTAATCTGGAATCCACCCCGAGCAGCGGAGGCGATCGCCCGGACCCTCAAACAGCACTCAATGGAAGGAGTTGCCCTATTCTTAGGGTTAGAACTTGGTGCCATGAGTCATTCTCTCAGTGATTGGCTCGGATCAGCCTACAAACGGTTTAAAAAATACGGATGGTTTGCTATTTTCAATCCCCCCCAAAAACGCCATACTCCAGCCAAACGGATTAAGCGTCGCTCCTCCCACAATACTCGCCCGCAACCCGCCCCCACCAAGCGCAAATCTTAATTTTTATGGCTTTTTATAGTTTAAAATCTACAAGGGCCTATAGATTTTTTACCTGATTCTGAAGAATTTCCCCTCAACACCTGTTGAAAAATGGCAAGTTATTGCCCCCCGTTTCACTGGTGTATATTATCAGTAATTTCTTGGAAGTAACCTCTGTATTACCTGAAATGTCAACTCCTGAAAAACCTAAACCCACGGTCTCTAGTCCCTCTGCCTTGCCAGCCTTACAAAAGTTAATCGAGGTAGTAGCACAGTTACGATCGCCTGACGGGGGATGTCCCTGGGATTTAGCCCAAACCCCCGAAAGTTTAATCCCCTATATTATCGAAGAAGCCTACGAAGTTGTAGATGCCATTAAAAGGGGTGATAAAAAAGCCATTGCTGAAGAACTTGGGGATTTATTATTACAAGTCGTATTACAATCTCAAATTGCCAGCGAAGTCAACCAGTTTGGCCTCACCGAAGTAGCCGATGGTATTGCTGAAAAATTGATTCGCCGTCATCCTCATGTTTTTGGGGATGTGCAAGTGAGCAGCGTTGAGGAAGTCCGGACCAACTGGGAGCAAATCAAAGCCGAAGAAAAAGGGGAAACGGGGCGAGAAATTAAACCCCTGAGTGATAAACTCAGCCGATATGCCCGGACTTTACCTCCTTTAATGGCAGGAATGAAGATTTCAGAAAAAGCCGCAGGTGTGGGGTTTGAATGGGATAATATAGAGGGAGTTTGGGAAAAGTTTGAGGAAGAATTAGGGGAATTTCGCTATGCGATCGCCCATGAAGATAAAGCGCGACAGCAAGCGGAATTAGGGGATTTATTATTCGTGGTGATTAACCTCGCCCGATGGTATGATTTAGACCCATCAGAGGGGTTATTAGAGACGAATCATCGATTTGTCCAGAGATTTTCTAAATTAGAAGAGGCTTGCGATCGACCTCTTTCAGAATATAGTGTTGAAGAATTAGAAGAAGTTTGGCAACGCATTAAAGTGCTTTTGGCGAAACAAAAGTAAGCGTGAGGAGATGGGGGCTTCGAGTCCCTTGTCCAACGGCAAAAGTGAGCGGCAGCAGATAGGTTCGACAACCCCATAAGTGGCTCTTGAGCGTCCGCTGCCATGACCTCTTGGGCGGCTAGTAATTACGAGAGAAGTCCTACAATACCACAATATATACAGGCATTAGCACCCGCAATGTAAACGAACCAAGTTAGGAAAAAACCAACTGCGCGACCCGGTGAGGGACCATAGGTGATAATCAGCCCCCACCCATGAGCAACTCGTCCTATCGTGAGCATACTGCCAAGCAACCAGAGTATCCAAGACGACGAATTCATCAACTCTAATGCGATGACAAACAACAGCCCCAAGGGGACATATTCTGTAAAATTGCCATAAGCCCGTACTTTACGCTGAAGAACGCCATCATGGGCAGTTTTTGTAATCCCAGATTTCTGAGTATAGCTTTCGACAAAAGCTGCCCAGGGATTCGGGTGTTCAAGGTAATTGGGTTGATTAATAATGTCTTTCTCCGTTTCTCCATGCCAAATACGAGTTCGGGTGCGCTCCATAGCGACTAGGTAAGACAAAGCAAGCGCAATCAAACCATTGAGTCCAACAAACAAAGTTGAAATAGGAATAGGCATAACAGACCTGAATTGGGGATCAGTTTTATAGAATAAAAACTTATAATCAACGAATCAAGTCCCCAACTGGGTACAAGTTTATGAAATTTGCTCCTCTGATTGAAAAAATCACCCGGGTATCCAATGAAGTACAGTTGCGCTCTTGCTTCATGGACTATGCTGGCGAACTGGTGGGAGCTACGGCTTGGGGATTCGATTTGCTGGATAGTCGTCTTCGAGTGGTGGAGTCAGATCTTCGGGGAGTGCCGGATACCTTTCGCGATCGCTATCAAGAAGTTGGACAAAGTGAAGATCTAGTAAGCCAACGCATGATTCAGCAGCAAATTCCAGTTCATCATCTATCGGTTCAGTCTTTAAAAGTTTGGCATCAGAGCGCACTTTACCAGGATGTATTTCGCAACTACGGGCTTGAACATGGCATGGTTGCACCCCTCATTGGTGTTAGTCGCTTGATCGGTGGAATCTATTTTTTGCGTGGGAAGGAGTTTCCCAGCTTTAACGATCGCGATCTGATTCATGTGGGTTCTCTATGCCAATACTTATCCGTTCGTTTTGCAACTTTACGTTTTGCGATCACTCCTTCTTTAATCAATTGTCTAACACCACGAGAAGTTGACGTTGCGGAATTAGTTGCTCAAGGATTGAGTAATCGAGAAATTGCTTTGAAGTTGAATATTAGCCGTGATGCTGTCAAACAAGTTCTCAAGCGGATGTTTCAGAAGTTAGACGTTTCTGCCCGTGCAGAAATGGTTGCCAGATTGAAGGCTTGAGTTTGCTTGTAATTCTTAGAAGTGAACGGGTGCAAGATGTTGCTAGACTGCTGTTAATGCGCCACCTCTAACATCCCCGTCATCTCCCATGCTAAAATCGGGCCTAGATATTTCAGGAAAAGTTGATGGTTAATACCACTGAGAATGCACCGGCAGAGATTGCGGCGGGTTTTCATGCATTTTCTGACCCGTTGCGGATTTCGATCTTGGAGTTGCTGCGCGATCGCGAGTTATGTGTGTGCGAACTGTGCGAAATTCTGGACGTGAGCCAGTCTAAGCTCTCTTTCCACCTTAAAACTCTTAAAGAAGCTGCCCTGGTTCGTGCACGCCAAGAAGGTCGTTGGATCTACTACAGTCTGAATATCCCTCAGTTTGCCTTCCTCGAACAATACCTTGCTGAGTACCGCCGTTTTAGTCCGATTCTCCCGGCTCGGTCCTGTAATGGAGGCTCCTGAATTTCTCCTTTACTAAAATTTAACCTAACAAATCAAGTTTTATTGATATATTTACCCTATACCCCGCAATTGTTTTTTGGGGAAAGGGCTATGAACGCAACAGCACAGCAGTTTTTGATGGGAGTGAAAAGGTGGGCAGCGATCGCCGGAGTAGCGGCCCTAATGACCTCCTGCCAAAACAGCAATTCACAAGTCTTACAACCCATAATCATGGATGGGTCTTCTACGGTTTATCCGATTACCCAGGCGATCGCCGAATCCTATCGAGAAACCCATCCCAATCCCGCAGAAGTGACCGTGGAATTCTCTGGGACCGGGGGTGGGTTTCGCAAATTCTGTGCCGGAGAAACGACCGTTAATAACGCTTCTAGACCGATTAACTTAGCGGAGATGGCCGCCTGTCGAGAATCCGGTGTTCCCTATATCGAGTTACCGATCGCCTTTGATGCCATTACCTTAGTCGTTCACCCGGACAATACCTGGGTCGATCGCCTCACGGTGGAAGAGTTAAAGAAAATTTGGGAACCCACGGCCCAAGGTAAAATTTCCAAATGGAATCAAGTGCGGTCCTCTTGGCCCAGTCGCCCCTTGACCTTATTCGGTCCAGGCAGCGACTCCGGGACCTTTGACTATTTTACTGAGGCGATTATGGGGGAATCCGATGCCAGTCGGAATGACTATACCGCCAGTGAGGATGATGATGTGCTGGTGGAGGGAGTGCGTCGAGACCCCAATGCCCTCGGTTATTTTGGCTATGCCTACTATGAAGCACACCGGGAAGGACTCAAGGCAGTCGCTCTGGATAATGGAAATGGTCCCATGATGCCTTCTCGGGAAACCGTGGAAAGCGCCCAATATCAGCCCCTTTCCCGTCCCCTGTTTATTTATGTCAATGCCGACGCCGCCCAGAAGAATCCTGCACTTCAGGCTTTTGTCGAATTTTACCTAGAGAAAGCCCCAGAACTGGTTTCCAATGTGGGTTACATCCCTCTACCGGAAGAAGGCTACCGTTTGGCCTACATCCATTTTCATCGACACAAGGTGGGCACAGTTTTTGACGGCAAAGCTGCCTTTGATTTAACCATCGGCGAATTGCTTACCAAACAAGCTAAGTTTTAGGCTAAGCCATTTCAATACTCTGAATCCTTTATATCAAGTTTTCTTGAAATGGGATTGACTCATCAACTTTTATTGATATATAATCCAAGGCGATAGAGAGTAGGAAAGAGGCAAAGTTTCGTGAATGAGCCAAACACGGATTTGAAGCAACCCGTACAAGCTGGTGGGAAACTTAGTGTTTTTGAGCGATACCTGACCCTGTGGGTTTTTTTGTGCATCCTAGGAGGCATCCTCCTGGGTAAACTGTTTCCAGGGGTAGCGGTTGCCCTAGATGCCATGAGCTTCTATCAGGTATCAATTCCGATCGCCATCTGCCTGTTTTTCATGATGTACCCGATCATGGTGAAAATCGATTTTACTCAGGCAGCCAATGTAGTTAGAGCGCCGAAACCCGTTTTGCTCACCTTAATTGTGAATTGGTTAATTAAACCCTTCACAATGGTCGCTTTTTCTCAATTTTTCTTAGGGTGGTTATTTCGTCCCTTGATTGTGGGTACGGAGATAATCAACAACGAGACGATTGACATTGCTAATTCATACATCGCGGGAACCATTTTATTAGGAATTGCCCCCTGTACAGCGATGGTGCTGATGTGGGGATATCTTTCTTTTAGTAATCAGGGGCATACCCTGGTCATGGTGGCAATTAACTCTCTGGCAATGCTATTTTTGTATGCTCCCTTGGGCAGATGGTTACTGGCTGCCAATGATTTAACAGTGCCCTGGCAAACGATTGTTTTATCGGTGCTGATTTATGTCGGATTGCCTCTCGCTGCCGGGACTTACAGCCGTTACTGGATATTTAAAAATAAAGGCCGTCAGTGGTTTGAACGGAAGTTTTTGAAATATCTAACTCCGGTTTCGATTACAGCCTTGCTGATCACTTTGGTACTGCTGTTTTCGTTTAAAGGAGATTTAATTGTTAGAAATCCCTTGCATATTCTGTTAATTGCTGTGCCCTTGTTTCTTCAGACGAACTTTATTTTTTTAATC
This sequence comes from Cyanophyceae cyanobacterium, assembly GCA_038321985.1. Lineage (GTDB taxonomy): Bacteria > Cyanobacteriota > Cyanobacteriia > Cyanobacteriales > Laspinemataceae > Laspinema. The sequence goes on along the minus strand of JBBQFN010000012.1, from coordinate 45,590 downwards.
ACCTACGTTGCCGGATTAAAAATGAATCTGGCTTATGAAGATGCGGCTCCGGCTGCTCTGATTGGGGCTAGCAATCATTTTGAAGTAGCGATCGCCACCGCAGTCATGCTATTTGGTTTAAATTCTGGTGCAGCACTGGCAACAGTAGTCGGGGTTTTAATTGAAGTGCCGGTGATGTTAATGCTGGTAGAGGTTTGTAAGAAAACAGCGAATTGGTTTCCCCGAGAACCTGATAAAGCAACTTTACAAGACCCCCGTTGTTTTCCAAGTTTCAAGTAAACCCTAGGGGCGAGAGTGGTTTTCTAAATTTTCCCATAATTTTTACCCCATTAAGACAGAGGAATCATGACTCAAAAAGTAATGTTTGTTTGCAAGCGGAATTCTTGCCGATCGCAGATAGCAGAAGGATTTGCTAAAACCTTGGGTGAGGGAAAAATTGAGGTGACCAGTTCCGGTTTAGAAGCGAGTCGAGTCCATCCGACTGCGGTTGAGGTGATGGAGGAAGTGGGTATTGATATTACTCATCAAACCTCCGATGCGTTAATTGATTTTAAGCCAGAGGATTATAATGCAGTGATTTCCCTCTGTGGGTGTGGGGTGAATTTACCCGAAGGTTGGGTATTGCGAGAAGTGTTTGAAGATTGGGAATTGGAAGACCCTGATGGGAAACCCTTGGAGACATTTCGGGCGGTGCGGGATGAAATTAAAGTACGGGTGAGCAAATTGATAGAAGCGATCGCCACTGAAGTTCCGGCATAAGGGAATCCAGGGGGAGAGTGGGGAAATGAATAGAGGCGATCGCACAGGTTGAGAAAAGAGGGGCGATCGCTTTTTTTCCCTTGTGGGTACCTCACAGGTGAGTACCTGATAGCCCTCCCTGGTGTTTTGGTGCGGGGACTGACGGCGGTTTTATCGTGAATCAGAGCAGGATGGCCCCCTGAATCATTGATTTACCCAATTTGTTGTCAAATTTGCTACGTTTTCCACCTCAAAACCCTGTGGGCAGAGGAATAAGATAGAATTGCCAGCCCGAGGGGAAGATTTTTAAGGGAGAGACTTTAACACCTATTAACCCAATCTTTACCCTAAAGCGGTATTCTGCAATCGTCAGAGTCATAAAAAACCCAAAACTTACCCATTCACATCATGCGTTTACCCAATCCCATCAAACCCGCTCGAATGGCCTTCTCCCTGTCTGTTATTGCACTGACCTTTGGAGTCGGGGCTTGCCAGGGACCTACTGCGGACAACGCCACCGCACCAGAGGGCAATGTAGCCCCTGCTGATACCGGCAAACTCGCCTTAACCGGAACCGTTAGCTTAACAGGTGCCGGAGCTAGTTTCCCCGCGCCGATTTACCAACGGTGGTTTCAAGAATTTAATCAAAAAAATTCCCAAGTCCGGGTCAATTATCAGTCTGTCGGTAGTGGTGCTGGCATCAAGCAGTTTATGGAAGGCACCGTAGACTTTGGTGCCAGCGACGTTGCTATGAAGGATGAAGAAATCCAAACCATGAACCGGGAGGTGCTGATGCTACCCATGACCGCAGGTGGCATCGTCTTGGCTTATAATTTACCTGGAGTGGAAACAGGATTGCGGCTTTCTCGGGAAGTGTATGTGGATATTCTGATGGGTGAGATTACCCAATGGAATGACCCGCGTATTATCGAAGCTAATCCAGGTGTAACTCTACCCGATCAGCCGATCTCTGTGGTTTATCGTTCTGATGGAAGTGGTACCACTGGAGTTTTCACCAAACATTTATCTGCGATTAGTCCCAAGTGGAAAGAACAAGTCGGTGAAGGGACCACGGTTGAGTGGCCGACGGGCATTGGCTCGAAAGGTAACGAAGGAGTCACCGCTTCTATCCAACAAACAGCCGGTGCAATCGGGTATGTGGAGTATGGCTACGCTAAGAACAACAATATCAACATGGCGGCTTTAGAAAATAAAGCAGGCACCTTCGTTGTACCCAGCGATGAGGCAGCAAGTAAAACCCTTTCAGCAGTAGAACTCCCAGATAATTTACGGGCGTTCATCTCTGATCCCGAGGGCGCAGAATCTTATCCAATTGTTAGTTATACTTGGCTGCTGGCTTATCAAGACTATTCCGATCCCCAAAAAGCTCAAGCCCTCTCAGCGGCGATCGAGTATGGCTTGAATGAAGGTCAAAAGGTAGCCCCCGAATTGGGTTATGTTCCGCTCCCTCTCAATGTCAGACAAAAAGTAGCTGAAAAAGCAAATGCAATTAGCCCCGAGTACGAGATTGAAGTAACACCATAGCAGTAAAGTCTTGGGATTGAAGGAGATAGCAAGCGGACTGAACTGCTTGCTATCGTTCCAGACTTTTATGCTTCGATGTCTTCTATGAGCAGTCAGATAGAGTAGCTGAATTTATTTTAAGAATGATTAGAGAAGCTGAAAATCTGGGTCAGAAAAGAGCCATCCAGCCTCGCCTACAAACCGAGCGAGTGATGGATAAGGGCTTTTTCTGGCTCACGCGTATTTTTGCGTTTTCCATTGCCGGTATTTTAGTCTGGATGGCGCTCCAGGTGGCGATCGAAGCCATTCCTGCGATCCGAGCCTTTGGATTGAATTTTTTGGGGTCGAGTTCCTGGAATCCGGTACGGGATGAGTATGGGGTCCTGCCGATGATTTATGGGACTCTCGTTTCTTCGGCGATCGCCCTACTTTTAGCGATTCCCCTGGGAGTGGGGACAGCGATCTTTTTGAGTGAAGATTTTCTCCCTAAATCAGCCCAGACAGTTCTGGTGTTTATGGTGGAACTGCTAGCTGCCATTCCCAGCGTGGTATATGGGCTATGGGGGATTTTCGTACTGATTCCTCTGCTGCAACCCATCGGAATTTTTCTGCACAAGACAGTAGGATTTCTGCCCATTTTTTCTACGAGTCCAGTAGGACCGGGAATGTTACCGGCTGGGATCATTTTAACGATTATGATTTTGCCGATTATTACCGCAATCTCGCGGGACTCGTTGGTGTCCCTTCCACCTGATTTGCGGCAAGCGTCTCTGGGTTTGGGGGCCACGCGCTGGGAAACCATTATTCGAGTGTTGATTCCGGCTGCTTTTTCTGGGATTGTGGGCGGGATCATGTTGGGATTGGGCCGCGCCATGGGAGAAACGATGGCGGTTACCATGATTATTGGGAATTCTAACGACCTGAAATTCTCTCTGTTGGCTCCAGCGAATACGATCGCCTCGCTGTTGGCGAATCAGTTTGCCGAAGCTTCAGGCTTGCAAATTTCTGCTTTGATGTATGCAGGGTTGGTTTTATTCTTGCTCACCTTAGTGGTCAATGTTTGTGCCGAGTTAATCGTTCGGCAAGTCAAGAAATTTTAGGGTATGGGTATAGAGGTTAGAAGCCGGGGTTCTTTATTTCTTTACAGAATCTTTAATTTTATATATAACCAATTAGGGATAGGAATCCGGTTTTTTGTCTATACCCTCTAGATAGAGAGAGACCCTCAGTTGATGACCCCTGCTGTTTTTTAAGGGTGAAATACCCAGCCTGATATGTCCCAACCTTCTCTAAGCCATACCGACAATTGGAACAACTCGAACGTAGATGGGCAGCAGCTAATGCGGAACTATAAAAGTCCGCGATCGCTGTTTGTCTGGGTGATGACCTTGTTATCCGGTGCCTGTTTAGTTATTACCCTGATACCGTTATTTGCGGTGATTATTTATGTGACGATCAAAGGGTTTAACCGCCTGAATTTAGACTTGTTTACGCAACTTCCCCCTTCTGCTGGGATGCAAGGGGGCGGGATTGCCAATGCGATCGCCGGTACGCTGATTATGGTGGGGATCGCTGTTGCCATTAGTGTTCCAATTGGGGTTTTCGGGGCAGTTTACTTGTCCGAGTTCAGTTCCAATCACGTCGCCCGGTGGATTCGCTTTGCCACAAATGTCCTGAGTGGAGTTCCCTCGATTATTGTCGGAATTTTTGCCTACGGTATCATTGTATTAACAACGAAGCAGTTCTCCGCTTTTGCCGGGGGGGTTGCCCTTTCAGTCTTAATGTTACCGATTGTCGTCAGAACCACAGATGAAGCCCTGCAAATCGTTCCCCCCGAGGTACGATGGGCCTCGGTGGGAGTGGGAGCCTCTGACTATCAAACCGTCTTGCGGGTAGTCTTACCCGCAGCATTACCGGCGATTATCACCGGGCTAACCTTGGCGATCGCTCGGGCCGCCGGGGAAACGGCTCCCTTAATTTTCACGGCCCTGTTTACCTTCTTCTGGCCTCAAGGCTTGTTTGAACCGGCCCCTTCTCTAGCGGTTTTGGTTTATAACTTTGCAGCAGTTCCCTACGCCAGTCAACAAGAACTAGCCTGGGCTGCCTCATTAATTTTAGTGTTGTTGGTTCTAATAACCAGTATTTTGGCTCGCTGGGCCACTCGTAGGAGCATTTATTAAGGAAAATGCTTTCACGCTAAAAGTTCAGAAAACTGTATGATAGAATACAGCGTTCTGCTTGAGGGTAGGATTGTCAAAGTTTAATTTTTTTCCAGTGTAGAACAATCAACAAAGCAGTTGTGATGAGTGCGATCGCACCCACGACCTGTGAAAATTTCACTTCCGATCTGCTGTAACTCTAGTTAGGGGATGAGAGCGGTTTGGTTTTAGGAGTTTGTCAGCAGGCTGTTGGCGAGCAATTCCATGAAAGTGAGAAACACAGCTGCCTTGAAATTGAAATATCCAGTAAAAATCAAGGTGAATTTATGCCTTTCGATCAGCACACAGCCCATTCTCATTACCAAACTGAACCCCAAACAGAAGCCATTCTGCGAACCGAAAATCTGAACGCTTATTACGGAAATACTCTAGCCCTCAAAGGGGTGAATCTAAATATTCCCAAACAACAAATTACCGGGTTTATTGGGCCTTCCGGATGCGGGAAAAGTACATTACTCCGTTGCTTCAACCGTCTCAACGATTTGATTAATGGATTTCGGATTCAGGGAAAATGTTCCTACTACAACCAAGACCTCTATGATAAAAAAATCGACCCCGTAGAGGTCCGACGACGGATCGGGATGGTATTTCAAAAACCCAATCCTTTCCCAAAATCTATTTACGACAATATCGCCTATGGTGCGCGAGTCAATGGCTATAAAGGGAACTTAGATGAATTAGTAGAAACCTCGTTGCGCCGCGCGGCGTTATGGGATGAAGTCAAAGACAAGTTAAAGTCGAATGGTTTATCTTTATCTGGCGGTCAGCAACAACGGTTGTGCATTGCACGGGCGATCTCCATTAATCCAGAAATTGTACTCATGGACGAACCCTGCGCCTCCCTCGACCCCATCTCCACCATGAAAGTCGAAGAGTTAATGCAGGAACTCAAGGAAAACTACACCATTGTCATCGTTACCCACAATATGCAGCAAGCCTCGCGCTCTTGCGATTATACCGCCTTTTTTAACGCAGACGCGACAGAAGACGGGAAGCGATTTGGATATCTCGTTGAGTTTGACAAAACAGAAAATATTTTTCAAAATCCCAAGCAAGAATCAACTCAGGAGTATGTGAGCGGACGCTTCGGTTAAAGGGCCGATTCCTAAATCGTTGAGTGGGGGTTTTGGATCTCAAAGGTTCCCGCTTTATAATGGTCCGGCGATCGCTGAGTTCACCCTCCTATAAGGGTGCGAGTATCGAAACTCCTCCCGCTCCATTTCTCCTTGACCAAAGATGAAAAGGTCAGGAGTTTTTTTATAGCTAATTTTTCCCTGGAAAGGGAGGTACGATGGGTCGGTATTGGATGGCTGAATTAGCCCAAGTTAACGGCGATCGCCAGGATTTAGAATCAGAACTTCCACCCTTTCGGGGATTTCCCTGGGAGGGAGAATTCATAAATTGCCCCTCCCCTCTCTAAGGGTAATTCCCAAGTCTTGCTAAGCTGAATCCCGATGAAAATTACCGTCTATTTGGTTCCTTAATCTGAATTTGAGGCGTCACTTTCCTCAAACACACATCCAAACATTCCACAACTTCAACCAAATTCATGTAAGCATCAGCCGCTTCAATTAAATTGTTGATATTCTGATCGCTGGCATCGTCCATATCATCGCTCAAGGGCTTATGAATTAACCGGCGATCGAGGGGAAATTGCAAACGGGCGTAGCGAGATTTATCCCCAATCACATAATCCGTGATGTAATGATAAACTTCACAAGGTGCATCGGTCATGACTTTAACCACACGACCGCCCCAAATCCATTGGAGAGTTCCCCAAGACCGGGCTTGTTCCCAGGGAATCACACGAGTTGCCGCACCTGTACCAATAGAGATCACTTCCAAATCTTCTAGGCGATGACCAAGGCGAATCGCTTCAGCTACAGCACAGGCGGTTGGATTATTAGCTGCTAAACCGCCATCAATGGCCGAGAGAATCTCACCCTCTATCTGTAATCGGTGTGCCGGAAAGAAGGTGGGAGCAGAAGCAGAACAGAGGCAGGCTTCCCACACAGGAACCTTAGCAAATTTGTCTTTCCAGCTTTTAAAAATGATTGGCGATCGGCCAATGGTATCGTAGCTAGTAATTAAAAGCTTGACGGCTTTAATATCGGACAAGCGTTTATTGCCCAATAAATCTTTGAGCATTCGGACCAGTCCCGCTTCTGAAAACTTAGGAGAAGAAGGGCCATACTTGAGGATTAAGGGTAGTCGCTTTAGCGTCCATCGGCTTTTGTAGGGAAAGACTTTTTTAGATTTTTTCCGATACATTTGGACAATTTCCGAGCAGGGAATCCCCATTGCGATCGCTGCACCCACCATCGATCCCGTGGAAGTACCCGCAATTAAATCAAAATGCTCTCTTAACGGCAACTCAAGTCGTTCTTCTATCCGTTGTAACATTCGGGCGGCTAATACACCACGAATTCCGCCACCATCGATGCTCAGTATCCGATAGGTCATCGTAACTTCTCCTGATATTTGAATTGGGGATAAGGGGTAAAAGGGTTAAGAGATTTTACCCCCTCTCGGTGGGGTTGCCGATTCTCTTTTTCCTTTGCGGATTATTCTGTTCCTTCGCCCTAATATCCACTGTACTGACTCCGCCCAAAAAATCCGGAAGATTTCTGGATTGGGTACTTTGAAGTTGGGGGTAATTTTTGCAGCTACACCCAGTCTCCCCAATCCACCCAGACCCCCGACCCTTAAGCTGGAACCCTTGCTCTAGGGGCTTTTTTATGGTAAGACCAGACAGAGGTTATCCCTCAAAACCTTGACAAAATTATTTGTTTTGTCATTTTATCGGTCCTTTTAGGAGAGCGCTGTGGAATCGTTGCAACCTTGGTTATCGTATGCCGGAATTGGATTGGGTGTAATCGTCGGGGGAATCGTCCTGATTTGGATTAGTGTTTCCCTGATTATTTTTTCCAAAACGAAAGGGTTACCCCAGGCGATCAGTGCTTTTTTTGCCCAAATTGCCCAAGGGGATGTCACTGGGGCGTATCAGTCCACCACCGATCGCTTTAAAGCGAAAACCTCTAAACAACAATTTGCTAAGTTCATCAAAACCCACAAACTGAATCAGTATCAGCGCACTACCATGTCAATTCCCACCACCGAGGATAATGTTCACTGTCTTGATGTCACCGTTATTTCTAAAAATGGTCGAGAAGTTCCGGTGCAAATGAAGCTGGTTAAACAAAATAAAGTTTGGACCGTTGATGATTTAACCTATCAGTATATTAACAAAAACAATGCCCCAACGCAGGCCAAAAAATGAGCGCATTCCCTCCAGGGGATGAATGGGATGAAAGGGTCAAAAATCGCCAAAAAAAGGAAAGCCGGTTCAGGGAATAGTTCCTCAAAACCGGCGGAAAATTATTAGACTGACTGGGCAATTCTACCCCAGACGGTTTCCTCACCTTCATTCAGATAAATTGCGATGGGTGAAAGGTTTAGCTTCAGGGCCGGAATAGGTTGCCACGACTTGACCATTCCCCACTAATTGATATTTGTAAGTGACTAACCCTTCGAGTCCAACAGGGCCTCTGGGCGGCATTTTTTGGGTACTAATTCCAACTTCGGCACCGAAACCGTAGCGGAACCCATCGGCAAATCGGGTGGAACAATTATGGAAGACTCCGGCAGAGGCAACTTGGGAGAGGAAGATATCCGCGGCGGATTGTTCTTCGGTGACGATCGCATCCGTATGTCCGGATCCGTAAGTATTAATATGCGCGATCGCCTCTTCTAGGAAATGGACCACTTTAATCGAGAGAATCAAGTCGGTGTATTCAGTTTTCCAGTCTTCCTCGGTTGCCGGTTCCCAATCCTTTAGATTGGGGGTATTTTTTAAGATATCCTGACTTTTTTCATCGAGGCGCAATTGCACCTGACGCCCTTGCAGTGAAGCGGCAACTTGGGGCAAAAATTCTGGGGCGATTGCCTCATGGACTAGCAAAGTTTCGATCGCATTGCAAGCAGCAGGATATTGAGCTTTAGCATCCACTGCGATCGCCACCGCCTTCTCCAGATCGGCCCCCGCATCCACATACAGGTGGCAAATTCCTTCCGCATGACCCAGTACCGGAATGCGAGTGTTATCCTGCACAAAGCGCACGAACTCATTCGACCCTCTGGGTACAATTAAATCCACAAAATCATCTAACTTTAATAACTCTAAAGTTTCCTCTCTCGTGGTTAACAATTGCACCACATCGGGATCAACTTCGGTTTGTGCTAACCCTTGCCGAATTGCTTTAACAATTGCTCCACAAGAATTGCTCGCTTCTTTTCCCCCTTTCAAAATGACGCCATTTCCTGACTTAATTGCCAAAGCCGAAATTTGAATCGCTGCCTCGGGACGAGCCTCAAAAATAACAGCAACTACCCCTAAAGGTGCAGAAAGTCGCTTGAGAACTAAACCTTGATCCAGTTCCCGATGAATTTGGATATCCCCAACTGGATCCGGGAGTTTGCCTACATCTCGGACTCCGGCGATTGTCGCCTCCAGTTTGGTCAGGTCCATTTTCAAGCGGTTGTAAAGGGGTTTAGAAATGCCTTCCCCTTGGGCGATTTCACAATCTTCCGCGTTGGCCTGGACAATAGACGAAGCAGCTGCTTCTAAAGATTGGGCAACGGCCTCAATTGCCTGATTTTTGGCCTCCGTTGAAAGTACCCCTAATTTCTGGGCTGCGATCGCTGTAGATTGAGCGATCGTGACTAAATTTGCCGAACCAATTTGCATCGATGTCATCGTAATTTTATCCCCTAGATTTTCCCGTTAAGACTCCAGTTTTTCATACCCACCCTAGAGAAAAGAATCTGGCAGGGCGATCGGCACTTCCAAAAGAGGGGATGATTAACCTCGGATACCTCACGCCTGATCCCATTATCCAGACCCGATTTAACCCAACGGTGATGAGACTTTTACTTTAACCAACGGTCTTAACTTGTTTCATGCTATAGCCAATTCTTTAACTTTTGTAGAGTTTTAGGCCAAAAACCCCCAACCATAGGTTATGACAGAAAGCATAAAGAACTTTCCCCAGAGGCTTGACAAAATCACTGAGCTTTGGGTGTTTTGAATCTGTTCATTGTGTAATCGTGACATGGAGAGTGTTTATGGCTGAATCCTCATTCCCGAAAGCGGGACGTAGCGGTACTACGGGCGTTAAGCTGATGATGACTGGAGTCGGAGGCAATCTCGCCTGGGCTTCAGTGGTGACCATGACCCTAATGTTTGGGATGGTTTTTGTGTTGTGTTTAGGTGTTTCCCTGATTCTCAATAGCGAGAATCCAGGGATGGGCTTAGTGATCTCAATTGTCGGTACCCTCGTCTTTAATATCGCTGCCTTTTTCCTATCCCCTTGGATTATGGATTTAACTCAGCAGTGGCTATATAAGACCCGCTGGATCGACCTCACGGAACTCGATCGCAAGAGTCCCGAGTCGGCAGAAATTATCCGGCGTATATGTGCCGATAACAAGCTGAAACAACCGCGTTTAGGCATTATCGCCGACCAAAACCCCACCGCCTTTACCTATGGATCTCTCCCCAATAGCGCCCGTTTAGTCGTCAGCGAGGGACTCTTTACCTATCTTGATGATGATGAAGCGGCCACAGTGTACGCCCATGAATTGGGTCACATCGTCCATTGGGACTTTGCGGTAATGACAGTCGCCTCGACTTTAGTGCAGATTACCTATTTGATTTATGTGTTTGCCCGTCGGATGGGACGTGGGGGGGAAAAAGCCAAGGATATCGCCGGTCAAGTGGCGATGGTTGCCTACATTTTTTACATAGTAGGAACCTATTTGCTGCTGTACCTCTCCCGAACTCGGGAATATTATGCCGATCGCTTTGCAGCAGAAACCACCGGCAACCCCAACGCCCTCTCTCGGGCATTGGTTAAAATTGCTTATGGCTTAGTCGAGGAAGGGCAAAAAGCCACAGAACCCAGCCGGTTAGTGGAAGGAACTCGGGCATTAGGCATCTACGACCATAAAGCCGCCACCTCCACAGGTACCACCTATCGGATTTCCAGCAAACCGGACCAAATTGGGCGAGTCTTTCTCTGGGATATGTTTAATCCCTGGGGATGGTGGATGGAGTTGAACTCGACTCACCCTTTAACTGGCAAGCGGGTTCGCGCCTTAAGTACCTATGCCGAACAGTTGGGATTAGACATCGAGTTCGACATGGGGCGGATTATGGGAGAAGGCCGGACGCTGAGTAAGAGTAAATTATACGGCAGTTTTGTCGGGGATTTATTCCTCTATACTGCCCCAATGATTGGGTTATTTGCCGGGGCGATCGCCTGGTTTGCCTTACCCCTACCCGGAGGAAACTTTGCGTATCTCGCCTATCCATTACTGGGCTTGGGAATCGGCCTTTTGCTGAAAACCTTTGTCATGTTCCCCAACTTTGATCGCGCCCCAGAAACCGATATTCTCACCTTAATGGCGGACCCCTACGCCAGTCCATTGCGGGGTAAACCGGCTAAACTCAAAGGCCAACTGATTGGACGGGGAGATGCCGGATATAGCTTCGGGTCAGATTTGAAACTACAAGACCCCAGTGGATTGCTATTTCTGCGCTATGCCTCTCGGTTTGGTCCGATTGGGAATTTCCTGTTTGGCATGAAGAAGGTGAAAAGCCTGATCGGAATGCAGGTTCATACCTTGGGGTGGTTTCGACGGGGAGTGGCCCCCTGGATGGATTTGATCCAGTTAGAAACCCAGAATGAGACCCAGGTGAATAGTTATCATCGCTTCTGGTCCTTTTTGATGAGTGGCGGGATGATCATCGGTGGAATCGTTTTGCTCTTTATCGTTTAATCTGACTAGACGCTGGACTAGCAAGGGTCTAAAGTTTTGAGAGACGCGACGTCGCGTCTTTATTTGTTTGAAGAGGTTTAGGATGTCATACGAACGGGAAAAACAAGTTGCCATCGAGGCGGCGATCGCCGCGGCCAAACTCTGCCAGGACGTGCGTCGGGAGATTCCCGTGGCAATGGAAAAAATCGATAAAAGCCCGGTAACCGTGGCAGATTACGGGTCTCAGGCGTTGATTTGCAAAGCCTTATGGGAGGCATTTCCCGAGGATTCGGTAGTCGGAGAAGAAGATGCAGCGGACCTACGGACCAATAGCGAACAACTGACCAAAGTCACGAATCATGTGCGGTCCCTAGTCCCGGATGCCACCCCTGAACAGGTTGCTGATTGGATTGATCGCGGTAATGGCGAGGTGGGGCACAGATTTTGGACCCTAGACCCCATTGATGGGACCAAAGGATTTTTGAGACAGGATCAATATGCGGTGGCGATCGCCTTAATTGAAGATAACGAGGTGAAAGTTGGAGTCATGGCTTGTCCCGCCCTTTCTTTAGAGACGGGAGAAGAGGGGGCCTTATTTGTAGCCGTCCGGGGAGAAGGGGCTACCATGATGCCCATCTCTGGAGGAACCTGGCGATCGCTGCGAGTCGTTGCCGCTGATGATGTCGAAAATATGCGGTTTGTAGAAAGTGTAGAAGCCAGTCACGGCGACCAATCGAGACAAAATTCCGTAGCCAAAGCCGTCGGATTCACTGCCGAATCGGTGCGGATGGACTCCCAAGCTAAATATGGAATTGTGGCATCGGGACAAGCAGCATTATATATGCGCTTACCCTCACCCAAAACCCCAGACTATCGCGAGAATATCTGGGACCATGCAGCCGGGGCGATCGTCGTCGAAGAAGCCGGAGGGCGCGTTACTGATATGCATGGCAATTCTTTACCCTTTGGTCAAGGTAAAAAAATGATCAACAATCAAGGCATTGTAGTTAGCAATGGGACCATTCACGACACGGTACTCAAAGCATTACAAGACTCATAAATTCTCATAAGTTCGTAGTAACGATTTCAGTCGTTTTTTCTCTGAGTTCGTAGTAACGACTTCAGTCGTTCTCTTTCTGATGTTCGTAATAGGAACATTTTGGACAAGTTGCTATAACACCAGGGGTTTTGAAACCTGGTAGTTGTCACAATTTATTCAAAAATCGGTGACATGGAACCCGGAAACGACAGCAAGTCGTTACTACGAAAGGGGGAAACGACAGCAAGTCGTTACTACGAATACGAACTCTTAGAATATTCGACTACACCGCAGCGCCTTGTTTAAGGGCAACTGCACCGCGAAGTCTTTCCAACACAAACGATTTATCTAAATACGAGAGTAAATTCCCGGCTTTCGGACCCCGTGATTTACCCATGAATGCCAAATAAATAGCCGGAAAAGCATTCCCCGGTTTCATCTCTAACCCTTTACTGGTCGTAAAGATAATCGTTTGTAAGGTTTCCCCATCCCAACTCTCGGCAGCTTCTAAATTCTTAGCTAATTCCCCCAAATAAGTCACCTGTTCCTCAGTCAATTCTTGCGCTTGTTCGGGGATTTGGTCAAAATAAAGCACCAGCTTTTCTTCTTCGTCAGCGTAATCATCCAACCACTTCTGGGCTGACTCAATTCGTTGATGAAGAACCTCCCAATCTGCCTCGTTTAAGGGTTGTTCGCAGCGTTTTTGGATTTCTGCTTTAATATCCAAGTGAGGCACTTGCAGCAGAGAAATTAAGGTACTGAAATCAAAGGGTTGATAGGTTTTGACTTCATCGGTTAACTGGGAATAAAACAGGGGTTGTAATTCTTTGTCCTGTTTGGGGTCTTCGCCACTTTCCAGGCGATCGCCTTGATATTTTTCGATTAAGGTGTCGTAATCCCGAAACAATCGGGTGGTGGTTTCATAATTGGGTGCGAAATTAATCACCGATTTCGGTTGGGTTCGCAACATTAAAAAGCGTAGCAGTTCAGGGGGTAATAATTCTGCGATTTCTTTCGCTGCCGAACCGACACCTTTAGAAGAACTCATTTTCGTTCCATTCACTAAAATAAACTCGTAGGGTGAGTGGAATGGCGGTTGTTTCTGTAAGACTTTTCGGCAAATGGCGTTGGCAACATCCCGAGAACCCCCTTTTTGGGAATGGTCTTTTCCTGCCAGTTCGATGGTAACACCCACAAGTTGCCATTTGGCAACCCATTCTACTTTCCACGGGAGTTTACCATTGCCATCAAAGGGGGAAACCCAGCCAGAATTTCCGCATCCGTTGACGTAGTTAGTGGCGTTAGGTTCGCAGGTATAAAATACTTCTTTGCCGTTGTAGTCGGTGACAACGGTGGTGGCAATTTTTCCACAGTTTTCGCAGATGACTTGGAAGGGATACCAGTTACTCGGGCGATCGGCTTTACTGACTTCTTTATAGGCTTCACGAACGAGATGGGAATTTTGCAAGAAGGTATCGATATAAGGGTTAAGTTGTCCAGTTCGATACAAGTCTCGTAGGTAATAAATTTCCGGTTTTACGCCTAAGTAATCAAAGACTTCTAGGAATTCCCCCATGAAGTATTTGGCGTAATCTGTCGCCTTTTCATCGGGAGAGGGGACGTTACACAAGGGATGACCCAAATAGGAGGCAAATTTTTCGTGATTTAGATAGCTAGGAACGGTATCAAGGGCGTCATAATCATCAACGCCATACATAAATTTAACGGGCTTACCTGCTTGTTTCAAGGCTCGATAAATGACATCATGGATGATTACACCCCGCAAGGACCCCACATGAACTCGACCCGAAGGGGTTTTTGAATCATTAACGATTTGTTCACCTTGTGCACTTTCCGCAATTTTGTCAGCCCAAAACATAGCTCAAATTAAAATATGAAAACTTTTCTAGTCTAGCATGAATCTCTGGGAGGAAAATAAAATTTTGGGGGACTCCGGTTGTAGAGGGTAACGAGAGAGGCGATCGCCCTTTTCTGAGAACCCTTACACTAAAACCGGCGACTGACGTATTCCTGAGTTGCCTGCTGTTTGGGATGGTGAAAAATTACTTCGGTTTTATCGTACTCGGATAAATAGCCTATTTTTTCTCCGGTTTCCGTGGTTTTAATATTAAAAAAAGCAGTCATATCCGAAATACGGGACGCTTGTTGCATATTATGAGTGACTAGAATAATCGTATAATCGTGCTTCAGTTCATACAGCAGTTCGTCAATTCGGGCGGTCGAAATTGGATCGAGGGCAGAACAGGGCTCATCCATCAGAATGATATCGGGTTTTAAGGCTAAGGTTCTAGCAATGCACAAGCGCTGCTGTTGTCCTCCGGATAAGTTTAATGCACTTCGATAGAGGTTATTTTTGACCTCATCCCACAAGAAAACTTGACGCAGGGAATGTTCGACACATTCATCAATATCCCCTTGATAACCGTTGATTCGTAACCCCAGGGCGATGTTCTCATAAATAGACTTAGGAAAAGGATTAGGTTTTTGAAAAACCATTCCCACTTGCCTACGGATTTCTACCGGGTTTAATTTGGATATTTCTCGATCGCCCATATAAATATTTCCGGTTCTCTTAAAATTATTGGAAAGTTCGTTAAGGCGATTGAAGCATCGAATTAACGTGGTTTTTCCACAACCGGAGGGTCCAATAATTGCAGTAATTTTATGGGCGTAAATTTTTAAATTGATATTCTCCAAAGTTTGTATTCTGTCAAAAAATACAGACAATTCACGAGTTTTTAAAATGGTCAATTGAGGGGGGTAACAATACTCAGATGTAAAATTCATGGGTTTTTTCTAAAATTATTTTGAGGTTACCAACGGATTTAGAGATAAATAAATTAGAGTTAATTTCTACACTTTTCACGGATAAAAACTCCGCAGATGTTTAGAATTAATAAAATGCCAACTAATACCAGAATAGCGGCAGCAGCATTGTCATGAAAAGCGGATTGAGGCCGCAAAATCCAGTTAAAAATTTGAAAGGGCAGGGCGGTAAATCGACTATAGACTCCCTCCCAGGACAACGGAGGGGCAAAGGATACGAAGGATAATGCTCCCACGGCAATCAAAGGGGCAGTTTCACCGATCGCACGGGCTAAGGCTAGAAGTGCGCCGGTTAGGGTAGCGGGAAAAGCAGCCGGTAACACGATATGCCACAGCACCTGCGCGCGAGTCATACCCATAGCATAACCTGCTTGATGTAAACCTCCCGGAATGCCCCGCAGGGCAGAACGAGTGGTGACGATAAACATGGGTAAAATGATCACCGTTAAGGTGAGGGCAGCAGAGAGTAAACTCGGTCCACCTGTAATGGGGGCCAGGACTCGCACAAATAATTCTAGCCCTAATAAACCATAGAGAATTGAGGGAACAGCCGCTAAGTTGGCAATATTAATTTCGAGGAACTGATTTAGGGCGGTATTAGCACAATATTCTTCGAGATAAATGGCAGTTCCGATGCCAATGGGTAAGGCAAATAAAGCAGTTAATCCTAATAGCCACAAGCTGCCGATAAGGGCGGGATAAATTCCCGCTTCTTGGGGGTTGCGGGAGGGAAAGCTGGTGATAAACTGCCAGGTTAAATGAGGCAAACCCCGCCGAGAGGCATCGAGGAGTAAGAGGGCGAGGATGCCTAGGGCAATGGGGATGGCTACTGCACTGAGGGCCTCGAAACCTCGGTCCAACCCCTGGCGACGGATTAAAGGGGTTTTAAACTCAGCATCCGGACGGGTTTTAACACCCCCTAATCCATTGTTCCCTGAAAAAAACTCCCCATCGTAGGGGGCGTAAAATTTGAAGGGGTTTTCTGAAAGTTGGGTGGGAACAATCTCTTGATTCATAGCAGTTTGATAGCGACGAACTAGCCAATACCCAAAGCTATTTAGTCCGAGGGTAATTAAAAATAGCACCATTCCCACGGTAAAAATCGTTTGAAAGGCTAAGGAATTAAACGCCACGGTTCCCAAACTCACCTGAATAATAAAGGCTGTCATGGTGGCAAGAGGAACGAATGGATTGAGGGTAAGTTGGGGATTTTGTCCGGCAGCGATCGCCGAAATCATGGTTTCTCCCAAGGCGCGAGAAGCTGCTAACATAAACGAAGCCACGATGCCCGGGAATGCCATGGGTAAAACAATTTGAGCTAGAATTTCTCCCTTAGTCAAGCCCAAGGTATAACCCGCTTCTCTGAGGGTGTGCGGGACGCTTTTGATAGCATCTTCACTCAGGGAAGAGATGATCGGAACGATCGCCACTCCCGTGACTAAGCCTGCACTTAAAGCATTAAATCTCGCCAATCCGGGGATAAACTGCTGCAAAATAGGAGTAACTACTAATAAGGCAAAATACCCATAAACTACCGTAGGAATTCCAGATAGGGCTTCCAAAAGAGGTTTAACCGTCAAACGCAGGCGATCGCTGGCATATTCGGCTAAATAAATAGCAATTAACAATCCGATAGGGACCGCAAAAAAGCTGGCAATTCCCGTAACGAGGAGGGTGCCGCTTGCCAGGACTAATATTCCGAAATTTTGACTGGGAAATAGCGGCGTCCACTGGGTATCACTGAAAAAATTCCAGACAGGAACCGTTTGAAAAAATAGAACCGTTTCAAAGAGAAAAACAGCGGCGATCGCCACCGAAATAGAAATCGGAATCCCCGCTATAACAGCTAAAATTAGGTGTAAACACCGTTCTATCCAGGTAAGCCGTTGCAGGTTTCGCTGCCAAGACTCTCCCTCGGGGAGTCGCGGGGGTAAGGGATGAAACTCCATAAAATACCTGATCCAATATCAACTCAATCGGGGTTCGCCAAACTGCTAAGGATGTCCCTTGGGGTTTCCCTAGTAACGATCCGGGTTAATTCTAGCGGAATTTTTTTAGTTTTCCCTTTTGAATAAATCACTGAGGTTAATTCCAACAGTTGAACCCGACTCAAAAACCGACCCAGTTTTACCTAATTTATAGCGGTTTCGGACGGCTGCCATCAAGGTTTCTGGAAGAGGGACATAACCCACTTCTGATATTAAATATTGATGTTCGGGGGCTAGATGAAATTCGACAAAGGCTTTCACATCAAGGCGGTCTGCTTCAGATTTTTTGATATAGATAAATTCCGGACGAGACAAAGGTTTATAACTATTATCCGTAATCGTGGTTGGACCCGGTGCAATGCAACCTTCACCAGAATCAATTTTAACTAATTTTAACTTATTTTGGTTTTCTTTATAGTAGGCATAGCCAAAAAAGCCCAGACCTTCTGCATCGGCGGCAACTCCTTGTACAATTAGGTTATCATCTTCGCTAGCGGTATAATCGCCTCGGCTGTATTGTTCCTCCCCCACCAAAGCTAAGGTAAAATAATCGTGAGTGCCTGAGTCAGTGCCCGGACCAAATAACCGCAGTGGACGGCTGGGAAATGTAGAGCGAATTTGGTTCCAGTTGACCATTTTTCCTTCTGCCGAAGGTTCCCAGATTCGCTTGAGTTCCGCCACGGTGAGACAGTCTACAAAGTGGTTAGCGGGATTGACTACCACAGAAATTCCATCATAGGCAATGGGAAGTTCGATATATTCAATGCCATTTTTTTTGCACAATTCTCGTTCGTTAATATCAATTGCCCGAGAGGCATTAGCAATGTCTATTTCTCCCCGACAAAACTTCTTAAAACCCCCTCCCGAACCGGAAATTCCGATAGTGACTCTCACCCCTGGGTGGGTTTTCATAAATTCTTCCGCCATTGCCTCAGCTATGGGAAAAACTGTACTGGAACCATCCAAGCTCAAACTATTAATTTCACGCGGTCCCCCCCGGCTATGGGCTGAGGTTTCTATCCCCCGACAAGCCGAGAGGCTCAGGAGACTCATGAGCGCCAATGCTGCCCCTGTGACGGAAAATTTAGCGAGTGATGTCTGGATCATAAGGTTTTGATTTTAAGAGGTATTTTCAACAAAAAGGCTCTATTTATGCTGATTAATTTACCGATTTTAAGTTTTTTAAGGAAGTTTATTTATTAGCGTAAGAAACCAGGGATTTTATAATATTTTTTAACTCATTTTTATAATTACCAAAATTGTAGTATAAATTTGTTCATTTACCCAGGTTTATAAGTTAAAACTAAGGAAAACTTGGGTAAAGACAAGGTAAAGAAAGGGCCAGTAGGAGAAAAGAATAATGCCCGATATTTCGGGCAGTGATAGAGGAGAAAACCAGGGGAAGCAAAACTTAGGTGACTTGGAAGTTCCCGATCGCCATTTCCCTTAACTACTGGGAAAAGTTGCGGCCATTAAAAAAGTGCAACGATTGAGTTGCACTTTTTTAATGGCCGCCTATTGGCACAGTTAACCCCGGCGTGATTTAATCCCGTAGAACATAACCCACCCCTCGCACCGTTTGAATAAGGCGTTTTTCTCCCTGGGCTTCCAACTTGAGGCGTAGATAACGAATGTACACCTCAATGATGTTAGAATCGCCCATAAAATCATAACCCCAGACATTTTCGAGAATTTGCTCGCGCTTGACCACTTGTCGGGGATGGGAAATCAGATATTCAAGTAAGTCAAATTCTTTCGCCGTCAGTTCGAGGGTGCGATCGCCTCGGCGCACTTCGTGGGTGCGTCGATTCAAACTTAAATCGGCAAATTGTAACAAATCCGGATCCACTTCGACCGGACTGCGTAGATGCGCCTTCACTCGGGAAATTAAGTCTTCGGGACTAAACGGTTTAACGAGATAATCATCGGCACCCGCATCCAATCCAGCCGCGCGATCGCTGACTTCATCCCTAGCAGTTAATACAATCACCGGCACCATATTGCCACTGATTCGCAGACGGCGGCAGACTTCTAACCCCGAGAGTCCTGGAAGCATCCCATCCAGGAGGACCAGATCGGGACTGGATTCTTGGATGGCTTTCAATCCCGCAATCCCATCCCGAACCATGATCGGCTGGTAGCCTTCATATTTAAGTTCTAGTTCGATAAATTGAGCGAGTTTGACTTCATCTTCAACCACAAGGATATTCGCAGTCATGGATTATAAGCCTATTGGATTTGAGACTTTAAATTTTAGGGGTTTTTGACGATGGATGTCTCCTCAAGGCGATCGCAGGCCGGATCGACCCCGCCCGGATTCCTTAATCATGAGTGAACAATTGCGTATATTATAGACGCTAGTCTCATATATTAAATTTGGTTTCTAGGCAGCCGTGAGGGGAGATCTCGGATGAGCTAAACTGCAATAACACCCCTGAAGGGTAGAATAAAAATTATGTCAAGGTCACCAGATCATCGTCTCTAGGCCAGTCGTTTGATTAAAAAGTCAAACCTAGCCCGTGATACCTGTCAAATCAAGTAGGGGTTAATAAGGATGAGTCCAGTGGTTAAAGTGGTCCAACCCGTTGGCCTTTTAGATCGGACTAAGGTGGGTCAATTTGAGCGAGAAATTAGCAATTACCTGGCAGAAGGCGCTGAAATTGTCCTCATTGATTTTCAAGATGTCAGTTTCATGGACAGTTCCGGTTTAGGAGCCATTGTGGCTGCCATTAAAACCGTTCAAGCTGCTGGAGGAAAGCTATTTTTGTGTTCCATCAATACGCAAGTCAAAATGCTATTAGAACTCGCCGGATTGGATAAAATTATGAAGGTCTTTCCCAACCGAGAGGAATTTGAAAAACACGTCCTTTCTAAACCGGATTGAGCCAAAACTCTAAGTCATCCCGTAGGGCGATCGCCGTTCCCTCCGGCCCAGACCGAAGGAAAACCTCTCCCCGCTTCCAGGTGGGGAGGTTGCACTCCCGAGGCCGCTAAAAATCAAACTTCACCTGCAACAAAGAAACATCATCATGAAAAGTATCTTTGACGCAGACTTGGCGAACCAACTCTAACACTTGATCCAGATTAAACGAATCACTCGGACCGCATCTAGCGAGTAAATCGATAAAGTTATCCAGACTCCACATTGACCCATCAGGTTCATTAATTTCATAAATGCCGTCGCTAAAAATATAAAGCGAGCTATCTGCCTCTATCTGGCAGATAGCATTTTCATACTTAATATTAGGAAACATTCCAATCGGCACCGAAGTTTCCGTTCGCAACTTTTGGACCTGAAACTCTTTGGAGAGTAAAATTGCTGGGGGATGTCCGGCACAGGAATAAATGAGTTGGTGTTGCACCTGATTATAGACCCCATACCAGATTGTAAAATACATATTCCGCTGACGCTCCATCTTAATTGCATGATTGAGAGCAGTCAGGACCTGACAAGGTTGATAAAAATCAGTCCCGGGAAGAAAGCGAGCTCGCAATAAATTTAAGACCGAAACTGAGAGGAGGGCCGCCCGAGACCCATGTCCGGAAACATCCAGCAGATAAATTGCCAGATTATCGTCATCGAGCCAATAATAATCAAAACAATCTCCCCCTAACTGTTGAGAGGGAATAAAGCGCGAATCAATCGGGACAGGTTCGCTCAACGGCAACGGCAGCAGCGATCGCACATATTCTGCCGCCTCTGCGAGTTCAGCTTTTAGGGCGGCCTCAGCCCGCTTACGTTCCGTAATATCAATCCCCACAAAAACCGCCGCCTGGTCCTCCAGCCACTTCTTGGCAATCACCAAATCGCTGCGGAATGCCCCATTAACTTCGGAATCAATTTCAATCGAGGCTTCTCGGGATTGAGTGGCAAAGAAATCTCGCACGAATTGTCCAAAAGCGGATTGGCGAAAGCCGACTTCTCGACCAATAAATTGAGCCAGAGGCAAATTGTAAGTCGCCGCTAAATGGCGATTCACTCCCAAATAGTGGAAATCGGCGCTAATCAGAGAAACGGTCCCCGGAACTGCATCCAAGACGGCTTGGAGTTGATCTTTAGCCAGTTGTACCGTGGCTTCTGCTTGCTTGTTGCGGGTGACATCTTGCACAAAACCTTCATAGCCGACGGTGCGACCTTTAATATCAATTAAGGGTCGGATATTTTCTGAAATCCAGATTGTAGAGTCATCTGAGCGTTTAACCTCCACCTCATGAACGAGGTGGCCTTGGGTTTCTAATAGATGCAGACAATCCGCCCATTCATTCGGTTGGAGGTATAGCTGCCTTGGATGTTCGACCCGAGATAAAAATTGGGTTGGGGAGTCATAGCCATACATTTTGGCTAGGGCGGAGTTAATTTGAGAGTAACGGCCCTCCAGGTTGAGTTGGAAGAGTCCGAGGGCGGTATTTTCAAAGAGTTGTTCGTATTTGAGCCTTGCTTGTTGTTCTCCGGTGACGTTGCGGAAGAGGCCGACGGCGTGATCCTGTTGGTTGGGTTCCCACACAGAGGAGAAGTTGGCTTCCACCCAAACGCGATCGCCGGTTTTGGTGAGGAAAATTAAGTCTATTTGGGTTAGGGATTCCCCGAGGCGGAGTTTTTCTAAGATAGTAGAGCCGTTTTCAAATGAGGCGGGGTCGAGAATGTCCCACCAATACAGGGAGGGGATTTCTTCTAGGGAATAGCCGAGGGTTTGTAGCCAGACTGGGTTGACATAAAGCAGGCGTTGGTCGCTTAACCGCAGGATTTGGATAGCATCATGAGTCTGGTTAAGAAAATCTAGCAGTTGCGGCTGAGCCTCCGGCGGGGGAGGTGGCACAAGGTGGCGTTCTAGGAGGGTGATCGCCTGACTTGCCAGGGTTTGAAGCGTTTCCTGTTGGGTCGGGTTCAACTGTTGCGGCACCCGGTCCATGATGCATAGGGTCCCGATTGGGTAACCATCGGGAGAGATCAGGGGAACACCGGCATAAAAGCAGAGGGTTGGTTTGCGATCGCCCCGATTGCTCTTGAGAAATTCGCTAGCTTTGTGGAGGGGGTTGAAAACAACCAGCCGTCGCTGTTCTAGGGGATAAGCAGATAAGGTAGCGGCCAGGTCGAGTTCATCGGGGGTTGCACCAACCTGGGATTTTACTGAACAGTGGCCTGGGGTACCCAGGGCGATCGCGGCGATCGGCATCTGAAAAATTCTGGCACTCAGATCGGTGAGTTCCTGTAAAGCCGCTTGAGCCTCTGCATTGAGGGTTTCATAGCGGCATAAGGCTTGGAGCCTCTCGGGATCATCAGCAGGTACGGGTACTATCATAGTGGCAATGCGATCGGCGGCTAAAGTTCGCAGGAGGATCCGAACGCCTGTCTTTAGAGAAGAAAATAGCAGATGGGAGGGGGAAATCAGTTTGCTCATCAACGGAAATTTTTTCGCATGATCAGACAGTTGCGATTGTCCCCGATTCGAGTGTAAAGCAGTTCATCGGTTAATTGGTGCATGAAGATCAAGCCTCTGCCTCCTTCCTCCAGTGGATTTCCATTGGGATTTTCGTAGCGGGACTTGAGCTTGTCTTCTAAATCGAAGGGGGGGCCGTAATCCCAGATTTTGATCTCCACATAGCTAGGAAAAACGATGACTTCAACTTCAATAGGAGTTGTAGGCGGCAAGTCTTGATGAGCGTGACGCACTGCATTGGTGAAGCCTTCTGCTAAGGCTGTTTGATACTGCCACCACCGATCGCGCGGAAGTAGGGAGTAGATTTCATCCTCTAACCATTGCAATACTTGTGCTAGGGCGTAGAGATCAGTTTTGACTTGCATCCGCGATCGTTTGAGCGGTCGTTCCTCTTTAGCCTGTCGTTTTCCTAGCTGGGAAGCGAGTCCCTTCCACCAGCTGCCGAAATTTTGTAACACCATCTTCTATATGATGAAGAATGTTTACGTCTGGGCCGTGGCTTCCATCTGAAGGAGGTGAAAGTGGGATCAAAGGTTTATCGGTTCTGGTAACGGCCAGAATTACCAGGATGAAAGTAGAAGGCCCAGACGTCAAAATGATTTCTTCTACCTTCATCCTACTACTCCCTTTAAGGACCTAGTATGCACCACTATTTTTGTTAAACACCACCGCAATCGTTTTTAAAATCAGTTTTAGGTCATACAGCAGGCTCCATTTTTTTTGGTATTCCAAATCTAAGCGAATTACATCCTCAAAGGTACGAATTTGCGATCGCCCGTTCACTTGCCATTCTCCCGTCATCCCCGGTTTGACATCTAAGCGCTGCCACTCAGGGACTTCATAGCGATCGACTTCATCCGGTAGGGGAGGGCGCGTTCCCACTAAACTCATCTCTCCTTTCAGGACATTCCAAAACTGAGGTAGCTCGTCTAAGCTCGTTCGTCGCATAAACTTCCCGATTCCAGTTACCCGGGAGTCTGTTTCACTTTTAAACAGAGGGCCTTCTATTTGATTTTGGACTTGGGACTTGAGCGCTTCTGCATTTTCGCACATCGAGCGGAATTTCCAAATCCGAAATCTTCTTCCCATCCAACCACACCGGATTTGACTAAAGAAAATGGGTCCGGGACTATCGCGCTTGATGATGAGCGCCAGGGGAATAAACACTACTCCCGTAATTCCTAACCCCACCAATGCTCCGGCAATATCAAGCAATCGCTTTACCCGGGACCGTACGGACGGATGAGTGGTAGGCAGTTCTCCAATACTATCCCCTTTCCAGCTCGCTTTCGAGCCGATTTCGCCCCCTGTCCCCGTCATCAATTCCGGATTGTCCTCAAACTTCAGCGCTTGGTCTAATGCGGTTAGAGACAGGACCGACATCACTTGTGATTGCACGTTGCGTAAAATTAAATCAATTTCCGCTGTCTGGGTGGTCTTGAGCACTCGGACTAAGGCTCCCACCCCACTACTATCTATAAACGTAGTCTGGCTAAAATCCAGAATAATACGTTCTGGCAGTGGGGTACTTTCACACAGTTCATGACAGGTTTGTTTAAAAGATACTGCCTCGATTATGCTTAAGCGGGGGGGTAGATGCACCACTGCTTGAGCGTTAGTCAAGGAAACTTGAAAATCTGCTTCAGGAGTTTGGCTAACCATAGAAAATATGACCCTTCGTTGCAATCAGCTCAATTTTTTATTTTTTGACTAAGATGTTTTGGTTTCGAGAATCCCTAGGTCCTCCAGTTAGCGGCTAGATGCCGGTTTGAGATTTCCAATTGGCACGGGTAATGGGTTTGTGCCATCCTCGGGATTTAATGGGATTCTTTACGCTCGTCTTACATCGCAGCTTAATCTTTATTGTTAAAGTAGCAACATCTGGGGGATATTGGGTAGGCGATCGCCGCTAAATCAGTCTTTAGATAGACCTTCCCTGGTTTTTCGCTCTAGCTCTAGATCAGGAATTATCTTCATTCTCTCAATTCGTCAACAACCAAGCCGGAGGATTTTTCCCTGAGCTTCAAACCGTTCCCCCTCGTTTCTTCTTTTCGACCGTTGGGGCTTCAGAAATCAGTTTTCCTCGGAGTTTAATCGCGGGTTTTGATATTATCAATTCATAGCTGACTCCTTCGGGTAGATAGTTCTACTTCATCCTTGAAAATTTTTCTTTACTTAAAAAATCTATTAATTCTACCATTTTTTTTTATAAAATCAAGGCCGATTTTCAAGAATTGAGGCCGAAGGGAATACCTGAGCGTTCCTATTAATCAATTAAATCGACCGATTTGGGTCCTTGAATTTGAGCAGGCATTGTCCCTTGATTTACCTGAAATTCTAGGGAATGACCCTGAGTTCTTTCTTTCCAAATCGGATCCTTGAACTCTGTCTGTGTTTTTAAATAGCATACATCTGCTGAAATATCAAGCCTCCGATGCCAGTACCGGAATCCGTTGGAGATCCTGTTCTTTACTGCTACAAGGGAACAAGATGCTCCCACTCCTGTATAAAAATTGTCCAATTCATTTAGGGTTAGCCCTTTGCGCACTTGACGGCTTATTTAGACTGACCCTAAAACAGCCGCTTTAAAAATAGGCTCCCTGACAAGGGATGCGAAGCATTTTCCTATAGCCGCTTTAAAAATAGGCCCCCTGACCAGGGCCGCGAAGTATTTTTTGATCGCCTCATCCTGGGTATTCCGATTTTATAAAGTCCGAAGAAAAATAGCTACAATTGCGATCGCAATTGTAGCCCAGTCTCTTCAAAATCAGGGGCGATCGCAATAGCTGCGTCCTTTCTAAAATTCTCTCTTTACGAATTGGCGCGGCGGCCAATTTTTAAATTATCACCGTACTTGCCCCTAGGAATACGTCGTTTTATTGCTCTTCTATTCTTTAGGAATACTCCATTTGACAGAAGGAATTCCTATCTGTTCAAAAATCTCCGCCAATGTATTCCTTAAGTTTCATTTGGAGTTAAACCTATTTATGCCCACAGAGAGAAATTTTTATTTATCCTCGACATTTTCCTCTACTAAAGGACAAAATTAAGACAAGAAAATATTAGAGCGGATTAATGAAAATTATCTAAATTTAGCTGTCTTCAAAGATATTAATTTTTTTTGTAGCTTTGGCCTAATTTCCCTGTTTACCATTAATTGGGGCAGATTTTTATAGATTTAATGCGCTCAAAAATAACCTGCTGTCGTGAATAAAATTCAGATAAAATTATGACTTCAAATTTTATTGCTGGTCCTGAATACGGTGAACTAATTATAGGTTCCGAACAAGAGGATTCCATTCTTTCCCTGGGAGGACATGACTATACCATCGGTCTAGAAAGTGACGACTTTATCAATGGCAACCAAGGCAACGATACCGTAAACGGCAATATCGGAAATGATATCGTGCATGGCGGTCAAGGAGATGACATCGCCCATGGCGGTCAAGATGACGACTGGGTGTATGGCGACAAAGGTAACGACACGATGTGGGGGGATAAAGGCAACGACAACGTGTTTGGCGGTCTCGGTAGTCCCCTGCCAGTTGGACCGTTAGTCGATCAAGACTTGATTTTTGGTAACACCGGAAACGACTACCTGAACGGCAATGAAGGAAACGATACCGTTTACGGGGGACAAGCTGATGATTTACTCCACGGTGGCAAAGATGATGATTGGCTACATGGGGACCTGGGCAACGATACAGTTCATGGGGACCTGGGCAACGATACCATCTACGGCGGTCCTGCGGATCCAGTCCGCGTCCTACTGGATGGCAACGATCTGCTCTTGGGTCACAGCGGCGTGAACTTGATGCAAGGTAATGTCGGCGATGACACCATCTTCGGCGGCATCGGGGTAGATGTGATTTACGGGGGTCAAGGTGAGGATCTGATGTTGGGCAACGTCGGTTCTGACATCCTCTTTGGAGACAAAGGCGACGACACCATCTTCGGCGGCACCGGCATGATCGAAGTGGGGGATCCGGAGGGTGACGATTTCATCGTAGGCGGTGAGGGAAATGACTATCTTCACGGCAATGAAGGCGATGATACTATCCTGGGCGGAAACGGTTGTAATATCATTCGCGGGGGTCAAGGGAATGACTTGATTTATGGAGAAGAATGCAATGATCTTCTCTATGGGGACAAGGGGTCGGATAACCTAATTGGGGGAGACGGTGCCGATGTTTTTGTGATCGGGGTGAGTAGCGGCAGTCCTACTCTGGCTGAGGCAGACCATATTCTTGATTTTGGGAATGGGTATGACTTAATTGGATTAGACCCAGGTCAAACCTTAGACAACTTAGAAATTTTCCAAGGGGAAGGAGAATATGCCGCCCATGCGATCGTCCAAGATCGGACGACTGGCGACTTTTTAGCGATCGTTCATAACACCGACGCCACCACCCTAACTCCCGATCGTTTTACGATGGATCTGGACCTCAACTGTGAGTGTGATCAGGATGATGTTCCCCCGGTAGAAACCCTGGGTATGGGAGATTTACGACCGGAAGACATGGCAACGGAAGTATCAGGAGAAGAGGGACCGCCCTCGGTGATCTTTGGGCCCCTCCCCCAGGCAATGCAAAACCAAGTGGCAACCGGACAGCCTGGGATTATCCTTGGGCCAGTACCACAGAATCCCACACCCACAGGGGAACCGCCCATGGTTATCGTTGAGCCAACGCCTCCCTTGGTATCACCACCTGTGGTTGTTCAACCCGAACCGGAACCGGAACCCCAATCTAACCTTTCGCCCACGGTGGGGAATCCCCTAGGGGACCAAAATGCCACACCGGGAGAAGAATTTAGTTTTGCGGTGCCTACGGATACCTTTAGCGATCCGGATGGGGACCCGTTAACCTTCTCTGCCACCTTGGCAGGCGGGAGTCCTTTACCCGAATGGCTGAGCTTTAATCCAGCAACGGGTACATTGAGTGGGACGCCAGATAATGAAGATATTGGCAACCTGGAAATTGAGGTAACTGCGGACGATAGTCAAGGGGGTACCGTCAGCGATAGCTTTGAACTGGCTGTCAACGATGGCATCAATGATGGCGCGAATGAGCCGCCGACGGTGGGGAATCCATTAGGGGACCAAAATGCCACACCGGGAGAAGAATTTAGCTTTGCGGTGCCTACGGATACCTTTAGAGATCCGGATGGGGACTCGTTAACCTTCTCCGCCACCTTGGCAGACGGGAGTCCTTTACCCGAATGGCTGAGCTTTGATCCAGTAACGGGTACATTGAGTGGGACGCCCGATAATGAAGATATTGGCAACCTGGAAATTGAGGTAACTGCGGATGATGGTCAAGGGGGTACCGTCAGCGATAGCTTTGAACTGGCTGTCAACGATGGCATCAATGATGGCGCGAATGAACCACCCAGTCTGAGTGATGTCGCCATTACCTCACCGGAAGGTACCGCATACACTTTTGATCCCAATGACTTCATCAACGCCTTTAGTGACCCGGATGGAGACAACCTCGAAGGCATTCAAATTATCTCACTGCCAGAAAATGGCACCCTAAATTTGAATGGGGCTGCTGTAGAAGAGGGTCAAGAAATCCAGGCCGAAGAGATAGGTAATCTCACCTTTACGCCGAATCCTGATGCTCCCGGTGATGCTTCCTTTACCTGGAATGGGTTCGATGGAACCGAGTATTCCCTGGCAGATGGGACGGTCAACCTGAGTGTCTCGCCTGTGGAGAATATTCCGCCGGAGGTCAACCTCGATCGCGACGCCCCTGGGGTGGATACGAGCGTAACCTTCGATCCGGAAGTGGCAGGGGTGCCGATCGCCGCAAATGCTTTGGTGACTGACCCTGACTCAGAAAATAACACTCTCACTGAGGCCACTATTCGGCTGACTAACCCCATTGACGGGGATGCCGAAGAACTCAGCGTCGATACGGAAGGGACAAATATCACCGCCACTTTTGAGAACGGGGAGCTCCGTCTGACTGGCACTGACGAAGTGGAAAATTACGAACGAGTGCTGCAACGGGTAAGGTACAACAATACCTCCCTCAACCCTGACCTGAGCCCTCGGGCGATCGAAATCCTAGTGAGTGATGGGGTTAATCAAAGTCCGCCGGCGATCGCAACGGTCGAGTTTCCCGCTGCTGCTGCTTTGGAAGTAACCAAAACCGTCAGCGATGCAGAGGCAACGATTGGAGAAGAACTCAGCTATACCGTCACCTTAACCAATCAAGGGGTAATGCCAGCCACGGGCATCACGGTGACTGAATCGTTACCCAATTGGCTGCGTGACATTACCTTCACGCCTACGGAAGGGAACAATTATGACCCCGCTGCCGATGAGTGGACCATTCCCCGTTTAGAAGGAGGAGAAACCACGACCCTGACTATCTCGGGTATCCTCTCACGCTGGGGAACGATTCCCAATCGTGCCCGGGTCACCGCATTTGACCAAGGGGAACCAGACGGGCAGGTAGCATTAGCCCAGGCAATTTCGCCCCTTCCTGCCCCAGATATTAGCTTAAGCAACATGAGTTTAGGCTACGGGGGATTAGTCATCTACGGTGAGAACGAAGAGGATTTGAGCGGGAGAAATATCTCTTCTGCGGGGGATATCAACAGCGATGGGTTCAATGACATCTTAATTGGCACGCGCTTTGGCGATCGCCCTGATGGCACAGCAAGCGGCGCGGGTCGAGGGTATGTGATCTTCGGTGGTCCCGACATCGGTCCGCAAATAGACTTACGGGACCTGGACGGAAGCAACGGCTTTGCAATCTACGGCGTTGACGAAGGTGACTTTATCGGACGAGCTCTCAGCAATGCCGGGGATCTCAACGGCGATGGCTTTGACGACATTATGGTAGCCTCGCGCTTTGCCGATGGGCCTAATAATGACAGGCCAGACACGGGAGAAACTTATATCATCTTTGGCGGTAATCAGTTTGATGCCCCCATCAACCTCGCTACCCTGGACGGGAACAATGGCTTTACTATTTTTGGCCGCGAAGCAGGAGACCAGAGTGGCCGAGATGTCCACGCCGGTGATATTAATGGTGATGGCGTCGATGACCTGCTGATTGGCGCGTTCAGTGCTGATGGGCCTAATAATGAAAGGCCGGAGGCGGGAGAAACTTATGTCATCTTTGGTGGATCTGACTTTACCTTTGACGCCGAGATGGACCTTGCCAACTTGGAGCTCGACGGGACGAATGGGTTTACGGTTTTCGGCAGTAAGGCCGGTGATCGTAGTGGTCGATCGCCCCGGAGTGCGGGAGATCTCAACGGCGATGGTTATAACGACTTGCTGATTGGCGCTCCCCAAGCTGATGACGATGACGAGGAAGCCGCAGGCGAAACCTATCTAGTCTACGGGGGTCCCACCTTTAACGCCACAGTTGACCTGGCGGAAATAGACGGCACTAATGGTATCCGCATTTTAGGTATCAATGCTGGTGACTTGAGTGGCCGAGCATTGAGCAACGCAGGCGATATCAACGGCGATGGCTTGGATGACATGATTATTGGCGCGCAAGGAGCCAATAATGAAGCTGGGGAGAGTTATGTGATTTTTGGTTCTACTAACTTACCGGCTACCCTTGAGCTGGGCAATCTGAATGGAACCAATGGGTTTACCATCTCCGGTATCAACGCTGGTGACTTGAGCGGCAGGTCCGTCTCTAATGCAGGAGATATCAACGGCGATGGCTATGATGACCTGATTATTAACGCTTCCCTAGCACCGGGTTTGGAGGGTGAAGAGGAAGCTGGACAAAGTTACGTTCTCTTTGGAGGAACTACCTTTAGCCCATCCCTAAATTTCGAGCAGATTGATGGCACCAATGGGTTTACCCTCTACGGAATTGAGGCTAACAATCGAACTGGGCGATCGGTCAGTGCTGGCGATGTCAATGGTGATGGGTTCGATGATGTCCTGGTCGGTGCGCCCGAAGGTGATGGTCCCAACGGTACCCGGGAGAATGCTGGGGAAACCTATGTCATGTATGGTGGCGATTTCACAGGTGATGTCACCCACCATGGCGGAGTCGGTAACGATTTTCTGACTGGAACGGCTGGGGCCGATGTGATTGTCGGCGCACAAGGGGACGATACCCTCATTGGTGCGGGAGGTCCTGACGTCATCTATGGCGGTTCGGGAAACCATCTAATCGCGATTTCTGACAGTGACTTCCGTCGCCTGGAGGGTGGCAGTGGAGAAGATACTCTCCGTCTGGATGGGGATAATTTCGCTTTCGATTTGAGGACGATTGCCAATAATCGGATTCACGACATTGAGACGATTGATCTCAATGGTGGCAATAATAGCTTGACCCTGGATCAGCTTCATGTTCTCCACCTTTCGGACCGCCGCAATCGCGTGATTGTGAAAGGGGAACAGACCAACGCTGTGACTGCATCGGGCAATTGGGTTGCTGGGGATACTCAGGTGATCGGCAACGATACTTACAATGTTTATACCTCGGGCTACGCCCAGTTATGGGTGGAGGAGGCGATCGCTCAAGATGGCATTGCTATGATGGCGTGACGATCGCCGGTTGAGTTTCGGTCGTGGGGGTTCCTTCAAAGACGGAACCCCCCGGATTTGCTCATGATTAATGTTAAGAGACTCAAAAAAATAGATCTCCTGGCGTAGGCGATCGCGAATCCATCCGCAACCTTGCCTCCTTAGTAGCGGCGATCGCCCTTGAAGCTGGGATTTGATTGGGTTTGAATAGAACAATTTTAACTGTTCTTATTGATTCAATTGATTGGAGTTATTGGGGTTAGCGGTAGGTTCCTCTACCGAAGAAAAAGAAGCTACCAATAACCCGAAAAGTACCCCCACAATTAATAGGAAAAATCCAGCCATTATCTTCGTTTGTTTAACCAGCTTTTGCCCCGTGGGAGTTTCAGGAAAATTTGCTTCTTCGTGAGAAATAGCTTCCTCTGCCACGCGGCGATCTCGTTCTGTTGATTTTGTAGGTCGCTCCATAAAAATCGGTCCTTCTATAGCAGAATTTACTCTCAGTTTGTCTACCCGAGACCTCCGCTGTCATCTATCTTCAGACGAATTTCACAAAATCGACTCCTTAAAATAACCCCGGCACTCAGAACCCCTCCCCTTACACTTGCTATTGAGTACCTTTCAATGGGGGCAGATTATCACCCTTTTTAGCAGCATCCGCCGCCGGTGTAATGCCAGGTAGAGTCCGTAATTATCATTTGATCCGGGGGTAATTTCTGGGCTAAATTGGCCGCAGTCTTATCACAAACTGCTACCGGAATTCCCCGCTGTAGCAGCTGTCCGCCCCCATCATCTAAAAAGGCATCCTCTCCGGCATAAATGGCAGTTTTTCCGGTAAATACATAAGCCCCATCTTCCGGAATCGGGACCTTGAACGATACGGAATCTAAACTTTCTAATAATAGAGGTTGATCTAGGTTGTAATTTCGGGTATCTAACAGCCGGTAGGGACGACGGGCGCGAATTTCAATCTGACCAAACCCGACTCCAATCAAGTGCTGAATGTACTGTTCGTAAGGGAGTGCACCGGATAAGCAGAGGGCGCGTAATCGTTCATCTTGTTGGAGATGAGAGGGAATCGGGCTCGTGGCGATCGGGTCGCTCATAATCAATCGTCCCCCGGGTTTTAAAACTCGATAGGCTTCCGATAAAGCCAATTGCAAATCCCCTGGCTCAAAGATATTAAATAGACAATTTTGTGCTACCACATCGACGGAAGCATCCGGCATCGGCAAGGCAAACGCATCTCCGGCCAAAATTTGCACGAAATCAGGATGAAACCACTCATTTTCCTCCGCAGCCCGGTGTAAATTTCGGGTAGCAGCTTGTCGCATTTCCGCTACTGGATCTACCGCTATCACCCTTCCCGGTTGACGGCAAAAATAAGCAAACTCAAGGGCTTCGATTCCGCCTCCCACCCCGATATAGAGTACGGTAGGTTCTCCAAATAACTCCGTAGGATGAACGGTTGAGCCACAGCCATAGTTCATCTGCTTCATGATTTCAGGAACTTTTAATCCGGGCAATTTCAGGGGTGGAGTGCTCACACAGCACAGCCCAACTTGAGGAGTTTCCGCCGCTTCAGCGTAGAATTGCGCAGTTGTTTCTAAATAGCTCATAACTTCGTTCGGGGTAAAAAATGAAAGTCTAGGGAAGGAACAAAAAATTAACAGGTAATCCTGATAGTTTAGCTGAATTTGCTTAACAGCTTGAGCAAGAATTGAGTGCGGGGGGTGAGTAAGGTGCGCCGATAGGCATCGGCAGCTTTTTTAATCGCTTCTGTCTGAGTCGGATAGGGATGAATTACCCCTGATAGAGCGCTGAGTCCTTGTTTAGTGGCGATCGCCAAGGTAATCTCACTAATCATATCCCCAGCATGACGCGCCACAATGGTTGCCCCTAAAATCTGGTCAGAACCCCGTTTATGCAGGATTTTGACAAACCCTTCCGTTTCCCCATCTGCCAAAGCGCGATCGACAGTTGAAAAGGGAATCGTAATCGTATTGGTTTCTAAACCTTTCTCTTGTGCCTCCCGCTCATACAATCCCACATGAGCAATCTCTGGATCAGTATAAGTGACCCAAGGCATTACTAAATTACTCAGTTTGCTCCGTCCTAACCCAAAGGGAGAAAACAAGGTATTTTTAATGACAATTCGGGCAGCGGCATCTGCTGCATGGGTAAATTTCCAGTTCATGCAAATGTCACCAGCGGCATAAATGCGCGGATTGGTGGTTTGCAAATAATCATCGACAACCACACCCTGATGGGCATCATAGTTAACCCCAACGGCTTCTAAATTTAAGCCATCAACATTGGGAGTCCGTCCAGCCCCAACTAATATTTCATCGACAATTACGGTGCTGATGACATCATTTTGACGGTAATGGATGACTTTACCGGCATCGGTGGTTTCCACCTTCAATAAAGTGCAATCCAGAACTAAATTTAGATGGTCCTGTAATAATTGTTGTTGGACTATTTCTGCCGCATCAGCATCTTCGCGATCGAGCAAATGTCCATGTTTATGAAATAAAGTAACTTGACTGCCGAGGCGTTGAAATGCTTGGGCGAGTTCACAACCAATAGGACCTCCTCCAATCACCGCTAATCGGGGGGGACATTCGGTGAGGGAAAAGACGGTTTCATTGCTTAAATAACCGGCTTCTGCTAATCCAGGAATTTGAGGACGAGTGGCACGCGCACCCGTAGCGATTACTGCTTTTTTAAAGCGAAGGAGGTGAGTGTTAACAGCGATCGCCCCACTATCTACAAATTCAGCCGGTCCTAAAAACACATCAATGCCCAAATTCCGAAACCGTTCTGCAGAATCATGATGACTAATTCCCGCCCGAATTCGCCGCATTCGCTGCATCACCGCCGCAAAATCAATCTCAATAGCATCTGGAGACTGAATCCCGAAGGCAGTCGCCTCTCGCATATGCGCCACCACCCGGGATGAGCGAATCAGACATTTGGAAGGGACGCACCCCACATTCAGGCAATCTCCCCCCATTAGGCTTTTTTCGATTAAGGCAACTTTTAATCCCAATCCTAACCCCGCTGCACCTGCTGCTACCACCAGTCCAGCAGTTCCTGCGCCAATCACCACTAAATCATAACTGGTAGCAGGGGAAGGATTGACCCAATCGATAGGGTGAACATGAGACATTAGGGATTGATTGTACTCATCCAAGGGTTGGAGTGCGGGTTCTTCTTTAGTTAAAGGCGTCATGGTTATAGGGATTCCCAAAGTCGTCAGATTTCCATGATGGACGATTTTCCCTGAAATTGGGAAATAAAAACAATCGATTGAACCGCTCAAGATTCAAGTCAAAATCCAGGGTGTAGGTTGAAATTTCTACCTTCTGTTGCTTACTTTAGCCTCCACAACCGTTAGATCAATCAGGCAAAGAGGAAATTTTCCTAAAACAGACCTAAAATCCTCTAACAAATGACTCACTGTCATTCTCATAATATTGTTAAGGTGGATTGCTGTTTGGCAACTCATTTCACTCTCTCGATATTTTTATGACTCCCTCATCTAGCATCTATGAATCCACATTAGCTCATCTGTTATTTTTGTGGGGGAGCTAACCCCATTAATTAGATCTATTACATACAAAATAACTTTTTGCTATTATGGAAAGTTTAGACAATTTTATAATCTAGCAAGCGGAGCAAGTTTAAAGAAATGCCAATCATCCCCCTATTTCCAACCTTGATATAAACTTTGTTAAACTGTTAAAACTAATACACATTTTTTTGACAATAGCTCTATTCTTAGGTCACATCAACCATTTAAATTCAAGGTCTTCAAACCATGAATCAATTCTTGAAAAGAATGGGGGGTATCTTATTTAATCCCCAGTTTGCACCAACTGCGGTAAAAGTTGCTTTGTTTGTAGGGACCGTTCTCTTTGTGATCAATCATGGTAAGGCTTTTTTAAATGGGCAAATGAACCAAGACCGTTGGATTTCTGCGGGATTATCCTACTGTCTCCCTTATCTAGTCAATATTCACGGTCAATTTGCCAGTAATTCCCGAAAAAAGCCTTAAGTCTAGTCTAAGAATCGATTT
Organism: Cyanophyceae cyanobacterium; assembly: GCA_038321985.1. GTDB lineage: Bacteria > Cyanobacteriota > Cyanobacteriia > Cyanobacteriales > Laspinemataceae > Laspinema. Next base: position 10,385 of record JBBQFN010000012.1, on the reverse strand, counting down.
GAAGAAATTGCACCCGGAGGCATTCCGGGTGTTCAGAGCATGAATCACTCAGATTTTGCTCACGTCAGTCTCTTATTTTACAAGGACGATTTAGCTCCCCTTCTTAGGGTAGATTTGTCCGTCTAGCAAAATTTATCCTAAATTAAGGAGGCATTAATCCTCTGAATGGTGTAATAATACTAAAAGACCACTCCACGTCAAAAACAACTACCAAAAGGAGCTATTTATGGTTCAAACGGTCCTTACTCCATTCTCTCATAAAATCGGTTCCCCCTTAACTAAAAATAAAATTACTGTATTACAAATTAATTTAGGAAAGCGTTGTAACCAGGCTTGCAGTCACTGTCATGTAGAAGCCGGACCGAATCGCACAGAAGAACTTTCCTCGGAAGTCTGTAACCAACTCATTGAATTAATTCATCGCTTTGATTCAATTCAAACCGTGGATCTCACCGGCGGTGCACCGGAAATGAACTACGGATTTAAACCCCTAGTTGAGGCATCCATCGCCGCTGCTAAACAGGTGATTGTCCGCTCCAATTTAACCATTTTTTTTGAAGAAGGGTTTACCGAATTACCGGCCTATTTTGCCCAACATAAATTACAAGTCGTGGCCTCTCTCCCTTGTTATTTATCCCGTAATGTTGACAAAATACGAGGTAATGGGGTATATGAGAGATCCATCCAGGGAATAAAATTACTTAATGAATTAGGCTATGGCTCTGACCCTAATTTAATTTTAAATTTAGTCTATAATCCATCCCTACCCACCTCTCGCGACCAATTTTATTTACCCCCACCCCAAGAGAAATTAGAAGTAGATTATAAAACCTACCTAGCTGAACATTACGGCCTTAACTTTAACCAGTTGTTGACCCTGACCAATTTACCCATTGGGCGCACGAAGTTATCTCTCAAGCGTCAACAACTTCATCAACCTTACTTACAGTTCCTAGAGAATAATTTTAATCCCGAAACGGTTCCCCATCTGATGTGTCGCAATGAACTCTCTATCGACTATTTAGGCAATATTTATGACTGCGATTTTAATCAAATGGAAGGCATCCCCGCAAAAACTATGGAGGGCGAAACCCTCACCGTGGCAAAACTGTTATCCGCAGGCAGTTTAGATTTACTCACCGAGGTCCAAACCGCTGCCTTTTGTTACGGATGCACCGCTGGATCTGGATCAAGTTGTGGTGGCGCTTTGGTGGACTGACAAACCGAGTCGGCAATGTATTGGTAAGTGTGTCGTTTCCATCGCTCTCGCTACAGTAAAACTCCGATGTTATGGGTGTTATCCCCGAGTTGCCGGATAACACCCATAATACCGGAGTTAGACCGCAAGTGCTTGAGCATAGGCTTCTGAGGGGAGTTATAATGCAAGTGCGGTCTAATCTATAGTAAGATTGCTTCCTTTTTCGGTTGTGGCAGGGTATATGAAAATATGGAAATAAAACGTCCTCGTCGGTTAGTTGCTCTTGATACAGAGGTCTTTGACAGCAATAACTTTAACTATCAGTCAGAAAGTTTTAAAACTTTAGTTAAACTTGTTCAACAAAAAAAAATAATACTTCTTTTAACTTCTGTAAATCTTGATGAAATGAGAACACATATTGAGGAAGGAGCTAACCTCGCATCCCTAGCCGTTAAACAAGCTGTCAATGATTTAAACAATAAGCGCAAGAAACCGTCAAACAATGACAAAAATATCCGAATATCTAAAAACTCCGACTTACTATATGAATTCGAGAAAAATTTTAAAACCATGGCCCCTACATTTGAACAAATTAATCAAGAGCTTCAAGACAAACTAAATTTTTTTTGAAAGAGACTGAATTTGTAAAAATTGAAGTCGATCAGGTTTCAGTGGTTGAGATTTTTGAAAATTATTTTTCTGGGGCTCCACCATTTGGTGAAGGCAAGAAAAAAGATGAATTTCCAGATGCTTTTGCTCTTTTAGCTCTTCAGCAGGAGGCAAAAGACAGAAAAAAAGTAATTTATGTCGTTAGTGGAGATCGTGATTGGGAGAATTTTTGTTCTTTAAGAAGCGAAAACCTCACTTGTATAAAAAAGCTAGATAAATTACTAGAAACTATCAGTCAAGAAACTGATTCAAAGGAAGAAGTTGATCTATGCTATAAACTATATAAAGAGAAAGAATATCAAATAAAAAGAGGCATAGAGGATAAATTCTTGGCTTTATATTTTTCGATTGATTTATCTGGAACTAGCTTAGAAATTGAATCGGGCAGTGAGGAAATTAAGATTTTTGTCAATTCAGTAGATATTACTGATTATTCATTGCTTTATATTAATAATTCAAATGTGGAGCAACCCTCAGTAGTGTTTAAGTTAGATGCAGATGTTAATTATGATGCAAATGTCAGCTATGAAATCTTAGAATTTGCAATTATTACAGACAATAAATATTACGTTGATGAAACAACAACCAGAAATAAAGTCTTTACTCATTCCATTGATTTTAATGTGGAAGTGACGCTCACCCTATATAGAGATGAAAATGACTTCTTACATAATGCAGATATAAAAAAGATTAATATCGACCCCAATAATATTTTAAGCGAAGTAATTGTTGATAAAATTCTTGAGAATTACTATTAATAGCTCAAGAATTTGTACCCCATATTTTGAGGAAACTAAAGAATAAATAAACAGATATAAGGTTTGACGCCTAACACTTTATTGCTCCGGAAGGAGTCGAGATTATAAGTAAAAATTGAAGGTTATCTTCTGCCGTTGATTGGAAGCGTTAGCTGGTTCTCCAGAGTAGTTTATGCGCCACTGACACATCCTAGCGGGATTTGACACAGCTAAGTTAACTGGCCTACGATTCTGTAAAATCTTTTAGCCTATCAAGTTTTCCCAAAACTTCTGTGATTCGTCAGCCTATCCTAATCAGGATAAACCTGTTTTTTATACCATTTGGTATCTATTTTTACCGTTAACCCTAAAAATTTGAGAACAGTTTTTAAAAAAAATTGGATAAATACCCTCAAACATTTTAACTATTTTTTAGTAAAAAAATATACGGACGCGCCGTGAAATCTCGGCAAACATAAGTAGGAAAATCAACAATTTCCTCCCTCCAAAAATGCAGGAATTCTGCCCTTTGGACGATTTCATCCCAGCCCCAAAAGATTAAGAATTGAAAAGAGGACTGGGTGCGATCGCCCTTAATCCCCACGGATCATTGAGCCGCGCCACCCCAGTTTAACCCGGTATCAACTAGCGAGATCGGCAGAAAATGACGTAAGAAATTAGCGGAGGAACCGAATCATGTACGAGCGAACCCTTGCCAACCTTCCCAGTAGACGACGACAGAATTCTCATGGCTTCAAAGCGGCCCTAGAGCGCCCCAACCCAGGATGGATACCTAGGGATGGGCACAAATCCACCGATCGCCCGCGTACACTCACCGAGGCGATCGCCCTCCATCACTCCACCGATCGCCAAACCACTCGGTTTTTAACCACCGTTGTACAGGAAATGGAGAAGGTCCAGGGCCACCCTACCGCCCTCTACCCCACCTTAGCAAGGCATGACGAACTCCTAACCGATCGCTTTGCTGAACGTCTATCTCGGGTTGTCATTGGCATTTTGCCGACTCTCAGCCAAACACAAACCCTTGAGTTTGCCACAATCCTGGTTAATCTAGGCGGCCAAATTTGGAACTATTCCGAAGGGAAAAAAGCCCACTTTATAGAAATTGCGATCGCCTGTGGTGAAACCGCCCTCCCCATGTTTCCCTGTACTCGCCTCCAATCACAACGGTGGGGAACCACCCATGACAATCTAGCGTTGGCCTATAGTGAGCGCTTACAGGGCGATAGCATTGCCAATCTCACCCGGTCCTTCTCTCACTATCAACGCGCTTCCGAAATCTTTATCCGTCATCCCTTCCCCCAACAGTGGCTCCCCCTGCTTTCCCCACTATAAAACGACCCACTCGCCCACAAAAAAAGCGAGAACTAGGTTCTCGCTTTTTTTAGAGATAGCTTAGAATCAGCCATTCGCTCCACCCCAAACAGGTTAATTTGTCAACTACACCATCGTAGTGGTTGAAGCAGCTAGTTCCACCAGCCGTTCCTGCTGATCCTGAGTAATGCAAGATTGAATCACTTCCTCAATATCCCCTTCCAGGGTACTCATCAGCGCAAAGTTGTGCCCCAATCGGTGATCCGTGACCCGGTTATCTTTGTAATTGTAAGTACGAATCTTTTCCGAACGGGCACCTGTTCCCACCTGCGATCGGCGCATCGAAGTCACCGCTTCCTGTTGTTCAGCCAACTTCAAATCATACAGCTTCGCTCGCAGAATCTGCATCGCCCGTTCCCGGTTTTGAAGCTGCGATCGCTCCTCCGTACAGAAAATCCGGATCCCCGTCGGCTTATGGAACAAATCCACCGCCGTTTCCACCTTGTTAACGTTTTGACCCCCAGCACCACCCGATCTCGCCGTCGTCAGTTCAATCTCCTTCGGGTCAATATGGATCTCCACATCATCCACCTCCGGCATCACCGCAACCGTTGCCGTAGAAGTATGAACTCGACCCCCAGCTTCCGTCAGGGGGACCCGTTGCACCCGATGGACCCCCGCTTCAAACTTGAGCTTGCTATAAACTCGGTCCCCCTGAATTTCCAGGATCGCCTCTTTAAATCCGCCCATATCCGCCGTGGACTCGCTCAACATCTTCACGCGCCACCCTTGGGTTTCCGCATAGCGCGAGTACATCCGCACCAAATCCCCCGCCCAGATACTGGCTTCATCACCACCCGTACCGGCCCGAATTTCCAGCATGATGTTTTTATCATCATTCGGGTCCCGAGGCAGCAGCAAAATCTTTAGGCGGGTCTCAAGCTGTTTGAGTTGCTCCTCCAGTTCCCCCACTTCCAGGGCTGCCATCTGTTGCAATTCAACATCACTGCTTGCTTCCTTGAGGACCTGCCTTGCGCCGATTAACTCCTCTTCGGTATTTTTCCAATTTTCATAAGTAATCACCACTTCCTCTAAAGAGGAACGGGCTCTTGCCACTTTTTGAAACTCGTTAGGATCTCTGGCAATATCTGGATCTGCCATCCGCCGAGTCAATTCGTGAAAAGTTTGTTCAACAGATTTTAATTTATCGAGCAGATAAGTTTCGGCCATAGCGCAGTCCTCAGTCTAAAAAGTAGGCAGGGGGGGCTTGTGCATCTCTAGCAGTTAGCTGATTTAACCATAGCAAATTGGCAAGAAAGCCCTTTGCTATTCATCACAGCTAACAGCTAAAATACCCCGGCTACTGCTGAGGAGGAGTTTGCTTTTGAGCAGTCTCTCCCGTGGCACTGGTCGAGGTCATTCCATACTTACGACGGAAGCGTTCAATCCGTCCTTCTGTATCGATCACTTTTTGGTTACCGGTATAGTAAGGATGATTTCCGGACCATACATCTACATTAATTTCAGGCTTGGTGGAACCAACAGTCATTACAACTTCACCGTTGCAGATCACTTTAGCCTCTGGATACCATTCTGGATGAATTCCTGATCTTGGCATTGGTTTGTCCTCTTATATTCCCGTCGTTTTTTCTTTTTTATTTTAGCCTTCGGTGTCATGGTCAGCAGTCATTTGTCATTGGGAAAATATCAAACCACCAATGACAAAAGACCTTTGACCCCACTCCTTAACGTTTGGAGTATTGAGGTGCCTTCCGAGCTTTCCGCAGACCGTACTTTTTCCGTTCTTTCGCACGAGGGTCGCGGGTGAGAAAGCCTTCCACTTTGAGCGGTTGGCGATTTTCAGGATCAAGCTGGCACAGAGCACGAGCGACCCCTAAACGAATCGATTCCGATTGTCCAGTTAACCCGCCGCCTCTGACATTCACCAGGACGTCATATTCATTTTCCAGTCCCAGGGTTTCTAGGGGAGCTTTGGTGGCACCCAGGTAACCGGCGTTGTACTGGAGATAGATTTCTGCCGTTTTGCCATTGATCGTCACGGTACCGTTACCTGGAACCAGGCGCACCCGTGCTACGGAAGACTTACGACGTCCCGTACCCCAATACATGACGCGGCCACTTTGTTGGATTCCTTGCATTAAGAATTACCTCCGGGAATAGTGTTAATGGTCAGAGTTTCAGGTTTTTGAGCGGCGTGAGGATGCTCCGTCCCGGCATACACATTCAACTTGGTGAACAACTGTCGCCCCAAGCTATTTTTAGGCAGCATTCCCTTGACAGCTTGCTCGATAATTCTCTCCGGCAAGCGATTTTGGAGCTTGTCAAAGGTCTCGGTTTTCATCCCACCCGGTCTACCGGAATGCCGGCGGTAGAGTTTTTGGGTACGTTTTTTGCCGGTGACTTCAATTTTTTCGGCGTTGACCACGATCACGAAATCACCTGTATCCATGTGAGGAGTATAGGTGGGTTTATTTTTACCGCGCAGGATGCGGGCTATTTCCACAGCCAACCGGCCCAGACGCTGGTTAGCGGCATCGACCACATACCACTTTTGCTCGATGGAGCCTTGTGGAGGAACGTAGGTTTTGTTCATTGTTAGTTAGTAGTTATCAGTTGTCAATTCGCTTGGCTCGTTGCAGGGGAGGCCGTCGCCCCGATCAGGCCCTCATGCTTCACCGCACCTTGGACCAGATATGTAATGAAAGCTAAGAAGGAAGCTTCATAAAAGAGGGACTTAGGACAAACTGTGGCATCGTATCCCACCAAATTTTTGGGGGAAAGGGAGACTCAGGATAAGCAACTCGCAATAAGCATAGACCCTGGGCGGGTGCTGCATATTTAACTTCTTCCCGACGCTCGTTTATCCACAGATCTTTAAAGGAGGCGACGTCTCGCTCAGATGTGCCAACCTCAACCAACAAGCCAACCAATAGCCGCATCATCCCATAGAGGAACCCGTTGGCTTGCACTTCGATCTGAACGAATGGCCCGTTGCGATCGCACCTGACTTCCTGTACCTCTACCCAGGAATGCTGGCGCTGAGATCCAGCCCGGTGAAAGGCTGCCAAATGGTGATGACCGACCAAAGGGTTTAGGGCCTCCTGAATTAAGGATTCATCCAGGGGTGCATAATAATAATGCCAAGAAAAGGGGCGCACGAACAAGTTAGGTTGCCGGTCGGTATAGAGGGTGTATCGATAGCGACGTGAAATCGCCGAAAATCGAGAGTGCCACGGGGGGTCTACCGCCGCCGATGCTAAGACCAAAATATCGTTAGGGAGATGGCTATTAATAACCCCCGCCCATCTTTCTGGTGGAATCGGACTGGTAGCTTCAAAATGAGCCACTTGAGCGGCTGCATGAACCCCAGTATCCGTTCTTCCAGCAGCAATCACGCTAGTCGGTCGGTTTAAGACCCGGGTCACTACTGTTTCAATCTCCTCTTGCACCGTCCTTTGATTCGGTTGCCGTTGCCACCCATGAAAATGAGTGCCCAGGTATTGAATGACCAGGGCAATTCTTTGGGTCAGCATCGTATGAGTGGAGGACATAAAGGAAGCATGAGGGTTTAGGGCTGAGATTTTAGGGTTAAAAATACTAAAACCTTGGCCTCTAAAATCCTAAGATTCACTTAGACTAACTCGATAATTGCCATATCAGCATTATCTCCCCGGCGGGAAACAGTTCTCATGATTCGAGTGTAACCGCCTTCACGATTTCCATATCTCTCTTGAGCTTTCTCAAACAGCGCGTGAACTAGCTGTTTATCATAGACATAGCCCATGGCTTGCCGACGTGCAGGTAAAGAACCATTTTTGGCTAATGTGATCATCCGTTCTGCTTCAGAGCGCACGGCTTTTGCTCTAACTTTGGTGGTCGTGATTCGACCATGACGAAGGAGCTCTGTAGTCAGCGCTCTTAGCAAAGCTTTACGCTGATCGGCAGGCTTACCTAATTGGGGAACGCGACAACGGTGGCGCATAATCAAGTATCAACTATGTAGGTTGAACGATAAAGGATGAACTATAAATTATAAGCGCTGGATTGACGAAAGGAAAGCAAAAAGTGTGAAGTGTAAAGGATGAAGTCAGATCGTTTCAGACTTTACACTTGACACTTGACACTTGATCGCTTAAGTGCTGGTTTTAGCTGACTTTTCCTGGGGCAAGGTAATCCCTAGGCGCTTTTGCAATGCCTCGATGACTTCTTCTGCCGACTTTTGACCGAAGTTTTTAATTTCTAACAGATCTTCTTGACTGTAGTCGAGTAGATCAGCAACCGAGTTGATTTGCGCCCGTTTGAGACAGTTGTAAGCTCGCACAGATAGTTGCAATTCTTCAATCGGAATTTGGCTGGTTGGGTCGGCTTCGGTCGGCGATTCTTCGAGCATTGACTCGATCGTGATATCTTTGAGTGGAGAAAATAGATCCACTAGGATACTGGCCGATTGACTGAGCGCCTCTTGGGGCGAAATCGAGCCATTCGTCCAGATTTCCATAATCAATCGGTCTTTCTCGGAAGATCCGCCAACCCTTGCATCTTCAACGCTGTAGTTAACCTTGCGAACAGGCATAAATACAGCGTCTATCAAGAGAAAGTCTAAAGCAGTGTTTTCGTCTCGACTCCGGTCCACTGCTCTATATCCTTTGCCTTTTTCCACCCGAAATTCCATTTCTAGGGTGGCTCCCTCGGCAACGGTGGCTATATACTGATTGGGGTCGATCGCCTCGACCTCTGAGGGTAAATCAAACCGACCTGACGTTACCGTTGTTGGACCTTGAACCAGTAAGCGTCCGATTTGCGGTTGGGGTGAGTAGCTTTTGAGAACGACTTCCTTCATGTTCAGTAAAATTTCCAGAACATCTTCTCGGACGCCCTCAATTGTGGCAAACTCGTGATTGACACCGGCAATGCGGACTGCACTTACTGCTGTCCCTTCTAAGTTAGAAAGTAGCACTCTGCGGAGGGCATTCCCTACCGTCGTGCCTTGACCCCGTTCTAACGGTTCCAGTAGAAATTTTCCATACTGGGACTGGTCTCTTTCAGTGTTTGACTCTACACACTCAATCTGAAACTGCGCCACGGAGTGACCTCCCTTCTCCTCGATCCATCGAAGGCCAGTTTAGCCTCCCTCGTTTAATCCTGACTAATTCCCCATGTGCTGGGGACTTGACCACCGACCGGAGTGATGAGTGATGAGTGCTAGGTTTTAAATCCCTCATCTCCACTCATTCCTGATGTCCGAATCTTTGTCTAACTTGTTTTTTTTCCAGGCTTGTTGCACCAATGTTTAAACTCTACGGCGCTTGGGTGGACGGCAGCCATTGTGCGGAATTGGAGTAACGTCCCGAATTAAGGTGATTTCCAGACCCGCCCCTTGGAGGGCGCGAATGGCAGTCTCTCGGCCTGAACCGGGACCTGTTACCATCACTTCAATTTGACGCATCCCCTGCTCTACTGCTCGTCGAGCTGCGTTTTCTGCCGCCGTTTGAGCCGCAAAGGGAGTTCCTTTTTTCGCGCCTTTAAAGCCACTAGATCCACTGGTTGCCCAAGAGATTACTTCTCCGTTTGGATCGGTAATCGTGACAATGGTGTTGTTAAAGGTGGACTGAATGTAGCCCACACCATTAGGCACATTCCGTTTTTGCTTCCGCGAGCCAGTTTTTTTGCTTGTTTGTCGCGCCATATCGCTCGAAATAGTGAAGGTTTAAATGATTGACCGCAGGTAAGAAGCTCGGCTCCATTGAGCCGAACCTGATTCGAGATTGAATCGCTCTTACTTCTTGGAAGGGGCTTTTTTCTTACCAGCAACGGTGCGCCTTCCTCCTCGACGGGTTCGGGCATTGGTCCGCGTTCTTTGTCCGCGAACCGGGAGTCCCATGCGGTGACGGCGACCCCGGTAGGTGCCGATATCCATGAGACGCTTGATGTTCATGGACTCTAAGCGTCTTAGATCCCCCTCGACTTCGTAATTTTTTTCTAAGTCTTCCCGGAGGGTCGTTACCTCGGCGTCGGTTAAATCTTTAACGCGGGTATCTGGACTAACGCCGGTGCGCTGCAAAATTTGGTGGGCTCGCGTTGGCCCAATCCCATAGATGTATCGTAGACCTATCTCAACTCGCTTATCGCGAGGAAGATCTACTCCGGCAATTCGTGCCACGCTCGTTTTCTCCCTCTACTGGTTACTGTTTTTCTACGTTTCTAACAACTGTGATCAGATCTAGATGCCAGAATTTAGGGCATCCGAATTCTGAGATGGGATATTGATCTAACCCTGACGTTGTTTGTGCTTTGGATTGGAACAAATCACCATGACTCGACCGCGACGACGAATGACGCGGCACTTCTCGCAAATCTTCTTGACGGATGCTCGAACTTTCATTTCTCTTTGAGCAGCGCTACAAACTTCATATTATATCAATTTT
>JBBQFN010000011.1:0-148750 GCA_038321985.1 Cyanophyceae cyanobacterium | reverse complement strand
ATGACATTTAGCAGCAATGCCAGTTTCATTTCTTCCTGCCCCACAATAGCAGTAAAGGGAAACACAGCACGCCGCGCGATCGCGGGTTGAGTTGGAATAGCTTGGGCAATCGGACTCACGACTTTACCTATATTTCTATCTGTTTTTGGATGGCGTTTCTCATTGTGCCATTGTTTATCCCCCCTTGTCTGTCCTTTTGCGATCGCCCTTGGGGTTCTAGGTGTTCACCCCCAGTCGTTCTCCCCAGTTTGTAGTAACGACTGAAGTCGTTACTACAAACTGGGGGAAATGTGGGGATGGATATGATTACCAAGTGGGGTCGGATTTTAATAAAGCTTCGATCGCCTCGGAGGGTAGGGGTTTGGCGAAAAAGTACCCTTGGCCGCACTCACAGTCTAGCGATCGCAATTGTGCCAACTGTTCCGCTGTCTCCACCCCTTCGGCAATTACGTCCATTTTTAAGTTATGGGCTAGGGCAATAATTGTCTTAACAATTGCGGAATTTTGATCCCCTTCCCCCATCCGGCTGACAAAGGACCGATCCACTTTTAAGGTATCCGTCGGAAATCGATGCAAATAACTCAAGGATGAATAACCTGTACCAAAATCATCAATTCCTAGCTTCAGATTTAACCTTTTCATTTGAGATAGCATCTCGATCGCCAACTCCACCTCATCCATCACCACACTTTCGGTTATTTCTAACTTCAAACAAGCCGGATCCAGATGGGTTTGTTCTAATGTCCGTTCGATTACTTCAATTAGATTAGGTTGAGCAAACTGTTTGCCCGAGAGATTCACACTCACGATTAAGGGTGGATTCCTGGGAAATTCTTGTTGCCATTTACAAATCTGCCAGCAGGCAATGACTAGCACTAATTCACCCAAGGGCACGATTGACCCTGTTTCTTCCGCAACGGGGATAAATTCACCGGGAAAGACTAAACCCCGTTGCGGATGTTGCCAACGGACAAGGGCTTCAAATCCGGTAATTTTTCCCGATATTAAATCAATTAAGGGTTGATAATAGACAACAAATTCGGATTGGATCTTGCCATTTATGGGGGTTGCCCCTGCACTAATGGCGCGACGTAAGTCGGTTTCTAGCTTAAATCGAGCTACGGCATTACTTTGCATCGCGCTTTCAAAGACTTGAGGGCGGGCTTTACTCAATGCTTTGGCGCGATACATTGCCGTGTGAGCATCCCGTAATAAATTGCGCGAGTCATCGGCACGACCTAGGGCCATGCCAATGCTGGCGGTGGTATAGATGTCTTGACCATTGAGGGTAAAGGGTCGAGCAATTTGGCGGTAGAGGGATTCAGCAATGCTGATGGCATCTTCGGAACGGTAGAGATGGTCGAGGAGTATGGCAAATTCGTCCCCTCCGACTCGGGCGAGGGCGACAGCTTCGATGCCATCGGTCCGCTGTTGGCGCATGATGGTGCGGATTCGTTCGGCGATCGCAATCAGCAGCAAATCCCCCATTTCATGCCCGAGTCCATCGTTGATAATTTTAAATCGGTCCAAATCCAGGAATAAGACCGCCAATAAATGCGGCAAACTGGGCAATTTAGAGCAGGGGCCAAGGGCGGAAGTATCGGTTTCCGGGATAGTCGGGGGTAGTTTTCCCCGACTAAGGAAGAAAGGGAGAGTCTTGGGTTGCGATCGCCGATAGGCGCGATCCAGTTGATTCATGAAGGAGACACGATTCGGCAGTCCCGTCAGGTGATCATAAAAGGCAGTATAAAGTAATTTCGAGGCCACTACCCCACTCATGGCGACGGCAAAGGTGGCCGCAGGGGCAGCAACTGGGATCCATCCGCCCCCGTGAAATATCCCAAACCCAACCGCCACAATTCCTCCCACCCCCAGGACGACTCCTAACCCCAGTTTGAGCGGGTGTTGAATCTGCCACGCCACAATCCCGCCAACTACCCCGCAACTGGCAATCCATAAAATCTCGATCCAGTTCGGCCAAAACCATAAAATCGTCTTACCATCGAGGGCGCTACTTAGGAGTTGACTCACCATTTGCGCGTGTACTCTCACCCCCGGCATTTTAAAAGTTTCTGTTTCGGTTTTGATGCCGTAGGGAGTAAAAAATAAATCTTTTTCGCTGGACGCAGTAGTTCCTATTAAAACAATTTTATCTTTGACCCAACTGGGATCCACTTCTCGATTTAAGACCTGGCTAAGGCTCACTTCAGGAGAAATTGAACCCGGTGAGCGATAATTGAGTAGAATTTGATACCCCTCTGCATCAATGGTTTTATAGCCGCCCGAATGAGACTCTAACGGCGTCAATTTGGCTTTTCCTAATAGAATGCTCTGGGCAGAAGAGGGGCTATTTTTCAAGGTAATGCCGCGATCGCCCAAATATTTGAGAGTCACCCGCAAGGCAAAGGAATAAGTGGTTTTTCCAAATTCATTCTCAGCAAACAGTAAATTTCGGCGGGCTACTCCATCAGGGTCATTGACAATATCATTAAATCCAATGGCATCGGGAGGGAGATGTGGCGGGGGTGGCACTGCTGGTTCTTGAGCATCGGCGAGTTTGGTAATGCCAATTACATTATCCAAGGATTGGAGTTGTAGCCGCAAGTCTTGATGACCCGGGGACTGGGGGACATCCCGATACAAATCCAACCCAATCACTGCCGGTTCAAATTTGGCGATTTCTTCCAACACTTGGGCCACCGCCAGATCAGAAAGCGGCCATTTTTGTTGAGCTTGAATATCTGCTTCTGTAATTTTTACGAGCAATAACCGTTGATCCAGTCCCGGATTATACCGGCGATTCTGCATCATCCAATCATAGCTAACCAGTTCTAAGGGTTGGAACCCGCCTGCTTCTCGGATCGTGAGAACCACTCCGACGGCAATGGCAATGGCGATCGCCACGGAACCGACTGGAGTATGCACCTGTTTGAGTTTGATTTCGGCAATCTGTTCGTAAACCGCAGAGGCCAACGATTCGACTTGGCGAGAAAATTTAGCAAGCACCGTTATCCGTTAAAAGAGTGATGGAGTATCCAGTTTGAGAGGGGGAGGCGGCCCAAGGCGATCGCCTGAATTTGATTTCGCCCGATTCTGAGTAAGCTGTAGAGTATTTCCCACTCCAATCCTATCTCTTTGATCCTGCCTTCCCCTACCCTGGATTGTCAATGGCCCAACTTGAATTAAATTGCAATAACGGACAGGAGTCGCGGATTTGAACCTCTATCAGCTCAACAATCCCAGGAACCGGAACCGAAGCAACGGCCTATCAACCCTACAATAGTATCTGTAGGGAGATTCCCACGAAGCGGGGTAAAATTCGCTTGTTAGTTCCAGGGGATTTTATTGAAGTATGACAAATCAACTTCCCATTCCGGTAGTCGTCAATGGCGCGGGGGGCAAAATGGGCCGCGAAGTCGTTCAGGCGGTCTCTGAAGCTCCAGATATGATTTTAGTGGGTGCGGTCGATCGCAATCCTGAGTATCTCGGTGAAGATATTGGGGAGGTGATCGGATGCGGACCTTTAGAAATCCCGGTTTTAAATGACCTGCAAGGCACTCTGGGGATGGCACTTCAAGAAAAGCAGTCCGCAGTCATGGTGGATTTTACCCATCCCAATGCAGTTTATGAAAATACTCGGGCGGCGATCGCCTTTGGGATTCGTCCGGTGATTGGCACGACGGGGATGAGTCCCGAACAGATTCAAGACCTCGCTGCCTTTGCTGAAAAATCTAGCATCGGTTGTGCCATCATTCCTAACTTTTCCATCGGAATGGTGCTATTGCAACAAGCGGCGATCGCCGCGTCTCAACATTTTGAACACGTGGAAATTATCGAACTCCACCACAACCAAAAAGCTGATGCCCCGAGTGGAACGGCCATTCAAACCGCCCAAATGTTAGCAGAAATGGGCAAAACCTTTAACTCGCCCCAGGTTAAAGAAACCGAAAAAATCTCCGGTGCTAGAGGCGGTGAAGCTGGGGAAGGGATTCGCATCCACAGTATCCGTCTCCCCGGTTTAATTGCTCATCAAGAAGTAATTTTTGGCGCACCGGGTCAAGTTTATACCCTGCGTCACGACACCAGCGATCGCGCCTGTTATATGCCCGGAGTCTTGCTATCTATTCGCAAGATTCTTCAGCTTAAAACTCTGGTTTATGGCTTAGAAAAACTCCTGTAACCTCTATTAGGACAGCGAGCAAAATGCTCGCCTTATTAAGGAGTGCGAGCATCTTACTCGCTTTATTAAGGAGTGCGAGCAAGATGCTCGCTTTATTAAAAAAGATGATTGAAGAGTCCAGGACTAAATGAAACCCATAATTCGACTATCTGAACCCCTCTCCTCCGGATTTTTCCCTTAAATTTCGGTTATTTTATCCTTAATTACTTGATCCATTCTGACTTTTATCAATTATGCTAATTCCCTTAACACGCCAAACCTTTGAAGAACTCATTCCCGCAATTGCTACCGGCGCTCAATATGGCTATTATGGAGGCAAAATTGACAAAATTTTAAAGCGCATCTTAATCTCCGTCGCGGGCATTGGACTGCTGACCTTGACTGCAAATCTTCTCCCGGATAGCTGGAGACCCTTTTTATTAATTGCGGGAATTATCTTCGGTCTCTATTGGTTATGGGGCCCCGTCGCCTCCGCATCCCGGGAAAATTTCCAATGTCGGCGTTATAAATACAGTGGCTTTTGGCGCGGAGAAGTTTGGGATGTATTTGTCACCGAGGAAGTTGTCGGCAAAACCGAAACAGTCAGTCCACGGGGCGAACTGGTCATCGTCGAGAACCGGGAAAGACGGCTGAATTTAGAAATCGGCGATGAAACGGGTTTTAGTACGCGAGTGCTGGTCCCCTTGCGTAAAGAACACAAGGCGATCGCCCCAGGAGATATTGCTGAAATGGTCGTGATGTCGAATCGCACCGATCTCGGACGCATTGCCAAAGTCTCCGATATTTACCTCCCCCGCATCGACTTCTGGATTAGTGACTATCCTTATTTGCGCCGGGATGTATTTGTAGAAATTAGTCAACAAATGGAGGAGTTGAATACACCTCGTCCCCGTAAACGTAGAGTCCCCCGAGAATAATCCGTTTAGAGATTTCTCCCCAGAATTTTTCTGAGCAATCCTTTAGTAACCCTAAATCAGTTGGGTCATGGATCTAACCTTGAAACCCTTGTAGTGCGGTTAGCACCCCCTATGCCGTAGGCTTGGCGTCTTGCTCCCTAGGTTTGTTACAGAAGATTGAGGGCGGCTATTACATCATCCCCCGTCCTTCTTGTCCGTAAGCTTGCCACGCTAAGTCTACCAATCCATTTAAAATAGCAACGGCAACTACAGCGCTACCCTTGCGTCCATCAACCCGGATATTTTGAATCAGAGAGTCATTCAGTCTCTCTTTTGCCGCATCCACCCCCACAAATCCTGCCGGGGTCCCAATCACCAAAGCGGGGCGAATTTCCTCCTCTTCGATTAACTCCACCAGGGTAGTCAGGGAAGTTTGGGCTTCACCCAGGATAAAAATGCCTTCAGGATAGCGTTTAGCGAGGGTTTCAATGCCCCAGGCGGCGCGGGTTTTTTCTTTTTGAGGACGGGTGAGCGCATCCATGGAACAGTAAACCGGATTGGCAAAAGTGTTTTGAATATGGGGCGAAATTCCAACTTGCACCATCGGCACATCCACCACAATAGTCGAACGTGCCGCCAACGCTGCCGCACCCGCCTGGAGGGCTTGTTCAGAAAAACGAATCAGGGATTTATATTCAAAATCAGCGGTGGCATAAATTACCCGCCGTACAATCTCATACTCCGCCGGGGAGAAAACGTGATCCCCGATTTCGCGGTCAATAATTGCCAGACTCTGAGCATCGCTTCCGTGCCATTCCATCTTTAGCGTTTTGTTATGAATCGTTAATTTTCAAACTGAATCGCCCTAGTTTATCCCGGTTTCGGGACCTCCTAAAAGAGCGATCGCGCAAAGAGTGTGCTATTTCCCTTAGCCAGCACAATCATACCAGCCGATCGCCCTTCTACCAACTGCTACCCTTTGGTTCCGGTGAATTTTTAACCCCTGAGATCGGGACCATATTTTGGGCGCTTCTCCCTGCATCCGGTTTAATCGGGCAAAGGGTTCGGGTCAAGTAACGAGACAAACCCGAGGATTGCTGCTGAATGGCGATCGCCCGCCACTTCGATTAAATCATTATGTCCAGCACCTTCTACCCACAGCGACTGTTTTGGTTCCCCTGCCGCTGCAAACAATGCCTCGCCATGCCAAAAGGGAATCACCTCATCCTCAGTGCCATGAATCACCAACACCGGACAATTCACCCCTTGAATGTTCCGAATGTTATTAAACTTATCCACGGGATAAATCGGAATTCGAGTTACGGTTCTAAAAATTGAAGTAAACGAACTTTCCACCACCAATCCACCCACGGGATAGCGATCGGCTAAATCAAGCGCCGGTCCCCCACCCACCGATCGCCCATAAACAATAATTCTCTGCGGCGGAACATTCAGGGTTTCCGTGAGATAAAAATAAGCCGCCTCGATATCCTGAACCGCCGTCCGTTCCGTGGGATTCCCCTCAGAAATTCCATACCCTTGGTAATCAAAACTCAACACTGAAAACCCGAGCATCTGGAGTTGAGTCAAAACCGGCAAAATATCCCCTAAATCTTCCGCATTGCCATGACTATAGAGAATGGTATAATCCGCTTGAGGATTTTCTAAATAGACCGCTGCAATGCGCTTTTCATTCGCCGAATTCAACGTCAGCATCCCCGGAAGTTGAGAATAGGATGAGGGTTGAGGGATAAAAATCATCCGTTCGGAAAAAAAGTAGCCGTAAATACCAATCGAGACGTAAATAAATAGCACGGACCTAACTAACCGCTTGACAGAGAACTCGCCAATCAGGAGATGCTTGAGCTTAGGATTCATAAATTACAACAGCCCCGTTATAAAAGAGCTTTCCAGGCGATGATAAACCCCTAAATGTTATAATTATAAAATATTATCCAATCTTGAAAGTCTTAATAAAATAAATATTTATGAAAAACCAGGGATCCAATTTTATTGATTTTACCCTAAAAATTTCCGAACTTCAACCAATGGCCTACAGTAATTTTACGTTATCCAAAGCTAAAACTGCCTTCAACTTAACCTTAAAGGAAGGACAGAATTTATTTGCAACGGTTGAGGGCGTGCCACCCTCAGAAATCTTACAGACACTGTTAGAGGAATATATTCCGTTAGCCACCGCAATTAATACTGAAAAAGCGCGGTCCGAATTACTCATTGCTCCAATTTTAGCCGAAGTCAGACGACAAGTCAATTATCAAGTCAGCTTATTTTCAGGTAATGAGTTTAACGTCGATGAACAATTAGGATTGCAAGGATATTGTGATTTTATGGTCAGCGGTTCACCGGAACAATATTTTATCACTGCTCCCATCATAGCGATCGCCGAAGCCAAGAATGAAAATATTATTGGAGGATTAGGACAATGCGTAGCCAGCATGGTCGGAGCGCAATTGTTCAACCAACGGGCTGAAAATGAGATTAATACTATTTATGGAATCGTTACCAGTGGAACAACCTGGAAGTTTTTAAAGCTGGAAAACCAGATGGTGTTTATTGATTCGGTTGAGTATTATATTAAAGAATTGGATAAAATTTTAGGAATTTTGTTGCAGCCGCTTCGAGGGTATTTAGAGAGCGATCGACCCACTACAATGCTGAGTTAGGCGCTTTGAGTGAGTTGAACTTGGCGATCGCTGATTCAGTCTATTTGTCCTTTTTCTTCTTGCTCTTTTTCTTTGGGGTCTTTTTAATAGAAGAGGAAAACCCCTTAGCGGGTTGAGCATGAGTATCGTCTGAAATTTTAAACAATCCCCTAATCTTTTGCCTCATCTTAGCTTTACGGATCTTTTCCGGGGTTTTTCGGGGTCCCAACCCTAGTAGGAACTGGGCCTCATCCCAGTCACCGACAATCAACTCATCGATGCAATCCGCAGCAAAAGCACTTTGAATCACCGAGGCTGATTCTACTGCCTTTAATTCAATTAAATTTACCAGTAAAAATCCATTTAAGCCCGGGTCATTCTCTTGAAACTTTTCCAGTTTTTCCGTAATGATTTTGACACATTCATCCCGACTCTCTGGATGCTCTGTACCGATCGCCCGTAAACAAGACCCGGCGATTTCCAGATGATATTCATCTGGCCCCGGATTGTCTAAATAGGCCGCTAGACTGGGAATCGCTGCCGGACCAATTTGGCCAAAAACGATGGGCATTTCGGTACTGGTCCAATCAATATCCTCCAGGGCATCAAATATGAAAATCAAGGGTTCGATCGCCTCCTCGGCTCGTAATTCACCCAGCGATCGCCATGCATGAATCGGTGCCCATATTTCCAGATTTTCTGAATCCCCCCAGTTTAATTCTGGATCAACCGCCATGCGGATCAATTCCGGAATATGTTCCGGTGTAAACCCAAATTTTTCTATATAATTGGTCTCGTCTTTAATTTTTATATAGTCATCAAAGGTTAACAATTGGTTAACTGGATATGAATAAATTTCTAAGCTCATGTTTTTGTCTTTTTGATGGAGTTAATTATTGAATTGATTTATGATTATAATACATTTTTCTGTTAAAAAAACATATTTTTAAGAAAAGGTGATATTTCAATGGTGGTTACAACTATCATCCTGTAAGCGCCCGGTCAGAAACTCGGTTTCTTTAAACCGAGTTTCTTCTCTCCTAACGGGTTACCCATGAGAAATGGCGGCTTCGGGTAGCGAACCTTGCATCCGTCCTAACCAATCAATCAGAGTCTCTAATTGATACTCAGCCCGCATAATTCCAATGCCGCGAACGGTGACTTTACCGGGTCTGTAGACAAACTTTTCTTGTACATTTGTAGGCAGATTTTGGGCGAGCAAATTCCAGGCTGGTTCCTCCATTGGCGTTTCTAAAACAATGTTTTGGGTTCCCTCGGGTTTGATTCTGGAAAATCCTAATGGTTTGGCGATTTGTTTGAGTTTCATGACTTGCACCAGTTGGTTGACAGGTTTGGGAATAGGTCCGTAGCGATCGCGCCAATCGGCTTGGATTTCTTCCAACTCTTTCCCCGAGGTTGCCAAGGCTACGGACCGATAAGCACTCATCTTTTGGTCTAAATCCACAATATAATCCCCAGGAATAAACGCAGTTAAGGTCAGGTCTATTTGCGTCTCTTCTACGGTGGGAATTTCTTGTCCACGAATCTCTCGAATGGCCTCTTCTAACATTTCCATATAGAGGTCAAACCCGATCGCATCCAGTTGACCGGACTGTTCTGCACCTAACAAGTTACCGACGCCGCGTATCTCCATATCTCGCATAGCGAGTTGATATCCAGACCCTAATTGAGCGAACTCTTTAATCGCCCGTAACCGTTTCCGTGCTTCATCGGTTAACCGGCCACTTTTGGGGTAAAATAACCAAGCATGAGCTTGAATTCCAGAGCGTCCCACTCGTCCTCTTAATTGATACAATTGGGACAATCCGAAGCGGT
Source organism: Cyanophyceae cyanobacterium (assembly GCA_038321985.1). GTDB lineage: Bacteria > Cyanobacteriota > Cyanobacteriia > Cyanobacteriales > Laspinemataceae > Laspinema. Next base: position 139,175 of record JBBQFN010000011.1, on the reverse strand, counting down.
GCGCATCTTCAATTAAAATCGTATTCACCCGAGGAATATCTAAGCCTGATTCGATAATCGTGGTACAGACTAAAATATCCGCTTCCCCCGAACTAAAAGCAATGGTAATCGCTTCTAATTCCGAGGGGTTCATTTGACCGTGGGCGATCGCCACCCTGGCACTGGGGACCATCAGTTGCAATGCGGCCCCCACTTCCTCAATCCCTTCCACCCGAGGCACAACATAAAACACCTGTCCCCCTCGATCCAACTCTTGGCGAATCGCCGATCGCGTGATTTCTAGGTCATACGGTGCCAAATGGGTCTGAATCGGGCGACGAGATGGAGGAGGTGTGGCAATCAAACTCATCTCTCGCACACCGGATAACGACATATACAAGGTGCGGGGAATCGGGGTTGCGGTTAAAGTTAGCACATCAACTTGGGTTTTGAGTGCCTTGATTTTTTCCTTCTGATTCACCCCAAACCGTTGTTCTTCATCCACCACTAACAGTCCCAAATCGCGGAACTGAATCGATTTACTCAGAACCGAGTGAGTTCCCACGACTAAATCTAATTCCCCCGTGGCGAGGCGGTTTTGGATGTCTTGGCGTTCTGCTTGAGAGCGAAAGCGATTAAGTAATCCAATTTGAATCGGATAGGGTGCAAACCGCTCTTTAATGGTGTGATAATGCTGCTGGGTTAAAATTGTCGTCGGGGCCAACATTGCCACCTGCTTTCCGGCAGTAATAGCTTTAAAAATAGCCCGGATTGCAACTTCAGTTTTGCCAAATCCCACATCCCCACAAACTAAGCGGTCCATCGGGCGTTCACTCTCCATATCTCGCTTCACGTCATGAGTCGCCTTCAACTGATCCGGCGTCGGTTGATAGGGAAATGAATCTTCTAACTCTTGCTGCCACGGCATATCTACCGGATAGGCAAACCCTCGTTGATCTGAGCGCTTGGCATACAAATTTAATAAATCAACCGCGAGCTTTTTAACGGCTTTGCGGACTTTGTTGCGAGTATTTTCCCAGGATTTGCTAGTCAGTTTATTAAGTTCGGGTCTTTTGCCTCCTGTGGTGCGAAACCGGGACAGGGATTCCAGTTGGTCTACGGGTACTCGCAGAATTCCATCGCTGTATTTAACAACTAAATATTCGCGGTTTTGAAGTTTTTCTAACTTAATAAATTGGCCGATGCCATGATGGCGATGGACGACAAAATCCCCTTGCCGCAGTTTATTGGGGTCTACCTGTTTGGAGGCGGCGCGGCGACGTTTACGGACGTAAGTAGGAGTCGCGAGGGCGTGTTGTCCATAAAATTCGCGATCGGTGATAATCGCGATTCTAAAGGCAGACAAAATAAACCCTTCTAGTTCTGCTAATCCACTATATTTAAGGGCAACGGGAATATGTTGGACTTGGAGCTTTTCGATCGCCCGATAGTCCCGAGGATTAGGAATAAATTGGGCAGGACAGTCATGTTCTTGTAGCAGGGAAACCGATCGACTCGGTTGGGCAGAAATTAGAAAAACATTAAACCGGCGATCGCGTTCTTCTCGTAACAGTTCGGCAAGTTTAGCAAACTGGTGCGGTAACACCGGAACCGGACGACTGTCCAAATCAAAGCTAATATTTGGACCGTCTTTTTTGCGGGGAATCACCAATTCCGAGAGGAAAATTCGATCAAAGGGTTCGGCGGTGGCGATGGATTCGCTAAAGGTGCGGTGAACCCGAGACAGGGGAATCGGTTGAGAGGGGAGGGTTCGGAAATGTTCTTCCACCTGTTCCGCCCAGCGATCGCCATGGGCACTACAGCGATCGGGTTCATCGATCGCTACGATAGTATCTGGGGAAAGATAATCTAGCAAGGAGGCCGGTTGCTCAAAGGCCACCCCGAGAAACCGATGCAGGGAGGGAGATTCCGGCGATTCTTCTGGTTCTAAATCAGTCGAAATATCCCCCTGTACGCTTCTGAATGCTTGCGGGAGATTGGCCTTAATTAGGGGAGTGAAACAGGTAGGGGTGAGGACCAGTTGCTCGATTTTATCCAGGGAACGCTGGGTGGAAGGGTCAAATTCCCGGATGTTCTCCAACTCGTCCCCAAACCAGTCCAAGCGCACGGGTAATTCTGCGGAAACGGGAAAAATATCTACAATGTCCCCGCGCCGACTCCATTGCCCTTCAGTTTCCACAAGGGCCACGCGTTCGTATCCCATGCGGGCCAGTTGTTCATCTAGGGTTTTAGATTTCCACTCGTTTTTGGGGGTGAGGGTGAGGCAGTAAGGTTGAAACTGATTCACCGGGGGCAAATGAGGTTGTAATGCCCGTTCCGTGGTAACAATGGCGAGATTTTTTTCTCCCCGGACTAAATCGGCGAGGACCTGCATCTGGCCCCAAGTGGTCTCTTCTTCAGGATCAAAGAGTTCGTAAGGTGACGTTTCTGAGGTGGGGTAAAAATGGACCGTAGGCCACCCCATTGCTTCCAATTGGGCCGCCCATCGCCCCGCTTCTTCTAGGGTCGCGGTCACGACAAATAAGCTCTGGTCCCGTTTCTGAGCGATCGCTGAGGCAACCAATCCTTTGGGTAAGCGGGAGATGCCGTTGAGTTCGATGTGGTGATGCCGATCAAGTTTAGTTAGGAGTTCGGTCGCTAACGGCGATCGCCCCAGGGTGCGGATAATCGAAGAACAGGCCATGACTTGTCACAAATCTGATATCTTTGGCTGAAAAAAATCCCCGGATCTTTTCCTTTATTTATTTTAGAAGCCCGGGGACCAACTGTGCAGTCGCCTCTGCTGTGGAAATTTCCCATTAACACTGCCTCATCTGCGATCACGATGGTGCTGGTATTGCCGAGAAATGTTAACTTAGCTAGAATCTGGCACTAACTGTACCGGCTCACTGGGGCGATCTAGCGAATAACGGGCGCGATCGCTACCTTCCCCAAAACCCGAGGCAAATTCGACCCATGAATTCTCTCACCCTGCAAATTCTGATCATTCTGGTACTTATTCTGATTAACGGAATATTTGCCATGTCCGAAATCGCCCTTGTTTCGGCCCGAAAGGCGCGACTGCAACAGTGGGCTAATCAGGGAAATATCAAAGCAAGAGTCGCCCTTGAATTGGCGAATGCCCCGAATCGCTTCCTGTCTACGGTGCAGGTGGGGATCACCTTAGTGGGAATCTTTGCCGGGGCCTTTGGGGGTGCCACCATTGCGGAGAAACTGGCGATTCCTTTAGGTCGAGTTCCGCTGCTGGCCCCCTATAAAGGGGCAGTCGCCCTGTTGATCGTGGTCTTTTGTATTACTTACCTCTCCCTAATCCTGGGAGAACTCGTCCCCAAACGATTGGGTTTAAACGATCCCGAAAAAATTGCCATGCGCATAGCTGTTCCGATGCGATTGCTGGCAAAAATTGGCTCGCCCGTCGTCCATTTGTTGAGCACTTCCACGGATTTAGTGTTGCGAATGTTGGGAACCCAACCTTCTAATGAACCCCAGGTTACGGAAGAAGAAATTAAAATCTTGCTGGAACAAGCCACGGAAGCCGGTACTTTCGAGCAAGAAGAACAAGCAATGGTGGAGCGAGTTTTACGCTTAGACGAACGCCAGGTTAGTTCTCTAATGACTCCTCGACCCGAGGTAATTTGGCTAAATTTAGACGATTCGGTAGAAGAAAACCGCCAGAAGATTATTAGTAGTACCCACACTCGTTTTCCCGTCTGTCAAAACGTGCTTGATAATGTTTTGGGAATCATTCAAATTAATGATTTATTAGCGCGATCGCTCCTCGGACAACCCATCGACCTCACCGCTGCCTTGCGTCAGCCCTTGTTTATTCCCGAACATACCCGAACTCTAAAAGTATTAGAGTTATTCAAACAAACCGGAACTCATATCGCCTTGGCTGTGGATGAATATGGAGTTATTCAAGGGTTGGTTACCCTTAACGATATTTTAGAGGCGATCGTTGGGGATATGCCCTCCATCAATCAACCCGATGATTTACAAATGGTCCAACGAGAGGACGGATCCTGGCTATTAGATGGCATGATATCGGTTGAAAAATTCCGGGAAGTTTTTGGACTCGCAGAGTTGCCGGGAGAACAACGAGGCAATTATCATACTTTGGGCGGGTTTATTCTAACCCATTTTGGACGTATTCCCATTGCTGCGGACCATTTTGAATGGGGTGGATTTCGATTTGAAGTCATGGATATGGATGGAAATCGTGTGGATAAAATATTAGTGATGCCCGTCCAGGCCAATCCACAAAGCATGAAGTCAATTCTCTAGCACTCCCCTTTCTTTTTCATTTTAAATGGTGTAGTTACAGTTCTTATTTCCCTGGGTTTTTCCACGCTGCATTTTGATTCACAACCTAAACAATTTTGTTCAGCAATGTAGGGAGTTTGCACCGTTACCGGATTCCGTATCAGATTGGCATCGATAAAATCAACCTCAATCTTGACTTCAAACCGCTTATCTGTGCTTTCTAAAGTGTTACCCGTTGCCCGAGAATTATCGTCGCCAATTAAACCAAATGTCAAGAAGGTTTTGCCATACTGTATTACGTTTGAACCGTTCCTCTTCCCAGAGTTCGGCAGTTTGCTGGTTAATCTCCGATAAACTGGGCCAAATGTGAGGGAGATTTGCGATCGCCTCAACCTTTAAGTCATTTTGCATCCCTAAAGCAAAACTGTGAATCAGTTCTGATGCTTTAGGTCCCAAAATATGAGCGCCCAAAATATCTCCATTTTGCCGGACCAATACTTTACAAAAACCCGTTGTTTCCTCTTGCAATCGACCCCCAGCAATGCCTTTGAAATATTGCCTCAACACAACCACATCATCATATCGACGTTTCGCTTGGGGTTCAGTCAGTCCGACTCGGGCAATTTCAGGATAGGTTTGGAAGGCCCAGGGAATCCCCCAATAATTAACCCGATGACGGGGTAAAAATAAGGCATTTTTTACGGCAATTCTAGCTTCATGTCGGGCTACATTAACAAGGGGATAGCCACCTGCTAGGTTACCACAGCCATAAATGCGCGGGTTTGTGGTTTGTAATTTAGAGTTGAGTTGCACTCTTTGACCTAAGGCGGTCCGGTAAAATTTGACGCCAACTCCTTCTAAATTTAATCCGTCGATATTGGACTGGAAACCACAGGCGAGGAAAATTTCATCGCAGGCGATCGCCCTATTTTCACTCTGGACAATCTTTTTACCCTGATTAGATTGAACCGCAATCACCGGATTACCTGTCAGAACCCGAACGCCGTCCGCTTCCAGTTGTGCCTGAATCAGTTGGGCTGCCTCTGGGTCTTCTTTCGGCAAAATCTGGGGTGCAGAAGTGATCAGAGTAACTGCAATTCCCAATCGCACCAAAATTTGCGCCAGTTCAATGCCATTCGGATCGCTGCCAATAATTGCAATACTCGGGGGCAGGGGACGTTCCATCAGGTGATGGAACGTTTCTCGGGTTAAATAGCCTGTGGCTGCCAGTCCCGGAATGTCAGGAATCGCTGACCGAAAACTCGGGGCTAATAAATAATGGCGAGAAACTAGGCATCTTCTCTTGATATTTAGCGCAAGTCGTGGTAGCCTCGCAAACTCTCCCGCCTCAGCAATCACATCAATGCCGAGAGACGCTAGAACTGCCGGAGACTGTTCTTCCCCCAAGGATGCCAGGGCCTGAGTCGATCGCTGGAGGGCGACTGCCAGTTGCTGAGGGTCTTGGGGGAAGGGTGCGCCCCACAAAATCGAAGGGGAATCAAATAACTCAGCAGTTTGCACGGGTCCAGTTCCTTCATGGAACGGAGGGGCATTGACTGCCTGTTGGGGCGGTTGCACCAGGGCTACTCGCGCTTGCAGTTTAGCGGCAGTGATGGCAGCTTCTATCCCCGGTCGGGTGCCGCCAATGACGACTAAATCGTAATCCAAGCTCACGGTGTTCGAGTCCCTACTTTACAGACAAAATATCATTTAAGGCGGCAATTAGGCGCTGGTTTTCTTCCGGGAGACGCACGGCAACCCGAAAATAGGCGTCGCCAAGTTCGGGAAAGCTGAGGCAGTCGCGGATCAGGATGCGATGACGGGTGAGTAAGTCCCGTTGCAGTTGGGAACAGGAATGATGCGATCGCACCAGTAAAAAATTCGCCGCTGAAGGCAGAGGCTGCAATCCGGTTATTTTGGCTAATCCGTCAAATAATTGCGATCGCGCGGGGGGCAACCAGGCCCAAGTTTGTTCCTGAAAGGCCGTATCCTGGACCACTGCTTCCCCTGCTGCTGCCGCTAGGATATTGACCGGCCAGGGGTCGCGCCACTGTTGCCAGCGTTGGAGGCGATCGGGATGGGCGATCGCATACCCTAGGCGTAGTCCAGGCATCGAGTAAAACTTCGTCAGCGATCGCAGAATCACTAAATTCGGATAATCCTGGACCACACTCACTAGACTTTCCTGGTCCCCTGGAGGGAGAAAATCCATAAAGGCTTCATCCACCACCACGAGAGCAAAACGCTCCAGATAGGGCAGAATAGCCGTTTTTGAAAACACTTGACCTGTGGGATTGTGAGGATTATTCAGCAACAGACCTCCAGGGGCCTTTTGCTGCTTCAGTTTAGGAATCAGGGTGTCTAGTCCCGAGGGGGTTTGAGCCGTAGCTTCATCCACCCCCAGGAATTCCCCTTCCTCATCTCCCAACAGGGGACAGTCAACCACAGTTGCGCCAAAGGTTTGGAGACAACGACGGTAATCGCCAAAGGCGGGGGTTAACAGAAACGTGGTGGGTAGGGTGGATAATTCCCACCCAGCCCAGGTTAACAACTCTGCCGCCCCATTACCGGGCAGGATCCACTCAGGAGCCAGACTGCAAGCCTGACCCAACTGCGATCGCAAGGAATAGTAGCTGGGGTCAGGGTAGTTTCGCAGTTCGCCCAAATGACTGTGAATGGCCGCATCGACCGATGGGGGCGGCCCCAAAGGACTGATGCTAGCCGAGAAATCCAAGATAGAGGAAGGGGGACAGCCGGCCAGAATTGCGGCCCAGGCTAAATTCCCCCCATGCTTTGGCTGATTCAAAGGGCAGTCGGGATCTAACTCCCTTATTTAGGGGCGACTTTTTCTTTAAATAACTTACCCGCAGAGAAAGCAGGGACCTTCGTTGCCGGGATTTCCATTTTGTCGCCAGTTTTGGGGTTGCGACCTTCACGCGCTTTGCGCTCACGAGCTTCAAACGAGCCAAATCCCACCAGGGTGACTTTATCCCCAGAGGAGACCGCTTCGATAATGGCATCGAGGGCCGCAGTCAGGACCGCATCCGCTTGTTTTTTAGTGACGTTAGCTTTCTCAGCTACTGCATCAACGAGTTCACCTTTGTTCATTTTGTTACTCCGTTAAGGGTGTATTTGAGCGAGTCCCAGGGACCTCCATTGCCACAGCAATTCAGTAGGTCTCTTAGGTAGTTTAAGGGAGGAATCAGAAATAAATCGCTGAAACTCCCACTGATTCGACTTTTCACTGCATTATTCTAAAGGGTGGCAACCCAATATGGATCGGTGAAACCTTTAATTTATATAGATTTGAGGATTTTTTTTTCCTTTTATCTCAGGGTCACGCCAATGGATCCATAAAAGAATTTTCACTTTAAGTATAACAATTGTAGCAACATGAGATTGACTGAAACCCTTTAAAAGAATACAACCTCCTGTTTTTTATATAACAGGAGGTTGTATTAATTCTCGATTCAAAGGCGGGAAGTCCCCCCAAAAAATCAATCTAAAGGATTAGAAGCCAGAAGTGGGATGACTTCAAAGATAGAAAATTACCGATTTTGATTCAACATTTGCTGGGCCTCTTGTCCAGGGGCATACCCATAACCAAAGCCAGCATTTTCAGAATCATCCAAAATCTGAGGCGTCAGCAAGACAATCACCTCAGCCCGTTCATTTGTGCGGCTAGTGCTTCTGAACAAAGCCCCAATCAGGGGTAAATCCCCTAAAATTGGGACCTTGCTTACTGTGGTCCGGTCTTGATCCTGAATAATCCCCGAGATAATCAGAGTCTGTCCATCCCGAATCCGAATCGTCCCCGATTGCAGGAGTCGTCGCTGGATAGGGGTCACAAAACCGTCACCTGTGTCCACTGCCGCTAGAGGGGAACTGACTTCAGGAATTAAATCTAAAGAAATAAAGCCATTGTCATCAATCCGCTCAACGTTCACACTCAGGGTTAATCCAACAGGTTCCAGATTCGGGATAAGTGTCTGTCGTGAACCTGCAACCGTATCTTGCCTTTCAATAGTCACGCTAGAGAGGACCTGCTGGGTGAGTTCCACTCTCGCCGTTTCTCCCTCTTGCACTACTAAAGTCGGATCGGTGAGGATCTTGGCATTGCGACTTTGAATCTGGGCTTGCAGAAGTGCTAGAAACTTTTGTGGATATTGGAATAAGGTGGGTAAACTGAAATTAGCCGTACCCGGTGTAATCACCCCAGTGGTTGGATCAACCTCAAACACCGTATAGTCTGACACCCTTACCCTCAAAGGATCAGTGCCAATTCCGGGAACCGGGCGCAGAAATAAGGCTCCCGCGCCTGGACCCGTGAGGGGAACTTGGGTGGTTTGGTTGGGATCGTACTGGATTCCGGCGTTTACAAAGGGATTTGGTACCACTGGGCGTGAGAAGGTGCCGTCCGCTACGCCTTCGCGGGTGGGAGGATTAATCCCTCCAAAGTTAACCGCTGCGGCTCCTCCATCGTTGACAAAGAAACTATCATTAATTCCGAAGGAAAAGCTACTATTAAACTCATCAATGTTGCTTAAATTTACGTCAATAATTTTGACATTGACAGCAACTTGGCGGCGGCGGACATCAATTTGACTTAACAGCGCAACTGCCACCTCAACTTGGCTCGGATCGCCCACTACTGTAATCGAATTCGTTCGCTGATCTCCAGAGACTAATACACCTCGGAGTGGCAAAGGAGCACTGCCTTGATAAGGGGTGTCAGTGGTATCAGCTCCAATTAATTCCACGGTAGTTGTCGTGTTTGTGAAGGATTGAGCCGTTGCACCCTCTCCGGTGACTATTGTTTGAGTGGTTGTTTGAACTTCATTGCGCTCGGCACCTTGAGCAACGAGGAAATTGAGGGCTTGGATTAAATTAAGCTGATTGACCCGCACAGTTCGACTGATAACATCCCGAGCAATATCGGGTAGTCGGACCCCAACAAATACAGTGTTTCCCTGTCGGTTAGCTTGCAATCCACTTAAGCGTAGAACGTAGTTAAAAACATTTTGAACTGGCTCATTTTCAATATCTAAAGATATTTTCAGTTCATCTTGAGTTTCCTGTCCTGCTTCCTGTCCCGTCGTAGCGCCAGTAGCATAGGCCACGTTAACTCCAGCAACTCGGGCAAGCAGCGCCAACACATCACGCACCGGGGCATCTCGCAAGACTAAGCGGGGAATCACCTCGCCGGTGTTGAGATCAATCGGTCTAACAGCGGGATTTATATTAGAAACCGCGATATCACCCACCGGGGGGGCAACGGCTCGCGGCTGAAATGGGGGTACGGATGACGGGTTGGGTCTAGTAATCGGAGCAGGGCCACCCTCAAGGCTGACAGGGGGAGTAGGCATCCCAGGTTCCAGACCCGGAGTAGTACCTGGGAATTGACTGATGCCTGGAGGTGGAGGAGGGGTGGAAGGGCCCAGATTTGGAACTGAAGCGACTCCTCCCGTATTGAATCCAAGATTAATTCCAGCGGCGTCGGCTTGGTTGATGGCTACCTGTGGCGCGCTGGTGGTGCCACTGACGATCACCCGGACGCTATTGGCATCAAGAGGGGTGACGACGATGGAGGCAATCCCCGGTGCGGGGTTGTTTTGACGGAAGCTCTGACCCCCAGGTAAGCTGAGTTGAGTATTGATAATATCTGCAATAACGTCTGTACCTCGGTTCACCGTAAAGACTTGGGGTCGATCGCCCCCCTGGGTATCCAAAATGACCTGGACTCCACCACCGCTGGTATTGACGTTCACTCCTGTGATTTGAGTGACTGCGATCGCCGGTGCGCTGGCCATGATCACGATCGCACTAGCTCCAAATAAGCACCCGAGTGCATGAGGCTGTTTCACCGTTCCCTCCTCCCTAAAAAAAGTACACTCCGATTAAACTCCGATTGAAGTCATATATAGCGCTTCAATCTCTAACTGTCAAAAAACGGATAGGTTTGATTCATTAATACTCCCCTATCCGGATTCCTGTTTTAAATTTTTGTAAAGGGACAGGGCACAGCCGAAGTGAGTGGCGATCGCCCTCCCCTGGTTTCCGGTGCCGTGGCATCTGTCTTCTGAAACTCCTGCAACTGCGATCGCCATTCTTAAACTTCTCCCCTTATGGTGGGGGGGCTGCCGCCGGTGGGGCCGCTGGGGGCGGCGGGGCTGCTAAATTTTTAAGCTGCTCTGGGGGTAACGGCATCACCGCTATCAAATTAAAATTGGTTTCGAGACTTGCTTGTCCCTGTTCGGTAATTTTACCATCAGGATTGACAAAAATTCTCTGACTCCCTTCACCCAATTCACTGGTAAATTCACCAAAGACGACCATTTGTTGCAGCCGTTCAAGTCGTCGCAAAGTATCTAGGGTTTGCTGATAACTCCCGGCCATTTCTAAAGCCATTGTCTGACCTTCCACTGCTTGGGACAGGGTTAAAGAAGGAGTCGGGGGGGTAACGGGGGTGGGGGCAGCTGCAGGATCCACCGGAGGCGCTGCTGCTGCTGTAGCCCCAGGGGCGGGAGCGTCAGTGAAAATCCACTCGTTGGGGCTGGCTTCTAGAGGCTTGAACGCTTCTAACTTGCCGCCACTTTGCCGAACAATTTGGTTAACATCCAATAGCAACGTTTCTAAAGTTGCCCCTTCAGCAAATAAGCCTAAGACATTTTCCTTTTGCTGTTTAGCTGCGGCTAAATTTGCTTTAGCCTCGTCCATTTGGCTAATTTTCGTGCGTTGAGCGGTGATTTCGGCTTCTTTTTCAGCAATTTGCATCTTTAAGGTGTCCCGCTCTTGGAGGGCAGGTAATAGCATCTTAAACCCAGCAAATCCAGCGAGTCCCAACCCCAGCACAGCAATTAAAATTCCTTGAATTTGCGGAGTTAAGACCAAGCTGCCGATTTTATAACTTCCGGGAGGTGCAGCTGCATCAGCTCGGGCTGCCTCCATTGACCTAAACTGTTCGCTGACGGTCATCGTTGAATTACCCCCTCTTGTTCGAGTAAATTGAGACGCGTTGTCAGGCCTTCCGCTTTTGTTCTCTGTAGATCGGCAAGAATTTCTGAAGCCAGAACGTTACTCACTGTAGCGTTAATGTTATATTCAACGACTCTTGGCAGTTGAAATTCCTCCGGAGGACAGGTCACCTGTTGAGCCTGAAAACTGGGGTCGCATTCCACTTCAACCGGATTGTCTACCAGGGTGGCATCTACTAACTGGGTTTGAGCTTCATTAAAGAATGGCGATCGCTTCAGGGTGAGTACAAAATCATTGACTTCATCAAAGGTTTTGGCATATCCCCGGATCTGAATTTTTTGCTTGACTTTTGTCCAAGGTGAAGTGGTTTGAATTTCTTCGGGGAGGGCTTGTTCGATGGTGTGGTTTAGATTAGCTACTTGCACTCCTGCCGGTAAGCGATCGCGTAGTTCTTGTAACAGCGCTGACATCGGTTTAACGGAAGTATTGAAAATATTGGCAAAAAATGTGATTTGCGTGTTTAATTGCTGAATTTCAGCATTAATGGCTTCTACCTCTTGAACTTGAGCTCCCAAACTACCCGCTTGAGACTCTAGGTTTGCCAGTTGTCCGCGCAGTTCGGTATTTTGGTTATTCACCATAAACCAGCCCCCCATGACCACGGCGATCGCCGATATTCCTGTAGCCAGACCCGCAATCAACATAGTCGTTTGTTGCCGGGATGTCTGGCGGGTTGATGCTCTAGGGGCTGGGGGCTTATAATCAGCGCGATCGTTGAGAAAATTAATTTCTAGACTATACATTTCATTTTGCCTCCCGCATGGCTAACCCCAGCACAACTCCCAATCCCGGGCGCTGCATTAGGGGCATTTTTTCTTCATCTACTTCCAGGGCTAAATTCTCCACTGGATCCACTACTATGCTTAATAAACTTAATCGCTGATTGAAAAAGTCATCTAACCCTCCAATCGATGCGCCCGGTCCTGCCAGCAGGAGCTGTCCGACCTCCAATCCTTCGCTCTGATTCATATAAAAATCGATTGAGCGCCGCAGTTCATCCCCTAGCTCAGAAAACACTTTAATAATAGCCTGAGTTCCGGGGCTACTTCCCCCTCCCATTGTACCTGCTCCGGTGCTTTCTGTTGGGTTCGCAGGAATGGTCATTCCCTGCAACATATCAGTATTGCGAGAGGGGGGTAAATTCATAGCTTGGGACAGTGCCGTTTGAACCTGATAGGTACCAATCGGGATGGTTCTGGAAAACTGAGGAATTCCATCAACAACGATCGCAATCTCGGTACTATCAAACTGAATATCAGTCAGAACCACCGCCTCTTCTGAGGGTAACTGAAGCAGTTGTTCTCGAAGGGTCCGCAACAGAGCAAAACTAGAAATTTCTAGAATTTCTATCCCTAATCCGGCTTCTTGAAACGTACTAATATAAGTATCGGTAACTTCTTTGCGGGTCGCAACGAGCAGCACCTGAACTTTTTCGATGCCATCCTCATCCATGAACTCCCCTAACTTTTGGAAGTCTACATCTGCCTCTTCTCGGGGAAACGGCAAATATAGCCCCGCCTCTTGGTTCATATACTCCCGCAATTCCAAATCATTCAGTTCTTTAGGGACTGGGATAATCCGAATTACTCCTTCGCGCGCGGGTACAGCGGTAGCCACCCGCTTGATATTCGTTAAATTGTGTTCCGCTAGAGTTTCTTGGATGATTTGGGCCATCTCCGGGGGGTCAGCAATCAACCCTTCTTGCACAACGCCTTCGGGGACTTCCACCGTGGCATACGTTTCGAGTTGATAGGAGGCACCCTGTTGACGCAGTTGCACGATATTGAGTCGTTCTGGAGCAATTTCAAGTCCAATTCCATTGGAGCCTTTAGACAGGAGTTTTTTAAAGAAGTTAACCACGGTTTTGTCCCATATTTAATGAAAGGGGGTGAGTTGGAAATCATCAAAACCCTATGTGACAGCAGCGAGTGCTAGTCCTTAATCTTAGCAAGCGCTTGGAGACTGACACCAATCAGGCGTTGCTCCACCAGAGTCCAGCAAAATAGTCCCCGAGGGGGATAGAGTATTCATAATCTAACCAATTTGAGTTACGATCAGCACGCTTTGCCTGGGTCAAATTCCCTTGATGTTCGTTATCTCACCCGACCTTATGGGTCCTATGCTAATTAGGCTATGAGAGTAAAAATCAACCGTTGGAAACGCTTTGGACTATTTGCCTTGTCGGGGTTGTTACTCAGTTGGGCGATCGCCTGCACCAACGGTACTGGCTCCAATTCGGGACAACCCGCATCGGGGACCTCGGAAGTTGAATTTTGGACGATGCAACTCCAGCCGCAGTTTACAGACTATTTCAATACCTTAATCACCACCTTTGAATCAGAAAATCCTGAAATTAAGGTGCGTTGGGTTGATGTGCCTTGGTCTGCAATGGAAAGCAAAATTCTGGCAGCTGTATCGGCCAAAACTGCCCCGGATGTAGTCAACCTTAATCCTAATTTTGCCACGCTTCTTGCCAGTCGCAATGCGTGGTTAGACCTGGATTCTCAGGTCCCTGCTGACATTCGCCAGCAGTATCTCCCCAATATCTGGAAAGCAAGTACCTTAAATGGCACCAGCTTTGGCATCCCTTGGTATCTGACTACGCGAATCTCTATTTATAACACCCAACTCTTCAAGGAAGCTGGAATTGAAAAGCCTCCCAGCACTTATGCTGAATTAGCCGAAGTCGCCCAACAAATTCGCGAAAAAACGGGCAAATATGCCCTATTCGTGACATTCGTTCCCGGGGATTCCTCGGAGGTCCTGGAATCGATGGTGCAAATGGGAATGCAACTGGTGGATGCCGAAGGCAAGGCCGCCTTTAACACCCCAGAAGGTCGGGCCGCTTTTCAATATTGGGTAGACCTCTATCAAAAGGGTTTGTTACCTCGGGAAGTTCTCACCCAAGGGCACCGGCAAGCGGTCCAACTCTATCAAGCGGGAGAAATAGCCCTCCTGGGCTCAGGACCCCAATTTTTCAAGACGATCGCCGAAAATGCCCCGAGTATTGCCCAAGTCTCTGCTGCCGCGCCCCAGATTACCGGCCAAACCGGAAAGAAAACTGCCGCAGTGATGAATTTAGTCATTCCTCGCGATACGGATGTCCCAGAGGCAGCAGTTAAATTTGCTCTATTTGTCACCAATAATGAAAATCAGTTGACCTTTGCCAAGGATGCCAATGTTCTCCCCTCTACCCTGCAATCCCTCCAGGATAGTCATTTTCAGGCATTACCTGCGGATGCCTCTGCGATTGATCGCGCCCGGATTATTAGCGCTGGGGATATGAAGAGTGCAGAGGCCCTAATCCCGGCGATGGAAGATATCCAGCAACTGCAACGGATTATTTACGACAATTTACAGGGGGCCATGCTAGGTCAACAGTCCGTGGACCAGGCGGTCACTAATGCAGCCCAGCAGTGGGAGGCCCGTAACTAAGGGAAGGGTTAGCAAAAATCTAAAAAGCCCCCTGACTGAGGGGGCTTGGGGGGATCTCTTGATTCTGCAAAAGGTTTCATCAAAAGAATCCTTCCCCCTTCATGCTTTTTTTAAGTGGGAATATCAGCTAAAAAGTATCCCAGCAAATAAAGAGACCCACATAACACCGTTAGATGACTCTCAAGATGCAGGGCTTCTTCTAGGGCTGAAAATAAGTCCTGATAACAGTGAATGTCCTCTACCTCGGGACAGATATTTCGGGCAAGGGTGGCTAACTCTTCTGGTCTAGCTGAATCATGGTCGGGGACGGGGACTAAGTATAAATTATCGCCCGGTCGGAGTAAGGCGCTAAATATACCAGAATGGTCTTTTGTAGAAAGCATTCCCATCACCCAAGTTGTCCTTGGTGGTAATGCCCCTTCTGGGATGTTGGGGACAGTCTCGGGGGAGTTAAGACTCGTGACATAATGACGTAGGATTTGGGCAGCAGCAGCATTGTGAGCCCCATCAATCAGAAGGGGGCGATTGTCCCGAATCACCCACTGGAGGCGTCCGGGCCATTGGGTTTTAGCCATTCCCTGGGCAGTCGCCTCATTGGAAATTTGCCACCCCTGCTGTCTGAGGGTTTCTACGGTGGCGACAGCTAGGGCCGAATTAATTAATTGCGCTTCACCGGGGAGGGGGAGGGGATAGGAGAGTCCTTGAGTCTGGACCCATCCAGGTTGCATGGCGATAGGGGTGGCGGGTGCAGGAAATAGGGCTGGACAGTTGAGTTCAGCAATCCGGCGATCGACCACTGCTTTTGCTTCTTGGGGTAACAGTCCCACGATTGCGGGACATCCAGATTTGAGGATTCCGGCTTTTTCCCCAGCAATATCAGCCAGAGTAGGGCCAAGGCGCTGCCAATGTTCCCAACTAATGGAGGTGATCACCGTTACTAAAGGGCGATCGCAAACATTGGTGGCATCTAATCGGCCCCCGAGTCCAACTTCCATCACTGCCACATCCACCTGTTGTTGAGCAAAATACAACCATGCCGCCGCCGTAATTACTTCAAACTGGGTAGGAGAAGGGGCCGCCTTGTCGATCGCCTCCTGGACTTGGATCAGGACCTCCTGTAACGCGGCTTCAGAAATTGGGCTGTCATTCACACAGATTCGTTCCGTCCAATCCACCAGATGCGGCGAGGTATAGCGCCCAACTCGATACCCTGCTTCCGTGAGAATAGCTGACAAATAGGCGCAGACTGACCCTTTACCATTGGTTCCCGCTACATGAATCAGAGGAACGGAGTCGTGAGGATTGCCTAAGTCTTGTAAGAGTCGTTTGATGCGATCGAGGCCGAGTTCAACGCCAAAGCGTCCAAAAGAGGACAGGAGAGAATCCACAGTTGCCAGTGCCATTTCTACCCAATGTCTTGAAAGTTAGACCAATTTTGCTTAAGAAACTCCACTATATCAAGCAAGAGTGCGGCGGAAATTAGATATTTTTCCTCGGATAGTTCCAAACAGATCGGGTCCGGGGTGTAGCAATTTGTGAAACACTACTGACGATCGCCCTAGGGAGAGGTTAGCTTAGGAGATAGGTCACCCTTTAACGATCTCAACGTCCAGCATTTATGGCAACAGAACTGGCAATCGATACTCGTGGACTCACTAAGCAATTTGACCGATATATCGCTGTTAATGATGTTCATTTACAAGTCGGTCTCGGGGAAGTTTATGGACTGATTGGACCCAACGGTGCCGGAAAAACGACCTTAATCCGAATGTTAGCAACGGCAGAAGAACCCACAATTGGGGAAATTTATATCAATGGGGAACGCCTGCTGCGGGATAGTAATAACCCCACTCTTAAACGTCGTTTGGGATATTTGCCCGATGATTTTCCCCTGTATGATGATTTAACAGTTTGGGACTATCTGGACTATTTTGCCCGACTGTATGATCTGCGGGAACCCCGGCGCAGTCAGCGTCTTTATGAAGTCTTGGAATTGGTGCAATTGGAGAATAAGCGGGTGAGTTCGATCGCCACTTTGTCCCGAGGGATGAAACAGCGACTTTCTCTGGCGCGAACCATTGTACATGAACCGATTTTATTGCTACTAGATGAGCCAGTTTCAGGGTTAGACCCGATTGCCCGAATGCAGTTCCGGGAAATTATTAAAACCTTGCAAGAAGCAGGGATGACAATTTTAATTTCCTCTCATGTGTTGAGTGACTTGGCGGAATTGTGTACC
Organism: Cyanophyceae cyanobacterium; assembly: GCA_038321985.1. Classification (GTDB taxonomy): domain Bacteria; phylum Cyanobacteriota; class Cyanobacteriia; order Cyanobacteriales; family Laspinemataceae; genus Laspinema. The sequence continues at coordinate 122,203 of JBBQFN010000011.1, read as the reverse complement.
TCAGTGGGAATTATGGAACTGGGGTATTTAGTGGAAAGTGCGCCTTTAAAAGAACTCTACCAACGCTTGAGTCGCCAGCAAATTTTAATCTCGACTTTGGGTCAGGTAGAGGCATTGAAAGCCGAACTGAAACAGTTTCCGCAAGTCGAGGGATGGGAGGTCAATCCCGATGGCAAAACCCTGCGGGTGCATTTTGCCGGGACACCGGAAGAGAGTGCCAATTTGTTGCGATCGCTGGTGGATGCGAAGATTCCTTTGCATGAATTTCACTGCACTCAGGAAGATTTGGAAACAATTTTTCTCAAGTTAGGGCATAAGCAAGCATCTTAACCCTCTTTGTGGGTTTAGATTTTTCTTACAGAAATCTAGAGCTACGGTTTCTTTTTAAATGTTGTTGTACCTTAAGGAAACACTTCAATGACCAGTCGTTTAATGGATTATCTCGGAGAATGGAATCCCCAGTTTATTCGGGAACTAAAAGGTCGATTAATATCACGTAATGTCACCTTAGCAGTGTTGGCATCTATGGGGGCTCAACTGTTGCTCGCCCTGACCTTCATCACCCAAATTCCGGGGCCTGACACCACCTCTGGAACCTATTGCATTTCCTCAGAAAATATCTCTTGTCTCGTGGATTGGAGGCTGTGGTATACGAACTTAAATCAGGTATTTTATTGGATTTTGCCCCTGGCACTTGTTGGTGGGGGAGTCTATCTGCTGATTGCAGATTTGGCACGAGAAGAACAACGGGGAACATTGAATTTTATTCGCCTTAGTCCCCAGTCGAGTCAGAGTATTTTAATCGGAAAATTACTCGGGGTGCCGGTGTTACTTTACCTCGCCGTAACGATCGCCTTACCGATGTATGCAGTAACGGCAATCATGGCCCAACTTCCCCTCTTGGAAGTGTTAAGTTTCTATGTTGTCCTGGCCGCCTTTGGCTGTCTATTTTACAGTGCGGCGGCGCTTTTTGCTTTGATGGGAGGTCATCAAGCCTTTGTCGGGGCGGGTTTGACCGTAACAATGATGTGGTGGTTCATGTATCATGAGTTTTATAGCTATGGAAAAGATTGGGCGTCACATCGATGGTTTAATTTCTTTTTAAATGGGGATAATTTATTCCATGTCCGGGGATTTGCTGTAGTCAATTGTGTGGTTTGGACCTACTGGATTTGGCAAGGGTTGCATCGACGATTCCGCAATCCTGCCGCCACCGTGATCAGCAAAAAACAAAGTTACGCCTTGGTTTTTTGCGTGAATATCCTCTTTTTAGGATTAGTGAAGTCCTTTTTAGACTCAGACTTAACAGCTTATTTATGGTTTGACAACGTGCGTTTTATCGCCCTGCTGAATTTATTCTTATTTTTGGGTCTGATTGCCGCCCTCTCACCGCCGCGACAAACCCTCTTGGATTGGGCTCGTTATTCCCATCAAGCCAGCCGTCAAGCAGTGTTACAAGATTTAATTTGGGGCGAAAAAAGTCCTGCGCCAGTGGCGATCGCCATCTGTGCCACCATCGTCGCGATCATCTTCATTCCCTGTGTCCTCTTCTGGCCCCTGGAAACGCTCCCCAAATTGCAGGCGATCGCTGCGATCGGCTTCTACGTCATTTTGGCGAGTATTTATGCGGTCCTGGCCCAGATCATGTTGTTGATCAAATCCAAAAAGCGAGTATTGTTGGCAAGTGGCATTGTTGCAGTTGCGATCGGCGTACCGCTGCTAATCATAGCCCTATTAGGAGGACAACCGGAAATGATCCCCCAAATATATATGCTCTCAATCCTCTTTTTATCCGGCCTACAATACGCCACCGCTACCCCCATATTCATGGCATTTCTAGGGCATCTCGCTATTTTAGCGGCACTTTCGGCTAAATTAAGTCAACAACTCAACCGCGCTGGGGAGTCAGCCACCAAAGCCCTACTCATGGGCAGAAAAATTAGTTAATCCCCTACAATGCTCTCCTATCGTTATGTCCCGGACTCACACAAATCCGAGAACATCGCTACAGTAGCGCGAAGACAAACCAGGTTTCTGTACAAAATTCAAACGGACTTTGCAACCCATCTAAGCCCGAAACCCGGTTTCTTGTCCCGGGGAGTTAATCCGGTACCCCCGTGCTAGGATGTAACCCTATAAAAAGGCGGGGCTAGTCTAGGTACTGCCCCGCCTTTCTCTATAGAGGTAATGGGTAATTCCGTCGCCCTCTCCTCAACCCGTTACCGTCTGATAACTCATCACCTTAATGACTGGACCCGTTTGCGGCAAACTGCCCGTAGTTAGTTCAATTGAAGCTGCATTGACCTTTTCCACCGCCGAGTTATCTAAAAGGGATAAAAACTCATCTACCCCATCTAGATCACAAACCTGGGGATCTGCTGCTGTGGTGCGATAGTGCATCGGAATTACGACCTTCGGGTTCAACTTGAGCATCGCTTCCTTCGCTTCCAATGGGGTATAGGCTTTGGGACCACCCCCTACAGGCAATAACAGTAAATCGGGGCGTCCCATCAGGATTTGCTGTTCTGAATTAATCGGTGCCGCTGCGCCGCCTAGGTGGAGGATTTTAACCCCGGCTTGGGTCCAAGTCCAGGCGACGTTGATACCAAAGCGCCGTCCTCCATTGCGATCGTGGTCCGTGCGAATTCCCTGGATTTGCTTGTTACGAAACTGATAGGACCCGGGTTCAAATAATAATCGGGGTTGTCCCGGTAGTCCTTCGGTGTTTCCTTCGTCTAATAAGCGCGAACTAATCAACACTAAATCTGCGGGTACCAAGGGGGAAGGATATCCTGCGGTACATCCGAGGGTCCGAAAGGGATTAACTAGGACCCGTTGGCCTTCCCCTGCAAATAAAAAGCAACTATGGCCTAACCATTGCACCGACAGGGAATTGGTGTTTTGAGCCAGGTTTTCAGAACTGGGGGGCGTTTGAGCTGCCCAATGTTGCCATGCCCCGGGAACTGTGGTGGCAATACCGGCCAAAGCCGCTACTTTCCCGTAATGGAAAAACTGTCGCCGATTAATCATGCTCTAAATCGCTACAAACAGCGGAACTTAAGGTCAAAGGTCAAGGATGAAAGGTTCGATTACACCACGGAAGATTGCAACTGATCGAGAAAGTTTTTCAGCAGTTGTTTTCCGGGGGTGGTGAGGATGCTTTCCGGGTGAAATTGCACTCCTTCTAGGGTGGGATACTTCCGATGCCGGACTCCCATAATCGTCCCATCGTCAACCCACGCCGTAATTTCTAGTTCCTCCGGACAGGTGTCTCGGTCAATGACGAGACTGTGATACCGAGTGGCGGTAAAGGGATTGTCTAAGTTTTGAAAGACGCCAACCCCGTTGTGATGAACTTCGGAGGTCTTGCCATGCATCAGTTCTGATGCACCGACGATTTTACCGCCAAAGACTTGTCCAATACATTGATGACCAAGGCAAACCCCCAGAATGGGCAGGGTGGGCGCTAATTGAGTAATCAACTCCAGGGAAATGCCTGCATCTTCCGGGCGTCCCGGTCCTGGGGAGATGACGATCGCATCAGGTCCTAATTTACGAATTTGGTCGATGGTGATTTGGTCGTTCCGGTAGACGCGGATATCCGAGGCGATCGCCGTTTCTTTGCCCAGTTCTCCAAGATACTGGACGAGGTTATAGGTAAAGCTGTCGTAGTTATCGATAACGACAATCAAGGTTGAAGCTCCTTTTTGGGCGAACATTAATCATAATAATTGGGGATTTTAGATTTTAGATTTTAGATTTTTAGATTTTAAAATTTAGCCCTTAGTCCCCGAAAATTTATTCACTAAGTTTTAAATGTTATGATATGATGTATAGCTTTTGAAAAGGGGTGAGAGGGGGGGATTCAGCACGCAGAGATTGCACTTGGTTGAGGGAACCCTGGACTGGGGTTGTGATTCAGGTCGGGGGTGGATGAGATCCACCCCGGGCGATCGCGATTGAGAAGATGGCAATGGAATTCATGACCAGAGGAGGTTAGGCGGGGACCGTACTGGGTGTAAACCGGACCGGGGGAAGCGGGACGGTTAACGAAGTTCTTGCACCCAGGTGAATAAGGGGGGCAAAAGCAGGCATCCGGCAACGGCGATCGCCATGATGGCGGAGATTAAAACCGCGCCTGCCGCACAATCTTTAGCAATTTTTGCTAATTCATGGTAACTTTGCTGAACGGTTAAATCAACAACGGATTCTAGGGCAGTATTTAGGAGTTCCATTGCTAAAACCGCCCCAATTGTTAAGGTAATGATGGAAATTTCTACAAAGCCGATTTGTAAAAAAACTCCCAAGGCGATCGCCCCTAAACCAATGACGACATGAATACGAAAATTGCGTTGGGTTTGAAAGGCGTATCTAATTCCCGCTGCGGCATATTTAAAACTAATGAATAAGTTGCTAGCAACCTGCCAGGACAAATCCCGATTGAATCGGTTAGGCTGATGCGATCGCTTCGGTGCTGGGTTCGATCCCTCTTCAGACATAGGCAGGGCTGTAGACAATTTTGATGGTGGGGCAACGGATTGGGACGGTTGGCCGGTTATTTCCGAACGGTCTAATTTCATGGCAGCTATCGCTTCCGTACTCTAGTGTGGTCAGGTACTGAACCCATACTACAACCCCTCTTTTTAGGAAGTTGTGTTGTTCGCATCGTTACAGAGCAAGACCCACGGCGGTGAGTAAGGTTTCTTGTTGATCTAACATCCGGGTCAAACTCTCTTCATCTGGATGATCCCAACCCAACAGATGAAGGAGTCCATGAGCAGCTAACCACGCCAATTCTACCGTTAGGGAATGCTCCTGCTGTTCAGCTTGCCGAGCGGCTGTGTCCACGGAAATAATAATATCCCCTAAGTACAGAGGAATTTCTCCGCGAAGGGACTCTAGCTGGGGATACTCTACCTCTAAAGCGGCAAAAGATAAAACATCGGTGGATTTATCTTGATGGCGATATTGGGCATTAAGCTGCTGGATTTCGCCATCATCGCTCAGGCGAATGCTGAGTTCGTAGGCGATCGCCGATGGCAGTTCTGATTCTAGCTGTTGTAGCCAAGTTTGGAACCACTGGTCCCAAGTTTCTGGTGCGATCGCCTCGAACTGAACTGAAGGCGAGACTTCTGACTCCCAATAAGCATTTTGCACGCTCAAATCGAGTTCAATGGTTTCACACTGCACGAAATTATTTATCCTCTGCTGATATAACGGCGGATGCTTAACGGGTTAGATACGCCAGTCCCACCAGTAGTCCTACTAGCCCCACTGTAGTGAGAAAGAAATGTTGGAGAGAGGTCCCGCGCTTGCGGACCATATTTCGCATTGCCAGTTTCACATAGCTATCTTTAGGGATTTGTGGGGATTCTCCGCTCTCCGATGCAGTCAAGGGAGCGGTTTCCGGTTCGGGCTGGTCGGACAACTCAGACGGGGTGGAGGGGTGACTCATTGTGCTTAATAAAATTAAAAGTTTAGCAAATACAGACCCGGATTAACAGTCCTTTCAATCCTATCACTTTCTGAGATTTTAATTCCTCCGAAATCTCAAAAAGCGGAGACATAACCAAACGGGACATCCTCAAAAAAGCCCATTAAAAACTCAGAAGATTGAACCTTTTCTTCTAAATTTTTAATGGGTTTGACTCCCACCAAAAGGATGAATCAATTTTTAAGGCGTATTGCTATCCCCAAGTTGGGTTTCCTGGCGAAGATAGGCTTCGATAAAGGCGTCGAACTCGCCATTCATAATGTCAGCAATATTAGTGGTTTCTACTCCAGTGCGCAGGTCTTTTACCATTTGATAAGGGTGAAAGACATAGTTGCGAATCTGGTTACCCCAGGCGGCTTCTACCATATCCCCCCGGATTTCTGCAATTTCTTGGGCGCGTTGCTCTTGAGCGATGACCAGCAATTTGGCTTTGAGCAAGGCTAGGGCCTTTTCTTTGTTTTGAAGTTGCGATCGCTCCTGGGTACAGCGCACAGCCAGTCCAGTCGGCAGATGTACCACCCGCACCGCTGTTTCCACTTTATTGACGTTTTGTCCGCCTTTCCCCCCGGAACGGGAGGTCGTAATTTCTAACTCTTTCTCGGGAATCTCTAACTTTACCGACCCATCCAACATCGGCATGACTTCGACTCCAGCAAAGCTCGTTTGCCGCTTGCCGTTGGCATTAAAGGGTGAAATTCTCACCAGGCGGTGGGTTCCTTTTTCTCCTTTCAAGTAACCGTAAGCATAGCGTCCCTCGATTTCCAAGGTGGCTGACTTAATCCCGGCTTCGTCTCCCTCAGAGATTTCGCTAAATTGGACTTTATACCCGTGACTTTCGCCCCAGCGGGTGTACATTCGGATCAACATTTCCGTCCAATCTTGGGCATCGGTCCCACCGGCACCGGCATTGATGCTCAAGACGGCACCGCTTTTGTCGTAGGGTCCACAGAGCAATTGTTCTAATTCCCAGCGATCCAGTTCTTCATCCAGTTGGGTGATCGTGGATTCTGCTTCCTGACAAAGTGCCTCATCCGGTTCTATTTCCAGTAGTTCTAATATCGCCTTAGTATCTTCTAGGCTATTTTTCCACTGATGATATTGGTTTAAATGAGACTTGAGGTCGTTGAGTTCTTGCAGGGTAGAAGATGCCGTGGCCTGGTCATCCCAAAACTCGGGTTGCGCGGCTAATTGCTCTAAGTCGTGGATTTTGGCAGTAAGGGCGGGAATGTCAAAGATAGTCCTGGGTTTTACCCAGGCGATCGTACAACTGTTCAACTTCCCGTTTGATTTCTAAAGCTTCCATGTTGGCGGGGTCAATTTCTTTTCTCAATCAAGCAGATAACTAATTGCTATTGTAGCTAAACTTGAACCGAGTACACCGTCTTTATCGGGCTTGTGCTCCTTGTTCCCTCCTGCACCGGGGAGGACTGTCTCTCTACTCTTTGGGTCGGCTTGAATCGGTCAGTCCCCTTGATGTCTTAGATTTAACTGCCATCAAGAAAAGGTTATTTAACCCGTAGTTTACATTTCTTCATAACTGGGGGACTTACTTTACATTCCCCACAAAAAATTTCCGTGTTTTTGCTGAAGCCCTCGGTTTCCCTTCGGAGGAGTTCAGTAAAACAACTCTAGTCTCTGCATCTATCCTGAGGCAGAATAAAAGTAGGTTAAATTTATTGATTAATCCTTAACATATTTCTCATTTTCTCCTATCCACTCCCCCTGAAGACCAGGGGACGCCCCTATTGAGGATCTAACTAGAATGGCGACTCAATCCTCTATGCACTACCGAGGGATGGAACTATTAGTCTCCTATCACCAGAAGCCCTCGGTGCTTGTTCGTAATCAGCTCGTTCGTTTAAATGCTGGCCTGGTCAGAAAAATAGCCCATCGAGTCAGCCATCAATGTGCTGAACCCTACGAAGACCTGGAACAAATCGGTTATTTGGGCTTGATTCGGGCGATCGAGCGCTTCGACCCCGCCCAAGGCTGTGCCTTTAGTTCCTTTGCCGTCCCCTATATTCGCGGCGAAATGCTGCATTTTCTCCGAGATAAAGGCTCTTCGGTGAAAATTCCCCGGCGTTGGCGGGAACTGCAAACCCGAGGCGAAAAGGTTAGAGAAGCATTAACCCAGTCCCTGGGCCGTGTACCTAAAGATAGAGAGATTGCCGAGCAATTACAGGTCTCTGTGGAAGAATGGCGGCAAACAAAGTTAGCCAGCCAAAATCGGATGCCCCTGAGTTTAGATGCCTTGGTATCAGTCCAGGTAGATACCCCGATAACCTTGGGTGACACCTTAGTGGATCATCATTATCAATCCCTCCAGGGTTTAGAAGAAGAACGCCAACAACTCCAAGAGGCACTCAATCAGTTAGAAGATAAAACCCGGACGGTGATTGAGTCGGTGTTCTTTAAAGAAATTCCGCGCAAAGAGGTCGCCGAGCAAATCGGAGTGAGTCCGATGACCGTTACGCGCTGGATTAAACGGGGGATTGAACAGTTAGTCGGTGGGTTACAAACTTCAGTAAATCCCACGGAATCCTAAGCAGTATAGGAAGAAACCGGGTTTAAGCAGAATCACTGGCTTTCACCCGATTATTTTTAATCAGCCAAAATATTCTAAATTTTAATCTGCGGGGGTTTCTCTAATTCCCCGAATATTTGACGCGGATTAATGCTCAAAGATATCTTTATATTGCAGTAAATCTAAGGAAATAAACACGGGCAAAGATTGAAAGCACTGCTGTGCTAGTTCCCAGCGTTCCTCTCGTTCCAACATGGTTTGTAATTTCTGTTGAACCGGGAGTAAGTAGCGCACATCATTGGCGGCATAACTTAACTGCGCTTCGGATAGGTTATCGGGATTGCCCCAATCGGAACTCTGAGCGCTTTTATCAAGTTCAACCTTTGAAAGTTCTTGCACCACCTCTTTGAGTCCGTGGCGGGGACTGTAGGTTCGGGCTAACTTGCTGGCAATCTTTGTACAAAAGACGGGTTGGACGGCGATGCCGAGATGATAAAGCAAGGTTGCCATATCAAAGCGGGCAAAGTGAAAAACTTTGAGGATGTTGGAGGCTTCGAGAAGCTGTTTAAGATGGGGGGCTTCCTTTTGTCCTCGGGGAATGCGAATCACGGTAACGTGACCTTCATTGTCGCAAATTTGGACTAAACAGAGGCGATCGCGTTGGGGTAAAAGTCCCATCGTTTCGGTATCGAGGGCGATCGCCGGTGCGGATAAATACCCTAATAACTGTTCCTGGCTTAAATCGCAGTCGCCTACTTGAAATGCTTGTAATGTCATAAACTACCTATCATCCTGATCTCGGTGAATCCAACCCCCAATTTACCAAAGACCAGCCCGATCAAAGGGTTAAGGTCTCCCAATCTCTTCCTGATTGGGAGACCCGAACCTTACCGACCCTTGATAAAAATTTGGCTGTAATAATACTCACCCTTGGCATTCTTCGCAACCCCGATGCCGGTCAAATCGTAAGTCCCTACCATATTCTTCTGATGACCGGGACTGCCGATCCACCCCTCTACGGCTTGGGTAACCGGGTCGCGATAGCCCATGTTATACGCTAAATTTTCACCGGCCCTGCGATAGGAAAGGGATTGACCGATCGCCTTGATTCTATCCTCAAACCCATCATGACTAAAGGTCATATCACCCTGGGCCATCGCTTCGCTATGTTTTCTGGCGTAGGTGCTGATCCGTTCATCGAGGGTGAGGGGCGGGAGGTTTTGTGCCTGCCGATACTGATTCACCTGTTCGTGAACCCGTTGTTCCATCTGGCTGAATTCAGAATCCGGATTTTGAGGAAGAGGAGTCGTCGGTTTGGGACTCAACGAAATTCCCGCATTTTCTAATCCGGTTTCTAAGTAGGCAGAAAACTGGCAACCACTCAACGCAGTAGCCATTGCAAGTAGTGCCAGTTTTGCCAGTAGAAATCCGAGTTTCATGTTTTTGATAACGTTAGGAATTGGGGAGAAGATGTTTCGCCACTGTTTGTACGTCTTTGTCACCCCGGCCTGAACAATTAATTACAATGCGAGGGCTACCCTCGACTTGAGTACAGAGGGTTTCTAAATAAGCGATCGCATGGGAGGTTTCCAAAGCCGGAATAATTCCCTCTAATTGAGATAACCGCTGAAAGGCATCTAACGCTTCTTTGTCGGTAATGCTGTAATATTCCGCCCGTCCGAGGTCTTTCAAATAACTATGTTCAGGTCCAACACCGGGATAATCCAACCCTGCACTAATCGAGTGGGCCTCAATCACTTGGCCCTCGTCATCTTGCAATAAATAGCTCATCGCCCCATGCAAAACCCCGATTTGGCCGTGAGTGAGGGTCGCGGCGTGTTTATCGGTATCAACCCCTTCTCCTGCGGCTTCTACACCGATTAACCGAATTTGGGATTCATTAACGAATTCGTGGAAGAGTCCCATCGCGTTGGAACCGCCCCCAACACAGGCGAGGAGAATATCCGGCAAACCCCCCCATTTTTCCAGGCATTGGGCGCGGGTTTCCTGTCCGATCACAGCATGGAAGTCACGCACCATCATCGGGTAGGGGTGGGGTCCGGCCACGGAACCGAGGATGTAGTGGGTGGTTTCTACATTGGTTACCCAGTCACGAATGGCTTCCGAGGTGGCATCTTTGAGAGTGCCGGTACCCGCAGCCACGGGTCGGACTTCGGCCCCCATCAGGCGCATTCTAAAGACGTTCAGGGACTGACGTTCCATATCCTGAACCCCCATATAAATCACGCATTCTAAGCCAAAGCGGGCGCAAACCGTGGCCGTGGCGACGCCATGTTGGCCCGCGCCAGTTTCGGCGATAATCCGCTGTTTACCCATGCGTTTGGCGAGAAGAGCTTGGGCGATCGCATTGTTAATTTTATGAGCACCTGTATGGTTGAGGTCCTCCCGTTTCAAATAAATTTGTGCGCCGGTGCCGTCGGGTCTAGCATAATGTTGGGTCAGGCGTTCGGCGAAATAGAGCGGGCTAGGACGTCCGACATAATCATGCAGCAGCAAGTCGAGTTCGGCTTGAAATTCTGAATCGTTACGATATTGCTGATAAGCCGTTTCAAGTTCGGCTAAGGCAGGCATGAGGGTTTCAGGGACATATTTGCCGCCAAAGCGTCCGAAGCGTCCAAAGGTATCGGGTTGTTGAGGTTGGGAGGTTGGGGTTGTCGGTCTAGGTGTTGTAGTCACGGCGATCGCGATAAGTGAAACAATCTTCTATTATACGAGTAGACTCGGTAATTCCGGTGTTCTCCAGGAGTCGGCTATTTTGTTTCCTGAGTGCCTGGAGTTTAAACTACAGTTAATCGCTGTTTCATGCTATTTGATGCTGTTTATGGACGCTTCCAAAAAGAAATCTGGCCGGGACAATCGCATCGCTTATCAAGAATTTGGGACAGGTAGCAAACCTAACCCCGCCACAGAACGTGCAGTTCCGGAACTGCCGCCTTCTCAGCAAAAGATTCGGGTTCAGGCATCTCGCAAAGGGCGCAAGGGTAAAACAGTTACTGAAATTACTGGCTTTCAATTGAAACCAGAAACCTTAACCGACTTGGCAAAGCAGCTTAAAAGTCAGTGCGGAACCGGGGGAACAGTTAAGGAGAATATGATAGAAATGCAAGGGGATTGTAAACAAAAAGTCCTAGAAATTTTGACAGGTTTGGGTTACCCTGCCAAAATCAGTGGCGGCTGATCCTAAATCCCCCAAAACCAACCCATTCAAGGGTGCGGCGATAAGAAGACCACGGGGCGCGCGCTAATTTGAATATCGGTCTTTATAATGTTTTTAAATTGTTAGCCACGCTGTTGAGTCGCTCGGTGCCGGTTTTAACTTGACTAATGCCTTGGGCTGTTTGATCGGCGACTGTATTAAGGGAGTTCATCGCTTGGACGACTTGCTGAATAGCGATCGCTTGTTGTTTGGCACTCAAAGAGATTTGTTGGGTGCTTAAGGTAATGTTATTAATGGCGTCGGTCACCCCCTCGAATGCTTCGGCGGTTTCTTGGGCAACTTGCAAACTGGCATTGACGGTTTTGCTTCCTTGATCGGTTACGATTACCGTCGAATTAATAGCCGTTTGAATGTCTAAAACTAGCCCATTAATCTTTTCAGTAGATTGCTGACTTTGGTCGGCGAGTTTTCTAATTTCCGCAGCCACAACGGCAAATCCTTTCCCCTGTTCTCCGGCACGAACTGCTTCTACCGCAGCATTAAGAGCGAGCATATTCGTTTGATTGGCTAAGTCACTCACGAGTCCGGAGATATTGCGAATTTGAGACGTTTGTTCGCTTAAGCGCAAAATTTGTTCAGCAATTTCTCCGACTTTTGCTTTTAAGAGGGACATATCTCTTAAAGTGCGCTCTACAGCTTTACTCCCGCCTTCTGTTAACCCTAAGGCATTCCGGGCATCCGCAGCAGCAGCTTCGGCTTGTTCCGCAGATTGTCGGGATGAAGCACCCAATTCGTCCATTGTGGTTGTGGTTTCATTAACGGACGCTGCCTGATCGTTGGCAATCCGTTCTTGTTGGCTCATTGTGGTGGCAATATCGGTGGAGGATTCCGTGATGGCTTGGGCAACTTCCTCAAACCGACGGTTGACTCCCGAGGCGATCGCCCATAAGGCATAAAATATTAATCCCAGTTCGATTAAACCGCCGAGAATCAGCGTAAGGCGCAAGTTGCTAAATCCAGCTTGGATCTCTCTGGTTTCTCGATCACTCCGTTGGGGTTCGGCAGGGGTAAATTCCCGTTCGTTTCTATCTAAATCTGGGGTCTGGATTGGCTGAAGTGGGTTCCAAGATTGATAGGCTTTTTCGGTATTCAGATAAAGTAAACCTAGCAGTATTAATAACCCCCCCAACGGTAACATCGCTACCTGCCAAATATACGAGTTGAGTTTCCGATTAGAATCCATATAAGTTTTCCATTCTTTAACACGGGATCAAGTGCAAGCGACCCTTTTCGGTCCCAGAAACCCTGATGATTCGTTATCGTTGCTACCGAGTGAAGGGAGAGAGTTACTTCTTTAAGGTGATGAGAATTTACAAAAAAATTATACCATTTCTGCCAGGGATGGTGGGTATCGGAGCCGGGAAATAGCTATGCAGTTGGTTAAGGTCGAGAGGGCAAAGGATCTAGTGTAGCGATCGCCCCTTGCAGATTGTGCTTGGGGTGGGAAATTCCCGATTTTCACTCTAGTGAGGAATTCGGCATAATCCAAGGGGAAAGAACTGCTTTCCCCGGGATGGGATGAGGGCCTGTACTTAGGTGGAGAGCGATCGCCTCTGAGAGGGAGCCTGAAAACCGGCAAAGGGCGGATCTCGGCCCAATTCCTCTGCTTTCGGTGAACCCGTGAGCTATTATTCCTCGTTCCACCGAACGCTAAGTAACAGAAAGAATCAGACAAAAGTGCCATTTAAGTGAGTTAAAAACAAGAGATGAAGCTACTCTATTAAACCTCTTGCTTTCACGTGATGACTGCTCCCCTCAACCCCCTTAAAAATGCCACTTGGCTTGAGACAAGTCGGCCCGAGGCGATTGACGAGCTTTAATAATAGGAGCGCTCCTCCTCCTCCTCCGCTTCTTCCTGCACTGGCAAAACCTTTTCCAATGATTCGATTAGGGTCGGTAAATCTTGTTGAACCGTATCCCAAACAACCTCTAATACTATCTTATCATATTCATGGATGATTCTATTCCGCATCAAAATAAAAGGAATTCGGGACAGAGAAACTCGGGTTCGTTCGGACAGGCGACGTTCTGCCTCTCCAATGACCTCTAATCGCCGAATCACTGAATCTTGCAATTGAACATCTTCTACAAAACTGGACCAGGTACTCCGAGAAACGTAGTTCAAAGCGAGTTTTGCCGAGATTAAAATATCAAACAGATATTGCAGGTCACGGGGTGCCAGCATAGATTACCTCAGCTACACTTTAAAAACAAAATGACAGATGTCATGGCGCGTTGATGGAAACGATGGGATCCTAAACCGCTCTGGCGCGGACCCTCCCATCCTCTCGTCCCTCGATCGCAAACGTGGATCGTTTCACTGTTCCTAAGCCCACCTCGTTGAGGCAATGCCAGAGTAAGAGGCAAATGCTCCGGAAGAAAACTCCCACGAGCAATTTGTTTACACGCCCCGTTCTTTTTCAGCTTGGGATGCTCCCTTGTACGATCTCTATTCATGGGATTCTGTTTGCGAGGGTCGAGTCACCGTAACGGATCTACCCTACCATCGTTTTGCTCTGGGTGTGATCAAAGTTGTGACTCTGAGTCCAGAAACGGTGGATGGGTTTGTTGTCCCCGGGTAGCCATACCAGGGCGATCGCCTCAGTTAAACTAGACTTACCCACGGATAGAGTGCCTCTTGCAGCAGTTTCCGACTCCGGTAAGGGAGATTATACCCTTCCACTCCCCTAGGAATTACCCAATTCCATGTGAGGGGCTCTATCTCAGAAGTATCCATTGTAAAAAGGTTAAAATTAGGAATGGGTCGGACGATCACAACCCCGAGAACGTTTCTCGGGTGATTGTTCAAGGTCCGTTGAGATGGTATTTAACAGAAGAGGTAAAAAATGGATCCTATTCGGCTGATTTGTGCTATTTTTCTGCCGCCCCTTGGCGTTTTTTTGCAAGTTGGGATGGGTCGAGACTTTTGGATTAATGTGTTATTAACTTTCTTGGGATACTTTCCCGGAATTATTCATGCAGTATGGGTGATTCTCAGAAAGTAACCGACTCGATTTCCTAGATCACACCACGCGATTGATAATCATCCAGACATCCCCGTCGGAACGAACGTGGGGAACTGAAATACTTGTGAATCCGGTAATAAAAGGCTTGTAATAAACTTGCCAATAACTCGGAGAAATTTCGTCGGCGATCGCCTTGAGCGCCTTGACTTCTTCGCTGAGTTCATTGGCAAGTTCGTTAATGCGCTGGGCATGAACCTGGGCGCAATTCCTGGATTCTTCAACCTGTGCGGCGAGGGGATTTCGTCCATCCAACTTCTTCAACTCTACCTGCTTTTGAGAGAGCTTTCTTTGCAGGGCGGCGATCGCATCGTCAATTCCTTTCACTTCTACCGCTACTGCCGCTGTTTCTCTAGCCTGCTGTCGGTAAGCCTTCGCGATTTCTTCTGGGGATTCATCCTCTAAGGATAGTAAATCAGTGGCGAGGTTACTGCGTTCCCGTTGCAGGTTCTCAATTTGCGAAAGAATTGCTAGAATTTCGTCTTTGCTTGGATCTATCATCGTTGACTTATTTTGCCTATCTGAATTTCCGGTGAGCTCGTCGCCCCTAGTGCTTTCACGGCAAGGCACAACGAACGGGATCGGTCCTATTCATAGAATATCCTAGATATAGACCGCTTGCATAAATCCTCCCAACCCCCCCGCGAATCCAACATTTATTCCTCTGGCTTTCCTCGTGATTAGGGGGACTCTCCGGGGATCTGACAGGGGGGGAAGGGGGAAGACTCCCGAATTAGGCTTAATTGGATTAGCAGCAGCCCTTGCGTTTCTGGAAGAGGCGATCGCTTCCCTCTTGGAGGGGCTTTGGCTCGCGGAGGTTTTCAATCGTAACCTCCCTGGCGTTAGTTGGCTCTAAAAGGAGTTTTTTTAAAGGTTCTCCAGGTAAAAATTGTCCTGAATAGGGACTGTCAACATCGGTTAAAATTTTAAATATTTTGTCATCAACATGGATGCCCTGCCCCCGCTTGTAGAGATGAAGCCCTTCATCAGCTCCGGCTAATTGAGTATTGTTGAAGTGACATTGCGATCGCAGACAATATCAGAAATAACCGCTCGGCCTCAGAGTTTCAGTAAATTCCCTAATCAAGTGAGTTCCTCGGAGTGAAGAGCCTAGACTCGGAAGAACCAGTAATTATAACTAAATCTAATTAATAGTCTTCTATTTATTTGATATTTATATCTAAAACGACAAAATTATACTTTTTTATAGTTGACAAAAAAACTTTTATAGAGTTCATGTAAAAATTTTATATCAATAGGATGATAATTCTCAACAATTTGCACTTAATGACACTCACTCACCTTCTAGGTGTATTCATCTAGAGGGATGCCTTTTTAGCTACAAGCAGGAGAAACTAGAGTGATAACAAACGAAGGGTATGTCCTCAATTCACCTCCTCTTATCTAACTCTGAATCTGAAGTGAAAGTGCGGCCATTACGGAATAAATCTAGTAAAGACCGGCCTTTCAAGCTCACAGAGTCCCTCTCCAGGCGATCGGCCTGGATAGTCGGAGTGAAAAGTTAGAGGGTTGTAGGGAAAAACGGCGGCTACCTCTACCCTTTCAGTCCCGATGATTCAGTCCCCCTAAATTGGGTCCTAGCTGCGGTCTATAGAGCTAAGAGTAAGAGGAGGGCTAACGTACAGACAGAGGAAAAGGGAAATAAATTTTTAGAGAACCCGTCAAAAATTAAGTCAGTCAGAAGATTGTCCACATTCTTTATATTGCAAAAAATCTAATTCCATGAACCAGATTAAAATCTTGAATGTAAGCATCGATAATTTAACTCAAGAAGAATTGCTTCTTCTCCTCAAAAAACAAGGAGGAGTTGTGGTGACCCCAAACGTCGATCATTTAATCAAACTGCAAAACGATCCAGAGTTTCATCATATTTATCAAGAAGCAGATTATCGAGTTTGTGATAGTCAAATTTTAAAACTGGTTTCCAATTGGTTAGGTGACCCCATCCGAGAAAAAATTTCCGGTTCTGACTTTTTCCCAGCTTTTTATAACTATTTCAAGGATGACGAAGATACTACAATTTTTCTGTTAGGGGCAGCAGAGGGAGTCGCACACGAAGCGCAAAAGAAGATTAATTCAAAATTAGGCCGCGAGATAGTCATTGGCTCTTACTCTCCCTCATACGGCTTTGAGAAAAATGAGGCCGAATGCCAAAAGATTATTGAGATGGTTAATCAATCTGGGGCCACGGTTTTAGCCGTCGGAGTGGGCGCACCCAAACAGGAAAAATGGATTTACAAGTACAAAAATCAGTTGCCAAATATCAAAGTCTTTATGGCAATTGGCGCAACCCTTGATTTTGAAGCGGGTAACCGGCCGAGATCGCCAGAATGGATGAGTAAATACGGGGTAGAGTGGGCATTTCGCCTGATGTCTGAACCGAAACGTCTGTGGAAGAGATATTTAATTGAAGATCTTCCCTTTTTCTGGTTAGTCTTTCAACAGAAGTTAAATCTATACCAATACAAAAGTCCCATCGGCCAGTTACTCAAAAGAGCTGGTTTAATTTCCACAGAACAAGTGGAAGAGATTTTGCAAGAGCAAGCCTATCAAAGGCATCTGCGGTTTGGAGACTTACTCGCACGCCGAGGCTGGGTTAAACCGGAAACCGTTGATTTTTTTGCTGAACAGTTACCGAAATTAGCAACAGCCCATCCTCAGCAGCCATTAGGACAGTATCTCAAAAAAGCTGCCTTGTTAAATGATGACCAAATTACCCGGATTTTAAACTATCAAAATCAAACAGGCATGAAGTTTGGAGAAATTGCCGTTCTCAAAGGGTGGGTTAAGCAAGAAACAATTGATTGGTTTGTGGATACAGTCACGGATGAACATCAAGCCCGATCTTTGAATGGGGAGAAAAACTACCGCAAGCCATCCATGACGGCGATCGCCTCTTAATCGAACCGGGTACTTCAGGCTCGCTCGCTAGAAGTTTCTACAGGCATTTAATGTTATAAAAACCGAGGGTTGTTTAAATTCAACCTTCGGTTTTTTTGCGCTTAATTGGCATTTATTATCTTCATCAAACCTTTAACATATTTTCCTGTTAAAACTGAATTTTCTGGATAAAATAAACGTATAGAATTTGACAGATTTAATTTTCTGACCTTATTGGGATTCGTTCATAAAAGAGGGAGTGGCAGAATTAAATACGAGGACCTTTTTATGTCCAAACTATTCCTGAACCCTCCCCGATAGTTGCCTGTTTTCATTCGGTTCCCGAACCTTCAGTGGCAGTCGCCCTCGGTTTTGTCAGTGCATGGCTTTTGAAATGTCACCGAAAGACTATCCGTTTACAATTTTGCGATCGCTCATCAAGAGTAAAGGTAACGGTGAACGGCAACGCTTTGTTGAGTCTTATTAATCGGCGCTCCTTCATAAATCTTGCGTATATTGATCCCCTAAAAATCTCAACCCAACTGCTGTTTACGCACTTGACTACCAGGGGATTGATTGGTAATTAGAACCGGGCGATCGCCAATTTCCATCGAATTTCCTCCTAAATTCCAAAGACCCCAAGATACTCCGACTAAAAGGGCAAATCGATTAACTAAACAAGAGGACGATATTATGGCAAAACTATTCTTGACTACTCCCCGATTGTTGGCCTTGTCTGTAGCGATTTTCAGTTCAATCGGACTGCTGAGTGCAACTCCAGCGGTGGGGTTAACTTTTAAAGCCACAATTTACAACTCTCCTGATTTTGAGTACGGATTCGTTGATAATTTTAACGATTGGGAATTTTACTATACCCTACCTGATGACCTTTTCGATACAGTAGTTTCTTCCCCCTTGGATACCTTGTTTACTGATCGATATAGCTATTATGAACCCGTAGGAACTGTTATTCCCGAGGTAGTCACGGATTTTAAAATAGTAAGATCCGACAACACTGGACCCAGCTCGCAGTCTTTTGGACGTTCTATTTTTGGAATTGGGGGTGAAGGTTCCTTTGTGACCAATACTCAGTCTTTCAACTTCAAGGGTCCGGCGTTGTTCATCCAAATCCTCAGCTCAGATATACCCGCGATTTACAGCAATATTTTTCAGGCTATCATCACAGCCCCAGAGGGCCTGCCTTTGAGCGCCTGCAAAACCCAGATTTGTGAGGGGGAGGCCGCCTTCTCGGAGAAAGGACGGTTTAGCAATTTGCAGATGATTCACACCCCTGTAACTAAAGCTAAGCCCGTTCCGGAACCCTCAGCCGCAGTCGCCCTCGGTTTTGTCAGTGCATGGCTTTTGAAACGTCAGCGCAAAATTAGCAATGCACAAGCTGTTACCACGGCGGATAAAGGGTAAAGGTAACAGGGAGAGTAAATTATTGCTCTCCTGTGATTAACGGGCGATCGCTTCTCAATCCCGTGACTCTAGCTTTCTAAAAACCCTCAATTAAACTGCAACATTTTCTCATCAAATATCCCCCTGATAAATTAAACAAGAGGACCTTATTATGACCCAATTTTTCTTCACCCGTCCCGGAGTAGTTGCTCTCTCCGCTGCTGTTATCAGTTCAATGGGCGTGCTGATTGGAACTCCAGCAAATGCAGCAACATTTAAAGGCACAATTTACGAAACTTGGTTTCCCGCTTTAGAGGGACTTCAAATTGAATATACCCTCGCCGATGGGATTTTAGATACCATTCTTGCTTCCGCGCCCAATACTTTTTTCATTGATGGAGATTACACTTTCGGACCCCCGCCCACCCTACCGATGAGCCTTGCAACCCTTGTCCCCAAGGTCGTAACGGATTTTAAATGGACACTGGGAGGTAGCTTAGAGCCAGTGGATATTCCACTTTCTCTTTTTGGAATCACCGAGGACGGATTATTCCTCCAACTCTTAGATGTGAGCCAACCTCCGATTTATCAGAATATTTTTATGTCAACCATAAAAGCCCCGGAGGGACTACTTTTAAGCGCTTGTAAAACCCAGGCTTGTGATGCCTCTGCCGACTTTGGGGGTAAAGGCGGATTCTACGGTTCCCGGATGATTATCACACCCGTGCCTGAATCCGTTCCAGAACCTTCAGCCGCAGTCGCCCTCGGTTTAGTGAGTGTATTCCTCTTGAAACGTCATCGAAAAACTCTCAGCACACAACCTGTTGCGACTCCGGATCAACAGTAAAGGCAGGGATGAAAACTGTACAATTGGGTCTTTGAATTGATTTTTTATCAAAATCTAGCGATCGCCAATCTCCCTCCTAGTTTTTTCTGAATTCAAGGCGCGAAAAATCTGATCATCAAAGACCCAATTGATTCACTAAATAATAGGAGCATATTATGCCTAAACTATTCTTGAACACTCCCCCATACTTTGCCATTTTTGTTGCTCTTGCGACTTCCATGGGAGCGCTGAGTGCAACCCCGGCAAATGGCCTCACATTTCAAGGCACGATTTACGGATCTTCCGATCCCTATTTAGAAAACAGTAAAATTCAATATACCCTTGCTGATGGA
Organism: Cyanophyceae cyanobacterium; assembly: GCA_038321985.1. Lineage (GTDB taxonomy): Bacteria > Cyanobacteriota > Cyanobacteriia > Cyanobacteriales > Laspinemataceae > Laspinema. The sequence continues at coordinate 102,443 of JBBQFN010000011.1, read as the reverse complement.
ATTTTCGATACCATCGTTTCGTCCCCCCTTAATACCTTTTTCACCGATGGATATTCAGATTTCAATGAAGACCCAAACCGAACTATAACTGTTGTCCCCGAAGTCGTAACCGGGTTTAAATGGATTAGGGGAGGGGCCTCAAATCCAGTTGAGTTTGAAAAGTCTTTTGAGCAGTCTATTTTTGGAATCACACAGGACGGATTGTCCCTCCAGATCCTAAACCCAAGTCAAGCACAGTATCGAGATGTTTTTATATCAACGATACAAGCACCAGAGGGACTGCCTTTGAGTGCCTGTAAAACAAGGGCTTGTGATGCCTCGGCAAACTTTCGGGAGGCCGCATACTACAGTGTTCGCCTGACTCAAACCCCAGTCCCTGAAGAACACAAACCCATTCCTGAACCTTCAGCTGTAGTCGCCCTCGGTTTTGTCAGTGCATTCCTCTTGAAACGTCATCGAAAAACTGGAAAGGCACAACCTGTGGCGACTGCTGTTCAACAGTAAAGGCAGGGATGAAAACTGTACAATTGGGTCTTTGGATTGATTTTTTATCAGAATCTCGCGATCGCCAATCTCACTCCTAGTTTCTCGTGAATACAAAGCTCGAAAAATCCGCTCATCAAAAACCCAATTGACTCACTAAATAATAGGAACATATTATGCCCAAACTACTCTTTAAAACGCCCCGAATTTTGACCTTTTTCGTCGCCCTTTTTAGTTCAATGGGAGTGCTAAATGCAGCTCCGGCACAGGGGTTGACTTTTAAAGCGACCCTTTTAGAGTCTATCGTTTTTAAGAACTTTGAAATTGAATATACCCTCGCTGATGGAATTTTCGATACCATTGTTTCTTCTCCACGTAATACGTTTTTCATTGATGGAGAATACACTACAGCGCCCGGTTATTTCGACAGCATAACCCGGGCTACGGTGGTCCCGGAGGTTGTAACGGATTTTAAATTGTCAGGGGGGGGCAGCTTAGAGCCATTGAAGGGGGAACTTTCTCTTTTTGGAATCACGGAGTACGGCTTATACCTATGGCTCCTAAATGATACGGAGCCGCGTTTCACAGATATTTTTACGGGATACATAAAAGCACCAGCGGGCTTGCCTTTGAGCGCTTGTAAATTTCAGGCTTGTGAGATGAGTGCGAGGTATGGGGACGGATACCTGGGACCCCCGGGTTTTACTATGATTCAAACCCCAGTGATGGAATCGGAATCGGTTCCGGAACCCTCCGCCGCAGTCGCCCTCGGTTTTGTCGGTGCATTACTCCTGAAACGTCGCCAAAAAACTGGAAAGGCACGATCAGTTGCGAGTGCTGATCAACGGTAACAGCAAAAGTAGATAAAGGTTTAGTGAGCGTCGATCGCACGGTAATAAATCCCTCGGCCATTAGTTCCCACAAACACTAAGCCAAACTGCTGTTTACTGGCTTCCATAACATTAGGTTGATTGCCAATGGGAGTATCGCGATCGCCGATGTCAATCCAAGTTTCTCCTAAATCCGGAGACCAAAAAATACTCTCGCGGCGATCGGCTACTTTCCCATATAAATAAAGGGCGGGAACTTCCATTCTAGGGGCAGCTTTTCCAAAAGCAAATAAATAAGCCTGTTCAACTCCTTTTACCTTGGAAAAACTGCGTCCCCCATTGGGCGATCGATATAATCCTTCTTTGTCTAAACTTACCCAAACCTCTCCTTCTACTCCCGGCATTGTTTTTAGAAAATTCCAGTCAGCTTGGGGCAGATTTTGATATACTGGAGCAAAGGATAAACCGCCATCTTGACTCTGATAAACCATGCCTTCATCGTAATAATAAAATCGATTTCCATTGACCGAATCAGCCGCCAAAGGTTGAGACCATTTCCAAGGGCCTTTAATACTATCGGGTAACCCTTGGACCGATTGCCAGGACTGACCATTATTTTGGGTTTGGATTGCTTGCCTATTACTGAGGGTAACGATAAATTTCTCGGGATTAGTTGCCGAAACTGCAACCCGCATGGGCATTATTTCTTCGGGAAATTGGGAGAATCTCCGCCAAGTCAAACCGCCATTCTGGGAGGTGGCACCGCCATAACGAGAATTCCAGCGATCGCCACCCACTCGGACTAAATTTTGAGGAAATTTTGCTGCATAATCGATGCTATAAGTGTCTTGAAAAGATCCGCGATTAGACCCGAACCCTTGGGAGGGAAACTGATCTAACCGGGGGTGATAAAATCCCTCTACATCGGCGACGGCACTTAAGATTAAGGCCCCCGTAGGTGGAGCCACTAGGTCAAACGTAACTAACTGTTCATGACCTTGAGTATAGTTCGTCCAAACCGGCCAACTCTCGTTAAAATTATCGGTTTTCCAGACACCATACCAATCGGATAACCAAACTCGACCCGGAACGATTGGGTCAAATTCCAGGGCAGAAAGATGATTACTAAAATAGTCATCCGGCCACCAGGGAACGGTATTATTAAGTTTAGATTTTCTTTCAGTCCAACTCAATCCGCCATCGCGGGAATGATAAAGTTTAGTGGCGCTAGTATCGCCGTGACTGACTATCAGTTCTTGGGGTTTTTGGGGATGAATACTTAATCCATTAAAGGGAGGAGTTTCCGAACGAATTAAGCGAAGAAAAGGGCTTTTTGGAGGAGTGATGTCTTGCCAGCTTTTTTGGAAATATTTACTGACTCCTTGGGCATGGGTAATGTAGAGCGTGCTATCGGAGGCGACGGCTAATTTAAAGGCATGAGAGGGACTTTTGGGCAGGGGATTCCAGGTGTTTCCGCCATCGGTGGATTCATATAAAGAATCGCCGTAAACGCTGGCATAAATTTGGCTGGCATGGTTGGGGTCGAAAGCGATCGCCAGAATGCCAATTTTTGAGTGGGAAGGGGTAGGAAAACCGGGGACGGGGTTCCAGGTCATTCCGGCATCTAGCGATCGCCACAAGCCATTTTGCCGGGACCCAAATAATAACAAATTCGAGTCATGGGGACTGACTACCAAGCGATTTCCCGCCCCGCGCATTTCTTCATTTCCCCCCATCGGCAGCCGCAGATCCGACGGGACCCACGTTTGACCGCGATCGCTGGACTTAAAAATCGATCCCGGTTCTCCCCATAAATATTTTCCGGCAGCAATATACACAATATCGGGATTACTAGGGTCCAATGCCAATGCTTCCCCGCCATAGTAACCATTTTCGGACCGAGTAAAGCGATCGGTGAGGGGTATCCACCGGGTATCGGTGGAACTCCATCGATAAAACCCTCCCATATCCGTTCGGATATATCCTAAGTTAGCGTCTTGCGGATGGAGATAGATACCTGTGACATAACCCCCTCCCCCGATCGCCACGTTATGCCACCCCGGCGCAAACTGGGTTTGTAATGCCTGCGGTTGCATTTCCTTCAGAGAAACACATCCACTCAGTGCTATCGGTTGTAAGAAAGCGACGGCTAAAAGTGCGGCTGCACGTTGAGAATACGTCCCCCACTTCAAAACCCAGGACTGCCTGTTCATGATTGAGTTAATTTCGCTCAATTCCGGGGATATTCTCCATGATTATCTTTCCACACTTGTTTACCCAACCAAGTTAAATTAGTGGGATTTTCACAGCTATCAATATGATGACCCCCCCCATTATCTGTAGTTGTTAATTCAAAATTATCGCCACCCCACCAAGCCCAGACGATTCGTCCGATATTTCGGGGAACTGCGGTATTAAACATAAACTCAACCGGAGACTTAAATTCAGCATTTTTTTCGACCCCATATTCTCCGATAATCAAGGGAATATTTTTAGCGGCTACCTGGTCTAAATAATCAGCCATTTTGGTTTCTGAATATTTCCACTGGTCATAAAAATGAACGCTAAACACTAAATTATCGTAGCGTTTATCGTTAAAGTTCATGAGTTTTTGAGAATGTCCTAAAATGGCACTTTTTTCGGAAGAAACCGATTTAGAGTTCCACTCTCCCACATCTTGACCCCAGTAATGCCCGTCAATCACGATAATATTGTCTGCGCCGACTTCATCGCGAATGACTTTAATGACTTCTTGATGAACTTTCAACCATTTATCGATATTAGCGCTACTCTCGTGACCCCCCGGTTCATTCATGACATTAAACCAGACATAAGGGTTATTTTTATAGTTCGTGGCAAGGTCCCGGTAGAACTCTTTGAGGATTTCTAACTCTTCGCCTTCGTAATAGGACCCTGTATGATCATGGGTTTCTACTATCGTGACCAAGCCGCGATCGGTGTAAACGTCAATTATCTCTTCAAGGGTTCCATTTTCTTCGTAAGATTCTTGACCGCCTAAGAGTCGGATATTGACTCGAACGGTGTTAAAGTTCCAACAGTCGGCGACTAAATCTATATAGCTAGGCGTATCTCCAGGCCACCCAAAATCAGGACCATTTATATTGGTTCCTTTAATCAGAAATTCGGAGCCGTCTGGGGCATAAATTTTACTATTTTTAACTTCAAATTTGCCTGGGTTTTGGGCCAAGCGATCGCGGTTTTCCAGGGCGAAGGAACCGATGGCGATCGCACTAGCGGATACTGCCATTGCGATCGCAGTACCGGCTAAAATAGAAGTCTGAATCTTGTTTTTAAACCAATGGTCAAACATAGTCATATCTGAGAAAGTTTGCAGTGGGCCTCTATACTCAATCCAGTTCCTAGAAACCTTTAAAAACCAGCTCATAGGGCTTATTCTAGGTAGCCCCACCTTGCCTGGGTGAGGATTATATCTCCATTTTAACCTGTGAGTACAGGCAACCTGAATTGACAACTTACCACAGCCCCATCAGCTAGACAGCGAATGCTTATCAAAAAAAGTATGAGTCAAGCGTAGCTTGACATCCTCACTAATTCCATAGGTAGTTTTGAGGTAGAGGGTCCTAATCAGGCGCGGTCACTCATTTAAGGAAAAAAGAGTTGGACAGACCAGATTGCAAATTCCGCATCTATCTATTTAGAGATATTTCTCTCTATCTAGAGATAGATACAAAGCCTCTAAGCCGTAGCATAAGCTGTATTCATGTTAGGGAACTCTAAACGCTTTCCCCAGAAAGCCAATGGGTGATCCAATCTTCTTAGGAAGATTAACTATTGGTGTTCAAAGAATGACGTTCAAGAGGGCCATTAATTTTTTAGTGGGATCTAAATTAAGATAAATAACGTAGGAAAATCACGTTAAATTTGTGAATTTTACTAAACACTAATACAAAGATAAAGGCATCCTCAGAAATTGTCTAGACAAGGCGTTGAGAGATTCAGGAAAAACAACTTATTTCTCATGACTACTTATTTTTACGCTCCCAACTGAATTAAAAAAATAATATGCGCTAAATAGTAATTTAATAATTTTTATATTTCCAAAATTTAGTAAAGAAAATATCCTGGGTAACAAACTGGCTTCACCATATTTTTAAATCGTTTTTAGGGATGAATTTGATGGGACACCGCTTGAATTTTCTAAAGTATAGAGAGGCAATCTAGGGACCACCCTTTTATACTCAAACCGCCCAAACATTAAATATCAAAAATAAGAAATAGAGCTTTATTTTACCAAATCCCAAGATTGGCTGATGTGATAAAGGAGAGTTATGCTTTTTTTGAACAGTTCCACACTAAAATTTTTTATTACTACTTTTTTTTGTACTATTTTTTTTGTAACAGTAGTATTTTCAGCGATTCATTCTAACCTAGGAGCCGTGGAGAGCACTCCTTGGCTCCATGTTGAAGGGATACATATCAAAGATCCAAAGGGGAATAAAGTAGTTTTGCGAGGGGTATCACTTCCGGATATAGCCCTTAATGACTATAGAGAGGGAGCAGGAAAGTCAGCTACAGAACTAATCGAGATGCTAACGGACCGAGAGAAGGGTTGGTACTCGACCGTAATTCGATTACCCGTATATCCCATCTGGAAACTTGGTTACAATACTAATCCCAACCGATACGATCAACGATACATCAGACCCGCCGTTGAAAAATGCGTAGAAAAAAATATTTATTGTATTATCGATTGGCATTATGTGGACGACCCCAGGGAGTTAGATAGGGAAACTCGGGCTTTCTGGTCTGATATCGCTTCCAAATATAAAGATTACCCCAATATCATGTTTGAAGTTTTTAATGAAAATAAGACAGATATGAGTTGGGAGGAGTGGAAAAGTATCGTTCAACCTTGGGTCAATTTGATCCAGGATTATGCTCCTAGAAATTTAATTTTAGTCGGAGCACCTCACTATGCTCAGCATTTGTTTGATGCTCCAGAAAATCCCATTGATGGTAAAAATATCGTCTATGTAGCTCATATTTATCCGGGACTCGAACAACGCCATTGGGACACTTGGATGTTTAATACGGCAGATAAAATTCCCCTCTTCGTGACCGAATGGGGGTTTAGAAAAGATTCAGGAAAAATAACCAGTGGGACAATTTCAAATTATGGAATAGCTATAAAAAATAAATTAGAAGAGCATAATTTAAGTTGGACTTCTTGGGTTGCAGATTATGATTGGGAGCCAGAAATGTTTGATGCAAATTGGAATTTAAGAGTTGGAGAAAATGAAATGGGAGGTTTTGTAAAAGATTATTTAACAGAAAAAAGAGATGAAAAGATAGGAACGCTTCCCCTTGAGACTCCGGTGGTGGAGAGGTATCACCCCTGGATTAACTGGTTAATAAAAATGTTTTCATGGGCGTAAAAGAATACTCCCTGATTGATTGGTCTAATCCTTCTATCGTCAGTATTAAAATTCTCGATTTAACCCAGCAAAGAAAATTCCAGGTTGGTAAAGTAGACCTCTTTCAAGATTCTCGATTGTTCTCCTCACCCTTTTTATTTATTAAGAGAGGCTTCAGAGATTTATCCAACAAGTCTAATATTTTACGAACAAAGATTATTAAAAAGGGTAGCATTTTAAGCTGATCATGAAAAAACAAAGCAGTTCCTCCGAAATAATCAAGCCTCAAAATTTTGAAGAACGGGTCATTTGGTACGGGCTGCTGGGGACTTATGCCTTTTATTTATTGGGAGCACAGCCTATCGTGTTTCCTGTAATGGCTTGGGTTCTTTTATTTTACTTATTTAAAAAACTATGGAACCAGAACGTAGATACTCCAGAAGAAGAAAAAATTAAAATTCCAATCATTGCCTGGATATGGGTTGCGTTTATTTCTTTGATGGTTATTGCTTTAATTACTTCTCATATCGATTTTAGCGCAGGGCTAGGTCGGCTCATTAAATCTTTAATCAAGTGGGGTAAAGAGTGGGCGCTATGGGCCATATTCCCCCTGGTTGCTTGCCTGAATATTCGACCGCGCTTGCTTTACCGAGGCGTCTGTATAATGGGCTTGCAAAGTTTAGTGGTTAGCGGCTTCTGTTATCTGGCATATCTGGCTCGTTTACCATCGGGAAAACTTTACACGGTTCCCTTCTATTTGATTGGGGGGGGGTCTAAGGATTTTTACACGGTGCTGTTGTACTTTTTCGATGAGGAAAGTGGTCAACCCCGCCTAGCATTGTTTGCACCGTGGGCCCCTAATTTAGCTACGATTGGGATTATATACTTTTTTTTAGCTCGTCTAGAAACTCACAAAAAGTGGAGAATGATTGGGACTATTGGTTCTTTAGTCATGGTTTTTGGTTCCCTATCTCGCATGGCTTTTATTTCGCTTCCTCTAGTTATAATCATTACCTGGATTTTGACTAATTTTGACCGGCCTATTTTATATTTTACAGCAGGTTCGGGGAGCTTTTTAACAGGTATTTTTGCTTCAACTCTGATGAGTTCAGGTAAAGATTTTATTACTCGGATGAACCAATCGAGAGCAAGTTCTTCTAAGCTCCGATTTGATTTAGTTAAACTGTCTTTAACTAAGTGGTGGGAGGAAGCGCGAATCTGGGGGCATGGATTTACACCGGAAAGAGGAACCCCCTATACGTTTTTTTATCCTATTGGCACATCGGGCTGTGGGACCTGGGTAAATGTTCTTTACACAAAAGGATTAGTGGGTCTGGTCGCAATTGCAGTGCCTTTGCTCTGTACCTTTCTCATATTAACTTATAAGGCTAAGAAAAACGAAACGGCAAGAGTGGCTTTAAAAATATTGTTGGTTTTTCTTTTCTTTTCCCTGAGTGAAGAACTTGATATCCTAAGTTATGTAAATTGGCCGGGAATGTTGATCATCGGATTAGCTCTAAAAGAAGAAGAACCTAACTATGGTGACAATCAAAGCCCGAAAATATTTCCTGAATTTAATAAAAAAATATATGATTATGTTTCTCTGCCTTGATTATTTTTCTAACTTGGTGAGCCAGCACGGGAACTTAGAGATTTATAGGGATTGGCCCAGCTGAGTTAAAGGAGTGGTGTATTCACAGGGCTGAAAAGGGCAAGTGCCTCAATTCAATTAACCCTGTGATTAATTGAAATTTATCACCATTTGTTGTGATTTCATTTCTTTGGATCATTAAGGGAATATTTTTGGCGATCGCCCGGTCTAATAGGATGGGCTATTTGGGTTATAGCATATTTCCACTTAACCCCTGCTTCCGGGCGATCGCCATCTTTTATCGGACGCCTATTTCTACCCCCGATACTGGATTTTGACTCTGGCGATCTCGTTGAATTTGTTGTTGTTGGGTGGAACCATTCAACTGGTTGCCCCGATTCTCAATCCAGCTATAAATAGAGGCTGGTAACAATCGTAAGACATAGGCAGCAATTAGGGTTAACACCGTGCGGCGCGGTTCTTCTAGAAGGATGCGCCAGTAGGTCAATAGCGCTCGATTCATCAAGTCCACGGCTGCTTTGCCATTTTTGACTCGGATAGCACTGCGGGCGAGATATCGCAATTCATAGGCGATCGCCAAATCCCACCATTGGGCGATCGCAGACGGTGCATAAGACCGGGTTTTTTCTAAAACCTTTTCCCAACTGTCAAGCTGCTTCATAAAATTGGCAGAAAGACCTCCGGTATTCACTCGATACAAGGTGAGCGCTTCGGGAATTCCCTCAAATTTCCAGTCAGTTTTTAAGGCAATTCTTAACCAACATTCAATATCCTCCGATTGTCGAAAGTCCTCATCAAAGTAAAAGGTTTCAACAGCGCCGTATCGGTTAGCTTCAAATTGAATATCCTCAAATACTTCTCGTCGAATAACGGGAGTAGAACCATTTCCCAAAGGACTCCCTCGCAACAAGCAAGGAACGTCAATGTTTGTCAATTCGGGCATCAGATAGGTTCCGGTGGGATTGCCCGCTTCGTCAATTAAAGCGGAACGGCAGAAACTAATGCCTACATCCAACGCACCATCCAGATGCTCGATATGTTTGATAAGTTTCTTGGGTTCCCACAAATCATCGCTATCTAAAAAGGCTAAATACTCTCCTTGGGCGTGACGAATTCCGGTATTTCTGGCTCCCGCTAATCCCCGATTTTTTTGGCGAATAATTTTAATTCGGGGGTCATCGAACTGCTGTTGGCACAGTTCAATACTGAGATCAGGTGATCCATCATCAATTACTAATACTTCAAAATTAGAATAAGTCTGAGCGAGAACTGACCGAATCGTTTCGACAATATATTGCTCAACGTTATATACGGGAATAATAACAGAAACAAGTTTCATGGGTTAATTTCCTCTATTTGAAAAAATAATATTTGGAGGAGAATGATTTTTCTAGGAATGCCTCGTTTCTTTTAAAGACGAAGAAAAAACGAGGCAAAATCTCAGATTGAACCCGAAGAATTAAATTTTAGATTGAGCAACTTGACGTTTTTGAGTCCGGGCCGACAGTTTTATCCCCAGTTCTTCCAGGTGCTGATACAAAGATTTAGGCAGTACAGACAGGAAAGATGCAGCAGCGAAGGTTACTCCACTTCGTATCGGTTCTTCTATCCACATTTGCGGGTGAGTAACACTTGCATCCCAAGCCAATTTCAGGGCGGTTGGACCATCGCGTAAGGTAACAGCACGACGAGCGAGATATCGCAGGTGATAAGCACGAGCTGGTTTTTCCCATTGAGCCATCTCTTGGGGAGCGTAATTGCGGGTTTTTTCCAGAAGTTTTTCCCAAGACTCTTGTTTGCTTAATAATTTCGCCGAAAGTCCTTTAGAATTAATCCGATAGAGGGTGAGAACTTCCCCAATTCCCTCCATTTTCCAGCCCGCTTGTAGGGCTATACGGAACCAGAAATCAACATCTTCTGAGGATTGCAATGCCTTTTCTTCGTCCCAATAAAAATCGGTGATTTCTCCATCTAGATAATCTTGAAATTTAATCTGGTCAATAGCTTGCTTGCGAATAACTGCCGAGGACCCATTGCTAATCGGATTACGGCAGAGGATATCTCGGATAGTAATGTCAGTCAGCTTTGGCATTTGATAGAGTCCCATCAATTCTCCAGCTTCATCGATAAAAGCGGATTGGGTATAGCTAATTCCAACCTGCGGAGATTGTTCCAAATGCTCAACCTGCTTTTCTATTTTTTCAGGTAACCACAGGTCATCCCCATCGAGAATGGCGATATAGTCCCCTTGAGCATGACGCATTCCGGCATTTCGGGCGGCGCTTGCCCCTTTATTTTGCTGACGAATTAATTTCAGCCGGGGGTCTTGAAATTCTTCGCATACTTCAGCCGAGCGATCGCTCGATCCATCATCAACTACGATGATTTCTAAGTTTTTGTAGGTTTGGTTGAAAACGGACTGCAAGGTAGCAGCAATAAGAGATTCGAGGTTATAAACTGAAATGATGACGGACACTAATTTCATAGGTTTATGCCTTTTTGTGATTGGACGAGCAAAAGTTTATTTTCAATTACAGTTCATTCTATCAAAAGTTGTCGCTGGAGTAAAACCATCCTCAAAGTGATTTCTATTAAAAGTTGTATCAGGAGTAAAACCTGTTTCAAAATCACTTCCTCTAATTTTTTACAGGATAGGAAGTCCGGTAAAAAATTAGGCTGAGTGCAAAATGTTAAGTAGGGCGGTTAAAGGCATACCGAGTCGCCCAAATTGTATAGGCAGGTAAGGCGATCGCATGAACGAGTAACACGGTGAATGCTAATCCAATCACTTGCCATTTGATACCTACAAATAAGCTGAGGGTAAAGACTAGCGTAAAGATAATATTCCACTTAAAATCGATATCTGGTCTACCAATCGCAATCATTAACTGAGAGGCCGCATCACCAAAGGGGCGAGGGATAGCCGAGATACAGATAATCATTAAGACTGGAATCGCCTCAATCCATTTTTCTCCAAAAACAATGGGTACATAAAAGGGTGCCAAAGTTGATTGTAAGAGTGCCAAGGGAATGATTAATGCCCCAATTACCTTTAAGCTCTTATAAAACTGCTGCTTCATTCTAGCCCAGTCTTGCCGGAGGGAACATAAATGAGGTAATAAGGCGGAATTAATTGATTTAATGATACTCAGGCTAATTCCTAATCCGGCATTAAAGGCAAAGAAGTAGATTCCTAACTCGGTAATCCCTAAGAAGCGTCCCACAAGCAGATAATCTAGGTTGGTTCTCAGGGTCTTTAATAGTTCAATCCCTAAGACATTTTTCCCAAACCCGAAAATTTCTTTCCATTTCTCATTCCGAAATCCCCCACTAGGACGCCAAGAATGGTGCTTTAAGTAAATATAAGCCCACAACGGAGTGACAACGAGTTGAGGAATGACGATCGCCCAGATGCCCCACCCCAATACGGCAAAGACTAAGGATAAAAAATTACTTGATCCTTGAACCAAGGTTTGATTGAGAGCTTGGATTTCTAAGCGATTTTCTCGACGCAGTAATATCGCTTGAACTACCCCTAAAGGGGTCATTAAAAAGACCCCTCCCAAAACCGTGATGGGTAGAATCAGATTGGTATCGTTATAAAACCAGGCAATGGGAAAAGCGACAGCAGCCTGAGCTACGAACAAGCCGAAATAGAGGACCCAGCATAACCAATAGGCGTTTCGACATAAGTCTTCGAGTTCTTCCGGCTCGGCTTGAATGAGTTTAGCTCCGATTCCAATGTCCGTAAAGACCCGGGTAAATTCGTAAGTGGTTAAGACAATTGCGGCTAACCCATAATCGTATTGGGTTAAAAACCGGGCTAGGACTACGGTGGTCATTAAGCGGACAATACGAATGGCAAATTCGGCACCAGTGAGCCAGCCAATATTTTGAACAAACTTGTTATTAAGCTTCTTTTTAACCTTAGTTTGAAATGTTGAAAAGTTCATGTTCCCACACCTTAGACCGCCAATATTGAGGTTCTTCTTCGAGAGAATGTCCATCTTCAAGCATAAATTGATAGCCCTGATAGGCACTCAATCGCACGATCGCTTTTGCCTCCGCTAATTTGAGGTTTGGCCCGGAAGGGCTAGAGAGAAATTGAACTGCATAGTCCCTAGCTTGAGTGGGAGACCACTGCAAGCACCAATAGGCGACTTGCAGGATGTAATACGCGAGGTCGAGGTACGGAAACCCTTGAGCCAGCCCGTATTCCCAGTCAATGGCAAAAATCTTACCATCGGGCGATCGCAACAGGTTCCAGGGCGAAAAATCCCCATGTAAGGCGACAATCGGCCAGGGGCGATCGCCCAGGGCATCCAACCATTTCCGGGCCACTGGATCGGCAGTCTGTTGGAAGGTTTGGACCCAGGGATGCTGATCCAGGGGAACGGGGGAAGCGATCGCAAATTGATCCAGCAGGTTTAAAATTTCCGGTTCCGGGGGCAGCGTTCCACAAGAGATATGTTTTCCCTCAATCGGTTCAATCAAGAGGGCGCTTCCCGGACTTAACGGACCAAATTTTAGGGGTCTGGGTTGGACCGCCAGTTGGGAGAGTACCGCGTATTCCCGGGCGATGCGATCGCAGGCGATGGGTTTGTCCGAATATTTTAGATAGCCGACGATGTGATTGCGATCGCTCCACAGTTGGGCCGTAATTTTCTGCGCTTCCCCAGGAACGCCGACGGAAAACACGGCCCAACTAAATTCGGGAAGAATCTCGCGGACAAACCCCTCAATATCGATCGATCCTGCCTGCTTTCGGCTGGCTATTTGCACGGGCGCTTGCCCCAAGGCTACCTGAATCCGATACAACAGCCGCCCCACCTTGGGTGGCAAGGCGATTGCACCTGACTTAGCTGAGGGGGGAGGACACAAGGAGCTTCCTTTCCATCGCTGCCAAAAATTTTTAGCCGGGACAAAAAGCCGAGGAGCGTGCCAATCTGGCAAAGCAATAACTGGTGTTCCCCGGATAAAAAAATGCTCCCAGTGCATGGACTTTTTCATCAATATCTCCTTTTTTATTGAGGTTCTTTTTTGTGAGTTTTTGTCAGAAATTAAAAAAAATTACTGAATTTTTAGCTGGGTGTTAATTCCATCAACAAGTTTTTCCACTGCTCTAAAAATTGGTCGTGGGCATCTTTTACAGAGTGTCGAGCCTTTTGACCCCAAGTCAAGAGATCACAATCACCCAAGGAGGCGATCGCCTTAGCCAGTTTGACTTGATCTTCTGCTGGCACCAATATTCCATAGTCGTGTACTTGTTCTCGTAACCCATCAATATCCGAAGCAATAACGGGTTTTCCTGCGGCTTTGGCTTCCATACAGACTAAACCAAAGGGTTCCCACCGAGATGAAATGACTACTGCGTCACACCCTTTTAAAAACTTCGGAACATCATCGATCATCCCACAAAACTGCACATTTCTCAACCCGATGGCGCGTTTTTTTAGATCTTCATTTTCCGGACCATCGCCTCCTAAATATAAATTAACCGCTTGGTCAGGAATTAATTTCATGGCCTCTAGTAAGACATCAAATCCTTTTTGTTTGCAAAATCGACCATAGGCTGCTAAATGGATGGCTGTGCGGGGCTGGCGGACCGGAACTTCCAAAAATTCTTCCAGTTTTACGGCGGGATTAATTTGATAGACTTTCTCCGGTGCTACCAGGTTATTTTTATACATCCAATCCGCTTGGGCTTCGGAAACCGCTACTACGCGATCGGCTAAGGAATAGGCAATTTTCAACATGAGTCGGAAGCGTTTTTTCTCTGGAACTTGATGAGTTTCAAATCCCCCGGTATAATGATGCTCAATAATTACTACCTTAGTTTTTCCTTTACGGAGATTTAACCAAAATAAATTGGGGATTCTACTCCAAGAGCAAGCTTTATTAATCACCACCACATCCGGTGTAACCCGCTCATTTACGGCTTCATTAGCTTCCATGCACACAGTTTTAAAGTCAAACTGGTTAGATAGAGAAGAATGAGTCAGGCTATCCACCATCGTCATTACCCCGCCCATCTTTTTATCAGAGATTAGAAATAAGATACGCTTCTTGCTCATCAGTTGTTTCACTCCAAACGATTAATTTTTCTTTGAACGCCATTCCCATCACAATCAAACAAGGCCAGTACAGATAAGCTAACTCCTGGAAATTTTCCGCAAATGCAAATAGAAAAAGAAGAATTAGAAAACTTAAAGCGACCTTGGCAATTTGAGAGTGTTGGGCTTTAATCAGCATTTCTAGAAAAGTCCAAATCAGAGGAATGGCTAGGGCAAAAAACCCGACTATTCCGTGCAGAAACAAAACCCCAAACCACGTATGATGAGAGCCAACCGGCATCCGTTCTACCACTTTTGGTCCTTCCGTCTCTAGGACGCCATGCCCCCAGATGGGAGCGTCGGTCCTCCAACGATAAACTGCTAAGCTATTGAGTAGGTCTCGGACATGGGAAGAACTAGCGCGAGCTTGGGTAAATTGAGTTCTTACAGCTTCAAGAAACTCGATTAAAGCGGGTGCAAACATCCCTAACCCTAAACTGGCAAATCCTGAAGCAAATATCACCCAAGGTTTTAAAAAGTTAGTCAGTCCCCACACCGCCAAAGGAACGAGGGGCAGGGCGATAATTCCTAAACGAGAAACCGATGAAACTGCCATTGCTGCGGCCCCAATCATGCCCCACAAGCGCCACTTTTTGTTATCATCGTGCTGGGCCAGTGCAAAGTACATATTGCCAATCATCCCTAAGGCAGGGGCCCAAGGGGCGAATAAAAACAGTCGGGTTTGACCCCCTTCGGAATCATACTGATACAGTAAATTGACGTTGTATAAAGAACCCCCTCCAAAGGCTTGCAAAGGAGAAGTATAGAGCTTACTCGGTAGACCCGCCACGCTAAATAGATACCCTAGGGGAATCAAAATTAAACTTTGAACACAGAGGATACAAATTGCTCGATAAATTAATTTTGGGCGAATATCCAGATGAGCAGCCAGAGGAAATAATGCTAAAAGCGCCCAGCTTCTGAGCCATCCATTCACCGTAGACCGAATGATTTGGGGTAATCCCATTTCAAAGTCTATATGTCCCATCACTAATGCAATGTGCATGATAAACATCGCAACGATCCAGAGCCAGTTAGAGGGGGTAAACTTTACCCGTTCTTCCGGAGGCGTCTGTGCAGTTTGGTTCCACCATTTTTTAAGGACATAAAAAAGCAGGACGTAACATAATAAGGGGGCAAGTACATACTGAGCACCCATAAAATAAATGATGTAAGTGCCGAGGATGTAATACCAAACTAACTTTTCAGGCAAGTTTTGGGGCTTCATCGCTTAGACACTGCGGTTGAGGAATTTTGCGGAGGGAAAGCCGAGTTAACGGGAATGGGTTGGGGATTAGGGTCTAACAGGGAACTCTGTTTCCGCCGTTGATTTTTGACATCCCGCATCCACAGGAGGAGAAATCCGGCGGTAAAGAAGACTGAACTCATTCCCGCACCGAGTATGGCTAATACTGTTTTCGGAGAACTGGGTTCTTCAGGCAAGGCGGGTGGACTCAACAATTGAATTCGCGGATAGCTGGCGAAAATGTTAGACTTACTCATATCCAGCTGAGTTAAGGTGGAGGAAAACACCGCTTCTGCTATCTGAACGTCCCGCCGTAAATTTTCCAGTTGGGAACCCTGCACGGATAAGGCTTTAAAGCGGTTTTCTAAGCTATTAATCTGGCGTCCTAATTCTTGGGCTTGCGCTTCTAGGCCGACGTTTTCTGATTGAAAAGTGAGCAACTCTTGAAAGAACAGTTCCCGCTTTGCTCCGGTTTCTCCATTTCCTAAGTTGGTTTGCTCCCAGATTTCGGGGTCGGTGGGCCGTCCGAGAATCTGCTGGCTCCGTTCCATTAATGCTACTCGGGCATCATCAATTTCTTTTTGTTTGGCAATGACGACTGGATGGCGATCCGTATAAATCGAGTTTAAGGTTACGAACTCGCTACGGGCTGTCTGGTATTTCAACAGATAGTCGTGAAACTGGGAATCAGACTGTAATGCAAAGGCATCGTTGGCTTGTTGAGGGGAGATGTCTAAGTTTCGGGAAGTTTGCACCATCCGCGCGTTACTTTGCTGATTGAGGGCGTCGATTTCGGCTTTTTGCCTGCGTAAATCTTCAATATTTTTAGAGAGGTCTACCAATTGCTCGGAAGACATGATACTGGAGCTGGCTTGATACTCGGATAATCGAGCCTGGGCCTTTTCTAAGTTTTGCTGAGACTGACTGAGCAATAGTTGCAAGTTGCGGTCTTGATCCGAGATTTCTTCTTGTCTAAGTTTTTCTAATTGAAGTTCAAAGGCTTGGTGGAGAGCCAGTGCCTTTTGTTGAGTTTGTTCGGGGGTATCGCCCACCATTTGAAACTCCATCAAGGTAGAGTTTCCAATAATCTCGATCTTGGGTTCATTGAATTCTGAAGGCTTAAGGTTCAGCTTTTGGGCGGCGCGTTCTCTCACATCATCGCTACCGGCAATGTATTTGTAATTTTCCCGAGGGTCGTGATGGGAATCAAATCTGTAGGGAGAGTCGGTTTGAGAAGAAGCTCCCCCAATGCCCGGTAAATCTACGCGGCTTGTGGAACCTGTACTGGGTAGGGTGATGGACCACTTGGTGGTATAGCTGGGGGCTTTGAGGGTGATGTAAGCGATCGCCACCCCCCAAAGTAGAAGATTAGTCGTGATGCCTAGAAACAAATAAGTAGGCCAACGGCTGTTTTTCAACTTCGACACAGAGCCGGATTTCCGATTATAATGAGAAAATATTTTTACAGCATCATTCATAAATTTATCCTCTTCCTGTCAGTAGCGATACTCAAGGGGTCTGATCTAAACTCAGAGCAAAAAAATGAGTGCGATCGCACCCTCGTTAATAGCAAGTGCATCAGGGCTTCCGGTTAAAGGTTAGTGGGGTAGGCCATTCCACAGCCTTTGAAAGTCCAGCCCTTATAGAAGTAAACTCGGTAGTAAGCATCCGAGTCTGAGCGCTTTCTGAGTAGGATTGGCCCTCGCACTGAGAATTCCATTTCAGGTCTGCATTTTGACTCGGGCAGTTCTCTACCGCTTAAATCTAATTCTCATCGATCACTTACAACGCTCTCATCTGTCATTGGGCTGAAGTTTCGCTTTGATTCTTTCTGAAAAGAACAGGGGAGAGCCAATTATCACGATTAAAATGATGTTTTACTGACAATTAAGCAGCAGATAGCATAAAAATTTGTCCCTGTCATCTGTGCTCTAGGGGGAAAAGCAGAAAAACTTAGGGGCTTAAGGCGGGGAACGGTTGCCACATTTAGTTTACAGGTTTCCAAAGGTAACGTGACTACTCGGAAATTTCACCCTTATTCAGGGTCGGGTTACCTAAAATTAGCCCTTCGGAGTGAGTTTCAAAAAAGGCTTTCAGGTTAAAAACGCGATGATTTTATAACCGGGTTTTTAACCTGTGGGTGGAAAATTTAGGCCCCTTAATTCGGTGAATCCCGTGGAGGCGATCGCCGTCACAGCTTTTACGCCGGTTAGATCACTCCAAAGTCTCCTTAGAATCACTGAGATAGCTTCGGTACCATCACGGGCAATTACGCGAAAATACGGGATGATAAAGATGTCGAGTTCAAAACCACGCTTATGTATTCCCTCAACTTGCTCCCTGGTGCCATCCCTGAATTACTTGCAACGGTCAAAGATACCCACTACATCACGAAAGCTGACCGCTATGGACTGATGGCAGCCATTTTAGATGAATCCCTCAGTGAAGAGGACCGCTTTAGTCTCGATCGCCTGCTGCGTTCTCTGTGCCGGGGACGGGTGCAAGTGGTGGATGAGCTCTCAATCATCCTCTAAGGTCCCCTGGTCCCTATCATGAGCTTCCAATAGATTAGGGTCTAGGACAACGGTAGAGAACTCGACACTCGCCGCTGTTGCTTCCTAGACTTAAGTCCCTCAAAGTCACCCAGGGCGATCGCTGGTTATCCTGGGTCCCGCAATAATTTGGACTGATCGGCGTTTGGGCGATTCCCCAAGGGCGATCGCCTGCTGATTTCCCTACATTCTTTGCAGGCAGATGATATTAGACCGGATTGCATCGGTTCAGAAGAGATCCCTCCAACCCCTCTTAAAAAAGCCAGTTGGCTTTTTAGATGTTTGCCCCAAGTCTATTAACTTTCTTTTATCAATTGTCTCCCTCCTTAAAAGGTCAGACCTGGGTTTTGATTGAGTCTCGGGCCTTGAGATTTTATTAAGTTTTTTAAAATTATCGCCCCGGTGTAAAAAATAGTCCTATAATTGCGTAAAATTGTTTGGAGCTGGTTTGGGAAGGGTAAAATCCTGGTCAAGTATGACTCTCTAGCGCTAGATGAATTGTATATCCCACCCGCCAAAAACAACAGAAATTCGAGGAACTTTTAAAGTTTATGAGTGAAACGCCGAACTACCGCTTTGAGACCCTACAAGTTCATGCCGGACAGGAACCAGCCCCCGGGACAAATGCTCGTGCTGTTCCAATTTATCAAACCACTTCTTATGTCTTCAATGACGCGGAACATGGAGCAAATCTATTTGCTTTAAAAGAATTCGGGAATATTTATACCCGAATTATGAACCCGACAACGGATGCGTTTGAGAAGCGGATTGCTGCCTTAGAAGGCGGGGTGGCTGCCTTAGCAACGTCTAGTGGTCAAGCGGCACAATTTCTGGCGATCGCCACAATTTGTCAAGCCGGAGATAACATTGTTTCCAGCAGCTTTGTGTATGGCGGAACCTACAATCAATTTAAAGTAGCCTTGCCCCGTCTAGGAATTAACGTTAAATTTGTTCAAGGGGATGACCCCGAGGAATTTCGGCAGGCGATCGATGATAACACTAAAGCCATTTATGTAGAAAGTATCGGAAATCCGGAATGCAATATTCCTGATTTTTCCGTCCTTTCCCATATCGCTCACGAACACGGAATCCCCTTAATTGTGGATAATACCTTTGGCTGTGGGGGTTACTTATGCAAACCGATCGAACATGGTGCCGATATTGTTACCGAATCGGCGACTAAATGGATTGGCGGTCATGGGACTTCCATCGGCGGTGTGATTGTCGATTCCGGAAAATTTGACTGGGGAAATGGGAAATTCTCGATTTTTACTGAACCATCCCCGGGTTATCATGGCATGAATTTCTACGAAACCTTTGGGCCAAAAAGCCCATTTGGTAATATTGCCTTTATCATTCGAGCCAGAGTGGAAGGATTACGAGATTTTGGACCATCAATGAGTCCCTTCAACGCCTTTTTATTATTACAAGGCTTAGAAACTCTCTCTTTGCGAGTTCAGCGTCATGCCGATAATGCTTTAGAATTGGCAAAATGGCTATCTAACCACCCCCAGGTTAAATGGGTCAAATATGCAGGACTCGAAAACAATTCCTATCACAATTTGGCTAAAAAATACCTAACCAATGGTTTTGGCTGCGTGGTGAATTTTGGGATTGAAGGAGGGATGGAAGCCGGTAAGAGTTTTATCAATAATGTGAAATTAGCCAGCCATTTAGCTAATGTCGGCGATGCGAAAACTTTGGTGATTCATCCGGCTTCGACTACTCACCAACAATTGAGTGAGGAGGAACAGCGCTCTTCCGGGGTGACACCGGATATGGTTCGCGTGTCTGTGGGAATTGAACATATTGAGGATATCAAGGCAGATTTCGAGCAAGCATTTAAAGCGTAAGGATTAACCGAGTCGCCTGAAAAAGGGCCAGAGGGTTCAGCCCGGATGATGCGACACAGAGGCCGATGCTTCTGTGTCAGCACGTCTAAGTTTGGAAACTTCATGCACCGAGGCGGGCATTTTTAGTCGGGCTTTCTCCTCACAATTCGCAGGGGATGAAGGATTTGAGATTGCAAAATAGAACTAATAACAAGTTTGAATTAGAATAGAAAGAATAAAAATTGAGGGTACTCGGTGACCGGCGAGGGGTACAATGTAGCAACAAGCCCTCAGCGACTACCCGACGCTAACGGTTATAAGAGGCTACGAGCGCTTCTGAGCCGAGTGTTAAGGACCCACTACGCGATCGCCAGAGATGAAAAATTATGAATGACACCCGTTTTATTTCCCCGGAAACCCAATTTTGTGAGCTTCCCCAACCCGTTATCCTCGAATCCGGACAGGTTTTGATAGGAGTTCAAGTCGCTTATCGAACCTGGGGAAAGCTCAACCCGGAACGAGATAATGCAGTCGTGATCTGCCATGCTTTAACCGGATGGGCGGATGCGGATCAGTGGTGGGATCCTTTATTTGGCGAGGGTAAAGCCCTTGATACTGAGCAAGATTTTATTATTTGCAGCAACGTGCTCGGCAGTTGTTACGGCACCACTGGACCCACTTCTGTCAATCCAGAAACGGGATGTCCCTACGGTCCTGATTTCCCTCGGATTACGATTCGGGATATGGTGCGAGTCCAAGCCGCATTGCTGGACGTACTGGGGGTAGAAAAGGTGAAACTGGTGATCGGGGGGTCTTTGGGAGGGATGCAGGTCCTCGAATGGGGGGTGATGTATCCGGAAAAAGTCGAGGCGATCGCCACCTTTGCTGCCTCTGGAAGGCACTCACCCTGGTGTATCGGACTCAGTGAAGCCCAGCGACAAGCCATTTATGCCGACCCCTATTGGCGCGGGGGCTATTACACCATTGAACAACCCCCAGCAGCCGGATTATCCGCGGCACGCATGATGGCGATGTGTTCTTATCGCAGTTGGGCGAGTTTAGAGCAAAAATTCGGACGCAATAAAAGTCCCGATGGCAATTGGGAAATCGTCAATTACCTACAGCATCAAGGGCAAAAACTGGTTAACCGCTTTGATGCCAATAGCTACATCACCCTAACTTATGCGATGGACAGTCACGATGTTTCTCGCGGACTGGGGGATTATAACGCGGTGCTGGCTAGCATCCAACAACCGACTCTGGTTGTGGCGATCGACTCGGATGTACTTTATCCCCCGGTTGAACAAGAAAAGTTAGCCCAGTTGATTCCGAATGCAGAACTGGGGTGGTTGAATTCCCCTCACGGTCACGATGCGTTTTTAATTGATATGGAAGACTTAAATGCAATGGCCGTTAATTTTCGCAAGTCTCTAGTGGAATGGAAAGACGCCAGTCGCGCCCGTAACCATCTTTCGCGGATTTGGCGCGTGGATAATTAGGGGATAATGAGCGAGAACCAACAGGGGTTGTCACCCTCGCCGGTGCCTTGAAGGATTAGGCGGGAGTTTGAACCCCCGCCGGTGCTGCAGGTCTCCCTTCGACGCTAACGGAGCCTCGGATATCAATTTGCAAGGATTGCGCATGGGAATTAATTCCGGCTTTGTGCCATGCTTCGACCATTGCGATCGCCACATCTGCCGATCGCCCCGGTGAGGATAACGCCAATAGGGTTGGCCCCGCCCCACTAATTGCCAAACCATAGGCCCCAGCATTTACAGCCGCTGCATAGACCGCATCATACCCGGGAATTAAAATCTTTCGATACGGTTGATGCAGGCGATCGCTCATAGCGACTCGCAACCATGGGCCGTTATTGGCGGCTAATCCGCGCAGAAGTAAGCCCAAATGTGCCGTATTGTATATCGCATCTGCCCGGGTGTAGTGCGTGGGCAATACCTGTCGCGCTGTTGCTGTTGCCAATTCAAACTCCGGAATCGCCACAACGGGCACAATTTCGGAATGCCAGGGAACATCGCAGATTTCCCACCCTTGTTCCTCCGTTGCCACCTCTTCCGGGATTGAGGCGGTTAGACGGCATCCTCCTAATAATGCAGGGACGACGTTATCTGGGTGCTTTTCCATTTCAATAGCCAGATACACCAGTTGGAGTTGACTCAGGGGTTTTCCGGCGAGATGATTGGCCCCCATCAATCCACCGGCGATCGCGGTTGCTGAACTTCCGAGTCCTCGCGCCAAGGGAACTCCCAGTTCAATTTCGATTTGTACAGGCGGTGGGGATTGGCCCAGATGGGCGTAGAATTTAGCAAATGCTTTATAAACGAGATTGCTTTCATCTGCCATCACGCGATTGGCTTCTAACCCCTTGACAACAATGCGAAGCGTTTTTTGATCAGGGAAGGCTGGATCCGGGGCGACTACAGAAAACCTAAAGTGGTTGTATAGGGTCAATGCTGCCCCAAAACAGTCAAAACCAGGCCCTAGGTTAGCAGTGGTGGCCGGAACAGTAACGGTAACAGTCGAGTGGGTAGAAGACATCAAAGGTTTTAAGGGAGTACGTTTCGTCAGTTAAGAAAAAGTCTAAATCCGTTTTTTAAACACCGGGTTTAAATTAGCCGTGGTGATGTGGGCTTTGTTGTTGTAGCCCCATCCCGAACGGTGAGGGAAGCTGTTAAAAGACTCATCTAAAATTTCCGAGTTTTATGTTCTTTATCCAATATTAAAGCTCCCACCAAAGCTAGTAGTCCGATCGCCAAGGGGAAGGAGGCTTTCCCCATTGCCCAAAATAAAACAGCCCCGCCGATCACGACCAAACCCGTTATAAACGCATCTGGAACGACTACTTTTTTCTCGTTGGGGGTGGCAGCTAGAATTTGCAGCCACGCATACGCCACTCCCAAGACAGCAATCCAGGCGGAAGTGGAGACTCTCTGGGAGACTTGGAAATCCTCCAAGACTCCAATCCAGGTTTGAGATGCCATGATTCCACCCACGGCTAAAACCGCACCCCCTGCCCAGGCTAAGTAGAGAATATCAATTTGTACGGCACCTAACTTTTTGAGGAGGAAGCGGAATATATAATGAGAAGCGATCGCCACCAAGACAGCAATCAGGGTAATCCCTAAGGATTGAACCCCAAACAGGGCGGTTACTTTGGCAGTAGCCCCACGCCCAGCGATGGCCCAAATCCCGGCGAGTACCAATGCTACCACGCCAGTTACCGCGCTCACCCCCATGATAATTTTAGCCAGGAACTTCAGGGTAAATTCGATGACGCATTCCCGTCTAGTCCCCAGGGACATTAAGGAACTGTTGGCAATATGTTGGGCGATCGGCCAACATAGGACCAGTCCGGTAGGTATCGATAACGCTAATTTCCAGGTTACGGAGTCGAGTCCGACTACCACCCAACCCCACACGGCCCCCAAAGTCACGACAAGGGAGAGTCCAAGAAGAAAGAGCGAGCGTTGCATCCCCATTGGGTAGATCCCAGGTAGTTATGAGTTTTTCATTGCTAGAGGATTTTATCGCATTTATTCTGGCGATCGCCCAGTTTAGGAACTGTAAAGTAGAGAATTTTTTCAGTTTAACTCCGGCAAACGCACTTCATTTTAGCGGTTAGGTTGGTTTATTTTGTAGTCACTATCATAAATATTTTTATTTGTCAATAAAAAAATGGAGATTATCGACCCTAAATTCAGCTTAAGGAGTCCGGCGATCGCCGAGTGAAACAGGTAGGTTATTCCTGAATTCCTTGTTCTTTAAACAATGCATCCGCCCAAGCTGCATCCGATTCGGCTAAAGCCGGGACTGGTTCACTCCCATAATCAATTACAAAATCATAGCCAGCCCGGTCATAAAGATGATTTAATAATAGGTTTAAATCTACAATGGGTTCTGTATCCCCGGAACGTAACGGCAGAGGAAATGTCGGAATGGCATCGGGTAAATTAAATAGATATAAATCTGCATAAGGACGGCGATCGCCTCGACTCACCAAAATCCGATAGTGCGCCTCCACATCGTTTTCTAAAACCGGCATCGGTTCCCCGCCCCGCAACAGGTCAATTTCCACCAAATGAGTGCGACTACCAAAAATGCGGCTGCGCTTTTCTTCATAGATTTCCCTTCCTTTTCCCTTGCCCTTATTCGCGGGAGAAAGGACTTCAATTGCCGTCACTACTTCCCCCGTTGCCATCTCCCGGACTTCTAAATATGCCTCCCGAAATTCCATCATCATCGGCACTTGCACCGGAAGGGGTTTTTGAGTCGGAGGTGCTGCCACTGCTACATTAGAATCTCCGTGCGATGTCGGTTGGCGACGCTGTACGATAACATCGGGAATTCCTACCAATAAGCTCTCATTTCCGCTGCTTTCATACACCCGTTTTTCGAGCGCGACTCGATATTTAGGCCGCAACTGGGGCACTAATGATTCCAGAATTAGGCTCATCAACAAGTGATGAACCTCGGGCCAAAAATTCGGACCTTCTAAATACGGGTCCATTCCAGGAAATGGTGAAGGCATGATTTTACTCCCTATTTAACTAAAATTTTAGGGTTTAATTTAATTAATCCTAATTTACACCTTTAATGATTGTTTAAATTGAATCCCTACCGCCAATTTGATAAACCCTTCTTAACCGGAGTGGGAGAGAGACGCTCCCTAATTTAAAAATCAGGGAGCGAGACTTATCAACCCGATGGTTCAATGGTCAGAATGATTGAAACGATCGCTAGAGTGGGAGAACTAGAAATTGGTGCGATCGCGATTGGCAACTTTCATCTTTTCAATCACTTCTGCCACCGCCATCGTTCCTAACTCACCCCCCGCGCGAGTGCGAATACTTAACTGGTTCGATTCCACCTCTTTAGCTCCCACAACCGCCATCACCGGAATTTTCTGCTTTTCTCCATTCCGAATTAGCTTACCTAAACGCTCTCCGCTGGTATCAGCTTCGGCCCGAATTCCCTCGATTCGCATCTGAGTTGCCACCTCTTTCGCAAAGGGCAGAAACTCATCACTTACAGGTAATAACCGCATTTGAATTGGCGCTAACCAAAACGGAAAATCCCCCGCATATTCTTCAATTAAAATCCCAATCAGCCGTTCCAAGGAACCAAAAGGTGCACGATGAATCATCACCGGACGTTTGCGAGTACCGTCTTCCCCGACATATTCTAATTGGAAGCGTTCGGGTAAGTTATAATCCACCTGAACTGTTCCTAACTGCCACTCGCGATCGAGGGCATCCCGGAAAATAAAGTCCAGTTTTGGACCATAAAAAGCCGCTTCTCCCGGGGCTTCAAAGGAATCCATTCCCAGGGTTTCTACAGCGCGGCGAATGGCATTTTCAGCCTTATTCCAGGCATCATCAGACCCAATATATTTATCGGATTCTGGGTCGCGGAAACTCAATCGGGCTTTAAAATCTTTCAGGTGCAGACTATTAAACACCGATAAGATTAAATCCACCACACTTAGGAATTCATCATCTAGTTGTTCAGGAGTAACGAACAGGTGGGAATCATCCACCGTAAAGCCCCGCACTCGGGTTAGTCCCCCCAGTTCCCCGGATTGTTCATAGCGGTAAACGGTGCCAAATTCCGCTAGACGCAGCGGTAAATCCCGATAAGAACGTAACTCGTTTTTATAAATTTGGATATGGAAAGGACAGTTCATCGGTTTCAGAACAAAACCCCGTTCTTGCGCCGCCGATTCTTCATCCTCTGCCATCATGGGGAACATATCTTCTTTATATTGTTGCCAGTGACCCGAGGTTTTAAATAGGTCAATTCTGGCAATATGAGGAGTTACAACCCCGAGATATCCGCGCTTGACTTGTTCCTGTTTGAGGAAGTCTTCGAGTACGCTTCGCAAGACAGTACCTTTAGGTGTCCACAAGGGCAATCCGGGACCTACAGGATCGGAAAATAGAAACAATCCCAGTTCTTTACCGAGTTTACGGTGATCTCGTTTGAGGGCTTCTTCTTTGCGTCTTTTGTATTCGGTGAGTTGTTCGGGGGTTTCCCAGGCGGTGCCATAGATGCGCTGTAGCTGTTGTTTGCTGGCATCTCCGCGCCAATAAGCACCGGCTAAACTTTCCAGTTCGATCGCCTTGGGATGGAGTTCGCTGGTGTTTTCAACGTGGGGTCCAGCGCACAAATCCCACCAGTCTTCCCCGAGGTGATAGATGGTAATCGGTTCTTCTTTGATATCCCTGAGAATTTCTAACTTATACGGTTCGTTAATCTCTTTGATGCGTCTTTCGGCTTCTTCCCGGGTGACTTCTTCCCGAGTGACGGGTAATTTCCGGTTGATAATTTTGACCATCTCTTTTTTGATGGCTTTGAGGTCCTGTTCGGTGAAGGTCTCAGGATTGTCAAAATCGTAATAAAATCCATTATCGATCCAAGGTCCGATCGTGACTTGGGCCTTGGGAAAAATCTTCTGGACTGCCATCGCCATCACATGAGAGGTAGTGTGACGAATCTTTTGGAGTTCCGGGGATTCGCTGGTACGGGGTAAGTAAATTTTTTCTGCTGGTGCTTCGGCAGCCGGAGATGAGTTAGCCATTTGCGTTGGATTTTAATCTCGGATTTGTATGACCTTCTTTTCTATTTTAAAGGGTTGATTCCCCAATCGGAGTGCTCGGGTCAAGTTGTTACCACAAAAGGATTTAAGATAGACCCAAGTTTTGCCTTTTAGGTATGCAGATTAAAGGACGAATGTCAAGCCCGTTGAGGGAATTCCAGGGCGATCGCAAATTGTTAAAAAGCGATCGCTAATCCCTTGTCAACTGCCCCCGAGAATGTTAAGTTTTGTAAAATAAGTTAAAATTAGCTTCAGTACCCCGATCATCTTAAAATTATGCTCAATCCAAATCTTCCCGAACCCAACTTACTCAAAACCCTACTAGAACCGTTATTAGAAGATTTTCAATATTGGTTTGCCCGATCGCGCAAGTTATTGGAAAATGAGGAAATCTCCTTTTTAGGGAAAGAGGGCCAAACGGAGTTACTCGCTAGGGTGCAATACGCTCAGCAAGAGGTCACAACGGCGCAAATGCTGCTAAGGGCCACAGACGGTCAGGTGGGCGTTGAAATGGAAGTGCTAATGCCGTGGCACAAACTACTGACCGAATGCTGGCAAGTGTCGATGCGGTTTCGCATGGAAAATTCCGTCTAGCTGCGTCCTAGGTTGAAGTTCCCTCGGCTCCCCTTTCACCCTTAAATTACATCATTAGACTGGCTTTAGGAATAAAAACTGACTAGAACAGAAAAGCTCTTGATGTAGCCCCCTGAGTTACTGATTAATCACCTGACTGCGCTAGAGGATATCAATATGCTGCACTTAGTTTACATTTTTGCTTTTACCGTTTTGGCGTTTCTGGCCGTAGGGAACTTGATCCGCAGTTTGGTCATGCTCAGTAGTGAATCGAGAACCTATCCACCAGGACGCTGGAACAGCGGTTCTCCCAATTCCCTATCGGCGCGATATCAACGTCCGGTTCCCCACCCGGAATTGCTAGATGCGTCAGGAAATGTGGTGAATGAACCCTTAATGGTGATGAAATCCATGACAATGGATGATGCACGCGAACGCCTCGATGCTTTATATGACGCCTCTCCGGGAGGATCAGGGGAGAATAGAGAAGAAAAATAAGGAATCAGAGATTTTAGATTTTAGATTTTAGAGGGATTTAGAAGTTTAGACTCTGACCCACAATAACTCAGGGGTGCCGGTGAACAGGGTGTTGACCGGCTTTTAGGATGGATAAGAATGAAGGGACAGGCTACACCCCCTACAAGGTTGTTAAAATTACTCGAACCCAGGCGCGAAATGCTTTCATAGTTTTGTTTCTCCCTTCATTTTTTGCTCGCTCTAAATACTCGGGAATTACCTCAGTTAAGGGAAAATTAGGGAAAATTTGACTGCGGTCACCTTCTTTATAGGTCCCATCTTCTTGTAGTAGGTTAATTTTGAGCATCCTTTTATCAAACTGCCACAATTCCGGCACTCCTAACCCTTGATAAATTGTCGGATGGGTACGCGAGGTCACATCAATTTCTAAAGCTAAATCTGGGGGAGGATCTACCGTCAAATCTAGTCGGTTTTTACCCCGAACTGCCGCTTCATTTTTGATGTAAAAACAGTTATCCGGTTCGATGCCTTGTGCCATGACTTGATTTTTAAACGTAGTCGAACCGAGGGACCAAAATTCAATGTCGAGTTCTTCTAGGAGAATTTCTACCAAGTTGCTAATTAAAACTTTCCCGGTTTCGTGTTCTGGTAGGGGCGTCATGATTTCTAAGGTTCCGTTATCGTAAGCAATTCGCGCTCCTCGATTTTCGCCCAAGTCTTGTAAAATGGCTTCAAGTTCCTTCCAACTTACATCTTTAAGCAATACTCGCTGTCCCGGTGGTACCGTTATTCTATTAATTTCTAGTAGCATGGTTTAATTCCCTCACTCGGGTTTGGATTAATCTATTTTAAGTGGATGACGCATCTTGAGGAATTAGAAAATTCTTCCCCCTGAATTATTCTAGGGTTAGAATGATTTAAACTCCCGCTATAAATTTTTAAGGTTGAATAAAGTCTAAAATTTTCTCGGGAACTAGCATCAGTTCACCGGAGGTAAATCGGTCTATCTCGACCCACCTAGCCGTAACTTCTCGTTTTCCTTCAAAAAAGGTGAGGGAGTCGAGTTGAGAAAATTTACGATCGCCAAAGTCACAGCGATAGAGTTGGATGATTTCGTGGCCGGGTTTACCGTTATAAATAAAAATATTTTCCAGACAACCGAGGTAGTGAATATTAATTAAATCCCCTTGAACTTCTTCTTGAAACTCTCGCTGTAAAGCATCTAGGCTGGTTTCATGAAATTCGATGCCGCCTCCTAACGGTCGATAAAAGTGTCGTTGCGTGACGACATCATAACCTTCCGATAAAAAGAGACGACCTTCCTCTTGAATGAGTCCCAAGGTAATAACTCGAATTTTTGGCTTTTTATTCATGGTTTTATCCCGGTTTAAGGTTAATTTTCCCAGGTAGATTTCTGGGAAAATTGTAAAAGATTAAAATTAATTATCCTCAGCAAACTGAGAACGACTTTCGCTATCGATCACGGGCCAATCGGAATTTTCACCGCCGATAATCAGACGTTCGATAACTACAAATTCTTGACTGAGGCGATCAAGGGCATTGACCAGAACATCGATGGCGATCGCATCACTGGTACCCAGATCGAACCAGCACCGCGCCCAGGTGCTGTTATATTCAAAACCCCCCATATTGTGCATGACCGCCATCAAGCTCTTTTCAGCGGTAAGGGAATCGTACTGCATATAGCTAATCTCCAATCCGGTATCCTGGACTTGGAGATTTTCTGCATTAAATCCTCCGAGTTTGCCTAGGAAAAACCAAGAATCGAAGACTTCTTCAACATACTGCTTTTCACTCTTACCCGGACTGGTGCTAAACTCCAACCAGATCCAAAGATCAAAGGGATTAAACTCCCGAAACTCTACTTGCATATTTCTTTGCTGTTCTCTACTTGAAGGGGAGATTAAAGGTCAAAAAAAAACCGACGCCTATAGATTAACATATCTAGGCATCGGTGAAAATATAGAGTTTTCCCCTCCGGTAAGTTACAGATATGATGGTTAGGATATGGACTTTGGATTGTGTAAAGCCGGGGGCATGGATTAGGGGCAGGCCGCACAAGCGAGCAAGATGCTCGCACTCCCAAAGAATGCACCTCCTACCTGTAAAAAAAGCTATAGCAGGTTTTAAGAAGAAGTTTTAGGAGTTATCGGGAAGCTGCTTCTAATTCTTGCATTTTGCGGACGTTGCGATCTCGCTCTCTTTGGAGTTGTCGTCTTAAAGTTTGGGGAAATTTCTCATCAGAGTCAACCAGGGCAGTCTGAAAATTAGATTCTGCTTGTTGCAGCAATTCCATATTTTTCTGGTCGTTACCTTTTTTGACCAAAATTTGCCCTTTTAGATAAAACAGTTCCGGATTATTCGGGGTGAGTTCTATGGCCCGATTCACTGCAACTAAGGCTTTATCAACATCATCTAAATCCCGATAACCTACGGCCATACCGCGATAGGCTAAATAAGCAGGAGCGGCATAATTTTCTAAGCGGGCGATCGCATCGTCGGCATTGGCAAAGGGGAGATTCACCGCCAACATTAAATCCATGAATCCTTTAATTAGATTCAATTCGGGATCGTTGGCCTCTATTTTGGCAGCCGCATCAAAATACTTAAACACTTCCCGAAGTTTACCCATTGCTTTAGGAACGCCCTGCAAAGTGCCTTCGGCACTAATAATATAACCGCCCTCTAAAAAATGACCCACGGCTAGATAAAGATTGCCCCGTAAGGGATTATCGCTCAACAAGGCTTCGGCAGCAGTCCGCGTGCGAGTGGCATAATCATTCAAGCGATCCCAGTCTTCATCTAAATAGGCCAAAGCGCCCTGCATCGCATAAACTAAGGGTTCATTGGGTTCCGTCTGTTCCGCTTGTTGGAGTTTGCGCAGTGCCTCTTGATAATTGCCCTGTTCAAATAGGGCTTTAAAAGCAGCTTCGGTATGATCGCCGATCTCCTGGCGATTTTCGGTGCGGAAGGGGTCTAAAGCTAGAGTCGGACTGATATTGAAAGTCAAGGCGATCGCAGCAGTCCCCGCGATCGCGACCAACATCCGCCCCGCAATAGAAAACCGATAGTTCATAGTCTGCCTCGTCTGTTTTGCCTTGATCATGCTCAAAAATTCTGAATTCCCATTGAGTCGCCATCGACCCAGGCCAGTTATTTTCATTCTAGAATCCTAATCCCGTTAGAGGAGAAGTCCGGGCTAAAAATGGATGCTTTCCACGCTACGCTGTCACTGACGCCCTGATTAGGGGCAAGTTCCAAACCCTTGGGGAGTAGTTTAATGCTGATAAGTTTGTCAAAATAAAAAAGAGAGTAAGCAGTAAAACCCGCTGGGGTCCCTGCAATCTAGTTTAATCCCCTATTGTTGACACGGGTTTCAATGCTCTATCTAAAAAACCTGACCTACCACCCCACCGCGACTCCTACGCCGATTCTGAAATCAATTGCCCTAGAATTTGCCCCGCAACAGTTAGGGTTGATTATTGGGCCAAGCGGTTCTGGTAAATCCACCTTGTTAGAAATTTTGGGGGGGTTGGCCGAAAAAACGAGCGGTGAGATCTTCTGGCGAGATCAACAGTTGACCCCGGCCCACTTACAACAACTCGGGGGCTTAGTTTTTCAGTTTCCCGAACGACATTTTTGTTGTGGGACGATTCTGGAAGAGTTGCGCTTAGGGCATCCCGAACTAGGATCTGACCGGGTCCATGAAGCGTTACAAGAAGTGGGTCTAGATGATTTGTCCCTCCATACAGCCCCGCAATCTCTCAGTGGAGGACAGCAGCGGCGACTAGCATTGGCGGTACAATTAATTCGTCAGCCTCATTTGCTATTGCTGGATGAACCGACAGCGGGTTTAGATTGGTCAATGCGCTGCAATTTAGTCAAGCTGTTGGCGAAGTTGAAAAAGCACTGGAGTTTGTTGGTGGTAACCCATGACGCGGGGGACCTATTGGCGATCGCCGATTGCTGCTGGACCCTCAATCATGGGGAACTGCAAACTGTCGAACCGGATAAACTCGCGATCAGCACTCAACTCTCAGTGGTTAGTTCTTGAGCGATCGCCCGATTTTAGCCTTCTATGGCGAGTCTAAATGAAAGTGCCAACCCCCTAACTCCTGAGCAGCAATAGTCATCACCTCCACCAGTGATGCTATACCCATTCAAGCTGCATAGCTTTGAATCGGTTAAATGTTGCACAATTGCTTTACCAGCACCTAATAGTGGGTGTATTTTAACGATTAACTATGAGTGAACCTTACAAACCAGTCCTGCCCGAAAATGTCAAGTTATGGGAAAAAACCATGAATTGGCAGCCGGATGCCGGTCATCTACGGGAATTTCAAAGCCTTTATGAAGGAATTCTCGAAGGAAACCAAACCCTAAATTTAACTCGAATTACCGCAGCCGATGAGTTTTGGGAAAAGCATCTGTGGGATTCTGTGCGGGGCATTACTCCCTTATTATCTAAACCGTTGGGTTCCCCATTCCCGGAAGTCTCTTCCCCTGAGTTGGGGAGAGTTCCTTCCTCCGAGGAAAATGAACCTATTCGAGCGATCGATATTGGGACGGGGGCTGGTTTTCCAGGGTTGCCGGTGGCGATCGTCTGTCCAGATTGGCAGGTGACGCTCCTTGACTCCACTCGTAAAAAAATGACGTTTCTCCAGAGTTTAATTGACCAGTTGGGGATGGAAAATGCAGCGGTACTGGTGGGAAGAGTAGAAGAAATCGGCAGGGCCGCTCAACACCGGGAACGTTACAATTTCGCTTTTGCGCGGGCGATCGGTCCAACAATGGTTTGTGCAGAATATGCCCTTCCTTTACTGAAAGTGGGGGGTGTGGCGATTCTGTATCGCGGTCATTGGACGGAGGAAGAGGCACAAGTCGTCTCAGTTGGTGTTGAACAACTGGGCGGTATTGTAGATTTTGTTGAAAAATTTACAACCCCGCTTACCGACAGTGTTCGCACTTGTGTTTATCTGCGAAAGGTGGCTCCGATTCGTCCTGAATTTCCCCGTCCGGTTGGGATACCGGCTCAACATCCTTTGCTGTAATCGGCTGTAGGATTTTTGGGGGTTAAATGATTCAGGGTTAATGTGAGAACCTGCTAAAACCGAATACCCATGCAGGGTGTGGCCTTCTCGGGGGTGACAAGAAGGCCAAAAGGATTACCTATTTTCGGTTTTGCAGATTTATAGTATAAAAGAAGAAGGTCAGATCCTTTCTTTAGGATGGCAAACCTCTAGGATTCAAATACTATTTTATACCAAATCCGGGTATCAAAAGTCGTTTTAATTTTATCTGATGGTTCCCTCCCCTTGGCAAGGGGAGGGTTAGGGTGGGGTCCACTAAGTTGCGGTACTTTTAACAGACCTATAACTACCGTATGGAGTATTACCTCCATTCTACCCAGCTTTTTGATCCGCGCAACTGAACCCTTGCGACGGGTGAACGGACTGAGTGGATTAGGATGCCATTACTACGCGATCGCGACCGGCAGCTTTAGCTTGATACAGGGCAATGTCAGCGGCCTGAAGTACGCCTAACCCTGTTTTTCCATGTTGGGGAAAGCTGGCAACGCCTAAAGAGAGGGTGATGCACCCCAGAGATTGGCCTCCATATTCGACCTGTAACAATTTTATTTGTTTTCTCAATCTTTGGGCGCGATCGCAAGTTACCGATAGAGGTGCATCAGGTAAGATTAAGGTAAACTCTTCCCCTCCATAGCGACAAGGAATATCGCTGGGGCGGATATTTTTTTGAAAAAACTCTCCCAATTGTCGCAACACTTCATTTCCTGCTTCATGACCGAAGGTATCATTAAATTGTTTAAAATGATCAACATCAATCATGATCACGGAGAGGGGACATCCCTTAAGTTCAGCTTGATAGACTTCCCGATCGAGGGATTCTTCTAAATAGCGGCGATTGTATAAGCCAGTTAGGGGGTCTCGGATACTTTGGTTATGCAGAGTTTCCCGCAATTTTAAATTCGCTAAGGCTAGGGCAATATGTTCGGCGACTGTCATCGCTAAGAGTTGGGTGGTATCGGATAATTGCCCTTTATTAGGGGCGGATAAATATAGCACTCCGAGGGCTTTTCCCTGTGCCATCATGGGGACACAGCAATATTCCGAAGGTAAGAAATTGGGATAG
Source organism: Cyanophyceae cyanobacterium (assembly GCA_038321985.1). GTDB lineage: Bacteria > Cyanobacteriota > Cyanobacteriia > Cyanobacteriales > Laspinemataceae > Laspinema. The sequence goes on along the minus strand of JBBQFN010000011.1, from coordinate 68,542 downwards.
AGATGCTGGCAAATTAACCCCGTTTGCATATTCCCTACAAAATGTACCCGTCCCCGTCGCAATGCCCAACATTCATTGGGAGCAAATACTTTCTGAGTGCTAAAGTTAATCCCCCAACTAGCAACGACATCCAGCAAATTATTCAGGGAGTTAATAATAAAAACAGCCCCGGGAATGTTGGGAAAGAGTAATTTACAAGATTGGGCGATCGCGCTATAGGCTTCTTTGGCAGTCAAACAAGCTTGGAGTAAATCGCTCATTTCACTCAGTAAGATTAATTCCCGCTGCCGAACTTCAAGTTCCAGGGTTTTTTGATGTAATGCTTCCTGCGCTTGTTTGCGTTCCTCAATTTCTTCTAAAGCGCGATCGCGCATGGACCGATAACCTTGAAGGCGGCAGGTAAGGTCAGTCACATCTTCGATCGCCAGCAGTGCATAAAACCCCCGCCCATTGAAGGATTCTACCCCGGTTACCGTCGTATGTTGGATACGAAACTCACCCTCAGCAAGGGGTGCTGGAATCAGGTGTTTGTGCAACTGGGAGGAAAAAATAGTTGGGGGGCCTCCTTCAAACACTTGTTTAAGGCGGTGGTGATACTTCGGTTGCTTTAAATGAGGAAAGCGATCGCTCAAGTTTTTTCCCACAATTTCCCCTTTGGGAATTTTTGTCCAATCCTCCAAACAACTATTCCAAAATAGAACAATAAAATCATCCCGCATGACGCAAGCGCCGACGGGGATGCGGTCGAGAATTCCAAATTTTTCCTCAACCTGTTGGATCTCATTCATTCTTTTTTCCTCACCCCTCACCACCCTCATTATCTATCATCTCTATGGCGCTTAGTAAGGCGTCAAAAGAACCTACCTTAAAAATCAAGATAATATCCCCAGCAATTTGGAGTTTCTCAATGGTAAACCGAGCCTGAGCCAATAAAATAGTAGTATTAGACTCTAGCTGCTTGGACGTCAACAAGTGTTCGACCGTATCTTCTAAATAAATGGGGAGGGAATAATTCAGATGCTGTTTGAGCAAATTGCTCATTGAACCCATCACCCCATTGATCACAATATTGCCGACTTCGGTCAGGGTCCCAATTTTAACCGCATCAAGGTCAGCCGTTCCCACTTCCTCATTGGTCAACAACGCCACTAATTTCGAGGCGCTATCCGTAGGAAAAACAAGCTGGGCAAGGCCACTAAATGATCCACTAAAGCCCAAACGTACCGCAGAAACCAGAGAAACTCCTAGGCGAGTTTCTAGTTCCTCCTTCATTTGTTTTTGAGAAAATACGCGGATAAATGGAACCTGCAAGCAAATGTGACACTCAATCATTTCATTGAGGACACTTGCTGCTCTGCCAACACCAATGTTGACCAATTCCTGCAAGGCATCCAGTTGGTCAACTGTCAAATTCATCGGGCATTCTCCTCTGTATAACCCAAGATTTTTTTCAGGGCATTATTCAATTCGTCAGGTTTAGGCGGCTTATTAATCACTGCCTTGGCTCCCAAATCAAAACAGTGTTGACGGGATGTCTCTTGAATATCTGCTGTAATAACAATCACCGGAATGGTATAGTTATTGTCTTTTAAAAAAGTTAAAACATCCCATCCGTCAAATTCCGGCATAAGTAAATCTAATAAAATACAATCCGGTACTTCCCCATCTAACAGGCCAATCGCCTCTCGCCCATTGCAGGCTTCTCGGGTAAGATAACCCTGTTTTTGCAAGGATTTACAGATAACCCGACGAGTAAATTGGGCATCATCTACAATTAAAATTAACGGCATCGTTCTATTGTTTATGCAAGGGTAACAGCAAGGTTTATGTCCTTTTATGGGGTCCCTTTTGAGTATCGGGCCGGAAACATCGGTGCAGGGAGACGATCGCTCCGGGAGCATTCATCACATCCATTAGAGTAGCGCAAGGGTTACGAGATCGCCTCCTTTTGCCTTAGATTGATAGAGTGCTACATCTGCCGATGGAATCACCCTCAGCGGAGTTTGACTCTGTTCCGCAAAACTAACAACCCCCATTGATAGGGTAATCGATCCCCTAGGCTCTTGACGATACAAGATATTTAAGGGCTCAATCCCTTTACGCAACCTCGGTGTTTGTGAGTCAATCACCTCTAACGGAGCGTCCGGAACAATTAACCTCAACTCTTCACCCCATACCGACATCCTATCTTAGAATTACGAATGAATTTTCCCCGAAATCCCGCGAGTTCGATCCACACAAACTCTCCGGCTTCATGACCGTAACTATCATTAAACGGCTTAAAATAGTCTAAGTCAATCATTATCATCCCAATTGTACAGTTAAGGGGTCCGGCATTCTGCCTTTCTCCCTCTAATGATTCTTTCATATTTGGGAATATAACTATTAGGTTAATAATTCTTTACCCTTTAAAATTCGCGAGCGGGTAACCTATCGATGTCCGGCTAGAAACGAATATTGTTGTTTTTACATAAACTGAAATTGGGGCAAAGCCCGAGGCCAAATCTTCCACAAATAATCTGTATTGTCTTCGTTACTATTATAAACCAGCGGGAAGGCAAAAATGCTCCCTTGGCTATGGCTTGAGGCGGCTGCCTCCGTTACCCGTACCGGATCACTTGCGTGGGCTTTTTCCAGGACCTTTGGCGGGCTAACAATGGTTTTGATTCCCACCAGATTAAATTCTTTCTGTTTTGAAAGAATTTGACTATCATGGCAGGAAAGCGCAAAGAAAAATTTGTAGTTGGATTAAGGCATTTGTCTAGTGTTGATTATTTGTCCGGGAATTCATGATCCTCAATTGACCGAAAGTTTGGTCTCGACTTTGCTGCCTAACCGATTTTCATCGGGCAGCACTCCCCAGGTTTGGATTGTTCCCCCGAGCGATCGCCCCTATTGTGCCTTAGAAACCTTACAGTTTTTGCACCAAAGCGGGGCGATCGACTTCTCCAGTCGCGCAACTGCTGAACCGTTAATCTGGATCAGCTTTAGTGCAGGAGTTGTCGGGGCCCTCGGGGCTGCCTGGGTGCTACATTCGCTTCAATATCCGGTGAGAGCTTTCGTTGCGATTGATGGCTGGGGGGTCCCGCTGTTTGCCCCCTTTCCCCTCTACCGCGTCAGTCATGATTATTTTACTCACTGGAGTTCGGCCCTGTTGGGGTCCGGAACCCAGAATTTCTACGCGGATCCGCCTGTGGAGCATTTGGCATTATGGCGATCGCCCGAGGCAGCAGTGGGTTGGAGCATTCCGCCATCTACTTCGCAGTCGCCCTCCCAGCGCATCACAGCCCTTGAATTTTTAACTGGGGTGATGAATGGAGAAGACTCACAACTCTAGGGTTTTTACAGATAGCCCGATTCAATGAGGCGGGAACTCCATCCGGTGCCGTCCCCAAAACATCAACGAAGGGACCGAATGAACTTAAAGGTGTAGGTTTTGACCCCAAAATACCTAAAGTCTATATGGAGTAAAAACCCGCACTTCTAAACCCATATATCCCCTCTCGCCTACAGTTGCTAAATCAATATCCAGATTAACCCTTTTTTCTCAAATTCAGGGCAGGATGCTCGAAGAAGAAATATGCTTCCCGTTCGAGGGAGGCTGGAGAAATAAATGCGATCGCCTCGGTAAAGTGAGAAGCGGGTCGTAGCAAACAGAACTGAACCGTCTAAAATCTTTACTATTTGTTTTCCTAGAAAATAAAACTCGGGTTCATACCGTTAGCACCTCGATAGTTGCCTTTTTTGTCGGTTGGGTATTGCTCTACCTCACTTTATGCATTTAACTTGCTTCATTGAATCTAGGGCAATATTCGTTTCCCATCAATAGTTTTCCGATTTCCCTATCAAACTAGATGTGGGAAAATTTTTAAACAGTCTGGATGGGTCTCTTGTCGGAAAACTTGACAAAATTAGTGCTTTGTGATAACAAAAAGCTCACTCTCCCTCCTATTACCTCTATTAATAGGTCGAAATTGTTATGATGAAGTGATCCATCATAACAATAAAACTTATAGATACTGACCCGTTTTTTTGATATATTTAAAGAGTCCATCTTGACGATGACTTTCCTTTAATCCAGTTGGGCTTAGGCAATCTCATAGCCTATTTTACTCACTTTTACCAATGCACAGGAGAGAGGAAGCACAGATCACTTCGGCAAACTCCGTATAATCACGGTATTTATAGAAAGATTGGAATGACTTATTTTTTCAATTAAATTGTGGACAAACACCCATGGAAGAGCCGCTAGATAGCCATTTGTACCCCCAAGAGATTAATTCAGGTTTTTCTGAAAAGAGCTACCCGATCACCATTTTGCTGATCGACGACCGGCCCTTAGTGGGAGAGGTATTAAAGCGAAAACTGGGTTCGGAGAAAGATATTAATTTTTTTTACTGTCAAAATCCAGTGCAGGCAATTCCAATGGCCCTGGAATGTGAACCTACGGTAATTTTACTGGATTTAGTCATGCCCGAAATTGATGGGTTGATGTTACTCCGGTTTTTTAGAACTCATCCAAATACTCGTGAAATCCCCATTTTAGTGCTTTCCACGGAGGAACAAGTTAGCCTCAAGGGAGAAGCATTTGCTGCCGGTGCCAGTGACTACTTAATCAAATTTCCAGATCCTATCGAATTGATTGCCCGGATCCGCTATCACTCTAAGGGATATATTAATTTTTTAAAACAGCAGGAAGCCTATAGGGAACTGCAACGGATGCATGAATCTTTGGAACAGCGAGTAGAGGAACGAACCAAAGAGCTGCAACAAACCATAGAAAACCTTCAAAAAACTCAAACGCAACTGATTCATGCGGAAAAAATGTCCGCCCTAGGGCAATTGGTGGCAGGTATTGCCCATGAAATTAACAATCCGCTACAGTTTATTTCGGGTAATATTGTTCATGCCAGTCAATATACTCAGGATTTATTAACCTTATTGCAACTCTACCAAAAGTTAGATCCTAACCCGAGTCTAGAGGTTCAAGAGTTTACGGAAAAAATAGAGTGGGAGTTTATTCAGGAGGATTTACCGAATTTGATGTCGTCTCTGAAAGTTGGGGTCGATCGCATCCAAGAAATTTCTAACGATATGAGGAACTTCTCTCGAATGGATCAAGGGCGGAGAATACTTGTAGATATTCATCAAGGTATTGATAGTAGTTTAGTTATATTACAACATCGGCTCAAAGCCTCTCGGGTTCAATTAGTGAAAGTGTATGGGGAACTCCCGGCAATAAATTGCTGTATTGGACAACTCAATCAAGTCTTTATTAATCTGATTGGCAATGCAATCGATGCTTTGGAAATGGTGAATCCCCCGGAATGCAAAACGGGGGATGAGACGGGGCGATCGCTAGGCCTGAGTCTTATCCCTAGAGTCCCCACCATTACCATTTATACCGAACTCCAGAATGATTCCCTCGTGATTCGGATCGCAGATAACGGGCAGGGAATACCAGCGGAGATTCAAGACCGGCTATTTGAACCATTTTTCACCACGAAACCCGTTGGCAAAGGTACGGGACTGGGATTGTCCATTAGCTATCACATTATTGTGGAAAAGCATCACGGATCCTTTACCTATACCTCAATAGTTGGGGAGGGAACTGAGTTTAAAATTGTGCTACCTTTACATCTAGACCCCGTTTCCGAAGAGGGGAATTTAGAAGGGGGTGGGCTGAACTCAAACGCTTCCACGATGCTGCTAGAAGGGGAGAACCGAGACTTTCCAATCCGGGCCTTGGAACATCGGGTGATCGCCTAATTTTCAGAAAAAAGAAAAATAAAATATTTTCCAGTAACGGTAAGAGAAAACTTCAATTCAGTTCCGTTTCAATAAATTCATCCACCGCATTGAGGAGTTCCCGAAACGAGTCTAAGAGTTCAGTTGAGCCATCTAAACTTTCTTGGCAGGCCATTTTTTCCAGTTCCTGCGCGCGCTCAGAGAGAATTGGAACTCCCATATTTGCAGCCGAACCTTTCAGGCGATGGGCAAAATATTTGATTTGAGAATAGTCTTGGGCTGCGATCGCCTGTTCTAAAGGCTGTAAATCTTGAGAGGCTGTGTCCAGAAACATTTGGAGTAGTTGCCGCTTAACAGAGATTTTACCCCGAGAAATTCTTTCTAAGCGTTCATGATCGATCGGTGAGGGAAAATCCGGCGGTCCGATTCCCGAACCCTTGCCATTTGTAGTTGAGGAGTAGGGCTTTAAGGGAGCCGAAACCTCATTATCCCCATTATGGGAGACCCGGGAAACTGGGTCCTCACGTCCTGGAGCAGTTGCTGAATTTAAAGGCTGTATTTCCTCCGTAATCCGCCTGGAATTATTCAAATTGCTCAGGGGGATTTTCTCAGCCCAATACTGCATAATTCGGGCTAAATCCTCTTCATCTACAGGTTTGCTTAAATAATCATCCATACCCGAAGCCAAACATTTCTCGCGATCGGCTTTCATCGCATGGGCCGTCAAGGCAATCACAACGGTGCGATTTTGATTGCCCTCCCGCTGACGTAACTCGCGAGTGGCCGTATAACCATCCATCAATGGCATCTGGCAATCCATCAAAACGATATCATAATTTTGTGCTTCTAGACATTTTAAGGCTTCTAGACCATTGGATACACAATCAGCCTGGTAGCCTAAGGTTTCAAGCTGAGAGAGGATAACGGTTTGATTAATGAGATGATCTTCAGCTACCAAAATTTTAAGGCTCTTTTGCGGGGCAAAAAATGGGCGATCGCCTATTCTGGGGGGAAATTCTAATTCATTTTTTTCCGAGTATTCCCCCAGATTTTCTGGATAATTGGTGTACTGAAATTGGAGGGTAAACCAAAACGTTGAACCCTGATCTACTTCGCTAATCACGCCAATTTCCCCTTGCATAATCGAGACTAATTGCTCACAAATTGCCAGTCCTAATCCCGTTCCGCCATACTGCCGACTGGTGGAGGTGTCAACCTGGGAGAAAGATTGAAATAGGGTAGCCAGGGCTTCGGGAGGAATTCCAATTCCCGTATCGGTGACTTGAAAATAGATGCGCGTCTGAAGTTCACTTTTTTCTTGTAATTTGGCTTCTATAGAAATAAAACCTGACTCCGTAAATTTAACCGCATTGCTGACTAAATTGAGTAAAATTTGGCGCAATCGGCTGGGGTCACCTCGCACAAATCGGGGTAAATTTTCTTCAAAATTAATTTTTATGGAAATCCCTCTGTCTTCTGCCTGGGGTTGAAATAAATTTACCACTTCCTGCAAACATTTATGTAAATCGAAATTCAAACTTTCTAGGTGCATTTCTCCCGCTTCTAGCTTGGAAAAATCGAGAATATCATTAATAATTCCGAGTAAATGTTTGGCAGAAATCCGAATAGTTGCAGCATATTCCCGTTGCTTAGGAGTGAGTTCTGTATGGAGCATCAACCCAGCCATCCCCAGGACGCCATGCATAGGGGTGCGGATTTCATGGCTCATATTAGCGAGAAATTGTGATTTGGCTTGAGTGGCTTCTAGGGCGGCTTCCCGGGCTTGGATCAATTCATCTACGCGATCGGCCACCACAATTAGACCGCCGATCGCCTCTCCATCTTCCGACGCATTGAAGGGATTAACATACCAAGGTTGAACCGCCCAGCGAAAGTATAAAACCGAACCATCCTCCCGCTCCCATCTATCTTCAGTGCGGGAAATAAATTTTCCTTGTAATCCTTGTTGGTGAATTTCTTTCCAGTCTTCTTTGACATCGGGAAAGATTTCATAGTAGCTGCAACCCAGCAGACTTTGGGAAACGAGATTATGATCGGTAAGCCATTGGTTGCTGTAGGCTAAAAAGCGCATTTTTGTATCAAACATTGCCATGGCGATCGGGGCATTTTTGATAAATTGCCGGAGTTGCTGGTATTCTTGTTCTTGAGCAATTTCTGCTTGTTTGCGTTCCGTTATATCGATACCAATGCCCCATCCTGACCAACTGGCGATCGGAAAGCGTGTGCTAATATTAGACCAAGCTACAGTTTTGATGATGCCATCTTTGCAAGTGATTTGCCATTCCCTCGCCCGGGAATTATTACGCGCTTTATTGACTTCTTCAATGATGGCATCCCGCAGGGTATTCACCGCCGGCAAAGGCTTTACAATAGGCGAAACAGAAGAGGTATTTAACTCGCTAGAGATCCCACTCTGTGCGGAATGTTCTGAGAACAGGTGTTTTGCCTGGGGATTGCCAATAATTTCAGCAGCAGAATATCCGGTGACTCTTTCACACTCACGGTTCCAGACGATTATATTTCCCTCGGCATCAAATGCGGTCAACATCACCGGCATATTTTCCAGAACCCCGCGCAGGCGCTGTTCGCTTTCCTGGAGTGCTAGATAGGTCTCGTCCCGTTGTAGGCGATTAATATAGGCTTGAGAATGGTAGCGAATTCGGGCAATCAGTTCGATCGGGTCCGGCAGCTTAACGAGATAATCATTGGCACCGGCGGCAAACGCCTCCGCTTTCAGCTTTGCCTCTTCTTTCACTGAAAGTACAATCATGGGAATTTCACGGGTGGCGGCATTGGCGCGAAAAAAACGCAGCAACAACAGCCCATCCACATCGGGCATGACTAAATCTTGGAGAATCACCGTAGGAGAAATTTCAGTCGCTTGTCGAACGCCGTCCAACGGGTCCTGGCAGTAGTGGAAAATGATATCTTCTTCAGGCGCAAGCATCCGACTGACTGCCTCACCGATAATCGGTTGATCATCAATTAGCAAAACGGTAATCGGGTGTTGGGTCCAGGATAAAGAGGGACTGGTAGCTTTGGCATTCTGCCGGGTCATAGTCTTGCAGCTCTCGACTGAATGGGTAGAGAACGGTCGCAGGTTCAGAAGACGGCTTTGCCCAAACTGAACCAATCAAGCGAATTTCCCCGTCGTTCGGATTTGAAATCGCTAGCAAGGTAATGAGTCGGGGCGATCGCAGGTCTTTAGATAGGCTTCTGATTTGATTTTCCCTTATTATCCTCAATTGCGGGGCGTTCAGCTACCTGTAAGTAAACTGATACTTTAGCATTACGGGGAACACAGGTGGCGCGTTTAGACCTCAGAATTCTCCGAAGATATAACTTAAGAGTAGCAGGATCAGCCCATCTGGGAGTGACTTTTAACCGGCATGGAGAAGGAAAATAAAGGGGGGTTGAGGGCAGAAGATTGGTATCGAGGCGATCGCCACTCGTGATTTGGGGATAGTTTTACCGTCCCCTGGGTCGCCTGGAGGAGTGGGTGCAGTCCAACTGCCTGGATAAATTGTATGCGATCGCCGGATACCCTGACTAGATTGCCCCTACTGATAGGCGATCGCTATCCATGCCTTGGGGGTCCGGGCGATCGCTACGGACGTAAGGCAACGTTTATAATTTGGTGGATCGGCCTACTTTAATGGAGGCGTTCACTCAAGGTTTAGCTAATAATCAGGATAGGAATGGAAACTGCTTTAATTACGGGAGCTTCTTCGGGGATTGGTGCTGCTTTTGCCCGAGAACTAGCGCGTCGTCATCAAAATTTAATTCTCGTGGCTCGGTCTGAAGATAAACTAAATACCCTCGCCCAGCAACTTCGAGATGAGTATCCGATTCAGGTGGAAGTCATTGTCCAAGACCTCGTAAAACCGCACTCCGGTACAACTCTTTATAATACAGTAATAGAGCGAGGATTGAAAGTTGATTTATTAATTAATAATGCGGGATTTGGGGACTACGGTCCCTTTGCCAGTCGCAGTTGCACGCGCCAGTTGGAGATGATCCAGTTGAATATTGCCGCCCTAGTAGAACTTACCCACTGTGTGTTACCGGAAATGCAGCAACGGCGATCGGGTAGCATCATTAATGTTGCATCCATTGGAGGATTCCAATCTATTCCCTATCTATCTGTCTATGCTGCTTCTAAAGCCTTCGTCCTCAGTTTTACCGAAGCACTATGGGCTGAAAACCTCGACTTCAACCTCCGTATTCAAGCGCTTTGTCCCGGTCCCACCACTAGCAATTTTTTCCAACAAGCTGCTTTTCCAGACACCATGAAAGATAATAAAAATATCACCCTAGTGTCCGCCGAAAAGGTAGTTCAAGACTCCCTACGCGGCTTGGAAAAAAATCAACTTGTGGTAGTATCGGGAACCTTTAAAGCTCATATTATTGTTAATTTACCGCGCTTCTTCCCCCGTCAGTTTTTAGTAAATTTAGTGGGAAAAATGTTTAAAGGTGGCGAATGAAGTGAGTAAGGGTTTGGCTGGGTTTCCGGCACCCTGAAGAGAGGGAAAGAAGGGGAGGAGACCCGATTGGGGATAACAAGTGAGACGCTTTATTTTTCCCCCACAAGAGTGACGGTACCCTGTGCGCCATCGATGCGAACTCGTTGCCCATCTTGAAGGCGAGATGTGGCATCGGTTACATCCATGACGGCCGGAATTCCATACTCACGAGCAACGATCGCCCCGTGGGAGAGTTGCCCTCCCACTTCAGAAATTAACCCCCCTGCACGAGCCAATACCGGGGACCAACCAGCATCAGTGTAGGGGACTACCAGAATGGTTTGCTTGTCGATCGCCGGGATTTCTTGTAAGTTGCGAAGCACTTTGACTCGACCTTCGACAACTCCGGCACTGGCACCAATGCCGCGCAATCCTTGGGAAATATCAACGACTGTGCGAGTTACCGTAGAGGGAAGGGCGGGTGTATTTCCATACACCACAGAAGGCACGGATTGCAATTTTTTATCCCGGGCGAAGGCATCGCGTCTATCTGCAATCAATGGGCGTAGACCCTCTCTCAATTCCCGATTTGAACCGGATACTAATTGCCGAATTTCAGCAAATTCTAAGAAAAAAATATCCCCGGATTGAGATATCATTTCAGTTTCTATAAAATGCTGCTCCAAGGCTAAGAAACTCCACCGCAAATGTGCCAATAATTTGTTATAAATAACCGCAACCCGCCCTTTTAAGTCGAGACGACTTTGGACAATTTGGGCTTTTAGTCGTTGGGATTTGGGGTGGTCTACGAGAGGGGAGGGTTGAAACAACTGCTGAGTAAACAGTTGGCGGACGGGTCGGGGGTCTTCTTTCCAAGTAGGAACGGCGATATCTGTGGCAACATCGCTCAAATAACCGTAACGGTTAAGAAATTCGTCGAATTGGTCAAAAATAGTTTGTCCCTCCGGCATTTCCGCGAGGACGGCAAACAGTTGGGAACAATCGCCGGTTTTATCGCCGGGTAGACTAATTTCGTCTAAGTCGGGCAGGACTAAAAGGGCGGCGTTAGCGATTTCTTGGAGGGCTTGGATTGCGGAAACTTCCGGGGTTTTACCATAATCCAATTCGCGATCGCTGACTTTGAGCATTCCCTTTCTCAAGGCAAGACTCAGGGGGGTTAAAATGTTGTAATAGGTGAGGGTCTCTAGCAACTCTAAAATCTCGTCTATCCGTTGCAGGAGGGATTGGGGGTCTAATCGAGAATTCCCCGATCCGGGTCCCGTTTCATCAGACAGGGGGAGAGTTTTTTGAGACTCCAGGGCGGCTAAAGCGGGGGCAAAGCGGTTTTGTTCGATTTCATCAAAATTAAATCCCAGTCTGACTTCTCGCCGTAGCAAGCGCAGCAATCCCGGGAGGGAGATTAGGGTAGAGGTTAAGGGAGGTTTGCTGAAAGGAGCACCTCGGGTCAAAAATTCTAGACTTTCTGGGGGTAAACCCATGAGTTGGAAGATTTCCCCGAGTAAGGAGGCGTTAAAGTAGGCGTGAGAAAAATGCAGGGTAGCGGTTTGTAGAAAATCCAGATTCCGGGCGCGTTTGCCTAAAACCAGGCTAAAGAGTTTCCCCCAAACGCCGCAGGTGAGGGGACGATTCAAGGACCAGGTGAGGGGGCGAATGGTGCCGGGGATAACTTCGGCAGCAATTTTGCGGGTCCAGATTGGCAGCAGGGTAGTGATAGGACGCGCTTGTAATAGCCAAAGGCTAGCGCCATCGTAAGTCCATTCGATATCTTGGGGGATCCCGTGATAGTGATTTTCCAGATGGCGGACGAGATAGGCTACTTGTTGTAACAATCGTCGGGGGACATCCCCGGTGCCTTCGAGGGGCAGTTGTTGGTCATCTGGCAACCTCCAGCTTGCGGTGGCATCGACATCGGCAGCGGAGATAAAAACTTGGTAACGTTCCGGGGTGACTTGTCCGGAGACGACGCGGGAACAGTCTCCGGGTAAGGCTTCGATCGCCACAAAATCCCCTTGTCCGGCGATGGGGTCCCGGCTGAAGGCGACACCGGAAAAGACGCCGGGAATTTGGGGTTGAATCAGAACTGCCATCGCATCTCGTGGGACTGGACGATTGCCTTGTCTGCCTCGTTGGCCGGAATTCCGGCGATATTCAGCGGCATTAGGGCGATCGTAGGAGGTTAAGCAGCGAGTAATGGCTTCGGTTAAATGGGGGCGAGAGACAACATTAGCAATGGAGAGATATTGACCCGCAGCAGAGGCGGTTTCGCTATCTTCACCAATGGCTGAGGACCGGACAATCAGGGGAGATTCCTCGGAGGGTTCCAGATAGGCAATCAGGGGGGCTGGGTCGTCTCCTGGGGGTAGCACCCATCCCTGGGGAACGGGATAGCCTGACTGCTTGAGGGCAGCTAATGTCGCGGCTTTTGCACCAACTTTGGCTGATTCTAGTTCCTTGTCGAGAGACACAACGGCGCGATCGCCTCGGAAAAAACGAAACATCTTCTCAGATTCTCCGTGACTCGTGGCGGTGGGCAAATCTAAATCGTCAGGCATTTTTTGGTAAATCCAGTAGAGTATTACCCCCAGGGCGATCGCTGCTGCGATTCGTTCTACTTGCTGGGAGTGCAAGGCAGCAGTAATCAGCGGCAACAGGACCAAAACTAAGGTCCGTCCCTGCTGACGTTCTCGTACCAGAGTAAAACTAATCCCCCCAATCAAAAAAATCAACCCCGCAGCGACGGGGTCATGGACTGCAAAACCCCAAACTACATTGGTGGTCCCTGCCCCTCGTCCTTTCCAGTAACGACCCATAACTAGGGCAATTAAGGCAATTAATTCCCATTCTGGATGCTGGGGGAAAAACTGCCGCGCCAGCAATACCGCTAAAATTCCTTTTAACGCCTCGGATATGACGGCTAAGATTCCTGTAACCCGTCCGCCATGATAGAACGCCGCCGAGACGCCAATATTCCCGGTTCCCACCCGCCGCAAATCCTGCCCCGTTAGGGCGCGAGTGATCCAATCAATCAAGGGCAAAGCCCCTAAGATTGGACAGAGGGTGAATATAAGTAACGTTCCCCAAACTTGCGTCAGCGTCATGGAAAAACCAGCAATTGCGGCGGTGAGGGATTAATTTTTAACAAATAACATCTAAGTATGCCGCAAAAATTAAGGTTCTGCTTGAAAGTGGACCCTATTATTTAGGGATGAGGTCTGAATTCGGCATCTGGCAAGAACCCGAACCCTCAAGGGTGGGACTATAGGAAAATTAATGAAGCCATACCCGTTAGGGCTATAGACTTCCTACCCAGGGTCATCGAGAAAACGGACTTTCCATACCAAATCCGGGCATGAAAAGTTATTTTAATTTCATCTGATTGTTCCCTCCCCGATGCCTTGGGGAGGCTTAGGGTGGGGTCCACTAAGTTGCGCTCATTTTAACGGACCTATAACTACCGTATGGAGTATTACTCCTGTTCGTCATATTGCTTGGCATAGACAATCACAGACATCCATCGGTACTTTTCATGAGGGCCACAAGCGACCCCAGTCCAGCGCAATTCGCCGTTGAAGATGTTCTCCCGGTGGCCGCGACTACTCACCCCATCATCGACAATCAATTGCATGACCACTTGTTCGGCGGTATCGGGACCATAGCTAATATTTTCGGCTGCACTACCGCCCCAGCGTCCATAACGGTTGAGGCGATCAAAGGGGGTCCTGCGATCGCTGCCGAGATGTCCCGTTGCCCCTCGCGGCCCTTGGTCCTTGACTAAATCCGCTGCTGCTTGAGACATCCCTGGGGAGGGTCGCAAGGCCGGTTTTGGATCCATTGTTTTCAGGGCATGAATCGCTTCATTAACGGCACTAATTCCTTCTTGGGTTCTCACTGGGGTTTCTCCAGGGCGTTGAAACAGTCTGTCCTGGTAATAGTTTTTGAGGGTTTCAAGTTGATTCGCATACTCCCCCGGATGGGTGCGCGCTTGATTCATTTCCCGAATGATTAGTGCTTCTAATTGAGATAAATAGGCCATTTCTTCTGTGTAGGCGATGATGAGAGAATCAGGAGGGCTGGATTGCCGGTGCGATCGCCCTGTCTGTCTTTCTTCTAGATTGACATTCTACAACCGGAGTGAAACTCCTCTTTGGTAATTCTTCGGGAGGGATAAGACTGGCTGGAGGGGAATGGTAAAACTGAGTATTCCCCGGTATAAAATCAGCGTTCCTTTGGTCGAGTTTTGAAAGGAAAAAAGGCGGCGTTTATTTGTTCATGGGAGGTTAGGTTGTAGCAGTTGATTGATATTATTTGGGGATTATATAGCGTTTCTCGGACTCATGAGGATTTAGACATCCTCTAGCGCTGCATGATAGCCCGTAATCCAATCCCAGGCGATCGCGGGTTCTAGGTTGGCGTTAGAGTAAGATACAATGCGATCGCCCAATTTTGTTGGCTTAAAAAAAACGATGGATTACCCAACTGCCTACAATTTTTTGATGGACCAGGGAACTGCCCTAAGTTCTCAGCGCAATCCCGATGATTTCCTCCGGCGTCTCCAACAGGGGAAACCGCCGATTCCTGGTCAAGTTACGGCTATTTTATTAGCTCTTAAAGCTGTTTTTGAGGGAGTAAAAGACAGCAAAAATTTAGATCGCAACTTGGTCTGGGCATTGTATCTTCTGACGGTGGAAAGTCAACAGCTTTTTGAAACCGGCTGGAACTCGGGCGTAGATTGGCCGCCTTTGTTAAAGGAGGATTTACATCGAATTGCACTCGCAGTTCAAAGCATTTATTGTGGTATTTGGCAAGGGGGGTGAAGGAAAGGATAAAGGTGGAAAATGGAAGAGAGAACCGGAAGTAACCGATAACTTTCCCAAGGGACAAGTAAAACGGGTTACTCTTCATTCCCCCCTCATCCTTCCGGAACGATCGCCACTTTGATTGCCTTGCGATCGCGCATATCCTGGAAGGTGCTTTCTAAGTCTTTTAAGGGACGGCAGTCCGTAAGTAACAATTCTAAGGGAATCTGTCGGCTGGCAATGGTAGAAAGTGCTTCTCGGACGTGGTGGGGTGTGTTATGAAATACCCCTTTTAAGGTGAGTTCACTGTAATGTAATTGTCCGGTATTAACCTGGATTGTTGTATCTTTTGGACAACCCCCAAATAAGTTAATAATAGAACCTGGACGACCACAGGCGATGGCGGTTTCCCAGACTTCCGGCACTCCTGTTGCTTCGATTACTACATCCGCACCCCATCCATCGGTGAGCGATCGCACCTTGTCTGGAATGGGTTGTTGTAATTGATGATAGTTAAAAGTCTGCAATGCTCCCATTTGGTGACCGATTTCCAAGCGGGAGTCATTACCGCCGAATAAAATAACTTGAGCGCCCTGAGTTGCTAAAACTGCGACAAACATTAAGCCGATCGCCCCATCCCCAATCACCACAACCCAGTCACCGGGGTGAATAGATGAGCGGTCAATTCCATGTAAGACGCAGGCTAAAGGTTCAGTTAAAGAGGCTAATTCATTAGGTAAATTCAGGGGAATTGCTAATAAATTAGACTGAACGATAGCAGCCGGAATTTTCAAATATTCGGCAAAAGTTCCGTTATTCCAAGTTAAATTAGGACAGAGGGAATAGGCGTGGCGATCGCAGAAAAAACAATGGAAGCAAGGGGCGGAATTATTAGCAACCACACGATCGCCAATTTGCCATCCTTGGACTCCTTCCCCAATTGCCACAATTTCCCCCGCTGCCTCATGTCCGAATAAGGTGGGAAGCTGCAACATTTTTGCATGACCCCCACGTCGCCACACCTTCAAATCCGTTCCGCAAGTCGTGGCGGTTTTCACTCGAATGATTACTTCACCCAAATCCGGGGTAGGATCAGGTACAATCTCTAAACGTAAGTCTTCTTTTCCGTAGAGTAATGCCGCTAACACAAGTCCCAATTCCTTAGCTGTTTCCCCTTATTTTATCAGTCCTTTTGCTCCTTCGCCCGGGTTTGTACCCTAATCACTTCTGCCACTTTTCGTCCCTGGCGATCGCCCTGGGTTTAGGACAATCAACAGCATCTATTTTGTGCAATCTTCTGTATCCCACAACTGGTAGTGACAAAAGTTTCTAGATCCATCAACTCCAAACTCGCTTAAATCAGCAGTAAAAATGAAATTAATCCCTCCTATTTTATTCAGTCTCGTTGTGCTATTCACGGAAGTTAATTTATCGAGTGCGCAAGAAATTTTACCGGCGGTTGATGGTATCAACACCCAAGTTAACTGGAATGGGAATCAATATGACATCACTGGAGGGACAGTTTCCCAAGATGGAGTAAATCTTTTTCATAGCTTTGAAAAATTTGGCTTAAATCCCGGAGAAATTGCTAATTTTCAATCTAATCCTACTCTACAAAATATTTTAGGGCGAGTGAGTGGGGGTACAGCTTCCTGGATCAATGGATTAATCCAAGTTACCGGGGGCAATGCTACTCTATATTTGATGAATCCCGCCGGAATTATTTTTGGACAAAACGCCCAATTAAATGTATCGGGAGATTTTTTTGCCACCACAGCAACGGGGATTGGATTTGATAACAATACCTGGTTTAATGCCGCAGGTTATCAAAATTTGCAGGAGTTAGTCGGAACCCCGGCGCAGTTTGTTTTTGACTCACTGAAACCGGGAACAGTTGCCAATTTTGGACAGCTAGAATTGCAACCTGGTCACGCATTGGTTTTAATGGGGGGTAGTGTTCTCAATAGGGGTACTCTTTCCAGTCCTGGGGGAAATATTACCCTTGCTGCTATACCCGGACATCATCGGGTTCGCCTCTCTCAAACCGGACATTTGTTAAGTTTAGAAGTAGAAACGGGAACGGAGGGATTCCGGACAGCAGGAACACCGATATCAGTGCCAGATCCGCTCTCACTTTCAGACTTGCTAACGGGCGGAAACCTGCAAAGTGCTACGGGGGTAGAAGTGAATCCTGATGGGACGATCGCCTTAACAGGTTCCGGAATCACTCTTCACCCACAAGTCGGGGATGCGATCGCCTCGGGAACGATTGATGCCAGCGATCGCACTCCTGATTCCTATCCACGGCCAAATATCACAATTTTAGGCGATCGCGTTGCTGTCATTGATGCTAAAATTGATGCTTCCGGAATTGACGGAGGCGGTACAGTCCTGATTGGCGGTGACTTTCAAGGCACTAACCCAATTCCCACCGCCTCTCGAACCTTTGTGAGTGCCGATACGCTCATTCGTGCCGATGGACTCTCTCTCACAGATCCAGCCGCAGTCGCCAATTCTCACGCCGGTGCAGAGGGTGGACGAATTATAATCTGGTCCGATCACACCACTCGCTTTTATGGACAAGTCAGTGCTAGAGGTGGTTCTAACCTCGCTACCTCTCCTCAAAATGGCGGATTTGTAGAAATATCGGGACGGGAATTTTTAGACTTTCAGGGTACAGTAGATACCCTCGCACCTCAGGGTACTCCTGGAATGCTCTTACTCGACCCTACAAATATAGAAATTGTCAGCAGCACAGATAATACTCCTAATTTGTCCGATGTTGATGCTTTTGCCGATCCAGATTTGGGAGAACCCACGCAGATCGCTGTAGAAGTGATTAATAATGCCACGACAAATGTTACCCTACAAGCCACCAATGACATTACCATTAGTACCCCGATCGCCATTCAAACCCCAGGCGTCGGATTCAATGCGGAAGCGGGAAATTGGATTGCTGTCTATGGTAATATTCAGACCAACCAAGGAGATATAACTCTCACAGCGAACCAATCAGGGACCGGCGGACTCTTTATTGATAGTAGTGCTATCCTCTCTTCCAGCGGTGGCAATATTACCTTAACCTCAAATACCGGAACAAACCCCGGAGGTAGCGGGATCCAAAGCGGTGCGATCGCCTCCAAGGGAGGAAATGTCCTCCTCACCTCTTCTGAGGATATTGAAGTAATTTCTATTGATGCCTCTGGCGGTACTAACGGTAAAGGTGGCAGGATAGAAATCAATGCGGGGGAATTTTTTCGCGCAACCGGAACTTTGGGCGATCGCCTGGATATTCCCACCAGTCTTTATACGGCAGATGTGAATGGTAACGAGGAGATCGTTATTCGGCATGGCGGGGATAGCGAAACGCCCTTTATTGTCGGAGATGCCAGAACCAATGGCACTGTAGGTGGCATTTTTACCCGAACTGATGGGATAAACAATATCCTCTTATCCAGCGATCGCACTCAAGGCAACATTGCGATCGTCTCCAATTCCTCACAACCGTCACCCACACAACCCGCACCTACACAACCCGCACCTACACAAACTCCACCACCAGGAGGAACTCAATCTCCTCCATCACCAGGAGGAACTCAATCTCCTCCACCACCAGGAGGAAATCAATCTCCACCACCACCCCCGGGAGGAACTCAAACCCCACCACCACCACCACCGGGAGGAACTCAATCTCCACCACCCCCGGGAGGAAATCAATCTCCACCACCACCCCCGGGAGGAACTCAATCTCCTCCTCCACCAGGAGGAACTCAATCTCCACCACCACCGGGAGGAACTCAATCACCACCACCACCCCCGGGAGGAACTCAATCTCCACCACCACCCCCGGGAGGAACTCAAACCCCTCCTCCACCACCACCGGGAGGAACTCAAACCCCTCCACCACCACCACCACCAGGAGGAACTCAATCTCCACCACCACCACCACCAGGAGGAACTCAATCTCCACCACCACCACCACCGGGAGGAACTCAAACCCCTCCACCACCACCACCACCAGGAGGAACTCAAACCCCTCCACCACCACCACCACCAGGAGGAACTCAAACCCCACCACCACCACCACCACCAGGAGGAACTCAAACCCCACCACCACCACCAAGAGGCATTCAAGGACTGTTCCCGAATCAAGTACCAACACCCCCCCAACAGCAGCAACCGGGACAATCACAACCTAATTCCAACCTCAATCCCCTCAACAACCCAAACCAGGCGATCGCCAGTCCCAGTGGTGCGGGTATCGTTCCCCCAGCCCCAATTTTGACCATAGAACCAGTCCCTCCCGTGCCTGGAACTGGGGTACAACCGGCGATCGCTTTGGCCCCTGGTGGCCCAAATTCCAGCAGTCTGGGGGCGATCGCGCCGCAACCCGCACCCAACACTCCTCCCTCACAACTTCGGGGCGGGAATACCCCTTCCCCCGGAGGCAGTCTGCCACAGGCACAGGTTCCGAGTCCACCTATCCCCATGAATGTCGCCAACATTACCCAGTCCCTAGAGGCGGGAAATGTTAACAGTGCTGTATTACAAATTGATCGTCTTCAGGACCAGCAATTTGCCAATTACTTAGGGACAGATCTCTCTCAACAACCTGTCCAATCCACGGAAAGCATTCGGGATACATTGGAAAATATTACCCAACAAACCGACACCAAACCAGCAATTATCTATACTTTGTTGCTGCCCGATCAATTAGAACTTGTCCTAGTCACTACCGAGGGGAAACCCATTCGGAAGACGATTCCGCAAGCAAATCGGGAAGCAGTTATGCAAGCTGCGCTGGAATTACGCCAGCAAATCGCAAATCCCCGGATGCGCAGTAGCAAACGCTATTTAGAAATCGCCCAAACTCTGTATCAATGGCTAATTAGCCCTATTCAGGAGGAATTAGCGGCCCAGAACATTGATACCTTACTCTTTAGTATGGATGCTGGATTGCGGGGTCTTCCCATTGCTGCTTTACATGATGGGGAACAATTTCTGATCGAAAAATACGCGATCGCGCTGATTCCCAGTATCAGCTTAACCGATATGCGTTATATTTCCCTTCGCAACAGTCGCGTTTTGGCAATGGGTGCGAGTCAGTTTACCCAACTGAGTCCCTTACCTGCCGTACCCTTAGAACTCTCTACCATCGCCGAACAACTATGGCAGGGTCAGGCATTCCTCAATGAATCCTTTACTCGCACAAATTTAATCGCCAAACGCCAAGAATATCCCTACCAAATCATCCATTTGGCAACTCACGCCCAATTTAATGCCGGTGAACAAAAGAATTCGTTTATCCAACTGTGGAACGAACAATTGCATCTGGATGAATTGCGGACCCTGGGATGGAACAATCCCCAGGTAGAGTTATTGGTACTAAGTGCCTGTCAGACTGCCGTCGGCGATGAAACTGCCGAATTAGGATTTGCCGGGTTAGCACTTGCCGCTGGAGTTAAATCCGCCTTGGCGTCTTTATGGTATGTCAGCGATGAGGGAACTTTGGCACTGATGACCGAGTTTTATCAGCAGTTAGGAGAAGTACCCATCAAAGCTCAAGCGTTGCAAGACGCGCAATTGTCCCTACTCCGTGGAGAAGTGAAAATTGCTGAGGGAGAACTGCGTGGCACCGGATCTTTGCGGGGTGTACAACTTCCCTCTGATTTAGTGGGTGCTGAGAATACCGATTTATCTCACCCTTATTATTGGGCTGGCTTTACAATGATTGGCAGTCCTTGGTAAGGGTAGAATAGAGGGGCTGAGTCGATCGCAACTTGGGGATTAAGGGATGGTTCTCACATTAACTGCCACTCATGAAGCCACAATTCGCGCCCATGCTAAACGCACCTATCCGGATGAGTGCTGTGGTTTGCTATTGGGTGAGATTACCCCGATGGGAAAAACTGTAATGGAAGTCTGGGAAACCGAAAATGCCTGGAGTCCAGAAACCGTCGGGGAATTATCTGCACTGCCAACCTTGACAAAAGAACGCAGATATGTTATACATCCAAAAGAACTACTGCGAGCACAGAAACAAGCACGCGATCGCCAGCTTAGTATTATCGGAATTTATCACTCCCATCCTGACTCTCCCGCCATTCCTTCCGAGTGCGATCGCGAATATGCCTGGTCGCAATACTCTTACATCATTGTCTGTGTAGAACAAGGCCAAGCCACTCAACTGAGCAACTGGACCTTAGACGAAACCCATCACTTCCAACCCGAAGCGCTCCTCATCTCACCCGTTACACCGGAGTAGCAGACTCCAGCATTCCCGGATCGTCATTAAGAAACTTTGCGGCGATCGCTCCAACCCAAAAAATACCCACAACTTTCGATAAAATAAGAGTTTGCCCTGCCCTAACTAGACTCCCATGTTAAATCCCAACCTGGACGAAATCCAGTTAAATTCCGACGATTACGAACGCTATTCCCGTCATCTCATCTTACCCGAAATTGGTGTAGAAGGACAAAAGCGCCTGAAGGCCGCCAGCGTTCTGTGTATCGGAACAGGCGGTCTCGGCGCACCATTGCTGCTCTATTTAGCCGCCGCCGGTGTAGGACGGATTGGCATCGTCGATTTCGATGTTGTGGATACCTCCAACCTGCAACGACAAGTCATTCACGGCACCTCCTGGGTCAACAAACCCAAAATTGAATCCGCTAAAAACCGCATCCTAGAAATTAATCCCTTTTGCCAAGTTGACCTCTACAACACCCGCTTAAGTTCAGAAAATGCCCTCGATATCCTCAAACCTTACGATATTGTCGTAGATGGTACCGATAACTTTCCGACTCGATATTTAGTTAACGATGCCTGCGTATTACTGGATAAACCTAACGTTTATGGTTCCATCTACCGCTTTGAAGGACAGGCAACGGTGTTTAATTATCAAGGCGGTCCCAACTACCGTGATTTGTATCCGGAACCGCCACCGCCAGGAATGGTCCCCTCCTGTGCCGAAGGCGGCGTATTAGGCATTTTGCCAGGAATCATTGGGGTGATTCAAGCAACAGAAACCGTGAAAATTATCACGGGTGCCGGAACCACTCTCAGCGGTCGGCTGTTGCTTTATAATGCTTTAGATATGAAATTCCGAGAGTTGAAATTGCGGCCCAATCCAGTCCGGCCCTTGATTGAAAAACTGATTGATTACGAACAGTTTTGCGGAATTCCTCAAGCAAAAGCAGCGGAGGCTCAACAACAAATGGAAATTCCAGAAATGACCGCCACGGAACTCAAGCAATTAATTGATAGTGGTGCCCAAGATTTTGTGGTGATCGATGTTCGTAACCCGAACGAGTATGAAATTGCTAAAATTCCCGGTTCAGTGCTGGTCCCTTTACCCGATATTGAACAAGGTAAGGGGATAGATCAGGTGAAAGAACTGGTGAATGGTCATCGCTTGATCGCACACTGCAAGATGGGTGGGCGATCGGCTAAAGCCCTGGGAATTTTGAAAGAAGCGGGGATTGAAGGGACAAACCTCAAAGGGGGGATTGCCGCCTGGAGCCAAGAGGTGGATCCGTCCGTGCCCCAGTATTAAGGGATTCAAACATTCCAGCTAGAATACTAGCTTTTTGACCCGGGGCGATCGCCTCTGCTATTTTTTAAAGGGCGATCGCACCCACAAAAAAACCCCCAGTGGACCTGGAGGGTTTTTAAATGTGACATGAGGGCATGAGTGTACTTGATTCAACCCCTCCCTACATTGACCCAGCGATCTTTGGATTAATGCAAGGAATGAGGTAAAGTGTCCTGAAACTGACATAAGAACCAAACCGGGCTAAATGCACCGAGGGCATCAGAGGGTTTGACTCCTCTGAGGCAGTGGCATTGCTTGCATCCAGCTATTGATTAATATATCCAGACCCTATGGCGTCCGTATGAAATCCGGATGAAGTTTCCGTGACAGTTACAAGGAATCCTCAATCGGTTTGAGCATGGACTCCCGTCTTAAAATAACCCTTGCGATCGGCAATAATATCAGGCATTCTTTTGGTTATATTATCAAATTTCTGAAGTTTAGTAAGGGTAAAGATTCCCCTTTGTCAACTATCTCAAGATAAATTTTAGTTTGATCCCTGGAGGTAATTAATCATTTTTTAAAAAATGCTGATTTAATATGAAGAGCGGGAAAACTAATAATAGGAACGACATAATCCAGTAGGATTAACCACAATACCCTAAACCATAATTGAGGATAAAGCTATGCTAGGCCCCACGTCTGAAGCCAAACGCCATCAATCAACCTCCCTGGAAGGGTCGGCAACCCCATCCCGTGCTTACCGAACTGATTCTCATAGCGACAGCTGTCGTCGTAATGGTTGGGAAAAAGAAGAAATGGAAATGGAGATAATGCTGCGGGATCTTCCCGATCGCCTCTCGTCGTTGGAAAGCTTCCGTGAACGATCTACTCAGTGGTAAATTTATCAGTCACTTAACTGGAAAACGTTTGATTTCCACAATAACTCGCGATCGCTTACCTTCTACGACTCTGAGTGCATCCCTTGATGGCAGCATGAGAATCTGGGTTGTTTCCCCTGCTGGCTTCGTCAAGGCGATCGCCAATCCCACCGCCAAACCTCCGTTCATCTGCCTTTCCTTCCGCCTTGGTTGCTTGCGTGCAAATTCTGTTCCTGTTGGGTTGGACTTTTGAAACCCCAACAGGACTCGACTCTCAAACCAGATTGGATCGCATCACTCTAAGTCTGTAGAATTTAAACCCCTCCCCCCTACCGCCATCCTCTACAATTTTGGCAAGGGAACTATAATATTTAAACAAAACGTTATCTTAAGTTCAGAGGAAGGTGAAACTTGATGCACTTGAAAGACTCTCAATTAGACCGAACCGAGTGGAATGCTGAACTGTACGATCGCCAACATGGATTTGTCAGTCAATATGGTACGGATTTATTAAAACTATTGCAACCCAAAATCGGCGACTGCATCCTAGATTTAGGCTGTGGTACGGGTTACCTCGCCCAACAAATTGCCTCTGCCGGTGCGCAAGTAGTCGGTGTTGATCGCTCAGTCTCGATGATTGCTCAAGCTCGTCAGTCCTACCCCCACCTAACGTTTGAGGTTGTAGATGGAGAATCTTTAGAATTTTTTGAACAATTTGATAAAGTCTTTTCCAACGCAGCACTCCACTGGATGAAAGCAGCCGAAAAAGTTGTAGATGGAATTTTTAAAGCACTCAAACCCGGTGGATTATTTATTGCGGAATTTGGCGGCAAGGGAAATGTTCAGCAAATTATTACAGCCTGCTATCAAGGTCTTGAATCGGCGGGTTATCCTGTTGATTTTACTCTTAATCCGTGGTATTTTCCCAGTATCGGTGAATATGCCACGATTTTAGAAAATAGAGGATTTGAAGTCAATTTTGCCCAGTTGTTTGACCGTCCTACTCCCTTAGAAGAGGGGGACAAGGGATTAAGAAACTGGATTGCTATGTTTGGAAATGGCTTATTTGCCGACATTCCGAATGAAGCACAAGAAGCCATCCTCGCCGATATCGAAAATCGGGTTTCGTCGCAATTGTATCGAGATGGAATTTGGGTTGCTGACTATAAACGAATCCGAGCTATGGCAACAAAAAAGGGGTAGGTTACTTACCGATTAAAAATCCCACGGGTTCTTGCCGTGGGAGATTTTATTTGCCTGGGGTTTTCTCTAGACGATGCTGCTTCTGTCCGGTAAAATCCAACAGAGTAAAGGACAGTAAATGGCACTGAACAGGGTGATGACCAGTAGAATCCATAAGCTGTGGATAATTTCAGGAGTCATGGTTTTATCTGGCTTCCCATCCGATCAGTTGTTAATTCAGATTAGATGTTTGCCATCCTCGAATTCAACAAGATTTTTAGGTTGTCTATTCTAATTATGGACGAACAAGCGCAAATTGTAGCAAAAATTACATAAAACTTTATAGAACTCTGATGTGCAGGAAGTACCTATACTTGTTTATTTATTTCAATTGCCATAAAAATTGCCCTCCCCCCGATCGCGGGAAGAGGACGAGTTTATCCCCAATAAATCCCTGTGCTTAAGTTCGGGCTAACAAGGGTGCCGCACTGAGCAAGGTTTTGGTGTAGGGATGCTGAGGATGGGTGAAAATGTCGCGGGTATTGCCGATTTCTACAATTTGGCCGGAATTCATCACAGCAATGCGATCGCAGAAAAATCGTGCAACCCACAAATCATGAGTAATAAATAAATAGGTGAGGTCAAACTCACGCTTTAACTCCAACATCAACTCCAAAACCTGGGTTTGAACGCTGGCATCTAACATACTCACGGGCTCATCACAAATCAGTAACTGAGGTTGAGTAATCAAAGCGCGGGCGATCGCCACCCGTTGCTGTTGACCCCCAGACAAATCCGAAGGATAGCGCGCGTAAAAGTCCGGTGCTGGAGTTAAACCCACCCGTTCCAACATCCGGATCACAGATTGCTTTGCCTGGTCCGGAGTGGCTAAATTATGAATAAACAGGGGGTCAGCAATGCTTTGTCCCACCGTCATCATCGGATTGAGACAAGCATGGGGGTCTTGAAACACCATCTGGATCTGTCTGCGTTGCTGCTGCATGGACCTGCGGGACAGTTGAGTGAGTTCCTGACCTAAAAATTCCACCTTGCCGCCTGTGGGTGTCACCAGTTGTAAAATCGTGCGAGAGAGGGTGCTTTTCCCACAGCCGGATTCTCCCACTAAACCGAGAATTTCTCCTTTGTAAATCTGTAAATTTACCCCATCAACAGCTTTAATCGTCTGGTTTTGTTTCCCCGACAGCCAGCGATCGAGCAAGTTAGTTTCTAGGGTATAGTGTTGCTGTAAATCCTTCAGACAGAGCAGAGGGGTAGATTGGAGGTCCGGTGGTGTGGGGACTGCCTCGGAATCGATCGCTTGAATGTGTAAGGCGGCTTTTAGGAGGGACTGTGTATAGGGATGTTGAGGATTAAACAAAACCTCTTGAGTTTTGCCCATTTCTACCATTTCGCCTTTATACATAACCGCAATGCGATCGCAATATTCCCCTACCATTGCCAAATCGTGAGAAATCAGCAACAGGGCCAAATCCCGGTCCCGACACAAGCGGGTGAGTTCGTGTAAAATTTCTGCCGAAACCGTCACATCTAAACTGGTTGTCGGTTCATCGGCAACAATTAACTTAGGATCCAGCAATAATGCCAGGGCGATCGCCACCCGTTGCCGCATCCCTCCACTAAACTCATGGGGATATTGGGACCATCGCGCCACCGGAATCCTTACCGCCTCCAAGGTAGCCACTGCTTTTTCCTTAGCCTGTTTGCGGCTTAAATTGGATTGATGAGCATTCAGGGTTTCTATACAATGATCCCCAATCGTCATCAAGGGGTCCAGCCTCGTCATCGGGTCTTGAAAGATAAGGGCCACTGCTTCCCCCCGAAACCGGCGCAACTCCGGTGGCGTCAAGTCAAATACGGGTTGACCCTTAAAATAAACTTGCCCCTCAACCAAACTAGAAGGCGGCAACAATCGCATCGCCGCGCGTCCTAGCGTAGATTTACCGCATCCCGATTCTCCCACCAGCCCCATCCGTTCCCCCGGTGACAGGGTAAAAGACACCCCATCCACCGCCCATACCGGCTCACTGCCACCCCCACCGCGTCCGTAAGGATAAGCAACCCGCAGATTTTCTACACGAAATAAAGCATCATTCATGGTCATTGATTGTTGAGAGTTTGATGGGCGGTGGGGGAAACGGATCACAGAGGGGAGATGGGGTGGAGGGCACTGGAACTGCTTCTCCTGTCACGGCTTCAGCCCTGTAACGAGGATTTTTTACCCATCTACCCCAATCCTTACTGCGGTTTATCAAAGCGCCGCATAAGATAGGCTACCCCAAAATCTCCATTCGGGTGCTGTTCAAGAACTTCCGCGAGTTGAAAAACCAATTCGGCAACCTCGGGACCTAATTTGTCAATGGTGGCATCGCGCTCTTTTTCGGATTGAAGCACCAATCGCACCCGGGCTTGCCATTCCCCGGAAAAGATTTGCTCTAAGGTATCGTGGAGTCCCAAGTCTTCTAGGACTTCCCATTCCCCGCGATCGCACCAGAACCCGCCACAACTAGGACAGCGTTCTACATAAAATGGGTTTTTTGCCATAACTTTGGAACGGGAAAGATAGCGGTTACACTCCGGGCATAATCCTGCTTTCATGTCCGACGCAGGCGGAGTGAAGTGCACTCCAACTTCCCTGGTAACGTAGGTTGGGGGGATCATCTGCCGACGTTGGTGCGATTTCCAGGTTTCGTAGTCAGGGGAGGAAATCCAACTGCCTTGACAATCCACACAGTGCTTGACGGGGAGATCCCCGGACAAAAATCCATCGACTAGGGTCTCATTCTTATCTTTTGGACATTGCATTGCTCTTTCTTTCCCGGATTCACCTTCAAAAATGGGAGTTGGAACGAATTATCGGGTAGGAGTTTCCGGATTGGCGACTGCAAATCCGGACCTTGACCCTCGCCCCTTGGACTCAATTCTTGGCCTGGATAGACAAAATTGCTTCGCAGTAGCCGATGGAACTATTAATGCGATCGCGCACTTCAGACAAGCGCCGTTCAAAGGTCTGCGGTTGTCGGGCCGAGAATAAAAACATCACGTCATTTCCCAACAGCCTCAGTTGTTTGTGTAGTTCCGTCTGGAACGACTGCACTAGGGAGACTACCCCCTGGTCTAGCTCATCCATACCTAAGCTCAAGATTTGCTCCTGAAAAAATTGTTGCATTTCAAGTGTACTGGCTCGCACTCTCGGTTTATCTGGATTGGGCGCATTTACCGTTTCGGCTAATTGCTGTAGTGCTTGCATTAAATTTCTATAACACTGATCATGAAGATCTGGCAGCATAACCCCAAAAATATTGTCTATATTAATAGAGTAGACAATTCATACAATTTAATAAAACTTTAACCTAGATATAAATTTTCAGCCTTAGCTGAGCAGTTTCTCTTGTAGTGTATGAATGAATAGCTTAGGGATCTACGGATTTCCGGCCCCCAGGTCGGAATGGCTCCTGTACCAGTTCTCAGCTATTAACTCTTCACTGACGGTTTTGTTGTATCTTCAGATACAATAAATACCTTAGAATTGATAAATATTATCAAATTTACCCCATTATTTATCCTTGAGCCCTATGGTAATGAACCCCGTTGCTCCAGCCTGCTCCTTTGATGTCGAGATTCCCCAATGGCTGCAAACCTGTCTAATCTCCTATAACGAATCTCCTGACTCAGACCACTCCGACCTATCCCCCACAGATAACTCCCTAGTCTGTCGGGCGTTTGAATTCGCCTATCAGCTTCATGAATGTCAGCGGCGCAAATCCGGAGAACCTTATATCATCCATCCGATCGCGGTTGCCGGATTGTTGCGGGATCTCGGCGGCAGCAGTGCCATGATAGCCGCTGGGTTTTTGCATGACGTGGTTGAAGATACAGATGTGACCCCAGAAGAAATAGAAAAGCGCTTTGGAGAAGAAGTGCGCCAGCTTGTCGAAGGGGTAACCAAGCTCTCGAAATTTAACTTTTCCAGCAAAACCGAACGGCAAGCGGAGAACTTCCGGCGGATGTTTCTGGCAATGGCGAAAGATATCCGGGTGATCGTCGTTAAACTGGCCGATCGCCTGCACAATATGCGAACCCTAGAGTCCCTTGCCGATGTCAAGCGCCAGCGCATCGCCCTAGAAACCCGAGAAATCTTTGCTCCCCTTGCCAACCGCCTGGGGATCGGTCGGTTTAAATGGGAACTTGAAGACTTGTCCTTTAAGTATCTCGAACCGGAAGCCTATCGACAGATGCAGGATTTAGTCGCCGAAAAACGCATTGATCGGGAAAACCGACTGAATAAAGTCACCGAAACCTTGCGACTGCGCCTAGAAGAACTGGGGATCGGTTGCATGGAGGTCAGCGGACGTCCCAAGCATCTGTACGGAATCTATCAAAAAATGCAGCGCCAGAACAAAAAATTTGAAGAAATTTATGATGTAGCTGCCGTGAGAATTCTAGTTGAAAAAAGCGAAGAATGCTACCGCGCTCTGGCGATCGCTCACGATGCCTTCCGTCCCCTCCCCGGGCGGTTCAAAGACTACATTGGCCTCCCCAAACCCAACCGCTATCAATCCTTACATACCGTGGTCCTCGGACCGACGGGACGACCGATTGAAGTGCAAATCCGCACCTTAGAAATGCATCACGTTGCTGAGTACGGGATCGCGGCTCACTGGAAATATAAAGAAAGTGGATCGAGCCATATTAAGTTCAATAACGATGATGAAAAATTCACCTGGTTACGTCAGCTTTTGGAATGGCAAAGTGACCTCAAGGATGCTCAGGAGTATTTGGAAAATGTCAAGGATAATTTATTTGATGAAGATGTCTACGTGTTTACCCCCCAAGGTGATTTAATCTCCTTAAAACAAGGGGCAACTCCCGTAGACTTTGCTTATCGAATTCATACTGAAGTGGGTAACCATTGTGCGGGTGCGCGGGTAAACGAGAGGCTGATCACCTTGGATACTCCCTTAAATAATGGGGATATCGTCGAGATTATTACCCAGAAAAACAGTCACCCGAGTTTAGATTGGCTAAATTTTGCGATTACCACCACGGCAAAAACTCGAATTCGCCAATGGTATAAGCGATCGCACCGGGAAGAAAATGTCCAACGGGGTCGGGATATGTTGGAAAAAGAACTGGGTAAAAATGGATTTGAATCCTTGCTCAAGTCTGAACAAATGCTGCAAGTCGCCCAACGCTGTAATTACCACAGCGTTGAGGATTTACTCGCTGGAGTGGGTTATGGAGAAGTCACCTTCAATCAAGTGGTGCATCGCCTCCGGGGTGAAGTAGCCGATCGCCAAACTTTAGCGCAGACTCAGCCCTTGTTACTAACCGGAGTAACCGTGAGGGCCTCTCTTCCTCCCGCCACGACGAAAGGGAAACACCCGATCGCCGGGGTGGAGGGATTGGTGTATCATCTGGCTCGATGTTGTACGCCGATCCCCGGAGAAGCAATTATCGGGATTGTCACCCGGGGCGATCGCGGCATCTCCATTCACCGTCAAGGCTGTTCCAACGTCGAAGGCATTCCCGGCGATCGCCTCGTCCCGGTGAACTGGAATCCCACCGATTGTTACGGGGGTCGTCCTCAAAGCTATCCGATTGAGATTCAAATCGAAGTGCTAGATCGCGTCGGGGTACTCAATGATATTTTGTCTCGATTAAAGGATAACAATGTCAACGTCCGCAGCGCGAACGTGAGAACCTATATGGGTAAACCCGCCACGATCGAACTGGGGATCGATATTTGCGATCTCCGACAACTTGAACGCACCTTTAACCAAATTCGCCAAATCAGCGACGTCCTAAATCTGCGACGCCTTAGCAATGCTGCCGATTAAATCCGCGCTCATGTTCCGGTGCGGCTATAGCCCTCTGCCGTGGGAGACGCTATATTCGCTCTTAAGTCCCTTAAGATTCGTCCCGAACCCCTTGGGCGATTGCGCCGTCGATTAAGTCACATCCCTGTGCCACCGACTCAATCCGCGCTAACTTATCCCGTAACTCTCCAGCACCGTAAAACCCTTTCGCATACCACGTCAAATGCTTTCGCGCCTGTTGTACCCCGCGATCGCCTTTGTACTCCCACAATCCCCGTAAATGCTCCTTCGCACATTCCAACCGTTCAATCGGGGTCGGTGCCGACAACTCCTCCCCAGTTTTCAAGAAATGGTCAATCTCTCCTACTAAAAACGGATACCCCAACGTCCCTCGGGAACACATCACCCCATCTGCACCCGTCTCTTCCAAACAGCGCACCGCCATTTCTACCGAAAAAATATCCCCATTCCCAATTACTGGAATTGAGAGCACTTCCTTGACTCGTCGGATCCAGTCCCATTTGGCACTGCCGTGATATCCTTGAGCGCGAGTCCGTCCATGAATGGTAATCATCGCCGCACCGGCATCTTCCATTCCCTTAGCAAAGTCCAGGATATTAATCTCCTCATCGGACCACCCAATTCGGGTTTTTACCGTCACTGGAACCGACACCGCCTTCACCACTGCACTAACAATTGCCTCTGCGGTTTTTGGGTCCCGCAACAACGAAGAACCCCCGCCATTTTTGGTAATTTTATTCACCGGACAGCCCATATTAATATCAATCGTATCCGCCCCTTCCGCAACCGCCATCACCGCTGCTGCTGCTAAGAAATCGGGACGACAGTCAAATAATTGAACACTAATGGGTTGTTCGTTTGGGTCCACTTCCATAATTTGGGGAACCTCCCGTAAATAGTGCAAACTGCTCGCTTGCACCATTTCCGTGTACATCATCGAGTCTGGTGCATAGCGACGCACCAGACGACGAAAGACCATATCGGTGACGCCGGATAAGGGGGATTGCAGGACACGGCTTTTTACCGTAACTTGACCAATTTTTAGGGGAGTTGCTAGTTTTTGTTGCAGGTCAGGAGAAAGAACGGGCATTTTTGAGTTCCGGGGATTACAATTTAAGTTAAGCAGCCTAGGATTGCAGAAATAGGGGACAATTTTTACGTTAATTTAGTCAGTTTAGCAAGGGTTTGGAAAGGTGGAGTTAAGTTTACCAACAGGCTCTCATAATTTTAGGCTAGACTAGAATGATTAAAGCGGCTACTTGGCCGGGAGTTTCATTATTTAGGGCGCGAAACTCAGGGATTCTTCAGACTCACCCCCGGCGATCCCCCTTCTCCCCAAACCCGCAAGATTTTGCCCGGTTTCCCCCTCCTCATCGGGTTTTTACCGAAAGATTCAGCGTTTAATCTGCATTTAGATTTTCTTAAGATTATTTATATCCTGAAATTTTACCTTTTTAGGACAGAAGCCTGCGGAAAATTAAAGTATTTTTCCTAAAAAATAAATCAGGGACTATGCAAAGAAAGTGTTAAATAAAAATCCCCATTGCCCGATCGCTTCATCGATTGCGGAACGGACAGAACCGCTATTGTAGCTAGCGATATCAAAGCAAATCCATCCATGCACTCAGGAGGAGCATCATCCATGCCAAATCCACGCCGTGATCTTGAATGTAGAGAATATTCTCAATCTCATCTGGAGTTAGAACTCTTAGAGTCCCTAACCCAACCAGAAGTTCCTTACCCTTGGAACCCCACCGATCTTGAGTCTGAGGCATATTTTTCGACCCTGGAAGCCGAAGTTACCCCCTTGTGGTTGACCGAGGAAGAGTTCGCCCCCCGAGCACAAACCGCGATCGCCTCTTTCCAGAAATTGTGGTCCGCCAATAGCTCGACAACCTCGGCAGTAGAGAAAGTTAGAGCAGCTTTACTGCAAAAGTTTGGTACCCAGGTTCCGTCCAACTGGTTAGAGGCGATCGCCGATCAAGCCAGAAACCTAGCTTCCACCCAAACCCCAACGGCTCAACGATTAGTGGAATGTGTCAGCGCATTGCTGCCTCAGTGGACTCCAGAGGATTTACAGGTTTTAGCCAGACCTTTTGCCTACGCCATGCGCGGGGAATCCCTCGAATCCACCGTAACCACAATCACGGAGAAAACCTGGTCAAATTTATCCGAGATTGAAAAAGCTCGCCTTAGCTTGGCGATCGCCCGTTATGCCGTATCTGAAGTAGAAAATTTGTCCGCATAAATCACCAGGGGGTGTTATCTTCATCCGGTTTAAAACTCAGTTCAATCTCTGGCATTCAAATCCGATTCAGGGTCAAAGCTATCTCCAGGGGATTGCAGCCTCAAGGTGCTACGCACTCCCGTTTCTTAACAGCATTGGTTTGCTCGGCACCTCCAGAAAGAATCTTGACAACTGTGATATCCCCCGCGATCGCCTCTGAGGGTGAAACAGACAATGGATAACCATTTCACACAAAGCGCGGGGGAAATCGCTCTAATTACGGGGAGAACTCCCTCAATTGAGCATCATCAACCGAGAACAGATACACTGGTTAAAAGCTACTTTCACATTAGAGCCAGTGTTTTGAATGTCTTGGTCTGAGATTCCTTGCCTGAGCATCGCGATCGCCCCGCTAAATAACACCCCTAATGCAAAACACTTTGCGATCTGGGTGATTAAAGCCCCCTATCCCGGTGGCTATGTTCATTATGACTGTCCCTGGCCGGATTCCTTAACCGAGACTTGGCAAGGGTGGCATCAGCTATTTTCTCTACAGCCCTTGCCCTCCGTCTGGACTCTGCCTGCATCATCCCAAGTCAACTCCCTGGAATTACTCAACCTCAATAGCAGTAACTCTCCGGCCAGTTACAGCGCTCGCCTGATGCAGCAGTTGGGCCTCCAGCTTTGGCAATGGCTGTTTGGGGAAGCTCTCCAAAGTAGCTACGCCCAAAGCATGGGGATCGCCATGGGTCAGGACCGACCCCTGCGGATCCAGTTAGAAATTCGGGACCCGGAACTGATTTCGTTGCCCTGGGAACTCATGCAACCCCGACCCGGTAAACCGACCATTTCTCTCAACCCCCAACTGCGATTTAGTCGGACAACCAGTGATGTAGACCCCCTGGCTATCCGCTGCACTCGCCAATCCTTAAAGATTTTATTGGTCTTAGGGGAAGAAGTCGAGACCCCCAGTAATCCCTCCACTCCAGAAAACCGCCTACAACTGCAACAAGAGGCGGCTACCCTAGCGCGGGTCCTAGAACAGAGCGATCGCACCCGTCCTGCCAGTGAGAATATTCTGCCGGTAGCTTGCCATGTCGATACATTGGTACAGCCGACTCCCAGCGAATTAATCGAAACCCTGGAAACAGGCAATTATAATATTTTCTTTTATGCAGGTCATGGGATCTGTGCACCGGCTGGAGGTCAGTTATTATTACGAAGCGGAACCCCCCTCAGCGGCACAGAATTGGCTCAAGTGCTGGTGCGAGGGGAAGTAACCTTAGCCGTGTTTAACGCCTGTTGGGGTGCTCAGAGCGATCGCCAGAATGAACAAGCTATCCCCCGCAGCAGTTTGGCAGAAGTCTTGATCCATCATGGTGTTCCGGCAGTTTTGGGAATGCGCGACTCGATTACCGATGAAGAAGCGTTAAGTTTTATTCAAGCCTTGACCACCGCCCTTGCTGACCGAATGTCTATCGATCGCGCCGTGGCAGTCGCCCGACAACAACTATTAACCGTTTATAAATTCAATCAACCGGCCTGGACCTTACCTGTCCTTTATATGCATCCCGAGTTCAATGGGGAATTAATCCAACCCCTGGACTATTTAGAGACAGAACTTCCGGAGAACACACCCTCGGGGATTCGTCCCTTAATTAGTCTGGCTTATCTGCGATCGGTGGATGTCACTCCCCAAGTTTGGCCGATTCGCGGGGGCCTGATGCGCGTGGGTCGCCTTTCCCAGAACGACCTCGTGATTCAGGAACGGTGGGTTTCTCAACGACACGCCGAAATTTTTTATCGGGATATGTCCCGTATCGATTCAGTCCCGGCCTATTTTCTTCGGGATTTTTCCCGGTATGGGACTTTAATTAAAAATAGTGACGGGTGGCAAAAAGTCCACCATCAAGAGGTGAAGTTAGAATCGGGCATTTTACTAAAATTTGGCAGTTCCCAAGGTCAAACCTTAGAGTTTGCGATCGACGAATGGCAAGGGTCTGATACGGGAGAAAAAGGGTAAAAATGCTCCTTGCCCGGGTAGGGTGGCGTTTTGGCAGACCCCGCCTGGATAACAAGGATTAAGAGAAGCCTTGTAAAAAACGTGAAAAGACGCCCCTGCTTTACTCTCAGGGGTACTGTTGCACATCTGAGAAACGCATGGGCGTCTGATTTAACCGGGAATTGAACCGGGAAAATTTAGAACAGACCGAGAGTCAGAGACTTGTCAATCGGCATGATTGCCCCAACTCCCAACCAGATCGTGACCAAGGTACCGAACATGAATACTGCGGTAGCCAAAGGACGACGGAAGGGGTTTTGAAATTTGTTAACGTTCTCAATAAAGGGAACAAACATTAAACCCACGGGAATTGCACCCATCAAGGCAATTCCTAACAGTTTGTTAGGAACAACGCGCAGCATCTGGAATGAAGGCCACAGATACCATTCCGGTAGAATTTCCAGAGGCGTTGCAAAGGGGTCGGCAGGTTCTCCGACCATTGCGGGGTCCAAAACACCCAATCCAACACACAGGGCGATCGTTCCGAGAATGACCACGGGGAAGACATAAAGCAGGTCATTCGGCCAAGCAGGTTCGCCATAATAGTTATGGCCCATCCCCATTTCCAATTTAGCCCGCAACTTCGGATCGCTCAGATCCGGCTTTTTCAAAATAGACATCTTTGAGAATCCTCTCCTTATTTTTAAGGTCGGCAGGTCTTGGCTGCAATTGCTAAAAGGATACAGCGATTGTCAGCTTGATGAATGTAAAGCAAGGATCTCTTTACAAGGGACCGGAAATACCTTGTTTACGAATCATCAAGAAGTGCAGCAGCATGAATACGGCAATCAGCCAAGGCAACACGAAAGTGTGCAGGCTGTAGTAGCGAGTCAAGGTGCCTTGGCCCACACTGGTACCACCCCGAAGCAGTTCAACAATGGTAGAACCGACGATGGGGATTGCTTCGGGTACACCAGAGACGATCTTAACGGCCCAGTAACCCACTTGATCCCAAGGGAGAGAGTAGCCGGTTACTCCAAAGGAGACGGTAATTACCGCCAGGATCACGCCGGTTACCCAGGTCAGTTCCCGAGGCTTTTTGAAACCGCCGGTTAAATAAACACGGAAGATGTGCAGGATCATCATCAGGACCATCATGCTGGCAGACCAGCGATGAACGGAACGGATGAGCCACCCGAAGTTGACCTCAGTCATCAGGTATTGGATTGAGGAAAAGGCTTCGGTAACGGTGGGGCGATAATAGAATGTCATCGCGAACCCAGTGGCAAATTGGATGAGGAAGCAGACTAGGGTAATCCCGCCCAAGCAGTAGAAGATATTGACATGGGGAGGGACGTACTTGCTGGTGATGTCCTCAGCAAGCGCCTGAATTTCGAGGCGCTCTTCAAACCACTGGTATGTTTTGGAGTTCGTTACGTCTTTGGAAAACATTGCAGCAAGCGTTCCGAAAAGATTAATGCGTTTCTTTCAAAATGTAACATAATCTAAACATTATTTTCATAAATCTAAGTCCCTTTGGCGATCGCCGCTAATCTGTTTCCCCAGGGCCGATCACTCCGGGCGATTGAGGTGGGGATCGCCCCGGGGAAAGGGCAGATATTCAAGGGTATCGATCGCCTCATGATGCAGAAGGGCCTAACGTTAGGGTGAGTTAGGGTTGGCTGCTGCTTAGGGATCCAGTTTTCCCCAGGGCGATCGCAACCCTCCTCGCAAAAGCTCAGGGAATCTGATCCCGGGAATGCCGCTACCCTGAACCCACTGGAAAGGTCCAAATACCAGCTTTAACGGAGATTGAAGGAGGCGCTATGATCCGCCCCGATGGCAGCGCTCCCTTTTTTGTCAACCCCATCCTGCTAGATAGCCAAATTACCTAAACTGGGGTAACTTTAGCTAATACATCAGACTCATCCATTTAATATAATCTTTGATTACCCTTTCAAAATCGGCATTATGGCAAAACGAGTATTCCAAGTAGGGCTGTTATTGGTCTTGCAATTTACCCTTGCCTGTTGCTGGTGGACGCCAGAGGCATTTGCCCTCTCAGAAGAGCAACAGTTGATTTCGCAAGCGTGGCGGATTGTTAACTACTCCTATGTAGATGAGAGCTTTAACCATCAAAACTGGTGGTTTGTGAGACAAAAGGCCTTGAAAAAGCCACTCAAAAATCGTGAAGAAACTTATGAGCAGATTCAAGAAATGCTCGCGAGTTTAGACGAGCCCTTTACCCGATTGTTAAAACCCGATCAGTATCGGAGTTTACAAGTAAATACCTCCGGGGAGTTAACGGGGGTCGGTTTGCAAATTGCCCTGGATGAAGAGACAGGAACAGTGGCAGTTATTGCCCCGATTGATGGGTCTCCCGGACAGAAAGCAGGATTAAAACCGGGCGATCGCATCCTGGAAATTGAGGGCACCTCTACGGTGGGTCTAACCTTAGATGAGGCAGCAGTCCGAATGCGCGGCCCCGTGGGGAGTACCGTTACCTTAACGGTTAAACGGGAGGGGACTCAAGAGGTCCAAGAGATTCCGTTAGTCCGGGAACTGATTGCCTTAAATCCGGTAAACTCCAAATTACAGCAAATGGCAGACGGTCGGTCAGTCGGCTACATTCGCCTCAGTCAATTCAACGCCAATGCAGCCACAGAGGTTGCCCAGACAGTGCAAGAGTTTGAGAACCAAGGGGCGAATGCCTACATTCTCGATCTGAGGAGCAATCCCGGGGGACTGTTACAATCGGGAATTGAAATTGCCCGACTTTGGTTAGATGGAGGTACGATAGTTTATACCGTAAACCGGCAAGGCATAGTCGGCAGCTTTGAAGCGATCGATGACGCACTAACGGACGATCCGTTAGTCGTGTTAGTTGATCGCGGTACTGCCAGCGCCAGTGAAATTCTGGCCGGTGCTCTACAAGATAATGGACGGGCCTTGTTGGTGGGTGAAAAAACGTTTGGTAAGGGGTTGATTCAGTCCCTGTTTGATTTAGCGGATGGTTCAGGATTAGCGGTGACGGTGGCGAAGTACGAAACGCCTAATCATCGGGATATCCATAAGTTGGGAATCGTTCCAGATAAAGAGGTGACATTAGACCCCATTTCGCGCGATCTCGTGGCAACGGAGTTTGATCGTCAATATCAAGCAGCATTGGACTTACTCATCGATCCCAAGGTGGTAGCGGGTGTCCACTAGAGTTGGGGCCATTGTCGAGATCAATGGGGGTGCTTCCTGGACAAGGGTTTAACCTTGCAGGGGCAGTCATTTTTCAAATTTGAACCCCAAGGGGAGGCAGGAGGGTCTAAACCCATTAAGGGAGTTAACGGCTCAGTTTTAGGGGGAGTCGCCTTAAAGAGTCCGGGAGTGCTATGGATTTGACCCGGAGGAGTCGCACTCCCCAACCCTTCGGGATCCGGATTGAAAAGTGACACATCCGCAAAGCCAACTTGGAGAGGACCTCGGTAAGGTGATTCTAGTGGGTTATGGAAAGAGGATGATACAGTATGAACCCGAGCTTTTTTGGTCATCAACAACATAGAAAGGGTTATCCCTGCACTCAGGATTCAGCTTTGGCAAATCCAGGGGCGGCTCGGGTCAAGGGGCCTGCGCGGGGTAAACGTCAGCGCAAATCTTCCGGGGAAGGCCCCTCCTCCAGTGGGATAGCGGTGGGCTTCCACGGGTTATCCCCTCAACAGTTACGTCAACAAGCAATTTTAACCGTTCAACAGGGAGACAGTGCCGGGGCGATCGCCTTGCTGAGTTCGTTAGTCTCCCAGAATCTTGCCAGCGCCATTGACTACAATAATCGCGGCTTGATGTATTTTCAAAGCGGTGAGTATGAGAAAGCCCTTGCTGATTATAACCAAGCTATCGAGCTAGATGCTCAACTGTCGCAAGCCTACAACAATCGGGGCAATTGCTATGCCGCCTTGGGTTTGCGGGTGGAAGCGACTCTGGACTACGACATGGCGATCGACCTCAATCCCTTTAATGTGCGGGCGCTGATCAATCAGGGGATCACGTTGCGGGAAATGGAAATCTATGAACTGGCGATCGAGAATTTTGAAATAGCCTTGGGACTCGGGCAAATTGAAGGGCATATTTTTGCCGAACGAGGCCGCACCTATCATGTTATGGGCGAATGGAACGCGGCGATCGCCGACTATCGACGGGCTTTAGAATTTTTACCCGCGTCTACCGCTTCATCCCCTGACGTTTCCTCCAGGCTGCGATCGCTGGTGAAAAACTGGATCCATGAACTGATTGGTTTTTCCGAAACCGATCTCCATCCCTAATCACGAGTCTCAAGAATAGCCTCTAATCATGCTGAACCGAGCCCAAATAGTTAGGGAAGCATAACCGGCAAAATATGCCTGGGTTATGCTATGAAGAAATCCTGGTTTTAGCCGTCGCTGTGCTAGGTTAGTTAACGGGTTAACGCTTCACCGGACCCAGCGATCGCCTTAGTCAATCACAATTTGAATTTTGTTGGGATCAACCCGATAGCTGTGTTCTTCCATAATCCGCGTCGCTTGTTCCGGGGCCATTAACCGTTGCAGTTCAGTTTGCAAGCGATTCACTCGGGTTTCAACATGATTGACTTCAGCGCGAATATCTTGTAAATCTTGCTGCCGAGACTGTTGATACGGCAGCAGGGTGATGACGGCAGAGACTGCAACCACAGAAAGAACCGCGTTGACGGCTAACTTTACCGTAGTTTCAGCGGCGATCGCCCGGTAAAGATGTCGCCGTTGGTGCTGTTGCGACAACCCGCGTCTTTTTGGACGTCGCGTTTCCACAGGTGCTAGATGGGGCGTTGAGGGTTGAATTGCATTCATGAGAGTGACTATCCCTTACCTTGCCTGAAATATCAGTTTCGATTCAAAAAAAGCATTGATTCCGGATCTAAACCGGGCTGTGTGGTTGCGCGGCAGGACGAGCGCGAATCACAATTGAATTTTACTCCCTTGTTTAGGTTTCAACCGCCTACCTTAAGATTTTTTCTGAAAAATGCTTGCTAAAAATCCCTAAATCTTCAAATCATCCCCGGGATCACGGGTTATGGGGGATGTTTATGGTCTTTTTTGTTTCCCGCCTATCTATCTTGCCCTGGAGTTACAAAATAGATAGCCGGTCGAGAACAATAGCCTAAAACAACTGTCTCGACCGGCCTAGGGCTGTTTAGGCCAGAGAACCTTACTTGTACAGTTCGGTTGCCAGACGGAAGGCTAAGACCCCCGGAATTAAAGCAACAACCAGCGCGACTAAGACTTGGGTTTCAGAGATTCCCATAATTCAGACCTCCTTGATATGCGGATATTTTTAACTAATGTCGGCTATTTCGGGCCGTGGGGAAACCCCTTGTTACAATATGCAACAAAGAGTGATGCTATTTTAGCCTGTCCTGTTAAATGAAAGGGACAAGAAGCGGGGTTTCTGGCCCTGGTGGGGTGGAAAGAAAGCCAATATTTTTAAAGACCCCCGATTTTTCCACGGGATGACCGAGGCCCTAGGGAGTCCAAAAAGCTGTGGGGGAGGGGGATAAGGCTGACTTTATTCCTCGAAACTGGATATTAATTGTGCTGAAACTTCTAATAAAAGGTTAAGCTGTTTTAAGAGCGCTGATCATTCGATCGCCCCTGATTGTCTCCCCATTTTGACCGGGTTCATCGCCACCAGCAGGCGTCTTGGCCCGTGGCAGCGATGGCTTTACCGGCCAAAGTTCCTCCTGGTCAGAATCCAGGCTTTTGGAGACTCCAAGGAAGAAGGAAAATCCGTTGCGAATGATTGGCCCTGCTCCCCTGCGTGACCGCTATCAAGGAAAAATTTTCGTTAATGCTAGACCGACTTAGTGATTTTTACCCCCATAATATCGGAGTTGAAACAGGTTTCCTGCTGCTGATTTTAGTGGCGTTGGAGTCGGTGCTCTCGGCAGATAATGCGATCGCCCTAGCATCGATTGCTCAAGGATTATCCGACCCTAAGATCCAGCGTCAGGCGCTTAATTTTGGGCTGTTGGCTGCTTTCGTTCTGCGGATAGCGCTAATTTTTACCGCGACCTGGGTTATTCACTTTTGGCAGTTCGAGCTACTTGGAGCACTCTATCTCTTGTGGCTAGTGTTTCAGTATTTTAGCTCCTCCGATGGCGAGAATCATGAGCGCAGCGGACCAAAATATAAGTCATTGTGGCAGGCGATTCCCGTCATTGCCATGACCGATTTGGCCTTTTCGTTGGATAGCGTCACCACAGCAATTGCCGTTTCCTCAAAAATTTGGCTGGTCGTTACAGGTGCAACTATCGGAATTATTGCCCTGCGCTTTATGGCGGGGTTATTCATCCGCTGGCTGGATGAATATGTCCACCTAGAAGATGCCGGTTATATTACGGTTGGCTTGGTGGGATTGCGCCTTCTCCTGCGAGTAGTGAGCCACGACATCGTAATGCCTGAATGGTTCTTGATTTCGGCGGTGATAGTATTATTTCTCTGGGGATTTTCAGCACGCACCCCAGAGAAAGAAATCGAAAATGCTATTGAATCCCCCACCAGTAACGATGTAGAGGCCGTTTCTCTCCAAGAGACGGGTGGCGAAAGTCATTAAAGATAAGCTTTAAGCATTAAGAATTCAGAAAGCAAGGTTCGGAATTCTTAATGCTTAATCTTTGATTTTTAAGGTCTGGCCTTCACTACAGCAGGGGCGATCGCCTCTACTCGTAAAGCCAAGCCGCCAAAGGTGACTCCCAACTTACGAGTTCTTCAGGTGTGAACCACAGGCTAATTTCCTTCGAGGCGGTTTCGATCGCATCGGAACCATGGATCAGGTTGCGTCCTACACTGACCCCAAAGTCGCCCCGAATTGTCCCCGGTTCCGCGGTCAAGGGATTAGTCGCTCCGATGATTTTCCGAGCGGAAGAAACCACTCCATCTCCTTCCCATACCATTGCGATGACGGGAGCCGAGGTGATGAACTTCACTAACCCTGGAAAGAAAGATTTTTCCTGGTGAACCTCGTAATGTTTCTCCGCCAGTTCCCGTGAGACGCTCATCATTTTCAATCCTACCAGGGTAAACCCTTTGGTTTCAAACCGCCGAATAATTTCTCCGATGAGTTTGCGTTGGACTCCATCGGGCTTGATTGCGATAAATGTTCGTTCCAAACCAGTCTCCTAACACTTTACAATTAACAACTATCACACCCTTCAGGTTATCTCAGAACGTCCCCTCCTCACGGTCTGAGCCGGAATGAATTCGCAAACTATCCCTTCAAGGTCATCGCTAATACACGAGTTTCCATTGAATGTGCTAACATACCAGCGTTATGGGAGCGGTCTGTATTCTAACCGTTCACGCAGGATTGACCCCGGTTAATCAAGCGGATCAGAGCGCTGCACCGAATCCCTTTTCGGGATGAAAATCAACGATTTACTCGACTAGGAGCACGTTGTTGCGAGGCCGCGAAGAAACTATGGGAGTCAAGCCAAATATAGCCGATACCAACCTTGAGGAGCGCTCGATGGATGAGATAGGGATAGAGGAAGTGGGTTCTGGGGCGATTGCCCCTATTGTGTTAAGTCAATCCGAGAAGGCACAACCCTGGACCATCGAAGAGAGTGAGGAATTGTATCGGATTAAAGGTTGGGGAGAGCCTTATTTTTCCATTAATGCCGCAGGTCACGTTACGGTGTCTCCCCGGGGCGATCGCGGTGGATCTCTGGATTTACTGGAACTGGTGCAAGCTCTGGGGCAGCGCAATCTGGGTTTACCCCTGCTCATTCGCTTTTCAGATATTTTAGAAGACCGAATTGAGCGGTTGAATGCTTGCTTTTCTAAAGCGATCGCTCGTTACAAATATCCCGGAGTCTACCGGGGTGTTTTTCCGGTGAAGTGCAACCAACAACGCCATCTAATTGAGGATTTAGTCCGCTTCGGTCAACCCCATCAATTTGGCTTAGAAGCCGGTTCTAAACCTGAACTGATGATTGCCCTGGCAACGTTGAAAACTCCCGGCGCTTTGGTGATTTGTAATGGTTACAAAGACCGGGAATATATTGAAACAGCGATTTTAGCCCAGCGTCTGGGTCAGATGGCGATTGTGGTGATTGAACAGTTGGAAGAGGTGGAGTTGGCGATCGCTGCGGCCAAATCCCTGGGAATTCAGCC
Source organism: Cyanophyceae cyanobacterium (assembly GCA_038321985.1). Lineage (GTDB taxonomy): Bacteria > Cyanobacteriota > Cyanobacteriia > Cyanobacteriales > Laspinemataceae > Laspinema. Next base: position 25,637 of record JBBQFN010000011.1, on the reverse strand, counting down.
CATATTAGGGGTGCGGGCTAAACTGATGAGTAAAGGGATTGGTCGCTGGGGGGGTTCCTCGGGCGATCGCGCTAAGTTTGGTCTAACGATTCCCGAAATCATCCATGCGGTCGATCAACTGGCTGCCGCTGATATGCTCTCCTCTCTCCAGTTATTACACTTCCATATTGGCTCTCAAATTTCCGCCATCAGTAAGGTGAAAGATGCCATCCGCGAATCTAGCCAGATTTATGTAGAGTTGGCAAAATTGGGGGCAAACATGAAGTATTTGGACGTAGGCGGTGGTTTGGGAGTTGATTACGATGGCTCTAAAACCAACTTCCATGCCTCCAAAAACTACAATATGCAGAACTACGCCAATGATATTGTGGCCGAGGTGAAGGAAGCCTGCGAAGAAGGTCAGGTACCCATGCCGACTCTGATCAGCGAAAGTGGACGGGCGATCGCCTCTCATCAGTCGGTGTTAATTTTTAATGTGCTCAGCACTAGCGATGTCTCCATTGAACCCCCGGAACCCACCACGGAAAAAGAGCATTTGATTCTGCGGAATTTGTCGGATACCTATCACTCCATTAAATCCGAAAATTACCAAGAAGCCTATCATGATGCCATCCAATTTAAAGAGGAGGCGATTAGCTTATTTAATTTCGGTTATTTGAGCTTGCGGGAACGAGCCAGGGCCGAGCAGCTATACTGGGCCTGCTGTGGGAAAATCCAGGCGATCGTGCGCGGTGTCGATTACGTCCCGGACGATTTGGAGGAGTTGGAAAAAATTATGGCCTCCATCTACTACATTAATTTGTCAGTCTTCCAATCAGCACCCGATAGTTGGGCGATCGATCAGTTATTCCCCATTATGCCGATTCATCGCTTAGATGAAAAACCAACTGAGCGCGGTACTCTGGCCGATCTGACCTGTGATAGTGATGGTAAAATTGACCAATTCATTGACTTGCTGGATGTCAAGCACGTTCTGGAACTGCATCGCCTCAAACCTGAGGAACCCTACTATTTAGGAATGTTTCTAGGGGGTGCTTATCAGGAAATTATGGGCAACTTGCATAATTTGTTCGGGGATACTAACACCGTGCATATTAAGCTGACGCCAAAAGGATATGAAATCGAGCACGTGGTCAAAGGGGATACCATGAAGGAAGTCCTCAGCTATGTGCAATACGATTCGGAAGACATGATCGAAAGCATCCGTAAGCAAACCGAACAAGGGTTAAAAGAGGGCAAAATTACCCTGCAAGAATCCCAACGGTTGCTGCAAAATTACGAGCATTCCCTGGGTCAGTACACTTATTTAACAACCTAAGTTACTTCGGCTGAGTTCGTAGAAGTAACTAATGATATGGATTAACTCAACGGAGTTAACCCATATCATCGGAAATTCAACTTTTCTATCGGGATGGTTGTCCAATGGGTTGTCGTTCCACCACTTCTACCCCTGGATTCTGTGGGGTTAAGGGAATCTTAATCATAAACTCAGTTCCCTGTCCGGGAGTAGAAACACAGCGAATGTCTCCCCCATGTTTTTGGACGACAATTTGCTGGCTGATCGACATTCCCAGTCCCGTACCTTTTCCTTCGGGTTTGGTGGTGAAGAAGGCATTAAAGAGGCGATCGCACACCTCGGGGGGCATTCCTTCACCATTATCCGCAATGCGGATCATGACCCATTCCCCTGCCACTTCAGTACGGATGCGGATAGTAGGAAACGGCTGAGCCAGATTACCTAGACTGTTGCCACCTGACTTGGGATTGCTCACGCTTTCGATCGCATCGATCGCATTAGCGATGATATTCATAAACACCTGATTAAGTTGCCCTCCAAAACAAGTAACCTCGGGCAACTCTCCATACTCTTTCACGACTTTAATCCCGGGGCGATCGCCGTTTCCTTTCAACCGCGCTGTCAAAATCATTAAGGTACTATCCAGTCCAGCATTGATATCCGTCGGTTTCTTCACCGCATCCACCCGGGAAAAATTCCGCAACGACTGCATAATATCTTTGATGCGCTCGGTTCCCACGGTCATTGAATTGAGCAATTCGGGCAAATCTTCTTTAAGAAATTCTAGTTCGATTGATGCGATTTTTTCTACAATTTCTGAGGGAGGAGTGGGAAGGTGATGCTGATAAAGATTAACCAGATCCAGCAGTTCGGTTACATAGTGAATCGCATGAGTTAAATTCCCCGCAATAAACCCGACTGGATTATTCACCTCATGAGCAATACCTGCCACCAATTGTCCTAAACTAGAAATTTTCTCAGTCTGGACTAATTGCGCCTGGGTTTGTTGCAATTGATATAAAGACTCGGCCAGTTGGTCGGCCTTCTGACGCTCTCGCTCTGACAATTCCTCCAATGCCGCATTCTTTTCCTCTAATTTGTAGGAATAATCCTGTAACTGCTCATAGAACCCGGCATTTTCTAACGAAATAGAGGCTTGGGTACATAACAGTTTTAAAACGTCCAATCGTTGCACTGTAAATGCACCACTCGTTAGATTATTTTCAATATAAAGGGTGCCACTCTCTTTGCCTTTTTGGTTTAAAGGCATACATAAAATTGATTTCGGTTGGGCTTTAAGAATATAGGGGTCCGCAGTAAAAAGTCCTTCAGTTCTGGCATTGTTCAAGACCAAAGTTGTTTGAGTGCGTTCTACATAATTGACCACTCCTTCCGGTAGTTCTGAACGGGAATGAATGACTCCTCTTCTCAAGACTTCCACTTTGTCCTTTTTCAAGACGCCTTCGGCAACCAGTACCAAAGTACCTGCTTTTCTTAAAAATAGAAGTCCTTTTGTGGCGGCAGCATTTTCGAGCAGAATTTGAATTAATTTATCCAGCAACTTATCCAGGAGGATTTCTTCGGATAGAGCTTGGGACGCTTTGACAATACTCAGCGCATCTATCACGCTTGCCGTGGTAGTGGTTGTGTTGGAAGTAAGGGTGGGAATTCCCTCGATTTCTAAGGCTTCTCGTTTTAAAATTTGGTGGAAAAACTCCGGATATTCTGATTCTAGCGCTTTTACTTTAGCCTTAGCTCCCCAGTGAATGTAAGCATAATAGGCATCGGTGAGATATAATTGGGCCAGTTTATTTCGGCGGCAAGAGAAATAAAATTCAGCAGCTAGTTCATGGGCGATCGCCTCTTCTTGAACATATCCAGAATCTTTAGCTCCCGCTATGGCGCAGTCGTACAGTTCCATGGCTTGAAGATTTTCCCCTAGAACTCGGGCCCGTTCTGCGGCTACTAAATCATACTTATGTTGAAAGTTGACGGGTGCATGGAATGCCCAGCTTTTCATTTGAGTTTGATTGGTATCCACTTTCTCTAAATAGAGTACGCGCTCACTCTCCGGGAGGTTTGAATATTCACCTAAAAGACTTAGGGATTGGTAAAAATTCAGCACAGCAACTTGAAGGTAACCCATCGCCGAACCGACTTGTTCCGTTGTTAATTCAGCGGCTTGTACTGCATCAGCGTAGCGTTTAAATTGGTAAAACAGAATAGTTTTGCATAAATAGACCATAAACAAAACCGTTCCGCTCTTAGAGGCAATGAGCCGGGGTAACATCTCAGTTTCATCAAAACTTTCCCCAGTTAGCTGAGTGATTTCTGAGACTTCTCCTAATAAATTCAATCCCAATTGTCTCCAGGCACTGCCATAATAAATGGCTGTTTCTATCTTGCTTTTTTTAGCAACATCAATATATTTTTGTTGCTCTTCTATCACAAAATCTAGCGATTTTTCGGTCAAGAAAGAAAATCCACAATAGTTTCCTGCACAATAACAAGCCCATTCTATATCTCCCGTTTCTAGTCCCGTTTGTACCCCTTCTTTAAATTGAGGGAGGCTGTTTTTCCCATGTTCTTTCCAGGGTCGGTTATGGGCGTTAAATAAATTGTAAACCTTGGCAGCTAGTTGTTTGGCATTAAATTCTTCGAGCAGTTTTAAGGCAATCTGCCCCGAATGATATCCGGCATCAATTTCTCCTAAACCCGATAAAAATAAGCCATAAAAGCCATAAGCAAACGCCGCTAATCCGGAGTTTCCTTCTTTAATACAGAACTGGACCATTGTTAAAATAGTCTCAGGAAACATCTGCGGTTTAGCAAAGAAAATCGGGGCGCAAAGGGTGGTTAAAATCCGCAAGGCCGAAAGTTTATAGGGGTCTGTAAGAGAGGGGATTTTTTCTAATTCACTCAGGGACGGAAGGGGAATGACTAAGCTATCCTCGGGCTGGAGTGCGAGAAGTTCCACCCCCAAAAGTTTTAAGAGTTCTAGTCCCTGGTCGATCGCAGGAAGCATTTGCAGTTGCGCGATATAAATCTGCATTTGCAGTTCGCAAAACTGGACGCGATCGAGGGGTAAAAGGGCCTGGGCTAGGGCCAATTGTAGGAGGGTTCCTGCTTCCTCAAAGTTGGCGTTTAAATATTCTAGTTCTACGGCTTGGAGAGAGAGAGAGAAGGTGAGGAGATAGTCCTGTGTCCAACTCTCAGAGGAGAGGAGTTTTAATCCGACGGTGACATATTGAAGGGCTGCTTCATAAGCGATCGCCGCTTTAGCTTTCTGTGTGGCAATCAGATTTAAGCGAGCGAGTTGATATTGTTCACGGGGACTGCTGATTAGATCGATGGCTACGTTGAGTTGGTTTACCAAATCGAAAATAATTGCTTCAATCCCTTCTTCCGTCGTAGCTTTGAGCAGCAATTGACCAATCTTGAGATGAGTCTCTTTTTTGGACGCTTCAGGAATCAGAGAATAGGCCGATTGTTGGACGCGATCGTGCAAAAATTTATAAGCGATCGTGACGGATTCATCGAGACCAATTTCCCCTCTGCCCTGGAATGAATCATCCCCAAACAGCGGAATTTTATAGGCTTCCGAACTAGGTAAAATCAAACCCGCCTGAAGTGCCTCCCATAACTGCGCTGCTGTCTCTTCTGGAGAGGTTTCATTAACGATCGCCAGGACCTCTAAGTTAAACTGATTGCCAATACAGGCAGCTAACTTTAACACCTGCTGGGTCAATTCCGGTAGGGTTTGTAGATTGCGGGCTACTAATTCCACCACATTACAATCGGTAACACCTCTCGATTGAATCTGTTCGAGACTCCACTGCCATCTACCCGTAGCAAAATTAAACTTTATTAATTTTTCTGCATACAAGGTTTGCAGCAACTGCGTCAAGAAAAACGGATTGCCTCCGGTTTTGTGATAAAGCAGCTTCGCCAGGGCTAAAATTTCCGGTGATTCTATTCCCCCTAACGCATCCCCCACTAATTGGAGGACGTGAGAAAGTTCTAATGGCGTGAGGACAATATCATTAATAATTGTCCCCGCTTGCTTGATTTTTTCTAACGTTTGAATGGTTGGATGGAGGGGCGAAACTTCGTTATCCCGATAAGCTCCCACTAAAAGCAGGGATTGGCTTTCCGAATCGCTCATCACCTTTTCAATTAGCTTTAAAGAAGCTGAATCGGCCCATTGCAAATCATCCAAAAATACAACCAGAGGATGTGCTTTTTGGCTAAAAACTCGGATAAACTTTTGAAAAACTCGATTAAATCGGTTTTGGGTTTCTGTAGGTCCTAGGTCTGGAGCCGTGGGCTGAGGGCCAATAATTTGTTCCAGTTCCGGAATCACATCAATGATGACTTGGGCATTTTCTCCTAATGCAGCCTGGAGTTTTTCTTGCCATTCGTGAAGTTGCTCTGAAGTTTCCGTGAGAATCTGGTGCGTTAATTTTAAAAAGGCTTGAGAAATCGCGGAATAGGGAACATGGCGCTGTAATTGGTCGAATTTGCCGGAAATAAAGTATCCGCACGCCCCCACAATAGGTTTATGAATTTCATTGATGGCTCGGGTTTTACCAATGCCGGAATAACCGGAAACCATGATTATTTCAGGATTCGGTTGTTGGTCAGATTCAGCGCTATGACCTGCAATTCGCTCAAAGGCTGCCAATAATTGAGCAACTTCTGCTTCCCGTCCATAAAGTTTTTCAGGAATCAAAAACTGTCCGGATTTATCCAGGGTTCCTGTTGGAAAATAGTCAATTTTTCCAGTATGGATGAGTTGATGGAGACAAGTGTCAAGGTCAGCTTTTAATCCTTCTGCACTTTGGTATCGGTCCTCAGCATTTTTCGCCATCAGTTTCAGGGCGATCGCCGAAACTGCCTCGGGAATGTTTTCGTCAAGGTGATGGGGAGCAACAGGTTTTACGGCAATATGACAGTGAATTAATTTGAGCGGATCATTGGATTCAAAGGGTAATTTCCCCGTTAGCATTTGATAAAAAGTGACGCCCAGGGAATAAAAGTCGGTACGGTAGTCGAGAGAACGATTCATCCGCCCGGTTTGCTCCGGGGACATATAGTTAAGAGTTCCTTCTATCTGGTTCGGATTACTGCTTTGATAGGTTTCTCGGGCTAGTCGAGTAGAGATATTGAAATCGGTAATTTTAACTTTTTGAGTTTCGGGATGAATGATAATATTAGAGGGCTTAATATCTTTGTGAATAATCTGATTCTGGTGCAGTTCTCCCAGGGCTTGGGCGAGTTGAGATCCTATTTTTAGGCACTCTAAAATAGATAGACTCTGGGATTCCAGTAAATGATTGAGGGATTTTCCCCCCATATCTTCTACTACCAAGGCATATCCTTTTTTATAAGGTTCCAGGCTATAGGTTTTGATGATTCCATCTAAGTGCAGATTTTCTGTGATTTTATATTCATGTCGCAGGCGGGTGATTTCTGCAAGAGTAGGATATTCTGCCTTGAGAAATTTGATAATAACGGGGGTTTTGTGGGGTTGTTTAACCCCTCGATAGACCATGTTTTTGACCCCGGCTTGAACTTCTTCGCAGATTTGATAACCCGGCAATTCAATATAATGCATTTTATTTTTTGTTCCTGCTATAGGTAATATCTCTTCCGGGTCCGTACCAGCTACCCTGGCTGATTAGAGAGGGGAATAGGGGACTAATCCTAAATTTTTAGCGTAATTCTCCTTAAATCTTTAGCGTAATTCTCCTGATTTTTGGGCGGCTGCTATCCGATTAAGTCAGTCGGTTTCACGGGATTAAAAACCTAGGGCTAAAAAGTTCAGGAATTGTACGGTTGACAAACAGACAAAAGCTGGGAGCAACCGGTTTCCTGCCTATTCTTTTAGAGAAAAGAGGAATTTAACTAATCTTGCTATTTAAGAGTCTGTCCTATTGTACAATTTTTTTATGGGATTATGCCCCTAGGGATCAGAATGAATTTGAGCTTTGCTTTGACCGACTGCCCCAAGACGAACGTGGCAAATCACGGGCTTCATAGGGGTAAAATGGGTGGTAACCAAACCGGGCATATTCTTATTTAAGTTTAAACTTATATCAGTCTAAAAGTTAGCTTTTTACAATTGTTAACAGATTCCAAAAATTTAAATCCCTGTAAACTTACGCAACAGCCAGGATTTCGCCGGCAAAAATAGGATTTAACCGAAGGTAAAAGTAGGGGAATTTGGGAAGGAATGCTTCGTCTGACCCTTCATTCGTGGGACTGAAGCCCAAAAAAAGCTAAGTGGGAAACCCGCAGAAATCGGCTTATGCCCTGGACTATCCGAGCCATTCCCAAGGAGGAGGGAGGGGAGGACTCGGGGAAAGATCAAGACCCTAGAGGATCAGTAGAGACAAACAAGGGGTAGAGGAACCAAAACCGGGTTCTACCCCTTGTTGAAGATGAAATCCAGGGTTGTCATTTTAGAACCCGGTTTCTGGCTGGACCGATGCTAGGAGCGACCTTCGCTTTCGAGGAGTTCGGCGATCGCCCTGCCTTCCTCTGGGGTATTCACGGGAATCGCTTGACGAGTGTCTGTAATTAACCAATCGAGGGCTGCTGCTTGGACATCAATCGAGGCCCCGGTTTTATCTACGCAGTAGCGCCCAAACACCAGCTTGTCAACTAAACGCACTCCTGGACCTAATCGAGAATATTCAAAAATTACGCTATTGTCTACGGTTGCACCCCTACAAATTCGGCAACTTGGCCCGATCATCGCCGGTCCAATAATTTTGGCTCCATCTTCAATTTGAGTCATGGCTCCAATGTACACCGGGCCTTTAATATCCACTTTATCAAAGTTAACCGAGACATTTAAACCGGTGTAAACGCCGGGAATCACCTCTTTGCCAGGAATCGATACGTTTTTGATTTCTCCGGTTAACACCCCTCGAATTGCTCGCCAATAATCCGGCACTTTCCCAATATCCACCCATTGAAAATCCATCGCAATCCCATAGAAGGGAGCACCCATTTCTACCAGTTGCGGGAAGAGTTGACCGCCGATATCATATTCTTTGCCTGAAGGGATGTAATTCAATACTTCAGGCTCAAAAATATAAATACCCGTGTTAATGTTGGTGCTGATGGCTTCTTCTACGGACGGTTTTTCTTGGAACTGCTTAACGCGGCCCGTTTCGTCTGTGACAATAACCCCATAACTGGATACTTCATTCCGGGGGACAGATTTCATAACGATTGTGGCGATCGAGCCTTTTTCTTTGTGCCACCGGACGGCTTCCGTCAAGTCCAGATCAATTAAGGCATCACCACAAAGCACGACAAAGGTATCATCGAAAAAGGGGTTAAAGTCTTGGATACGTTTCATGCCCCCCGCACTTCCGATCGCCTCTCCGACGAGTTCGCCCTCGACAATCCGCCCTTCAAAGGAATAGCCAATTTCAACGCCAAATCTTTGTCCATCGCGGAAATAGTTTTCGATTTCGTTGGCGAGGTGGCTAACGTTGACCATGATTTGGTTAAAACCATGCTGGCGAAGCAATTCCACTAAAAACTCCATCACTGGCTTTTGCAGGATGGGAATCATCGGTTTGGGGGTGGTGTATGTGATCGGACGAACTCGGGTACCCTTACCCGCTGCCAGAATCATGGCTTTCATAGATCTTTTTCTCTTAGGCTTTTAGCCTATCAATTTTAACGAATTAATGTTTTGAAATTGCAAAAAGTTGTTATCTTTATGGAGTTGCTCAGGAACTGAAGGTCCATTCAAGGGTTTTCCGTTCCGTGATCAGTACCGAGTGGGGGTGAATCCCAATGCTAGGAAACCATTTCGGTGTTTAAAGGTGGAGGGTTGTCTACGGGCACCGGGTCGGCGATCGCCCGAATTTTCAGGTCTCCGTAGAATTGTTCTTGAGACAGTTCCACCTTAGACTGGGCCGATAACAACAGCAGTGCAGAAAAGACCCCCACTCGGTCATGGGAAGTTGGGAGGGACTGGAGATCAGGGGATTCTCCAGAGGGGCGATCGCCTCGCTGGTCTATCAACCCTTTTAAAAGTGCCTCCAATTCTAACCAGGGTTCACAGATATCCAGTTTTTCCGCGTAGGCCAACAAAAATCGAGTGAGGCGATCGGCCACTTCCGAGATATTTTCTTGGTCCGCTAACTCCGTCAGCGCCCGAACCGTACTCGCCGTGGATTTTGATGCGCCATGTCGTTTTGCACGACGGCGTGGCGGCGTTTCGATCGCCATTGACATCAACTGCAACTGCTCAATCAACTCTTGAAGGGTAACCCGCCGTTTTTTAGGTGTGGGTGCCACCGCACGGCGTTTGAGTTGAAGTTCTAGCTGTCGGGGAATATTCCCCCCCGAACCTTCCTCATCCATCGGATCCAAAAGTTCTGCCTCTTCTGCATCTGAGGAATTCGGGTCATCAATCAGGGATTCTGAACGCGCCAGAGCATCAGCTTTCAGCAAAACCAGCATGGAGGCGTACAAAAATGCCTGTCCTGTCTCGGATAAAGCCGCTTCCCGCTCTACTCTACCCGCTTCGTGAACTTGAGCCAGTTTGCTGAGATATCGGTCAATTACCTCAATCACTTGGACATCCCAGGGATCTATTTCTCCAGTTTGTGCCAACTCGATGAGGAGTGAGATCGCATTTTGAGCTAAAGAACCAGTCATATCCCTTGTTTATTTTAAAAGTTAAAGTGGGTGCAGCCTGGGTGTTCAGTTTTTTGATTATATCATTCTTAAAGACCGACCTGTTGCTTGATTTGGCTGAGGGGTTATCAGTCCAGATAAGAGTTTCCCCCTGTGACAGAACAGGGATAACACCATTGCCTATAATATCGCCTATGGCCATCCTAAATGATTTTTAAATAAATTAGCGAGCAAGATGCTGGCACTACAAAAGAATCAAAAAAAACCTTAAACGACTGATTTAAGATGGCTATATAGCAAAAAAGAAAAGGCCACCCCAGAGGAGATCATTATGGCGGCTAAACCAGTCGATGCTGAAGAATACTATGCCGCAGCCCTTGAGACTCTTCAACAGTTTTTCTTACTTTATAGACCTTTTACCTCTTCTAACTCAAACACTTTCAAAATGCTAGAGGGGGTTTATTTCACTAAGTAAGCTAACGCTTTACGGAGTAAAGATAGATCAACTGTAAAGTCAAACTTACATAAACCGGGATTTTTCTGTAGGGGTTGTGTTGTGGGACCCACAAGGTAGTGATGCTCCAAACCCATTACCTGAGACAGGGCAAAAAAATAGGGTCTTAAATGCCCAAGGGACATCAATTCTAAGACCTTTGTTCTGGGTTGACAGAAAACCAGATTCGTAAGAGCCGCTCCATGAGGGGCAACAATAATAGCCGCATCATGAAACACTTGAGGTTGATTGGGTTCTTGATCAGGATTATATAATTCAAAGCCATATTCTTCGAGCAGAGGGTAGAGTTCTGGCTCATTCGCAATTTTGCGAGTCCCTGTTTGACGAGGTATGTACAAACGCCGTTGAGGCTGACTCGGCTTGAGTTTAATACGCTGCTGCATAAAATCTACAACCCAACGAGGATAATGCGCCTGTAACCCCGGGTGAGTTGTTGCAATTAAAAGATCAGGTTGGATTCCTCGTTGACGCTCAGACCAAATACATTTAGACTCATCAATTCCCAGTTCTCTAAAGATATTCCAAGCGTTTTCTGAAATCGGTTTAGGAGCTAAAATCCAATCTACCTCCTCTAAACTAAATCCTGCTTTCTCAAATAGGTGCAGACGGGGTAATGCGTCTAACAAAAAATGACAGTAATTATTGGAGGCATTAGTCATTAACGAGAAACAAGTTCCCCTAACAGGTTCAATGGGATATTTTTGAGGAGGTAAATGAGCATCCTCTAGTCGATTACGATGATAAGATAGGTCAGGGAGAAAGAAATTGTTGCTCGTGAAGGTATAACCCTGAATATCCATCACCTGACCTTTGGGGATTTCAATCACTCCTGTTTCGGGAATCTGCGATCGCAGATTCTTAGTAAAATCAACGGACTGTTTACCCCAATTATGAGTCTGGGTCCGATCCCAATCGCAAGACAAACTGGGATAAACAGGATGCCATGTTCCCTCTTGTTGACAATAATTTTGATAACTAATCCAGTCTCGTGCTAATCCAGTGGGACCAAAAGATTTTGGAGCCGAGCGATTTAACCACGAGCGCAGTTGGTCCAAGGTTTTCCGTTTAGCACCGCGCAAGAGCGAAATAGGATCGGGCATAATCACAATTTTGAAAAGGGGATATTAGACCTCTTGCAAAAAAAAGGATTAATCCCCCCAACCCCCCGGATTAAGGAGGGCTTTTTAGAATTTTGCAAGAGGTCTATTGATATGGAGTATAAAACACAGCTTAGGAATAGTCATGACAAAAATTATCCCCTATTTCTGGGTAAACCGGAACGCTCTATGAGGAGGCGATCGCTACGGTGGATAATTTAAAACTTGAAAATTCCTTAAGATCTGGGTTTGGAGAGAGTGACCAGACTTGTTGATGAAAAAGGGAATGCACCAAGATAACAGGTTGAGGGTCCGGACCAATTATATTACGTTCTGCGTTCAGTTGAATCTACTTGTCTGCGACGGGGCGTCTTTTTTGGGAGGACAGGATTCCGACACCCGAGAAGAGGACTGCGGTAACCATGCCGGGTTCGGGAATTTTTTTGGCGGTTGGTGCTTCCCACTCTAGGCTTCTCGACCCCATTAAGGTGCACTGATCCGTTTCAGAGCAGTTCAGTCCGGTATTTTGATGCGGATTGTAAAGGTCTGACGGAGCCGCGGATACGGGTGCCAACCCACTTAGTCCAATTTGAACTACAGATATAGAGACCAATCCCAGAGCTAGTTTTAAAAACATCTTTGACTTCATTCCATTTCTTTAGTACGAGCTGCTATTATCAGAATCTTATAAAATCACTCAATTGTCGTTAGGGTTACTCACTGCGGTTTCGTGTTTGTGATCGGGTTTAAACTGTGAGTGAAGTCACACCCCCCACCAGCAAAGGCGATCGCGGTTCAGTCCCGAGTCGGACAGCAGAGGTTTTTTCGAGTTCAGGTGGTTTGTAAACCGTTGATTGATTGCTGAGTCTAATTTAAGTGAAAAACTCGGGGCCTTCATCTACCGAGGGTGAGATTCTTCGGTGAGGGAATTTGATGCTTTTGTGAACCTAAAGATAGAGTTTCCTTTCCCCAGAATAGAAATAGCCTACGCTACCTGGAATAGAGAGCGCAGGCTATGAGATTAAATGGGAATCTGGGAATTAGCGAATCTGTTCTAATTGCGGGGTGACATAAATCCCTAGAGTTTGACCCAATAACAGGAGGCGACGGAGTTGGGCCGTATCCCCATGAGAAATGGCGGTAGATTCACTAGATACTGAGGCAATTTCAGTATTTAAAGCGGGGAAACTGTGGCGATCAAGTTGACCCGTGAGCCAATAGAAATATAACTCTTGGGAGCGTTCCAGGGACAAGCCGTGATTAAGTCGTTTGCCGACGGCAATCAAGCGTTCTAAACGCTGGATATCCGCCTCTAGCATTTCTGCTTGGACTGGGTGGAGGAGGTCCCAGAGCGATCGCAGGATCGACCGTTCTAAAATTACTTTGGCTTCAGGAAGGTAGAGATGGCAACGGGTATGTTCGGCTTCCGTGGCGATCGCTTCTAATTCACCTAAATGAGCGTACATCACCTGCCCATCGGCCTGGGCAATCCCGAGTTCCTGTTCTAAACCCGTGACTGACTCCATACAGCGATGACCCAAAGCAATCTCTGCGGCTACTTGTAACTCTTTCGGAACCGGGAGCTCATCTCGATGGAAGCCCATCATGATCCCATAATTATCCCGGTAAACCTGACTGTAAAGTTGATCTAGACGCATCAAGGTTTCTTGACTTAACAGGCGCATGATCCGATGCCGTTCCTCAGCAAACAAGTCGCGTAAATTGTAGGATTTCCCATCAAAATGCTCATTCATTGCCAGAATGGCATGGGCGGCACTCGCTTCTTCCAGGACTCCAAACAAATGTTCTTTCATCTGAGTATAGGCCCGTCGTCCGGTGAAGGGTTGAATGCTGCAATGGAAATCCCAGCCGCCAAGATGGAGTACGGCAAAGACTAAATCAACACTTTCTCGGGTAATTTCTGAGACAAGCTGAAGTTGTCCGACTCCCAACGTCAGCGGACCCATGCGTTGCAACTGGTAATCCCGCTGATAGGCGTCGTAGCAGTAGACGCGATGTTGGGGGCCATAGCTAGTAAAGAGTCCGCTAATGGCATAATGGGCGGCGACTTGCTCTAAGCTAATTTGATCGGTTTGAACCAAATCCCGATAGACCCCAGCGCCATCTTTAAAAGAATCAACGTTACTGGGTGCGAAGGCAAGACGGGCGATAAATTCTTTTTCGAGTTGGACTCCGGCGACATCCCCAGCGAGTTCGATCGCCCGGGCGGCGTACCGGAGAATTTGGACTCCTTCGGGGCGGGAGAGTTCTTCAAAGAACCAGCCGCAGCTCGTGTACATCAGCAGGCTGTGACGCTGCATTTCCAGCAGGCGCAACCCATCGACTTGTTCAAGGGGAGTGAGGGGATGAATTTGATGATGTCGGAAGAAGCAATCGATATTTTCAGAGGAGCGATCGCGGACGATTTTGATATATTCATCTCTAGCTTGCCAGGGGTCTAGGAAGAGGTGCCGGCCTTGTTCTTCGTAGATATCCGTGAGGCGATCGCGCAACCAGTCGAGAGAGTCCCGCAGGGGACGCCGCCATTTTTGATGCCAGCTACCCCCCCCGCCACAGCCACAATCATCTTGCCAGCGATCGACGCCATGAGCGCAACTCCAAGCGGTGACGGGTTTGAGTTGAACTTCCCAGGAGGGAGGACTGATGCTCAGGTAATGGGCAAAATTGGTCACCGTCCACCCATGTTGGGGGAATTCGTTCACGAAGGCGTAGGCGAGACATTTTTCAGTGCCGCCTTTGTGGTGACCGAAGGTTTCGCCGTCCGTGGCTACAGAAAGCAGCTGACTGGGGCGGCCATCCCCTTGGATAGCGAGCCCTAAGCGTCCCAGGAGATGATTGGAATTGTTGAGTAAGTCATCGAAGCCCATGTCTCGCGAAATCGGACCATCGTAGAAGAAGATATCGATGGATTTGCGGTCGGTTCCGTCTCCGGAGTCGGGGAGAAAACACCGATAGGGGCGGGTAGGATCAATTTGTGCACCTCCGACTTCTATCCAGCCGGTTTCAGCCTCTGCGGCGGGGATCACGCGGCAGCGTTGGGCTTGGGAGGGGGCGAGAATGATAAATTTAATGCCTTCGGCAATTAAGACTTCGAGGGTGGGGTAGTCTACAGCCGTTTCAGCTAACCACATTCCCTCGGGATCCCGTCCGAAGCGGGAACGAAAGTCTTCTTTGCCCCAGCGAATTTGGGTATATTTATCCCGTTCGTTAGCCAGGGGGATGATAATGTGGTTGTAGACTTGAGCGATCGCATTGCCATGACCGTTGAGCCGCTGTGCACTTTTGCGATCGGCTTCAATGATGCGATTGTACACCTCCATATCATAGCGTTCCAGCCATGTCATTAAGGTGGCACCGATATTAAAACTTAGATATTCATAGTTATTAACGATCCCCACCACTTCCCCGCAGTCGTCGAAGACTCGGGCATAGGCATTGGGGCGATAGCATTCATGGTAAATTCGCTCATTCCAGTCATGAAAAGGCGAGGCACTCGGTTGTCTTTCGATCGCATCTAAATAAGGATTTTCTCGCGGGGGCTGATAAAAATGTCCGTGAATGGAGACGTAGACTCCGGTTGCTGTTTTGATGGGGTCAAGTTTGGCTTGTTCTGTCCGCGTTTGGGGGGTTTCTTCTGGAGTCAGGGTGATTAAGGCTTGATTCAGCATCATTGCTGTTTCTGATGGGGTGGTCATATATTACATCTACAACTAAACAAACAAAGTAATCAATCGATAAAATCTATCGGTAGGCCGGCGATCGCTCGGGTACTGTTGAATTAAGTTCAGGCAATTTTAAGGAAGTGGTATTGCGATCGCTGCTTCCATCAGAAACTTGGCCCGAACCGGCTGGCTCTGACCCTAACCCGTGATACCGCTTGGTGTTATTGAAATACTTTCTTGAGCGGTATCTCTTGCGCGATCGCTGTTCTATCCGTTTTCTGCGGTGAAACTTCTTTACGGCACTATAACCGATCCCCATCGCAAATAGTGCAATCCCTGGGCTAATTTCATACTTTAAAACAAATCTTTATTTTCTGAAACTTGCAAATTAAAATGTCTATGCTATAATCCGCTACGCAATACCTCCCTGGGCTTGGTATCTTTTCCTCAAATACATCCAGAACAAACCAACGTCCTATGCTTTTGTGCTACAACAGTTTTCGGCATGAGTGCACAAATTCTGACTTCCAATCTGCTAGTCTAATTACTTAGGCAAGGCAGGAGCAAACGGAGAGAAGGGTCTGCTCTGAACAAGGTTTGCCTGGATCAGAGTCCTTTAATCTAGGCCAATTTCGGTATCGCCTCTGGGGTTCACTCTCTAGGTGTCGCATCCGGTAAACCCAACTCAAATTCTAGGGGGATTCGGTCATTTCCCGTAATAGACCTTGACCTAACCAGCAAGACTAGAAGCCCAGGAATATCCGAAACCCTAAACTTTACCTTCTCGATTCAATTACCACTCATTTTTTACTGAAATCCAACCAATTTAATGTCCATCAAAAACATTATTTTCATCGGCTTACTGGTCTTTGTTCCCATTTCCATTGCCGGTCACTTTCTCGAATGGGGAGCATTGACTATTTTTTTAACCGCTTGTTTGGGAATTATTCCCTTAGCCGCTTGGATGGGAACTGCCACCGAAGAAATTGCGGTAGTTGTCGGTCCTAATGTAGGGGGATTACTGAATGCTACCTTTGGTAACGCCACGGAATTAATTATTGCCCTGGTTGCCCTGAATGCGGGATTAATTAATGTCGTCAAAGCCAGCATTACGGGTTCAATTATCAGTAACTTGCTGCTGGTGATGGGTTTTTCCATGTTGTTAGGGGGTTTGCGTTACAAAGAACAAGAATTTCAACCCATTGTGGCGCGGCTGAATGCCTCGGCAATGACCCTAGCAGTGATTGCGATGTTATTGCCGACAGCGGTAGATTTTACCTCGATTGGCATGGAAGAGAAAACCATGCAGCAACTCTCAACCGGAGTGGCGATCGTCTTAATCCTCGTGTACGGATTAACCCTGCTGTTTTCCATGAAAACCCATGCCTACCTTTGTGAAGTCGGCGAAGCCGAGATCGAAGGCGAGCACGGCGAACCGGGCAAACCCCCAAATGTATGGCTTTGGACTGGGGTTTTATTAGCCTGCACCCTGATGGTGGCTATAGAATCCGAACTATTAGTTGCTTCCCTAGAAGAAGCCACTTCTCTGCTAGGATTGACGGCGCTGTTTACCGGGGTAATTGTAGTTCCAATTATTGGCAATGCTGCGGAACACGCTACAGCAGTTACGGTAGCCATGAAAAATAAGATGGACCTGTCTGTATCCGTGGCCCTGGGGTCGAGTTTACAAATTGCTCTATTTGTCGCGCCGGTGTTAGTAATTGCCGGTTATATCCTGGATAAACCGATGGATTTAAACTTCAACCCCTTTGAACTGGTCGCGGTTGTGGTATCGGTAGTCATTGCCAATTCTGTCAGTTCTGATGGTCGTTCTGATTGGCTGGAAGGGACGCTACTCTTAGCAACTTATTTGGTGCTGGGATTGGCATTTTACTTCCATCCAGTCATTGAAGGGATTGGATAGAAGGTTTAGCATTCAGTTAAAATAGTTCTGGGGAATAAGGGTGAGCAATGCTCCCCTTTTTTTTAGGCTAAATTTGGATGACCTCGGACTTAGGCCAATCTATAAATTAAACCCGATAGCTAAGCAGCGTATTACATGAATGGCATCTACGGCACAGAGCCCTAACCTGTAAATCTGCTGTGATCCTTCCGCTTGGGAAGCCGTTAGCGCCGCTATTGCAGGGTTCTCTAAGGGATGAAACTCCTGTAGAGCGACTTCCACCGAGGGACAACGGTAGGGAATTCCGTTTATACTACAGATAGTGATTTTCTGTATTTGCGATCGCGCCTTGTCTTGACCCGCCCCGCTCAATCAAGCCCCTCAGCGTGTATGAGCTATTGCATTAATCCCACCTGTCCTTCCCCTGATAATCCTGACCACAAACCCTTCTGTCTGGCTTGTGGGATGCAATTGCTGCTGGACCGCCGATATCGACCCGTAAAAGCCCTCAATTCTGGCGGATTTAGCGTCACCTACCAGGTGGATGACTGCGGTATTCCCAAAGTCCTAAAAGTCCTCAACTTGACCCAATTTACTAACCTCAAAGCCCAAAAGAAAGCCCTTTCCCTCTTTGAACGAGAAGCGCGGGTACTCAGTCAACTCCATCGTCGAGGGATTCCCTACATGGAACCCTCGGCCTATTTTACGATCGCCCCGCCGGATCACAACACGCCTTTACATTGTCTCGTCATGGAAAAAATTGAGGGCGTAAACCTAGAAGAATGGCTCAACCAACAAGGGATTCCCCTCCCCCAATCCTTAGCGATCGAATGGCTTAAACAATTGGTCACCCTGTTAGCCGAAGTCCATCATCACCAATTTTTCCATCGGGATATTAAGCCGAGTAATATCATGCATCAACCCGATGGTAATCTGGCTTTAATTGATTTTGGGACGGTTCGAGAGGTCACCCCTTGGGAAATGACCTCCCCCAACGGCACCCAAGCAGGAACCGTGATTATTTCCCGAGGATACGCACCCCCGGAACAGGAAAAAGGGCATACGGTGGAGCAATCTGACTTTTTTGCCTTGGGTCGAACCTTTGTCTATTTGTTAACCGGCAAGCATCCTCTGACTTTTTATGAACCCTATACGGATCAATTTCGCTGGCGTGGCAGTGCGCGGGGGATTTCAAATGGGTTTGCCGAATTCCTCGATCGCCTGATGGCTCCCTTCCCCTCCCAGCGTCCCCGCAATACCGCAGAAATTTTATCCGAACTTGCAGGGTTTGAAAACACTCTGTTGGTATGCCCTCCGGTCCCACAATCCGGGGAAATTTCCTTACCCACTCAGTCATCCTGCCTGAACCCCACGGGTTCTGATTTTGTCCTCGATCGCACCTTGGTTGGACATCTAGATGGAGTCTGGTCTGTGGCCCTTTCTCCCGGAGGTCATATCCTCGTTACCGGCAGTTGGGATAAAACCCTGAAAGTCTGGAATGTCGCGACGGGGCAATTATTGCGGACCCTCATGGGTCATCAAGAGGCTGTGTGGTCCGTGGCAGTTTCCACTGATGGTAAAACCCTGGCATCCGGCAGTTCAGATCAGGAGATTAAAATCTGGAACCTCCCCACTGGACAATTAATTCATACCCTCGGGGGTCACTCTAGTTGGGTCGCCGCAGTGGCCCTTTCTCCCGATGGCGAACTGGTCATTTCTGGCAGTTCCGATAAAACAATTAAAGTATGGTCTCTCAGGAGTGGCGAATTAATCCACACCCTTAAGGGTCACACCTACGCTGTCACTTCCGTTGCCATCACTCCCGATGGCAAAACACTCGTCACAGGCAGTGGGGATAAAACCCTTAAAATCTGGGCGCTAACGACAGGAGAATGCCTCTCTACCTTCACGGGACATCGTGGATCGGTGACTTGCCTTGCCCTGAGTCCCGATGGTAAAACGGTAGTGAGTGGGGATGTCAAGAAGACGATCGCCGTTTGGGATTTAGAGACTCAAACGGTAAATTACACCCTTACCGGCCATAGGGGAACGATTTGGTCTGTGGCGATCGCCCCTGATGGTAAACAGTTTGTCAGCAGTTCTCGGGATAAAACCGTTAAGGTTTGGAACTTACAAACGGGAGAATTACGCTCCACCTTGATCGGTCATCGCAGTGCTGTTAATGATGTGGCGATCGCCCTGGGTGGTGAGATTCTCGTCAGCGTCAGTCATGACCAAACTATCAAAATTTGGCGCTCGCCTGGTTAACTCTAGAAATGTGCGATCGCTCCCGTACTCTCTCTAACTCCCATTTTGTTGATCAATAAATTCCCTAAATAATAGCTTAAAAATTTTTTAGTTACCCGAGTTAAATCTCCGGGTACATCAGCTCGCGTCCTAGAAAACTATCCCTTTTTAGGGAGGGTGATTAACCCCTTTAGATAGAGGGCAACTCTAAAGCACAGAGGATAAATTAGGGGAACATTGAAACTTGTAATAAATCCATGCCCGGGATTCAGTCTGGATAGGACTACCGTAATCCCCAGATCCCCCAGCTTAAACTTTTAAACAGATAACTAAAAACTCATCAAACCCTAGGAGATAACAACATGAACCCTGAATTTGATAGTGCAGCAGAATTCATAGCAGAAGAGGGAGAAAATAATTTACTGTGGGATTACTTGGAATCCTTAACTCCAGAAGCAGTTTCTCAACTCTCTAGACCCAGCTCATCCGATGTCTTTCAAGTCATGGAACGCAATATCCTCGGCTTGTTAGGAAATCTGCCCCCGGAACACTTTGGCGTCACGATTACCACCAACCGCGAACATCTAGGGCGGATTCTGGCTTCGGCAATGATTAGTGGTTATTTTCTGCGCAATGCGGAGCAACGCATGGCTTTTGAAAAATCCTTACATTTCACTGAATCTCATCCTAAACTTCATGAATAAGTCGCTCATGGAGTCATAGGGTTGAGGTGAAAATACTAAATCAGAACAACAATGTCCAAGGGACATCGGCAGGCTCACCCCAGAGTTTGCCGAATTTTGCTATTTTAGACCTGCGAGAATCTCTTTTGAGTTGGTATATCCAAGCCGGTCGAAATTTACCTTGGCGTCAGAAACGAGACCCCTATTCGATTTGGATCTCGGAAATTATGTTACAACAAACCCAAGTTAAAACCGTTATCCCTTACTATCATCGCTGGTTGGAGCGGTTTCCAACTTTAGAAATTCTGGCACAGTCCAGCCAACAGGATGTGCTTAAACTCTGGGAAGGCTTGGGATATTATGCCCGTGCGCGCAATTTACACGCCTGTGCCGGGGCGATCGTTGAAAACTATGGCGGCAGCTTTCCTACCACCCTGGAAGCAGCCTTGTCGTTACCAGGAATTGGCCGGACTACCGCTGGGGGTATCCTCAGTGCAGCATTCAATTTACCCCTGCCCATTTTGGATGGTAATGTGAAGCGCATTTTCGCTAGACTCATAGGGTTGCAGGTGCCACCGGCAAAGGCCATGAAGCTGTTATGGCAGTTTTCAGAAACCCTGCTGGATCCAGAAAATCCCCGGGATTTTAATCAGGCTTTGATGGATTTAGGGGCGACCCTCTGTACCCCGAAGGCTCCCCAGTGCAGTCGCTGTCCTTGGACCTCTCAATGTCAGGCTTATCAATTACAAATGCAGGCTGATTTACCTATGCGCGAAACCTCTAATCCTCTCCCTCATAAACAAATCGGTGTTGCCGTCATTTGGAATGACAAGGGCGAGATTTTAATTGATCGGCGGCGTCCAGAAGGACTCCTAGGCGGGTTGTGGGAATTCCCGGGAGGCAAAATTGAGGAGGGAGAAACGGTGTTCGATTGTATCCATCGAGAAATTCGCGAGGAGTTGGCGATCGAGGTGGAAGTGGGAGCACAACTGCTCGTCCTAGAACACGCTTATACTCATTTTCGCGTCACCTTAACGGTTCATCATTGCCGTCACCTTGCTGGAGAACCGCAACCGTTGGAATCTGATGAAGTGCGCTGGGTGAGATTGGATGAAATCGACGAGTTTCCCTTTCCTAAAGCTAATATAAAGATTATTGAGGCGTTACGTCAATCTCCAAATTCCTCATTTAAATCCTAGCCAAAACGAATGATTTTTCCTAAAAAAATCGTTGGGGGAAAGTAGGTTCATCCCCTCGGATCTAGTTTTTGGGAGCCGGGGTGGATGCAGAGTTAAGACCGTGACATTTCCTCCCTAAAAATCTTTAGGAGTGCAAGGGTTTTAAATTTCTATTTTAGAGCGCTTCTCCATATATTCTAAAGTGTTAAGCAATCGAATAGCCGATTGGTAAGATTCCTGGGTTAATTCACGGCGCTCTTGGGGAGAATCTACGACATCATCCACAATTAATCGTAAAAATCCAATCATGGGATTGAGGCGAGTCCGAATCTCGTAGGAGGTGTTCATTAGGGTTTCGTTCCGAGCTTTTTTAACCATGTCTTGGGTATCTTGGGAGAATTGCATGGCGTATAGTTTGGAATAGTATCCCCCTTTGCTCAAGAGTTGCTCATGGGTTCCAGTTTCGACAACTTCGCCTTTTTCTAAAACGGCAATTTTATCAGCATTTTTGACTGTGGATAAACGGTGAGCAATCACCAGGGTCGTGCGATCGCGACTCAGGCGTTCGAGTGCCTGTTGAACCAGATGTTCGGAAACGGTATCGAGGGCGCTGGTTGCTTCATCTAGGATTAAGATATCCGGGTTGTGGAGTAAGGCACGGGCGATCGCAATCCGTTGTCGTTGTCCCCCAGACAGCAGGATCCCGCGATCGCCCAGGGGAGTCTCAAATCCTTGGGGAAGATTCATAATAAATTCATAAGCATTCGCCAGTTTTGCCGCTTCTATCACCTCCTCATCCGTGGCATGATCACGACCATAAGCGATATTATTTCGCACCGAGTCATTAAATAAAAATGTATCCTGACTCACGATTCCCATTGATTGCCGCAGCGATCGCAAATCAAAATCTCGTAAATTTTTGCCATCAATAGCAATCCGACCCTCCGTCGGGTCATAAAATCTCGGGAGTAAATCCGCTAAGGTCGATTTTCCGGCCCCGGAGCCCCCAACTAAGGCCAAGGTTGTCCCCTTCGGCAACCATAAATCAATGTTTTTTAACACAACCTCTTTATGTCCCGGATAGGAAAAAGATAGGCGATCGAAGTGAATCCCCTCATTCAATTGTTTATAGGGTTCGCTCCCGTTCTTCATGAGCGGTTTATCATCTCGGCGCAAAAAATCACTAACAATTATCGTGCTAGGAATTACATTAGCAAATTCACTCCGGCTATTATTTAATTGCCCCAGCATGGGAACGACTCTGGATAAAACAAATAAATAGGTCAACAAAACAGTAGAGAGAGACTCTAGCTGATTGACAAATATTAACCGTCCCACAAAAATAATGGCTAATATCACCGCTAAACCACTCATCTCATTCATGGGACCGATGATGGAAGAGTTAATTTGAGATTTCATTTCGGCTTGTTCTCGGTCCTCAATCAAAGCCCAAATTTTCTTATACTCCGGTTTTTCTTGTCCCGTAGATTTGACTAACCGAATCCCATTTAAAACTTCAATTAAGGCGCTCGTATAAGCCCGAGATTTTTCTGAAAGCAGCCGACCACATTCCTTGGAGCGACGAATGATAAATTGTGAAATTATCGGAACTATCAGAAAAAGAAGACTGGAGATAAGCGTGAGTTTCCATGAAATTAAAATTAAAATCCCCACAAATATTAAAATAGTCATAGCATTGGTCAAGGTGCGAATCCCAATCCGAATCGAGCTAGCACAGCGATTCACCTCTTGGTTAACATAATTAATTATATCCCCTAGTTTAGTTTTTGAATAATAATCAATGTCTATATCCAGCAGTAACTCGATAGCATTCAAGCGAATATCTTTGACCAGCAAACGGGATAAATGAGCCGAAGCCAGTTGATTGGATACCAAGGCTGCATTTTTCAATAAAATTAGCAACAAAATAACTCCCATCATCAACCAAAGCTGATACTCGGGATTCACCTGATCCAAAAGACCCAGGGCTTGGTTAACAATCGGAGGCCCTTGTTGAAACTCTACTTCTTGCCCCAAAAAGGCTAAAATTACAGGAACGATTAGGGTCATGCTCACTCCATTGAATAAAGCTCCGCACCACCCTAAAAAAATAGTCAAAGCAATCCAAAAGGGACGTTGTTTAGCATAATTGAGGAGAAATTGAGTGGGTGACATTGAGTTTTTCCTGTTACTGAGCTAGTTGGGTTAGCTTCCTCATGGGAATTGTGGGAACCATAAAAGGCTCTGTGACTACTGGGGTAGAAGCACCCTGGTTAGATCGTGAAGGGAGAGCGCATTGATTTTTTTGCGCTTAGTCGATTCAGTCTATTTTCCCTGAGCCTAGTTTACACTAAAATTTAGAGAGGAGGCTGACCGGCTGGAGTTCGCTGGGTGTCGATCCAGTCAGGTTCAATCGGATCAAGTGCAGTCTAGGGAAAGAACATCACCCGTTATCATAGTAAAATCAGCAAGATACTGTTCCATTCCAGCCCCGTCTGTTTATTGTCCCCTATCTCTTTACTCTTTCATGTTTATTTTAAAAACAAGAGCGATCGCCCTCTGGAAACGACAGTATCAACCCCTAAAAACAATTACTCTTCGTATAACTAATTCCCTTAAATTACTCTCTAGGCTCCAGTATCTTGTCCAAGGGATTCCAGGACGGAATAAAACGGAAATAAAACTGATAAAAATTAAGAGAAGTTCTCTGATAACTTCTCTTAAATGAAGTCCCCGGTAATTATTGACTCTTCTCACGGGATAAGCCCGTTATTTTTATCAGCTTACCGCAAGACTATTTAGCAGAATATTCGGCGGTTGACCCGACAGTTGGTCCCTTAAATTTCAAAGTCCCTCGGAGCTTCCTGATGAATTATTCCCGGAAAAATTTAAAAACTGTCGCTATCTGGCACCCCTATTTTATGGGAGGGGGGGCTGAATCAGTCAGTCTCTGGATTATCGAGGCTTTAGTTCCTCACTATAACGTTACTCTATTTACCTTGAATTCTATAGATTTACAGCAGTTAGACCTCCTCTATAATACTAACTTAGCCAACCAAAATCTAACGATTTATCCAATGTTGCCGAAGTCCTTAGATACCCTGCGCCTCAATGGATTAATAGCTAATAGTCCAAAAATTCGATTTGCCTTAATTCATTGGTCAATTCGAGCTTTCAAAGCCCTAAATTTTGCTTATGATTTAGTTTTATCAACTTATAATGCGGTGGATCTGGGGCGAACCGGACTACAATATCTGCACTGGGTTCATGTCGTGGACCCGGAACCCAAAGAAAATAAAGGATGGAATCGTTTGATGATGAAACTATCTGGATTTTCTATGGATCAAATTAAACAGAATCAGTCCTTAGCAAACTCCTACTATACCGCTGAGCAGATTAAATCAGCTTATGGAATTGATTGCCGGGTTATCTATCCACCTGTGATCACGGAAATAGAAATACTTCCCTGGGAAGAAAAAGAGGATGCATTTCTCTGTAGCGGGAGAATTGTACCTCCTAAGCAAACCGATCGAGTCATTAAAATTTTGCAGGGAGTGCGCGATCGCGGCTTTGATGTGAAATTACATATCACCGGGGGGGGTGGGGGTACTTATAAAAAATCCTACGAACAGAAAATTCAGCGCCTAGCCGAACAAAATTCAGACTGGATTCAAATCTACCAAGATCTACCCTACAAAGATTATCTCCAGGTACTGGCTCGCTGTCGCTACGGTATCCACTCTAAGCCTGAGCCTTTTGGAATCTCTGTAGCAGAAATGGTGAAGGCGGGGATGATTCCTTTTGTCCGAAAAAAAGGGGGACAAGTGGAAATTGTCGGCGCTCACCATAATAATTTATTATTTGATGGGCCCCAGGATGCAGTGGAGACCATTGTTCAAGTTCTCCAGCAACCCGATCGCCATCTTGCTCTACGGGAATCCCTGAAAAAACAGCAATCTTTGTTTTCTACTGAGAAGTTTATTGCAGAAATTCAAGCGGTGGTAGCGGAATATTTCCAGAAATAAATCTTGATCAAGGATTCAGTGTTGAGTCTAAAGGAGTAATTAATTCAATGTCTCGTATTACAAACTATCATGTCAGGCATTCAATTAATATTGGAGATTGGTTTTCTTCTCCCCTTCTGTATTTTGATTTCCCCGGCTTTCAAACTGAAGCCAAAGATATTGATGATTTACCCCAAAATAACCTCAAAAATCAACATTTAATTGGCTCTTCAGACTTTTTGGTGATAAGTTTTTCTAATTAGTTTTGTACTCGCTCCCCAGCCCAGGAACTGAAAGCCTTACAAGTCAAGGCTTCTAGCTCTAAAAGTGACCAAAACGAGTCTCATAAATCCCCAAAATACTA
>JBBQFN010000010.1:0-157039 GCA_038321985.1 Cyanophyceae cyanobacterium | reverse complement strand
TGGCAGGGGGAAAATAATAGGCAATGTGGGCCCGGGTATGTCCAGGAATAAAGAACACATTCCCCGTGCGTTGGGCAAATTCAACGCGATCGCCCTCCTCTAAAAACACCTGCTGTCCTGGAATTCTCCCCCGGTCCTGTGCAGCTGCGTACAGGGTTGCCCCAGGAAAATGCTCTACCAATGTCTGATTACCCCCCACATGATCCCAGGGGTGGTAAGTATTGAAAATTACAGTTAACTCAGCACCGAGGGCCTTGAGTTGCCTCAGCACTGGATCCGCTACTGCCGGATCCACTCTTAGTCGCAGTCGTTGTCGGATTAGCTTTGGGTGCTCTTTTGGCAGCTTTGGTCCGCGCCGGTTATAGAAGTAACGAACCGAAAATTATCGGGGTTGGGGCTTAAGTTAATACCACTTTCCATAAACGTTGCTACGTTTACTCACAAGTTGAAAAGGGTATGAGACGGTAGCGATCAAATCTCTATCAATGGAAGGGTGTATGCCGCCGACTGGTTCGGTATCGTGAAATGAAGTAGCCATAATCCTCACCAATCTGCAACGGTTGGCTGTTTGGGCAGGCAGCACAATAATTAGAGTTAACATAATTTGATTCCATGCCAAATACGATAGAGATACTTCCTTCTTCGCACTCGCCTAGTCTTTCCAAAAAACAATCCTTACTCCCAAATTATGAAGCAGCCGAGCGGCAATTTGTTGATTTGCTAGAAGCCGCGGATTTAGACAAGATGGTGGCGACAAAACCTTTACTTGTCAGCGATTTTGAAAGCGCGATCGCCTATGCAATTCAATCTGCTTACCAACAGGAACCGGGGGATGAGGCCGCTCACCGCTTCTTGCAGCGCGTGCTATACCGCATCAACCGCCTCAACTTGTTTTGGTACGACGATTTACGCCGCTACAACAACGAACGATCGCACTATTTGCGTTCTGTGCGTGATCGCATTGAGGAACCTTGGCAGCAGTGGGAAATCGCGCAAATCGACGTTGCAGCGCTGCAAAAATTGTCGGATGTCACGCAAGCGCTGCGCGATCGCGCGGCCGCCGATGTCGATCCAGAGCTCACTGAAATGGATCGCTACCTGCGGGAACAGATGACAGCAGCCGGATACAGACACCTGCTGGCGATCGCCTCTTTCGACGGTTTAGTGGAAGCCAGCCGCGTTTCTCGCATCATCGGCGGCGCTGGCAACGAAATTCAGTGCACCCTTACCCGAGTTCTGATTGAAGAATACGGCGGCGGTCGCCTTCCCCGCAAGCACTCGACCTTTTTTGCTCAAATGCTGGCTGAATTCGATATGAATACGGAACCGGAAGCGTACTTCGATTTAGTGCCTTGGGAAGTGCTCTGCGGCATTAATCACAACTTCCTGCTGACCGAACGCAAGCGCCATTTTCTGCGTTACAACGGCGGACTCACTTATTTTGAGGTGGCGGGGCCTGTCGCTTACCGCAATTATCTAGCCGCCGCCCAGCGTCTGGGTCTCTCTCCGGCTGCGATGGGTTATTGGGAACTACACATCAAAGAAGATGAGCGTCACGGTCGCTGGATGTTGGATGAAGTGGCGATCCCGCTAGTTGATAGATACCCGCAGGAGGCGTGGGAGCTAGTGTTGGGGTACGATCAGGAGAAGTTGATCGGCGATCGGGCTGCGGCTGCTGTAGTGCGATCGATCCAAGCCACAGAACACAATTAACAGCTATATCCTAGGGTGGGTCAGAGACTGACGCACCCTAGGATATAGCTTAAAATGCTGTCATTAACTTAATTAGCTCACTCGACAAATCTCTTTGCGCTTTTTGCTGCTTCTTAAACAAAACTCCAGCCAACAGATAGATATTTTCCGAATAAAAAGCCATTCCCTGCTTTCGCAGAGTGGCGATCGCGCTTTTCACCTTGGGTTCCGAGCTATAATAGCCAAAATTTAAAGGTGCAATCTCAAAATTCGCAACTGAGTAGCCTCGATCCAAAGCATAATCGAGCAAACCCACAGGATTAGAATAGCTAGAAACCATCAGCAAAACTTCGTCGCAGCCGAGAGATAAAAGTTTTTTAGCAATTGTACAACCATCACTCCCACCGTGCAACAGCGGCTGGTAAATCTTATCATCCACCGCCGGCAAGTAAGGCGGATTTGAGATGACACAATCCGCCGACTCGTATAAAGGCGAATCAAAAAAAGAGCAATTGTTGACGGTGTATCGTTCGCTCAGTTCATATTCGTTAATTTGAGATTGAGCAATTTTCCCCGCTACTTTATTTAGCTCAAATCCCTGTATTGTCCCGTCAAAATCCGTTCTCAGCAAAGACTTAATAACTGGACTTCCCTCTCCGGAACCAAACTCTACGATAAGTCGAGAATTATCGCTGGCATTTAACACTAAACTTTCCAAGCAGTGCGCGTAAAAATCCGATTCTTCCGGGCAGTGGAATACCTGTTTTAGGGGATGAGATACAGTAAGCATAAATTCTGGACCAAAGTTGACTATTTTAAAAGTTGACTATTTTAAAAGTATCTAATAATTAATATTTCAGCCATCTACCGCAAGAGCTATTTTATCAAATTGTGAAATCTCTATTCCTGTTTTACAGGGTGCGATCTAGTAACTATTACTGCCGACATATAATAAGTTTAATTAGATTAATCCGATTGACAGATTGCAATTAGAGCGATTGCTGCTGAGATGGTACCTAAGCAACTAATTGTAAATTTAAATAGTGTCAGATATAACATTTTTTAATTATTCAGTTCCGCTTCTGCGTCGCAAACAGCTTAACTCAGCACCCGTTGCCACTCCGGATTCTGACGGACAGCTAGTTTTAGAAGATGAAGCTGAACCCGGTAGCGATTTCTATGAGTTTCGCGCCCAATTATGAGAGGAGGTCCAAAAACGCAATGCTGAATTTGTCGAGGCCCTCATCCCGGAAACGGGGCTGACGCTGGGATTTTCTGTTCCTCGAACTCGGGATAATTTGGATTTAGATGACCCGAGGGCTCGATTTTGGTTGCTGCTAGAAAAAGCAGTGGCGATCGACTGTGCTCCGGAGGAAAATCCTCCCCCGTATAATATTGATTCAGTTTCTCAAATTTGGGTTGGTTCAAATGTGGCTCAAGCCTTTGCACGCCAGGTTCCGGCACCCACTGGGGAGGGGTGGTGAGTCCTGGAAAATTGATCGGGTAGTCGTGGTCGGTGATAATGTAAATTCCCTGGACTATGAGCTTATCTCGCTGCACCCCCCGGACCTCGCCTTCCCGGACTTCTACCTCGCCGGTGAATTGGTGGGCCTTGCACACCTATGGTATGGTAAGGGGGTAGCCTCTACCCCTAGAGAATATGATTTGTCCTAAGTGTCAGTCCACTAATATCAGTAAAAATGGCTTGAAGAGAGGAAAACAGAACCATATGTGCAAGGATTGTGGGCGTCAATTTATCGACGTCTATTCTCCAATAGGTTATCCCGAAGAAGTCAAACGACACTGTTTACATCTCTATCTTGAAGGGAATGGATTTAGACGGATAGAAAGACTAACTGGAGTCTGTCACAACACAGTTATTAATTGGGTAAAAGCTGCGGCCAATAATTTACCAACCCACCCAGATTATCCACAGATTCCTGAAGTCTCTCAAGTTGATGAGTTACAGACTTATGGGGGTAAAAAAAAACATAAAATGTGGGTCTGGACCGCTGTAAATAAAGGGCTTCCAGGTATTTTAGCTTTTGTGGTCGTGGATAGATCCTCTGAAATATTTAAACCGTTATGGAAAATCATTCGAGGCTGGGAATGTTTTTTTATGTGACGGATGGCTATGCAGTTTATCCTCAATTCATTGATGAACTTGACCATATAGTTAGCAAGGCATACCTGACTCGGGTAGAAGGAGAAAATACGCGATTAAGGCATTATTTAGCCCGCCTCCACAGAAAAACTTTATGTTATTCAAAATCCGTAGAAATGTTAAGGATTTCTATCAGATTTCTTCTCTACTACCTGAAACATCGGACTGTACCCCTGCCCAATTGAAGGACTGTACCCCTGTCTAATTGAATCATACCGTATATGTGCAACGCCATCCGGGCAGCGATCGCAGCATCCAATCCATAAACAGCAGTTTGAATAGCCCAACTATGTCTCAAATCTTAAGGGCTGAATGGAATCTGATATCGTCGGAAGGCTCGGGTCACTCGTGGTCCTAAGTCAGTATTGGATTTTCCACTACACTCAGGGAGATGTACGTCCCAAAGTTGCCATTTTTCCCACCAGTCACTTTTACAAGGCCAGATTTTGCGAAATTTGTTGGGTTTGCCACCGGGTCGGACAATCAAAATCCCAGGGGGTTCAGCTAAAAGACTGGTATCGAGATAGAAGAGTTCATGGTTGCGGATACCGTAAGTTGCCATGATGCCGTAAGCCCATTGCCATGCAGGATTGGGAATCAGCGCCTGCCACTGGATAATCAACTCATCACTAGGTAAATCTTTGGATTCAAGGGCAGTATAGGGTGAGTATTTTCCTTGATAGGGTTTCAGGTCAATCTCCATCCCAGCAAATTTAGCCAATGCCCCTATTGCAATACAGGCACGTTTCCTTGACCTTGAATCGGGTTCACTCGAATAGACCGCTGCCAATATCGAATCTTTAGTCAGAGGAGATCGCTTATCACAGAACAATTCCCAGGCTTTGAGATAGTCACGAAAACTGGTCTGGGTCTTGGGGGTCCTGGCCCTTTTCTGGAAATAGTCTTGTTCAAAGCGGTCTAACCAATCTTTTATAGGGATGGAATCTGCTGTTGGTTTTGGCTCCAACCATTCATCCCAGTTGAATTGTTTACAGGCAAGGAGTCCCCCAACACGCAGGGCTTCAGCGGCGGCTCGTTTTAAACCGGCTGGGTTGGCATAAATCTTGAGAGCTAGGTCTTGTTGATGAGGTTTGGTTTTGCTGCTGTTTGGTTTGGGTGGGAAGGTCCCTCGTAAATAGAGGCGTTCGCCACGAATATAGACAACAACCCCACATAATTGTGATTTGAGTTCTGAGTTTATTTCATTGAGCCAATCTGAATCTGATTTCATCCCTATGCGGCTTCACTAATCTTTCACTAAATTTCCCCGTCACATAGAGTAAGTTAACGCTACAACCCCTATGGTGTCGAGTGACGTTAAATAACCCCCACCCTGATGGGATGGAGGCTAAAACGCTTATGGAGTAAATGGCTCAGGCGGGATTTGAACCTGCGACCTTGGGCTTATGAGTCCCCTGCTCTGACCTACTGAGCTACTGAGCCTTGGTGTTTTTTCACCTTTATTACTGTAACATAATTTTTAGATTTGTCTAGCCCTTTTGAAAAATTTTTTTTGATTCCTGAACCCCTTGATTTTCCGTGAGGTGAGGACCATGAGGGGAGAAGGATGGGACCTAGGGATGGAGGGGGCGAACTGGCCGATCGCCTTTAACTATGATAACCCCCAAGCCGCCTCAGTCGTTCCGGATCCTCAATTGCGTCGGGGAGACTCGAAGGGGGCGATCTCTACGGTAAAAACGCTATGCATCATCGTTAGAATTATTATTAGCATTACTACTACTTTGAATCGGGCGAAATGGATTTAAAAAATTTAGGAACGGAAATAAACTCCGGGACTGTATCCACAAACGTCCGGTACCTTGAAAGCGACAGACTAACCCTTCCCCTCCGAGAATTCCTGTTTTTAATCCTCGGAAGGATAATCCCCCTAAAACTTCAACGCGATAGTCCAGGGTATCTTCAAAAGCAACGATATAACTGGTGTCTACAATATAATCACCGGCGATGGGAATTTCTACAATGGCACCATAGGAGTTAAACCACAAATCCCCTTCTCCAGTTGCCCGGACTAAAAATAAAGATTCTCCACTAAAAAAGCCTTTAAATCCTTGGAATTTGGTGTCAATTACGACTGTAGGGCTGGAGGCAACAAATCCAGAGGATTGAATCAATAAGCTATTGCCCTGTAAAACATAATGTTGAATATCTCCGGGAACCCCAGGGGAAACAAATAATTGGCCCCCTTTTCTTTCAGCGGTATATTCGCTAATAAAAAGAGTTTCTCCACTCACCATACGGCCTAATCCTTTTATCAACCCTCCTTTAATTTTAGATTTCATTTTAATGCAAGTATCCATTGCTGCCATTGCTCCAGATTCAACTAAAACAGTTTGGTCCGGTTGCAGGTCGAGGCGCAAGGAGGCATAAGAGGGTGAATGTTGAATCTCGTAGGCAATGCGCGTTGTCATTTTTATCTCCTAAAGGCATTGTTATATTTTAAATAAGGGTTAATTAATTAAAGATTTTAAATTTATTAGATATTGAAAATAATTAACTTAATTAAAATTTAAAACCTAAAAATTTATGTATTTATTTCAGTGCGCGGAAGTAATTGAGAACCGATTAGTTTGCCAAAAGCCTGGGGATTGTGGGTCTGACACCAAAGGCGACCTCTGCCTTTAAACCGACATACAAACCCTTCTCCACTTAACCATGCACTGACCCATGTACTCCCAGGGGGTTTGGTAATTTCAAAAGTTAAGGTTTTTTCAAAGGCGACAATATGGCCGGTATCTACGATATACTCGCCTTCTACAAATTTTTCATAAATGGCTCCGAAAGAACTCAGGAGGAGGTCACCCTGACCACTCAGATCAAGCCAAAAGAAACTTTCTCCGGAAAACAAGGATTTAAAGCCTTGAAAGCCTAAATCTATGATAATTTGAGAGCTACAAGCGAGGTAAGAGGTTGCTTGAACAACTAAGCCGGTTTCGCGAAGGGAGTGATGGAAAATATCCCCTAACATTTTAGGTGCTAAAAAGATTTCGCCGCCGGTGGAGGGGGCACGAAAGACGCTTAAAAATAAGGATTCACCCGCTAGGTTACGTTTGACTCCGCCGAAGATGCCGCCACCTTTGCCTTGGCGTAGGGTGGTACTGACTTGCATATTGCCATGCATGGCAATCATAGAACCGGCTTCGGCTAAGATGTCTTCACCTGGTTTGAGGGTGATCTGGGCGATCGCACAGTCGGGTTGATGCAAAATATTGACGTTCATAGTTAACTAGGCTTTCCCTCTTAAATTACCGAAATTTTGGGTTTAAAAATCCGACTAAGCCTTCCACACTTCTAGATTGTAAGTAGATGGTTCCTTGCCCTTTTAAGCGGTTGACAAATCCTTCCCCCGATGACACTGAACTAAATAAGCCACCCGAGAGGGCAATTCCCATTTTTATCGTCGGTTCATAAGCGACTAAATGGCCATTGTCAACGATAAATTCTCCGTTAATTCGGTGGAAAGTTAGCCCTCCATACGCGCCAAAAAATACCCGACCTGTGCCGGTTAATTTGAGCTTAAATAGTCCTTCGCGGGCGAACCAACTGGAAAATCCCGCCCAACCCACGGTGATTTTTATACCCGGAGTATGGGCAAGGTAAGCCCCCGGTTGTAAACAGATACTAGAATTAGTCAGTTCGATGCAGGCAATATCGCCTATACTGGCTTGACTGAGGACTAATTCTAGGGGATGAGTGGTGGGATTGCGAAAGACGTTAATGAATAGACTTTCTCCCCCAAACCATTTTTTTAATAAACCGGAGAAGAATCCGCCAGAAAATTGGGTTTTTATGGCAATTCGGCTATCCATCGAAATGGCTGCACCCGGTTCGGAGGTGATGGATTCTCCGGGACTGAGGGTAACAAAAAGGGTGGCAAAGGAGGGTTTAAAACAAATATCATATTCCACGGTAGAACTTAGTTGTTTTGAAGGGTAATGATTATTTACCAGTTTGGCAAGATTTGGCTGGAAATCTCGATTCCTTAACAAAAAGCAATATCTCCGGAGGGGGAGGTTACGACAGTTTAAGGATTACGATCGCCTCAGTGGGGGACTAATTGACAATAAGAGGGTAAATTGAGAATCGATAACCTGCTGCGAGTCATCTACCATGCCAAAAATTAGTCCGGCGTTCATTTTGATTTTGACTGTATTGGTGAATGGTTTCTTCTGTATGGCGATCGCAATCACGGCGGCGTCGATACCCAGTCTGGGCATTTTGCTGGGGGTTTTGACCCTAGGATGTGGACTGTTATGTGCCTTAACCTGTTGGTTACCAGGTCCTCGGGTGGAACGGGGATTATGGCTATTTGGCTTATTTCCCCTGATTGCGGGGGTGTCTGTCTATTTTCTCCTCGTGAGTGAGTCCCTCGACCCCAATTTTAGGGGAAACTTAAGCCCTGCATCGGTGCTTTTGTTTGTGCTAGGGACCGGATTGCCGACGGTGTTAATTTTATGGCAACGCTGGCAGCGCTGGCAAACCTCGGTGATCGTGGGGCGATCGGAGTTACTGGCAGCGGTGAGAAGCGAAGTGATCGCACGACAGCAGCAGTCGTTACATTATGCAGTA
Source organism: Cyanophyceae cyanobacterium (assembly GCA_038321985.1). GTDB lineage: Bacteria > Cyanobacteriota > Cyanobacteriia > Cyanobacteriales > Laspinemataceae > Laspinema. Next base: position 148,596 of record JBBQFN010000010.1, on the reverse strand, counting down.
CATCGCTATCTGGTGCGTGAACCCCTGACAGAGGATATGCCCCGGTTGTGGGATGTGGAGGTAAAAATTGGTAAGCAACCGAGGCAGACACTTCGCCGGGAACAAAGAATTTTGGAAGGATTAAAGTTGGCTGCACCTCCAAAAGACGGGGTAGAGGCGCTTAATGCGCTAGGAGTGCGTGCGGATCTCGAAACAGGTTCTCTGCAAATGGGGGCGATCGCTGGAATTGTTTTAATCTTGGGGGCACCGGGCGCGGGTAAGACGACAACGTTGTTAGAGTTAGGGGGGGAGTTGTGCGATCGCGCTGGACAAAATGAGCTAGAACCTGTGCCGGTTGTTCTTGATTTAGCACATTGGCCTGATTATCGCCCGTTTCTCACTTGGCTGGAGGATGAAGTCTGTATCAAGTATAATGTAAAAAGGAATTTGGTCGCGGAATTGCTGGCGGATGAGCGCTTGTTACCTTTATTGGATGGACTCGACGAACTAGAGGGCGATCAGCAAGAACATTGTTTAAAAGAAATTTCTCAATTAAGACGCCAAAATGGGCAGCCGATGCCGTTGGTACTCTGTACCCGGATGGATACCTACCAACTTCGGCAAACTCGGCTGCGGTTGTATGCAGCAGTCGGATTGCAACCCTTAAAGATGAATCAAATTGAGACATATCTGCTTGCCTCTCGTAGCCGCGAACTCTGGGAAAATCTTCAAACGGATCAAACGTTATTAGGATTAGCCAAAACCCCTTTATTTTTAAATCTGATGACAGTAGCATATGAGGAAATTTTAATTCATTCTTGGAAACGGTTGAAGACGCGGGATGAACGTCAGCGGTATGTGTTTAATGCTTATATTCGTCGTCAACTGTCTCGGGAAATGGAGATACCTGTCTATTCTCGAAAAGCAGAACCCAATGCGGAACAAACGAAAGTATGGCTGCGTGGGTTAGCAAGGATAATGGGCGATCGCAGTCAACGGATATTTTCACCGGAATCGCTTCCTGGCTTACGGTTGCAACCGACCCGAGATCAATTACTGTATCCCCTCTCTCTTTTGTTGCTTTTTATCGGTTTATATGCTGGGTTATTCGCTTTGATTTATGGATGGGAAGTGGGGGGAATTTATGGAATATTGTTTGCAATTATTGCCTTAAGTTGTGGGGGAATCATTGCTTTAAAAACGCCGGATATAGAGTTGAAAACAACCTCCCCTCGCCACCTGTGGCAGTCAGCGATTGTTTCTATAATTTGTTGTCTTCTGGGTTTCCTCAGTTTCCAACTGATTGGAGCAATTTTATCGGCAGTGAACCCATCGGGAGGTGTATTGATGTATCTGCTCTCTATTCTCTTTTTCATCGGAGCAACTGCCCCTATCTTAGGCTTAATTGTCGGATTGATTACCGGCATTCCTTGGATGAATCATTTAATTGTGCACTTGATATTTTGGCGAAAAGGTGATATTCCTTGGAATTATAGCCGGTTTTTAGAATATGTCAGCCAACGGTTATTTTTACAGCGGGTTGGATGGCAGCAGTATCGATTTATTCATGAGCTATTGCGCGATCGCCTGAGTGAAAGTTAGGACGAGGGCTTCATATTTGGTGTAAATGCCTTCCTTTGAACACTGAAGGGCGATCGCACCCTCGGTTTCCCAACTGTCACTGAAATGCCATCCGGCTGTCATGTGGACGCCATAACCCCTCGTTAGAGTATTTCTTAGCTATTGAAGAAACCTCGCTGTTTTCCGGTAGCTCCTGCACTCCTAAATTCCTCTCGGTAACCGCTGAGAGGTTTTTTTTGCTTCCAACTCCCACCTGCCTAACTTTTTGATTATTTCTCTACAATTGCCCTCTTTATCCTAAAATTAATTTAAAGCATTGTGTTGTCCAAACCAAGGTGAATCCATGCCTGATATTGTCGATATTGCCGTCAGCAATGACTCCTTTAAAACCCTAGTCGCTGCGGTGCAAGCGGCGAATTTAGTGGAAACTTTAAAAAGTCCCGGTCCCTTCACCGTTTTTGCTCCCACCGATGCAGCGTTTGCCAAATTGCCCCCGGGAACCATTCAAACTCTGTTACAAAATATTCCCCAACTTGCTCGAATTTTAACGTATCATGTGGTTTCGGGTAAATTGATGCAAGCAGATTTAGCAAAATTGGGGTCCGTTATTTCCGTGGAAGGGTCTCCCATTTCTATTGATTGTTCTAGTGGATTTGAAGTTAAAAATGCCACGGTTGTTGCTGCTGACATAGAAGCAGATAACGGGGTCATTCACGTTATTGATACCGTGATTTTAATGGGGTAAAATTCAAGGTGCGTCATGTGACGCACCCTATAGCTATATAGCCAGTATAAATCATTCGGGTAACCCCATTCATTTACACTTGCTATATAACCTTATCGATAATCCCGATTCTGAATATCCCGTAACCGAGCTTCGGGACGTTTAAATCGATCTAACTGCGCCTCAAAAAACTGACGATTTGCCATGAGATGCTTGGCATTCGTATCGTCTAAAGGATAGAGTAAGGCACTCCGTAACGCTTGAATCACTGCAGAAGTCACACAATACATCGATCGCTGGAAAGTAATCCCTAATTGAATCAAAATATCATCTTCTCCCCGGCAGTGTTGGCGATAATAGTCCACTAAATAGGGCGGCAAGAAATGTTTCATATCCTGCATTAATAATGTGGGGGGAATTCCTGCGGTACCCACGGGAAAGACATCCGCATATAAAATCCCATAATGGAAGTCTTTTTGTTCCATGGGAACTTGTTTAGCTTGAGCGTTATAGGATTTAGTCCCTCGGAAAGGCGCGGTACGATAAAAGACGGCTTCGACATAGGGTAATGCCGCTTCATACAACCAGGTAAAGCCTTTAGATTTGGGAATAATTTCGTAAACTTCGCCGCGAATGTGGAGGTGATGGTAAATGGGACGCCCTGCGACTGCAAAGATGCCATTAACGAGAAAATCCATTGCTTCAGGAACGCTGGTGAGACTGCCTTCATCATAGCGATCGGACATTTCAAAAAACACAGGGGCCATTACTTCCCAGAATAACCCTAGGTTACTATAATACGACAATTGCCGTACTTGTTCTAAAAACATTTCGGGAAATAGTTTATAGAGTCCCAACATTACGGGGTTGCCTTTAAAATAGGCTTTGATGGCAACGTCTGCATTGGCTTTATACTCGTCGCTATCGAGATAGGCATCAAACTTACCCCACCCCATATCTCTACCATGCCACAACATGGATCGCATACAGGCTTCGGCAAATTCCATATTAATGCGATCGTGGAACCAATGATGGAATAACCGAGGTATTTTTTGGTTTAATTCCCCCTTTTCTATAAAGGCTAAGAGTTCCGGATGTGCGGTGGCTTCTCCTCGCCAGATCCGCAAGTCTGCATCCTCTCCAGCATAGTGATTGTGCAAGTCTAAATACTCTTTGGGAAGGAAATATTTAAAAAAGTTAAAGGGTTCTAAAAATACCTCTTGGGCGATGTAAAGCAAGTTTCGCCAGTAGAAGTCCATGGGGACAGCATAGGCTTTATAAATGCCAATAATTTGCTGGAGATTTTCTGGAGTATCTGGCAGCATTGCGCCACCGGCTTCTAAGCGATGAATAATATCAGCAAATTCATGTTGAGAGGGAGGGAGTTGGGTTGAAGTTGCAGTTTTCATGGTTTGAATATATTTCCCTGGATAACAATCACAAAAGCGGAGGACTACGGCTGATTTTTCAATGAAAAATAGCGATTCTAAATCATTTTTACACCACTAGGGAGCCAGATGCTCCCCCTCACTGCCTAAGGAATTGACCAATTCATTTTAGGGTGCGAAATTGTTCAAGTCTTGAGCAATTTGCTCGGTCGTATGGGGTTGAATACTGGCTACCATTGCTGTTGTAGTCGGTTCACTCCACCGCACTAACCACCCCGGTTGAATGCCTAATATAAAAATAACGGCAGCTAATACCAGTGCCGGAACTCGTTCGACAACCAATACTTTAGGATAGTATCCCAACTGATTATCAATCTTTCCAAAACAGGTGCGATTGATTAAAATTACAAAATAAACCGCAGTTAAACCCGAGGCAATGATACACAAAAGGGTGGGTACGGGGAAGATAGAAAAACTGCCTTGAAATACCATAAATTCTGAAATAAATCCTACCAATCCTGGAATTCCGGCACTCGCCATGCCACCTAAAATCAGTAGGGCGCTGGTGAGGGGTAATCCGCGAATGGGATTCATTAATCCATTCAAATCGTCAAGTTCCCGAGTCCCTACTTTGTTCTCAATGATGCCAACGATATAAAAGAGAATGGCTAGGATTAATCCATGACTGACCATTTGGGCAACCGCACCGAGTAAGCTGAGGGGAGTTCCTGCGGCGGCGGCGACTAAAATATACCCCATGTGTCCAATAGAACTATAGGCAACCATGCGTTTGATGTCTTTTTGGGCGATCGCACTAAAGGCACCGTACATGACGCTGACTACCCCAATAATCGCCAATACAGGAGCAATGATTGCCCAGGTTTCCGGGAACAGTTGTAACCCAAATCGGATTAACCCATAAGCGCCTAATTTAGCTAGGATGCCACCTAGGAGAATGGCAATCGGGGGAGAGGCTTCCACATAGGCATCGGGCAACCAAGTATGCAAGGGAACCAGAGGAATTTTAATCCCAAATCCTACCACTAAAATTGACAGTAAAATTAGTTGAGTAGTTAAGGATAAATTTTGGGTAGAAATTGACCCCATATCAAAGCTACCGGAACCGCTTAACCAAGCCATTCCTAAAAATGCAGCTAATATCAAAATCCCTGAAACTGCGGTATAAATCAGGAATTTCATCGCGGCATATCCGCGCTTTTGACCGCCCCAAATTCCAATTAATAGGTAAAGGGGAATTAGCTCTAACTCGTAAAAAAGCACAAATAATAGTAAATTCTGTGCCACAAATGCCCCGGCAATTCCCGCATTCACCAGGAAAATCATCGGATAGTAAAGTCGAGGGCGGTCCACGATTTCCCCTCGACCAAAAATAGCGATGCAATTGAGAAACGCACTTAAGGCAAGCAGAGGAAAAGATAACCCATCAATGCCTAAGTTATAGCTGAGTCCTAACTGGGGAATCCAAGGTAAATATTCTTGAAATTGTACGTTTGGGGAGGATAAATCAAACTGAGTGCCGATCGCAACAGTCCAAACCAAAATCCCCAAAGCGACTACTAAAGCAATATTTCGCAATTGCGTTGCCGAAATTTTTTCCGGCCAAAATCCGACAAGTGCAGCACCTAAAAGAGGTAACCCGATTAATAGACTCAGCATGGCGTTATTCTTTGTAGCTCCTTAAAAATGAATCAACCCTGGAAGAACAAAGGAAAAGGAATTTTAAGTAAGTAACTCAACTTTTCCCGTGTCTAAATCATAATAACCGCCTACTACTTTTAATTTTTCCTCGGCAATTAAGCTGTCAATTACTGGAGATTGTGTTAACTGGCTAACTTGCCAAGAAACATTGGCTTTAACTGCATTCTCTAGGGGGTCACCTTCCTGTCCTGCTACATTAGCAAGTGCCGGAGCGATCGCTGCTACTAAGCTGCCAATTTGACCGGGAAATTCACCCCCCTTAAGCGCAGCTTGGACCGCACCACAGCGTTTATGACCTAATACCATAACTACCTTTGCACCTAAAACAGCCGTCCCAAATTCTAAGCTACCTGTTTCCTCGGGGGTGACCAAATTTCCTGCTTGCCGGACCACAAATAAATCCCCAAATCCCTGATCAAAGATAATTTCAACCGGGACTCGCGAATCCGCACAACTCAAAAGTGCCGCAAACGGAGTTTGATCTTGTGCTATTTCTTTAATTCGGACCAAAGTTTGGTGGGGATTTAGGCGTTTTTCGGTCACAAAGCGTTGATTGCCTTCTATTAATAAGGTTAAGGAGTCCTCCGGGGATAAATCAACCGGAACCTCTGTAGAGGGAGGATTTGTTAGAACTTCTGCATGAGAACCGGAGGATAAAGTAGCCGTAACTGCTCCTGTGCCCAGGGCAAGTGCCCCCCACTGGATTAAACTGCGCCGGGAAACTTGAGTGGATTGGATTGATTTTTTCACGTGTTTGTCTACAGAAATTGTCAGTTGATACAGTAGGAGGGGGGAAAATTCACTGAAGAGAAATACCCCTCAATCGATACTCCCGGGGTATAGCTAGGGCCGCTTTTTTTCCGCCGAGTTGGATAGCCGATCGCATTAGTTTTGAGCGAATTTAGCTAAACATTACCACAATTTTTGCCAAAAGAGGCCAAGCGAGTAAAATTCCTAAAACGGCAATGCCGAACAGAATAGTCAGGGCATAAAATTGGGTTTGTCCGGAAACATTATACTTTAAACTTTGGCCGCTAAATACCGTGACGAATCCCACTAAATTGACAAATCCATCGACAATATAGCGGTCAAACCAGAATACCACCTGAGATACCAGGCCGACGGCAAATACAATGGTTATTTTATACAGTTTAGCTGTATAAAAATCGTAAGCAAAAAAGTCTTGAAGCGACTGCGGACCAAATTTCACAGGTTTGGAAATGCGATCGCTCATGTAGACGAACGCCCCCAGTCCACCCCCGATTAGAGTTGATCCAATCAGAGTTCCGGCAAGAGAAAAATTCAGGTTCGCCCAATCCGGCAGCAGATTCCATTGCATTAAAATTAAGGGAACGTGCAGGGTAAATCCCATTAAAATGATCATGGGTAGGACCATCGGCCAATGGACTTCGGGGGATCTGACGGTCATCGGTTTTGGTTTCCCGCCAAAAATCAATCCAAACTCGCGGATCACACTAAATGCGGTTAACCCATTTACCACCAGCAACACTGCGACTAAATCCGGGTGACTCTGCCACAGATGTTCTGCCATTCTCAGCAATGCCCAGAATCCACCAAACGGCGGAAACCCCACCAAACCGGCAACTCCAACGAGAAATGCTAACCCTGAGAGGGGACGCCGAGACCACAATCCGCCATATTGAGTCAGGTCCTGGGTGATTGTGTTCCAGATAATCCCACCTGTAGACATCACCAAAAGTGCCATCGCCACCGCGTGAGAAAAGAGCAACATCAAAGCAGCTTGAGTATTTCCAGTCCCGACGGCGATAAACACTAAACCCATGTAAGCACTCACCGAGTAAGAGAGCGATCGCTTGATATCAATTTGAGCGATGGCGATCGCCGAAGCCCCTACCGCTGTTACCGCCCCGATATAGATCGCCGTTGTCGTGGCAATCTCCGACAACGCTAACAAGGGTTGTAATTTAATCAATACCCAGGCCCCAGTCGCCACCACCACGGAATTTCTCAAAATCGTACTGGGAACTGGTCCCTCCATCGCCTCATCCAACCACAGATGCAAGGGAAACTGAGCGCATTTCCCCAAGGGTCCCGCAATTAACGCTAACCCCAACAACGTGGCGACTTTCGGATCTAAATCAGCAGTTTGCGCCCATTGCGCTAATTCATCAAAATTCCAGGTTCCCGCTAAGGGTAATAAGGCAACCACCCCCATTAACAGGACTAAATCTCCCACCCGTTTTGTCAAAAAAGCATCTCGCGCACCCGTCACTACTAACGGTTGCGAGAACCACAACCCAACTAATAAATAAGTACCCAGGGTGAGAATTTCTAAAATTACATAGCTGAAAAATAAGGAATTGCACAAGATCAAGGCGCATATTCCTGCTTCAAATACTCCCAACATGGAATAGAAGCGACCCCAACCCCAGTCCATCTCCATATATCCCACGGCAAAAATCTGTGCCAACAGATTCAACCCTGTGACTAATGCCATTGCCCCAACCGTTAAGGCTGATATTTTTAAATCCACGGTTAGGTTTAACCCGGCAGCATCCAACCAAGTCCAGGATATCTCTTGCGCCGGTTGATTCCAGGTTGCCGGTAACGCCAACAAACTATGAACCAATCCTAAAAATGTCAGACCTAAATTAATATAGCCAGAGGGTCTTGGTCCAGTTTTTCGGATTGTTCCTGGTGACCAAGCTCCCGCCAGAAGTCCGCCCAGTAAGGCATACCCAGGCACTAACCAAACGGTTGTCAGAAGTAAATCAGCCATCCGTATTTCCTAATGTGTGTGTGAACGAACAGTATGCCTTTCATGCTTCTCTAAAAGTTTTAGGGATCGCACCAGGCAGGTGTAGAACAGATTTATTTTTTCTTAATCTTGATTGAATCACAGTATCGTTATTCCGCCACAAAAGGAAGAGGCTAGCCCAAAACAATTAATAATTTCTTCTCTAATTTATTCTTATACCCTCTTCTGGACAAGGATTTTAGCGGCCTAGTGGGCCTTGTGGGGGAGCCATTGATTTTAAGGAGTGATATCATTGATTTAACTCTATGGTTCCTTTGCTGTACTCTATAGGAACGGTCGAATGGCTTGATTGGACTTCATTAACCCGATATCTAAGGTGGCTTCTGTGTTCAAAAATCTCTAATTATTTAAATTAAATAAATAATTAATTTGATTTAATTAATCACCGTTCTAATAAAAATTATCCTTTAAAAATAATTTATTTAATAGTTTTTTGTTTTAAATAAAATTAGTACGCCGTTGAAAATAATTCGATATAATATAAAATAATCCAATAACTCAAAACCGGAAATGGTTGTACCTGAGCCTAATCGGCCACTAGGCGAATAAAGGGTGCGCCGGAGAACGGGGGGAACTGTAGAGATAGAAATGTGGAGGGAGTTAGAGGGGAATGCTAAATTAAACCCGTTGAAATTAAATTCAAAACCCCACCGGCACTCATTCAATCCAGGGATTTGAAGCCTCTTGCCAAACCCTGAAATTTAAACTTTAAACTCTTAACATTAAACGATGTTCAGTGCAGACCAACTCCCGAAAAAATTCTCCCAACCGCTCGATCGCGCGGCGATCGCCCTGATTGCCGTATTGACTGTGGCGATCGCCCTGCTCTTATTTGGAGGCGATAGTACCGCGCCCCGAGTGCGGGAATTTACCTGGGAAAACAAACAAGTCAGCGCCACCGATCGCGCCTTTATCATGTCCTTCAGCCGTCCGATGGACCGCCAAAGCGTAGAAGACAACCTGCGAATCGAACCGCCAGTACCGGGTAAAATCAGTTGGGCGGGACGGCGGATGGCTTACACAGTCACCCAAGCGGTCCCCTACGGCATGAAATTTAAACTGGAGCTAAGCGGTGCCAGGGAGCGTTTCGCCCAACCGGGAAAACAGGGAACCTTGATCGAGCCCTATCTAGGGGAATTCAGAAGCCGCGATCGCGGCTTAGTCTATATCGGAGTCTCCCCAGAAGAACGGGGACAGTTAATCCTCTTCAACCTGAGCGAAGGCCAAAAAACGATTCTGACCCCCAAAGAAATCACGGTGATGGATTACCAAGCTTATCCCGACGGCGATCGCCTCTTATTTTCCGCGATCGACTCCATCTCACCTAACAAAGGACTCCTAGAGCAAAGACTCTACAGCGTCACCACCGGCATCATTCCAGAAACCCCCGGCAGATCCAAGCGCCGGGACAATTCACCGGGTCAAATCAAACGAATATTAGGGTCGGACAACTATCAAAACCTGAGCTTTGACCTTTCCCCCGATGGGAAAACCATCCTGGTGCAGCGCGTCAATAAAGAGGATCCCGGACAATTTGGGCTATGGAAAATAGAAGAAGGAAAGCAAGCCAAACCCCTGGAGAATGAACCCGGAGGCGATTTTATCATTACCCCAGATAGTCAGGCAGTGGCGATCGCTCAGGGACAGGGATTAGCCATTTTGCCTCTAGAACCCAAAGCAGAACCCCTAGATTTTCTACCCCAATTTGGGCGAGTATTGAGCTTTTCATCCGATGGTAGCGCGGCGGCTATGGTGAAATTTAATACCGACTACACGCGATCGCTGTACCTTGTCACCACCACCGGCGTCACGAAAGAACTGCGCCGAATCAAAGGTTCATTTCTGAGCGCCCAATTCGGACCCCAAGGGAAGACCCTCTATTGTTTGCTCACCAAACTGGTGGAAGGGGAAATTTATAAAGAAGAACCTTATATTGCCGCCATCAACTTAGAAACTGGGGAACTGCAACCCCTAGTCTTGTTACCGGATCAGCGAGAGATTAATATCAGTTTGGCCCCCGATGGATTAGCGCTGTTGTTCGATCAAATTGTCAGCGTCGCCCCCCAAGCCAATCAAGCCCCAGTGGATGCGGTGCGCACCAGTTCCGGGGAAGCGATCGCCAAAAGTCGGCTGTGGCTATTGCCCTTGGATCCCAGTGCTGCACCAAACCGGCCCTTAGATTACAAACCGGAAGAGTTACCTTTTGAGGGCCTCCGTCCAGGGTGGCTTCCCTAACTTGCAACAACCGACGGGGTTTTGAACGATTGGCGGCCGGTTATTGCGGTGAGTAACGCCCTCAATTAAGGGCGCAATTGCTGACGCAATCGAGCAATTTGCTGTCTTGCCTTCGTATGGTTGGGAGTAATTCGGAGGGCTTGGTCATAAGAGGCGATCGCGTCCTCGTAACGCTCCAACTGCTCTAATGCCAGACCTCGATTGTACCAGGCACTCGCGGGACCCGTTGATAATCCCCACTGGCCGTTACTTTGAATAGCGCTATCGTATGCGCTAACTGCCTTTTCATATTGGCCGAGGATCAGGAGGGCGGTTGCTTTGTTGTACCAAGCTAGGGCAAATTGAGGTTCCATTTCAATCGCCCGATCAAACGATGCGAGGGCCTCATCCTGGCGATCAAGTTGCCAGAGGACCGAACCCCGGTTTAGGGCCGCATCCGCCGCCCGGTTGTCCCCCCATTGTCCATTTCCCTCCAAGGCGCGATCGAACGCAGTCAAAGCATCATCAAATCGTTCCGCCTGCTTGAGCACCATCCCCCGACTCAGCCATGCCAGGGAATAATTCGGACTAATTTGTGTGGCTCGGTCAATCGCGGCGATCGCATCATCGTACCGCGCCAACTGCTCTAATACCATGCCTCGACCAATCCAGGCATCTGCATTATTAGAATTCAAATCGATCGCGCTGTCATAAGTTTTGAGCGCATCTTCATACTTCTTAGAGGAGAGCAAAAATTGACCCTGGGAAAGTAACGTCTCTACCTCACTCGTCCCTTGTGGGGGTCTTGGCTCCACCGTTCCTTGCTCCACCCTTGGAATTGCCGGTTGTTGGGCTCTTTCCGGAGTCGCTCTCGGGGTTAATGCAGGACGTGGAGCGGGTCTCTGGGGAGTTGCCCTAGGTGTAACAGGAGCCTCTAGCGGTTCTAAAATATCTGGAGAGGTTGTCACCTGTCCTGAATCCATCCCACCTGTGGGATCATCGGGTATCGCTAATCCGGGTAACGGCATCGAGACCGCCGATATTCCCATTACTGCCACAATACCCAACCATTTAAACATTGGCTGCATAAGTTTAGCCTCCAACAACTGCTGATTTTTTCCTAACTTTTGCCTAAGATGCCCCTACTCTAGACGGGTTCCAGTTCCTCCGAACCCCTGCAATTCCTTCTTTGTTAATTCAATTTGGGTCTTACAGTTCGCAAAGGGGAACGGAAACCGGCAACTTAGCAGTGACTGAATTTTTATCCCTTTGATTTATCGGTAACTTCAGTCAGCTACAAAACCGCAAGAGTGACATTCGGGGGTAAGGTCCACTCTCCCGGTTTTCTTTTGCGTGTATTTTACAATTAAATTTATAGTCGTAGCAAATATTTCATCGTAATCGGAACCGTTGTATTTTGTCCTGCCACGAAAAAGGTAGCCTCGCTAAATTTAGGAGCACCTGTGAGGATAGTGGGATTATTGGAAAATCCAAATCCTTCTAGGGGAATACCCACTGCATTCGTGTTGAGGTCTCCATCGGCATTCTCATCATGAAATACTGCCAAGGCATAGTTACCTGCATTTAACCCCTCTAGGGTGAGGGTCACCGGCAGGTTAGAAATGGCAGAACACTCCGCTTTCAGGGCCTTTGCTCCATCCCGAGGAAATCCTTCACTGCGCGAAAAAATTGTGTAACAAATATTGCCCCTAGGATTGTTGATGCCTTCTATCTCAATGTTGAGCTGGCTTCCCGGCAATGCTCGGACAGTTTGAATTAAGCCAAAGCTACCGAATAGTGAAGCGATCGCTAATATAATTTTTTGAGGTATTTTCATCTTTTTGATCAGGTTTATGAAACGGTCAACAAAGGTCCCACTTATCCTTAAATTAGGGATTTTTGACTGAGGCAATTTAGGAGATTATTCTTGAACCTAATCCCCTAGCTTGATTGGATTATCTCCTGGGGATAGGGCTTTGGACATTCCCATTCTAAAAGCATTAGCCAATTTTCCGTACCGCTAAGCGGTTAGCCCTCGGTTTAGCCTGTTACAGATATACTAGGCTCGAAAAAAATTCCTGCTTTCAAGGACTGTTTTAATTGTATTAAGTTTTATATAAAAATCAAGTAACTTGTGATAAAAATAGGAAGATTACCTTAAAGAAGTCAAATTTAGGGTATGGAAAGAGCCGATCGCCACTCTAAAGGCATTACGACCCTTCTTTGGGCCGTGAGAGCATTTTGCCTCCGACTCCCGTAGGGCAGCAGGATTGTCCCATTCCTTAACCCTATTTTCAAACTGATTTAGATGGGATATATTAAATGAGATATCCTCCCCTGGATTGCCCGAGAACCTGGCCTCACCCTCCAAAAGGTCAGTTCAGTTTAAACCGAACTGACCTTACAAAGGTATTTTCTATTAGAAGCCAGGTTTCTGTAAAACATTAATTGATTTTAGCCTCCAAGGGAGTAGTAAACCCAGTTTCTGACCTACTTTCCGGTTTCCATGGTTAAGCGGCTTTAAGCGGTAAAGGATCAATCCTGGAAGGGAGGGTGACTGTAACCGTGGTGCCTACGCCCACTTGGCTATCAATAGAAATTTCCCCGCGATGTAATTCGACACATTTTTTGGCGATCGCCAAGCCTAAACCCGTCCCCTGAATTGTCCCGACATTGCTACCCCGGTGAAAGGCATTGAAAACTTGGGCTTGTTCGTGGGGTAAGATTCCAAATCCTTGGTCTTTTACCCGAAAAATAGTTACTGATGAGTCGAGATTTTCTACTTCCGAATCGGTCAAGAATAAGGAGTGATTTTCGGTCAAACTAGCTCGGTCGTAGTAAATTATTTCTAATTCAATTTTTCCCCCTTTAGGAGAATATTTGATAGAATTAGAGAGGAGATTAGTCAGCATTTGCTGAACTAATTTAGCATCAAGAACGACAGGCAGATCACCGCCGTGATAGTTCAATATAATTTGATGGGGTGAAGCCGGAGAAAGACGCAACTGGGCGATCGCTTCGTGGCAGAGAAGATCGAGATTGACGGGAACTGGATTAAACCCAAGCTGTCCTGATTCTACCTCATTGATAGACAAGACATCAGAAACCAATTGAGTTAAATGAGTCGCCGCTATTTGAATCCGTTCGAGATGCTTGAGCCGTTTTTCCTCGTCCCATTTCTCCCAATAACATTCGAGCAATTCTGCTGAAGATAAAATTGCCGTCAGAGGAGTGCGGTACTCGTGGGAGACCATCGTGACAATCCGGGACCTTAATTCATTAAGTTCTCGTTCTTGTTCGAGTGCCTTAATAATTTCTCGTTCAGCTTGTTTTTCTTGTAAAAGCCGCTGAACACGCCGTCGCAACACCGCCCAATGAATGGGTTTTGTAATATAATCCGTAGCACCCGCCTCAAATGCCCGATCTACGGAATCTTCGTCTTCCAGGCTGGTAATCATTAAGACAGGGATACCCGACCCCCCGGCGATCGCGTTGATTTGAGTACAGCAGGTAAAACCATCCATCCCAGGCATCTTGGCATCAAGCAGCACCATATCCGGTTTGAGCTGCTTGTACACTTCCAACCCTTCAATACCATCAGCCGCCTCTACCACTTGATAGCCTTCATTCTGCATCGCATGACGTAGGATCATCCGCGTTGTCCGGTCATCATCTACCAGTAGGATCACAGGAGAATTACTTTGACACTCACTATTATTCATCTATTTTTTTATCTTTTATTAGGATATTAGAAAATTCACACTTTCCCCAGTCATAAGTGCCGGAAGAAAACAAAAAATTGGAAAAAAAGCAAATTTTTTAAGTAGCCGCCTCCTATGGGAATTAAATAATTGCGTTTAACTCTAAAAATGTTTTATTACCTTTTACTAAAACGCTTTTAAAACTGACATTAATTAAATTAAAATTGGCTAATTGAGTTCCCGCCTTTTCCCCTTGTGTTCAATTAACAACTTGCCCCATCAAACGGAGTTAAATTGATAGCTTTTCCAGGTGGGGGTACAAGAAGAACTCGCATCGGGGATAATCTAACTTCCATTGTATGAGCTTTTTTAGACACTGAGTCTGTTGTAAGAGTCAACGGTTCCACCTGGGGGATAATCCCCTGAAGCTCGCATCATACCGGCCCGGTTAGCGTCGCTTCTTTAACGTCTTAATCAGGGCTCATCGCCATCCCCTCTTCTGAGAGTTTTCGGAACAATCTACCCACGACCCCAACCCGGGGAACCGTCCTAACCCTCAGTTAAAGTGACGCCTGGTAGGGAAATCTTTGCCCCTGATAGGCTAGAAGAGGGACTTCCCTTTATTATCTCTGGAATTGGAGGAATTCGCGAAACGGCTTCCCCCGCAAGCAACCTGAACGAGCGATCGCCCGCCCGGACCGGCCTGTGCGCGATCGGCGAAATTTACTCTCCCTAGGGTTGAGTTTAGAGTATCCAAACCGGATGCTTCAACCCCTTTCAATCGAAAAAATCCTACGCCTTGACCCTATTTTCTTTGATAATGTAATCCCCAATCGGAAAAATTAAGCTATCGTAAGGTTTGAATATCCTCTTGACTTGTTATTTGGTCAATTTTTTTGTAGGGAATGGTCGGGTTGCCCGATTGCCCACAGCGTGCTTTATTCCTTAACTCCCCCTGTCGCTATTTTCCCCAGAATTCCTTGCCCTCATTGCTACTGAGCATCTGCCTCTAGTAACAGGGGGTGGATCTGTTGTATAGTCAGCGATACCCCTCGGGATTCAAAATACGCTAAAAAAGTGGAGGAAGTAACAACAGCACTCTAGGCATAGTCTAAAGGAGGACGTCCCGTTTTCTGGAATTTGCCTGCTTTGTTACCAATCAATAATTTTGGCAATACTCCCTAAAGGGATTACACTGGATCCTTGAATTTATCCTGATTGGATCAATCAACTTAGACCCTCTATCTGACTCATAATGTCAGGCGGAATGATGATTTTTAACCTGTTCACACCAGCACAGTTGTAGCTATGGCCCCTGCCAAGATTCTTGTGGTTGATGACGATCCGGCGATCCGAAATTTAATCCATCGCTTTTTAAACAAGCAAGACTATCAAATGGAGTCGGCTGAAGATGGAAAAAAAGCGCTCGAACTCTTCGAGCAATTTAATCCAGATTTGGTTATTCTAGATGTTAATTTACCCGATACTACTGGCTATCAGCTTTGTCAAGCGATGCAAAAGCGCACGGGTGTTTTCGTTTTAATGCTGACCAGTCGCACGGATGAAGCTGATAAAATCCGAGGATTCAGTTTAGGTGCAGATGATTATATTACCAAACCCTTTAGTCTGGTCGAGCTCGGTGCTAGAGTCGGGGCGCTGTTAAAGCGTCAACGGGTGGTCCAAGTTGCCGAACAACCCTCGGTTGACTTTGGAACCATGAGCATTGATCCAGTCCGTCGCGAGGTGACAATCTCTGATCACCCCATTATTTTAACGGCCCTTGAATTTGATTTACTTTATTTTTTAGCCTCTCATCCCGGCCGGGTTTGGCGTAGATCTGAACTGCTACATGAAGTTTGGGAATATGACTATGTAGGGGATCAGCGAGTGGTGGACGTACATATCGGCCAAATCCGCCGCAAAATCGAAGGGGATGGCATCTATCCCAAGCTGATTCATACTGTGCGCGGGGTCGGTTACAAATTTGAATCTCAAAGCGGCGATTCGGAAGATCCAGGGGAGCAACTCTAGTCCAAATTCAGATGTGATCCTAGCTCATTGTCTAATTTTCAATTCATTC
This sequence comes from Cyanophyceae cyanobacterium, assembly GCA_038321985.1. Taxonomy (GTDB): domain Bacteria; phylum Cyanobacteriota; class Cyanobacteriia; order Cyanobacteriales; family Laspinemataceae; genus Laspinema. Next base: position 132,410 of record JBBQFN010000010.1, on the reverse strand, counting down.
TTACCAGGGACTTAATGGCGTCTGTCCAAAAAACAAACGCCTTTTTCCTAGGGGCTTCACTATTTGTGAATCGGCTGCTGGGGTTGCGATCGCGGGGGCTATGCCATCTCTTCATCTCAGGTCATCCCGGTGATTGCCGCACCCTTTAGGAACCGGCAGCAAGCATCTATTTCCACTGGGATAGGGAACCGATTCCGACCCAAGCCTGAACCCCTCTACAAACGTAGATGCCCCCAATACTCATCCTGACAGGCATTTGCCTTGACCATTGCCCGTTGTGTCTTTTATCGGGTTTTATCTTGAAATCGCCGGGAATCTGGCATCCATCCTCTCCCCAATGGTTTGCCAGGATTCATGAGTTCACTCCCTGGGGCGATCGCACCGAAGCTGCTTTTTTACTCTAGGATTCCCTAACCCCTGGACCTTAAACCGGATGCTGAAACAGGGTTTCCAAATAAACTCTAGCGGCTTGGTGATAGTTTTTCGAGGACTCTGGGGTTCGATTATCTCCATTTTGTAACAAAAACAGAGACAGGGCCGCAGCAAACACCCGGTCTTGATCCCAGTCGGGATGAGAGTCTAAATACCCTTTAAGCGATTGATGCAGTTCTTCTGGAATTTCTGCGAGGATGCTGACGTTTGCGTTCATTATGGAAACCTCCGTGCGCGTTCCGCGTAGCTATTGACGTTTTACCACTCACCACCCGCCTTTGTTCAAGCAGGCGTCACCCTGATTTGGGTTGCCACACTCCGCTTTAGCTCTAGGTTCAAGCTAAATACTTACCTCAAGAATGCTGGCTGCTTATTTTAAAAAGCTGGGATGACGAGAAACCCTTTTAGGTTTGCCGTTTCATTTTGCGCTCAGAAGGGGTGGAGTTGTCAACGTTGCGAAATGTTACGATTTTCATCCTGGGTCCCTCGGGTTCACGAGAGAACAATAGTTTCAGCTCTTTATTGTTACACAACTTCATTAAATTTCCCCCAGCCATCCCAGGCTGTCATTTTTTGCCCTTAATCCCCAACTCAACCAAAACACGAGAACTCGAAGGCGATCGCCTGGGGAAAACCTCAGATAACCTGTGGAAAACCTCGGATAACCTGTGGAAATCTATGTGGAATCTCTGGGGAAAACAGGCAGAAAAAATAAGAATTGCAAAATTTTAGCGATTTACTGGCAGTTAGAAATTGCTAACTGAGGATGATTCAAGCTACAAGTACAGCGTTAATTATTATAAATAATTCACTTATTAAGTGTCTGACTCGGTGATCAGGCGTAGGGCGCTTAAATGCTCCCCCTGCCCCTAGAATTATCCCCTTCGTTTAGATGCGGTATCTCAGGCTGATCTAGCAGTTAGGGCCAGGATTGTTAAGTTCTACTAACTTTGCTTGACGTCTAAAAATCATATCTGTAACAATTGTTACAGACAAAAATATTAGATAACCCATACTTGCTCAGTTCAGGCCCCTCTCCTGGAGCCAGGGTGACCTCTCGCATTAAAAACGAAAAAAGGAAAAAAATGATGAAACTTGACCTAGTTAAACAAGAATTAGAAAAAATGTATCTGCGATCGCCTGAATGGATTCCAACATCTCAGCGGGAGATAATTTGGCATGAACCGGAACCTAACACTTGGGTGCAGCTATTAGAACAACCCAGCGAATACAGTGCAGACGAAGCATTACTATTATGTAAATGTGGCGATCGCGAGTGGGTGGCGTGGGTGCCAGAACATGGTGAGTTGATATTGCATGAAGGCCAATTTTATTAAGATCCCAGATAGAGCCACAGCAAATGTATAGAGGCGTAAACCTTCAAATCTCTATGGGTTAAAGCAGGGCAGGATCAGAAAGTTCGGTGTCACGACTCTGCTGCCTTACTCCCTGCTTCCCATCCCCAAAAGGTTTGGATTACCCCATCCAAGAGGCTATTCCATAATGCACCAATAACCAAGCCAGACCCGTTCCCAAAGTGATGCCTAATGTTGCCACTCCCACATAACGAGCGATCGCACCAACCCCAGCGTTTTTCTGTTGAATCTCCTGTTTAGTGGCACCGTTTAAAACCAACACTGTCGCCCCAGCTTCTACAATTTTACCCGTCATTCCCGTAACGACTCCGATCACCACAAAAGAAAGCCCAAAAATTAATAGCGGCAGTAACACCACCATCCGTTTAAAGCCTGCCTTAAATAGCTCTAATATCGCGATGCCCATACCCGCCATTGCCATTCCTGCTAAAATTAACCCTAATAATTTCCGTTCTGGATGCTCTAACCAGGCAATATCAACTACAGTGAAACTCCACAAAGCCAGCCCCACTAAACCTGGGGCAACGAGCCATTTTCGCGAGAATTCAGCCACCCGCTCGATCGCCGGATCCTGAATTTTATCGGTAAATCCTTTACCGGCTAGGAGGATCAAGGGAACAGCGACTGAAACTGCCACATAAGGCGACAGAAAAATCAAGGGAATTCCTAAACTGGTGGCAAACAAAATTATGGAAAATGGAAGGGCTACTTTTTGTTTCCATGGGGCAAATTTTCCCGCCTCTAGACTTGTCAGCTCTCCGGAAAATTTCCGAGGAGAAACCGACACCGAAAGGGGGATAATTTGAGTTTTATTTACGGAATTTGCGTGCAGTAAAAGATTGCGATTGTACCCTTGATTTAATATTAAATTTGTGGTATCAATTTTAATGTGAAATTCCGTGTTATTCCCCTGAAATTCTTCCGGGTTTATTGAGATCCAATCCGGTGTTATTTCCTCTTGATTCGGGCCCGGGGCAATTTCCCACCGTCCGGCTAATACCGTCTCTGCCACCAGATTTTTTACCGTCAGAGTTTGGGTGAAGGTTTCTCCTTCTGGGGCGCTCAAGTCCAAACGAGTTTGACTAAATTCTACTTGGGGTAAAATTCGGGAAACTGAAATTGGAGTCAATGCTTCTAAAGCGGCTGCCGCATGAGAAAAGCGATCGCTACTATTGGGTTCTACCATTTTCCGTAACCAGTGGATAAATTCGTCACTCAGATGAGGCACTAACTCGGCAAAATTGAGGCGATAGCTACTATCAATTAAGCGGTTAATTTCACTAGAATCGGTTTGGGTCAGCAAACAAATCAGGGTAACCCCTAATCCATATAAATCAGACGCTTCCGTGAGTTTGAGATTGAGTAATTGTTCCGGTGGCATGAATCCCGGTGTTCCCGAGACTACGCTACTTTGCACCACCTCACCGCCGCCGATGCGGGCAAATCCAAAATCAATTAGATAAATAATATCGGCGCGATCGCCCATTAAAATATTTTCAGGTTTGATATCGCGGTGAATCACACCTGGAACTCGGTTCTGTAGATAAACCAGAATTTCCAAAACGGCGATCGCCATCTGCTTAATTTTCTCGGGATCTAGCCGCCGAAAAACCGCTAAAGATTGGGCATTTTTATAGTCATGAACTAGACAAAACCCCTCATCTGTCTCAAAAGAATCCATATAGCGGGGAATCCCCGGATGACTCAGACCCTGCAACACTTTGATTTCCCGTTCATGTGCTTTATAGGCGGACCAATCTGCACCAGGTTTAGCAAACTGAAATTGTTTGATTACCACAGGTTTCTGAGTTTTTAGATGGGTTGCCAAATAGGTAGAACGCCCGCCGGCATAGTTATGACCCAAACTCTGGAGCACTTGATATCCATGACTGGAACAGTCCGGGAACTGTGGAGGATTAGAACGGTTCGCGAGGATTGCATTTGACCCCTGGGAGTTCAGGGATAAGGGATCCTTGGGATTCAGAAGGGAGGAGAGACTGCCGGGAATAGGATTTCCAGTCCCCTCCGTCTCCAAGGGCGCTTTGCTCCTTGTAAACCGTTGGGATATCTGTTTTAACCAGGTTTTCACGACTTTTTCGGCCATAACTTTAACTTGAGGAGCCATCCCTTTCTATTGTACGGGATTGGTCTCCCCGCGTGGGTGAAAATCTTAGGTGAAAATAGGTTAAACTTGCTAAAAATGAGTTTTATAAGGGGAATTAACCCGGGATTACCCGGAAAAATTTAAGCCTTAAAAAAACTTAAAAAGTAAATTTCTAAAGTTAGAAAAATATAATTTATGAAAGAGTCAAAAGGGGAATTACAAAAAATAAAGGTGAAAAGAATCGGCTAATCGTCGTTCATTTTAGAGCGGTAAAAGGAATAGTTTTAGAATTCCAAAAAATTAGCCCGCATAGGCGGGCTAAAGTTGGGAAATGCCCTTTTTGCGGGGTTTTGCTTTATCGTCTCATATAACTTCTCAAGTTACCCCGGATCTCCCGAGCCGAGTTAGAATTCTCGCTGCTGACGGCGATCGCGGCTAGCAGTTCTCGTCCACTTTCAATGCACATAATTTTTGCTTCAGATTCTTCGGTGTCTCCTATGACTAATTCATTATCCTCAACTTGCACATTACTCAATCCTACGGATTTCATGGCCTCAACAGCCTGACGCACACATCCGTCTCGGTTTGTCGTATTCAGGCGGACCCAAGTCAAGCGTAGATTTTGTTGGGCTAGGGATGGAGCGGACCACAGTAGGATACTCAATCCTAAAGTTGTGGCGATGGTTTTTTGAAGGGGTTTCATCATAAAAGCTCAGGTTAAAGTCTCCAATCAACTATAACGATTTTTGGCCTTTTAAGTTCCTCCCACGGGAGAAAAAATATCAGGTTCCACAGAAAGAATAACTTGAAAAGGGGAGGGTTAGACCTGAGAAATTTTAACTTTCCACGAGGTAGGGTGATTGATGATTGGATTGCACCCCCCATGGGGGATGAGAGTTGGAAAGAGTGAAAAGAGTACGATCACCTGTGAATTCTAAAAAACTGCCCGCGTTTAAACGTCTATAACCCGGGAAAAAGTAGGCAGTCGGCTAATTGATTTTTTTTACCGTTCGATCGGAAATTTCCACCGCTTTATGATAGGCGCGATTGTAACAATCTCCGGCTTCTAAGTAGCGATTTAATCTGGACCAAGCAATTCCTTCCATTTCCAGAATATGAGGAGATCCCATACCATTAGGACAGAGTGCGAGGGCTTGTTTATAGGCAAAAATTGATTCCTCATAGCGCTCAAGGGTAAAGAACAACGCCCCTAAGCCATTCCAAGCTTGATATCGGGCTATGGGATTAGCGCTGACTTCAAGGGCCTTGCGATAAGAGGCGATCGCCTCCTCGTAGCGGTGTAAGCGTTTGAGGACCTCACCCCGTTCCTGCCATGCATAGCAGGCAGTCGGTTTTTGGAGTAAAGCAGATTCATAAGCCGCGATCGCTTCGAGATACGCTTGTGCCACCCGCAAGCGATCGCCTTCCCGCTTCCAATACTCATAGTTGTTTTGTCCACCCTCTTGATTCGGGGTAGACGAACGCTCCTTTCGATTTAACGGTCCCTGATGCCTGATCGCAGCGGTGGGATTGATCTCCGGTAACTCATGAAACGGTTGTTCTTGCATTGGAATCTCCTAACAGATCAATTCCTAGATAGGGGGGGCTTTTATTATAAAAGCCCCCCTCAGAATTTCTTGGATCCTTACCGCAGCTAGAGCATCGGTCCAGTATTAGAATGGGCCCGAAAAACCAGGAAGCGGCGAAAAGAAAGAGGTGGGCTTTCTTTACCGATGTTTTGTACACCAACCCAGCTTTTCCACGCTCTACCGATTACTTCCCCAAGTTTATCTACATTTTCTACCGTGAGTTCATTACCTAGGGTTGTCTTTAAAATAGCTCACTGGCTCCTGATGTCCTGATTTCTTAGTAAAAATTTTATACTTAGCAATATTATTGTCAGATTTCTTAACATTAGTTAACGTCACCTCATGATTGGGTTGTTAAAAATGCGGGTGCGCCCTGCCCTAGCTCAATTCTTATAAAAGTCTGATTTTAATGACCTCAAAGCGGCAGATACCCGCTAAAACAGGGAATCGGCTGCGGTTAGTCATGAGTTGCAACCGTCTATGCCAAGCAGCCCGTCAAACAACCCCAAACCTCAGAAAGTTTCCAAAGCGATCGCCCTTTAAATCTTGAGGGATAAGGCTTCCCAGTCCCTTTAACCCCCGACTTCTCTAGAAAAGCGATCGCCACCGTCAGAGCCATCCGGATTGTAAAGTGATGTTGCGAATCTTTCAAAAATCTTTAAAAATCTATTAAAACAGAAACAGGATATTACCCTGATCTTAAATCTAGAGTTTTCGAGGAAACCCATTAATGAATAACCTGAAAAAATACCGATTGGTCTGCACCCTGACCTTTGGAGATATCTACGGACAAATCATCATTTGGTTGATCGTGATTTTCCTGAGTTTAGCCTCAGCACTTGCCCTGTGGAGTACCGCGCGTCAAATCTACGCCCTCGCTACAGTGGGTTTAATTCTTGTTCTCTCCCTGCCCTTCCTCGTGTTTGCCTTCGTCACCACCTTGCTTAACCATATTGAACTGAACCCGGTAGATATCTCTGCACAACCGGCTGAATCAGGTTCGAGAACTGTATCTAACCCGAATCCGGCTCAGGTATCGAGTTAGCCCGACTTCGCTCCGGAGAACCCCACTCCGGTCCTTAAAAATTTTCCTGCGCCCTATTTATCCTCAAGGGCGAATCCGCCCACGACTGAGCAATTCTAAAAAATTCCCTACCTTTGAGGAGGGAATTTTTTTTTAGAGGGAGGATAGATCCAGAAGACATTTACATTCCATAGATCCAACGAGAGCTAAAAAAACAATGATAGAACATGACGTGATTATTGTCGGGGGTGGACTCGCCGGGTGTCGCGCCGCAGTGGAAATCGGGCGGATCAATCCCAGCATTGATGTAGCTGTGGTTGCTAAAACCCATCCGATTCGGTCCCATTCCGTTGCGGCCCAAGGTGGAATCGCCGCCACCCTCAAAAACGTAGATTCGACCGATAGCTGGGAAGCCCACGCCTTTGATACGGTCAAAGGGTCCGACTATTTAGCGGATCAAGATGCCGTAGAGCTCCTCACCAAACAAGCCCCGGATGTGGTCATTGACCTTGAACACATGGGCGTCCTCTTCTCCCGCTTACCCGATGGGCGAATTGCCCAGCGAGCCTTCGGGGGCCATTCCCACAACCGCACCTGCTACGCGGCGGATAAAACAGGTCATGCCATGTTGCACGAACTGGTCAATAACCTGCGCCGCTATGGGGTCCACGTCTATGAAGAGTGGTATGTCATGCGGTTAATTTTGGAAGAGGGACAAGCCAAGGGATTGGTCATGTACCATATTCTGGACGGTCGCCTAGAAGTGATTCGTGCCAAAGCGGTAATGTTTGCCACCGGGGGATATGGACGGGTTTTTAATACCACCTCGAATGACTTTGCTTCCACCGGGGACGGGTTGGCAATGTCGGCGATCGCCGGAGTGCCGTTACAAGATATGGAGTTCGTGCAGTTCCATCCGACCGGGTTGTATCCCGTGGGGGTGTTGATTTCTGAAGCAGTGCGGGGGGAAGGAGCCTATTTAATCAACAGCGAGGGCGATCGCTTTATGGCAACCTACGCCCCCAGTCGCATGGAATTAGCCCCTCGTGACATTACTTCCCGGGCAATTACCCGGGAAATTCGGGCCGGACGCGGGGTATATCCCGATGGCCGTGCGGGGGGGCCTTGTATCTTCCTCGACCTGCGGCACATGGGCAAAGAAAAAATTATGAGCCGGATCCCCTTCTGTTGGGAAGAAGCTCACCGTTTGTTAGGGGTCGATGCGGTGTATGAACCCATGCCGGTGCGTCCCACGGGTCATTACTCAATGGGAGGGATTCCGGTCAATACCGAGGGACAGGTGCGAAGCGGTCCCGATGGTTTGGTGGAAGGATTCTTTGCAGCAGGGGAATGCGCCTGTGTGTCTGTACATGGCGCGAACCGCCTGGGGAGTAATTCCCTGCTGGAGTGCGTGGTGTATGGGAAAATCACTGGGGCGGCGATCGCCCGGTACGTTGAAACCCGCAAGTTGCCGGAAATCGATGATCGCCGCTACCTCGCCCAAGCCCAGCAGGAACTCCAGTCCCTCGTCGATCGCTCCGGAAGCCTCCGCATTGGCGCAGTTCGCCAGGGATTCCAGGATGCCATGAGTGACCATTGTGGTGTCTTTCGCAGTGATGAACTGATGAGGTCCGGCTTAAATCAGTTAGAGCATTTCCAGCAGCAGTATCAGCAGATTTATTTAGACGATAAAGGCAAACTGTGGAACACGGAAATTATTGAAGCGTTAGAGTTACGCAACTTGATGGTAGTTGGACAGTTAATTTTAGCCAGTGCCCTCAACCGTCAGGAGAGCCGAGGCGCTCATTTTCGCGAGGATTATCCCGATCGCGATGATGATCAGTACCTCAAGCACACCTTGTCCTATTATTCTCCTGCCGGTGTGGATATTCGTTATCGACCCGTAACCATTACTCAGTTTCAGCCGAAAGAACGCAAGTATTAAGCGCTTAAATTTTACTGATTCAGGAGTGCTAGTTTCTACTTCGCTTTCGTAATAAGAGCGGGCTTGAAGCTAGCACTCCTCCCTGAAGTTTAGCTTAATTTTAGAGAGGATACTTTAACCCGATTAAGTACAGATTGAATAAATCTGAGTTTAATTTATTCTCCATAAAAATCCATGACTCGAATGGAGGCAATTTTTGAGCCATGTCGGGCCAGAAATTCTTGGTGATTGGGATGAGGACCGTAGATATCTAAATCAGTATTTTGAGAGAGTTTAACATAAAGTCCGAGGTGATAATCCTTAATATGAACCTCGCGATCGCCCCGGGCTTTGGGTCCTAATGAGACTTCTAAAACTCCCGGAATTTTACTGATTAAGCGGCGGTTATCTTCAATGATTTGTTCAATTTCTTCCGGCCTAACATTGGGCTTGAGTTCAACTAAAACCACATGATGAACGGGATCTTCTGAGAGCGTTGGCCCGTCGAGGTTGCCGTCGATCGCTACCGTCGGGTTCATCTGCCCCAATTTAAACGCTATCAGAATTAATAATCCACCGAATGGGATTAAGGGAATTTTACGCACTTGTTCACCTCGGAATGGGTCCACTTGGAAAAATGTAAAAAAATAGGAAGGGCGACTCCAATTACCCTTCCTTTGATATTACTCGGCTTCTGATTCCGGTATAGAATCGACTTCCCCTTCTGGTGAAGCCTCGGGGGTAGCTTCTGGTGAAGCCTCGGGGGTAGCTTCCGGTGGCGTACTTTCAGGCAGTACAGGAGCCACTTGTTGTGCTTGCTGCTGAATTTGATCCCGGTACTGTGGGGGTGCTAATTTTGAGGCGGTTTCAAAGAGGGATTTAGCCTCAGCCATTTTGCCTTGATTTTGCCAGACAATGCCCTTGGCATAGATTGGCCGAAAATCTTCGGGTTCGGCTTTCATGGCTTCATCGTAAACCGCGATCGCCTCGTCATAACGCATTTGGTCAGCATACACCTGGCCCAAAATGACTTGTACCGAAACCACATCAATGCTTCCGGGCTGAATTTGATTAGCTTGGGGAGCAGTTTTGAGAGTATCCTCAAGCAGACCAATAGCCGCTTCGGGACGGTTTTCGAGCAGCAAGAGATTTACATAACCCTGGAGGGCGTTAATATTACCCGGCTGGGTTTCCAAAATCGACCGATATGCGGTAGAAGCCCCCTCGCGATCGCCAATTTGTTGCTTCCCTTGAGCCAGCAGTACCGCATAATCCGTGCGTTGGGGATTCAGGGCCACTAATTTTTCCAAGGTAGCGATCGCCCCTGGGATATCTTGTAACTTGAGTCTTGTTTCCAATAGTCCGCGTAGGGCCGTCTCATTGTCCGGTTCCCGCTGCACTACCAATTCATAACCCCTAGCTTGAGCTTCCAAATCCCCCTGCTGCGAATTCGGGGTCGTTGTTGGGGTTGCAACATTGGTCGAGGAATTGGTTTGAGTAGCTTCTATCACACCATTAACAATAGGCGCGAGACCAATTCCCACAAAGGCAACTAGCCCCAGTATCAAGATGTACAACTTCCATCGCCCCAGCTTTTGTGACACTATAAAACCTCTAACTCTATCAACATTTTAGTCATCATCGCCGGTAACCGCAGCGATTCTTAGACGAATTACATTCCCAGACTACAGCCGTTAAGTGACGTCAGGGATATTCACTAACCCATTGAGAAGCGATCGCCTTAGCCCTAACCCAGCAAAGCGGGAAAAGCCGACTCAATGCTATCTTGATCTTGAGTGGGTTTTAACGCCCATCTGCATGAAAAAAACCTAGTTTTCGGCATTACGCCACGAGCAAGCATGGACAGAGCGTACCCCAAATCGCCTAGATTTGACGGGTACGAATGGTGTGTAAGCGAGTGAAAAGCAGAAACCATGCGGATTTGGCCCTAGCATCCTTGCATTTTAGGTAAAATCAGCAGCCTGATGGCAGTCAGCCCCTGTCTTCAGACAGCGATCGGTTGCCAAACGGACTTATTTTAAGTCAGGATGCGACGAGCTTAATTCTATAGAACCTGTCAAATTCAGGTTTAGAATCATAAAGCGTTTTTCAAGTTAGCTGTCACCGGATGTGTCTCCGCCGCAAGGAGGTTTTATGAATTCCTCTCCCAATCAATTCCCAAGCTCCGCTAATACTCCAGAAGCAGGCCAGCCCGATCCAAGCGCTCAGGCCAACCCGCCTGCCTTCTCGTCTACTCCTCCCCCACCATCGCCGGAACCCGACCCGGTGTCCGAATCTACGAATGTCCCCGATCGCGAGGACGCCCCCAATGATGCGGACGTGACAGTGATGCGGCATCATCCGATTCCCTTGCCTTCTGAACCGAAGCAATATCGGGCGATCGGATTGGTAGCGGGTCGCTATCACCCCTCGGAAGAACAATTCACCCGAGGAAATTTGATCACTCCAGAAGGAACGGCAATTGATGCCGTTTTGTTGGGGAAAGTGATGAGTTTGGTCAAAAATCATCTCAGCGATGAAGAAAACCACCTCTGGGTAGTTTACCCTCGCACTAGACAGAAAGAAAAAACCTTACACGTCCAAATTATGGGGGTGTGGGAGCCGGAAAAACTGACACCGACTCTCTGGGAATCTACTGTTCCAACTGCCGAGGCGACTGCACCGGTTACCGAGGAGTCATCCCCCCCGGAAGAAAATGCCGAAGTAGAGATTCAAGATGGCTATTTTTCGATTCGTGGCGAGGTCATTTTTCAAGCTCAGGACGAGCAATATATCGTCGTTAAAATCAAACAAAACCCTAAAGATTCTGACACCAAACCTAAGTTTTTCAAGTTACAGCTTGAGGGGACTTTACCGGGAAAAGCTGTCGGTCATTTCTGGGACTTGCACGTTAAGCGTCAGGAAAATTCTCTGTTGATTGAGCAGGGAAATGACATGGGATCAATTGCTCCCAAAAAGAAAAAGCCCTTTAAAGGGAAAGGGGGTAAACCGGGCGGCAGCAACCGCCCCTACAAGAGTTCTGGACGCCCAGTCCCCAACGCAACGGTTCAACCGCCCTCAGCACCTCGGACTGACCCGCTTCCCAAACCCGTCAAGCGCAATAAACCCCAGAATCAGGAATAACCTGTTCGTTAGAGTCGCTTTTGAATTCCTGCACCTGAATTCTCTCCTGTGCAAGACCCTGCGGCTGGATTATTCTAAGCTCAGTTGAGACCCCCATACATTTTGGGGTAAAAATGAGCGGTCCATCGGCAGGGGGATGACAGGTTCGGTTAGGGTAAACTGCCCGGATTCGATCCACTGCTTCAATTCCAGAGCAACTTGACGGGAAAAGAAGAGACTGGCTAGAGGTGCCGTGCGCACGGGTTTGCCTTCGAGGGTAATGCGACCCGTTTTGAGTTGGGCATAGCTGACTAACCCAAAGGTAGGACGAACGCGCCGGGGGATGGAGAAATCCACAACCGGGGCGACTATATCTTGGTCTTGCACCGCACAGTGCAGGACCACTTCCTCATTAAGGATGGGTAATGGGACCCCAACCCCAAGCATTAAGGAGGGTCCGTAATTGTGGAAGTAGCAACCCCGCACCCATCGCGGATTCATTTGTTTGGCATCCCCAATCAAGGCTAAGGTTGCAGCAGGCCCAATCGGCGTCTTATTAGGGAGGCGTTTTTGCTTGGGAAAGTGCTGAGTCCCTTCCCAAGCGACATAGCCAATTCCCCCTCCTAAAAAAATCCGCGTTCCTGGGCCAATGAGTTGCAGTTCGGGGTCGTTAAGGAGGGGCGAAATGGCTCCGGGGTTGGAATAGACGGCATTGCCGAGACCGGGTTGTAAGGGACCAAGGTAGGTAAACAAGGGGCGATCGCCTCCATTCACTCCTACAATAAAATTTTGATATAAGTTACGAGGATTATATAAATAAAACTGGTTAATCGTATCCTTGGTCAGGGTGGTTTCAAACGAGGCCCGGGGATAGCAATCGGTCACCTGTCCGATCGCCCGTAAATGAATCGGTTTTCCAGCAATTAAATCGGCGATCGCGTGACCCCCTCCTCGTTCCCTGACTTCCTCTCCATCTTGGGCTTCTGCGACTTCGGTCGCCCCGACATACAAATCCACCGCCCCAAAACCGGAGTAGGCGGGCACTCCATCTAACCAGCAACGGCGAATTTTAATCGGGGGGTCCGTATGTCCCAGGTTAATAATCGCCCCGGATGACTCCATCGGTTCAAAGGTACCCGTCGTGACCACATCCACTTCTTTTGCCACCGCCGGGATGCCCTTTTCCACAACCCGCGCTTTTAATTCTTCTACAGTCCAGACTACCGCTTTTTTCTGGCTTATTTTTTCATTAATTTCGGCAATCGTTCGCATACCTTTGGTTATCTAATATCGGGATTAATTCTCAAAATTTTTACCCTATTTTTAATGGATTCTTTCCTTCTCCAAGTGGAGTTATTTTGGGGTATAAAAAATAATTTTAAAACGGGAATGGGGGGAGGCAATAACCCTTTTAAACAGTTTTTACCCTTATTCCGGTTGAGGGTCCTGAAACTCGGTTCCGGAGTTCCCTTCGGCAGGGGTGGGATGGCGATCGCTTCCCTGGGGGCGATCGTCCCAAGGGTCATAGTCCACGGAGGATAATTCCTGACTCGATGATGGCAAATACGGCACGGATTCTGCTCCCGGGTCAACTGCGGCGATCGCCTCTAGGCGTGGGCGTCTTGGCGCTAGGGGTTTGCGCCATCGGTCTAAGATATCTTTCACCAAGGTTTCTTGGAACCAAACCTGAAGCACCAATGTTAAAGGCAGGGCCATAAATAGCCCGAAAAACCCAAAAATTGAAGCAAAAAAGACTTGCGCCATTAAAGTTACCGCCGGCAGTAAAAAAATCTGCTCAGCCATCACATAAGGAGTCAATAAATTACTTTCTAACTGCTGAATAAAAATATATAAACCCAGCACCGCTAAGGATTTCCAGGGGGCATCTAGCAGGGCGATCGCCATAGGAGGAATTGCGCTTAAGGCCGGACCAATATTTGGAATAAACGTTAACAAACCCGCTAATACTCCATTAGCCAGGGCTAGGGGAACTCCCAAAATTAATAGGCCAATCCAGCTCAATACTCCAATCACCATCATATTAAAAAGAATGCCAATCAGCCATCCCCCTAACGCCACATCGCAGCGATCAAGAATCCCGTCAACCCGCCAGCGATAAAATGAAGGGAATAGCCGTACGAAGGCATTCCGGTAAGATTGAGGATTGCTGACCATCATTAAAGCCAGAACTAAGACTAATAAAAAGCTCAACAATCCCCCAAAAGTACCCCCTACAACTGCCCCAGCTCCTCCTAGTAATTGATTGGCAAGGGGTTGCAATTGTTGAACAATATTATTAACATCCGGTAAATATTGCTTTAATTGCGGAGGAACTTGGGTTCTGACTTGATAAAGGATATCATTGATTTCGGCCACTCCCAAGGTCAGCAGTTGGATTAATTGTTGGAGTTGCGTCGCAAAGGGAGGAACAATTAGCCAAAAGAAACTAACCAAAACTAATAAGAGCAGGAGGATGGAAACCATCACCGCCCAACCGCGTTTTATCCCAAACCATTGCAACCGGCGAGCGAGTCGATTTAAGGCGGTTGCTAGGACCACTGCTGCAAAAAGCAGCAATAAAATTTCTCGAATTTGCCAGATAATATAGAAAGAAATAAAAAGGGCTAATAAGCCTATCCATTGACCTAAATTCACTGTGCTCGCTCCCTCCTATCGAGGCTATTTCACTTGACCCCGCTCTGCTTCGACCCTAAATCAGTGGTCCCAATCTCCAGCAGATTAACCCGAAAGATTCTACTTGATACTCAATATAGCCCCAAGAGGGGATTGTCGCCCTAAAAAGCTGCGGAGTGCCCTTCTCCAGGGCGATCGGGCCACACCCTGGCGCAGAACAGGGCTAGTTGCTTCTGAGCCCCTTCAATTCTGGGAACTCTGGAAATAAAGTCGCCAAGTCAGAACTCCGAAGACGATCGCTGACGGTGTACAAACCAGGATCAAGGCGATCGGGGATGTTTCTGGAATCAAGACCCGAGGACCCCCATATTTGATAGCGCCAGAAACGATCGCGGAAGCAATCACCACCTTGAAAATAAATATAGTATTACTATCCATTGTGATTAATTATACTTGAAAAACTCAAGTCAACCCTTTACACTCAATAAAAATATCACCAAAAGGCACCCTTGAACTGACTCCTTCAGCACAATTTGATAGCAGTCAATTTTTACCCTTAATCATAAAAACCGTGACAAACAAAAGTGGACCTTCTCCTATTCTTTATTTCGTAACCTTTTTGATTCTAGCCGCAGTCGGTTACTGGTTCTTGAGTTCGGAAGAAGAAACTACCCAAATCACTCCCAGTGTTCCAATCTCCCCACAAACCGAGGTATCCCCCACTCCGCAACTTCCTGGGGCCCCCCCTGCGGTCCCCCCTGCGCCCACTCCGCCTAGAACTCAAAGTTTTTCCATGCCTGCATCAGTCCCCGCCAATACCTCAGTTAGAATTGACGGTTCTACCAGTATGGTGACTATCAATCAGAATCTTAAACAGGGGTTTGAGGGACAATATGCCGGGACTAGCGTTCTCGCGGTTGCCAATGGAAGCGATCGCGGAATCGAGTCTATTCTGGCGGGGAATGCTGACCTTGCTGCAATTTCGCGATCGCTGACCCCCCAAGAAAAAGCCCAGGGATTAACGGTAATACCCGTCGCCAGCGATCGAATTGCCCTAGTTGTTGGTATTGACAATCCCTACAGTGGCGGATTGACGAGGGAACAAGTCCGGCAAATTTTCCAAGGACAAATCACCGATTGGCAGGAGATTGGGGGACTTGCCGGACCCATTCAAGTCATTAATCGCCCCCGCATCAGTGGCACTCATCAAGCGTTTCAGGAGATTGTACTCAAGGGGGGCAATTTCGGAAACACTCCCAACATAACCACCCTTCCCCGGGATGAAACCACCGGAATGCTGCGACAATTGGGACGTAACGGGATGGGTTACGCCACCTTTGCCCAAGTTGCAAATCAGCAAACTGTAAAAACCCTGGCGATCGATGGCATGATGCCCGATCACCCGAATTATCCCTTCCAGCGTGTCCTATCCTACGCCTATAAGCACCCGCCCAACCCAGCAGTCCAAGCCTTTTTAGGTTATGCAACCTCACCCCAAGGACAGCAGGCAATGCTACAGGGCAGCAATTAATGGGAGATTACCACTGCCGATAACGACTAAAGTCGTTACTACAAACCGGAACAATTTTAGTCGGTTCTTAATTGTTCCGTGTCACAACTTTAGTCGTTTCTTTCTTTTAAACGCGACCCTCACTAAATCCAGCTTGGATGTAGTGTTGAGTAGCTGCCACTAAATCATTACCAAAAGCAGCCCTTAAATCCGCGTAATTACTGAGGTAGCTGACTGGATCAAACAGATTAGTAACTCGCCCTTCGGAAGCCCCAAATGTAACATAATGCTCAGTCGCCAACTCTGGATTAAGCCCAATTACCTGAATCAAGTCCCCGTAAGACCCTAGATAGCGCACTTCGTCAAACGTATCTAACGCTCGATTTTCGGCCATACCAAACTGCATATAATGTTCACCAGCGGCGGCCAAATTATAGCCAAAGGCAGCAATCAAATCCGGATGAGAGGCTAAATATTGAGCCGGGTTAAATTCACCCTCCCCCGTGATCGGGTCTTGGAAAGCAGAAGTCGGTACGGCAGCCAACCCTTGTAAATTTAAGCCCGCATTCGACCCAATCATCCCCATGCTAGTAGCTTGACCATTGGTGAGGTTAATTGAATAAAGCATCGAGTTAGAAACTGCAAATGCAGCATTCTCCCCCGCCATCCCCGAAACGATATCAAACCCTCCCAAATTACCAAAATCCACTCCTAAATTACCAACGGTAACTAGCGTCCCATCATTTGGGGGATTTTGTAGTAGCAGGGTATTGAGTTGAGTATCGATATTATAGAGGGCGGTAGAAGTCGTGCCTGCAAATGAATTGGTATAAGCAGCGGCACTCACATTCGGATTAACAGCCCCATTGGGATCGTTTGCCGCAAATGCTAGAGTACCATCAAGAATCACTGCCCCGGTATCAACATTAATCCGGAAATTTTGGTCGTTTTCCCCCACTAATCGCAGACGGTCCGGAACCGGATTAAAGTCTACTCCCGAGACTGTCCCTCCTTGAAAAGGTTCAGATAATGTACTAACCAATGTGGCAGCCACCGTTGGCGGGGTCATGGCGCTATTGAGTGTTCCATTAGTATCAAGAGTAAATCCCAGATTCTTGGGGTCAATCGAGTAAATATTGTTGGTCGTTGTAATGCCGTAAATCAAACCGTTGGCCGGTCGGGTATCAATTCCGAGTAAAGTCCCGTTTATCCCCGTTAGTCCCACTGAAGAGACTTGTGCAGGATTGTTAGAGTCAAACGCAACTAGGGTATTGTTGTCACTTAAAGCAATAAAAACAGTCATGAGTGTTCCTTTTTGTTTTGTTCTAGATTTTAGGTCTTTTTGTGTCTTAACCCGGGAATAAGGATAAAAATTGGGTCCATCAATTTGACCTATTTTTATGCTTCCATCAAAACCCGGTAGAGGTATTTAAGCTAATTTTTTTTCTTGAGGTAAAATATGCCAAAACCCTCTTTCCAATTTTTTAAATCTCAATCCAGTGGTAGGTGCGCCTCTTTAAAATTAGCCTCTATCTGTCTGAGTGGGTCTCTTTAGTAAGAAGCCGGTTATAAAGTGAATATTTAGGTTCCCCTGATTTAAGTTACTTGTTGAAAATCCGAAAACAACCTAATTTCAGGGAAATTCACCTAGGTAACCGCCGGTATGAAATACCCGCTTAATTTTAGCACTGTTTGAATGCAATATGAGCAAGATTAGATTCAAAATCCCTTAATAAATCGGTTCCTATTCTACAATATCCCGTGAAGAGAGGGCTGAAGATTCACCAGTTTAGGGCTTTTGAAGACTCACGGACTGGAACCGAACCACTGGAAATTTATATTGAAGTAACGCTGAAAAATTAAGGTTTTCCCATCCTTTCTAAGTCCCTGGAGTGCGTCAAGTTGCCGCTATTCGTGATCTGGAACTGTTTGCTATCTCTCCAGCCGGATGTTCCAAATTTAGCTCTTTCCGTGGCAAATCCCCCCTAATTTTATCTCTGATAAGTGAGAAATTCTGTTAAATTTTGGGGTTTACGTTGGCTTATTTCGGTAGCTAGATCGGGACGAGAAAGCCGAGAGGGGAAATAATTTAAGTAAAGAATTGACGCTTAAAAACTGAGTTTTACAGAAATTAATTTTATTCTAGAATATTTATAAAACTTAGAGCGCTTAATACTCAATCTGGCTTGAATTGTCTGTTTTTTGTCGGTAAAATGTAAACTGATCTGTGCTTCTGTAGCCGCCCCTTTGAATAGGTCAGTTTTTGCTTACTAATTTAGGGGCGACGATCGCCGGGGTGAATTGGCTTAAAACAGAGGGGGGATTGAGTGCCTCTACGGAATGCTCTAGGTTGGGAAGTAGGGCCTAGTTTAAGGGGCGATCGCTGCCCCATTTGACGGTTTTAATACATAAAGTTAGTGAAATGTCAATCACCTCCTGGGGTAAATTTATTTTCTCCTTGTCCTGCAATGTTTAAAATACCGCATTAACAATCGCCAATTTTAAATACTTTATTCTTAATTTAATAACTTTCCTCCGCAATTTTACGGGTTTAGAGGGCGATCGCCAAAATTAATCGTTCCAGATGTCCTCTCAGTTGCCTAAAATTAGAAATAGAGCGGCACGGCTAAACATGGCATCGGTCAGATTCAAATAGGGCCGAGACAACCCACCCCCAGGCAGCCAGTCAGCCGCTGAACGGAACTGACCGGGACAGCGCCTAAATCAAGACCCCATCCCATCACCAGGAGTATTGTCTGATGGTAGTATCTACCCCTAAAAAACTGGCTGCTAACATAGAACGAGATCGTCAGCAAAAGCAGCCTAAAAAGCACAATCACTATGGCTTTCAGGATTTCTTTTCATTTCATTCTGACACGGGAATTGTCACAGACTGGAATGAGGGACGGAATACCTTTACCAGCGAAGACTTTATTATTGGTCTAGTTGAGGGTTTAGAAGAAGAAGTCGGCAGTGCTGCATCGGTGATCATGTACACCATTGGTTGCGAATGGGGGACCAAAGACGCCGAATTTTTCAAAAAGTGGTTTGAGAAAGAATATGAGCGGGATATCCGTCAAGCGAACCTGATGTTCCTGTTAGAGACTTGGTGGTGGCCCTTTACCGCCCAGGGGTGGGGACGCTGGGAAGTGGATTTGAGCGATCGCAAACATGGATTTATGTTTATTAACCTGTTTGATTCTGCGGTTGCACGCACCCTCGGTGACGTGGGTAAACCCGTCTGCTATATCTACGCTGGTTTATTTGCCGGATTCTTCACCTGCTTGGTCAACAAACAGTTAAGCTGCATCGAACTTCAATGTTACTCAATGGGTGAAACCTATTGTAAATTTTTACTCGGCAGTCAAGACCGCATTGATGCTGCTGCATTCTGGCAAAATGAAGGAGCCACTGCTCGTGATATTCAACAACGCCTAGAAGCCGGAGAACGCTTGCGATGAATAACGGCAAATCCTTATTACAACTCTCCGTACAAGAATATTTTAGTCAATTCAATTGGCAAGGAGAACTCCTCTCTACCCGTTCTAGCGGAATACCGACGGACCCCTCCTCCCGATGGACCCTAGGAGTAGAGGATTATTTCCGTTTGCTGCCTTGGGAAGGTACCCCAGAAGTCGGTTCCTTTCCTAAACCGTCATCGTCTTTAGGCACTGCTTCTTTATCGCAAGAAGAAGTTACCCTCATTGATTTATTGGAAGCCTTTTAGGAGAAAATAGTCTCACCTGGGAAGGGTCGTCAGACCCAAATAAAGCCCGCACAAGCGGGCTAATTTGAACAATTCTAGACTTTTAAAATCTGATTGGGTAGGACTTGCTGTAACGGCTTCAATCCCTACTACAAAAAGGATTAGGGAACGATTGGACTGCTTGCTTTAAATTTTTTCAGGCTCAAACCCACCTTAAAACATCACCATGCACCCCGAGATTGCGCGACTGCTAGAACAAGCTGAACAGCGTTATTTACAGACCACTGAAATTGACCTTTTCCGACGCTATTCGGTGTCTTTGGTGAGACGAATGGAGGCATATGAAACCCTCCGAGACAAAGAAGAACGAATTTTTCAACCCGTAGCCGATCGCCTGGTTGCCGCCTTTCCCGATGAAAGCCAAGAAATCCTAGAGCGATCGCTAAAACACTGGCTCTTGATTAGTCGCTACTGTGGGACAGCCATGTTATTAAGTGACCCGGAATTTCTCACCTTGCGCCTAAAAGATTGGATGACCGGGTTGGTACAAAATCACCAAAGCCAAACCGTCGAACGTCAACTGTATGAATTATTACTCCAGGGTTTGAAAGAAGAACTCTCCGACAAACAATTTCCCCTAATTCAGCCGTTTTTAGAGAAAGCAAAAACCATTTTATTGGATGAAAATAAACCAGAATAACGACTTCTCAAAAACTATCTAAAAATAAACCCAGAACAGGACTAACCGTAAAACTATGATATCAATTTCTAATCTGCTTAAAGAGCAACAACTCCCGGGCAACTATTTTGCATACGATGTCTATGTGAAAGGCGACTTAGAACTAGGACTACTGGAAAACCGCCGAGGCGATCGCCTCCTTGCCATTCCCGAAACCTTAATTTCCGCCATCTATAGCGGACTTGAACAGGAAACCGGGTCCGCTGCCCGATTAGTCCTCTTTAACTGTGGTAAATGGTGGGGAAAAAACTTTTACGTTCGCTTTTGTGAAGAAATATCCGATTACTATGGGAAAGCCATTTCTCAAATGGAAATGGTACAATTCATCCAATGTTTCCAACAATTTTGGAAAACAATGGGTTGGGGAAAAATGGAGTTAAATCAAGACCATTATCAAGATGGATTCTTAATCATTATCGCTAAAAACTCCCCCTACGCAGACCAAGCCCCCCAATGGAAGCGTCCCGTTTGTTTTTTAGAAGCCGGGATATTAACGTCTTTTTTCAGTCAATTAACAGGAAGAGACCTCCTCTGTCTACAAACCACTTGTGAATCATTAGGGTCCGACAGCAACCGCTTTATCCTCGGACTTAGCGATCGCATCAAACCAGCAGAACCCTGGGTCCTAGAAGGCCAAGAACACGAAACCATCCTAAAAAACCTATGCAAACCCCCTCAATAACTTCCCCGTTTGTTCTAGCGACTTCAGCCGTTTCCGCGCTAGTTTGTAGTAACGCCTGAAGTTGTTACTACTGACATTATCTTAGTCGGATTGTAGGAAGATACCTAATCCGTTGTGAATGCGGGGGATAATGCGGGGGGGATGTTCTAGGAGTTGACCTCCTAAAAATAGGGTCGTGGAACCGCCACCATCTAGGTTGAGGGCGTTGACGGATCCTAGCTGTTGCATGATTTGGGCCATTTCGGTGAGGGTGGGCCCTGGTCCGTTGGTGCGGTGGTGGACGATCGCAATCACTAGCCGACCTTCGGCAGTTTGACCGATCGCACTTCGAGAGGCTTTTCCTTCGATAAAGTTAGAGTTGAATTGTTCAGCTTCTGGATCTAAAACCGTCGAATTATTGCTGAGTAAGACAGGTCCAGCCCCTAAAATGTGCGGATATACTTCAAAGTAAGAAGGGACGGTGGCCCGATTGATCAGGACGGATGTCCCGATAGGGAGTCTGGGTAAGGCGGATGCAAAGGACCGTAAGGTTAATAAAAACCCCGTTTCCGGTATGGCAAAGGTGCTTTCTCCCGCTTTCGCCCCCTGGAGGTGTTGGGTCACTTTCCCGCCCTCGATCGCCACAATAATTTCATCATCAATCAGGGTGGTATAGGTTTCTCCCCACTCCGGTGTATAACGGGAAATTCCGGCTTTGACATAGCCGCTATTTAAAAACAAGATAGGTAACGCTTCTCCCTCAGCAGTAGTCAGGGTTTCCTCTAAGGTGAGACGTCCAATGATAGCACTTCCCGCATCATTCCAGGCGATCGCCCCTCGGTTGAGAATGGGACTGGATATCCAGCGTCCGTTTTCGCGAATGGCACCCAAGGGAAGTTGATTATTCCGATTGAAAAATCCCCCGTTAATAGCTGCATTCGCACCCAGTCGATCCGCTATTTGACTGAGTTCGGCAATACCCGGTAAACCCGGATTGGCGGTAATCGGTTTGAGCAAGGTGGTGGACTGGTTGCGATGGTTGAGTTCTAACCAGACGACAGGAAAGCGACTGTCTGCGACTTCGATGAGTTGCTGTCGCCACCGGACTCCGGATGCCCAGAGGATGTTACGCTCAGTGACAACATCCGGTTGAATGTCGATGATCAGGCGGTTGGGATTGCGATCGCTCCATACCCGGGGTCGCCACATCTGGGGAATCTGTAATCGCAAGGTGGTGCGATCGCCTGACGTATCGATAATTCCCTCAAATCCTGTCTGTTCTAACGTTAAAGCAATTTTTGTTCTGGCCGAAGAATCAGTCGGTGCCGATGCTACGGGGTTGTTATTTCCTGTGAGATTATCCTTGGCGATCGCTGTGGCATTGAGGAGTTCCGGCGCGAGATTGGCATCCAGGGTAATCACAAATTCTTGTAACGGTAACACCGGGGGGCGATCGCCTTGTACCCCATCCGGATCCGGGTCTTCATCTTGGGGCGTCGCTTCAATGGGGGTAGAACTGACCGTAAACAAAGGAGTCCCTTTTAGGTCTAGAATGAGGCGATCGCCCCACGGCTGTTGCCCTTGTTGAATTCCCTTTACCGTTGCCACAGGTGAGGTTACTTCTAAAAATTGCCCAGACTCTCGCAACTGCCACCCCGCTTGTTGTGCCAGTGGGGTAATATCCAGATACCGTCTGTTTTGACTCCAACGCACCGGCAAATCTAACGGTTGAACTTCCGGGTCCGAGAACCAACGCACAGGCTGAACGCGGGCATCATCGGTATTTAACAACTCCACCCCCATTTGCTGCATGAGGGCCGTATCCACAATGGCGTATCGAATTTGCCCCGGATTCCCCTCTAGGGTCCAAGAAATCCAATCCAGCGATCGCCCCTGTCCATTCCATCGGAGTTCCGTTCCCTGACGCATCACTCCGTTGCGATCGCCTTGTGCTATGGGAGAAAACCCCTCGGGCAGTTGGTCCTCCCCTAGATTAAGACTCCTTGACATCACCTCTGGAACAGAGGAGGAAATCAAAGGCGTAGCACTGCCTACTGTGGACCCGCTTAGAGACAAGGCAACACCGAAAAGCAAAAAAACGACAAACCCCGGACCCATTTTCCGAGGTTCGCCGTTGCTCGAAAATTGGGGGTGAACACAGCGATCGGGGCGAGCGCCTTCTCCAAAGAGGTGAAATAAGGACAGCAGAATGATTTCAGGGCGTTTGCGAACCACAGTTATCCTCGACAAGTAGATCCAGGGTATAGGAATTGACCCAATCCCAAATTATAGCCCTCCCGGTTCCTCGTCAGCCCTAAAGCCTTCGCGGGTCCACCGTCCCTATCCCACAAACTCAAAGGGCGATCGCCTGTGAGTCGCTTTAAACCCCCACTTGTAAAGGCGCAACATTATTGGGCCTCTCTATATCATCGGATAAACCCGAAAATCTTAACCCGATCATTTATCTATTTGGGGACCGTACCTGGGGCGCTGCTGCGGCACCGTAGTTAACCCGACAACCAATATTAAACAAACTCGAACCACATTCCAACGGCACCACCTGCCCTTGTAACATGGCACTGCAACTGACATATCCATCGCTATTGGTATCTTGAATCATGCATTCAATGGGAGTCGCGCTAGCACTAGAGGCCCAGGACCGCATTCCCATCTCTGCTACCGTATGGTGCCAAAAGAACAGGAATGAGAATAATCCCAGGACCGCGAGTCCCACTGCGGATCCAATCAGCCCAAATTTCAACCGCCAATCTCCTAAGGCTCTTTGAAACCCACTAGCCGCAACGGGTTGCACCTCAGTGGGGTTAGTATTATTTTCTATCTGTGGTTCTTGCATCGTTTTTTCCGACAGGGTTTACTCAATTGTCTCAATTTTATCGTGGGATCTCCGGAAAAACCCGAGCCCCCTCTAATAAGTGGAATTTCAAAAAGCGGAAATAACAACTCAAGTCGTTACTACAAAAAGCGGATAAACCATCTCCCTCCTGTTTGTAATAACGACTTCAGTCGTTTCCCCTCCCCATGTTCCTAGTCAGGACTTCAGTCCTCATCCCCCCTCCCCAACCACCGAAACGCCCGTCGCAGCTCATCCATACCATTCCTGTCATACCAGCGACCATGAGCCAAAATAATTTTATTAGGTTCCCAAGACAATATCTGCTTAAACCCAATACGGGCTTGGTTTTTCCGCCCCAAAAATGTCATCCGCAAATCAAACGGAGTTTTACCATCTGGGTCAACAACCCCCCCCAACTTCACCATCAATTTATACTGAAAAGGTACTTTGTGCAATTCAAAATTTTCAATTAAATCTGTAAGAATTAAAGTTTGACTACGGCGGTGAAAAAAGACCACTTCATCCATAAATCGACTCCCCCGAAATATCACCTGATCTAGGTCAGCCTTCCAATCTGGCGGCGCTTCATCGGTTAAATCAGCATCAAAACTTACCTCAATCTGCTGCTGCGCTGCCCGTTCTCGCACCCCTGGGGAAGCCCATGCAGTTGCTTCTGGGTAGACTTTTGCCCAAGTCGCAATGTGAGCATAATGAATTTTATTGGGAGAAATTAGATAACGCACGGGACCGAGTGCATCAATTTCAGCTTTCAGTCTCTCCGTAAGGGCGATCGGGGAATGACACCATAAATCCCCATTCTGAAGACGTACCAGGGTCATGCGGGTGGAGAAGGGAATAAATGTGCCATACATCGCCATTTTAATAAGGGGTCCATCGGCAATCCAGATATTCTCATCTACGGGTTTCAGAGTCGCAGTTGGTTCGTATAGCGCCAAAGCAGTTTGAGTCATGGCAATCTGCATCCGGTAACTGTTTGGTTATAACAAAATCCTGTTTTTTTGGCGAATTACGGTTTGGGTTTGCGCGGTTGACGCGCTTTCATGTGGGTTAAACCTAACTTACTGCGGAGGCGATCGAGGTCAAGGTCGACGGAATTCACAGGTCCGGGTTTCACCTGACGATGGGAAGGGGGAGTCGAAATCCCTGATTTTTGCCGCGATCGCTGTTGCTGTACCCAAAATTCGTATCGGTAAAGACAAATGGCGATCGCAAACCAACCTGGAAAAGTCAGACTCAAGAGCGATCGCCTCAACCCATAACCCGTATGTTGTCCGAATAACCCAGCTAACTCCGGAGTGAACGCATCACCAAACCAGGTTGAGAGTAGAGAGACTATCACAATTAGGGTTCCTCCCGTGATCACAGAGGCGATCGCCATTGCCAGGAACAGGGATCCAAAAAAGACAATTAATCCATTTAACCCTTCCCGTAAATGAAACCAGCGCCACCGTTCCTCAGAAGATTTACCCGGCGATCGCCAAAATAACCACTCAACAACAGGATAGGCATAAGCCATACCCAGGAACAGAACCACGGTAAAAAGCAAGGGGAAATCCCCCACCAAGTGTCCGGATAAAGTGGCAACTACAGCTAGAAAAACTGTTTTAAAACCAGAAATTCGCCATACCATGACAAAAAAGGAGAATAACTGCGATCGCTGTTTTTAATTTTACCCTGGATACTGCCCCATGGATATGCGGGCTGCAACCTGAAAAAATCAGTAGTTAAATCCCCTCGTCAAAAACCGGTCCGCTTCCGTGCTCAACGGGTTTTACAAGGTTGATTATCCTAAGGAAAGCTGCACAATTTCAACGAGATTTAGAGGTAGCCTTCCAGTCGGGTTAATAGTAGCATAAATGGCAAAATTTCCCTTTTCTAGACTTTCAAGACGTCTATTCGCCTGACTGTAAAATTGGAAAAATCAAAAATTTTTTGTAACAAATTTAATCTAAATTAACTAAATTTAGCTTATTTTTTTGCTCCTTCATCTCTACGATCAATTGAAGTTTTTGTATAAATTCTTCGGTTAGCTGGGAAAAGGCTTTGGCACCAATTGAGGTAGGATGGGTTAAAGAAACTGGCAGAAAACTATCCACAGCTTTAGAAACATTGACATCCATCGGTATTCTAATCTTAAAAATTTTTGTCTCTCCAAAATCATCATGCACCCGCCGCATCACTTGACGATAATATCTACCCGTTAGCAAATTTCCAGACATGGTAAAAACTATCCCGATCATTTCTAAATCAAGGGGTTTTTGGTCTTTGTAAATTTCTCTAAGTTGATTAATTCGTCTTTCTAGCAACTGAATTCCAATCAAAGATAGGGGTTCGGGTTTAGCGGGAAGCAGATAGTAATCACTAGCAACTAAGGCACTCCGAGTTAATAAATTATAGCCGGGAGCGCAGTCTAGGATAATAAAGTCATAATCTTTCATCACCGGCTCTAAAACCCCTCGGACTAAGATTTGCTCTAATTTAGTCCAGACTTCTTCAAAGTTATCTTTTCCCAGATGCAAAGCCTTCTTGTGGAGAACTTCGGATACCATAAAATCATCATATATTTCTAGATCTCCCGGCAATAAATCTAATCCTTTAATATTTCCAATATAGGGTTTGATGACATCTTGAATGGGTAAAGATTTTTGGTCAATGGGTTGAATAAAATCATTGACTAAATGTTTTAAAGTGCGTTTTTCTTTCCGCAGTTTAGAAAACTCATGAGGAGAGACTAAACTTAGGGTCGCACTAATTTGAGTATCTAGGTCTACGACTAGCACTCGTTTGTGATAATCTTTTGCTAAACAGGTGGCTAAATTAACGGTTAGCGTTGTCTTCCCTACGCCCCCCTTCATATTGATGGTTGAGATGATAAATGCCATGCCGTGAGTTCTCCTGAATTAGATGCACGATAGGACTACTTAGCGCCCCTCTGTTGTCCCCGTAATTATAGGGGGTGATGGGTCTAATCCCTCGGGTTGTTACCCCCTACCGGAAATTTTTCCCAAGGCACCACAGATGGCACTGGGGTCTTGAAATCGAGAGCAATCTCCAATATCAAGCTAAGCTACCCGGATTCCTTAAAAAATTCTAAAAATGATAACATATCCGGTTTTGTTTAACTCCCAGGGCCGGCGATCGCCTATTCCATCTCAACGGCTATCTTTCCCTCTCCAATTCTGGCAAATATTCAATCCCTAATTGGCAATTTTTTAGATGAATTTCTGCTACCCGAAATCACCGCCTCTAGAAGAGACCTGAACAGGATTGGTTAGCCGGCATCCCTAAGATACTCTGTCCCTCCTATCTGCATTAGCTTTGTAGCGCGTCAACCTAGACTGTTGCTTAATTCGTCCAGACATACTAGCGTGCTG
Organism: Cyanophyceae cyanobacterium; assembly: GCA_038321985.1. Classification (GTDB taxonomy): domain Bacteria; phylum Cyanobacteriota; class Cyanobacteriia; order Cyanobacteriales; family Laspinemataceae; genus Laspinema. The sequence continues at coordinate 105,339 of JBBQFN010000010.1, read as the reverse complement.
TAGGGTCATGAAGGCATTGAGGTCTTCTAAATCATATTTGGCACTCAGCAGATCACGAAGCTGGTCCTCAGCTTCAACGGTGAGATACCCCATTGCCAAAGCTTGTTGCACGATGTCCCGGATGCGAATCATAGTCAGGTTTCCTTTTGCGCTTGTTGATAGCTTCAAGTATCCCGCTTTCTTCAAAACTCTTCAGTGACGAGCATTTCACGATTTCTGTGACGTTTCCTTCCCTGGAGAGTGAGGCATTTTCCACCATTTGAGTGACCAAACCAAACTTGCCAAGTGATGGCGATCGCAATCCAGTGATTTGCCAACCTCCAAAGGTTAGGGTTTCCTCCTCCCCAGGACGGAGATTTGGGGCGATCGCCCTGAGTCTATCCACCCTGACCCTAGAAGCCGCTACCTCCAAGAATTTACAGGCGATCGCCCGACCCCTGACAACTCCTAGACTCCGCAAAACTACAGACGAGTTGTCCCCTGGTCTGCTACAATCAATTTTAGCCTTGGGGCTGTGGCTCAGTAGGATAGAGCAAGCGCCTCCTGAAGTATCGGGCACCGTGGAGGAAACTCCATGAGTGAATGTGGTCAAATTCAAGAAAGCCTACGTCTGTTTTCAGTCTTCCTGGAGAAGTAACTTTAACAAATAAGGTAATCTTGAGCCAAGCCTTTGAACTGCTAAACAACAAAAGGCTCAGGAGAGAATTTACTTTCGATCCTGTCCCCGTCCGAATCTAGCTGTCAAAGGAAGGTGCAGAGACTGGTTTGAGCGAGAGATTAGAGATGGGCTTAAATGTCACATCCAAAATAGAACAACGGGGCGTTTTGGTGGGTATGTTATTGGGTCGGGGCAAAAAAAATCAAAATAATTTTTTTATTCCTCATCGGGCGACCCAAGAGAGTTACGTTTTATTTAAAAAACAACTTCTCGAACAAATCACCCAACAGCCCGTTAGCGTCCGACGTCGAACAACGAACCGGGGGGACGAACTCCTGCGTTTAGAACCCAAGTTGATTCCCCTAACTCGGGTCTTGGTAAAGAAACTCTATTGTGGCGGTATTAAAACGGTCACCTCTAAGTTTTTGAACCTCTTAACCCCAGCGGGAATCGCCATCTGGTTTTTAGACCAAGGGTCCAAGTCCTTTAAAAAAAGGGACGGTAAAATTCACGCCCTAGACGTTTATCTAAACACCCACCTCTGTGAATCGGAAAATGAAATCATTATTGATTATTTTTCGGAAATGTGGGGATTTAAATGGGGGCTGAGTAAAACGGCAACGGCTTACCGTCTGAGAATGGGAACCCAGGAAGGAAAACGATTTCTCTCCTTTATTACCCCTTATATCCCCGAAAGTCTACGCTATAAAGTACAAACCTCCTCAAACGTAACGGCCACCGCCTACGGACCTAAAGTCTAAGGTGAAGGAATAGTCCAGAGAGTGAGGAAACTCACACAAATCTGAAGCGCTAGGTCGCCGGTTCAAATCCGGCCAGTCCCGTTCTCTGTTAGTCTATAGTATGAAATCTTGCCCCCGGTTCGTGGATCACGAAATCCGGGGACTGGTTCCGTGACTACTGAATAAATAGTTGGTAACTTGAGATATGTTGTTGAAGATCTGTCTGAAAGGAAGACTTCACAGGAGTGCAAAAACGAAGCAATCCCCAGGCAGATCTTTGGTATGGCTGCTTTTGGGATTGTCCCTGATAGGCTCGATCGCCTACAAACAAGTCAGAAACTATATTGATACCCCCCAAGCGCTGTTGGTTTTGGGTGGGGCTTTAGAGCGAGAAGAATTTGCGGCAGAGTTTGCCCAAAAAAATCCCCAGTTAGAGATCTGGGTCTCCGGTGGCAGCAATCCAGAATATGCCGAATGGGTTTTCTCAGAAGCTGGGATTGACCTGACGCGGGTGCATCTAGACTATCAAGCCCAGGATACGGTTACCAATTTTACAACTCTAGTCGATGAATTGAAGTCCCACGGGATTGAGAGCGTGTATTTGGTTACCTCAGATGACCATATGCGCCGCGCCCAGGTGATTGGAGAGATTGTCCTAGGGAGTCGAGGGATTACCTTCAAATCCCTACCCGTACCCTCGGGGCGATCGCCCGAACCCCTTGAAAAAGCAATTCGTGATGGAGCCCGAGCTATTTTGTGGGTAACTACCGGCCTCACGGGAGCCAGGTTTGCCCCATCCAGTCCTGGGGAAGAAGATTAGTAGAGATGGGGGAAGCTGGTTGTTGAACCACCCTCATCTCCCTCAAATGAATCAGCGGCCTAAATCATGTAACCCATGAATTACCTGTACACACTGCTGGGTTATTGCCTCTAATTCTTCTCGCTTCGTAGAAGTTGGGGCGGGGATTACCTCTGCGATGCGGATTGTCACCGGGACCGGTTTGGGAATCAGTGCGCCTTTTTTAACGATCGCCTGGGTTCCCCACAAACTCACCGGCAACAGAGGCACTTGAGCCTTAGCTGCAATCAATGCCGCCCCGAGTTTAGGGTCGTGAATGCGTGCATCGGGGCTCCGGGTTCCGTCCAAAAATAGCCCTGTTGCCCAACCCGCATCTAGGACAGACAATGCCGCCCGCATCGCAGCGCGATCGCCCGCACCTCGGCGAACTGGATAGGCCCCATATAACGTAATTGCTTCTCTTAAAGCAGGAACTTTAAATAATTCCTCCTTAGCCATAAAAGCGACCGGGCGATTCATACAGCTAGCCAGAATCGGGGGGTCATAATCACTGGCATGATTGCTAACCACAACCAGAGGACCTGACATGGGCACGTTTTCAGCACCATAGATCCGTCCCCGGAAGTAGGTATGAAGTAAGGGGCTAATCACTGACCACTTAAACAAGCGATACAGAAGTAAGCTGACAACAGGTTCGCGGTTTTTTTCCACAAGAAATGAGGAATCAATGATTAGAAATTAGGGGAAAAACAGACGCAATAAATTAGGGCGTCTGTTGGGGGAAAATTATCCCGGTAAGTCAGCTACCGTGCTGACATTGGCAAGGACGAGATCGGAACAAGTGCGTTTGATTAAATTACTGAGTACCTTGCCCGGGCCAATTTCTACGACCTGGTTGATGCCTTCCTGGGGGAGTTGTAACATGATTTCCCGCCACCGCACCGAACCCGTCATCTGCTTAGAGAGACGTTGTTTTAAAACTTCGGCTCTCGTTTCGGGGGTGGGGTCGGTATTAGATAAAACCGCAACTATTGCATCGGTAAAGGGAACCGCATCGAGAGCTTTTTGGAATTCAACCTGTGCGGGTTCCATGAAGGGGGAATGAAACGCACCGGCGACATTTAATTTGACGGCGCGTTTTACCTTGATGGCTGCGACAACTGCATCTACAGCTTCAGGAGTCCCCGAAATGACCACTTGACCGTCACTGTTGTCATTGGCTAGGACCACATCGGGGGTGGCCCGAATTTGCTCCTCAAGCTGTTCCCGGTTAAAGCCAATTAGGGCCGTCATTTGGCCCCCGGCAATCGTGTTCATTAATTCTGCCCGATGTTTGACCAGTTGTAATCCCGTCTCGAAGTCAAAGACCCCAGCGGCATAGAGGGCAACATATTCGCCCAAACTATGACCGGCAACCAAGTCAGGCTGTTGAGCGCGATCGCGCATTAAATCAGCCAGAATGCTCTCGACAACGTAGAGACTCGGTTGGGTGTAGAGACTGCTGGTGAGTTTATCTTCGGCGCTGGTGCAAATTTCCAGAACGGACCAGCCGAGAATGGTCTCAGCGGCGGCATATTTTTCTTGAGCGATGGGTAGGGTTGCTAAATCTCCGCCCATGCCTAGGGCTTGGGAACCCTGTCCCGGAAACACCCATGCTGTTTTCGTCATTAGTCAGTTGTTCGTTGTTAGGGGTCAATAAATAGAGGGAGAGTGACTTCGGGTGGGTTACCCCCATTCAAAAATGGCAGAACCCCAAGTCAGCCCAGCACCAAAACCGGCAGCGGCAATCACATCTCCGGGTTGAATTTTGCCCGATCGCACCGCTTCATCCAAGGCGATCGGGATAGAAGCAGCGGAGGTGTTGCCATAGTTGGCGAGATTGCCCAAGACTTTATGGGTGGGAATGTTAAGTCTGACGGCGACGGCATCGAGAATGCGCTGATTGGCTTGATGCAGCAACAGCCAGTCCACGCGATCGACCCCAATATCCGCTCGATATAGGGCTTTTTCGATGACTTCCGGCACTCGTTTTACGGCGAATCGGTAGACTTCTTTACCATTCATTTCGATGAACTGATAGGTGCCTGGGCCAACGGACACCGTAGGGGTGAGGGCTTTTTCTTGGGGTTGGAAAGCCAGAGTCAGACAGTCATTTTGGGTACCATCGCTGCACAGTTCAAAACCGAGGAGGCGATCACGAGTGGTGTTGGCCTGCATCACCACGGCACCGGCACCATCGCCAAACAAAATACAGGTGCGGCGATCGCTCCAATCCACCCAGCGCGAAAGGACATCAGCCCCAATCACCAGGACATTTTTGTAGACCCCCGTGCGGACAAATTGGGCCGCGGTGACGAAACCAAACAGAAACCCCGAACAGGCAGCGGTGAGGTCAAAAGCGACTGCCCTTGTTGCCCCTAGATTAGCCTGAATTTTGGAAGCACTGCCAAACAGGTCATCTGCCGTCGAAGTCGCCAGAACAATCAAATCTAGGTCCGTGGGTTGGATACCGGACATGGCGACTGCCTCTCGGGCTGCCTGAGTCGCCAGTTCGGTCAGTGACTCTTCAATCGAAGCCACCCGACGGGAACGAATCCCCGTGCGAGACTCGATCCACTCCTCCGAAGTCTCCACCATCTGACAAAGCGCTTGATTATCTAGGGCGTTCGTTGGAGTCGCCGAACCGCTTCCTGTAATTGCAATGCCTACCCCTATTTCTTTCAAACTGATTCTCCCTCGGTCGGTTCTTGAGTCATACGCGGTTATTTCGAGTATCCCAGGCGCGATCGCAGCCGGATCGGTACCGTTAACTTTCAGCCGTCGGTTCGGGTACTGCCGTTAGCTGCTTGTGCAATTCAAACTGAGACTGCATTCGATCGATCACATTGTGGTCGATGGCATCTTTGGCCAAACGAATCGCATTATAAACCGTGGCACCTTGGGAACTGCCATGAGTAATAATGCAAATTCCGGCGACTCCCAATAATAAGCCGCCTCCCCGTTCTACATGATCGACCCGTTGTTTAAACCGTTTCAAACTGGGTTTTAACAGGGTAACCCCGATTTTCCCTTGGATTCCCTGGGTCAACTCTTCTTTGAGAATATTGAGAACAATTTCCCCAAGACCCTCGGCGAATTTCAACACAACGTTACCGACAAAGCCATCACAGACGATCACATCAAAGTTACCCGACAGAATGTCGCGACCCTCCGCGTTCCCGTAAAAGGGAACCAGTGGATTGTCAACCAACATCTGATGGGTGCGAACGGCCTGATCGTTGCCCTTCGAGGGTTCTTCCCCAATATTGAGCAGTCCTACCTTGGGTTCTTCTACCCCCAAAACGTATTGGCTGTAAATCGTTCCCATCACCGCGAACTGTTCTAGGAACTTAGGACGACAATCAACGTTCGCCCCCACATCCAAAATCAGAACGGACTTATTGGGAACACTCGTCGGAAAAATGGCACCAATGGCTGGCCGGTCAATACCTCGCAGCCGCCCCAAATGTAAAAGGGCTGCCGCCATTGCCGCACCGGAGTGCCCTGCTGAAACAATGGCCTGGGCTTGGTTATTTTTCACCAATTCCATAGCCACCCGAATGGAAGCATTACGCTTCCGTTTTAACGCGCTTAAAGGCTCCTCATGCATTTCCACCACCTCATCAGCGGGAACAATTTCCACCTGATTCAGATTGGGGAAGTTGGCGTCTTTTTGATGTTCCTTGAGGCAGGTATCGATCTTTTCAGGATCGCCAACCAAAAGAATATCTACGTCCAACTCAGAGGCTGCTTTAAGCGCTCCCGTGACGATTGCTGCGGGGGCATTATCCCCGCCCATAGCATCTATAGCGATCCGTGCCCGTGAAGATCCCATTGATCGAAGTCATAGAAACCTTACAAATTTTACCAGAAGCCTTAAACCAACGCATAAATCTTACAAATCGATTCTGGAAAAAATTTTTCGGTATTGCTAAGAAGCCCTGATCGGCAAGGTGAAGCCCCTCTCATTCCTTGCTTCTTTTTAGGGTATCGCTGACAAAACACTGTAAAAAGGATAATAGAACGCTTTACGAATTTGTGGTAATGCTGGATTTACTCAGTTCTGGTTTGCTCTCGGTCTGGTTGGATATGATGGGGCTAAAACTCCCTCGGGAAAATGCAGTCGAGTTAGTGGTGGGACCGGCAATTCCGGGCTACGTTCTTAGTCAAATTGCGGATCCAGCCACTGAGCAGCAGGTGCAGCAATACTTGCAGGGATTGGTCGTCAAGGGCCTACCCACCGAAGCTCAAGGGGTATGGGTGCAATCGAGTCATCAACTCCTTGCCAACAACCAGGGGACGGTTCCCCTTCCTGCGGCTTCAATTACGAAAGTCGCCACCTCTTTAGCGTCGTTGTTAACGTGGGACATCAATCATCAATTTGAAATTCTGATCGGGACTCAGGGTGAAATTGTTGATGGGGTTTTACAGGGGGATTTAATTATCACCGGGGGAGATGATCCGTTTTTCATTTGGGAAGAGGCGATCGTTCTCGGTAATACCCTAAATCAAATGGGGATTCGTCGCGTAACGGGTAATTTAATTATTACGGGCAACTTCTCGATGAATTTTTACGAGAATCCCGAAGTGAGTGGCGAAATGTTGCGAGAGGCACTGAATGAGAGCCTCTGGACCCCGGAGGCAGATTATGCATATTGGCAAATGGCACCGGGGACTCGGAAACCTCAAGTCGCGATCGCCGGAAAAATTGCGATCGCCGACAAACCGATTCCCAACCAAACCTTATTAGTCCGCCATCGGTCCCTGCCCTTGCGTGAGCTGTTAAAACAGATGAACATTTACAGCAATAACGTCATGGCTCAAATGTTAGCTGATTCTTTGGGGGGAATCAACCAAGTTCGTAAACTTTCCGCCGAAGCAGCCGGAGTTCCCCTGTCAGAAATTCAGCTAATTAATGGGTCGGGTTTGGGACAAGAAAATCAAATTTCTCCCCGGGCCACTTGTGGAATGTTTATGGCAATCCAACAATTTTTACAACCCCACAATCTCAACTTAAGTGATTTATTTCCCGTCGCGGGTCGCGATGGCGGAACAATGGACTACCGAGAGATTCCTGGGGGTGCAGTCGTCAAAACCGGCACTTTATGGGATGTCAGCGCCCTCGCGGGAATCCTGCCCACCGAGGATAAAGGCTGGATTTGTTTTGCTATTCTCAACCGAGGCAATTATTTAGATGGATTTCGACAGGAACAGGATAAACTCTTAAAGAACTTCTTGCAGACGTGGCATACGACATTACTTCCTCCATCCGCAGTCCACAACCTGTTTAATGGATATTCTAGTCAAGGGCATTTAGATGCAGTAGAACGGAATGAAATTCTCTTTGAATATGGGGGATAAATTGCATCAATTAATTTGGCTTAAATGGGTGTAGTTTTGTATAAATTTATTGGAACTAACTAGGATCTGTCAAAATGAGTCGAAGTCAAGGTTTAAGGTAGGGAGTCTACATGAATTGGCGAACTCTTTCAAAGAGAGGGAGCATCTCATTCCCTTGCTTGCACTAGATGATTCATTGCAACAGACGTGCCCTTGTTCATTTTCCCTTGTAGGAAATGCGGGATTGTAGTAGGGAGCGAGATGCTTCCTCTGCTCAATTTTTAGGGTTTAATTGATTGAAATGAGCCTATCTATTTTTAGATAATTATCACGAATTTATTGCATTAAATCAGCCCAATATTCCTGGATAACCTAAGTAAAAATGCTGAAAATTTTCACCTCTGGCCTGGGATTTTTCTAGAATCAAACTGGGAAAAAAGTTATAATATTGAGTTTGGCAGTCAATGGCGCGATCGCGTCGGAGACCTGACCCGTCGTGTAACGTGGAAAAAGGGGAAAGTCAGCCGTGGTAGTACAAGCGTCTAAAAGCACAACATACGAAGCCAAAACTCAAGAAATCGCCAAGCAACTCCTGGCGGCAACCCAGGAAAAGCGCTCATTTTTTGCCCAATTGCAAGACCAAATGCGCTGGGATGATAAGATTCTGGACTGGGCGATGAGCAACCCCGGTTTACGGGTCCAGTTATTTCGCTTTATTGACTGTCTGCCGGCATTACGAAGCAAACCGGAAATTGCTCGTCACTTACAAGAATACTTGACCGTGGAGGAAGTAGAACTCCCCGACACCCTCAAAAAACTAATTGGGTTTAGTGGGGGGGATTCCGTTCCCGGTCAAATTGCAGCCACCACCGTATCCACTGCCGTAGAAACCCTGGCACAAAAATACATTTCCGGGGAAAATATTAAGCAAGCCCTTAAAACTATTGAACGTCTTCGTAAAGACAAAATGGGGTTTACAATGGACTTGCTAGGGGAAGCGGTGATTACCGAAGCAGAGGCGCAATCTTATCTAGAACGCTACCTAGATTTGATGACTCAACTCACCGATGTTGCTAAGAAATGGTCTAAAGTTCCTCAAATTGATGAAGCCGATGGGGAAAACATTTCCCAAGTACAGGTTTCAGTTAAATTAACGGCATTTTATTCCCAATTTGACCCCATTGATGCTGAGGGGAGTGAAGCGCGCGTGATTGATCGCATTCGCACCCTGCTACGTCACGCCCAAGCCGTAGGGGCAGCGGTCCATTTTGATATGGAACAGTATCATTATAAAGACCTCACCCTGTCAATTTTAAAGCGGTTGTTGATGGAAGAAGAATTCCGCAGTCGCACAGATATTGGCGTCACCTTGCAAGCCTATCTACGAGATAGTGAAAAAGACCTGCAAGGGTTAATTGAGTGGGCGAAAAAGCGGGGAAATCCCGTAACAGTACGCTTAGTTAAAGGGGCATATTGGGACCAAGAAACCATTAAAGCCATCCAAAAACATTGGCATCAACCTGTTTATAATGATAAAGCAGCAACCGATGCTAATTTTGAATGGATGACCCAGTTGCTGTTAGAAAATCACGAATATTTGTATGCTGCAATCGGGTCTCATAATGTCCGATCGCAAGCCCACGCGATCGCGATCGCCCAGACTCTGAATATCCCCCGCCGTCGCTTTGAAATGCAGGTGCTTTACGGCATGGGAGATAAACTCGCCAAAGCCCTGGTGCAACAGGGGTATCGGGTACGGGTTTATTGCCCTTATGGGGATCTATTGCCGGGGATGGCGTATCTGATTCGCCGCTTACTCGAAAATACAGCTAATAGTTCGTTTGTGCGGCAAAGTCAGGAAGATCGCCCGATTGAAAGTTTAATTGGCCCCCCGCAACCCAACGGGAATCAGGCGATCGCCATTCACAATAAAGCATTACCCAATGCTGCACCCGATCGCGATTATGCTGATACCAAAGAACGGGAAGAAGCGGCAACGGCATTAGCCTCGGTTCGGCAACAACTGGGTAAAATTTATCTGCCTTTAATTAATGGCGATCGCATCAATGCCCCAAATACCGTAGATTCGGTCAATCCTTCCAATCCTACGGAAGTGATTGGCAAAATTGGGTTAATGTCGCTGGAACAGGCAGATCAGGCGATCGCCGCTGCAAAAGCTGCCTTAACTCAGTGGCGAACCACCCCCGCCGGCGATCGGGCTAATTTACTTCGGAAAGCCGGAGATTTAATGGAACAACGCCGCCATGAATTATCCGCGTGGATGGTATTAGAAGTTGGCAAACCCTTACGGGAATGTGATGCAGAAATCTCCGAGGGAATTGATTTTTGTCGCTATTATGCCGATGAAATGGAACGACTTGATAGCGGAGTCAATTACGATGTCGCTGGAGAAACCAACCGCTATCACTATCAACCCCGGGGGATTACGATTGTCATTTCTCCTTGGAATTTCCCCTTTGCCATTCCGGTTGGGATGACTGTTGCTTCGTTGGTGGCGGGGAATTGTACCTTGTTAAAACCGGCGGAAGTTTCATCCGTAATTGCCGCTAAATTTGCCGAAATTTTAGTCGAAGCAGGAATACCGGCTGGGGTATTTCAATATATCCCCTGTAAGGGCTCTAGCGTGGGTTCCTATCTGGTCAAACATCCCGATGTAAATACCATTGTGTTTACGGGGTCTCAAGAGGTCGGCTGTCAAATTTATGCCGAAGCTGCTATTTTGCAACCGGGACAAAAACACCTGAAAAAGGTGATTGCCGAAATGGGTGGCAAAAATGCCGTGATTGTAGATGAAAGTGCGGACCTTGATCCAGCGGTGGCAGGGGTGGTACAATCGGCATTTGGATATAGTGGACAAAAATGCTCCGCTTGTTCTCGGGTAATTGTGTTAGAACCCGTTTATGAAACCTTTGTGAATCGGTTGGTTGAAGCTACGCGATCGCTCAATGTTGGGGTAGCAGAAGCAATGAGTACCCAAATTGGACCGGTAATTGATGCCAACGCCCGCGATCGCATTCGGGAGTATATTACTAAAGGGAAAGCTGAGGCGGAATTAGTCCTAGAAATGGCGGTTCCAGAGAAGGGTTATTTTATTGGACCCACGATTTTTAGTAACGTCAAACCTGATGCGGCGATCGCCCAAGAAGAAATTTTTGGTCCAGTGTTAGCAGTGATTCGGGCTAAAGATTTTGACGAAGCCTTAGAAATTGCTAACGGGACAAATTTTGCCCTAACTGGGGGGTTATATTCCCGGACCCCTTCTCATATTGATCGTGCCTACGCTGAGTTTGAAGTCGGCAACCTGTATATTAACCGGGGCATTACTGGGGCGATCGTAGCGCGACAACCCTTTGGCGGATTTAAGCTGTCTGGGGTCGGTTCAAAAGCTGGAGGACCGGATTATCTGCTGCAATTCCTAGAACCCCGTCATGTTAGCGAAAACGTTCAGCGCCAAGGATTTGCGCCGATTGAGGGAGTGGATTAAGAGGGATTGAGAAGTCTTGCAGACTGGCGGGGTTTTGAACCCTAACCCTTTCAAGGTGCTTACATCAAGATGACTCCTAAAGGAGTCACTACGAACGTTTGTAGTAACCCTTTCAGGGGTTTCTCTCTCAAGGGGGTCAATTTAATTAATGACGAAAAATCGTTGTTTCTTGTAGGGGCGCAATGCTTGCGCCCCTTGCTTGCTACTTGTTTGCTACAAATACGCCTTGACAGGGCTAGGTTTTGATCCCCTGCCAGTTGGTGCGATGCAAGATTTTTGCTGCTACAAAAAGGAAGAAACGACTTCAGTCGTTACTAAAAACGGGAAGAAACGACTTCAGTCGTTATAACGAACTTCTCCCCCATCTGCGCGAGTCAGACTATGAGACAATCAAGAGAACAATATTCACCGCTGTAGCCGGAGTATTCCAGCAAAGCCCAAGCTTATCATGTCCAAAACAGCCGTTATTATAGACGGGAAAGCCGTCGCTGAAAAAATCCAAGACGAACTGCGATCGCAGGTAGAAGCGTTATCCGCGAAAGCCAGTCGTCCGCCTGGGTTGGCCGTTCTAATGGTGGGGGATAATCCTGCCTCTGCTGCTTACGTTCGTAATAAAGAACGGTCCTCTGGGAAAGTTGGCATCGCCTCATACGGACGGCATTTCCCCAAGAAGACGACTCAAGAAGAATTAATGCAGGCGATCGCGGAGCTCAACGAAGACGATCGCGTGGATGGAATTTTGGTACAACTGCCTTTACCGAACCATCTGGATGCAGTAGCGGCGATCAATTACATCCATCCTGACAAAGATGTTGATGGATTGCACCCGGTGAATTTGGGACGGTTGATGCGGGGGGAACCCGGACTCTGTAGTTGTACCCCTGCCGGGGTGATGGTCCTGCTAAGAGAGTATGGCATTGACCCCAGAGGAAAGCAAGCGACGATTGTCGGGCGTAGTATCCTAGTGGGCAAACCGATCGCCTTAATGTTGTTGGCAGCCGATGCTACGGTAACAATGGCTCATTCGCGATCGCCCGATTTAGCAGCTATTACCCGCAATGCAGACATCCTCGTGGTGGCTGTCGGACGTCCCGAACTGATCACCGCAGAAATGGTCAAACCCGGTGCCGTTGTCATTGATGTTGGCATCAACCGCGTGACGGATTATGAAGGCCGATCCAAGCTGACGGGGGATGTTAACTATGACTCGGCAAAAGATGTGGCTGGATTTATTACCCCAGTTCCCGGTGGGGTCGGACCCATGACGGTGACCCTACTTTTAGAGAATACGATCAAGAGTTATATCCGGCGCTTGGAATTAGAGTAAAAATTAAGTTTTCACAGGGGAGTTCTGAGGGGGTGGTTAAAAATTGGTCCCTGAGAACTCCCTTTTTTACAGGGTTTTTTCGGCGGAAAATTCAAGTCGTAAAAATACCTTAAACCCTTACAATAGTTTGAGACTCCAGACGCAGCAAGAGGCGAACGTTAGCCGATTTACAAGGTTTAAGGTGTAACCTAAAAGACTTGTAGACCCTGCCTAAGGCAGCATAAGCTCATCATCAACGCCAACCGCCTCGGTGCGGTGGAACACGTAAGCTCATAAGACAAGTACGAGGAAGGAAGGGATGGTTTTAACCAATGATACCGATTCCGTTAGGAAACAATCCGAATTTGATTTATCAACCTATTTAGGTGAACGGCAGGCTTTGGTAGAAGCGGCATTAGACCAATCTCTGCCGGTAAAGGCCCCCGAAACGATTTATGAGGCGATGCGCTATTCCCTGCTGGCGGGTGGCAAGCGTCTACGTCCGATTTTGTGTTTGGCGAGTTGCGAACTGGTTGGGGGTACGGTAGAAATGGCGATGCCTACCGCCTGTGCCTTGGAAATGGTGCATACCATGTCCTTGATCCATGATGACCTTCCGGCGATGGATAATGATGATTATCGACGGGGTAAGCTGACGAATCATAAGGTTTACGGGGAAGATATCGCGATTTTGGCGGGGGATGGGTTGTTGGTGTATGCCTTTGAAGTGGTAGCAACCCAAACTCAAAATGTCCCGGCAACTCGGGTATTACAGGCGATCGCCCAATTAGCTCATGCATTTGGGGCCGATGGAGTGGTTGGGGGTCAAGTGGTAGACTTGCAATGCGAAGGCAAGACGGATACTTCCGTAGAAACCCTGCATTTTATCCACACCCATAAAACCGGGGCCTTATTAGAAGCCTGTGTGGTTTGTGGGGCAATCTTGGGAGGTGCTTCCGAAGAGGATTTGCAACGACTATCCCGTTATGCCCAAAATATTGGGTTAGCCTTTCAGATCATTGATGATATTCTCGATATTACGAAGACTCAGGAAGAGTTGGGCAAAACCGCCGGAAAAGACTTGCAAGCGCAAAAGGCAACTTATCCCAGTATCTGGGGATTAGAAGAATCACAGCGGCAAGCTCAAGGGTTAATTGAGCAGGCTAAAGCCGAACTAGCAAGTTTTGGCGATAAAGCCCTACCACTGGTTACCCTCGCGGACTTTATCACCAACCGCAGTCATTAAAAGGCGCAAAATACCATGCAGGAGATCGGCAATATCATCGACAACCGCGTGCTGCTGGTTGCAACCCTAGCCTGTTTGATCGCTCAATCAGCGAAGTTAGCGATCGAATTGGCAAAAAATCGCAAGTTTAATTTTCGGGTTCTGGTCGAAACTGGCGGAATGCCCAGTGCGCATTCAGCCTTGGTTACCGCGTTAGCAACAGGCATCGGGCAAACGGCTGGCTGGAATAGTACCGAGTTTGCCCTCGCTACAATTTTTGCTGTGATCGTGATGTATGATGCCGCCGGAGTCCGACAAGCCGCCGGAAAGCAAGCTCGCATTTTAAACCAAATCGTGGATGAGTTTTTTAGCGAAGACCACGATTTGAATGAAGCCCGTTTGAAGGAACTCCTCGGTCACACTCCGTTTCAGGTGATTGTCGGGGCGCTTTTAGGGGTTTGTATTGCCTATATCGCAGGTCAAACCTATTGAATCGGGATTAAAGTTTGAGCTACCTCTGGTCCCCTCCTCCAAGACATGGGGGAAGGGACCAGAGGCTGAATTAGTCCAAGCGAACGGCGTTGTCTAATAAAATCACGTTACCGCTATCTACGATGGTTGCGAAAAAACCGCGATCGCTCAGGGTTTGCAATATTTGATTCGCCTGGTTTTGTTGGTTCGTTAACGAAGCGAGTAGATAAGGCCGCTGTCCGTAGGAAACTAAGCCGATATCGGTGTTCAAGATTTGGGACAACTCGCCCGCTACTTGGGGATTGCTAAAGAAATCCACTAAGACGGCATAACCTGTTCCCAAGGGTTGCGGATTGTAGGTCCCCGCTGAGGGAACCACCGACAGAGGGCTGGGGGTAACAGCAGCCACTCCCGCAGGACGGACCACATACGCTGCAATTCCGATTTGAGAATTGACATACTGCGCCCATTCTTGGGCGGTGTCGGCCTTTCCAAATCCACCCAGACGGGTGACAGTTTCATTCACATAGCTACAAACCGTAGTCTCGATCGCCCCAGGAATCAAACGCCGAATCTCCTCCTGAGAAGCCGTGGTTCCCGTGGGAACTAGGACAAGATACTCGTCGGCAAGGGGGGGTTGACAGGCCGGATAAGTGGGTTGAGCATTACCCTGAGGGGCGAACATTGCCAACCCACTCAGGGCTATAAATGCCGGGTTCAGCCAGAAATGCGATCGCTTCAAACGGGTTAGTCGGGATAGCCGCATAGTTATGATCCGGGGTCTCGCGGAAGTATTAATCAGGCAGTTTACCGGATTCCTTAACTCCCTTGGGAGGCTAAAGGATCGGGAATTGTAGCAGAGGGGGCCTGAAATTGGCCGGTAAGAACATATTCCAGACGCAATTTTAACCAGGTGATAAATTGGGGATTGGTAGAAATCACTGCCACTGAGGGTTGAGGGCATTTTGCTTTCACCTGAGCCATTTCCGGCGCTTCCAGAAAGGCCGGTTGGTTCACCTGCCAAAAATCAATCTCTTTTTCGGTTTCGTGGTAATGTCTCGTCCGTTCTTTGAGAACCTCCTCAAACGGTTCTTCCTCTAATAAGAATTTTTGGCTAGCCAGAATGTAGTGATAGGTTTGCATGGTAGAGTTTTTGGCTTGTACAAGTCTCGATTGAGTATCGTACAACATTAGAGTAACTCATGGGAAAAAAAATCAACGCCCAACCCTAAACCCGCCCTACTTTGTTAGCAAATTTTATCAAATTATCAGGGGTAATCTTTATGGGGTTCGGTGTTTGGGCTTTCAGGGGAGGAATTAGCCGAATAGAATTCCCAAATTTTTGTTCTAACAACCGCAGGGTAAAGGAGATTCCTATACTCAATCCCATGGCTTGATCTCGAAAGACTCAAATCCGCTTGTTTCTTGGCATTCTCCAGGGGTTCTAGTGCTAATCGGGGGAAGATCATCGGGATTTAAAATTATGAAAGGCAATCCCTAAAAATAGAATAGTTCTTGCCTTTCTTTCCCTCAGAGTTGCCCGTGCATCGCTTGTTTCATTTCCCGCACGGCACGTTCTAGACCGACTAAGACAGCGCGAGAAATAATGGTATGACCGATATTAAGTTCTTCCATTCCTAACAAGGTGGCAATAGGATAAACATTCCAATAGGTAAGTCCATGTCCAGCATTAACTCGTAAACCCGAGGCGACGGCTTGGGTACATCCTTCGGCTAAAATTGCCAATTCCCGATCGCGTTCGGCTTCGGTTTTAGCTTCTGCATATTCTCCGGTATGTAATTCGATAAATTGCGCCTGAACCTGAACTGAGGCTTCAATTTGGCTGGAGTCGGCATCAATAAATAAACTCACCGGAATTCCCGCTGATTGTAAGGTATCTACCACTCCCTGGATGCGATCGCGTTGTCCGGTGATATCGAGTCCGCCTTCGGTGGTCAGTTCCTCTCGTCGTTCCGGAACCAAGGTCACATAATCGGGTTTAATATCTAGGGCGATTTTTACCATTTCGTCCGTCGCCGCCATTTCTAAGTTTAAATGGGTGCGGACCGTTTCCCGCAACAAACGCACATCCCGGTCTTGAATATGTCTACGATCTTCGCGCAGATGTACAGTAATCCCATCAGCACCGGCGAGTTCGACTAAAGTTGCTGCGGCAACGGGGTCGGGTTCTACCGTCCCTCGTGCCTGTCGAATGGTGGCAATGTGGTCAATATTAACCCCAAGTGTAGGCAAGGTGAATTTCTCCTGAAGTGGGCAACGGGTTTCTAGTTGATTTTAATATAGGGCGCGTCTCCTGGATCAGGAGTTAAATGAAATTGGAGCTAATAAGTCTATTTTGAATTAGCCCGCAGGCGCGGGCTTTGTTCTAGTAGACCCACCCTCTAAGGTGAGGGATTTTTAGGGAGAATTAGGGCGATCGCCAGACTTGGATGGTTTGATCCCAACTGGCGGAGGCGAAGGTTTTGCCATCGAGACTAATGACCAGAGAAAACACATCACTCAGGTGATTCGTGAAGGTGGCAAGTTCTTCTTGAGTGGTCAAATCCCATACTTTAATGGTGTCATCATCGCTGCCACTGATCAGGGTGGAACCGTCGGGACTAATAGCCACAGAAACCACTAAATCGGTATGGCCGATGAGGGTATTTTGTAACTCGCCTGTTGTGAGATCCCACAGTTTTAAGGTGCGATCCCAACTGGCAGAGGCGAGGGTTTTACCATCGGGGGAGACTGCCAGTCCTCGAACCAAACGGCTATGATCCGTGAGAGTATTTTGCAATTCGCCGGTTTCCAGGTCCCAAATTTTAATCGTGGCATCTCCGGCCCCACTAACTAGGGTCTGTCCATCGGGACTAATGGCGAGCGATCGCACGGGTCCGCGATGATCCGTGAGGGTATGGAGGAGGTCCCCAGTTTCTATAGCCCAAATTTTAACCGTATTGTCTTGAGACCCACTCACCAGGGTGAGTCCGTCGGGACTGATGGCGATCGCGTAAACCGGCCCTGCATGAGCGGCAATCGTCTGTTCTAACTCCACTACCCAGTCAGTACCTTGGCGATCGATCTGCCAAATTTCGATAGTCCCGTCATCTCTGGCACTGGCAATGCGTTGGCTATAAGGGTCGATCGCCACATCTCGAATCACACTAGGGCGTCCTGATCTCAGGGTTTCTTGAACTTCCCCGGTTTCTAAATCCCAGATTTTCACGGTCTTGTCCCAACTCCCACTAATCAGTAGGGATCCTTGGGAGTTGATCGCGAGGCCCTGAACTGGGCCGAGATGACCCGTGAGGGCGATCGGGTCCTTTGTCGGGACCTGAAAGGGAACCGCTGGGGGACGCGGGGGTAAGGGCCTCCGTATTTTGTTAGGTTGCCGGGGAAGTTTGGGTGGGTTACTAACTTCGGACTCCGGTTCGGGACCGGGTTCGGGATTCGCAAGGGAAATCGAGGGGATCGGTAGAGATTCCAACCAGTGGGAGATCATGGGGGAGGGAACTGGGTTGGTCAGATATTTATATATAGAATAAGTGCTCACGACCAGGACCAGGGTTATACTCGCCCAGGCTACCATCAAGAACGGAAAACTTTTCTCCAAAATCGAAGGATACAGGGATTCTTCAATTCCCCGGACATCAAGTTCACCTAAACCGAAGATATCCCGGCGTAAATGCTGCAAATCTTGCTCGATTTCGGGACTTAGGGGCAACTCCTGAAGTTCCATTACGGATTTAACAACGGCTTTATAGAGTTGTAATTTGGTTTTGTAGTCCCGATAAGGTTTTAGGGCGGTTTCTTGAATGGTAAGAGCATCGCTGGGAGAGATTCCCAGGCTTTCTCGGCGAATTTCTAGGCTGCGGAGGCTAAGTAAGGAAAGAGTGCCGCCACTGCGGACGAGAAAATTTTCAACCGCTAACCGATAGGTCTGGTAAGGGCTGTCTGTGGGGGATTGAGCCAGGGCGACTGCGCCGAGGGCGGGGAGTGCGTAGATAGCCGGTTGCAAGGCGGGGGCAACGATTTGGACGTTTTGGCTGGCGTAGTGGTGCAATTCTTCTAGGGAGATTGTGCCATCTCTATTGAGATCTCCGGCACCGGTTTCGATGCCTTCAATTAAATAGGAAGTGTAGGTGGAGAGTCCCAAGTTATGTTGTTTGGCGGAATAGTCCAGACAGTTGATGGCGGGATTGGGATGAGCAATGCGATCGCCCCAACGGTTCAGGGATTGAAAGGCAGTTGAGGCGGTGAGAACGGCTTTTCCGTATCCCCCCAATTGCTGTTTGACATCAACGATCCCCGTACCTCCACTGAAATAACAATCTAAGATGATAATTTGTTGTTTGGCAACGCTGGTGTACAAGAGTGCCTGTAAAAAATCGGCGGCGATCGCCGTCGAGGTGAGGTGCGATCGCGTCGTATTCCTTGTGGCAAAATAAAGCGATCCCGTGGAGTCGGCGATCGCATGACCGGAAAAATACAGTAATACCAAGTCTTCTGGTTGGCGATCGCGCAACAAGACCTCAATGCCAGAACGGATACTTTGGCAGTCGGGATCGATCAGTTGTTGGATATCGGCTGCGGCAAATCCCCCGCGATCAGGATGCTGCAAGACTTTGGCGATCGCGGATACATCCTGTTTCGCCGTAGGCAGGGGGGGTAGATCAGGGTCTTCGTCCTCTCCTGCTTCATGTTGGCTAATTCCGATTAGTAGTGCCACCCGTTTCATTGACGTTTCAAGTTCTGAATTTTCAACTTCTTCAGTGTCACCCTGATTTGCCCTTTTTGATCGGATTTGAACTCTTTATTTAGAACTCTTAACCCTTTTATTAAATTCTCTGTTGCGGCTAAACTGCTCGATTCTAGCGTTTTGGGGTTCAACCCCCCAGGAGACCGCATCCGGATTACGTTTGTCTGCCCTTGGAAAAGCTAACCGCCTGAGTGCTGCATTCAAATGGTTAATCCCCTGGCTTTGATCCAGGGGATTAACCATTGGGCGAACCGCTTATTCCCAATCTGCTTTTAAAAGTTTAATCTAAAAAAGAGTGGGCTGGGACAGGCTTTGAACCCGAAAGTCCAACCCAATTCAGTCTGGGGTTTTATTCCACTCTCCGCAATCCCGGTTTGCAAAACCCTGTAAGGCGCGTCCCCTAGCAAGGAATTCGGCATACCCCCCGGGTTTTTGATAAACTTATAAGGTAGATTCTAAAGGAGATTATAGCTCTTTTTAGATAACAGGTAACTCTAAATTTTTCGGGCGATCGGTACAATTCTTTCCGGATTTATTTTACCCTAAATTATCAACCCCTCTTTTATGAGTAAGCTATTCGCAGAAATTATCCCGCAAAATCACCTTGATGAAAAACTACGCCAGACCATGTATGAATTATATAAAATTTATTATGAAGGAACCAGTTTCGACATTTTTCACAAAGACTTAATCAATAAAGATTATGTAATTGCTCTGTGGGATGGTGAAAAAAAATTACAAGGATTTTCCACCGTAGCTGTCTTAGAATTTGAATTTGAAGCACAACCCAGACGCGCCATATTTTCTGGGGATACCATCGTGCATCGGGACTATTGGGGAGAACAAACTCTCCCCCTGGCTTGGTGCCGATTAGCCGGTCAAATCAAAGCTCAGGCTTTTTCTGTGCCTTTATATTGGTTTTTAATCGTAAAGGGATACCGAACCTATCGATATTTACCCTTATTTGCTCACCAATTTTATCCCACTTATCGTTATCCGACTCCTCCAGAGATCCAACGGCTGATGGACTATTTAGCTGAAAAAAAATTTGGTAACTCTTATGACCCTAAAAGTGGATTAATTCAGTTTGCTACGTCCCAAGGGCATTTGCGAGGAAGTTGGGCAGATATTAAAGACGGATATGAAAATAAACCCGATGTCCGCTACTTCTTAGAACGGAACCCGGACTATTATAAGGGGGATGAATTAGTGTGTTTAATGGAACTGCGCGAAGACAATATGAGATCTCACGCCCGACGGGGATTTGTAGCGGGGATGAATTCAGACTTGTAGAAAGTTTCAGGAACAGAAATTCAATGACAGGCGGGGGGAATCGGACTACTCCCCGACAAGTCACCTTAAAAAAAAGGGTAAAGCGTATATTTACAAGGAGGCTTTCACTCTTTTTTTGCGCTGAGGTTTGAGCTTGAATTTTAGTTTGTAACGGACGGTTTCATGCACCACCTTATAGGAGGCTTCCACTCCGTATTCCTCCTTGAGCCACCGTTTCACTTCCCCATAACTGTTAAACCTTTCATTCCCTTGAAGTTTCTGTTTTAATTGCTCTATAATATTCGGAGGAATGGCAGGTTTTCGACCTTGACCTTTTTTTACAGCCAGCATTCCCGGTAATCCGTGGGATTTGTACTTCTGAAACCATCGATAAATAGTGGCCGTGTCTCGCCCTAATAAAATAGAAAGTTCTTTTAGGGTTCTGATTTGGCCGACTTTTAGTAAATACAAAGATTGAACTCTTTCTCGACCTCTGGCGGTTGTTTGTTTAGCCAAGAGGCTTTTAAGGTCTTCAATAGTTTCTTGGATATCGAGCTTGAGGACTCCGGCCATATCACTAACCTGAACACTACGACATCTATCAGTTATAGATGCACAAAAAAAGTGAAGTTGTATCAATTTTAACCCCCTGAAAAACAGGGGAGGAATTCAGCAAGTTTCTAGGTGTGAACTTAGCTGTAGCAAGCACTACAAAACCCCGTGGTAGCAAAGAAACCATCCAGCCTCTTTCAGTCCCCAACTCCGGCATTGGATCGGGTCAAAATTAGGGAGTGAAGTCAATTCGGTAGATCGGGACTCTTGCGATCGCCGGACCCTCCATAACCCCGAAAAATTTAGCCCCCTGCATAGAACGAATTGTCCCAGGGTATAGGGGAGTCCTGACATTCGCCATTCTTAGTCCCCTTTGAAATCACGAAAGACAGTACCTCCGGGGTTGGGGATACAGTCTCCAAGTCAAATGTATGTATCAAACGTGCTGGAACCCTCACCGATTGGTGCAGAAAAAAGCTCACAAAAACCTGGGTTTTGCAACAGTTACAACCCATCCTTCCTAGTGGAGGTAAACCGTATTACACCGGATTTTGAGAGGTAAACTAAGTTATAATTAATTATTGAATCTCGACTTTGATGCGGCTGTCTCCTAATTGGGGTCTGCCTTTATGGTTCCACCATTCCTGCCATTGCTGCTCATCAATAATAATTTGCCGATCGCTGGTGACATTTTCATTGTAAAATTTAACTAACTTAACCAAAGAATCGGCGTACTCTCGGAACATATCCTCACAGACAATGAGTAAATCCCCCTGGGAGGTTAATCCATTTAATCGTTTGGCTTCCCACAAAGAAGTGAGAAAGCGAATAAAGCTGGCATTAGTCATTTCTTCCATTAAATCAACCACCTCTGATTCCAGATAAAACGCATAGCGATCCACCACTCGCCCCAGAGCGTTTCGTAAGTTCATACTTTCATCGACGAGGTAATCCAGCCAGTCCATTGGTTCCCCTCCCGGGGCTATCACAGGAGCGTTTTTTAACAGGTCTAAATTTTGTACTTCCCGAAAATAAATATCATCAAATAAATCATCTAATTTCTTATATTCTTTATCAGGTTTTTCTTTACTTGAGGCCTTAAGAATTTCAAAAAATAAATAAATCTGCTTTCTGATCGTAAATTTTAACTGCCTAAAAGCAATTTGTTTAAATTTATTTTTTTCTTTTTCTCTTCCTTCTCTAACCGCTTTATTAACGGAAAATAAAACTAATAAAATACCAGTGACTTCAGCAATCAAATTAATCGAAAGTTCCTCTAGCCACACCCCACAGACTTCTGAATTAATCCATAAGCCGTTGATACAAGAGTAAGAAGAAAAAATAGTCAGAAACAGCATTACAAATAAAAGTAAGTAAGACTTGTTTAATTCCGAAGAATAAAAAACTTTTTTAATTCGTTTCAACATGGCCTCTATTTGTTAAATATATCACGGAGTATGAGTCACCGCTTAAGCGCGATCGCCCTTCAGTTCCTAGTCTCTGGGTTCCGGTGGAATCGGGGTTGCCTGAGTGCTTCACCCCGCCTTATTCCAAAGTCGTTTGGCTTAAAAAGTTCCTAATGCCGGAATTACTGAAAAATTGACGAGAGATTAAACAAGGGGGTTCATGTAAGGTGATGCGACTGCCCGATCGCCGCTTTCAAAATTCCCCTAGGTTTGTCGAACCCCGATCACAAGCTGGGCGATCAAGTTGATTCAGTAACTCGGAGGGATTTACTTCAAGTGCTTTAGCAACTTCCAGAAACTCCACTACATCTAAACGACGTTCTCCGCGCTCATACTTTGAGACAAAAGACTGGGGTTTATGTAGTCTTTGAGCCACTTGTACCTGGGTTAACTTACTGGATTGACGAATTTCGATTAGGAGTCGCCGAAACCGCGTATATTTTTCCGTAAAAACTGACTTATTCACCCAGAGACCTCCTTGCTATTCTACCTTAAATTGATAAAGGCTAAAATAGGATAATCGGAAACTGGATGATTGACAAGAGTCAAGTCCCCTTCTCAGGCAATCACCTTGGTGCAGGGCGCTGAAAAATGAGAGTTTAGGCGCAATCTTAGAAGGGTCCAAGGGCTAAACTAGGCCGTTTATGATGAAGGTTTTGGAAGTCCCACTGCCTTAACAAAACCCAAGTAAGGATGCTGAAGGAGTCTCCTTAGACTTAAAACCCTCAATGCGATCGCAATCCTTTATAATAAACAGGATCTCTTTTTTATTAAAACTGAGCGGGTTTTTAAGTGTTTTGGAATCGCCGTCATTTTCTCACCCTCTGCGGATTGAGTGCGATCGCTACTCAGATCCCAAGCGCAAGTATTGCTACAGCAAACTCTCCCTCTATCCTCAAACCCCCTCGGCTAAAAGTAGGGGATACGGTGGGTTTAATTAACCCTTCTAGTCCCATTGAGGGAGAAGATATTGAATATGCTCAAAAAGAACTAGCCTCCCTAGGATTAAAGGTTAAGTTAGGAACACATTTGCTCGATGAATATGGCTATCTTGCGGGTCAAGATGCCGATCGCGCCGCTGATGTCAATGCGATGTTTGCCGATCGCGCTGTACAGGGCATTTTAACCATGCGCGGCGGTTGGGGATGCAGTCGAATTTTGCCTTTATTAGACTATGAACTCATCCGTTCAAACCCGAAAATTATTATGGGCTATAGCGATATTACCTCCTTACTACTCGCCATTTATGCCCGCAGTGGAATCATTACTTTTCATGGTCCTGTTGCTACCTCCGATTGGAATCCATTTTCCGTTAATTACGTTCAGCGCATCTTGCTTGATGCAGAACCCGTGCGGATGCAAAATCCCCCATTGAAAAGCCCTCAAACGATTACCGGGGGTACAGCTAGAGGACAATTAGTCGGTGGGAATTTATCGGTTTTAGCCGCAATGGTAGGGTCTGCTTATTTACCCGATTGGGAGAATAAAATTTTATTTGTAGAAGAAATTGGCGAAGATATTTATCGGGTTGATCGAATGTTAACCCAGTTAAAATTAGCCGGAATTCTCGATAAAATTTCGGGGTTTATTTTTGCCGAATGTATCCGCTGTGAAGCCGGGGAAGGCGATGAAGCATCCTTGACCTTAACCCAAGTCTTATCCGATTTGATCCGACCCCTGAGAATTCCCGCCTGGTATGGGTCAGCCATCGGTCATATTAGAGATAAATTTACTGTTCCTGTGGGAGTTGAGGTAGAAATTGACGCCACCCAGGGGACAATTCAACTGTTAGAACCCGCAGTTGGATAATGGCCGGCTTAATAGTTTGGAGGCCCCCACTTATAATGATAGATAGTAAGCTATAGGAAAGGGCAACAGCGCTTCAGTGGAACTCGTTAAATTTATCCACTAAAGAGTAAAGAAGAAATCTCATCAACCACTTGGAGTCGCCCTCGTCGTAAAGCTCTCAGGAGTCGGTCAATCGAAAATCTATCTTGCTCATCGAGGGATTCTTCTAAAATAGCCGCCATCAGTCCATATCGATCAGCTAGGGTGATTTTTCGGGTGGCGCTCACTTGGGCCATCAGTTCGGAGATAGCATGGGGAAGTAGTTTAATAGAGGTATTCATAACATTAGTATCCTAAAACTCTGTATTTTTATTATGAAACTTTTTTAAAGAAAGTTAGGCGATCGAGATCCGAGTAGACTAGCGATCGAAGGCACAAAAAAACCGGATCTAAATCTCTGAAAAGTTGCGATCGCGGTATCAAACTTTTGGTGATTTGCAACACAGGCACTCGCGAGTAGCGTCACGGCTACAAATTGCTCCCTTAGAAGTTGGCATCTGGCATGATAGCCTGGGTGATGATATTTTACAGACGGTCTAACTCCCGGCTAAGTGCCAGCTTCGCAACTTTTCACCCCTATAAATAGTCCGTCAGTTATAACACCCGCTTATCTGACCCATTAAACCCTTTAATTAATCTTTTCAGGAAAAGTAAGGAAAAATGTTAAATCGAATTAAGCCCGTCGCCTTTGCCTTATTCACCTTATCCCTAAGTAGCTGTGTTTTCATCGTCACCCCAGAGAAAGGACCCGTGACAGAAAATCCTCCCATCGGGTTAAAATCTCCGCAGTTCCCCAGACGGACTCCTGCATTCAAGCAGATTCTTTATGTCAACTCAACCCAAGGAACGGATACCCCTTCCGCAGGAGATAGAGAAACCCAACCGTTCCGCACGATCGCCTATGCTTTAACCCAATCCTCTCCGGGGACCGTCATTCAATTAGCCGCAGGTGAATACAGCGAAGAAACTGGCGAAACCTTCCCCTTAAAACTTAAACCGGGAGTGACCCTGCGCGGCAACGAAAAACAGCAAGGGGAAGGTGTTATTATTATCGGCGGTGGCGATTATCTCAGTCCCACCTGGGGTAAGCAAAAAGTAACCCTCCTCCCGGGCGATCGCACAGAAATTGCTGGAGTAACTGTAACGAATCCCCATCAATCGGGAACGGGAATTTGGGTGGAATCTAGTGCTCCCACCATTCGCAATAGTACCACCACCCAAAACCATCGCGAAGGAATATTTGTAACCGGAACTGGAACCCCGCGCATCGAGAATAATCGCATTTTTGAAAATGGGGGCAATGGCATTTCTCTCACCCATGAAGCATCGGGAGAAATTCGGGATAATTTAATAGAAAATACCGGCTTTGGCTTGGCGATCGGCGGCAATTCTACCCCCTTGGTGGTGAATAATCAGATTCGTAATAATATTGATGGGTTAGTGATTTCTCATTCGGCCCGCCCGATTTTGCGAGATAATACGATCGCCGATAATAGCCGGGATGGATTAGTGGCGATCGGTGAATCCCAGCCGGATTTAGGAACGGAAACGGTTTCGGGAAAGAATACCTTTAAAAATAATCGTCGTTATGACATTCATAATACGGCACAAGCGCCAACCTTAAGGGTAGTTGGTAACCAGTTGGATAACACTCGAGTGATGGGGGCTGAAGTTCAAATCAGATAAGAAGATATAAAATTGAGGAAGAGAAGCCTCTCCTTACCACTCCTCAGTTTTATGATCCGAATGATTTAGACGCGCTACATAGGAACCGGATTAGCGATAACGCTTAATCGATTCTAAATTTTATAAAAAATCTACTATCCTCTAGGGGGACAAATCTGGTAAACTAACTTTACCTTAAAACAAAACAACCAGAAGATGAACATTCGGATTGGTAATGGGTATGATATCCACCAACTGGTTAGCGATCGCGCCTTGATTCTGGGCGGGGTCAAGATTCCCCATGACTTGGGATTATTAGGTCATAGCGATGCGGATGTCCTGACTCATGCCATTATGGATGCAATGCTCGGTGCGTTAAGTTTAGGAGATATTGGACTTTACTTTCCTCCTAGTGATACGAAATGGGCGGGGGCTGATAGCTTGAAATTGTTGGCCCAGGTGCATCAACTGATTCGAGAACGAGGGTGGGAAGTGGGGAATATTGACTCGGTTGTGGTCGCCGAACGACCGAAATTGAAACCGTATATTTCTGCCATGCGCGATCGCCTTGCTGAAGTATTAAACATCGAGAGCGATCGCATCGGAATAAAGGCCACAACCAATGAAAGACTAGGTCCTGTGGGACGAGAAGAAGGAATTGCCGCCTATGCAGTCACCTTATTAGTCGCTCAATCCACCCCCTCTTCGCTACAATAAAAAATCATCCAGAAATTCCTAAAAAAACAGGGAGAGCCTTTTGATTATGATTAAAACCTATTGGCGACAAGGTGTTGCAATGGCCCTCACAGTTCTGGTTGGGATTTCTTTATCCTCCTGTAATCCCGCCCAATTCCGAACTGAGGCAGCACCGACCCCGTTAGTGTTGAGTATTCTCAGCGACCCCAAAACCTTTAACTACGCACTGAGTGAAGAATCTCCCAATATTTTTGGATATACTTACGAAGGGTTAGTCACTGAAAATCCAGTCACGGGAGAAGTCGAAGCCAATCTAGCCAAATCCTGGGAAATTTCCCCCGATAGATTACGAATTATTTTTACATTACGGGAAAATTTGCAATGGTCTGATGGTCAACCCTTGACCGTTGATGATGTCGTTTTCACCTATAACGATATTTATTTTAATAGCAAAATTCCCAGCAGTATTGCCGACGTTTTAAGAATAGGAGAAAGTCGCGCTTTTCCTACCGTCAAAAAACTAGACGATCGCCGGGTAGAATTTACGATTGTCGAACCCTTTGCCCCCTTCCTAAGAGCATCGGGATTAGCGATTTTGCCCGCTCATGTTCTCCGGGAATCGGTGGAAACCCTAGATCAAGAAGGAAATCCGATCTTTCTATCAACCTGGGGCATTAATACGCCCCCCGAGCAAATTATTGTTAATGGTCCCTACAAATTAGCCAGTTACCGGCCCAGTGAACGAATTTTCTTTGAAAAAAATCCTTATTACTGGCGCAATCCTCAGCCCTATATTGATAGAATTGCCTGGGAAGTTGTCGAGTCTCAAGATACCGGCGTGGTCCAGTTTTTATCGGGTATTTTGGATAGTGTTTCGGTCAGACCCGAAGATTTTCCCTTGCTCAAAAAGCAAGAAGAACAAAAAAACTTTAAAATTCTCTATGAACTAGAACCAGCGCCCGGGATTACCTTTATGACCTTTAATTTGAATAAAGGTCGCTTGGAGGATACCAATCGTCCCCTGGTTGATCCAATTAAGTCTCGGTGGTTTAATTCCGTAAAATTCCGGCAGGCGATCGCCTATGCAACGGACCGGGAAACCATGATTGAGAATACCTTCCAAGGTCTGGGAAAACCCATAAACTCTCAAATTTCGGTCCAAAGTCCTTATTATCTTTCCCCAGAAGAGGGCCTAAAAGTCTACGATTATAATCTGGATAAAGCCCGAGAACTGCTAAAAGAAGATGGATTTACTTATAATAACCAAGGGCAACTTTTGGATGCAGAAGGTAATCGGGTGAAATTTACCCTCATTACCAATGCTGGAAATAAAATTCGCGAAGCAATGGGTGCTCAAATTAAGCAAAATTTGAGTCAAATCGGAATTCAAGTAGATTTTCAACCCCTGGCCTGGAACGCTGTAATTACCAAATTATCTGATTCTCTGGATTGGGAAGCCTTAATTATTGGGTTTGGAGGGGGGACCGAACCCCATTGGTCCTCCAATTTATGGTCTCCGGAAGGGCGACTACATATGTTCAATCAGCCTCGCCAAACCGGCCAAACGCCCCTAGTGGGACAAGAAATTTCAGATTGGGAACGACGACTTGGGGACCTTTATATCCGAGCTTCTCAGGAAATTGATGAGGCTAAACGTAAGGAAATTTATGCAGAAACCCAACGCCTTACCCAAGAATATTTACCTGTAATTCAGTTAGTAAATCAACTCTCGATGACGGCGGTTCGTGACCGGGTACAGGGGGTGAAATATTCTACCCTTGGGGGAGCCTTTTGGAATATTTATGAATTGCAACTACAGGAATAATTGTTTGGTAAAATAACAGTTCTAAGGGCAAAAACCCTCAACTCAATGGCACCGAACGATTAACACCCAACCCATGAATCCCGAAACGCTCCAGTCCCTATTAGAAGCCGTTGCAGCCGGTAAAGTCAGTCCATCGACTGCGGTAGAAGAGTTAAAATATCTCGGATTTGAGCCGGTGGGGGATTTTGCCCGAATTGATCGCCATCGGGCATTACGCACCGGCTTTCCTGAAACCATCTGGGGTCCAGGGAAAACCCCGGAACAAATCGCAGATATTATACTTTCTATGGGCGATCATAATCCGGTGGTGATGGCAACCCGAATTACTCCGGAGGTTTTTGCACAGATTGAGGAACGGGTACATGGATTGTATTATTATCCCACTGCTCGGATCTGTTCGACAGCGATCGCACCGTCTTCTCCTAAATATCCGGGCAAAATCGGTATTCTTTGCGCCGGTACTGCGGACCTCCCGGTAGCGGAGGAAGCGGCGATTGTGGCCGAACTCTCAGGATTTGAAGTCAAGCGGTATTGGGATGTCGGGGTAGCGGGAATTCATCGCTTACTTGCCAGTTGGCGGGCGATCGCTGAGGCAGATGTCCTGATCGTCGTCGCTGGCATGGAAGGCGCATTACCGAGCGTCGTGGCAGGTTTAGCCAATGCACCCACGATCGCCGTTCCCACCAGTATCGGCTATGGGGCAAGTTTCAATGGATTAGCCCCTTTATTAACCATGCTCAATTCTTGTGCGGCGGGTGTCGGAGTAGTTAATATTGATAATGGTTATGGGGCCGCCATTTTAGCCGGACAAATTCTACGAACGGCGCAACGATTGACGGAAAAAACCGCTCCTTCAGAATAAGAAAAAAGCCCGCTTTGAGGTGGGCTTTTTGCAACATCATCAGTTAAAACTTAAGCCCAACCGTAAACCGGCTGTATAACCGGGCAGATTTTGTATATCGAACAGCAGAACACTCGTAAATAGGCGATCGTTCTTAAAAATCCCTCGAACAATCGCCCATAAAAATAGCCCGCACGAGCGGGCGAGGGCTCCGATAGTCCCACACCAGAACCGGGATCTTATCTTATGCCCATTGACTCACTTGCACCGGACGCTCCTGTAAAATCTCCTCGTACATCGCCTCTAACTGGGAAATATTCCGGCTGAGGGTATAGCGATCAAGGACACGCTGACGGGCTTTTTGTCCCAACAGCGTAATGAACTCCGGCTGGTCCTTAAACAGGGGCAGTAGAGTTTTGAGCTGAGTGGTTACGCCTTGAGCGTTTAACACCACCCCCGCACCGTCGGCGAGCACTTCTCCATCCGCACCAACATCCGTGGCAATACAGGCCAAACCACAAGCCATCGCCTCTAAAAGGGAGAGAGAAAGTCCTTCCACCAATGAGGGTAAAATAAATACATCCGCCCCGCGCAAAATCTCGATCCGGCGGTGTTCATCGCCTATATATCCTAACCAGACCACATTGTGTTCCCCTCCCGCATAGCTCTGCAAAGAGGGAGCCAAGGGACCATCCCCGACGATCGCTAACTTGCAACCCGGACCGAGGTCAGCTTGTTTCCACGCCTTGAGGAGGGCTTCCACATTTTTTTCCATCGCGATCCGACCTTGATAGACAAACAGACGCTGGGCGTTTAGTTCATACTTAATCTGAGAATATCCCGGAGAATACTTCTGAACATCTACCCCATTCGGAATCACCGCCACTTGCTGACTGGGTACCCCCAGTTTCCGCAGTAACTCGCGCTGAAGCTGGGAAAAGACAATGGTTTTATCGTAGTTCGGTAGAAAGGGTGCGTACAATTGATAGGTCAAGTGTTGCAGGTGTTGCCGTCCCGATCGCAGCGATCGTTGGTGTGCGAAGGGTGGGTGAAATGTTGCCACCAAGGGCAGATTTAACTCTTCACAAATCTCCGGAAGTACAAAATCCAAAGGGGACAGGGTAAGGGAGGCATGAACTAAATCCGGTCTAAGGTCCCGTAATGCCTGAGTCAACACCTTTCGCGATTTAGGGGTAGGAATGGTGTAAATCGTGGACTTATAAAGACAAGGCAACGACACTTCACAGGCGGCAACCGGCCAACCATTACCGGCTTTGAGGGCCAGGTCAGACTCTAATTCGTGCAGGTTTTCTTCTTCTTCTTCCCCTTCGGGTTGAGCGAAATGGAAAAAACTAACCTGATGCCCTCGGTCTAATAGCGCGTTGGTGACTTCACGAGAGTAGGTAACATTGCCACAGAAAGGAGTTTTCTTTCCAAGCCAAGCGATATGCATTTAGGTCTGGGGATTAAAGGTTAGTGTTAAAGTTAGCAGTTAATGGCGAGGAAGCCGATCGCCCTCGGGGAATGAACCCGATCCTATCTCTAGCTTTTAGCCGGAAGCTAGATGCTAACCCCCAACCCTGCCCTGCTTTAATTTTTGAGTTGGGGTGGGTGATGGGGTTCTGTTTCGGAAATATACCAGCTTAGGACTCCTCCGGCTATGGCGATCGCCCCCAAACTCAACAACACCACTTTTAACCCAAACATGGCTTCCGCTACCCCGGCGAGCGCCAGAGGTAGAGTCAGGGCAATATTAATGGCATTGTTCTGTAAGCCAAACACCTTACCCCGCATCTCTTCTGGGGTTTCTACCTGAATGCTAGTTTGCATCGGCACCCCTACGAACGAGGCAAATACCCCCAATACGGTAATCAACCCTAATGCCGCCCAAAGTTGAGATCCGAACAGAGAGAGGGTGATCAGAGACAGCGCCATCCCCATCGAGCCAAAGAAACTGAGGCGTCGATGGGAAATCTGCTGTCCAAAATGGCCTAACAGAGCGGCACCGGCTCCCATTCCCGCTCCTGCTGCTGCTAGTAGGAACCCAAATTGGTCCGTGCGAAGGTTGGGAATGACCTCCGCTAGACGCACCGCTAAGACTGCTAGGGCGGCAAAGATAGAAAATAAAATGACTAACTGGATCAGAGCGCTCTTGATCCGGCGATTTTGGCCTAGATAGCGCAACCCATCGCGGATATCTTCAAAAACGTGAGGATATTCGGTGTCGGGAGGATTGGGTGTTTCTCCGGTTTTCATCATCAATAACAACAACCCGGCGATGCAGTAGCAGCCCCCCACGAGCAGTTCTTTACCCAAACCGACCCCATTAC
Organism: Cyanophyceae cyanobacterium; assembly: GCA_038321985.1. Taxonomy (GTDB): domain Bacteria; phylum Cyanobacteriota; class Cyanobacteriia; order Cyanobacteriales; family Laspinemataceae; genus Laspinema. Next base: position 73,999 of record JBBQFN010000010.1, on the reverse strand, counting down.
CAATATGGCCGAAGGTGCTATCTGCGATCGCCAAGAGTGGCTCCCCTACCGCAAATCCAATGATGACCGAGGCCATCATGGTAGTTGTGTAGAGGGAGTTGGCCGGTAGCAACAGCCTCGGTTCTAAGATTAAGGGAATCACGGCTTGTTCTGCCGGGGCAAAAAATTGGGTGAGGGTGGAGACCAAAAATGTCACCATCAGCATTAAGGCGAATCCCAAGGGTAAGGTTCCTAAATGGAATCCTTCCGATAGAAACAACAACAACGGCAGGGACAGAACGAACAAGCCCCGGACTAGATTCGTTGATACCAGTATTCCTTTTTTGGACCAACGGTCTGTCAATGCCCCGGCTAGAGAGCCTAATAGGACCGCTGGAATCGTAAAGGCTACCATAATCGCCGATACCCATCCACTAATGGTTTGCCCCTGGCCTTGAAAGCGGGTGGCAATCAAACCAATCATTAGCACTAAATAAACTTTATCCGCCAACTGAGAGAAGACCTGGCCGCTCCAGAGCACTAAAAAGTTGCGGTTTCTTAAGACAGGCATAAACCCGCGTTCCGGTTCGGGCGGTGCAGGAGGTTGAGCATTTTGGGTGATTGAGCCAGAACTAGGGTTATGAGGGGGATTTTTTTCCAATTCTGCCTGTTCACGACTTACAGGGGGATTATGTTTTGCACCGGAGGTTGGCGATCGCCCATTGTTCTGACCCCCTTGCCGGATATTGCGCTCAGTTTCCTCTATTTTTTCGGCCCGAGCTTGCCGGGGATAGCTGGTTTGATGGTGACTTGCACCCCGTGGACTATTATTCTTTTGATTCCAGTGGGGAACCGTAGTTTCTAAATTTGAATCAGATAATGGCATTATAGGTAAGGGTAAAATCGGCTGTTTTGAGAGATTAAATCTTGAGTAGAAATGTTTAAGGTTCAGATATTAACGGCAAAGTTAATAGCTGGGGATTGGAGAATGGATATAACTGTCCATTAAGGTAGCAGATCGGATCGACTGGCCGTAATGATACTGGGCATAGTGCCGCAAAAGATGTTCAATTGATACCCACACTTGATCAACCGATGGCCGCTCGCCCATCATGCCCTGGATCTGTAAATTTAGGTGGGCTTCTTGAGGAAGTTCGGCAGCCGTAAGTTGTTGGAGAATTGCTAACTCAACCGCATTTAATTGGCGATCAATTTTTCGGGGGAGGGCTTGAGTCTGAACCGGGGGGGATGGGGTACGAGCCGGAATTGGCACCCGGGAAGTAGAGGGACTATTTTCATTAGCTAAACTCACGGTTCCCCCGGCACTAATACTAAACCCTACGCGCCAGTTTAAAGATTTAAAATCTGGAGTGAGAGGGCGTTTAGTCAGGCAACAGGTATGAACTTGGGGAGCAATTCCCCCGAGGGCCAGCAAGTGATAAACTCCCTGGGTGAGTAAGGGAAGAACTTGAGCGATACTGGTGCGATCGCCTACAATAATTAACCCTTCAATTCGCCTTAAATGTTCACTGAGTAAACTAAAAAGTTCTTCTTGGGGTTGATCGCTGAGGGCTTGGCAGAGTGCTAATTCAGCCAGATATTGTCCGGCAGTCAGTTTGCCGAGGTCTTTGCTTAACCCGGGATAGGATTCCAGGGTTTCCGCTTGGGTGATGCGATCGAGCGATCGCCCTTGAGTAATCACTAACTCGTTGACCACAAATAATCCCGCACGTCCCCCCAGTTTAGATTTGGGCTGGCGAACACCCGGTGCTACTGCCCGAATCAAACCACATTCCCGCGTCAAAATCGTTAAGATGCGGTCGGATTCACCCAAGGGGATGCTTTTAAGATTGATACCTGTGGCTTTGTACGTTCGACTCATGTTTTGTCTGGTTAATGGACCCTCGGTTTGGCCGCCGCCATCCTTTATCGGTCCGCGTTCGACTCAGCATCTCCTGAGGAGGACAAGCCCAAGAAATAAGGACCCCAAGAAGTCCCTAAACGGGTCGCGCCGGCAATAATTAAATCAATGGCTTGATCTACAGTACGGATCCCTCCCGATGCCTTAATTCCCACCTGTCCTCGACCGATTTTCTTGAGCAGTTCCACGTCAGCAACAGTGGCCCCTCCAGCAAATCCAGTACAGGTTTTTAAATACGCCACCCCAGCATCCATACAAATCTCCGCCGCCACTCGCTTCTCTTCCTCGGTCAGCAGGTTAGTTTCCAGGATAGCTTTCACGGGTCGATCGCTCTTGTCACAAATTGCCGCAATCTCGTCGTGGACGTCGTTGGTTTTACCCGCTTTGAGCCAGCCAATATTAATCACCACATCTAATTCCGTGGCTCCATTGTCTACGGCTTCTTGAGCTTCATACAGCTTAGTTGCTGAGGTGCTGCCTCCCGTGGGAAAGCCAATCACGGTGCAAACTTTGGGACTCTTGCCGTGGAGGTACTCAGTCGCTTGACGCACGTAGGCAGGATATACACAAACCGAGGCAAATTTAAATCGGTCTGCTTCTTCACACCACTGTTCTACCTGCTTTGGGGTAGCGGCGGGATTCAGTAGGGAATGATCGATAAGCGGAGCAATATCAATGTCTCCCTGATTGGCAGCCATTACGGTTTCTCCCTGCTATGTCTGTAACTATTGTAAACTTTTACCCGTAAATTTCATGAAACTTAAATATTCCGAGGGGAGAATCATGCTTAATCCGGTTCTCCTCCGTAAAAACCCGCACCCGCTCAGGGGAGGCTCACGGGATTAAGGCGGCCTCCGCCTCCCTACTTTTATATCGGTAAGGGCGATTCTCAAATCGCGCCTACACAGAGGGTGTTGAGAAACCGGGTTTCTGCCCTAAATCTGTGACAAATAGCAACAAACTCTGCCAGAAACTACATTTCTGGCAGAGGGTGGGTGGTGGAGTCACCTCGGTTAACGATTCGTGCGAATATAGTTCAAAATCCCCCGGGCGATCGCCTCAGCCATGCGGGTTCGCTGTGCGGCATCGGACAAAATCTGGGCATCTTCTGCACCCGTCACAAACCCGACTTCCACCAACGCCGCAGGCATACTGGTATGGCGCAACACGTAGAACCGCGCCTGTTTGACGCCCCGGTTTGGCATAGAGGAGAAATCTTGGAGCATACTATTTTGAATCGCCTGGGCTAAATTCCGACCACTGGCATAATAGTAAGTTTCTAATCCATTGACTTCGGGACGGGCTCCATTGACCGCATTGGCGTGAATGCTGACAAATAGATTGGCATTCACCCGATTAGCTAATTGGACCCGAGGTGCTAGGTCAATGGTGCGATCGTCCTGCCGCGTCATAATTGCTGTAATTCCTTCTCGTTCGAGAATTTCAGAGACTTGACGCGAGATATCCATGACCACTTCTTTTTCTTGCAGTCCGCCAATACCGACGGCACCAGGATCGCTTCCCCCATGTCCGGCATCAATGATCACAGCCATTCGTCCAGCAGGAATGGGGAGAATCTCTGACTGGAGCTGATTTTCCGGTGATACGGATGGGGTGGAGTCAGGATTGCTGATAGGAATCAACTGAGCATTGGGATCGGTGGTGGCAATTTCAGTGGATTCTAACTGGACTGCGAGGCGATCGCCGGATTGTTGCTCAACCCCAGACACGCGCACTCCGGCAGCCGGTTGGACTAAAACTACGACGGTTTCTGGGTCCTCCTGAGTGGGACGAACCCATAACACCGAGGAACCCCGTTCTGGTTGTAAGCGGATGACGTTATTTCCCAGGTGGGAGGAGTACAGGGTCAACCGATAGGCAAGGGTTTTTTGGTCCCATTCAGTCTTGTAATTCAGGGTGCGATCGGCCCTAACCACTACTTCATTGTTAACGAGTTCAATCCCCTCAATTGTGGCTAAACCTGAACTCTGTTGAGCGGTTACGGTGGGCGGTGTTTCTCCTTCCGGCCAGACGATGACCTGCCCGCGATCGGCGACTCGTGCCTGCCAATTTCTATCGGTTTCACCGGTTAAGGTCAAAATCGCCCGAGTCAATGGCGGTGAACTCGACGCTTGCAGTAATTGCAGTTGATTGACCCCCAGGCGATCAAGGTTCACAAACCGCCGTTCTATGTCGGGAGAGAGGGTCACCCCCGGTAAGTCAACGCTCACCCAGGTTCCATTAACTCCCTGTTTCAAGTCTACGGTGGGGGTGGCCCCATCCGTATGAAAAATAAAGCCTTCGTCTTGAATCTCCACCTCTTGCAAGAGTGTGTTTCCCCCGGTTGCAGCTAGGGGGAGGGTCGAGGCTGAGTCCGGGGAGGATGACTCCGCTGCTGTGTTCTCTCCAGAGGTTTGGGGAGTCGATAATTTTACGGTCCACTGGTTTGGGGAAATTCCCTCAAGTTGTACTTGTTGAGCGTCGAGGGTATAACCAGCGGCCAATTCCAGAACGATTCGGCTGGTTTGATGATTAAGTTGTCCCACGCGAATTTCGCGAATCGTTCCCCCCACCGGCTGAGTCACGCGCTGACCCCTGAGGGTCGTATCGGGTAGGTCTATGACTAAGCGGGTTGGATTTGAAAACAGTTGAACCGTGGGTTGCACCCCGCCAAGGGTGGTAAAGGAAAGTTGGTTGCGATCAGCCTCAAACCGCCAATTTTCTAGTCTCGCCGCTTCCGCCTGAGGAGCGGCTAACAGAAACGCACTGATCAGACTCGGGAGTATCCAGTTATGGAGTTTAGCTTTTCTCAATTGGCTATTTTGATGAGAGGGAAAATCGATGGATTGGGTCACTTTCATACTCTACTTGCCGACTCTACAGATGATTTGAGGCTCCCTCGCTATCCTTGAAGCATTGCACCCTTAAATGTTTCTTGAGCAGGTTTGCTGGGGGGAGCTGGACCTTGATTGTCATGACATTTGTAGCTATCTTAACAAAAGTTAAGAATGTCAGAAGTATAGCATAGGCTGTTACCAAAGATGAAACCCCTGATTTATTTTCCCAACCCTTCGATTTACCTCTTTTGCATCTTAACGACCGGCTTGAATATACTGTAAAATTCCTTGGGCGATCGCCTCGGCCATGCGCGATCGCTCGCTAGCATTTGCCAGCATTCGCGCATCATCGCGGCCTGTGACAAAGCCGGTTTCCACTAAAACTGCTGGCATATTAGTATGGCGCAAAACATAAAATCTAGCTCGCCGGACGCCGCGATCGCGCATATTGCTAAAGGAACGCAACATATTCTGGTGAATAGTCTGGGCTAACCGTTGCCCGCTACTGTAATAATAGGTCTCCAAACCATTGACATCAGGACGGGACATATTAATAGCATTGGCATGAATGCTCACAAATAAATTGGCATTGACTCGATTTGCCAGTTGGGTTCGTGGGGCTAAATCAAGGGTGCGATCGTCTTGGCGTGTCATCACCACGCTGACTCCATTACGCTCTAAAATTTCCCCAACTTGTCGGGAAATATCTAGGACAACCTCTTTCTCGCGCAACCCGCCAATCCCTACTGCACCGGGGTCTGAGCCTCCATGTCCGGCATCAATCACCACGACCCTGCGGCTGGTTGTTGGTACTCGGGGAGTGGAAGGGGCTGGAGTCTGGGTGGGAGGGGCTGGAGTCTGGGTGATGGGCGGTGGAACTGCGATCGGTAGACTCCTTTCGCCGACGGAAACTGGGGGGGTCTGAACTGGACCCTCGGGAATGCTTTCCGGTTTTAACTGCACCACGAGTTGTTTTGCAGAGGGTTGATTGGTGCCTCCAACTCGAATCCCTGCCGCCGGTTGCACCAGCACTACAACGGTTTCCGGGTCCTCCTGAACTGTCCGCACCCATAACAGGGAGGATTGAGATGCGGTTCTTAACTCCCCAGGGGAGGCGGCAAGCTGGGATGAAAATAGGGTGACTTTATAGGCGAGGGTCTGGGGGTCCCATTCGGTACTGTATCCCACCGGGCGATCGCTATTGACCACCACGGACGCCCCATCATCTGCCAGTTTGATCGATTCAATTGTGGCTAATGAGGGGAGGGTAGAGGTCGTGGGGGGTGTTCCACCTTGGGGCCAGATCACGACTTCGCCGAGGTCGCTAACTTGAGCTTGCCAGTTGCGGGTGGTGTCGTTTAAATTCAATAAGACTCGGGACAACAGGGGGGAATCGGAGACTTGAATCGCTTCTAAGCGGTTTACCCCGAGGCGATCAACGGCCATCATTCGTTCGGCCAGTTCTGGGGAGAGTTTCACCCCCGGAAGGTCTAGGGTCACCCAGGTGCGATCGGTACTCCATCGCAGGTTGATTTCAGGGGTGGGTCCAGAGGTTCGCAAAATAAACCCTTCATTGAGGACCTGAATCTCTTGTAACAGGGTGCTTGTTCCCGTCACTGCTGGAGGAGGGGGCAGGGGGTTTTGAATGGACGCATTCCTGACTTCTCGTTGTGGACTGGGTAATTGTACGGTCCACTGATTCGGGGAACTGCCGCGAAATTGAACTTGATCCGGGTCGAGGGTATAACCTTCGGCGAGTTCGATGACAATCCGACTGGTTTGGCGCTCGAACTGCCCCACCCGAATTTCCCGAATTGCTCCCCCGATACGCTCTCGGACTGTTGTCTGTCCTAATGTGGTCCCGGGTAAATCGACAATTAAGCGGGTGGGATTAGACAGCAGTTGTGCCTTGGGTTGCACGCTTCCGGTGGTTCTAAAGCTGAGTTGATTGCGATCGCGCTCAAACCGCCAGGAGTCTAACCGAGCAGCTACAGCAGGGGAGGCCGCTAAAATTGAGGCGGCGATCGCTAAACCGATTAACAAAAACCGCATTTTCCCGGTTTTGTGGGGACGGTTTGGACGCGGAAGAAAATCTAATCGTTGGGTCACCTTAATAATCTCTAGCAAACGACTGTACGCAGGTTTCTGATGCCCCCAGTCACCTCCCGAGAAAGAATAAAGTAGGGAGATCAGACGCTCCCACTCCTTTAAAGAATGATCCAATTTATGGAAGCTCGCTTTATATTGCGCGGCTTACAGCAGTTAGACTATTCTTTTACGGGGCTTGGACAATTGGCGGGGGTGGCCGTAAAACGGATTGCATGAACGATTTAAACGGTCCTATAGAGGAGGAATAAATTATTCAAGCCTCCAAATTTTTACCGGAATGAATTTTGAATTATCCGCCTAAAATTCGGAGCAATTTTTCTAATTTCAAAGGGTAATTTCTCAGGGAAAATACGCAGAAATTAACATTTATTCACGAGTTTCAAGAGTAGTTTTACTTGGTTTTGGGCGAATTGGCTCCCCTCATTTAAGGGTAAAATAGATAATTTTAGGATTCTACGATTGTGGAAAACCCCGATCCGGATTAGAAAATAGATACAGTAAAAGTAGGGCGATCGCTGTTGAAAACTCAGCCTCTCTCGCTGTTAAATGTAACGTTAACCTCGGCGATGCGATCCCTTGTGGGGTGCGAGGGTTCAGAAAATTTAAACCCTACAACACCTTGACGTAAAATACCGAAAATTCTCTCTAAAAAGGACACAATAGAATCCTTCTTTTTTTATATTAGGGAAGAATAAAGATGGAAACTTTACCCCCAAAAATAACCGATGAGTGAGCAACCCGTTCATGTAGCCTTAGCAATTCTGCACCAGGAGGGTCAGTTTCTCTTGCAACTGCGAGATAATATCCCCGGTATCGTTTATCCGGGATATTGGGGTTTATTCGGAGGTCATCTGGAACCTGGAGAACTCCCCCTCGAAACTTTGAAGCGAGAATTACAGGAGGAAATTACTTACGAAGCAAAACAGGTATCAGAGTTTGATTATTTTGAAACTCCCGAAGTCGTGCGCCATGTTTTTAATGTGCCACTTACTGTAGATATCCGGGAGTTGGTTCTTCATGAAGGATGGGACATGGGATTTTGGACCCCTGAAGATATTCGGCGAGGCAGTCGCTTTTCTGAAAAAGCGGGTGAAGTCCGCCCTCTCGGAAGCCCTCATCAGCAAATCTTTTTAAAGTTTATGGCTCAGGGATTATTGTAAGGGTTTATCAATAAAATTTCCCTAAATCCTCAGCATTAGACCTGGATAGAGCAAGCCTAAATAAATGGAGTAATTCCTTCAGGAAATGGGAGCATCGCTACAGTAGATAAATCAGATGCTCTCTTTCCTCAATTCTCGGACTGGAATAATTTAAACAGGCCTACAAAACTGCGAAAAAGGACACGGTATTACCGTGTCCTTTCTTTAGTAACTTTTATTTGCAATCTGCGATCGCATCAATGGGTTACAAGATGCAAACCCTGAGTTTAGGCTCCGGGCATAGTCCCTGTGGGGCTGCGATGAGCACCAACTTGAGGACGGGGATGCCATTTGCCATCGCTTCCTTCTTCATAGCTAGTCCGCAGCGAATTCCAGGCTACATCTTGAGCAGCGTGGTCACTCATTCCATCAGAGGAAGCGCTATTGTAGGCGGTGAAAAAAATATTTTGTGCACCTTGGGGCAGTTTTTCTTTTACATCATTGGGCAAATCTTCTATTTTTTCGTAAGCCATCATTATTCTCCGAATTTACTGGGTTTTACAATATAGTCTATTTAACCAAAACTTCAGCCAAAAACCCTCTACCGACAGACTGAATCAAGGGATACATTTTGCACCCATTTCACCCCACTTAACTAGAAATTTCCCTCTTAAGGTAGGTGCGAAAGATGACGCAATTTTAGAGAAGTTGGGTCAGATAAAATTCTAGCGATCGCTGGCCTAATCTGACCTAACTCTCGGAAGCCTTTCCCGTCCCCTGAAAATTGTTTACAATACAACTCAAAAGTCAACGAAAACAAACCCCTATGGGACGAGTCCGAGCTAAATCAGACTTTCCAGAGAAAATATGCCCCGTTTGTCAACGCTCCTTTACCTGGCGAAAAAAATGGGCTGAGTGTTGGGATGAGGTTAAATACTGCTCGGAACGCTGTCGCCGTCGTCGTTCCGAAGCTCAACCGCTGGAATAAATCAGGCGATCGCCCCAGAATCCTCTCAAAAGTAGCTGGCAAAAGGTACCCTTTCCGTTACGATCAAAGATTGGACATTAACCGACCCAAAGGCAGAGGGGGAATTCATGAAAATGGGCCAGGTACAACCCAAGTTGATCATTCACGGTGGCGCGGGTAGCTCTCTTAAAGATAAAGGCGGACTTGAAGCGGTCCGCAGTTCCCTCCACAATATTATAGAGGAAGTTTATGGCATCTTAATGCAAGGGGCCTCTGCCACGGAAGCGGTCGTGCGCGGATGCAAACTCCTAGAAAACGACCCCCGGTTTAATGCGGGGACGGGTTCCGTATTGCAATCCGATGGGCAAATTCGGATGAGTGCGGCGTTAATGGATGGAACGTTACAACGGTTTAGCGGGACGATCAATGTATCCCGGGTCAAAAATCCCATCGATTTGGCTCTATTTTTACAAAATTCCCCCGATCGCGTGTTATCCGATTTCGGTTCGGCGGAATTGTTGCGAGAACTGCAACTGCCTATCTATAATCCACTCACCGATAAGCGGTTGCAGGAGTGGATGGAAGAACGCAAAGATAATTTTTCCCGCAGTATGGCGAATGTAGTGGCCGAATCCTCAGGAAGAGGAACGATTGGCGTTGTGGTACTCGACAATCACGGAAAAATTGCCGCAGGAACCTCTACCGGAGGCAAAGGATTTGAGCGGATTGGTCGCGTCAGCGATTCGGCGATGCCTGCGGGAAATTACGCCAATTCCAAGGCGGGGATTAGTTGTACGGGTATTGGGGAAGATATTATCGATGAGTGTCTCGCGGCTCGAATTGTGGTGAGAGTCAGCGACGGGTTATCGTTATTAAATGCTTTTGAGCGGTCGTTTGCCGAGGGGGAACGGAATAACCGGGATTTTGGGGCGATCGGGATTGATGCTACTGGTGCGATCGCCTGGGGTAAAACTTGTGAGGTGATTCTCGCTGCCTATCACACCGGCGAAGAAATCGGAGATGCTCTGGAAATGAGTCCGGAAATGGGTGTCGGTACTGCTTAGGTTAGCTGAAGGGGACCAGAAACCGGGTTTCTCACCGAGATTTTTGCAAATTGGCAGAATTTTAGGCAAGAAAACCGGTTTCTAACTTTGGGTGGGGGGACCAGAAATAAAGGTTGTGAACTGGATCATTCGACCGCTCATATCAAAAGATAAGCTGTTTCTCTGGGAAATGTTGTACCAGGCACTTCATGTTCCCCAAGGGCAATCTGCGCCGCCTCGTGAGGTTATTCGCGTTCCTGAACTCGCGCGTTATGTTCGGGGTTGGAAGAAGCGCGCAGGCGATTGTGGCTTTCTTGCCAGGGATGCGGCAACGGGCCAATCTGTCGGCGCGGCTTGGTTACGTTTACTCGTGGGCGAGAACAAAGGTTATGGTTATGTGGATGATGACACGCCTGAATTAAGTATTGCTGTGTTGCCCGAATATCGGGGTCAAGGCGTCGGCACACAATTGCTCATTCACTTGTTGGCGTCGGATTGTGGGCAATCATCTATTTCTTTGAGTGTCTCGTTAGACAATCCGGCGTTGCGGCTTTATGAGCGTTTCGGGTTTGAGGTCGTAAGCCTAAGCGATGGATCGCTCACGATGAAACGACGCTGAAAGTGCGATCGCCGCAAGGCGAACTGGCTGGAGAGCAAGCACCATGCGGAAAGAATGCAGAAACCCGGTTTCTAACTCGGGAGTGAGGGAACCAGAAACTTTTCTCCCGAAAAATTTATGATCAATGTGTTGACAATCGTAGCATCTTAAGCTAAGATTTTATTATGGGGATCTGTGCGCTCATATATATCAAACCCTGGAAAAAGCGACTGCCCCCGAGTAATCTCTCTCTACCCCACAGTAGAGTAAGCTACTTGGGTAAGTCTCACAAAAGGCAGAGAGATAGTTCTCTCCCCAGACAGACTACTCCAGGGGACTCATCTTTTATAGTAGAGACATAAGGTCAAGGGCATCAAGAGTTGGGTGCTAAATCAGACCGATTAGGTAGTCTGTCGTTTTAAATTGACAAATGGTCTGGACACTATAACGAACCAATTATACGAATCAATCCCGTCAGAGTTACTCTGACGGGATTATTATTGATATTGGGTTACTGGAAAAAGAGGGAATACCCCAAAAACAGCCCCCAACCTGCGACAGCAAAAAAGGCAAATAATCCCACCATAATTTCAAAGGACCACCTAACTTTCAACGTTCCCAGCAACGGGGTCGCAGAAATTAACAGTAAAACAAAAAATAGCGAGAATAACCAAACCATGATGTGACTCCAGGATAAAGACAAGAGGCCCTTTTCTAGTTTATCGAGTTTCTGTGGATGTTGTGGGATCGAGTGCTGCCGGGGGTAGGATTAACTCTAAAGCGAGATCGAGAATTTGCGATCGCCTCATGTGCTTTTCTAACTCCTGGGATTCATAATCTTCTGCCCCTCCATAGGGTATTCTTCAAGGAGGGTCCCGAAGTTTATCCGGTTGGCAGAAGTCTAATCCCTGTGTTAGCTTACTAGAAAAAGATGACCATTCAGGTTGGGATTCAGATGGTAAAAGTTAAACGGCGTAAGTTTTTCTCCGGGTTATTGGGGTTAGTAGGGGTGACTGGGGCAATGGTACAAGGGCAACAGACGACCGCCCAAGTCCGGAATGAAATCGAAGTGAGTAACCCCGAAGCATTCTTTAGAAGCATCGGATCTAACCGAACGTTGAAGTTAATCTCACCTCACTACAATTTATCAGAACTTACCCCAGAGTTGAGGTGGGCTAATGCCTTTATGGAAGAGGATTTTGATGGATATGGGTTGGTAATTTCTGGCGTAGAAAACCTGAGTTTAGTGGGAGCAAATCCCACCGCTTCTTTGATTAGTCTTGAAGCGGGTTATCCGAATGTGATCACGTTCAGGAACTGCCAAAATATTACGATAACCAATATAGAATCTGGACATTGGCCTAAAAAATCCTTATGTAGTGGGAGTGTTTTTAGCTTCGTGGATTGTGAAAATATCACCCTCGACCGCTGTATTCTCTTTGGATGCGGAACCTATGGAATTTCCGCACAAAACAGCAGAAATCTTAAGGTGAAGGGTTCTACGATTAAAGAATGTACCTATGGAATTATATATCTCGAATCCATCACGGAGTTTTTAGGGGAAGACTGCCAATTTTATAATAATGACTCCTATCAGGGAATGGTAACCGCAACGGTACTCAGGGGGGATGTGCGATTTAAAAACTGTCAATTTTTTGAAAACCGCGTTACCGATTACAATTCTGATAATAATTATTTCTTTCGAGTTTGGGAAGAAGGTAGTACAATCATTGTTGAAAATAGCACGATCGCCAACAACGAGTTTATCCATTTATCCAATGATAGCGATCGCGTAAAGTTGGTCGAAACGACTGTGGAAAATAATACTTGGGGGTCTCCCTAATTGTGCCTGGGGTGACCAAACCTAGGGGACAGAGACGCGAAAATTCACGTCTCTGCTGCGTTGTCTCTACTTCGGTGTAGGATTTTCTACTCCTTCGCCTTCAGTTTCCAGCCTTTTTTGACCACTTGTCTGGCGCGGGCGATCGCCAAACTGTCATCTTCCACATCGTCGGTAATCGTAGAACCGGCGGCAATAGTGACGTTTTCTCCTAGTTTAACCGGCGCGACTAAGACGCTATTTGAGCCGGTTTTAGTACCGCTGCCGATGTGCGTGGGATGTTTGTTTACCCCATCGTAATTGGCAGTAATTGTTCCGGCACCAATATTCACCCGATCGCCCGTGGTTGTATCGCCTAAATAAGATAAGTGAGATACATTGCTACGGTCTCCTAACTTTGTATTCTTTAATTCTACAAAGTTACCAATGCGGCAGCCTTCTCCCACCTGGGCCTGACCGCGTAGGTGAGCGTAAGGTCCGACTCTTGTTCCCGCTGCCACCGTACTATCAGTTATCACCGAGTATAAAACCGTGGTCCGGTCGCCAATCTGACTATTTTCAATCAGCGTCCCTGGACCGATACGAGAACCAGAACCGATAGTAGTCTCGCCGCGCAGGTGGGTTTGGGGCTCAATGATAGCATCTGGGGCGAGGGTCACCGTATCATCGATGGTAATGCTATCTGGGTCGATGAGGGTGACCCCTGCTGCCATCCACTCATTTTTAACCCGAGTCTGCAAAATTTGATAGGCTTTTGACAATTGCTGGCGATCGTTGATGCCGAGAATTTCCTGATAATCCTCCACATCTAAAATCCGCACCGGATTTAGGTAATTAACCGCATCGGTCAGATAATATTCTGCCTGGTCATTTTCCGATTTTAATTGGGGTAAAACCCGGGCCAAATCCGCCCAACGGAAGCAGTAAACCCCGGCATTAATCCGCCGATTCTGCTTTTGAGCGGCGGTGCAGTCTCGGTCCTCTACAATTTCTTTGAGCAGGTTTTCGCTGTCACAAAATACCCGGCCATAGCCTTTGGGATCCGGCAGTTGCGCGGTCAGAATTGTGGCGGCATTCCCTTGTTCTTTGTGGGTGGTCAGCAAGCGCTCAATGGTTTCCGGTCGCAATAGCGGCACATCTCCATTCAGGACCAACAAATCCCCGCTAAATTCTTTTAAATACGGAATTACTTGTTGGACAGCGTGACCCGTTCCCAATTGCTCTTTTTGTTCGACAAATTCTAAATTAGAGAATCGATCGCTCAGTTCATTTTGGACGAGTTCCCCTCGATAGCCGACGATAATTAAACGTCGGGAAGGTTGAATTGCCGAGAGACTATCGAGTACCCGTTCAACAAGCGATCGCCCCCCCAAAGGATGTAAGACCTTTGGCAGGTCTGATTTCATGCGTGTCCCGCGTCCAGCGGCTAAAATCGCTACTGCTACCATTTTCTTTCAGCCCGTTATTCTCACCGGAGTATATCGCGGTTTCTGCGCCATTGAAGCAATCTCATCCAAAAATGATATCTTGAACGCTTCAGTTCAGGGCGATCGCCCCGGAAAAATCCGGGGCCTAGCCATTAGCAAGACGCCAACTTCCGGCGATCGCGGCGGGTTCCTCGGGATCAAATAATTGGAGGTGATTGAGGGCCTTTGCCGGGTGACCCATCTCCGTTGTCCGAATGAAAGTCGTAAATTGTTCGACCAGTTGCGGGTTACGCCATCCCTTCGCCGTTTCCTCCGCCATAATTTCTAGGGCTTTTTCGGAAGTGAACGCCTGTTTATAGGGCCGTTCGCTGGTGAGGGCGTCGTAAATGTCCACGACTTGAAACACTTGAGCGATGTAGGGAATTTCATTCCCTATCAACCCATCCGGGTATCCAGTACCATCCCACCGTTCGTGATGATGGCGAATTAGGGGACGGACGCCGCGCATGGTTCTCAGGGGTAAACAAATTTTTTCCCCTATCACGACGTGCTGTTTCATGATTTCCCATTCTTGGGCCGTGAGTTTACCCATTTTCATGAGAACGGCATCTGGAATACCCACTTTGCCGATATCATGAAGGTATCCCCCCCACATTAAATCGCGAATGTCATTGCGCGAGAGATGGAGAAATTCCCCAAATGCCTGCCCCCGGGAGACTAAGCGTTCGCAGTGATCTCCCGTATTGGGATCTCGGCTTTCCACCGTCCGGGCGATGGAAAAGAGGACCTGTTCCGCGTGGTCTAGGTCTTCGTTAAGACGTTTTTGGCGGACCAGGGATTTAACCCGCGCGGTTAGTTCTAGATGATCGAAGGGTTTGGTTAGGAAGTCATCACCTCCAGCTTCAATCCCCCGGATCCGCGATCGGCGATCATTTAGAGCAGTCACGAAAATGATGGGAATGAGGCGAGTTTGCTCATCTTGTTTCAGATTGCGGCACACCTCAAATCCATCCATTCCGGGCATCATTACGTCCAGCAGAATTAAATCGGGTTGAGTTTCTTTCACGCAAGCGAGTGCGCTAGGGCCGCTATCGGCTTCAAGAATTTCATACCCTTCTACGGACAAAAGAGCCACTGCCGTCATCCGGCTGGCTGGATGATCATCTACGACGAGAATTTTGGATTGTTCTACATCAAGGAAGTTCACAGACAAACACCTTGCTCTGAGTATTTCTATTAGCTAGTGCTCCGTCAAGCGACTGAGTAAATTAATCGCTTTTTGTACTATCTCTTACCATCTTTACATTATTTGGACCGTGCTTGTTTAAAAAATCCTGGGTTTTATGAAGACT
The DNA here is from genome assembly GCA_038321985.1 of Cyanophyceae cyanobacterium. Taxonomy (GTDB): domain Bacteria; phylum Cyanobacteriota; class Cyanobacteriia; order Cyanobacteriales; family Laspinemataceae; genus Laspinema. The sequence goes on along the minus strand of JBBQFN010000010.1, from coordinate 58,787 downwards.
TTATAAAGGAGGCAGGAGTTTTTCCACACTAGCTCATTTTTTTTACAAAATGTAAAGTTTATTCTACTGCACAGAATGAGATTTTAGCCGGATCACCGTATGGATGATAGGGAGAGGATCCGGTTTAGGGGTGTCTTGGTTGGGTAACATTAGTGTAACAATAGACAAGAGCCTGCCCTTTTTGCGATCGCCATTCCCTTCAAGAGTAGGGATTCCAGGTTTTTTTTATCTAATACTGGCCCATCTTTTTTTCCAACTAGAGGTGGGTTCTAACTTTGAGGAGTCTTGCTCTTGTTGACGCCGTTGCCGAATTTCCTCCGCTGAATCGGACAGATTGGGGTCCCGGTAGGCAGTCGCCGCCCGAGTTTGTAAATGTTCCTGTTCTTGCTTGGAGAGTGGGGGTAAATCGAAATCGCCATAACTCGCTACCGTTCCCGGCGATCGCCTCCCCACCGGCGCAGTGGCCCCTATTTTTAATCCGGCTGCCATTAATGCCGTTCTGACGGCGGCAGCACAAGAATAAGTCGCCAATCTCCCCGTCGGACTCAGACACTGCGCCACCCATCCTAAAAATTCCACTGTCCACAGTTGCGGACAATTGGGAGGTGAAAAGGGGTCTAGAAATATAGCATCGGCTTGAAACCCCTGATTGACGACCAGTTGAATGGTTTGTCGGGCATCTCCTATCCATAACCCAGCCTGGAACTGCGGGGTATTCAGAGTGCGTGAAACCATGGAGTTTCCGTGCAACCTCAAGACTGAAGAAGGGAACCCCGAGAGACTAGATCCAGTGTCTTTCTCTTCTCTAACCAGTTCACCTAGAAGTTCGGGAATGGGCGATCGCCAGCTTTGTAACAACCCTTGGGCGATCGCTGCTTGTGGGATGGTCGCATCCAATTCCAATCCGATCCACTCCACACAACAAGTTGGATTAATTAACCAAATTGTCTCTAATGCTGATGCAGTATTATATCCCAATCCATAGCACAAGTCAAGCAACCGCACCACTGGTTTTTGGGCTTGCAAGGCTAACTCCGTAGGTTTTACAAATTTACACTGGGCCTCCTGCCGCGCCCCGTGGTACGAGTGAAACAGTTCGCCAAATTCCGGTGAATAAAATGTAAAAGACCCATCAGAGGTCTCTTGGGGGGTTAAGGGGCTGGTTTCTGCCATGATTCCGGGGAAATATCTTGCAACTCATTCTAAACAAGATTGGCCGGCCAATTTTCTGGCGGGTAGACGCTGTTGAATTATCGGCTTTACGATCTGCGCATTGAGTAGCGTAAAAAACTGCCCTCTCATCTGCAAATTAGAGAGGGCTTAAATACTGTAGGAATATCTCCAAAGGAGTCATGGAGTGGGGTATTTAAGTCAGTCTTATTCATCAGAGTATCGATTTAGACCCGACTTTCTGAATTAAGAATTAAAGGTTAGTCTGAAGGAATGATATTCCGGAGGAGGGGCGAGCTTGGGCCAACTGGGATAAAATATTGATGAGATGAGCAGGCGACTGCTATGGCTAGATCAAAGTAAATTTTACAGCAACTATAGCTTGCGAAATTAGCATTTTAGGGTTTATCGCTACAAGATTTTATGATAATTTACTCCTAACAAACGACCCAACCGATTAAGGCAAATTTGCCCATAGACTACTTTAAAATTTCTTTCTAAGACCCTGTTAAATTACCCGTTCGGGAATACCCGCTTGTGGAGACGATCAAGCACCAACAAACCGGCACCATAAGCGGGTTCATGGCGAGGGGAAATGACTTGAACGGCGGGAAATTGGCTGCAAAGAGACTCACAAAAGCGATCGCGCAGATTGGCAACACTCCGCCAAACTCCGCCAATGGTGACCACTTCAAATGCCTGATCCGGGGCAAATAGGGCCGAGGCAACGGTTTGGGTGGTGAGGACTAACTCGGCAGCGGCTTGATCCAGAATCTGGTTGGCGATCGCATCCCCAGCAGCAGCAGCGCGATCAACCAGAGGAGATAAGGCAGCAATTTCTTTCACCCCCCACCCCCGGCGATAGATAACTTCGATGAGCTCTTCTAACTGGTTAAGATGGAGATATTCTAGGAAAGAATGGGTAAGTAAAGTGCTGGGTCCTCGACCGTCGTGGGACTGCGCGGCTGCTCGTAAACCGGCGATCGCAATTTGATACCCACTCCCTTCGTCTCCAAATAGATACCCCCACCCTCCGGCGCGTTTACTCTCTCCCTGGCGGTTGCAACCATAGGCGATCGAACCCGTACCGGCAACGATCGCCACCCCAGACGCCGATCCCGTTCCACCTACCAAGGCGATCGCACAGTCATGAGTGACTACCACCCCCTCAGAACCCAGATTCCATCGAATCGGGAGGCGACTGTCTTGGTGTAAATCTGCCACCAACCCTTGCACCACTTGGACATCCTGGGAACGTCCAACCCCTGCCAATCCCACCCCGATTCCGGCGATCGCCACATTGGGAAGCGAACTCACCGCTGAGGCGATCGCCTGTGAGATCGACCCTGCCGCCGCCGCCAACCCAATCGTCTGATAATTCGATGGCCCTGCCTCTCCCCGTCCGGCGATCGTTCCTGTTTCATTCATCACCAGGCAAACCGTCTTCGTCCCCCCGCCATCAATCCCCAACACCCAGTCTGTGCTATCGTTGAACTCTAAATCCCGGATTAACTTGCTCATTCTCAATTCTTAACCCTCTATTCCCAACCCACGCCCAGCGGCGCAAAAACCGGACATTGCTTCTAGAAGCTGCAATGGAGGCACTACCTCTATTTTAAAATAGCCAGACCCTTACCCCGGCTGTAATCCCGAGTGGTGATCGCCGTGGCAAAGCGTTACCCTGTATAACATAAGCGTTCATCAGGTCAAGAGCTGTACATTCAGTCTTACAGATAGATAGATTCATCACCATGTCAAACCAATACTCTTATTTTGATACAGAAAACAACGGTCCTAAAACCTTTGAGCTTCCGGGGGCCAAACCCCATTACAACCCTGATCGCCCGGGACAAGTCGAACATATCTTTTTAGATTTAGCCCTTGATCTGGCTCATCAAAGCTATCAAGGGACTTGCAGCATTCGACTGATGCCCGTTAGAAGCGGCATTGATCGCCTGACGTTAGACGCGGTGAACTTGAATATTCAGGACGTCAACATCAGCGGTACCCCCCAACCCTTTGATTATGACGGCGAACGGTTAGAGATTCACCTGACCCAACCCACGGAAGCGGAAAAACCCCTCACCCTGGAAGTCGCCTACAGCGTCGAACAGCCTCAGCGTGGCATCTATTTTATCGCCCCAGACGTCCATTATCCGAACAAATCCGTCCAAGTTTGGACCCAAGGCGAGGATGAAGACTCCCGCTTCTGGTTCCCCTGCTTCGACTATCCTGGACAACTCGCCACCTCAGAAATCCGAGTTCGGGTTCCCAAACCCTACCTCGCAATTTCCAATGGAGAACTGGTTTCTACTGAAGAAGAAGGTAGCGATAAAATTTATCACTGGTTACAAAAACAGGTGCATCCCACCTATTTAATGACCTTAGCAGTCGGCGATTTTGCTGAAATTTGCGACGAATGGAATGGCAAACCCGTCGTCTATTATGTGGAAAAAGGTCGCGAAGAAGATGCCCGCCGCAGTATGGGCAAAACGCCGCGCATGATTGAATATTTTAGTAAGACCTTTGGCTATGCTTATCCTTATCCCAAATACGCCCAAGTGTGTGTAGAAGATTTTATCTTTGGTGGGATGGAAAATACTTCTACAACCCTACTAACCGATCGCTGTTTGTTGGATGAGCGCGCCCTGTTGGATAACCAACGCACCGAAAGTTTAGTCGCCCACGAACTCGCCCACCAATGGTTTGGGGATTTAGTGGTAATTAAGCATTGGTCTCATGCCTGGATTAAAGAAGGGATGGCCTCTTATGCCGAGGTATTGTGGACCGATGAAGAATATGGCGCAGAAGATGCGGCTTATTATTTGCTGAATGAAGCGCGTAGCTATTTGAATGAAGACAAAACCCGCTATCGGCGACCCATTGTCACTCATGTTTATCGGGAGGCGATCGAACTCTACGATCGCCACCTGTATGAAAAAGGCGCTTGTGTTTATCACATGATTCGGGCGGAGTTAGGGGATGAATTGTTTTTTAAAGCGGTTCATACTTTTGTTAACGATAATGCCCATAAAACTGTAGAAACGATAGACCTGTTACGGGCCATTGAAAAGGCAACGGGTCGAAATTTGATGTTCTTGTTTGACCAATATGTGTATCGCGGCGGTCATCCCGATTATAAAGTTGCTTACAATTGGGATGGAGACAGCAAACTCGCCAAAGTCACCATCACCCAAAGCCATGTCAAAACCACGGGTGAAAAAGGGAATGACAAGGAGTTATTTGATCTAAAAATTCCGATTGGATTTGGATATAAGAGTGGAGAAGCGCTCAAAATCTTTACAGTTCGAGTGAATCAGCGTGATCAGAGTTTCTACTTCGCCTTAGCAGAAAAGCCAAGTTATATCAGTTTTGATGTGGGAAATGCCACCCTCAAAACGGTGCAGTTAGAATATCCTATTGGGGAATTGAAAGCCCAGTTGCAGCATGACCCGGACCCAGTTTCGCGGATTTATGCGGCGATCGCCTTGGCGAAAAAAGGGGGATTAGAAACGCTTAAAGCCCTCGGTTCAGCCTTGAAAACTGATCGATTCTGGGGAGTGCGCCTAGAGGTTGCCAAACAACTTGGAAAGATTAAATTAGACCAAGGATTTGAGCAGTTAGTAGTCGGATTAGAGGATGAAGATGCGCGGGTGCGCTGTGCGGTGGTAGAGACATTGGCACACCACAAAACCCCAGAAAGCTATCAGGCGATCGCCCAGGTGATCGAACAGGGAGATGCCAGTTACAATGTTGAAGCGGCCGCGACAAGAGCAGTCGCCTCTATCTGTAGTGGAAAAGGGACGGAACCGATGCAAGAAGGGGATGCGATCGCTCACTTGCAACGGGTACTCAATGAACGTGCGGGATGGAATGAAGTCGTTCGCAGTGGGGCAATTTCCGGATTGAGTAAGCTCAAAACCTCCGAAGACGCCTTGAATATCATTCTGAACTATACCGCCAACGGTGTCCCCCAACCCCTGCGATTAGCCTCAATTCGCGCTTTAGGTGGCATTTCTACGGGCCAAACCCCGGGCAACTTAGAGCGAATTTTGGACCGCCTCGGCGACTTATCGGCTGAAACCTTTTTCCTGACCCAAGTCGCGGTAGCTTCTGCACTGGGACAAATGGAAACGCCCAAAGCAATGGGGATTTTACAAAGTTTAGCGGATAGTACCCCCGATGGGCGAGTCCGTCGAGTTGCAGAAGAGGCAATTTCTAAGGTTCAGAAAAATATCGGGTCCGACAAAGCGGTTAAGCAGTTACGCCAAGAACTCGACCAGATTAAGAAAGAAAACCAGGAGTTACGCAGTCGGTTGGAACATTTAGAAGCAAAAACTAACTAACTCGGTGTAGCCGTAGGGTGCGTCAGATAATTAAAGGAGGGCTTTTAGCAAGAATTTATCGGTCTGATGCGCCCTACTCCTTAACTTAAATTAACCCCCATAGATAGAGTTTAGTAAGGTAGACCTAGGCTGGAGGTAGAGGGTATTTTTCTAAGAAAGAATTGAGTTTATTCTAGGGTTAATTGTAAATTAGGATAAAGTTTGATAAAATTTTGTAATGATTTTCGTTGCCAGGAAATTTCCTCGGAACCCACTACCGCGAGTTGAATCGTTTGCTTTTTTCGCATGGCGATCGCAAACTTAGAAAGCATACTAATCCCCGAACTATTCAGAAACTCTAGCTGTTTTAGGTCTAGGGTGATAGTGGGTGGATTCAGTTCAGCAATCTCGTTGAGTAACTGGGCGATCGGAGCATAATCTGCTGAACCTGTGAGGCTCAATTCCCCTTGAATTTTAACCGTTGCCGATTCGGGAAGGTATTGTACGCTGTAGTCTTCACCGTTGATTTCTTGAAAATTCATCTTCTGCTGCCTCCCAAGCAGGTCCTCTGCTTAAAGTTTACCTCAACTCGATTCGTCACTATTTAAACCCCTTCTTAAATTTATAAAGGAATTTGGACTAGAGTCGTTGCCAAAATGAGCACAGGATTATCCGAGATAGTCTCGAATTTCCAGCCTAGCTTGGCGGAGTAGTCATTAATCATGGTTAGAAATCCCAACCCTGATTTTTGACTGTTTTCCTCTTCCGCATTCTGTTCCAGATGCAGCAAGTATAAGTCTTGGGGGTCTGAGGATAGCAGTTCCTGAATAAAGGCTTTAAAGCGATCGCCTGTTTCCAAGGTTACAGTATTTCTAGACATCAAAACAATTTTTATCTCCGGAACTTCTAAAAAATGAATCCCAAATCTGACCGGATATTCATCAGAGGGACTATGAAACTTCATAGTATTTTCTAACAGTTCATTGGCAATATAGCTCACTGAACCCTTGTAGTCTTCTTTGCGGCGTTTACCCTGGGGGTCCTTATCATCAATGGGCAAAAAAGTAGACAAATAATCGGCCACAAAATAAGCCGATAGTAAATTATTTCTCCAGCGGTCTTTAATGGGGCGAGAATTAGCGGAAAAGCCAATGTCTAAATAATCATGGCCGGGAGGTAAATCATCAAGATACTCTCCAAATATTTCACACATAACAGTCCTGACTCCTTTCTCCCCTATTTTTGCTTGATGACCACCAAGGTCATATCGTCTAATAATTTTTGACCGTCGATGTACTCCCGGACATCTTCAATCACCTCTTGTTGAATCTCGCCAACGGGCTTTTGCCAATTTTGACTGATGATATCACACAGATGTTGCACTCCATATCGTTGCTTTTGTCGGTTTTTTGCTTCAGTAATTCCATCGGTGTAAACCACTAAGCCATCTCCTGATTTCAGTTCAATAGAAATATGATCAATAAACTGAGCAATGTCTTCATCTAACCCGATGGGTAACCCTAGATCCATTGTATCCACCCGCTCAATGGTTCCATCCGCACGAACGACAATAATTTCCTCATGTTGTCCGCTGATACTCACTTGACCCTGACTATAGTTTAACATAGCTAAAGTGAGATTTTTATCCGTATTCATCCGCTGCACATTGTTGTAAATCGTGCGATTAAGGGTATCTAAAAACCTCACGGGGTCCACTTCTCCACTCTCGGTGAGGGTACGGACCGCAGTTTGGGTCATGACCATGAGGATACCGCTTTCGAGTCCATGTCCGGTAACATCACCGATTGCGATCGTTACTACTCCCTCATAATTAAGAACGTCGTAATAATCCCCGCCCACTTCCTCTGCACTTTCCATAAATGCTGCAATTTCTAACCCATCCAGGGCGGCTAACTCCTCCAGTTTTGGTAACAGCATTCTTTGGAGTTGTTGGGTGACTTCCAGTTCGGCGCTCATCCGAATATTTTCGGATTTCAACTTTTCACTTTCTTCTTGAGCATACCGCCATTCGCTAATATCAATACCCACAGAAACCGTTGCTGTGGCTTGTTGATACTTCTGAACCACCATTAAATAATAGCGGGTCTTTCCATTGATCTGGATAGAAATCTCCTGGGAAGCAGACTGGTCGGAGCTTGTTAAAAACTTCTTTATAAAATCAGCATATTCGTGACTGTTTTGGGCAAAACCAATTTGTTTACCGATTATTTCTTCGGGGGATAAATTGAGACTTTCGGCTAGATAACGGTTAGCTCCCAGATAAGTGCCACTAGAATTAATCCAAGAAATCGAACCGGGAACCGCATTTAAAACTGCCTCAAGCTGTTCTTTAGATAAGGCTAATTCTTCTTGGTGAAGGACCAGCTCATGATTGGCCTGTTCTAAAGCGTTAAATGAGGCTTTAAGCTGAACCACCATCCGGTTAAACGAGTCGGCCAGTGTTTCGAGTTCAATAATCCCTCGGGCATAAACTTGGCGATCAAGTTGGCCGTTGGCGATTTCTTCCGACGATCGCGTAACCCGAAGAATAGGCCGCAAAATCCATTGGGCGATCGCAATTCCACAGGAAACTGAGAGAATTAGGGCTAGCAAACATAGAAACACCGTTCGCTGAGTATTCTGATGAATTTCCTCCATGAAATCCGCTTCCGGTATGGCTACTAAAATCAGCCAATCGATCCCGCGATCGTCTTGAAAAGGCATGACTTGCAAAAAGTAACGTGCGCCTTCCCGGGAAAATTCCACACTCTGAGATTGCTTAATATTATTCAAAGATCCGAACTCAGTGATTAACTCATTCAGAGATGCATTGAGTTGAGGATTCTGACTCTGTGCTGCTGGGAGACGCTGAGGTTCGGCCCCATCGAGTCCCGGGATCAACGTCGATTGTTGCGTGGAGGTAGCAACGAGTAAACCATTTCGTTCAACGATAAATGCTTCACCGGTTTTGCCAATCTTAAGGGTTTCTAAAAATTGGTTGATTCCTGAGAGGGGGATATCCCATAACAGTACCCCCAGAAAAGTTTGATCGCGGTCATAAACTGGATATACGGCAGAAATATCAAGCCGTTGCCCGATCGCACTGGCTTCGATCTCTGTCCAAGTTGCCTTCCCCGCAGTCACTGCCGCTTGATACCAAGATCGAGTGCGCGCATCATAATTAGGACGTTCCCGGATCAATTCTCTCGGTTCCCCTCGATCGCTTGCGGCATAGCGTTGCAAACTCCTGCCGGTTTCATCATTAGACAATACTAGGTAATTCTCTAACGGGTTAACCCCCACAAACTCCCCTTGATCATTGGCATAGGCGATCGTCCCTAAGTCCAAAAACTCTCGACTTTGCGCCCAAAAATACTCCAGAAGCACTTCTGGGTCCTCTAAATCAATTCCATTTTGACGAAACACCTGGGCGTTGAGGTGATGCACCAAGTGGGGCCGATCCAAATATCGCCCAACCTCTTCTCTCACCCGCAGCGCAATTTCTCCCCGTAGTTGACTCGCGAGTTCATTCACCGATCGCTGTCCACTCCGAAACGACAGCCACCCGACTAATCCGGTTGAAACTAAGATGGGAATAACAAACGGAACTACTAAGACGGTGTGGAGGCGAAATTTCCCCAAGGATTGGATCATCTGGCGTCTCAAGGGAAGAGGGTTCATGGGTGGCGGTATGGGGGGTTGAGAAGACTCAGTAAGCATGGGGCGGATTTGGGACGTAAAGTGCTTGACATTTAAAACCGGAAGTTGTGTGGTTTTAAATCAGTTTTAACCTACCTAAATTAAGGTGGCTACTTTTGACAGGGGGAGGGGATAACGACTAAAGTCGTTACTACAAACATCCCGGAACAACTTTAGTCCTTTCTGCCGTTTGTCCTCAGGACTAACGACTAAAGTCGTTACTACAAACATCCCGGAACAACTTTAGTCCTTTCTTCCGTTCGTAGTAACGACTTTAGTCGTTTCTTCAGTTTTTAATTCCGCTAAAAACCCTAGTGTCTAGCCAAACTAAACCCCCAATTAGACGTGGATGGTGGAACGGCTAACAGTGGATAAGGCTTCCACTAAACTCTTGACCCCAGCGATCGCCGCGAGTTCGTTATTCAAACGGTTAATTGCCGAACCAACCCCAACCCCAGCGGCACCAGCAGCGATCGCCATCGGTGCGGTTACGGTAGAAATCCCCGAGGCGCAGAGCACGGGTACAGAAACTGCCCGGGAAATAGCGGAGGCGGCTGCCAGAGTGGGTGCTGCTTTTTCGATCGCCCCTAAAATCCCGGGGTGAATCGGATTGCTGCTGGTGCCGCCTTCAGTTTGGATGATATCTGCACCCGCTTTCACCAATTCCTCAGCCAGATCCACTTGCTGATTCAGTTCTAAAATATGGGGAACGGTGACAGAAAGGATGATATTCGGCAGTAAGGCGCGGGTTTCCCTTGTCAGTTGCAGCACTTCGGCTGCTTCAAAGCGCCGTCCCATTGCATAGAAGGCATCAAAGTTACCAATTTCAATTAAATCGGCACCGGCTTCTACACAGGCCAGAAATTTTGCCGGTTCCACTGCTGATACACAAATTGGTAAATTTGTCAACTGTTTGGCTAATTTGACTAAGGCCGGATCAGCGGCAATATCTACGAAGGTAGCACCCCCGCGATCGGCGGCCCGAACCACGGTAGCAACGCGATCGGCGTCAAAGTTGGTCAGTCCGGTGATAATTTTTAAGGCACGTCCTTGTTGAAAGGCACGGTCTAAGGCAGGAATCATGGTCATAATTCTGTTCAGTTTTGAGGCTAATTTAGCTTTATTTTGACATTCAGTGGTGCAAGAAATCCAGAGGTAGGTGAGGTTCAAGTGTTGGGGGATGAATCCTCTCTCTGGTAGGAACACCAGTCACTCCAGCTTCCGGCATAGAGTTTGGCGTTGGGAATGCCCGCCATTTCCAGGGAGAGGAGATTAACGCAGGCGGTGACACCAGACCCGCAATAGACAATAATTTCTTCGGAACCGGCAAGATCCGTCCAACGTTGAACTTGTTCCTTGGGGGGTCTGACTTGGGCGTTCTCGTCGGTGACTTCTTGCCAAGGGTAGTTGAGAGCACCGGGAATGTGACCGGCGATCGGGTCGATAGGTTCATGGTTGCCGAGGTAGCGATCGCGTTCTCGGGAATCGATGAGGGCAACTTCGGGCAAGGGGGACCGGGTTTTGACCGTCTCGATATCCACAAGGCGATCGCTGCGGATTTGCGGGAGAAAGGTTCCTTCCCTGGGTCTAGGAATGGTATCCGTGAGGGGATATCCGGCAGACTGCCATCCTTTAAATCCACCATCTAAAATGGCAACGCGATCGTGTCCCAGATAGCGCATTAACCACCAGAGTCGGGCAGCAAAGGCGAATCGGGAGTCATCATAAACCACGAGTAATACGTCTGGAGAGGTGACCCCGACTGCCGCTAATGTTTGGGCGAAGGTTTCTGGGTTCGGCAGGGGGTGCCGTCCTCCATGTTGTGCGACTGGGGAAGATAAATCACGATTGAGGTGCAGATAGTGAGCACCGGGAATATGGTTATGCAGATATTGTTGTTGTCCGAGTTCAGGATCGGCGAGGGAAAAGCGACAATCAGCGATCGCGATGTGCGGATCGTCTAGGTGTTGGAATAGCCATTCGGCAGAAACGATATGATCCGTCTGAGTCATAATCGGGTTTTAGGGTTAAGTCAACATCTAGGGTAAACGCGATCGGTTTTGATTGGAGGGGGGGTGGGGGTTAGGGGGAACGACTAAAGGCGTTACTACCAAACCCAGATAACGACTAAAGGCGTTACTACCAAACCCAGATAACGACTAAAGGCGTTACTACGAACAGGGGGTATTGCATCTTTGATCCTTATATCCGTCCCCGTGTTCGCCGGAATTTAGCTTGTAAGGTTAACATAGCTAAATCAAAATTCAGTCTAAAGGGTTAATAGTTGTGGAGACTTGGGCGCGCGATCGCACGAAATTTATCATTGAACCCATTGCTAAGGGGCTGGCAAAACTGGGCATTTCTGCCAATACTATTACACTGTTGAGCTTGTTGTTGAATATTTTGGCGGCAGGGGTAATCGCCAATAATCAACCGTTGTGGGGGGGATTATTAATGGGATTGATCGCGATGCCCCTAGATGCGATCGATGGGACCCTTGCTCGCTTACTCAATCAACAGAATGCGTTTGGGGCGTTTTTTGATTCCGTCTTAGACCGATTTTCGGAAGGGGCTATTTTAATTGGCATCACAATTTTATTAATCCAGCGTCAAGAGTATCCGTCGATTCCGATTTGTCTGTTGGCCCTGCTGGGGTCACAGATGGTCAGTTATACTCGTGCTCGGGCGGAAGGATTGAAGATTGAGTGCAAGGTGGGGTGGTTTCCCCGACTCCCCCGGGTGATTGTGATGGCGCTCGGTTTAATTGTGGATCAGTTGCCTGTGGCGTTATCGGTCTTGGCGATCGCCAGTTTATTAACCAGTTTACAGCGGATTATTCATGTTTATCGGGTCACGCATCCGGTCGAGGACTCATCGGGAATGGGGGTTTCGTAAGATTTGAGGAAACCAAACCGACAGATTAGCTAATCTGTCGATTTGTTAATCGCCACAATATTTTTAACCCGGGATTGATTCGGGAGTTTCCCACTCCCGAATCGGACCGAATTTTTCGAGTTTGCGGGTAGCCACTTGGGCGGCAAATTTGCCCGCGCCACCGCTTGTTTTTCCGGTTAATCGAGAATATAAATAACCAGCGATGTAGGTATCTCCACACCCGGTTGGATCGACAGCCGTAGTAGGTGCAAAGGCCGGAATTTTTTCAAGAGTACCGGATTGATAAATCCAGGACCCGAGACTCGCGGCGGTGATTAAAACTTCTCGAACTCCCCAATTACTGAGGGCGATCGCCGCCGGTTCTATGGCATTTTCTCCGGATAGCAGTTGTGCCTCTTGGATATCCACTTTCAAAATATCTACCCCAGCTAGTCCGGGTAGTTTTTCTGTCCAGTCAGCTGCCTGAACAGTTTGGTTGCTGACTTGCCGCAAAAACCCTTGTCCATCTAAAGAAATTAAGGCTTTTGTTGCAAAAACAGCTTGCAGAAATTCCAGAGACATCTCCTGATTGGTGAGTGCGCCCAGATGAAAGATTCGGGCTTGAATTTGACCTAAGTCTGGTGGAGTGAAGGGGGCGGCGACTGCCTGTACTCGTTGTTGACGACTATCCAGGCGATCGCGCTGATAGATATTGTCAAATTGAGTAGTTTCCGGGCTTTCAATCCAAAATATGGCAATTCCCTGAGTTTCTAATTCTTCTAACAGACGCCTGCGGTCCTGGCGAGAGGTCTTAGTTAAGACGGCCACCTTTAAGCCCAATGCTTTTAAAGCTAAGGCTGTATAAATTGCCGTCCCTCCAGCCATTTCGCGTTCGATTTTTCCATCAATTATAATCCTATCTTGAGTAACATGACCAATCACACAAACGTCAAACATTCAACAATTTAGACAAGAGTTTGGGAGACAGTTAGGAAATTTTTTAGGTTAGAACGGGTTCTCTAAAAAATATCGCCTCACTCCTGAAGAATGAGGCGATTAGAAAGTTAATTAATACTCTCTAAATCCGTTAATAAACTCCTCGGTCATCCGGTAGGCATCCCCATCCGGATATTGTTTAGGTGGATGCTTCATGAAATAGGAAGCCGGAGAATATAACACCCCACCTTTGCCCCGATCTAGGGCTAATTTACAGCAGCGAATTGCATCGATCGCCACCCCAGCCGAGTTGGGCGAATCCTCGACGGAGAGGCGCATTTCAATGTTCATCGGCACATCCCCGAACAGTTTGCCTTCCACTCGGATAAAACAAACTTTATTATCCTTCTGCCAGGGGACGTAATCACTCGGCCCCACGTGAATATTTTCATCCTCTAGTCTAGTTTCACAGACCGACTGGACCGCTTCGGTCTTGGATTCTTTTTTAGACTTTAAGCGGGTGCGATTTAACATATTTAGGAAATCTGTATTTCCAGCGGTGTTGAGCTGATAGGTTCGCTCTACTTTCACCCCTCTTTTTTTGGCCAGATCAGTAATCATCCGGTGAACAATTGTTGCCCCCAGTTGGGATTTAATATCATCTCCTACGATGGGGATATTGCGGGATTCAAACTTATCCGCCCACAACTGATTGCTAGCAATAAAGACGGGAATGCAGTTAACAAAAGCAACCCCTGCTTCCAGACAGCATTCTGCATAAAAACTCGTGGCTTCTTCCGACCCAACGGGGAGGTAATTGACTAAAACTTGAGTGCCTGATTCTTTTAAAATAGCAATGACATCATCTCGGGTTGGTTCTGGAGCATCGCTCGGGAGGAAAGTATATTTGTCTGCATAATTGACTAGATGTTCGGAGACACCATCGAGAATTCTTCCCATGCTGACTTTAACGCCAATTTCGGGAACGTCTTCACAAAAAACTGTCGTACAATTGGGTTCGGAAAATATAGCTTTAGAGACATCTTGGCCGACTTTTCGGCGGTCAATATCAAAAGCCACCACGACATCGATATCATTCGGTTTATAGCCGCCAATATCCCAGTGCATTAACCCGATCGCTTCTTCAGAAGTCTTATCTTTATAAAAGTAAATTCCCTGTACCAAAGAGCTAGCACAGTTACCAACGCCTACAATCGCTAGTTTAATTTTTTCCACAGTCAGTCCCCGTCTCGCGTACTTGCATTTGTCGAAATTGTCAACGTTCACAATAACATACCTAACGGAGGGAAAATCAGGGGTTTGGCCCGGTTACCTCCGAAGTTGTCTGTTCAAGCCCGGTTTATCTTTCTGAGGGTAAGGTCCGACCCAGTTACCTAAAGGGGATCTACCACTCCAGGTCAGGGGAGAATTGTCTTTTCCTATCCCCTTAACATTTTAGAGTATTTATGCAAGGGTTAGGCTCCTAGACAACGATTGAATAGAGTTTAGCCTAACTGATTGATGCCATGAAATGTTAAAACAATCCACATGGGAGGATGGAAAGTGGGGCGATCGCGCGGTTGTCCGTGATGCCTTGGTTGCCGCTTCCTAACCCCAAAACGCCTCTGTGAACAAAAGCCTATTGCCTGAAGTTGACCCAAACAACCATACTAAAGACAGTGGTGCTTGTCACCCAATTACGGCTTTGTAGTGGTTGTACAATTCTATGCTGAGTTTTATCCGCTCAGATTTATCTAAACTGATTGCCTATACTCCCCACCCCGGCAGCGCTATCGATTCCCCCAGGGGGAAGCCTGCCCAACTTGATCGGGTGGATACGAATGAAAGTCCCTACGATTTGCCTGCGGCGCTCAAAGAAAAGCTGGCCTGGACCTATCAACAGGAGATTGAAACCAATCGCTATCCTGATGGGAGTCATGCCTCGTTAAAGCAGGCGATCGCCGAGTATGTCAACGAATCGGTGCAACTGCCAAGTTCACCCCTCTGTGAGACCCATATCTCCCTCGGCAATGGATCCGATGAACTGATTCGCTCGTTACTCATTGCCACTTGCCTTGGGGGAGAAGGGTCCGTTCTCGTGGCACATCCCACCTTTTCCATGTATGGAATTTTAGCCCAAACCCTGGGTATTCCGGTAGTGGAGGTCGGACGTAACGAGGTTAACTTTGAAATCGATATCCCAGGGGCCCAAGCGGCAATCACCAACACCCAAAATCCCCCAGTGCGGGTGGTATTCGTGGTCCATCCCAACTCCCCCACAGCCAACGCTTTAACCCCTGCTGAACTCAATTGGATTCGCAGTCTACCTCCCCATATTTTGGTGGCGATCGACGAGGCGTATTTTGAATTTAGTCAGACTAGCGTAGTGAGTGAGTTACTCCACCATCCGAATTGGGTGATTATGCGGACCTTTTCCAAGGCGTTTCGGTTAGCGGCCCTGCGGGTGGGATATGCGATCGCCCATCCGGAACTCACGGCGACCCTGGAAAAAGTCCGCCTGCCTTACAACCTCCCCGCTTTCTCCCAAATCGCCGCTACCTTGGCGATCGCCCATCGCCACGAACTCCTGAGCACGATTCCCGAAACTTTAACGGAGCGTCAGCGCTTAATTGAGGGATTGCAGCAATTGCAAAGGTTTCGAGTTTATCCGAGTGCAGCTAACTTTATTTACCTGCGCCCGGATCTCACCCCGACGGAGGCGATCGCCGCTACTCTGACTCGGATCACCCAGGAACTTAACGCTCAGGGGACTCTGATTCGTCACACGGGGGGCGGTTTGCGAATTACTGTCGGCACCCCCGAGGAAAATCAACGCACCTTATCCCGCTTGCAGGAATTAAATTTCGGCAAGTAAAAATTTCCTGTGGACAAAATCCGGAGGTTTAAATTACCCCTTGTCAGGGAGGCTTTACCCTGTAGCCTCAGCTTTAGGCTACAGGGTAAAGGGGTTTAGAGTGCAGCCACTTTGACTAGGGACTTGGACTCTAGGTGCCGGAGGCTACGCACGGTTTGAGGGAGGACACCCACCAATCGGGCGATCGCCTCATCCGGGAGTCTCAACACTGTTTCGCGATCGAAGTAGTGCTGAAATTGGGTGAGCATCATTTGGGTGCGCTGTAATGGAACCTCTTGTGCCGTCAGCCGTTCCAATAACCGAATCCAATGGCGGCGAATCGCAAATGCTTTTTGCCGTTCTTCGTAGCTTTCGGGATAGAGCAGAACCAGATCCCCCACGGGAATAGTTTGCTGACACTCTATATCAAAAATGCCCCCAACTGCGGCTCCTGGACCCACGAACTCCGCATGAAAGCGCTTGTAGACAATCAATCCGCAGCGACGACGACTGTCCACGACAAAAAGCTGCCCGCTTCGGATCTGAGTCAAGAGTTGGGAAGTAGGGGAGTATTTAATCAAAGCACGAGAAGGAAGGGCTGTCTCGCTTTTGGGAATGATGCAGTCGAGACAGTCAGATGGGATGGAACCCAGGGGGTTATATCCTTGGGCCTCTCTATTTTGTTGCCGGTCCTCCTGTTTATGTTGAGTCATTTGAGGGTTCCCTTCTCATGCCGAAAATCACTACATACAAATGGGGCAGTTCATGACTACAAGATGGGGGTAGAAAAATCCCCAAATTTAAGGAATAAAGTTTTAATAGATTTATCATTCCCCGATTACATCAGCAAACGCGCTTTTGGGTTAAAAAAGTGCGTTTCAATCCATTTAAAATTTTTCAGGAATTTAAAAACATAAGTCCCCCTGTTCCAAAACAGGCCAGGGAGCATCGCAAAAGAGAGATAAACCCAGTCCGTTGCCCTGGAAAGGTAATTTTTAAGGTAGGGAGTTAAAGTGCGCCCACTGCTGGCTGAAAAGCAGAAATACTGTTGCTAGATGAGGCGAGTGCCCACCGCTTCGCTCAACGGCGATCAAGTGCCTTATGCAGAAGCATTCGTTTGGGTTGACCGAAACACCAAGGACCCCATCCCGACTCAATAGAGTGAACCCGATAGCCTTCTTTGTGATAGAGTCGTCTCGCCGCGCGGTTATTGTCGAGAACGTGCAGGTAAAGGTCATGGAACCCCCAATCTAAGGCGATGTCCTCGCAAGCTTGCAGCAATTGACTCGCTCCTCCCTGGCGGCGATAAGAGTCGGCGATCGCTAAATTCGACAGGTAAGGAAACTGTGTCATTCCCAGGGTCCAGGGTTTGATACAGCGCAACGCCATTTCTACTGTGCCAACAATTACGCAATCCCCTGCCGGGGACTTCACGGCGGATTCATAGTCACAGGGGGGTTCCGGTGGAGGATCGAGGGCAACTAAGCAGATACAGTGGGCTGAGCTTGATCGCAGTCGCACTCGCAAATCTTCATAAATGCCTAAGCGCCAAATGGGATGCAGCCAACCCCCGAAACCGTCTTGAGAATGAAAGCTATCGACCAAAATCTCGGACAGGGTGCTGAGGTCTTTGGCTTGGGCGGCCCGGATCGAAAAGCGAGACGAACCTCCCGAGGATGGCTCAGAGGCAGTGCTGTGACGGTGGATTGGGGACGTGAAAGAGGAGTTCACATTAAGGGGGTTGAAACGGACTGGTTTTTGACAGGAACGGAACCCTCTCCCCTTATAACATAACCTGATGAGGGGGTTCAAATATAAAATTAGTATAAAGTGGACAAAAAGCCGAACAACATAAATAATTATTATCAATAATAACATGACGTAAAATGCTGATGAATGCAGATATTTTTCCGTTTGACCCCCATGAGGTCGGTTCTACGAACCGGACATCGCGAGGAGTGGCGATCGCCGAACTCTTGGGGCGACAAACCCAGTTGCAGCTAGAGGGTAATGAGGCTGAAAATGGCGCATGGACTGCCGGTTGGCTGGATTGTTTAGAGTTTTTGGGCCAAATCGACCGAGGCACACTTGCTAAAGTCAAGCAACTTTGTTTTGAAAAAAGACAATCCTACCGGGCGGAGATTTCAACCTCTCTCTCTAGGAATAAAAATACCGACGGTGACGAAAAGGAGGAAGCGGAAAATTTTCAATCCTTAAAGGCAACTCCTGAAAAAGTGAAATCTCCAGCCGAGTCCAGAAATTCTGCTGAAAAAAATCCCGATCGCACTCAACAACCTCCAGGAGAGAAGGCGCAAGTTTTATCGGCACAGCGTTTAAATGCGATCGCCCGGGCGCTTCACAAGTCCCTAAATGAAACTGAGGTTTATGAGGCGATCGTGCGGCAAATGTGTGATGCCTTTAATGCCGACTGTGCAGGGTTGATCCTACACAATCTCCAGGGACAAACTTTGATGGAAATTGCGGCTTATCATCGCCAGGAAGCAACGGAAAGGCTCTCCCCCCTCCAGAACCCGGCGTTGGGACTCCCCCTGGGCGTGGAGGGGTTGAAAGAGTGGGATACATTGCGATCGCAGCAGAGCCCTTGGGTGGTGGGGGATGTAGAAACGGCGGTAATGCCCGAAGTAGAGCGATTGCTGCTGCTTTGTGGCGGGTTAGACTCTACATTGATGGTCCCAATCCTCTCCCAAAATGAAGCGATCGCCACGGTTTATCTGAGTTACAAGGGGGTTTGTCGGTTGTGGAATCCATCCGAAATAAAATTTGCTGAAATGGTAGCCCAACAGGGAGCAATCGCCCTAGAAAATGCAAGGCATTATCTCCAAGTCAAAAAACGCGCCCAACGGGAACAAGTTCTTAACCGAATCGCCGGACGAATTCGCACTTCTTTAAATCTTGATCGCACGATTGAGACAGCCTTATCTGAATTATTAACCCTCACTCAAGCCGATTTAATTTTGTTTTCGAGGCCGACTTCTTTAATAGAAAGCATCCACCACCTCTGTCGATCTCTGCGAGTTACTCACCGAGTCTCTCGCCCGAATCAATCTCTCTCAATCAGCGAACATCCTCTGGATGTAGGGATTGAAATCAAGCTATTTCAGTTCGAGGCGGGGTTGATTCAAAGTTTGCTCGGGCAAGATGTGACGGCGATCGCCAATACTCAAACTTCCGAATTTGGGGAACGAGATCGCGCTCTGTTTCAGGAACTCCAAATTGGCAGTTTACTCAGTGTACCCATCTGGTATCGAGAGAGTTTATTAGGTCATGTTTCGGCAATTAAACCTCAGTCTTATGAGTGGCATGAAGATGAAATTGCGGCGATGGAATCAGTTTCCTTGCACCTTGGAATCTCGATTACTCAGGCGCAGTTATATCAACGCACCCAGGACCAAGCTCGCCAAGCGCGATCGCAAGCGCAACAGCTTAAAAAAGCCCTTGATGAAAAAAATGAATTAATTACTTCTCTTCATGGTACCCAATTCCAACTGATTCAAAGCGAAAAAATGTCGAGCTTAGGCCAATTGGTGGCGGGAGTTGCCCACGAAATTAATAACCCTATTAATTTCATTTACGGGAACCTTCCTCACATTGCCAATTATAGCTATGAGCTTGTAGCACTCTTAGAGCGTTATCGCGCTCAGGTGAATCCTGTTCCCCCCTCTATTGCTGAATTTGAAGCTGAAATTGATCTAAATTTTATTCAGACCGATTTACCCAAAATCCTCCACTCTATGCGGGAGGGGTCTGAACGGGTGCGTCAAATTGTTTTGACCTTACGCAATTTTTCTCGCTTAGATGAAGCGGAATTAAAATGGGTGAATATTCATGAAGGGATTGAAAGTACCTTGATTTTATTAGCCCATCGCCTCCATGATATCGAAATCATTAAATGCTATGGTAATATTCCCCCGTTAGGTTGCTATCCGGGACAACTAAATCAGGTGTTTATGAATTTGTTTTCTAATGCGATCGATGCCATTGAACCACCGGAGGCAGGGGTCAATGGGGCTAATTTCACGGTGAATCATTTGGGCGATCGGCAAATTACCATCACCACTACCGTGATTGAAAAACCCGAGTTTTTCTCCCTTACAGTTCTCCCCAGTCAGCTGCCCGATCTCCCTACAGGCGAGTGGGTACAGATTCGCATTCGCGATACCGGAGACGGAATTCTCGAACAGCATCAAACCAAAATTTTCGATCCTTTTTTCACGACTAAACCCGTGGGGAGTGGCAAAGGATTAGGCTTAGCGATCGCCTATAAAATTATTGTAGACAGACATCAGGGAAGGTTGACTTTTGAAAATCTACCTCAAGGGGGATGTGAATTTATAATTGAATTACCCGTCCTTTCCTAAAAGTCAATTGAACCTATATCCCATCCAGCCTAGAGAAAACTCTAAAAAGAGTTCCTTTTTTATAGGAATTAAAGTTATATAGCCCTGGAAATGATGCGGATAATAAAAGGCCGAAATAGAAGCGTCTCGCTCCCGGCTGCTGTACTCGGGAGCAAGACGACCCCACTCCTTTGAGGAATTGCCTCATTCATTTGAATTCACGAATAACGGGGGATCAGCTTCATTCCTCATAAATCTCTGAGTGCCAAAATCTCAATTCAACAAAATTCTGACCTGAACCCAAGGGACCCCGAGCATAGATCGGTGAAATTTCTAATGCCTGATCTAACGGTTCCCAGTAAAATATCGTCATTATTCAAAATTATTCCCAGCGATCGCTAGCTGATCGGCCCCGTCAATTCCTCCGGAACAGAACCAACAGGCAGACTGGGCATTTTTTGTGGACGGGGAGGGGCAGATACCCGGGCTAACCCCTAACCCCTCAATCAGGCCCAAGGGCGGACATTCCGATTGACTGACTAAACCCCGTAAATTCGGCTACTGAGGGAGATAGGAGGATATCGCCGCCAAGGTTGGTTATTATAGAGACTCAAACTCTTTTCCCAAGTTCAACGGAGCACTTCATGCTCGCTGACACCAGAAAGCTGTCACGAAAGATAAAGACATTGGATATAACTCCCCCTGAGTGTAGGAGAGCGGTGCATGAGTATCGAAACATCATATAGTAAGCCGAAACTTCTGGTGGTCGATGACGAACCAGATAACCTCGACTTGCTCTATCGCACCTTTTATCGGGACTATGAAGTGCTGACGGCAGAAAATGCATCCCAAGCGTTGGAACTCCTCGCCAAGGCAGGGGATGTGGCGGTGATTATTTCGGATCAGCGGATGCCGCAAATGAGCGGCACTGAATTACTCAGTCTCACCGCAACTCAGTATCCTGACGCGATCCGGATCATTCTGACTGCTTACACTGATGTGGATGACCTGGTGGATGCGATTAATGAGGGAAAGGTTTTTAAATACGTCACCAAACCTTGGGATGCTGATGAACTCAAGGCATTAGTTGCACAAGCATTAGATACCCACAATGTCCTGAAAGCGCGGACCCGGGAATTATGTCGCACCCTGCGCCAGGAATCGTTACTGAATGCCATTACCAATACCATTCGCTCTCGGACGACTGAGGCGCAGATTTTGCAGACGATCGTCGATACCCTCGGCCAAATGTTTGAGGTCAGTTACTGCATTCTGCGTCCCTATAAAGAAGGCCACTTTATTGATGAATGGTTTATGTATCAAAAGCGGGAACTCGGCACGGTCAAGTCCAATGGTCAAGGGCCAAAAGTGCCAGTTGCCCCATCGGGTCCCGTTTTAGAACCGTTGGGGTTGGCACAGACGGTGTGGGAAACCCACGATATTGAGGTGATCAACGATGTGGAAACTGACGAACGGTTACAGGGAAAGACGCCTCAACTTCAGCAACGGCGACAGACGTTAAAAGCGGCAGATATTCGGTCAAGTTTGGTTGTTCCTCTGATGTTTCGATTGGAACTGATGGCGGTCCTGGCATTGCACCAATCGGGATCAGGGCGTCAGTGGCAGGATGACGAGGTGCAACTGGTGTTTATGGTGGCGGATCAGGCGGTGCTATCTTTATCTCAGGCGCGGGCTTATGAGCAGGTCCAGGCCCTAGCAAAGCGTGAGGGCCTGGTAAATACGATTACTACGGCGATTCGGTCGAGTCTGAATCCCAAAGATATTTTTGCAGCGATCGCCCAACAACTGGGTCAAGCGTTACAGGCCGATGGTTGTGCCTTATCTTTATGGACGGTAGAAGATGAGTATGTTCAGTGTGTGGGATTGTACGATGCGGCGTTACAGGCGGTAGAGGCGTCGGAAGGAGAGCAACTGGAGGATGAAGAGACGGAAATGGGGGGGACATCGGCTCCCTATTCGTCTCTTACCAGAAAAGCAGAACCTCGCCCGAATTCCGGGGAATTGCCGAGATCAGTCGTCCCGATCACTGGAAATCCAGTGTTGCAGGAACTCCTTGCCACTCGTGCACCAGTGGTGGTTGAGGACCTGGAAAAACAGCCAGCCTGGAATGTGATGGATTTACCCCTGCGATCGCCTGCGCGGGCCTTATTAGTCGTTCCTTTAATCTCCGATGGCGAAATTATCGGCAGCATTACCTTGCGCCAAGTCAAGGCACCCCGGCGCTGGCAGCAGTCGGAAATCGATTTAGCGCAAGCTGTGGCGGCACAAGGGGCGATCGCCGTCTATCAGTCTCGCCTCTACCAAAAAACTCGTCAGCAGGCGGAACGACTCCTCGAACTCAACCGCCTCAAAACGGAATTTTTCCAAAATATTTCTCACGAGTTCCGCACCCCATTAACCCTGATGATGGGTCCGTTAGAATCGGCAGTAGAGCATCAACAAGATTTACCCTTGGACCAAGCGGCGATCGCCCTGCGGAATACCCGCCGCCTCCTCCGATTAGTGAATCAACTCCTGGACTTACAGCGCTTAGATGCCGGTCGAATGCAGCCTACATTTCGTCCCTGCGATTTACTAGCATTCGTCAGCCAAACCGTAGAAATTTTTCGTCCCTATTGCGAGAAAAAGGGTATAGAAATCGCAACGGACTTACAGGCTTGTCCGTCGTTGTATTTGGATTTAGAAAAATTTGATAAAGTCCTCTACAATCTCCTCTCTAATGCTATGAAATTTACCGCCTCTGGAGGGAAAATTATCGTCTCTTTGGAACAGGCCGGAGATTATTCTTTACTCCAAGTTAAAGATACCGGAATTGGTATCCGTACCGACCAAATTCCCCACTTGTTTGAGCGATTTCGCCAAGCAGAAGGGTCAGCTAATCGCTCCTATGAAGGCAGTGGGTTAGGGTTAGCCTTAGCCAAGGAACTGGTAGAACTACATGGGGGAACCATTGCGGTTGAGTCTGACTATGGTCAAGGTTCTGTGTTTATGGTGTGGTTACCCCTGGGTAATTCTCACTTACCCCCGGATCAAATTATTGAAGTTCCCACGGGGGTAGAACCGGCGCGGGCCTCGGTGGAGTTAGCCGATGTGCAGATGGAAGAGGATAACATTGGATTCATGGGTCTGGGAGGAATGCTTCAACCCGCACAACCTTCTACAATTCACACCCTCCACCCGACGATTGTCGTAGTGGATGACAATCCGGACTTGCGAAATTACGTCTCGGGAATTCTCACAAAAGAAGGGTATCGGGTGGTTCTGGCACGAAATGGTGCGGAAGGATTCGATGTAGTTCTTCACTATCGTCCGCAGTTAATTGTCACCGATTTGATGATGCCGTTGGTTTCCGGGTTGGATATGATCCAAATGATTCGCGAGGATGAGTCGTTAAGGGGAACGCCGATTATTTTACTCACGGCTAAGGTCAATGAGGATACCCGCATCGAAGGGGTGGAAAAGGGTGCAGATGCCTATCTCGCCAAACCCTTTAACGATCGCGAATTATTAGCAGAAGTGAGAAATTTACTAGCGCTTAAGGAAAATGAGCGGCGGGTAGCCCAGTTAAATACTTATTTAACCGAGTCAGTGCTGCGCCGCTTTTTACCCCCTTCTATGGTGCAAAAAGCGGCCTCCGGTGAGTTGTCTCTGGATTTACGTCCGGAACCGCGTCTGATTACCATTTTGTTTAGCGATATCGTCGGATTTACCCAGTTGGCAAATACGTTGCGATCGCGCCGGGTAGCGGAGGTGCTCAATCAATATTTAACAGAAATGACTCAGGCGGTGTTTGATAATGGCGGGACGGTGGATAAGTTTGTTGGGGATGCGATCGTGGCGATGTTTGGTGCACCGGAGGATTTGACCCCAAATGAGCAGGTACGCCGGGCGATCGCCACCGCTAGACAAATGTTACAGGCGCTTGATCGCTTGAACCAGAACTGGGAAGAACAAGGCTTGCCTCGGGTTCAGTTCCGCTGTGGGATTCATCAAGGCACCGCAGTCGTGGGAATGTTTGGGGGCAATTTGCGATCGGATTATACAGCGATCGGTCCGAGTGTCAATATCGCCTCCCGCTTGCAAGAAGCTGCCGACCCCGGTACAATTCTAGTATCCGCAGCCGTGGCGGATTATCTTCATGACGATGAAATTGTCAAATTCCGTCCCTTGGAATTGAAGGGTATTGATGAAACCGTTCTAACCTTTATGGTACATCGCCATTCTAGGGGAATGAAGGGGGAAGATTCTCTCGAAGAACGGTAAAGTAAAGGATGGATTACTTATTAACAAGAGGTGATAAAGCCATTGCAAATTCTTAATAATTCACCCTCATCCGGTACTGTGTTTGAAATCACCGAAGCCAATGAGGGCGATCGCCTTTAGGTCACAGAACTATCACAATCCCGTCAGCTTCACATCACCCTACTTTTATCCTGAATAGAGAGATAATGGGAATATAAGAAAGGAAGAAGCAAATCGGAGGACAAAATCATGTTAATTCGCTGTCGAACCAACACCGCCCAATTCGTCAAAATGGTTTACTCGAAAGTCCAAATAAACGGAAAACTAGAATTAGTACCCATGGAATTATATTCTGATGGTTCCCTAAAACGCAGCGCTTAATGGTTTCAAGTTGCCTTATTAAATAGGTTAAATCCAGTCAATCAAGGAAATGCTTAAATGCAGCAACAATTAATAAATCTGACAACGGAATATTACTCAGTAAAAAAGGGGGGTGTAAATAGACTCCCCTTTTTGTTGGAGATGGAGTAGGGCGATCGCAACTCGGTATTTTTCATGGATATCTGGGATTATTAGGGTGCGATCGCTAGATTGAACAGTTCAAAACTGTCGGAATCTGAACCAGAAACTCAGTTCCCAATTCTGGTGTAGACAGGCAACTTAATTGGCCCCCATGTTGTTGCACGACAATTTGATAGCAAACCGATAACCCTAAACCCGTCCCCGAACCCACGGGTTTTG
Organism: Cyanophyceae cyanobacterium; assembly: GCA_038321985.1. GTDB lineage: Bacteria > Cyanobacteriota > Cyanobacteriia > Cyanobacteriales > Laspinemataceae > Laspinema. The sequence continues at coordinate 33,567 of JBBQFN010000010.1, read as the reverse complement.
TCGTAAAAAATGGGTCAAAAACCTTGGAACGGACAGATTCAGATATCCCCACCCCATTATCTGTAATCTGGATGGCGATGGACTTATTTCCCACCCTCTGCGTGCGAATCCAAATTGTAGGAACCGAACAACTCACCGGGGATGAAGGCTGGCTCATAGCGGGACTGGCATTCAGGGAATTTTCCTTCCCCAAGCTACTCTGCGTCCATTGGCGTTCCTCTAAAGCATCAATCGCATTATTCAACAGATTGAGAAACACCTGATTCAGTTCAGAGGCATAACAATTCACCTCCGGGAGGTTTTCATATTCTTTAATCACTTGAATTTTTCCAGTATTACGGGGATTATCCAGGCGAGACTGGACCAGCATCAAGGTGTTTTCAATTCCTTCTTGAATATTTGCCGACTTTAACTCAGACTCATCCAAATGAGAAAAATTGCGTAAATTTTCAACAATTTTTTTAATTCGTTCAGCACCAAACTTCATGGATTTGAGAAGTTGGGGCCAGTCTTCTATTAAAAATTCAATTTCTATCTTATCTACCTGGTCTTGAAAAGGGTCAGGGAGAATGGGGTACTGTTTTTGGTAGATATTCAGAACTTGGAGTAAATCTTGAAAGTATTGTTCCAAATGAGTGATATTTCCATAAATAAAACCGATAGGGTTATTAATTTCATGAGCGACTCCAGCCACCATTTGGCCCAGGCTCGACATTTTTTCCGTATGAATCAATTGAGCTTGGGTCCGTTGGAGTTCAGCCAGAATTTTTTGTAAATCTTTAGTCCGGCTTGCGACTTTTTCTTCTAAAGTGCGATTATAGTCCGCGATGACCTGTTGGGCTTGTTTGCGATCGGTAATATCTTGAAACGCCACAATTGCCCCGACTACGGTACTTTTTTCATCAAAAATTGGGGTACTTGTCACATCTAAAGACAAAACCCGGTCTTTTGGGTGAAGTTCTAAATCATCCACCCGCACCCGTTCGCCAGCCAGCGATCGCATAAATGGCATTTCTTCAACTGGATAGAGATGACCCGTACCAGCACGGTAAATTTTATAAATATCAGGAATTTTTTCCTCAGAGGGTGCGGATCCCTGTTTGATATTGAGTAACTCTTCTGCGGTTTTATTCAAGTAAGTTAGTTCTCCATCCTGCTTGTAAACTGCGACCCCAACGGGAATTGCTTCTATCAATTGAGCTAATTTGCTTTGGCTCTCTTGCAATTGCAGGTTTGTCTCCCGGAGTTTTGTCTCAACAGTTTCCCGCTCATCGATCGCCGCAGATAAGATTAAGCAAGTAATCGCACAAACGCTCATAAAAGATTGTAATAGCAACAAAGACTCCTGGGTAGAAGTTTTAACAAATGGACCTAAACCCTGAGTCGTACCGAAGATAGCGATGACTGAAACTAAAACCACTAAAAGACTGGTGTTGAACTTGCCGAATCGAAAGACTGCCCAGATCAGCAACGGAATCAATGCGTACTCAATCGAATATCCACGTCCAAATGCCATCCAGCTTACTAAGAGCACGGAGCCAACTAAAGCAATTGTTTCAGGGATTGTACTAGGGGATATTTTCTTGGAAACCGGCCAGTTCTGCCATGCTAGAAAGGGGGTAGTTAATAAGAGAATTGTGAGCGTCGTACCATAACTCCAGGTCAGCCACATGACATGATACTCGGACCAAGGGATGAGATTTGCCAAACATAAAGCCGTCACCCCGAAGGTCGCACTCACAAAAGGTCCAGTGGAGGCAGCAAGTATAAACGTAATCACATTTTTCACGGAACCCAAATACGAGCCATTGGGCATCCAGTGGCGAAGTGCGTAAACCACTATCAGGGATTCTAGAGTGTTACCAATTGATTCGCTCAGGGCGACCGCCACCAACGACATAACAGCAACTGGAGGGGTTATCCCCCCCAAATCTAATATGGCAAATATAAAAGAACCCAGAAAAATTCCCGGCCAAATGCGATCGCCCCTCAGCAAAATTGCCCCCAGTGAAATAGCTGTTGGGGGCCATATTGCTGGAATGTCTGGTAGGGAAGCAAATGCTATTCCTATTTGGGCCGATTTATAATAAAGAATTGCCAAAACGACCCATTCAAAAACCTGCTTACTTTTGATTCGGAGTCTAAATTTTCGCCACATTTTCCTTCTTTTTCCCTATCTTTTTTATGTTAAGCAAACATTCTTATAACATGATTTTTATTAAATCTTCTCCAGTCGCAACAAAAAATAATATTAAAAAGATTGTTTTTCCTCTTAAACCCGGCTATTTTCAACCAAAATTTGAACTCTAAACATGAAAATAGCGAGGAATCCTTTAAAAGAGTTAACCTCGCCATCTTGTTTTTAAACCCTGTTCCTAAAAAAGTTAAAACCTGGCCATCACCCACTAACATAACGGCGAATAAAACTGTCTAAAGACTCCATCTTCATCCCAAAGGTTGACTCTAACGTTTCTATCTCTTCCGCAGTGCAGAAAAACTCATTAGAAACTAATACCCGCAAAGTCCCCAGAGATTTCTGTAAACCCGGATTTACCAATCCTAAAGCATTACGGATCCCATCTAATACCATCATGGGTGGATTGAGAATAATCGGGTCCCGATTAAAAATGCGCCCAAAAATTTGGGGAATTTCTTCACGGGAGAGAATTTCTGGACCTCCTACAGCAAAAAATTGATTCTTTGCACCGGAGACTAAAACCGAATCAGCAGCTATTTTGGCTAAGTCATCGGTACTCACCGGGGAAGTGCGATTTCTCAAGTCACCTAAACCTAAATAAATCCCCGTTTCTTTGAATCGTTGTGCAAAGGGAATTAAAGCCGAATCAAAGGCAGAAGGACGCAAAATGGTATAAGTCAAGCCGCTTTTTTCTAAATATTTTTCCACACGCCGTCCTAAACTTCCCGTTGCTCCAGTTACTAAGAACATCTTTATTTATGGGTAAATGAATCAGTCTACCTGTAATTTTAGCTCGTTCTCCAGGAAAGGGAGGGACGGAAAACCCTCCCCATTACTAAAAAACCCCACCCCGATTCAGAACAGATCCAAGTTTGTAGTAACGACTTCAGTCGTTCCCAGGTTAATATTATCCCGAGTTCGTAGTAACGACTTCAGTCGTTCCCAGGTTAATATTATCCCCAGTTCGTAGTAACGACTTCAGTCGTTTCCAGATTCATTTTATCCGGTGTTCGTAGTGACAGCTTTAGTCGTTTTCGAGTTCATGTTCTGTAGGAGGACTTAAGAAACGACTGAAGTCGTTACTACAAACTAAAACCCGTCTAGTAGGGTAATTATTGCCAACCCTACTCTCCGGAAATTACTCTAACTCTAATATTACTGGGGTATGATCACTGGGTTTGGGTAACTTCCTGGGTTCGGTGTCAATTGTACAGGCGATCGCCCGTTCTTTCAGCTTCGGGGTGACATAATGATGATCGATGCGCCAGCCGCGATTTCGGGCTAAGGCACCGGCGCGATAATCCCACCAGCTAAACTGTCCCGCTTCTTGATTAAAGAGGCGGAAGGCATCGGTTAATCCCAGTTCTAAAATGTTGGTTAAGGCTTGCCGTTCTGGCGGGGAAGCCATGATATCATTAGGTGTGGTTTTTCTATGAATATCTCGGGCTTCTAAGGCGATATTAAAGTCTCCACAAATACACAACTTATCGGTTTTGTCAAGTATAGTTTTAAGATAGTTTTCTAGAGTTTTAAGCCAGGTTAGTTTATAGCTATATTTATCGCTGCCGACGGATGAACCATTGGGGACGTAGAGATTGAGGATGCGAATATCTTCAAAAACTCCGGTAATGACGCGCTTTTGTTCGTCTAATTCAGCGACTTCTGGACCGAGGATGGGGGCGAAACCGATGCTGACGTCGGTGAGGGGAGTTTTACTGAATAAAGCAACCCCGTTGTAGGATTTTTGGCCGGAGATATAAAGGTGATAGCCTAATGCTTCTAAAGGCGATCGCGGAAAATCTGCATCGACTACTTTTGTCTCCTGCAAGCACAATATATCAACGGGGTTGGTTTGTAACCAGTCGGTTACCTGTTCTAAACGACTTCTAATCGAGTTAACGTTCCAAGTGGCAATTTTCATGGGTTAGGAATTAAGGATGAGGGGTTAATTGTACCGCGTTTTGTCTCATTCCTTAACCCCTAACTCATGCTGATTTAGATGGTGCAGTTCAATCCGCCTGCTTTTTGACTAAAGCGGATGTTCTCGCTGTAGTCAATGGGACAGTCAATCACCGCCGGAACATCCTGGGCGAGGGCTTCTTTTAGGGTGGGAATTAAATCCGCTGCGGATTCGATTCGATAGCCTTTTAATCCCATACTTTCGGCAAATTTTACGAAGTCAGGATTGGTAAATTTGATGAAGGCAGATTCGCCATAGTGGTTCTGTTGTTTCCACTCAATTAATCCGTATCCGCCATCATTAAAGATGATGGTGACGAAGGGGGTACCAACGCGCAGGGCGGTTTCTAATTCCTGGCAGTTCATCATAAATCCGCCATCGCCGGTTACTGCCACGATTTTGCGATCGGGATAGACTAATTTAGCGGCTAATGCGCCAGGAATGGCAATTCCCATTGCAGCAAATCCGTTAGAAATTAAGCAGGTATTAGGCCGATCGCAATGATAATGCCGTGCAATCCACATTTTATGAGCACCGACATCGGAGATGACAATATCATCGGGTCCCATCACTTGCCGCAAGTCATAAATCAGTTTTTGGGGTTTGATGGGAAATCCATCATCGGTAGCATACTGTTCATAATCGGCGCGAATATCGGACCGAAGTTCACAAGCATGGGGGCTGGGTTTACTCTGGCGATCGGCGCGATGCAAAATTTCCATCAAGGAGTCAGAAATATCCCCGACGACTTCTACAATTGGGATATAACTGCTATCAATTTCTGCGGGAGTCGCATTAATATGAATGATCGGAATCTTCCCGTCTGGATTCCATTTTTTCGGGGAATATTCAATCAAATCATAGCCAACGGCAATCACAAGATCCGTTTGTTCAAAGGCGCAAGTAATATAATCGCGCTGTTGCAACCCCGTTGTCCATAAGGCTAGGGGATGAGTATAGGGAATGACGCCTTTTCCCATAAAGGTATTGGTAACGGGAATATGCAGGCGAGTGGCAAATTCGGTTAATACTGACCCGGCATGAGCGCGAATTGCTCCATTTCCCACTAAAATTAGGGGATTAATGGCCCGAGAAATTGCGGCAGCGGCTTCGTTTAACCCTTGATAAGAGGCATAGCTTTTTTCTTGCTTATCTTTTCTGAGGGGTTCACCGATGACCGGCATGGCGGCAATATTTTCGGGTAAATCGATATGAACGGCACCGGGTTTTTCGGTTTGTGCTCGCTTAAAGGCTTTACGAACAATTTCCGGGGTGATGCTGGGACGGACAATTTGGGCGTTCCATTTAGTAATGGGTTCAAACATTGCCACTAGGTCTAAATATTGATGGGATTCAATATGCATCCGATCAGTCCCGACTTGACCCGTAATCGCGACGAGGGGAGCACCATCTAAGTTGGCATCGGCGACCCCTGTAATTAGATTAGTCGCACCAGGACCCAAGGTAGAGAGGCAGACTCCGGCTTTACCTGTCAGACGTCCATAAACATCGGCCATAAATGCCGCACCTTGTTCGTGACGGGTGGTAATAAATTTGATGGATGAGGTACTCAACGCTTTTAAAACGGCGAGATTTTCTTCTCCGGGGAGTCCGAAAACGTATTGCACGCCTTCATTTTCCAGACAGCGGACTAATAGTTCGGCGGTGTTAAGTTCACCCATAATCTTGCGTTACCTTAGAGAAATTCTTGAGTGATGATGGTGGGATAATCGCGAACCTTCAAAGAGGGTGGATTGGTTAGAAACCCGGGACAATCTAGGAGGGTTCACCGTTGCAGTTTATTTGACCCAAACGGTTTTGATGTTCACAAATTCATGAAGGCCTTGAATGCTTAATTCCCGTCCGTATCCGGACTTTTTGATGCCCCCAAAGGGCAAGCGCGGGTCGGATTTAACCAAGCCATTAATAAAGACGGCACCGGCTTCGAGTTCTTCGATAAAACGATCGCCTTCTTGGGTTTCGTTCGTCCAAGCTGAAGCACCCAAACCAAAGGGTATATCGTTCGCCCGGGCGATCGCTTCGTCAATGTTTGCCACTCGAAATAACAGGGCCACGGGACCAAAAAATTCTTCCCGTTCTGCCGCTATCCCTAGGGGAATATCAGTGATTAGCGTCGGAGGATAGAAGTTTCCCGGACGATCCGTTAAAGGACTGCCACCGATCGCCGCTTTTGCCCCACTTTCAATGCAAGCTAAAACTTGTTGGTGTAATTCCTTGAGAATAGCTGGGGTTGCCAAAGGTCCAATATCCGTTGCCGGGTCCATTGGATCTCCTACTCGTAATGCCTTGAAATGCTCAAGCAAGCGTTGCTCAAATTCATCGGCGATCGCTTCTTCAACGATGAAGCGTTTGGCGGCGATGCAAGACTGTCCATTATTAATCATCCGCGCTTTAGTCGCCGTGGCAACCGCAACTTCTAGATCCGCGCTTCTCATTACAATAAACGGATCACTTCCTCCTAATTCTAAGACAGTTTTCTTGATATGTTTTCCGGCTTTTTCAGCTAAACTGGACCCGGCAAACTCGGATCCGGTTAGAGTGGCGGCTTGTACGCGATCGTCGGCTATCACGTCGCCTACTTTGTCAGCACCTATTAACAAAGTTTGGAATACCCCCTCGGGAAATCCGGCTTCGGTAAAAATGTCTTCAATGGCAAGGGCGCATTGCGGCACATTGGAGGCGTGTTTAAGTAGACCGACATTCCCCGCCATCAGTGCCGGTGCCGCAAACCGAAATACTTGCCAAAATGGAAAATTCCAGGGCATCACGGCCAAAATAGGGCCAAGAGGTTGGTAGCGGACAAAGCTGGTGGTAGCGTCACTTTGTCCGGGAATATCTGCAAGGAATCCGGCGGCATTCTCTGCGTAGTACCGACAACCCCCAGCACTTTTTTCAACCTCAGCGATCGCCGAGGTTAGGGTTTTGCCCATTTCCAGGGTCATGATTTGGCCGTAGTGCTGTTTATTTTTTTCCAAAATATCCGCTACGGCATTCATCCATACTGCCCTTTGGGATAGGGGAATTCGCCGATATTTTTCAAATGCCTGTTGCGATTTTTCCAGTTTAGCCCGGACTTCGGCATCGGTTAGGGCGGTAAAGGTTTGTATCGTTTCTCCCGTTACTGGGTTGATACTGGCAATAGCCACAGTCTCATCTCCAATTTACATAATGATTTTTGCCTAGACAAAAATGCCTTAAGGCTAGATTGGTGGCATTGTTATTTTCTCAAATTTTCTGGGACTGAAATGTTAAATTTCACATCAATTTTTGTCTTAAATCTCCGGGGAAGGAAAAGTCGCACTTTTGGTATCAATCTGTTACAAAAAACTGACAGTTTGAGTAACAAAGTGACTTCGTGGGGCAGTCCTGGGAGAACCCGTGCACCACCCCAAGGATTGTTTAGGGGCGATCGCCTCCTGAGATTCTTTACATCCCTTGGCGTTTTGCCTCCACCATCCGTCTAACCACCTCGGGCATTTTTGAGGTTGCCTCCCATCCCAGCTTCGCTTTTGCCTTCCCGGGGTTGCCTCGACCCACGGCAATATCTGTGGGGCGGTATAAACTGGTGTCAATATTTACCCACTCCTGCCAATCCAGTCCCACACTGGAAAATGCAGTTGCCACAAAATCCTCTAATCGATGGGTTTCCCCCGTGGCAATCACATAATCATCCGGTTCTGGCTGCTGTAACATCAAATACATCGCCTCTACATATTCCGGCGCGTAACCCCAGTCCCGTTGTACTGAAATATTCCCGAGATTCACTTTTTCTGGACTTCCGTCCGCAATCCGGCAGGCAGCGGCAATAATTTTTTGAGTGACAAAACGTTCGGGTCTCAGGGGGGACTCGTGGTTATACAATATTCCGGAACAGGCAAATAATCCGTAAGCGTCCCGGTAATTAGCGACTTCCCAAAAGGCGGTAGCTTTAGCGACGGCGTAGGGACTGCGGGGACGAAAGGGAGTGGTTTCATCGGCAGCGCGATCGCCCGTATCCCCAAAACATTCGCTGGACCCAGCGTTATAAAATTTAATACTCTTTCCGGTAAACCGAATTGCTTCTAGCAAGTTGAGAGTGCCGGTTGCAATGCTTTCTAGGGTTTCCACCGGTTGCTCGAAGGATAGCCCAACGGAACTTTGTCCGGCTAAATTGTACACCTCATCGGGTTCTATTTTGGTAAGGATTTGTAACACACTGCGAAAGTCAGTGAGGGACATGGATTCTAATTTGACTTGTTCCCGAATGCCTAAGCGTGCCAGATTCCGAAAGGAAGACATTTGAGCATCTCGGGAGGTGCCACAAACCGTATAACCTTGAACTAGGAGTAATTGAGCTAGATAGGCTCCATCTTGACCCGAGATTCCACAAATTAACGCTTTTTTCATACTTGAGCTTGCCGTCTATTGTGCAGGATTTTAAGATTGGCGACTCTTTTAAAGATAGCTTAGATCCGCCGAGTCAGGATTTCTTGTAAAGATTGCCCTTCACTCTGTGTTAAATTCCCGTTACCCTAGGAATTTCACCGGGATAGAGAATAATCACCGAGAGTAGAGATGATGCCGTATTTAACGAATCCGACTGATATTAAAAATGCGATCGCTGCCTGTACCCAGGCCAAACGCCTCTGGGTGGACACGGAAGTGGCGGATTATAAGACAAAAAAACCCAGACTTTCTCTGATTCAGATTCTGCCCGAACCCAAGGGCGATCGCGGGGATTACTGCTTTAAGGATTTACCTAAAAGTATTGAAACCTTGAACAGTCAGGTTTATTTGTTGGACGTTCTGGACCAGCCGGAATTAACCGAATACTTTGTCGATCATATCATGGCAAATCCTGATATTGAAAAAGTGTTTCATAATGCGAGTTATGATTTGCGATTTTTAGGAAAGAAACAAGCAGAAAATGTAACTTGTACGTTACTTTTTGCAAAGAAATTGCCGCTTTTTATGTTACAAACTTCAAACCTAAAGCTCAAAACCTTAGCTTATGAGCTGTGCGGGTTACCGTTTCCTGACAGTTCCGCGCAACAGAGTGATTGGGGGAGGCGAGAACTAAGTGAGGCTCAAATTCGATATGCCACCCTTGACCCGATTTATTTAGCGTATGTGCATCTGCGCCTGTTGGACATCGATCGCAGCAGTCAACGGGACCCAGCATCTGATAACGTAACGATCCTGGCAGCAGAATATACACGATTAAAGCAGGAAGTAGCGTTATTGGAGTCGGAACTGAGTGATGTAGAAAATCGCCTTAAATCAGCGATGCAGGTTCAACATATTCAGCAAGCTCCTGGGGTAAAATTGTCAAGTTATGCGCGATCGACTTATAAAACGCCTTTTTCAGAATTAGCGAAACTGGTGCAAAACGAACAGATTGATTTTGATTTTGTGGTGACGCTGACGAAGGAAATGCAGACTCAATTAGTATCCGTTAGCGATCGCCTCCCCATGTCTGTTGAAACTTCGGAAACCTTACAGTTAAGGGTCATTAAACCGGAGGATGAGTAAGACCAAATCCAGTTGATTAAAAGTAAGTTTTCGCTTTTAGCTCACCCAGGCGGGCTTGGTTTTGTGAGCCTCCACCCTTCAAGGTGCGGGTTTTAATGACCTTTGATAACCGAATTCCGGATAACCGCTATGAGCAACTCAGAGGGACCCTACCCTGGGCCAGAGTGGGCTCCCTGTGAACAAAGCCATTTAAAATCCTGAAAAGGGATTGCAGAATCCTGAGAAATACTGTAAACTTTTGTAAAAACCACCCAGAAGGAAGGCAAAGTGACGACACAACAGGGATTTGGGAAAGTGCAACCCCGCAAAAAACCCGGCAAAGGCACAACAAAGCGGGAGGCGGCAGCACAGAAGTATGAGAAAATGAAAGAAGGGGAAATGCCCGAATTTCATATTTTTATGCGGATACAAGACAAAAAGAACTGGTTTCCTGTGGGGTCGTTGATGGTGAATCGAACCAGTCAGATTAATCAAGCGATTTTTGACACAGAGGAAGAGTTGCGAGAAGGCGGATTTCGCTTGTTTCCGATTCTGCGAAAAAATCAACAGAATTTGGAGTATGGGTATCGCTTAAAAGGTAAGGAATATGCAGAAGACCCCATCGAGTTGGCAGTCCGTCCTCCCTCCAAGCCGCCGAATTTTATCCAAGGTGCGATCGCCAAGTTAAAAGAGAGTTTTTCAGGCACGCGCAACCCCTCGCTCAGTTGAAAGGCGTTCAGGGAATTGAGGTTGGAGGGTGTTTTCCGGGGGAATATCCCCGTCCATCCCAATTAGAATAAGTTAATCGTTGAAGCAAATAGGCTTTGCAATCCATAGAACTGGGGCCCTACTGGGTAGAGTAAATCTCTTTTGCCGAGGAGATAAGCAGCAGATGTTTCTTGCCCGCCTAAAATCATGCTGGAGTCAGCTTCACTAGCAGTTCTCAGGGCAACTATTCCTGGCAAATTTGAGTGAATAATCGGTGTAACCACCTTAGCTTCAGGGGCTTAGGGGGCAATAATGAGATGAATTCCCGCAGATCTTGCCATTGCATCGATTCGTCTAATGTTGTTTCCTCCGCTGAATGAGAGCGAAACCAAAATTAATCCCCCTCTGGCAAATAGAGGTAACGGGATAGATTAAAATCAAGTATATTGTGTCTCATTTGCAACTAGCCGAGTCTCCTTACGCCTGTTCTAACTCTATAGATAAAGATTATTAAAGATGCAAGAGCTTGAAACCCTTAATAACCAGAGCATTATTCGTCTAACTGAAATTTCTGCTACTGACTTTCCGGTTAGCAATGGCTATAGGTACAAGTGCCGAGTACAGGTAATCTCTCATGAGGAAGAGACTTTACTACAAAAGGATCTGTTTGCCCGAATGCAGCCAACCTGGCTAGTAGACTTAAAGAATCAGGGAGACTGCACGATCGCTATTACCCTTTGCTATCGAGAAGGAGACATTACTCATCCCTGGCAAGATGCAGGAACTATTACCTTTACTACAGAAGATTGTCTCAAAGGTGAACGCAATGCTGATTTGGAATTTCCCATCACCACCTGGGAACAAGCCCCCGAGTTAAAACTGAAAGCACGTCTGAGCCAAAGCAGCAGTGAAACCATTAGCAACACGATTGCAGTATTTAGCAAGCAAAATAGTTCTCGTCGGCAGACTCAAGGTACCGCCCCACAAGTAGAATTTGAACGGCCTCAACCCACACTACTCACACCGCCAGAAGAAGTCATTATCAAAGATGTGTGGAACAAATTGCGGGCTTGGAAAGAACTGCAAATGGAGAAATTTTTCAAGCGTTTGCTGTTAGAAGAACCAGAATTAGAGTATTTATTTGGTGAAGCCATTGACAGTATGAGCGACTTTTTTTATGAGTTGTTCGACTGTGCCATTCATCAACTGCAACCCGAAACTCAAATCATCCTTGCAGAACCCTTAACAGGGGTACCACCCGAACAGGAACATGGATTTAAAACAGTAGCAGAATATGGAAGTTTCTTTGCTGATACGGGAATGCGTCCTCAACATTGGTTAAAGGCGCGACAGGTGTGGATGTGGATGCTACCCTCAAGTGGTTATTTAGAAGAATATGATCGCGAAGATTTGAGCAAAGGTGAGAACTCTGCCCTCTACAAGTTCTTCACTACCTCTATAATTTTGCCAATGGTAGAGGCGATCGAGCAATATGAAGCTGCATTACCACCGGAAATACTCAAAGAAATGGCAGATTGCTGGGAGGTATTTAGCCAGAGCAAACAGCAAATGGGTATGGAATTTTATCAAATTTTATTTGAGAAATATCCATTTGTATTGCCGATTTTTGGACGCACCGATATGGATTATCTATCGCTGCATTTATTCCAAGCCTTAGAATTTTTGGTGCGCTGTCTGAAGACGGGTAGCAGTGATGAAATGTTGCAGGAACTGCGATTTTTGGGGCAAGTCCACAGCTTTGCAGACGTTCCTACCTGTGCCTACCCGGCGATTGCCGAGACCATGTTTATCTTGTTTGAGCGATACTTGCCTAACTTTACCCCCGAACTACGGCAGGGGTGGCAGATATTGCTCGATCGCGTGGTGAACGTGGTGAAGATGCCAATGGTCAATCAAGAACGGCTGTTAAAAAAAGCCAAGCAGTTCCTAAATTTAATTGCATCTGAACAGAGATGGGAAGCAGAAGACAAGGAAAGACGTTGGAAAGAAATTCAGGAAGAAGTCAAAGCCACCGGCACCTATACCCACAATTATGAGGAACTGGCCTATGGTACTCAGGTCGCGTGGCGCAACGCCTCAAAATGTGTAGGACGAATTGCCTGGAATAATATGGTAGTGCGCGATCGCCGTCACGTCACTGACCCGGATGAAATGTTCCGGGAGTGCCAGGAGCACGTCCAATTTGCGACCAATGGTGGCAATTTGCAGATCACGATGACAGTATTTCGTCCCAAACAGCCTAAGGAAAGGTGGGGTCTACGCTTCTGGAATTCCCAACTCTATCGTTATGCAGCCTATCAGCAGCCCGATGGCAGCATTTTGGGCGACCCAGCAAATCTGGATCTAACCAACGCCATTATCAAATTTGGCTGGCAACCATCAGAACCCCGCACCGCTTATGACATTTTACCTCTCGTTATAGAAGTTCCCGGCCAAGCCCCAAAAATGTATCACTGGGAACGGGAAGAAGTGCTAGAAGTGGAAATTGAACATCCCACCGTTCCGGAGTTCAAAGGCATGGGAATGCGTTGGTATGCCATCCCTGCTATTAGTAACTTCTCCGTTCACATTGGCGGTGTTAACTATGGCTGTATGCCCTTCAACGGCTGGTATATGGATACTGAAATCATGAGGGATTTCCTTGATGAGTCCCGCTACAACAAAATGGAGGAGATTGCCCAAATCCTGAAATTAGATACCAGTTCTGAACAAACCTTGTGGCGCGATCGCGTGGCTTTGGAAATGAACACCGCTATTCTCTACTCCTTCCAAAAAGCAAAGGTGACAATGGTGGATCACCAAACCGCCTCCCGTCAATTCATGACTCATGATTTGCGGGAAAAGAAAGCCGGTAGAGAATGTCCAGCGGAATGGGCTTGGGTTGTACCCGCCATTGGCGGCAGTGTATGTCCAGTGTGGCATCATGCCATGCGAGATTTTTATTTAGAACCTGCCTATCATAATGCGGCTGACCGTTGGGCAGTTGAAGATGGATTGGATCTAGAAAAACTCACGGTGGTTGCTGATGAGGACGGAAATAAACAAGACCGGATTTTGATTCTTTATGCTTCAGAAACGGGTACAGCAGAAGGTTTTGCCCGCAAAGCTGCTCGTCAACTCAATCGCTACCGTCCTCAGGTAATGGCATTGGATGAATATAACACCAACAATCTGGCATCAGAAAAGCTATTGCTGGTTGTTACCTCGACCTTTGGTAACGGTGAAATGCCAAGCAACGGTAAGCGATTTCTACAATGGTTACAACAACAGCCCAAGGGTTCGCTTCAGGGCTTAAATTATTCGGTGTTGGGCATTGGTAGCACTGTCTATGAACAATTTTGTGCAGCGGCAATTTCCGTAGATAAGGCATTGGCAAAAGGTGGGGCAAACCGCATTTTACCGATTCACAAAGGTGATGAAATTAAAGGACAGGCAGAAACTTTTAAACAGTGGTTAGGCTTAGTTTCCCGCGTGATTGGTGAAGATACGACATCTGGTAGTACCGCAACTTCTACAGCTAAACTTACCGTTACCTTCCTTGAAGAAGCGACACTTCCCCCATCTGCAAGGGAACGCGGTATTTCTGTTCCTGTGGTTGCCAATCAAGAACTGCTGCAAGAAGTGATTGCCGGTAGTCGTTCTACTCGCTTTATTGCCTTTGATTTGGGTGAGACTGACCTTCAATATGAAACAGGTGATCACGTTGCTGTGCATCCCTGCAATCCGCCAGAGTTGGTACAGCGATTGTGCGATCTCCTCAACCTTAATCCTAATGCTTACTTTACGGCTCAATACGTTACTTCTAGCGGTGAATCATTAGAAGATCAACCTCCTATTGTCGTTCCTAACACTGTTCATCAAGTCTTCTCGGAATACCTAGATCTGGCATTGCGAGAACCCTTTACTGATTTGTTGGTCTACCTGTATTCCACCGTGGAGAACCCCCAGGAAAAATATCGGCTGGAAAGCTGGTTAGAAATTTTGCACCAGGGAGATGAAAACCCCGATAGCATCGCCCTCAAAAAGAACCTCACAGATAACTTTATCAGTGTGGTGGATCTGTTCGAGGAATTTTCTTCGGCCCCCATTGAACTGGGTGTACTTTTGGAATTGTTACCCAAACAAAAACCCCGGCTGTACTCCATTTCTTCCTGTCCATTACTCCACCCTCGACAAATTCAAATCACAGTCGGTGTACTGCAAATCACAACAGATGCAGGTAAAGTACGTCAGGGACTTTGTTCTAACTATCTGGCTGGACTGCAACCTGGTTCCTCTGTGCGGATTGGTGTTCTTACTTCTGCTTTCCGTCCTCCTGCTGATTCCCAAGCACCGATGTTGATGGTGGGACCAGGAACGGGGGTTTCTCCTTTAATCGCCTTCCTTCAGCATCGGGAAGCACTACAAAACCAAGGAGTGCCGTTAGGTGAAGCCAGTCTGTATTTCGGGTGTCGCAATCACAGTGATTTTATCTATCAGGAAGAGTTGCAAACCTGGCAAAATCAAGGCGTTCTCACAGAGTTAAATGTAGCTTTTTCTCGGTTGGGTGAGCAGAAGCAATATCTCCAAAACTTGATGGAACAGCAGCCCGAAAAACTCTGGCAAATCCTCAGCCATCCCCAATGTCATTACTATGTTTGTGGGGATGCAAAAATGGCAGATGATGTCTTGGGAATGATGATGAACATAGCTAAAAAGCAAGGAAAACTCACCCATACAGAAATGGTGCAATTCTTTGACCGGATGAAGCAAGAAAAACGCTTTTTCACCGATGTTTGGGGGGTGACACTCAACTTTCAACAAGCCATCCAACAGGTACAAAAAAATAACTATTCCAAAGCCGAACTCTGGCTCCATCGGATCAAAGATTCCGTAGATGCTTACAATCCCGAATCAAACCCCATCTTTTACGAAGCCCTCCAGAAGCACTTCCCCGGCGCTCTACCCATGCCAGTCTATATGCAAATCACCTACGAGACATTGGGTGATTACGGTTTTGAACACAAAAATACCATGGGGATGACTACCATCTGTCGGGATGAAATCACTGAACCATTTTCGACTGAAGTAGTCAGCACGTGGGGAAACTCCTTCAATTGCTCAAGCTTGGCAGGGTTTGTGATGATGGGAAAAACGGCTATAGCCGCTGCTACCGATCATGTGCCAATTGTTGATGACAAGCGGCGGTTTGTCTTTTATGCTATGCCGCACATTGCCATTTCTAAAGATGGAGAAGTGGGCAAAGTCTACCGCTATGGTATCCAAAAAATTTCTCATGCTTGTGGTGCATTGGAGGCGATCGCCAAAGAACTATTATCCGGTAAGCTCAAGTTAGAAATGGATATGCAGGATGTGGAACAAACCATCATTCGCCAAAAAATTCTTTCCAACATTCACTATGGAGATAAACCAAATTTAATTGACATCACAAAATTAGGCGCGCAAATTATCTCTAAAGATATCCAAAATTTGTTCACGGTCGTTGATCCATCAATATTTGAATATGCCGTCATGACAGGTATTCAAATTCACGGACCAATGGATACAAACTGGATTTATCCCCTAGAGTTTTATGTGGTTGGTAAGAATATTTCGGGAGGAAAAGAAGAGATTACGGTATTTAAGAAACTGGAAAAGCAGGAAGATGAAATGATACTGAGTTCTGCAAGTTAGTAGTTGTTAAAAACATCTGAAATTGTAGGGGTAATTTATGAATTGCCTCTACTTTTTTAAATAATAAGAGATAAAAGTAAAATCATAGCCAGGTCACACGTTTAATACTCTCCAAAGATTGATTTAATTGTAAGCTATTTCCATCAATATCAATCTTTTTATTACCTAAACCTTCGATGGGCATTGACTCACAGGCATACTGGTAATTTGTTCCTCTCCTGACATAATCCATTACTGGCTTACCTATCTTATCTCTTTTACTAAAAATATCTGTGAAACTTTTTCCTAGTCTTTGAAGGGGGTATAGGTTCATCCGTTGCTTGCAGGGAATAACAACTCCCCAAGTTTATCAAAGTGCAATTTGGGACCGAGCGATCGCTTTTTTACAAAACTTTAGAAATTTTAGAGGGTCCGGTCCGGATTCAGTTTTTAAAAGCCCTCCACCCTTAAAGATAGAGTGTTCTACAGAACAAAGTCTACCGCTTATTTTTGTTAAAAAATATTAAGATATCTTTGAAGTTTCATCTCCAGTCAGGTAAGATGTAGAATGATTCAGTAAGGTACCGGATTATCAAGGTAAAAAACGTTGAGTTTCCACCCAGACCTTTGCCGAAACGAGAGCGAAGTCGAGAGTAAACTAATCGTCAGTTACTTGTTGCCAGCATTAGGCTACACCCCAGACAGTTGGCATCAAGAAGTTGCCTTTAGTAGCATTCGGTTAGATTTCTTAGCCTTTGCCATCCAAGCCGTTCCTTTTGTCCTTGATGCGAATTCTCCCCTGAGTGTCGTCATGGAGGCCAAAAGTCCCAAACAGAACCTAGACAAACACCTCAGAAAGTTTAAGCGCTATTTAACGAAACTACAGGTTAAATATGGGGTCCTCACAAATGGCAAGGAAATGCGGATTTATGAACGAGTGGGGGAAGAAATCGAGCTAGTCCTTCAATGCTTGGGACAAGAGATTGAGGCCAATCTTGAAGAAATAAATGCCTTAATTGGGAAAGAGAGTAGTAACCATAGACAAACCCTGGGTTCCCCGAATACTGACTCTAATTCCCCTCAAATTAGGGAGGAGTCAATTCCTGAACAAGCATCGGAAACAATCCCTTTTTCCATCCCATTTCCAGAGGAATTATTTCCGCCCACTCCCTTTCATCCCGAACCCGTTGTTGAGCCAAATTCTAATACCAAGAGGAAATCTGCTTTGAAAGTAATTGCTGTTTATCATAACAAAGGCGGCGTTGGAAAAACAACAGTTGCAGTTAACTTAGCTGCTGCCCTCAGAAAAAAAGGAAAGAAGGTCCTATTAATTGATATAGATGCTCAATCTAATTCAACTTTTGCCACAGGATTACTTAAATTCATCTTTGAAGAAGATGACAATTTAAAAGATAATAATGTTTATCATCTTTTGGAATCAGGAGACTTTTCTTTTGTATCAGATGTTGCTCGGAAATCTGAGTATTTCAATAATCCAGAAATTGATGTAATTCCTTCTCATATTACTCTTATTGAAGGGCAATATAAATTGAATCAAATCGGGGCAAGTAAAACTCGGTTAGTTACCAAGTTGAGCCGAGTAGAAAAAGAATACGATTTTGTAATTATAGATACTCCTCCCTCCCGGGATTTATATGCAGAAGTCGCGTTGATTGCTGCCGATCATCTAATTATTCCGTCTGATTTAAAACCTTTTGCTAATCAAGGGTTACCCAGTGTTACCCAATTTATCAGTCAAGTGAATGAATTTCGCGAAATGATTGGAAAAGGACCCCTTAATATTTTAGGTGTCTTACCTTCTAAAATTTCAACCAACGCGAAATTTCTGCAATATACTTTTCCTAAACAAGCGAGTGTGATTCCTGATCGATATAGCCTTTCCTTAATGGATACAATTATTTACGAAAGAACCATTCTTTCTCAATGCACTAATAATACAAGTCCGATGGGAAACGATATACCCGAACCCAAATCAATATTAGAGTATGATCCCGATTCTTTATCCTCGGGAGAATTTGAAGCCTTAGCGATGGAAGTCTTAACAAAAACAGGAATAAACCGATGATTTCTTTTTCCCTAGTAGATGTTAAAAGTATCAACTCTACCGTATCTCGTTCCACTTTATCTGAACCATTGCTAGATAGTCTTTCCAACCTTATTTTAGAGTGTGAAGGACTCCTAAAACCTTTAGTTTTAAAAAGAACGGGCCCCGAAAGCTACACTGTAGTGGATGGACATTTAGAATACTACGCTGCGGTTATAGCAAAAGAAAAAAATCCTCGTAAAGGGGAAATGGTTAATGCGTTTGTGATTTTACCCAAAAATGAAGAGATTATCCTCAAGCAAACGAAGTTATTAAAGAGTTTCGGAGAGACAAAAATAAATGAAGAAGTTAAAGATTTCCCGGTTCATCCACCTCTTCAAACGGATAATGAAAGAATTAATAATTTACCCGTTCAGACGCCAATTTCAACGGATTTAGAAGTACGGCTCACTAATATTGAAGTGAGGTTAGAAAACCGGCTGAATGAATTAAAGACTGAGTATTCTCAGAACCTCCAGAGAATCGAGGATAACTTAGAGAAGAAGTTAGAGGATAGGTTAAAAGATATTGGAAGTCGGAGTCCAAAACCCACTCCTTTATTAGAATCTCTTAACAATCTAGAATTTCCTCTAAACCAACTGGTTTCAGGGCTAAAAAATGCAGGAATCCAGCAAAAAATCATTGATAATATAGTCAAGGAGCGAAAAAAGACCCCCTTTGAGCCATTTAGCAATTTTGAAGATGTGGTTAACAGAATTGATAGGTTAGGTGATAAAACTATGATTAAAATGATTGACGCTTTGCAAAAATAACTGGTTTTTTAGCCTCTAATTGGTATATTGGCAGAGTAAAATCTGCCACTTTGTCTATTTTCTAGTTTTATTTCCAAAGGCTTCTAATACACAAACTAACTGGGCGGATTCGGGGACAGTTTCATCTAAAATAAATAGCTTATTTTCCGTGCAAAGTTGAAAGAGTAACTCTTTTATTTGATATTCTTGCACATCGGCAAATTGGTCTAAGGAATTTTGAATCAACACGGTTCTACCCATGATTTGTTGCGTTCTGACTAAGGCGAGTAAATACTCTTTTGCCTTTTTTAAGGCTTGGCTGCGATCGCCCGAGGGTCCGAGTTGTTTCGGTTTATTATCGCTAACCCCAATAATGCGGGTATATCCCGTAAAAACTCCCAAGGTTTGTAATACCGGACACTCTTCTAATATCTGCGTGTCGCGCATCATTTGTTGTAATTCCTTTAAGTTTGGCGTCAAACTCCCGACGACTAACTCCCCGGCACAAGCGGCATTCACTAAACTATGATAAGTTACTAAATAATGCACCGATACCATGTCGGGTAAAATGTGACGATGGGGATATCCGGTGAAAAGTTGGGAGTAGAGTTTATTCCCCAGGTTTTTGCGGGTTCCTAAACGTTCTCCGCGAATTAAATACAGGGTTTTGCAGCGTTGCATTGCGATCGCCTTTTCGCAGGCTTTCATGATATGATAAAAACTGACTAGATTGGGGTCTTCTGTCCAGACAAGGCCAATTCTTCCCAGTTGAGCGGGCAGGTGATAGCTGAGAGAATAACTCGTATAAGTAGAACTCGGCAAGAGTTTGGCTTGAATGCCACTCACGTTTAAGGCTTCGAGGGCTTCTCGCACCATTTGTATCAGTTCAGGTGCAGAAAATTGGCGCAGACGGGTGATTTTATCCTGGGTTTTGTTAAACTCTTTGACCCAGACGAGGTGTAAAGCAGCAGTCGCCTGATCTGGGGAAGGGGAGAGGGCCTTTTCGGTTCTTCCCTCTTCCTGCTGTTTAGCGTCTTGAAACAGTTGTCTTCCCAGCATGAGGGTGAATCTAGGTAAGGTTTTACCCCCGGGAAATTTGGCCTCTAAGTCTTCGTCGGTGATTGGATGAATAGGCGATCGCGGGGAAGTTTCGGCTAATTGGTGTAATGGATATAATCGCATCGCCAATAATCCTGCCGCTTGATGGAGGTTGATCGCACTTAGGCGAATTTTAGTATCAATTCGGGCTAAATCTGCCGGTTGAATCCGTTTATAGTTTTGCTGCCAGGTATTTGTAATGATACTTATAATAATAACAAAGTTTTTGAGTTTTTGGTTGTGAATTATAGAATTAACATTAAATAATGCTTGCAAGTTAATTAATCCATCCAATCCCCGGTCTATATTATCTAAATTATCAAAACACAACACAATCGGCTGTGTAGCAGAAGCAATTTTACCAAAATTTGATAAGACTTGCTGGGCGGCATTTTCGGAATCAATAGACCGTTTAACCCGCAACAGTTTTAAGCTAGATTCATCTAAATCATCCCCTTTCAACCATTCACAAGCCAGAGAATATAATTTGGGGTTAGTTAAGTCATAGAGAACGCCAAAAAATTCATTGGCGTTATAAATTCCGGCAGGATAATTTCCTTTTAATTTATGAATAAATAGTTGCCGTTCTCCGAACACTCGTTTTATTAAACTCCGGTCCTGAAAGGCGGCTAATTCTTTTAACCAGAGTAAAAGCTGGGATTCGGTTTGACCCTGGGGAACGCACATCAAACTATCAACAGTATTGCGCAGGGTATGCCGCCAGATAAATTCGCTTTCCGGCCAGGGTCCAATATAGGCAAAAAATGCTCTAGAATTGAGGGTACTTTTAATCCGTCCTAACAGGTAGCTTTTCCCGGAACCTGAGTCTCCCGATAGAAGAATACTGCGGGTTCTGTGGTCCTGAGTGACGCATTCGACAACGGATTTAATTTCGGTTAAAACCTCTTGATGGATTGAACTGAGAGTGAAAGCCGAATTTTGGTCTTCTTGCCAAAAGTTACCGGGTCTAAAGGTGGTGGAATCAAAAGGGTTTACAGATTCTTGAATGATGCGATCAATAGATGCCACGGCGGACTCCTTCTTGAGAGAATA
The DNA here is from genome assembly GCA_038321985.1 of Cyanophyceae cyanobacterium. Lineage (GTDB taxonomy): Bacteria > Cyanobacteriota > Cyanobacteriia > Cyanobacteriales > Laspinemataceae > Laspinema. The sequence goes on along the minus strand of JBBQFN010000010.1, from coordinate 12,511 downwards.
CAAGTTGTGATTAGGATGCAATTCGGTCTAGAGGCGATCGCCAAGCGATCGCAAAGGGAGTTATCGCATGGGGTTGACCAAATAGACTAACTGATCTTCCAGTTTTGCATCAGGATTGAGAATGGCAACTTCGGGATGATTTTTGCAAAGATGTTCGATTAAATGGTTGACTTGGGATTCGTTAATATGGGAAAATTGAACCGTAGCTTCTTGTAGCAATCGTTGACGGGCCATACATTGTTGATTAATAGCCCGATTTAACAAAAAATCCTCCACAGGTTGCCACAATTCCCGAGTTGCTTCGCCGATGGGCAGACTAGGAACGAGTTCTAATTCTTGCAAGAGGGGACAGTATTGCAAAATTTTGGATTCTCGAATTAAGGTTTGTAATTCAGCTAAATCCGGTGTGGAGTTGCCTACAATTAAATCCCCTCCACAAGCATCATTGACTAAGCTATGATAAGTGACTAAATAGTGAACCGACATCAAGTCAGGTTTTAGATGATGGTGACGAGAATTTCGATAAATATCGCCATGAATTTTGTATCCGGTATTATTGGGATTACCGATACTTTCTTCACGGATGAGATGGAGGCTATGACAATGTTTCGCTGCGATCGCCTCTTGGCAGACTTTCATAAAATTACAAAACTTCGTCAAATTGGCATCCTCACTCCATGCCACTCCCACGGTTTCTGATGTTCCTGGAAATTGATAACTTAGGGAATAACTGCTATAAGTGCGACTATCGAGTAGGCGAAGCTGGACTTGTTCCACAGATAATGCTTCTAATGCTTCCGCTAACATGGCGATTAATTCCGGAGAGGAAAACTGGCGGATTCGAGAAATTCTCTCCTGCGTCTGATTAAATTTTCGTAACCATAGCAATTTAAAAGAGGCCAACAAATCCTGCTTCGGTTCGCCGGATTGTGGTAAACTGGGTACTCCCGAAATATTGCTCCCAGTTTCAGGGGACTGATGCCCTTCCCTATCAAGAACAGGGGTATATTCTACATCAATATATTCGACGCGATCGCGCATTAATTCTAACTTACGGTCCTGAAATAACTGGCGTCCCAACATCAGGACATTTCTGGGCCGTGTTTTTCCACCCGGGAACTTTTCTTCTAACTTCTCCCGAGTTAAAGGATATAAATTAGAAGGCGGTTGGGTTGCAGATTGACGGTGTAAAATTGACAATCGACTCGCCCAAAGTGCCTCCCCTTGATAGAGGCTAATTTGTTTGAGTTGAACAATGGCATCAAGACGGTCTCTATCCGTTGCTTGAACGCGAAAAGCATTTTGTTTCCAGGTATCCGTAATGATGCTAATCATTACTAAAAAGTTTTTTAATTTTTGGGTGTGAATCACAGAATTTACCCCGAATAAACTGGGTAAATCAATAGAACCATCAGGCAATCTAGCAATATTATCTAATTGGTCAAAGCACAATACAATAGGAAGGGTTTCAGCAGAAATTCGACCAAAGTTCGATAGAATTTTTTGGGCGGCATCCTCACTGTCAATGGAATGCTGCACTCGGAGAACTTTGAGACTTTCCTCATCTAAATCATCTCCACGCAACCACTCGCAGGCCAAACTAGAAAATTTAGGATTGGTCAAGTCATAGAGGACGCCGAAAAATTCGTGGGCGTTATAGATTCCCGTGGGATAGGTATCTCTAAGATTACGGATAAAAACTTGACGATCGCCGCGAATCATATCCATGATACTGCGATGCTCAAATTCCGATAATCCTTTTAGCCACAAAATCAACTGTGACTCTTCTTCTCCCTCGGGAATTTCCAGTAAACTATCAACAGCGTACCGCAGAATATGCCGCCAAATATAGTCACTCGCGGTAAAGGGTTCGATATAAACAAAAAAGGCTTTGCGATTGAGAATGCGTTTGATTCGGCCTAACAAATAGGACTTCCCCGAACCTGTTTCCCCTTCTAATAAAACCGTGCGAGTGCGATGGTCCTCTGCGACTTGATTCAGTAAGGTTTCGATGGAGGCGATCGCCTCACTATGAATTGAATCGACAGTAAACGCCGGATTTTGTTTTTCCTGCCAAAAATTTCCAGACCAAAATGTTTCCGAATCAAAGGGATTCGGTTCTCGTTGAATAATTTGTTCAAGACTTGCCATAACAGGACCTCTGGGAAAAAGGATGAAGAATGAAAAAAAACGAGTTTTTTGGGTTATTGAGTTACAATAATAAAAAACAGGGGACCGCCGATATCTTGAGAAATACCTAACTCGATTTGGTCGGGACTATAAGAAATTGCCTCTTGTAAAGAACTTAATTCAATGCGATCGTTCCGTTGTAGGCGATAGAGAGTGCGATCAAAATCTTCCCGAGAAAAGGGGGGTTGTAACTTTTGTCGTAAATGGAAAATGGGCAAATAGTTATCAGTTCCTAACTCTCGGTCTAACTCCTGAATTAGACGCACAATTTCATCATCCGATAAAGGTTTAGCCACAACGGGTTCCGGCAATGAATTGGTCGTCAAGGACTCTTCAGGCAGTCGTAATGATTTCCGCAAGAAGCGCAAATAATTCGTCAGCATATCCAAACTAACGACCGGTAAAGTTCCACTAGGATTGTACTCTTCCCGTAGATATTCCTGCCCTCGGAATGTCAACCAGACCTCAGTGATTTGCGTTTTTTCGGCCTTGATTAACCCCTTTTCTGCTAACCCTTGAATCACCGATTGCCGGTGGGTTGCTTTAATCTCAGTTTGTGCTGGAGTAATGGTAGACTCAGCACAAGCATTGAGGATAGCCACTTCCGCCTCGGCGATCGGCAATCGCGTCGGATCTAATTGCAGCAGAGATTTTCCTGCCGGAGAAATCGAAAAATTCAGGATTTCCTCGCCATATCCGACTAACTCCCGATCAGCCAAGGCACGACAGATCGCATCTCGTTCCGTCGCCTTGGTTTTTGGATTCGGTTTAATCTGCGTAATGGGTGCCCGATAATCGGGAGACCCCAGTAAATCTAGCAGAAACTTGAGCTCCTGCACTTCCATGTGCTCCCCCTAACCGGATTTGCAACGACAATAAAGGACAAAACGCCTAATCTTAGTTTAAATTGCAGGGAGACTTAGATGATCCCGAGAATTATCTAGGCGATCGCCACCCTGGAGAAGTTATCGGCTGGAACCCTCTCTAGGTCAATCATCCCATCGAAATCGGCTATAATTTCGGACCTGAAGGAAAAAGGGCGATCGCCCGCTTCGGGTCAAATTTCACCCTTAACGCCAGACTATTTCTACTCCCCGAGGGACAAAACAAGCCTTATTTACACTAAAATACCAGAAATAGCAGTTTTTTAAAGGGTTTCATCCATGAATATGGACATTAACTTTTTTGATTTTATTTGGATATTTTTCTTACTCGCATCCTTACAACCGGCGTGGCAAAAACGGCAAATAGAGTCTCGTCGATATAAGGCTATATCAGAATTTGAGCGCCAGCGAAATAGTCGCGTCATTCTCCTTATTCATCGACAAGAATCGATTAGTTTGTTGGGAATTCCCCTGTCCCGCTATATCAGCATAGAAGACTCAGAACAAATTCTTAGGGCGATTCGCCTCACACCCCCGAACGTTCCCATTGATTTGATATTACATACCCCTGGAGGACTGGTTTTAGCGACCGAACAAATTGCCCGTGCCTTGATTCGTCATCAAGGAAAAGTGACTGTATTTGTTCCGCATTATGCCATGAGTGGTGGCACCATGTTAGCCCTGGCTTCTGATGAAATTGTTATGGATGAGAATGCTGTTCTCGGTCCAGTCGATCCACAATTAGGGACCTCTCCAGCGGCCAGCATTCTCAAAGTTTTGGAAGAAAAACCCATTGGCGAAATTGATGACCAAACCATCATAATGGCGGATATTTCACGCAAGGCGATCGCCCAAGTGCAGCGTTTTGTCCGGACCCTACTCGAAGATAATATTCCTGTCCAAAAAATTGAACCCCAAAATATTGATACCATTATCGAAAAACTCACCACCGGACAAGTCACTCATGATTATCCCATTACCGTAGAAGAAGCAACAGAAATGGGATTACCCATTACCGTAGGTTTACCGGATTCTATTTATCAATTAATGGATTTATATCCCCAAGCTAAAGCGGCACGTCCCACGGTTCAATATATCCCCATGCCCTATCAAAACCGTCCCCTGTTGCCAGAAGGGAAAGGAAAAGGATGAAGAGTGAGGGGGTAGAAGGTAGGATGACATCAGAACAAGGGACAAATAACAACAGTATGAGTAGAGTTGCGGGAAAAGTGGCTTGGGTTACAGGGGCAGGGTCAGGAATTGGGAGGGCAACTGCGATCGTCTTAGCCAAAGAAGGTGCACAGGTTGCTGTTACTGATATTGATGGGCAAAAAGCCGGTAAAACATCAGCAGAAATTCAAGAAATGGGCCACAAATCTTTAGCTTTTTCTCTGGATGTTACACAGGAGCACCAGTGGCAACAGGGTATGGATTTGGTATTAGCCGAATGGGGTCAATTAGATATTTTAGTGAATAATGCTGGAATCTCTATAGCCCAGCCTATCACTGATATGAAATTAGCCCAATGGCGGCAAGTGATGGCGGTCAATTTAGATGGAGTATTTTTAGGAACAAAATATGCCATAATAGCCATGAAAAATGGGAATGGCGGCAGCATTATTAATGTTTCTTCGGCTTCTGGAATCAAGGCAACTCCCGGGGCCTCTGCTTATGTCAGCAGTAAAGCAGCGGTCCGATTATTTTCTAAATGTGCTGCCTTAGAAGTGGCTCAAACTCATCCCAATATTCGAGTAAATACCCTTCTTCCCGGTGGCGTCATGACGCCACTATGGTCGAATATGGAAGGGTGGGAAGCCTTTAAAGAACAGGCCGGAGGAGAACAGGAATTATGGAATAAGTTAGCCGAAAATACCCCCTTAAAACGGTTTGCTGACCCGGAAGAAATCGCCTTAGCTATCTTGTATTTAGCCTCGGACGAATCCCGTTTTGTTACCGGGGCTGAATTAGTCATTGATGGGGGATTTACGGCTTAATTTTTAGCCCGGTTCTTTCATCTTTCGCAGAGTCTTAAAAGCTAGTTTTCTCCATTTTATGGGTAGCTGTGATAGTGCTAATCCGATGTTGGCCTTCCCGGGGGAAAACGATTTTCCCTGGAGGAGTAACTGGCGACCTTTTTCAGTTTCGCCCCCTTCTACTAAGCGCAATCCTAAGAGGAGTTGACTTTCCGTTAAGCGCGACTGCCGGATGGATTCTAATTTTGCGGATTCAAACTGATAAGTTTCCAAATATTGGATTTTATCGCCTAAATAAGGAATAGCGCGGTTAAGCCCTTGTTGTCCATCATGAACGCGATATTCCATTAATAATTCGGGAAGATAGTATCCGTTTTTTCCCGATAAAGCAAGGCGGACAAATAAATCATTATCTTCGCAATTTTGAAGATTAGGACGCATATAGCGGACATCTAATAACGCCGATCGCCGAAATAAAGTAGCACCGATTTGGAAACTCTGTTTGACAAAAACAACCTCTAGCAAATTTTCAACCGGACCTTCCGGTAATTGGCTGCGTCCCCATCGCTGAGAGTTTTCTTGGGTTTGGGTTTCGTTTCGCTGGTTGTTGATATCAATAATCCAGTGGTCTGTTCCCACAAAATCCAGGTGGGAGTCTCGGTCTAAAATAGCGGTAGTCCGGGCGAGAAATTCAGGCGTGAGGCGATCGTCATCGTCAAATTTAATAAAATAATCCCCGGTTGCTGCTTCAAATCCAGACCGCATATTGTTGCTTTTGCCGATATTCTGAGGATGACGGAGGTAACGAACCCGGCGATCGGTTAACTTTGCAATCAATTCTGGGGTTTCATCCGTGGAACCGTCATCGCAGACGATTAATTCAAAATCGGTGTAAGTCTGGCGCAAAACACTTTCGATCGCCACCGGCAGTAATTCAACGCGGTTATAGGTGGGAATGCAAACGCTAACTTTTGGCATGAACTCAATCGCTGTACGGGTAAAGGACTAAGCATCAAATTGATTTTAACTGCATCGAGGCGATCGCGGGGGAAACTCTACCTAATTTTTGCCTAATTCTGTTTTTTCGGGGGAAAAAGGACCCCCTTAACCCGGAAAGTTTTCACTTCAACCCGGGTAAGATAATCCTCTTTAAAACTATCCTTATTTTAGTCCAGGGACTAGATGAAATGAGATAGGTAAAGTTTGATCAAGACACTGATTAAAGCAGGGTTTCTAAACAGTGTATAGCTTGCTGTGACTCATTTTTAATAAAGGCATCTAGGTAGTGGTATTCACGGCTAATACCTTCAATGCGGTCTAAGCTGATTTCTTCCATAAAATCCACCCGTCTTTCCTTAGATAATAAACCCGTCTTGTCAATGTAGTGACCAATTTTAGAGTCCTGCTTATCGATGCCGATATTGGGAATGCCTAAAAGGTCAGCCAGAATGATAGAGTGCAAGCGGTTTCCTAAATGAAAGTCCATTTGAGATAATATCCTGAGAAATTCTTCCGGCTTATCCCAGGTATGGAGTTCCCAATTTTCCCGGGGGAGATATTTTTTTAAAAACTCATGAAACTGATTATCGTTTCTTTTTTCTCCTACATGACCCGGGAGTAAATGAATCATACAATTATATTTTTCAATGACCGGCATTAATTGCTTAGCATAAAATTCTCCCCGCCCTTCTCCCCACCAAAACTTACCAGAAAAGGAGATATGCTGAAGGGAAGAGGTCGGGGTAACTTTAATAAAAGGTTGATATAAATCTAGGTCCAAAAATGCTAAGTCTCCCCCGAGAAAAACCCAAGAATGATGAGGGGATTTTTCTCGAAACAATTCATAGGATGAATTATCCCGAAAATAAAGGATATCGGCTTTGTTAAATATCTCATAGTTGGGTTGTTGGAGTTCGGAAGTGATGCCTTCTAGTCCGATGCCCAGAAATCCAAATTTTTTGCCTAGAAACTGAGACAAGGCTTGAATTTGCAGCAGATTGGTCGGTTTATCCCCGAAACTTAGAGTCCCTCCCCCCCAAAAAATAAGGTCACTTTTTAAGATTAAACCGATTTTTTTTAGTTTAGATAACTGGGTTGCGGGGAAAAACTGGACTTTATCGCTAATTTTGGGATAATAATCTTCTTGACAGAAGACAAATATTTTTTGAACCGTCGATTTTTCGGAAAAATAATGAGTAAGTTGGTGAACAAATAAATCATCTCCAATATTTCTTTGTCCGTAATAGCCCATTAATAAAATATTCATTTGCATTTATTAATAACTTGGGTGTTTGCACTCAGTTTGTTTACAAAGTGTTGCTGGAATTAAACAGCCCTAGCCTACCGCAGCACAGTACCTGAATCAACCTTGTAAAGAAGAAAACCCTCTTCCACCCCGTGTCAGGTCAGGGAAACGAGGAAAGAAAAAGAGCCAATCCAAGTTTACCAAAGTTTTGCAACAAAAGAGAAGAATATTGAGTGGGTCTTCATGAGCCTATAATAATGTAGAAGTTTCTTTTTCTTGCTTTAAAAGGTGAAAATTTTAATGCTTTCTTCCACCTTTCCCTATCCGCCAACGCGAGGGGGGACCCAGGTAAGGACGTTTCATTTAATGAAATATTTAACCCAGCGCCATGCGGTTAGTTTGGTGACTCAGCGATCGCCCAATGTTACCGATGAGGAAGTCGAAGGGTTGCGCGGATGCGTCCAAGATGTGGCAATCTTTGCCCGTCCTGCCTTCAGTTCAATGGATGGGACCTTCTCCAAAGTAAAGCGCTTTGCGAATTTTCTGCGCGAGGGAACTCCGCCCAACGTGCTATCGAGTTACTCTCTAAAAATGCAGAATTGGGTCGATCGCTATGTAGAGACAGCGATCGCCAAGGGTGAGGCATCGGATTTGGTGATTACCTGCGAACATAGCGTCAACGAGATTTATGTACGTCCCGAATGGCAGTCCCAAATTGCCACGGTAGTCAATATCCATAGTTCGGTTTACGGAACCTGTCAGCAACTACTGGAAACCAACACCTCAGAAAAACCCCTGCGCGATCGCCTGCAATTACCTCTGCTACGCCAGTATGAACAGCGCTACTGTTCTAAATTTTCCGGGATTGTAGTTACAACAGAAGAGGACCAACAGCAAATCCTGGCATTAAAACCCCCTGGAAAAATTGCCGTGATCGCCAATGGGGTGGATTTAGCGGAATTTCCCCTGCGACAGTTTGATCCGGGCAGACACCAGCTTGTTTTTATTGGGGCAATGGATAATTTACCCAATATTGATGCCGTCCGCTTTTTAGCCCTAGAAATCTTTCCCTTAGTCCGCCTACGTTACCCGGATGCAACCCTAGCCCTAGTTGGGTCTCGACCCGTACCCGAAGTGATGCAACTCCAGGAACAACCGGGGGTTACCGTCACGGGTCAAGTGCCTTCAATTGCCGAATATTTGCATCAAGGGACCGTGTGTGTCATTCCCATGCGGATCGGATACGGGATTAAAAATAAAACCCTAGAAGCAATGGCTGCCGGAGTTCCTGTAGTAGGGAGCGATCGCGGCTTGGAAGGGTTAAACGTCGATGGACCCAACGTCCCCTTAAGAGCATTACGCGCCAATCAGGTCAACGAATATGTAGCAGCAGTGGGGCGGTTATTTGAGGACCGGCGTCTGCGAGACCAATTATCCGTGAATGCCCGGTCCTTAGTTGAACGGGACTATACCTGGGATGTTGCCGGTCATCGATATGAAACCTTGTTGAGCCAGTTATCACCTAGCAAATCCTGATAGGATAGCATCACTTTCAATTCCTATTGGTTCTATCCTCTCGTGATAGAAACAGATCCTCCCTACCGTTGAGACCTTGGATGAACAACCCTCTTGGCAAGCGAGCACCCCTGAGTCCGCCGACTGCGAACCGGCTATCGCGCAAACAAGTGGCTACGCCCCCTCCTGCGAAATCGCGAACGCGACCCGATGGCGGTGATCCCATATCGCCTCCTAGCAAAAAGCCCAAGGTATCCCCCTCCCACCCGGGCGATCGCACCCAGGGCAATGGGTTAACCACGATCGCTGCCATTACCGGCAGTACCACCTTATTCTTTTGCGGCGCATGGTTGAGCATTCGCCTCATCATCGATCCCGCCTCGAATGCCTGGGTACAATCTTGGTTACCGGCCTCCTCTCAAGTCCCGATCGCCAACAAAGAAGCACCGCAAACCCTCCAGGCGATCGGCGACCAAATCCGCGAAGCCGGACTGATTCCGGCACCCACAGTCTCCCTAGATTCCCCACCTCAGCAGTTAAACCCGACACCCCCCAAAGCTCAACAGCAACTCTTAATGCCGGTGATGTCGGAAATCCCTTGTTCGGGGACCCCAGAAGCCACCGCATCTACTTGTCAAGCCTTATCTGAACTACGGGTTTATCGGCCCGTCTTTAATCCCAACAATCCCAGCGACCCCCAGCCTTACTATCAACTCCTCAACAAGCTGGAGGTCACCGGACTCGACCCCTCATTTTTGTCACGGACCCTCAGTGACAGCGAAGCCTCCGCCCTCAGTGTTGGTCCACAACCCCTGACCCGCTTAGACCGCTTTGAAAAAGCTCCCGAAGGGGGAAATTGGTTCAATTTGCACAGCGATCGCACCCTCGGCAAAACAGCGATCGCTTATGGAAAAATCATTCATTACAACCCCGAAACCTTTCACCTGAGCGAAATGACCGACTGGATGAGTCCCGAAGGTCGGACTCCCTCCTGGCAGGAAGTGACCGAGGGAGGCGACCCAGAACTGGTCATCGATCGCAGCATCGGCATGGAACCCCAGTTCCAAATCTATCAACTCAAACCCGTCCAATTTTTCCTCAACCCCATTCGCTTAGAGGAAATCTCCCTCGTCGAACCTGCCCTTTCTTCTCGCGCCTACAGAGACGCCCTTCTCCTGGCTAGAAGTAGCTTATGGTCTGCCGCCTGGGAATTAATGGCTTCCCTCAAACAAGACACTTCCGGAAAAACCTGGCCGGAGGCCGCCCAAGCCCAACTAGATGCCATCCGGTATCACGCCCAAATCGCCCAAACCCAAGCCAAGGCGACTTGGGAGAACCCTACCCAACAAATCCTTACGGCCCTGATTGATGGCAATTGGAAAAAAGCCTTAGAGGTCTATGAGTTACAGCTTAAGCTGGGAGACGAAATGTCCAGTTTGCTCAAAGACGAGAAAGCCGTCTCCTGGAATCGTATCGAAACCGCCGTTCAGGTGAATCCAGCCCAACCTGAGGCCAAAGCGTGGGGGGCGTTAGTGTTAGCCGCCCGCTACAGTGACGGCGAAGCCGTGGCCTGGTTTGAAGAACAAAGCCAAAATACCGCTCAAGTGCGCGATCGCATCTATGATTTGTTGGATGCCCGCGCCAATGCCAGTACCTACGCCGCCAAACTCAAAACCCATAAAAGCCAAATCATCGGTACTGCATCCATGCTGTCCCAAGTCAATCCCAACGAGTGGATTCGCCCTCAAGCTAGCGAACCGTTGGAACTGCAATCGGGTCAAGTCTGGTATCAAGTCCAGGTGAGTGGGTTTAACGATTCCCGCCGCTGGCGACAAACGCCCTTTAAAGATATCAATCTCCCCAAATCAGCCCTCGGGAGTCATCTGTGGAAAGAGTTAGGGTTACACAATGACCCACAGGTTCAAATTGGGGTTTGGATGCCCAATGGTGACCAAAAAACAACCCTGGGTACAGTCCAGGGATTACGGTTAGTGGATGGAAATTTACTTTTGCTGACCACCTCCGATGCTATTCCCACCCCCGACATCGGGTCTGGGGTTTCCAAACCGTTGAGTTTGACCGCTTCTGCCCTGGCATGGCGATCGCCTGAACCCCAAACTCTCAAACAATTACAACGAAATGACCCCGAATGGGTCGAGAGATTACTGCCTTCCTTGTGGCAGGAATTGCAAACCACCGGACAGTTACCCCAGGGCGAAGTTCCCCCCATAGAACAAATGCTTAACCAGATTGGTGGATGGTTCGTGCAATCTACCGACCTAACCGGCAATGATTGGCCCGAGGCTGTGCTAACTCTGCGTTCTGATGCCTTAGTGCGATCGCCGGGATTATCCAATTCCGCCTATCGCACCCGTACCTTAATTTTTGATGACCAAGGGGCGCTAATTTATAGTGAACTCTCCACCGCCGACACCCAAGCCATCACTGGCATTGCCGATCTTCCCAGTGGCGGACTGCCGGTATTAGTAGTAGAAGGTATTAATGGCTATAACTTGCAGCGTTGGTCCAGCGATCGCCAGCGATTTGAGTTTTAAACCACCCCTTCGAGTTCCCTTCCCTTACCCATCCACTCCCATTCATGACCACCCAGAAACTTCGACTCCCTCGATTCATGCGATCGTCCCACGGTCCCAACTTATCCATGCAAATGATGGGAGTAGGATTAGGGATTACCCTGATGTTTGTCTTAATTGCCCTATTGTCTCCCCTGTTCATCTCCTGGGGATGGCTAACCGACCCTACAGAGTTTCTCAGTCATCCCATCCATGACGCCCCCTCCTGGGAACATTGGTTTGGGACCAATCGCCTCGGTTACGATGTGTTCAGCCGCACCCTGATGGGTTCTCGGGTGGCATGGCAAGTGGTGATTTTAGCCACCGCCTTGAGTATGGCGATCGGCGTTCCCCTGGGGTTAGTCAGTGGCTACTTAGGTGGCAAATTAGACCGGACCCTTTTATTCTTAATGGACACAATCTACACCTTGCCGGGATTGTTGCTGTCCATTACCTTAGCCTTTGTCGTGGGACGGGGAATCTTTAATGCTGCGATCGCCCTGAGTATTGCCTACGTTCCCCAGTATTACCGAGTGGTCCGCAATCACACCGTCAGCGTCAAAACTGAACTGTTTATCGAAGCAGCCCAAGCAATGGGGGCTTCCACCTGGCGCGTCCTCTCCCGCTATCTGTTCTTAAACGTAATTCAAAGCGTCCCCGTCTTATTTACCCTCAATGCTGCTGACGCCATCTTGATCCTGGGAGGATTAGGCTTCCTCGGATTAGGACTCCCCGAACAAGTCCCGGAGTGGGGGAACGACCTCCGCCAAGCCCTCGATGCCTTACCCACTGGGATTTGGTGGACTGCCTTTTTCCCCGGCTGTACCATGACCTTAATGGTGGTGGGATTGTCCCTCTTAGGAGAAGGATTGAATGAATTTGTCAATCCTAAAATGCGACAGGAATAACCCGACGGGTTTGTACCGAGGACGGGGTTCTTTTGCCTATACCCATCCTCGTAAAATTAAGCCCTAGGAATTTGAACGTTGAGAGAGACATGATTTAGTCATAGATTTGCTGGACATCTTAGGACAACAAGGTAAATACCAAAGGAAAGTGAAGTCATCTAATTGATGGTAAAATCAAGCAATGATTTACAAGGCTTTTCGTACCCAACTAAAACTCAATGAC
>JBBQFN010000009.1:0-161975 GCA_038321985.1 Cyanophyceae cyanobacterium | reverse complement strand
ATTTTGGGGATTTATGAGACTCGTTTTGGTCACTTTTAGAGCTAGAAGCCTTGACTTGTAAGGCTTTCAGTTCCTGGGCTGGGGAGCGAGTACAAAACTAATTAGAAAAACTTATCACCAAAAAGTCTGAAGAGCCAGTTTTTGAGTTGAATTGTTTGTTGATTGCCCAAAATGCAGAAATATTAACCTCAACCCTACTGACTAAAGGTTCAGCAGTTACGACTAACAGCCAACTTGCTTTAGGAGCTAAAAGAAAGACGACGAGTAGAATATAAGGTCTTCAATCCGATCTAAGATAAGATACAGTAAATTAACCAAATTTTGTTATATGTGAATTAAACCTACCTTGACATAAGGTTCAAAACTTGCTCAAAACCCTTTTTAATATCTAAACTATACTTTGTGCTTATTTTCTAATCTCACATTACAGTATAATGAACTACTTGCAAAATTCTAAAAAGCCTCCCCAGTCAAGGGGGCAAGGGGACTGGGTACAATTATACGATTTCTCACCTTGAGCAGCTTGATCCTAAATATCAATCAGGGATTTATTATAGCCCTCCTGAGGTTTAGACTAAATTTTGCCCGATCGCCCCCAATAGCTTATCCCGCGATCGCTATTTTCGTTTTGATAATAGGGGTTCGATGATGGCTGTTGAAAGTGGGTCCTCGGCAGGGGGAAAACAACTTCGGTTCAAAAACCGATTACCAAGATACAAAAACAGACCCTGTATTTTCCCGACTATGGAGAAAAGAAGGAAAAGTCATTACCTTGAAATTTTGGAGAAAGAACCAGAAGGGCCGGTTGATCAGGGTTAGCATAAAAAGCAGAAATATTTCAATCATTTTTGTTTTTAAAGCTATATTTTTAAAGAAAAAAACCCTCAGAAGCCAGAGATTAAAAAAAATCCGTAAGGCTGACTCAATCAGGGGCAAAAATACCGTTGCTACTCTAGGGGGTTGGAAACTACGTTTTTAGCCTGTTTCGACTTCCTAAAGTCTTTGAAAAATCATGAAGATTCTGTGAAAATTCCTGGCTTTTATTTTGATGATTAGCAGAGGGTTAGCCGTCAGTTTGAGGGAAAACTCTCAAAAAACTGACAAATTCTACGGAGAATGCAGATTTTTTTTGTAGACAGAGAAAGGAGTTCAGACTGACCATCTGCTAGTGACTCCCCCTGTCTATCATAAGTCTAAATGAATTAGACAATGTTGATCCAGGAGTGGGAGCATTTCGCTCTCTAGTCCAGTAAGGGAATAAGATACTCCCACTCCTTCAGTCTATTGTTAAAATGATTTAGACTCCCTAGATAAGGTTCTGTCTCCTTTTTCCTGCAATCTTAAGGTGAGAATTCTTGCTGTCTTCTCTTTATTTTTTCCCCCTTTTACATCAACTATGCAACACCTGAAAAAAGTTTTCTGCCTCAGTTTCTTAGTTCTATCCGCTTGTGTTACCAGTCCCCCGACTGATGTTAATTCCCCCCCAGCGGATACCAATCCCCCGGTTCCTTCTTCACCTCAGAATTCTCCGGTTTCCCAAGGGCCAATTCCTAATCCCATTTTTGAGCCAATTTTGCCTCAACTTCAACAAGAAACCCAAGTGCCGATTCTCCTGCCAGATTATGTGTTTGGGTCCGATGGGGCAACGCCGATTTATGCCAGGATTGAAACGGCAACGCCATCGCAATATCAGCTTATCCTGGGGTTTACTCCAGAGTGTAATGGCGGGAGTGCTTGTCGTCTTGGCACAGTTTCGGGACAAGAAATTTCCGCCAATAGTCCAGCCTTGGAGGGAAAAACGGTCCCGTTGGATGGGGGAATCACCGGCTATTTTATGGATGCGGTTTGTGGGGCAAATTGCTCCGATTCCACTATCACTTGGGACCAAAATGGCACGCGCTATCAAATGGGAATTAAAGCGGGGAAACCGGAAGATTTAGTGAAAATGACTAATTCAGCGATCGCCAGTGGTATCTATTAGATTTCCCCATTAAAACTCACGCTGGAGGAGGGCGAATATCTTCCCGATAAATCGGTTTTGAGAGAATTTGGGTCAGTACCAAGGTCCTCAAAGAGGAACAGAAACCGGGTTTCTGTTCCTCATGGGCTGCTGATTACCCCAATTTTTGTTAAAAAATCCGGTTATATTCCTATTCCTGGACTGACGCCCTAGGGTCAACCCTACTGATTTACCGGGGGATGCTCACTCCTACTCAGATTGCAGATTGTAAATTTCTCTAACTCCAACCCCAGATCCCGGTCAATTTCTAGAAATTGTAAAGTTTTGTAAATCTACTTGCGGGGTATTACCCCTCACTGTTATATTAAATGGAGTAGATGCACCCTGATGGCAACGCCCACTCACCCAGTGGGCGTTTTTTATAATCAGTGAATTGCAAGTTGCAGCAAAGTAATTATTTAACGGTTCGCGATTTCTAGAAATTGTAAAGTTTTGTAAATCTACTTGCGGGGTATTACCCCTCACTGTTATATTAAATGGAGTAGATGCACCCTGATGGCAACGCCCACTCACCCAGTGGGCGTTTTTTTTGGGATTTCAAGCAAAAACCCGACTGGAGGGATGAGGATTCCGCCCAAATCGGGATAGGTTTAGAGGTTTTTGGCTTAACTTGTAGGGGCAACCTGGGGCGGTGGTCCCTGATCTGGGGTAAGGGGGGTTGCCTCTTGACCCTTGCGGCGATCGCATTTAAGGAGTTTTCTTTCTTTGACTGACTTTGACTGATGCGCCTGTATCCACCCATTAAAAATCTGCACGGCTTCTAAAATAACGTAAGAATTTTCTCCGCAATTTCTGCCGGCTGTTGAAAGTCGATTAATTTCGGCTGATTTCGTACCATTTCCGGGCTTACGATTTTGGCAGCGATCGCCCTTAAACCCAATGGGTTCTTCTCCAAAAAACAATGCTAGTTATTACTATAAATAACAATCCAAACCACAGAAAATAAGCTGCATTGGTAGCTTTTTGGGCTTTAGAAGCAAGCCACCATTCCCCTGGACGAATATTTTGCACCGAAAAAGTTAAAACACCCGCTAAATTCAAGCAAACTAAATTAGTCAGAAACAGTAGCATTGCCCCAATAGCCGCTTCCCATCGTCCCGAACCCAGTAACATTCCGAAGGTAACTAAAGGCGGGAGTAACGCTACCGAAACCATCACTCCAACCAGTCCACTAATCTTCCCGGAAGTAAAAGAAAGTGCACCTGCAATCCCCGAGGCAAATGCCAGCAAAACATCGGACCAGCGGACCCGAGTTCTTGACGCAATTTCCGGAATATCGAGATTAATGGGGATATAAAATCCGATAATTAGAGAGAAAACGAGGGCTAGGGAAATTCCAAATACTCCAATTTGTAGGGCTTTTTTAGCCAGGGGCATATCTCCCAACGTAGTTGCTAGGGATAAGCCCATATTGGGACCCAATAAAGGCGCGATCACCATAGCGCCAATAATGGTAGTAGAATCATTTCTCAACAAGCCGATCGCTGCAATAATCGTAGAAATGAGCAGCATCATAATATGTTGGAGATTCAACTCTAAATCGTGGTCAATTTTTTGCTGAAGTTCTTGGCGATTCAGCCGCGATCGCTCAGGATCTAATTCTACCTCGGGCAAGGAATTCTTATTGGCTTCATCCTCGGAGGCAGATTCCGACGGATGCGTTAAATAAGCACTAACCGGCAGCAAAATAATCCGAAAATCCTTAAGATAGGAAAAATTAGAGGATAAGATATCGATCGCATCTTCTGCTTGTTGAGAAGAAAGAATAATTTTAACTAGAGTTTCCTCTTCCGAAAGGGGAGTTTTCCAAATAGCGATAACCGCCTGCTCTTCCAGTAACAATTCTACTTTTTCAGCGCTCTCTTTAGGTAAAAATAATTCAATTTGCCTTAGACTCATTTGAGGAATAATTTAATAACTATTGCAGAATTAGCATAGAGTTTAACTTAACATTAGCATAAATAAAGCTAAAATGCCTGACCCTATAGGTAGAGACATACCACACCGTAAAGAGGGGGCTGTACGAAGAAAAACCGCAGGAAAAGGGTTAATTTTAAACAAGAACTTGATAGAATTACCCGTTTCATCCATTCTGGCGATCGGCCGCTTCCTAAACCCCCACTAAGTAAGAATATGCTGCTGACAAATTGCCTTCATCACCTGCAACAATTGAATAGACTGTTCTGGATAGAGTAAACTCAGTTTGGGAAAGAGTTGATAAGTGGGAGGTTCACCTTTTTGAACCCACACGAATTGATAATCCATGCCATTGGTGGTGACGCCCCAAACCGAATCTTGATGGGTTAATCCGGTGTAAGCATAAGTGAGTAACTGTGCTAACCCTTCTGAAGCATCAATCCTGCTATTTTTTGTTAAATTAATAATACCCATAAAGCGGCAAATTTTGCTTGATTTCGATACCGAATAGCTGCTAAAAAATCCATTACCCCTTTACTTTTAGTCTCAGCATCTTCGCTATCATTCAATATCATTAAATGAACAAATTTAGGGTAACAATTGGCCTCATCTTCCGCGAAGTCGAAGCACAGCTTTGTTCTTGTAAGTCTCAGCCTTAAGGCGAAGGGTATCGGCGGGGGCATTTTCTGCGTTGCACTCCCCATCTCCCCAATTTCCACCCCTGGGGTCTGGTTTCAACCCCCTTTCCTCCCTTGTTTTCTTCGTGCTAATCTGTGAAGAATCGCTAAACTAGATTAAGAAGTCAACACCCCCAAGGGGCAATTCTGTAGCCCTCTCACCGATATGGTTCATATCACGCGCCTGGAACTAAGCAACTTTAAATCCTTTGGTGGCACGACGAGTATTCCTGTCTTGCCAGGGTTTACCGTGGTTTCAGGTCCTAACGGTTCGGGGAAATCCAATATTCTTGATGCCCTTCTTTTCTGTCTAGGTATCTCGACTTCTAAAGGAATGCGGGCGGAACGGTTGCCCGATTTAGTCAACCACAATCAGTCTCGCACTCGGGGCACGGTTGAAGCCAGTGTGACGGTGACGTTTGACTTAGGAGATTCGTTTGGGTTAATTGATACCCCCAATTCACCGGCAACGGCTTCAAATGATGAATCCTTGGTGGACAGTGGAAATAGTTTAGAAGCCGAAGAGGAGGAACCAGAGTCAGTCGCCCCGGAATCCACCGACTCCCACGCCGAAAATGGCAATGGGGCCACAGCATCGCTCCCCTCAGCTGCTGAAACTCTGGCTGAGGCTGCCGATCGCGAATGGAGTATCACCCGACGGTTGCGCGTCACCAAAGGCGGCACCTATACCTCCACCTACTACATGGATGGGGAACCCTGCACCCTCACCCAACTGCACGAACAAATTAACCGCCTGCGGATTTACCCGGAAGGTTATAACGTCGTACTCCAAGGGGACGTTACCGCCATTATTTCCATGAATGGCAAGGAACGCCGGGAAATTATTGATGAACTGGCAGGAGTGGCCGCTTTTGACCGGAAAATCGTGCAAGCTAAAACGAAATTAGATGAAGTTAAGGAACGGGAAGACCGTTGCCGTATCGTTGAAAATGAGCTGAAAGCCCAGCTAGAGCGACTCTCCAAAGACAGGGCTAAGGCAGAACAGTATAAAAAACTTCGCGCTGAGTTGCACGAAAAGGAAAAACTAGCGGCGGTTTTGGAATGGCGACAGTTGAAGCAACAAGAGTGGAAACTGCGGGAGCAAATTGAAGGGGGCGATCGCCAAGTTACCCAACTCAGTGACCAAATTACCACTATCAGCGGCGAAATCCAAAAAGCCAGCACCCATCTAGAAGAACTCAATACCCGGGTTAAAGCCCTCGGGGAAGAGGAACTGATCGCCCTTCAGTCTACCCTTGCTACCCAAGATGCAGAATATCGGCAACTGCAAAACCGCAAAGGGGAACAATCAGCCAACCGCCAAGAAACTCTTGCTCAGTTAGCACAAACTGAGCAGAATGTCAAGGAATTGCAGCAAGCCTTGCAAAAGTTGGCGGAAGACCGGGAATTAGAAAAAAATGTCATTGTTTCAGTGCAGGAAAACCGGGATAGCACTCAAACCCTGTTAAACCAAAAACGGGAACAGGCGAGTGCGATCGCCTCGGCATCGGAGGAGTGGGTGCAGCAACAAACCAACCTCCACCGCCAAATCGAAACTCTGCAAAAAAATCTCGACCCCCAGCGCACGGAACAAGCCCGCTTAACCGAACGCCGGGGACAGCTTGAGCAGAAAATCGCCGAACAACAGGAGTCCCTGGAAACCTCCCGCCAGGACTTGATGAATCAACAATTTGCCCGCACCGATATCGAACAACGGCATCAGTTAGCGGTGCAACAGGTGCAATCCCTCGCGCAAACTGTCTCTGCCTTGGAACAAGACTTGCAAGTGCAGCAGGAAACCCAGAAACGGCTGTTAGAAGAACAACGGGACAAACAACGGCGTTTGGACAAGTTGGAAGCCCAAAATCAAGCCCACCAAGAAGCCAGCGGAACTGGGGCGAGTAAGGTAATTTTACAGACGGGGTTACCGGGAGTCTGTGGGTTGGTGGCGCAACTGGGACGAGTGGAACCCACCTATCAAATGGCTTTGGAAACGGCTGCTGGTGGGCGGTTGGGCTATCTGGTGGTGGAGGATGATGGGGTAGCCGCAGCGGCGATCGAGCTGTTGAAGCAAAAACGGGCGGGACGGGCGACGTTTTTACCGTTAAATAAAATTAGACCCTCGCGATTTTCGCCCATTGAAGCCTTGCGAAATGCCCCAGGGTTTGTGGATTATGCGGTGAATTTGATTGAGTGCGATCGCCCTTATCTCCAGATTTTTGCTTATATTTTTGGCAATACCGTGGTGTTTGAAAACACTAATTTAGCTCGTGCTTACCTAGGACAAGCTAGGATTGTTACCTTAGATGGTGATTTATTAGAAAGCACTGGGGCGATGACTGGGGGAAGTGCCCCCCATCGGTCCTCCTTGCGGTTCGGGACGGGCGGGAATACCGAGTCGGGGGAAGTGACGGCGCTGCAAAATCGACTCCAGGAAATTGAGACAATTTTAGACCGTTGTACCAGCGCAGTCGCCACCGCTACGGAAACGGTGAAACAGAGATCGGCGCAATTAGTAGAAGCCAAGCAGCAACAGCGGGAATTACAGATTAAATCGGAACAGTTAGAGAAAGAGATTAATAATTTAACCGGGGCGATCGCCCAGTTAGAGCAGCAATTAACCAAAAACTCCCAAGAGTTGGAAACCGCAACCACCCAACTGCAAACCCTCGCGGCAGACTTACCGGATCAAGAAGTCCAATTAGAACGCTGGCGGTTAGAACTCTCCAGCATGGAAGAATCTGGAACCAATAGCGAATGGCAACAAATCCAGTCCCAAGTCCGGGAACTGGAGAGTCAGCTACAGGAATGGGAACAGTCCCTGAGTGGGGCGCAGTTACGGCAACAGGACTATCGCAGTCAGTATCAGCGCTTAGAGGAGAAAATTCAAGAAGGACAAAAGCAGTTAGCTCAATTACGCCAACAGGAAACTGCTGGGACTGAGGCAATTGCCAAGTTGCAGAATCAACTCAGCCGTTTGGGTCAGGAAATGGCTCAAACTCAGGCGGCTTTGTCCGAAATCGAGTCTAAATTAGGGGAAGAAAAAACCGCCCGGGACCAAGCTGAAGCCGACTTGAGGGAGTTGCATTTAAAACGCCAGCAACTGGAATGGCAACTGCAAAAACTCCAGGAAACCCAACAGGGACGCCGGGAACAACTGGTGAATATGCAGCAAGAACTGCAACAACGGGAAGCGGAATTACCCGAAGAGCAACCGCCGGTGCCTGAAGCCATGGAGAACCGATTGGCAAGCGTATTGCAGGAGTTGCAAAAAGAACTGCGATCGCTGCAAAAACGGATTGAAGCAATGGAACCCGTGAATATGTTGGCCTTGGAGGAGTACGATCGCACTCAAGCCCGACTTGAGGAACTTAGCCAAAAACTCGCAACCTTAGAAGGGGAACGCACGGAAATTTTATTGCGGATTGAAAACTTCACTACCCTCAGACTCCGCGCCTTTAAAGAAGCCTTCGATGCTGTAAACCAGAACTTTCAAACCATATTTGCCGAACTTTCCGACGGCGATGGCTATCTGCAACTCGATGACCCCGAAGACCCCTTTAGTAGCGGTTTATCCTTAGTCGCCCACCCTAAAGGGAAGCCAGTACAGCGCTTAGCCTCCATGTCCGGGGGGGAAAAATCCCTCACCGCCCTCAGCTTTATCTTTGCTCTACAACGGTATCGTCCGTCACCATTTTATGCCTTTGATGAAGTGGATATGTTCTTAGATGGGGCAAATGTGGAACGATTGGCTAAAATAATAAAACAACAAGCTAACCCGGCCCAGTTTATAGTCGTCAGTCACAAAACTCCGATGCTCAAACTCGCCGAGCGTGTCATTGGCGTGACCCAAGCCCGAGGAGCCTATACTCAAGTGATTGGACTCCAAATTGAGCAAAAGACTTCGGCTGTATGATTTTATAGACAGTAATATTAAAGAGAATTCGCTATTAGGATTCAACTAAGAATGACATCTGATACCATCCGTCTGCGCTCCGACTTGTTAAATACTCAAGTGATCACCCGCGACACCGGCAAGCGCCTGGGGGTCGTCAAAGAACTATTGGTAGACATTGACCGCCGACAGGTCGTAGCCTTGGGTCTGCGAGATAATCTTCTTTCAGTCGCCGGAATGCCCCGATTCATGTTTCTCAGGAGCATTGAACAGATTGGCGATGTAATCTTGGTTGAAGATGAAGACGTCATCGAAGATATTGAGGTAGATGCCTACAGCCGGGTAATCAACAGCGAAGTGATTACCGAAACCGGCGAACTGTTGGGACGAGCCAGGGGCTTCAAGTTTGACCTAGCAACGGGCGAACTGGTTTCTTTGGTGATTGCGTCTTTGGGACTGCCGCAAATTCCCGACCAAGTGATTAGTACCTATGAACTGCCCGTTGAGGAAATTGTCAGCAGTGGACCCAATCGCCTGATTGTGTTTGAGGGGGCCGAGGAACGACTCTCGCAGCTAACCGTCGGCTTCTTAGAGCGTCTAGGCATCGGCGAACCCCCCTGGGCGCGGGAAGAAGAAGCCCTGATTATGCCTACAGCGAGACCGGAAAATCAGCTGCCGACGGGGATGGGAGTCCCAGCACCGGAACCCCTGCGATCGCCCTCCCGCGTGGTGGAAGAAGTCTGGGATGAAGATGAAGCGTGGGAACAGCCCGTCCCTGAACCCTTACGGCAGACTCAGCCTACCCCGATTTACTACCAAGAGGAGCTAGAAGAAGATAATTGGAGTGAAGCCTCGGCCCGGGATACCTACGACATGGACTACAACGAAGACTATGATGAGGGATATGAGGAACCGAGCTATAGCACCGCTCAGGTGTATGAAGAACCGGAATATGCAGAGGATTACGAGTACAGCGATGTAGAGTCCGATGCTTGGGCAGAAGAAAATCCGGGTAAACCCTACAACCCGCCTCGCATCAACATCTCCGAAAAAACCAAAGCGCCGGAATACGAAGAAGAACCCGGCGGTTATTAAGGGAGTTTGTTTGTAGCCCCGCACCCTCCAGGATTTGCGAATCTTTGAGGGTGCGGGGATTTTGATATCAACTCCATCACCGGGGACCCGAGCAAGCTACAATACGGACGTGGCCGAGTTGAGCAGATGCGAACCCTATTTGCAAACGGGGTAAATTTCTCGCATCAGGGCGATCGCGCCGCATTCTGTAAAAACCCTCATCATTGCCATCATGCCGATTCTAAACGACACGACTATCGCCTTACTGTTGTATGTGATTTTAGCCGGGACTTACTTGTTGGTTGTCCCCTTAGCCCTTTACTTCTGGTTACAAAAGCGGTGGTATGTCGCTAGCTCTTTTGAACGGGCTTTTTTGTACTTCTTGGTGTTTTTCTTTTTCCCGGGAATGTTAGTTCTTGCTCCCTTTTTAAACTTTCGACCCAAACGCCGGGAAATTAACATTTAAAGCAGGAATGCAGGGATGGGGAAGTCAGAAGCTAGAACCCACGGATCTTACTGTGGGTCGCTTCTCGATTTCTTCCGGGCTACCCAGTTATTGATAAAATTTAGATAAAAGTAACGCAATTATGCGAAGAATTGATGTATTAGGAATTGGCTTCGGTGTCTTCCTGGCTGGAGGGTTAGCCTATCTGGGATTCCAGGGGGCCGGGTTAGATAGTGTTACGGCAGGAATTTGGAGCCAAGTCCTATTAGTAGGCGGATTGGTGGGATGGCTGCTGAGTTATTTATTCCGTGCCGTAAACGGAGATATGACCTATCACCAACAGGTTGAAGATTATAAAACTGCTGTTTTACAAAAGCGTCTGGAAGAAATGACTCCCGAAGAATTGGCTAAAATTCAAGCAGAAATTGAAGCTGAGAATGAAGCTGAAAAACTGAAGACGCCAGACTAGGATGGAAGTACAGTATGGGTTGGACATCCGGTTTCTTTCACAACGTATTTGCTAATGAGTAACGGGCTATGAAATAGAAACCTGGTAAGAGGAAGTTTAAGTTAATCCTGCATTGATGCCCTAGGGTGAAGAGGAAGAAACGACTGAAGTCGTTACTACAAACAAGAGGAAGAAAGTTGAGGTGGCTGGGTTGGTAATCACAACTTCAGTCGTCATCTGGGTTCTCCCACCCATGGAACCACAGAAGGGATTAGACAAAATAACGCAACGCGCAGATGATACGCTAGTTAATCTCAACAACCTAGGATAAGTTATAAAATGACATCGGTTTCCCAGTGCTTTGCGTCCCTGCGCGATCGCCAGCAGTGTGCTTTGATCCCGTTTATCACCGCAGGGGATCCAGATTTGCAGACCACCGCCAAAGCCTTGCAACTGTTAGATAGCAAGGGTGCGGATTTAATTGAATTAGGGGTTCCCTACTCAGACCCCCTCGCAGATGGACCCGTGATTCAAGCTGCCGCAACTCGTGCTCTGCAACGGGGTACGCGCTTGGAAGCCGTGTTAGAAACCGTCAAGGCAGTGACGCCCACGTTGCGATCGCCCATCATTTTATTCACCTACTACAACCCCATTCTCAAACAGGGTGTGGACAACTTCCTGAAAAATGCCGCTGACGCCGGAGTTCGGGGTCTAGTTGTCCCGGATTTGCCTTTAGAAGAGTCTGAGGACATTCTCCAAAAAGCCGATGACCGGGGGATTGAGGTTGTGTTATTAGTCGCGCCGACTAGCCCTCAAGCCCGAATTGAAGCGATCGCCCGTCAGTCTAGAGGATTTATCTACCTCGTCAGCGTTACCGGAGTTACTGGGATGCGGTCCCAGGTGCAGTCCCGAGTCGAAGATATCCTCGCCCAAATGCGGCAAATCACGGATAAACCCATTGGGGTAGGATTTGGGATCTCCTCCCCAGAGATGGCGCGACAGGTCAAAGACTGGGGGGCCAATGCCGCGATCGTGGGTAGTGCTTTCGTCAAACGATTAGCCGAAGGAACCCCAGAAGAAGGATTAGCAGCAGTCGGCGAGTTCTGCGAAAGTCTGAAAAAGGCGATCAGCTAAAAAATTCTCCCTAGACAACTCCCTCCGGTCCCCTCCCTTTGCTAAGGGGAGGGTTTAGGGAGGGGTCCTCTTTGCCACTTTCACCAAATCTACTCCCTGGCCTATCGTCCCAATCGCTTTAATTAGGCTACAGTGAGAGAAAATAGGTCATCCTAATCCAGGGATGTACCTATTGCCAACATTTAATCCACGGGCTACCTTTGCCAGCCTCCAAAATTCTGCACCATCTAAGGATGAGTTGTCTCGCTATCCAATGGGGAAACAGGCTATGCGTCAAATATTCAAGCGGCTAATTGTAGGTTTGAACTTGTTAGCCCTGGGCGGGAGTCTGGGAACGATCGCCAGCCGATCCTTCGGATTTGAGGGTGGCATCGGGAAACAGCCCTTAGCAATGCCGGTGATGTTACAAAAAGCTGGAACCCCTGTCAATGCCGATGCCAACTCAGACCTCGAAACCAATCCGGAATTAATAGAACACCCGATTGACCGCAATTTTATCGCCTCTGCAGCGGCAAAAGTGGGTCCAGCAGTGGTCCGAATTGATGCCCTTCGTCCCGGGAGGATCGATGAAGAAAGTGAGGAAAGCAATCCTTTTTTGCGGAAATTTTTTGAAGAAGAGATGCCACCCCCGAGACAAGGGGGGAACCCAGGGACCGGGTCTGGGTTTATTCTGAGTGATGACGGTCAGATCATCACCAATGCTCATGTCGTAGAAGGGACTCGGGTCGTCAAGGTTACGCTCAACGATGGTCGCATCTTTGAGGGAAAAGTGGTCGGCATTGATTCCCTCACCGATTTAGCTGTGGTGAAAATCGAAGGGACCGGGTTGCCAAAGGTGAAGTTAGGGAAGTCAGAAAAGTTGGTGCCAGGACAGTGGGCGATCGCGATCGGCAGTCCTCTGGGATTAGATAATAGTGTCACTGTAGGGATTATTAGCGCCACGGGACGATCAAGTTCACAAGTGGGAATTTCAAATAAGCGAGTGCGCTTCATCCAAACTGATGCGGCGATTAATCCGGGAAATTCCGGGGGGCCATTGCTGGATGATCTCGGTGAAGTGATTGGTGTCAATACCGCAATTCGCGCCGATGCTCAAGGATTAGGCTTTGCGATCCCCATCGAAACTGCCGAACGTATTGCAAACGAATTATTTACGAATGGTCAAGCTTCTCACCCCTTTTTGGGAATTCAGATGGTGGAGTTGACCCCACAGGTGCGCCCCAAGCTGGAAGAACGCCTGGAAGGAGTGAAGATTGTCCCTGAAACTGGGGTGGTGATTATGGAGGTGTTAGCCGATACCCCCGCAGAGGAAGCCCGGTTGCAAAAAGGGGATGTCATTCAAAAAATTAACGGAGTAGCGATCGCCTCAGCCTCGCAAGTGCAAGAACTGGTAGAAGCAACTAAAGTTGGGGGACTGCTGGAAGTAGAAGTGAACCGACAAGGGGTGACGGCAACCATTGCCGTACGTCCTGGGGCGTTTCCCCTCGATCACCGGAATTGATGGGCGATCGAGGGGAAACGCCCCAGGAAGGCGTGTCAGTCTACCGGGATCCATTTTTCCCTGTACCGCCACCCGCCGAGTCATTCCCCAGAGGACTAACTTGGGATAACCGTTCCTCCAAATGCATCCGTTGTTCCATCTTGTGTAAGAAATAACCCGTCATCATCGCCGATGCCAACATACCGGCCAAATTCTCTCGGTTCGTGGTAATTTGAACCTCAAAGTTCTCTGACGGCAGGACACCCACCAGTCCCTGTACGTTCTGAGAGATAATTTCCTTAATTTCCGGGCTGACTGACTTGGCAACCCGCGCCAAAACTTCTGGCGGTTGATGCTGTAAGTATTTCAGGAGCTGATTCGCTTCGACATCTTCATCGTGGGAATTCAGAAAGTCAGGTTGATAAACCATGAGGATCCTAAGTAGCTGAAGTGCTTATTTTCTACTTTAAACCATTCTGCTGAGTAGATGCCTCCTTCCCCGTTGGGATTCAAAACCCTCTCGGCGCGGGAGTTATCACATAAATAAGTGGTTGTCAACTTCTAGGGAGGTAAACATCGCCGCCCCCACCCTCACCCCTGGCAATCTATCCCTGAAAACAAAGCTGATCCATAAAATCCGGTAAATTTAGCGTTAGCAGTTGACTTCCCTCGAAAAATCGTGCATAATAGCTTTGCTTTGGCGAAATGCTTAATCTTACGGGCTCAACCAGCCCAATCAGATTAAACTCTAGCTAAATTGCAAAGGGGGGCGTGGCGGAATGGTAGACGCTACGGACTTAGAAAACTGAGCCTTACTGGAGAAATCCGTTAAGTGACCGCTCTCAAATTCAGGGAAACCTAACTCTGGCAACAGACAAGGCAATCCTGAGCCAAGCCGAAATTTCGGAAGGTGCAGAGACTCGACGGGAGCTACCCTAACGTAAAGCCGAGGGTAAAGGGAGAGTCCAATTCTCAAAGCCTGATTATTGAAGGCAGCAGCGAAAGCTGCGGGAGAATGAAAATCCGTTGGCTGGAGACAGCCGTGTGGGTTCAAGTCCCACCGCCCCCATCCTATCTAAATCTAAATTAACGGAAGTCGTTGTTACCCCTTTTGTAGCAACGGCTTCACTCGTTTCCTAGTGGCAAAGGTTCAGAATCATCCCGATCGCCCCCAGAAATTCAAACGCAGTCGGTATTTAGGGGGCTTATCTCCCCTACGATAAGCGCATTCCCGTCAAAAAAATTTAATATGTATGTCGCTTGGCATCAAATCCATCCTTTCTAACCTGCTGCTTCTCTTTTCTCTTGTAGCATTCCTAATGTTAGGAGAAAGTTGCTTAACGGCCCAACCTGCTTGGGCAGAAATCCGCCAAATCGAAGAAGCGCCAGGTTAACTACTGTATTACAAATTCCACCTTCTGTAATTCTAGAGTGGCAAACAATCGCTCAAGGTTAACATAATTCCCTGGATGTAGTAGTGATATAGACTTGAGGAATCCAGTTAAGCCCGGTGTGATTTACTCTATGGGTCCAAAATGCATCACACACATTCCTTGCATGATATTAAAATCAGTCTTTTGATAAAAATCAAAGGGGAATACATCCTTAGAAGTCAAGAGAATAATAGTTTTAATATTTATTGTTTCGAGATAGGCTTTTAAGGCTGCCATTAATTGCGACCCGATTCCCTGTCTTTGGGAATGAACCGATACAAACATTTCTTTTAAATAAAAATAGTCCCCAATATAATAGGGTTCGATATTTCCCAAACAAGCCCCTACGAGTTCGTTTTCTCGAATTGCCATCCATCCCAGAAATTTAGGTGAATTATAAAAACAAGTCAGTTTTTCCCAGGCTTTTTCTTTAGTCCATTGGTCATTCCACGGTTCAGCATTATAAGCCTCCATTAATACTTCTGCACATTTTTCCAGACTTTCAATGGATTCAAGTCTCTCGATTCTGAGACTGTCTATCCGGTTTGCCATTGATTTATCCTATCAGATTGTGTTAGAGCCATCAATTCCCGAGTATATTATCAGTCTTTACTACTGTCAAGTCGTTATATAGAGGTTCCCGGACTGATGAGCTACAGATCTCTAGGGAGCAAGATCCATATCCTAGGGGGATCTTACCGACCTGGGAAACGCTATAATTAAAATTAAAGCCTTGATTCTGTAAAGTCCATTTTACCTCCTAGTCCATAAGTTAGCAATGCTACGGTTTAAGTTTATTAAAGGGGTAAAATACTGACTTGCCTAAGATTGAACGGGGTTTAATAGAGAGTAAGAATACTTAATTAAGCTCTTTCTGACTTGAGTCTGGATCTATAATCTCGTTTCATAGCTTCACCCGTCACAGGAACCATCATTGTTCTATTTAAAAGTTTTAACAGTCTGATCCTTTATCGATGGAGGGCTTCCTTAATAACAATGAACGCAACTCAACCCTTTTCTTCCATATATGGACCCGTCTCCTTTTGGCGCTATGGCCGATCGCTGGGAATTGACCCCAGTGGCAGTATTTCCACCGATTCCTTTAATTGTGTGTACTGCCAACTGGGAGAAATTGAACAAAAAACCGGCGATCGCGCCATGATACCCTAAACTCAATCATTCCTTGATATCTTTGAATTTATGAGCTTGATTCCAGGGTATTCGCAAATCCAGGAAATTCAATCCGGCCTGAGTACGGTCATTTATAGAGCCTATAGTCAACGGACGCAACAACCCGTTATTATTAAAATTCTTAAAGCAGAATTTCCTCAACTTCAAGATATTGCCCGGTTTAATCATGAATATGAAATTACCAAATCTCTGAATATTCCCGGAATTGTTAAACCCTACAGCTTAGAAAAATATCAAAACAGTCTAGCTTTAATCGTAGAAGATTTTGGCGGTCAATCTCTCAAAATCTATCTCAAAACTCATGAGATTGACCTAGTTACATTTTTACAAGTTGGCATTCAAATTACGGCAACCTTAGCTCAGCTTCATCATAGCCAAATTGTTCATAAAGATATCAAGCCCCATAATATTATTATTAACCCAGAGACTGGGGAAGTCAAGATTGCCGATTTTAGTATTGCCCTTTGTGGGGGAAAAGAAACCCATCGGATGATTGCTGCACCGGATGGGATGGAAGGGACACTCGCTTATATGTCCCCCGAACAAACCGGGCGAATGAATCGGGTGGTTGACTATCGCACGGATTTATATTCGTTAGGAATTACTTTTTATGAATTGCTGACGGGACAGCTTCCTTTTCAAGCCCAAACTCCCTTAGAGTGGGTCCATCAACATATTGCTAAACAGCCACTTCGTCCCGATTTATGCAACCGTGAAATTCCTCCGGTACTCTCAGAAATCGTGATCAAATTAATCGCGAAAACTCCCGATGATCGCTATCAAAGTGCCTGGGGAGTGAAAACTGACCTGGAAATTTGCCTAAACCAATTACAAACTCAGGGGAGAATTGATAACTTTGTGATCGCCCAGTTTGATCGCACTGGCAAAATTGCCATGCCTCGAAAACTTTATGGACGCGATCGGGAAATTGCCCTCCTTCAGTCTACCTTCACTCGCATCAGTCAAGGTCCTCGGGAAGCCCTGTTAATTGCTGGACATTCTGGTATTGGCAAGTCTGCTTTAGTTCGACAGCTTCATCCCTGGATCCGAGAACAGCACGGTTATTTGATTTCCGGCAAGTTTGATCGTTATAAACAAAATATTCCCTACCGGGCGGTGTTAAATGCCTTCCAGCAATTAATTCAAACCCGGTTAACTCAGCCGCAAGAAATCCTAGAAGAGTTTAAAGAAAGGCTCCAAAATGCTTTAGGTGCAAATGGCAAAATTATAGCGGAAGTAATTCCTGAGATTGAACTTGTCCTGGGCGAACAAACCGCCGTTCCCGAACTTTCTCCTACGGAATCCCAAGCTCGATTTCATCGAACTTTTAAAGCATTTGTTGAAGTTTTTACTCAACCCAAACATCCCCTAGTTTTATTCTTAGATGATTTACAATGGGCGGATTCAGCCTCCTTAAAGTTAATTCAGCTTTTGATGTCTGAACCGGATAGTAAATATCTGATGCTGGTGGGAACTTATCGGTCTAATGAAGTGGAGGCAACTCATGGGTTAATTACTACCCTCAATCAAATGCAGAAAAATGGGGTAGTGGTAAATGCAATTCCCTTAAGAGGGTTGGAACTTCAGGATATCCAGGAACTCCTGTGCGATAGCCTGAATGCTGCGGGCGATCGCATTGCACCCCTGGCTCAATTTGTTTACCATAAAACCGATGGCAATCCTTTCTTTTCCATTCAATTACTCCAATCCCTAGCCCAAGATAATTTATTAACCTTCGATTTTCAGCAAGGCGAGTGGCAGTGGGAGATCGATCTCCTCCAAGGTACAGAAATTACCGATGATGTCATCGAATTAACCCTAACGCAAATTCAAAAACTGCCAAAATCTACCCAAACTCTTTTAAAATTAGCCGCTTGTATTGGAAACCGATTCGATTTAAATGTCCTTGCCCTGGTCAGTGAAAGTAACCAATTTGACATCGTTAACCAGTTATATCCGGCACTTCAGGAAGGGTTAATTGTTGACCTGATTGACCTTGAAAAAATTTCTGAAAGGGTCCCGAGTTCTGATTTTAATATCTTACCCGAACCAGAACCTGTAGAAATTTTCTACAAATTTATTCACGATCGCGTCCAACAATCCGCTTATTCTTTGATTCCGGAAGCACAAAAGAAAGTTGTTCACTTAACAATCGGGCGGTTGCTTTTACAAAACACCCAAGTTTTAGATTTGGAGAATAAAATATTTGATTTAGTTGAACATCTCAACTTGGGTGGCGAACTGATCAGCGATCGCGCAGAACTTAGCAATTTAGCTCAACTCAATTTAGCCACAGGTCAAAAAGCAAAAGCGGCAACAGCTTATGAGCAATCCCTGAGATATTTCAATTTTGGCTTACAACAGCTGGGCGAGGAGGGTTGGAAACAAGAGTATGAACTGACCTTAAACCTATCTATAGCTGCCATCGAAACTTACTATTTACAAGGTCAGTTCTCCCCAGCCGAACAACTTTATGAAGCTGTTTTTGAAAAAGCTAATTCTTTATTAGACCGAGTTAAACTTCTAGAATTAAAAATTCAAATCGATATCGCTAAAAATCAACCCAAATTAGCACTAAAGACCGGCCTAGAAGTTTTAACTCTTTTAGGAGTCGTTCTGCCTACTCAAGATAAAGCCATACGGGCTTATGCCGATCGCTTGTTGCAAGAACTGCCCCAGGAGAGTCATGAAATTGAAGCCTTAACCAACTTACCCGTGATGAGAGACCCCTATCAAATCGCGACAATGAGGCTATTAATGACTATGACACCAGCCGCCCATTTGATCAGTCCAGCCTTATTACCTGCGGTAGTTTTTACGATGGTCAAACTCTCGATTCAATTTGGCAATTCGCCCCTCGCCGCTTATGCTTATGGCATTTATGCCATGATGTTATGTGGTATGCATCTTAAAATTGAATCAGCCTATCAATTTGGGCAATTATCCTTGCGTGTTTTAGACCAATTTAAGGCTCAAGAACTAAAGGCAAAGGTTAATGTACTATATTATGTTTTTGTAAAAAAATATAAATTTCCTACCATTTTATCTCTCCAGCCCCTACAGGATAACATCCAAATTGGTTTGGATACGGGAGATATAGAATATGGCTTTTATAGTGCTCTTCATTATGTTAATTTCTTATTTTTTCTCGGGGAATCTTTAGACCTAGTATATCAAAAACAAAACCAATATTTTGGGCAAATGGAGGAGCTTAAGCTAGCCTTCCATATTTCTTATATTCAAATTTGGCGACAAATGGTCCTTAATTTGCAGGGAGAATCAACCGAACCCTGCGAGTTAGTCGGGTCTAGCTTTAATGAAAAAGAAACCTTGGGTACGTGGATTGAGCAAAATCAGATGATGTTACTATTTGGCGCATCTTTTTGCAAAACATTTTTATGCTATATCTTCCAAGACTATCCCCAAGCTGTGGAGTCGGGCCGATTAGCGGAAACCTACGGCAAAAAAGGAGCAGCGTTACCTTATTGGTCTGAACATAATTTTTATTATTCTTTATCCCTCCTTGCCGATTGCGATCGCCTAGAAAAACGAGAAAAACTAAACGTACTCAAGAAAGTCACCGCACATCAGAAACAAATGGAACAGTGGGCCCATTTCTCCCCGACTAATTTCGGTCATAAATATGACCTCGTAGAGGCAGAAAAAGCTCGGGTAAAAGGGCAAACTCTCTTAGCAATGGAATATTACGATCGCGCCATTCAAGGGGCTAAAAAATACCGATACATTCAGGAAGAAGCAATCGCCTATGAACGCGCCTCCCTGTTTTATTCGGGCCTAGGGCGAGACGAAATAGCCCAACTTTATTTGAAAAAAGCCCATTATGGTTATGGACGTTGGGGTGCAACGGCTAAAGTCAAAGCCTTAGAAGCAAAATATCAGATCGATACCCTGCAACCCACCCCCATTGACGGCTATCCCAACTTCAGCCAAATTACCACCACCTCCTCCTCCACCAGCGCCCATAATCGCGGGTTAGATTTAGCAAGTGCCCTCAAAGCCTCTCAGGCGATCGCCTCAGAAATCGTTTTATCTAAGCTGATAGAAAAATTGATGACCATTCTGATGGAAAATGCCGGTGCTCAAACCGCTTACCTCATTTTAAAACACAACGGAAAACTGGGTTTAAAAGCCAGCGTATCCGTAGAAAATCCCGAGGTCACCCTTCATGACTATACCCCCCTCACCCCTGATGCAATTCTACCCTTATCAGCGGTTAATTATGTGATCCGAACCCAACAAAGCCTCGTGTTAAATGATGCCCGCTACGAATTAACTTTTAGTACCGACCCCTATATTATTAAAAATCAGCCTAAATCTATCTTGTGTACCCCCATCCTCGATCGCGGGCAACCTGTGGGGCTGCTTTACTTAGAAAATAATAGTGCCAAAAGTGCCTTTACCCCCGATCGCCTGGAATTTTTAACCGTCCTTTCTTCTCAACTGGTTATTTCCCTAGAAAATTCTTTGCTTTATGCTAATTTAACCGCCGCTAGCGAGGAATTACAACAGGCAAATGACCAATTAGAAGAAGCTAACCGCACCTTAGAAATGAGAGTGCAAGGTCGCACCCAACAGTTAAAAGATAAAAATAAGCACTTAAAACAAGCGATGCAGGAACTCAAGCAGACCCAGACTCAATTGATTCAAACCGAAAAAATGTCGAGTCTCGGTCAAATGATTGCCGGAATCGCCCACGAAATTAACAATCCCGTTAATTTTGTCTATGGAAATATTACTCATGTAGGGGAATACATCCAAGATTTACTCCACCTCATCCAACTGTACCAAGAACATTTCCCGCAACCCGCATTAGAAATTAAAGAAGAAATAGAGGCGATCGAGCTAGATTTTATTTTGTCCGATCTGCCAAAACTGCTGTCTTCCATGAAAATTGGGGCGGAACGTATTCGTTCAATTGTCCTCTCCTTGCGCAACTTTTCGCGTCTGGATGAGAGCGAAATGAAACAAGTAGACATTCATGAAGGGATTGAGAGTACCCTGCTGATTTTGCAACATCGCCTTAAAGGAAATCCCGGTCATTGTAGCATTGAAATTATCAAAGACTATGGTGAACTGCCGAAAGTCGAGTGCTTTCCCGGACAGCTTAATCAGGTTTTTATGAATCTGTTAGCTAATGCGGTTGATGCCTTGGAATTATACAGAAAAGAGTATGTAGAAACGGATTTATCCGAACTGAATGGGAACTCAGAATTGAGTTCTCGCCGGTCCCCAATAATTCGCATCCAGACAACAAAAATGAGTGCCAATTCTGTATCAATTCAGATTTGGGATAATGGACCCGGTATTCCGAAACCTGTCCAAAATCGCTTATTCGACCCCTTTTTCACCACTAAGCCTGTAGGGAGTGGCACGGGGTTGGGTTTAGCGATTTGCTATCAAATTATTGTAGAAAAACACAATGGTCAAATTCTCTGTAATTCCCAACCCCCAGAGGGCGCAGAATTTGTTATTGAAATTCCGATTAAGCAACCCCTCAATCGCCGGGTGGATTCGTGATAGGGAAGGAAGAAACGCCTATAAATTTATCACCAAAAGGCAAGCGATCGCCGGGGGTAATTAGCGATCGCTTCTTTTAATTTAATACCGTGGACCTTCATCGGAATTTCCTTCATAGGGAGGAGGGACTTCCTCCGGCAAGTTCGCAATTTCTTCAATTTTTGGTAATCGCACTGTATTGTAAGTCTTAATCAAGTCTCGGAGGGTTTCATATTCCGTTATCATCCCAAAAGTGGAGGGATTGACCGGATCCTTGTAGGTGAAGTGACGATAAGTTAGACAGAATCTATCCCAAGAGGACATTTCAATTTTGAAGATCTTAATAAATAGATCCACTAGAAACCCAGTCAGGGGAATGCGAAAGATAATATTTTTATTAAGCGTCGCACAGATTTCTTCAATTGTGCGATTAACCGTAACGGCTTGATTTCCCAAAACAAAGGGTCTAGCCGGTTCCGGAGGATTGTCTACCAGATGAACCACCACCTTCGCAATATCACGAGCATGGATGAAATGAAAGCTGCCTTCCGTTTTAAAGAAGCGAATCAGATTCATTCGTTTAAGAATTTCTGGCATCCCTGCCGCCACATGGGAGTAGGGTTTTCCCTCATCTCCCCCAAAAACTAGAGTCGGAAATAAGGTAGTGATTCGCGAGGCGATCGGTAAGCGGGTGAAGCGGCGCAAACAGTCAAATTTAGAACGGATGTATTCAGTTCCCATTTGTCCGGATTCTCGCAGTAACTCATTATTTCTATCCAGAATACTGGCCGTAGAAAAATAGATTGCCTGCTCACAAACTTCGGGATCTAAAAGCTCCAACAATCGTAAAGTTTTCAGGACATTGACATCAAAAACTTCCTGACCTCCTCCCCAGGCAGTTGCGGCTAAAATCGCCGTATCCATTGTTTTGAGAAGATCCCCATACTTATCAATCTGGCGCATATCCGCTTGCACGATCGAAATACCCGGACGAGCCTCTAAATCAAGTCGGAGTTTGTCCGGGTTTCTGACCAATAGATAGAGTTCGTGGTCAGTTTCTTGAATTAAAGCCTCGGTCAGGTAGTGACCAATACAGCCACTCGCGCCGGTTATGAAAATACGCTTTTTGGGTCGATAGTAATTTGAATACACTGGAGATATTACGACTAGGGTGGTGTGGGAGCGTCAGAGTGCGAACGTAGATTTTAGATTTTAGAGTTTAGACCGTTTTTTGTCAAAAAGGATTGTCCCACGGGGGGTTAGACCCCCATCCCTTCACAGCAAGGGAGCGATCGCCTCAGTTTAATCCCTCGGGCGATCGCTGCAAAGACGATTAGCTATGAACCGCTAGTAATTTATCCGCCTGCTTCGCTGTTTCAAAGAAGAACGCCACATTTTCTTCCGGGGTGCCTTGTAAAACACCATGACCCAGATTCAGAATGTGACCTTGATTCCCTGCTTTGCGAATCGTATCCAGGATGCGATCGCGGATAAAATCATGGGACCCAAATAAGGCACAGGGGTCAATATTTCCTTGTACACCAACATTTGCACCGAGTCGTTGCCGCGCCTCTTTCATATCCACGGTCCAATCCAGGCTCACGATATCGACGCCTGACATCGCCATCCGTTCCAAAATCCCGGAACTGCCATTAATGTACAGAACCATCGGGGTCTCTGGGTGAGCTGCCTTCACCTGATCCACCACCCGTTTTTGATACGGCATGGCAAAGGTTTCGTAATCTTGAGGACTCAGTTGCCCCGCCCAGGAGTCAAACATTTGGACCAATTGAGCACCGCAATCGATTTGGTAGCAAGCATAACGGGCGATCGCATCAGCGATTTTGCCTAAAAACGAATGCAACATCGCTGGTTCTCTAAAGGCCATGCCCTTAATCACGGTATAGTCTTTAGAAGACTTACCCTCGATCGCATAGGCAGCCAGAGTCCAGGGCGCACCCACAAACCCCAACACCGTTGATGCTGTCCCGACTTCCTTGCGTAATGTCTCCAGAATCGGACGAATAAACGGCATCGTCTCCTCCGGTTCCAGGGGATACAGTTTATCAATCTGCTCCTGAGTCCGGATCGGGGGGTCGATAATCGGTCCCTTGCTTTCGATAATGTCGAAAGGAATGCCAATCCCAGGCAGGGGAGTTAGGATATCCGAGAACAGAATCACCCCATCCGGTTGAAACGCCCGCCAAGGTTGGAGAGAGATTTCGATCGCAATGTCTGGATTTTCCGAGCGTTCCCGAAACGAGGGGTATTTATCGCGCAGATCTCGATAAACCTTCATATAGCGCCCCGCTTGGCGCATCATCCAAACCGGGGGACGATCTAACTTTTCGCCACGCGCTGCTCTTAGGAGATAAGGAACTGGGCTAGAACCAGCCATTTAAACTTCACCTTAAATTTTACTTAAATGCCATTGTTCAGCTTACCATTCTGCGTCCATTATTTTTGTTTTTTTGTAGGGGCTTCCAGAAAGGGGCTTTTTGAAGTTATGGCGATTTGATGTATCACTCTTTGGGACTTTTGGCTGGAAATTTAATATTTTGTAATATTTTGGCCTTTAATAGATTTGAGGCACCTGTTCTGACAGTCGGGCCACAGGTGTAGAAGAGATAGTGGACCATCAATGTCCTTTAGCTCTTACCTGAAAGCAAGGATATTTATCAATAATTCCCGGTATTTAATGGTAGAATTTATCCGATGAACCCAGGTTATACAGAATCCGGTTGTCATAGGTCTTTTATAAGGGCTGAAAAAATCGAGGAAAAATAGCCATGCCCAAAAAAGTCGAATTAGAGCCTCATTTAAGTCATTCGGATCTAAAAACGCGATACCGCTCGTCTCATGACCCCGTAGAATCACGACGTTGGCATCTACTCTGGAAAGTCGCCTCGGGGTGGCGTGTGAAGGATGCTGCATCAGTTGTCGGCCTAAATTATGACTATGCCCGCCGAGTTATCAAAAAATATAATGAAATTGGCATAGATTCTGTTACAAACCATCGCAATAAAACTTCAAGAAATCATCAAGGAGGTAAAGAATCTATATTAAATCCCCAACAACTAGATAAATTAAAAGAATCTTTACAAAAGAAACCTGTAGATGGGGGAGACTGGACTGGACCTAAAGTCGCTCGATGGATGGAACAAGAAACCGGACGTAGTAAAATCTATGATGCTAGAGGATGGGACTACTTAAAAAAGTTAGAATACTCATGGCACAAGCTCCGACCTAAACATCAAAAAGGTTGTCCTATTGAGTTAAAAGAATTTAATAAAAATCTTCCTAAAAAAGTTGAAGTTCTTCAAAAAGAGAATCTCCATGCTGAAGTAAAGGTTTGGTTTTTTGATGAACATCGCCTTGGGTTGAAAGCCATTCTTGCTAGACTCTGGTCTCCCGTCAAAGAAAGACTTTTAGCGGGGTTGTTCATCCTAGATATGAATGGTTGTACGTTTAGGGGTTGGTCCACTTAAAAACTGGAGCCACTCACTCTTATTTAATCCCTTAAGTTAATGTTGAAGGCTTGAATTTAGTTTTTGAGACTTTTGCCAAAGAAGTTGGAGCGGTTGAAGAGAAAATAATTTTAATTATTAACGATAACGCCGGATAGCATAGAAGCCATGAAGTTCGTCTACCTCCGAGAATAAAAATTGAACCTCTGGAGCCTTATTCTCCCGAGTTACAACTAGCAGAGCAGTTATGGAAATTGGTGGATGAGCCATTAGTCAATATCACGTCAGACTAGCTTACCATTGCAACGAGTAAAAAGCCCTTTTTCTGCACCTCCTTTGGCACCTACTGTGCAAGCAAAAGTGCAAGAGGCTCATATCATTCAGTTCAATGTGGACTGAGACAGTCTGGGGGATTAGTGTGACACAATTCCCGAACCCTCTCAATAATGGATTCCTTTTCCCTATTACTCCCAACCCCCTAGGGCTGTTTCATTAATACAAATTGAATTCCTATTAACTTATGCTAGGTATCAATGTCCGGAGAAGTCACTATGCTTGGTAAATCAAGGATACCCTTATCACCTGGATTTTTCAAAAAAATTCCCCTACAAATAATGCTAATTGTTCCATTTGTTTTCCAAACAGTTGGAGCAGTGGCTGTTGTTGGGTATCTTTCCTATAGAAACGGTCAAAAAGCAGTAAATGATGTAGCTACTCAGTTGCGGAATGATATTAGCGATCGCATCAAACAAAATCTAAATTATCTGGTTGCTATTCCTTTTCAATCCTTTGAAAACTATGATGCAGCCCTGAGCCAAAACCGCATCGATCTTAATAATGGCAGAGACGTAGAGAAGTTTCTATGGGGACAACTCCCCGCCTTTCCCCTTGTTGCTGCCGCAGCTTTTGTTACCCCCAATCAGGAGTTTTTTGCTGGTGAACGGCAGGATGATGGCCAGATCGTCATCCGGACTTCGGAGGTAGAAAATAACCACACTTTGATGACCTATACCGCCAGTCCAGAGGGGGAACGCCTAGAAATTATCAACGCCGGGCAACCTAATTTTGATCCCCGCCAACGCCCCTACTATAAAATTCCAGTCCAGGAAAAGCAAGCGGTTTGGGCAAAACTGTATCCTCACATCACAGGTAAATACCTCTACATTGCGGCGAGCAAGCCCCTATATACCCAGACTGGAGATCTCCAAGGAGTGTGGATGACCAGCTTAAATCTGGTAATGTTTGGGGATTTTTTAAGCGAACTCAAAATCGGTAAAACTGGGCAAAGTTTTATTCTGGAACGTTCTGGAGAAATGATTGCCACCTCTACAGGGGAAAAGCCCTTTCAATATTACCCCGACAAGGTTGTTCAACTGCCAGAACAACGAATTGAACGACTCAACGTTCTCAATAGTAGCAATGCCCTCACTCAAACAGCGAGTCAAGCTTTGCTAGAGCAGTTTGATGATTTTCAAAATATTCAAGCATCTTATCAACTGAAATTTACCGTCGAGGGTAAAAATTATTTTGCCCAAGTCGATCCTTTTCGAGATAGTAAAGGTATTGATTGGTTAGTGGTGGTGACTATTCCAGAAGCAGACTTTATGAATCAAATTAATGCCAATACTCAGACTACAATCCTGCTCTGTTTAGCAACTTTGATTTTGGCAATTTTGTTGGGTATCCTGACCGCTCGTCGAATTATCCATCCTGTGGAGCGGATCACCACGGCTTCCGAAGCGATCGCTGGGGGCGATCTCAATCAGCAAGTGGAGGTTAGTTCCATCGTTGAACTTGGCAAATTAGCCAACGTTTTTAACGGCATGACCAGACAACTGAAGGATTCCCTAGATACGATCCATTTGGCAAATGAAGAGCTGGAAGCTAGAGTGGAGCAAAGAACTGGAGAACTGCGCCAAGAAAAAGAAAAGTCAGAGCAATTACTTTTGAATATCTTACCTGCGGAAATTGCCGATCGCCTCATGCGGACGAATGAATCCCCTGCTGAACATTTTGAAGAAGCCACGATTTTGTTTGCGGATATCGTAGGTTTTACGACTATCTCGGCCCGGATAGAGCCGATGCAATTGGTAGCCGGTTTGAACCAAATTTTCTCTGCCTTCGATCAACTCACTGAAAAGCATGGCTTAGAGAAAATTAAAACCATTGGGGATGCCTACATGGTAGTTGGTGGTTTACCCGTTTCTCGTCCGGATCATTGCG
This sequence comes from Cyanophyceae cyanobacterium, assembly GCA_038321985.1. Classification (GTDB taxonomy): domain Bacteria; phylum Cyanobacteriota; class Cyanobacteriia; order Cyanobacteriales; family Laspinemataceae; genus Laspinema. The sequence goes on along the minus strand of JBBQFN010000009.1, from coordinate 135,054 downwards.
AAGCGATCGCCAACATGGCGTTAGATATGCACGCCTATATGCAAGACGTGGAGAATATTTTTGGGGAATCTTTACAAATTCGGATTGGGATTAATACCGGCCCTGTAATTGCCGGAGTAATTGGGATTAAGAAATTTATCTATGACCTCTGGGGTGATGCGGTGAATGTCGCCTCAAGGATGGAATCCCACGGCAAACCGGGATACATACAAGTCACCGATGCGACTTATCTAAAATTACAGAATAAATACTTACTAGAGCCACGGGGTACGATCGAGGTTAAGGGAAGAGGAGAAATGATGACCTATTGGCTTTTGGGTCGGCGGGAGAAATATTAGCCACTAGCACTCGATAGGTGAATAACTGTTAAAATAACGTTAACTAAGCGTTATTTTAACGCAACGTTAATTACTGGACAGTAAAAAAACCCCAGGCGATCGCCGATTAGCTGTAGCAACCGGCTTTTTGTTCCTGTTATCGCCTACGGTATCAATACCTTACACTCCAGTTAGCCTCAAATCTTGGGCGGTTAGATGGGTGACACCTTGGAGGATAGCAATCACTTTACCGCCACTGCTGATAGTGGTGACTCCCCCTTGGGACTGGATGGAGAGTTGAGCCCAAGTTAAATTATCCGCCAAAGTGAGTTGATCAATGCCGGATTCAAAGTCGGCGATCGCCTTAGTCCCTTGTCCATTGCCAAGTATAAAGCGATCGCTGCCGCTGCCTCCGATTAGGGTGTCATCTCCATCCCCACCACAGAGGATATCATCACCCTGATCGCCAATCAGGATATCATTGCCGCTATCTCCGGCTAAAAAATCATTCCCCTTTCCACCGTGAATAGTGTCGTCTCCCTCACCCGCACAGATTATATCTGCACCCTGGTTGCCATTGATGAAGTCATTTCCCGATCCGCCACTGATGTAGTCGTCTCCATCTTGATCCGCAAGGGAGGGGTCAGAGGGACCTCCGTAGATGGTATCATCCCCTGCATCGCCGATGAGGGTATCACTCCCGCGATCGCCATACATGAGATCGTGATCTGCTCCTCCCCAGGCGATATCATTATCCTGGCCGCTGTAGATTGTATCATTACCTTCATTGCCGCTGAGGTAATCATCCCCTTCATTGCCATAGAGGATATCCCCGCCATCGGTTGGCAATGCCGATTCAGTCCAGCTACCGCCAAAGATGGTATCACTACCTTTATTTCCGTAAAGGATATCACTACCGCGATCGCCCCAGATTAAATCCTCATCTTTGCCACCATATACGGTATCATCCCCTTGACCGGCAAAGATAGTATCGTCCCCTTGGTTACCGTGGAGTTCGTCACTGCCTGTGCCACCTTCTAGGCGATCGGTATCTCCCGGGGTATTTTCCGCTTCGCTTCCTATCCCCCCGCGTATCTTATCATTGCCATCCGCTCCATACAGATGATCATCTCCATTTTCGCCATACAATTGATCATCGCCACCGCTACCAAATAAAGCATCATCTCCATGACCCCCAAGTAATAGATCCCCCTCCTCGCTGCCAATCACCATCGTCTCCGTTTGGTTATACCCCCCTACTGTCAAGAAGTTGGGTGACTCGGGAAGATTCATCTCGCAGCAAGGTTTCCTGCTTTCCCCAACTGTGTCGGTTTCCAAAGGCAGTAATCCGTTACTTTCACCTCCCCCAACCATCACAGGAGGAATTGTCCCGGAATTATCTGCTGGTGGAATTGGTTCGGAATTATCTGCTGGTGGAATTATCCCGGAATTATCTGCTGGTGGAATTGGTTCGGAATTATCTACCGGTGGAATTGTCCCGGAATTGTCGGCTGGTAGAATTGGTGCGGAATTGTCGGCTGGTAGAATTGTCCCGGAATTGTCTGCGGGTAGAATTGGTGCGGAATTATCTGCCGGTGGAATTATCCCGGAATTATCTGCTGGTGGAATTGGTGCGGAATTGTCGGCTGGTAGAATTGGTGCGGAATTATCGGCTGGTGGAATTATCCCGGAATTATCGGCTGGTGGAATTATCCCGGAATTATCTGCCGGTGGAATTATCCCGGAATTATCTGCCGGTGGAATTGGTTCTATAACGATCGCCTCCACGATATGCGCTGCCACGCTAACCGTCCCATTAGTAGAGATAGGGATAGAATTACCATTCGCCGCGACAATATTGCTACTGTTCAGAGCAACAGAGACAGTAGAACCCTCTTGCAACCCGTTCAAACCTCCGATGAGCAAATAATTGTTATCTCCTACTGGCACAGTAAAGGTGCTAACCCGTACCCCATCCGTAATATCCAGGGGCATTTCCATCGTTCCAACCGGCAAGTCTCCTATGTCATAAATGCCGTTATTATTAACATCGTTAATGAGCTGCAAATTGCTAACATTGGTATTCCCAATCCCAGTAGTAGTGACTCCAAAAGTTAGAGTATTGGTGATAATCGGTTGATTAACTGCACTCAGACGGAACCGATACAAAACCGTGTCATCAGGGACAGAACTAGAGGCAGGAGGAAACTGGTCTAATATTTGAGTGGCGGAATGTTCGGTGAGGGTAAGTTCCCCTTTCGGGTTGACGGTAAGTGAGATAATTTCAGATACTTCTAGGGAGTTTCCTGTCCCCGTATTTCCCAAATCATTCACCGTAATATTAATCGTATCCGCCCCAAAGTAATTCGCACCACTTTGATAAATCAGGGTATTCAAAGCACTGTTAATATCCCCTAGAGTCCCGGTAAAGCTCATTGCTGCATCGCCACTCCCATCACCGTTGACAAAGGTCAGATTTAGAAAATTATCTAAAGTGAGGAAACCATTGCTAGCAGATAAGGTCACTTGCACGGGTTGGGTCCCGGCGTCCAAATCAGCGACGCTAATTCCTGGAATCGATAAATTTACGCTTTGATCAACCACTGGGTTAGTCGGTAGGGTCAAAACTGGGGCATCGTTGACCGGATTTACAGTAATATTGACCGCTTGAGTATCTATTAGCGCCCCACCACTACCGCTGTTGCCGCCATCATTAGCAGCAATCGTGAGAATATCACTGCCGTTAAAATCGGGTAAACCTTGATAGCGCAAACCGGCTGCATCTGCCAGAACCTGATTAATTTGGCTGATTGTCCCGGTGAGGGTCACGCTATTGGTACCATTAGCGGTGATACTTCCCACTGCTAAACCCCCACTTACTCCCGAATTGACTGTGAGAGTGCCCTGATTAACCGCTAGGGTGACGATGATCTGATTAGTTCCTGCATCTGCATCGGCGACGCTAATTCCCGGAATCACCAATGGTGTATCTTCATCCACGGATAAAGGTGGTAAACTACTACCCGATGGGGTTAAAACTGGGGCATCGTTGACCGGATTTACAGTAATATTGACCGCTTGAGTATCTATTAGCGCCCCACCACTACCGCTGTTGCCGCCATCATTAGCAACAATCGTGAGAATATCACTGCCGTTAAAATCGGGTAAACCTTGATAGATCACACCGGCTGCATCTGCCAGAACCTGATTAATTTGGCTGATTGTCCCGGTGAGGGTCACGCTATTTGTGCCATTAGCGGTGATACTTCCCGCTGCTAAACCCCCAGTTACTCCCGAATTGACTGTGAGAGTGCCCTGATTAACCGCTAGGGTGACGGTGATCGGATTAGTTCCTGCATCTGCATCGGCGACGCTAATTCCCGGAATCACCAATGGTGTATCTTCATCCACGGATAAAGGTGGTAAACTGCTGCCCGATGGGGTTAAAACTGGGGCATCATTGACCGGATTTACAGTAATATTGACCGCTTGAGTATCTATTAGCGCCCCACCACTACCGCTGTTGCCGCCATCATTGGCAACAATTGTGAGAATATCACTGCCGTTAAAATCGGGTAAACCTTGATAGAGCAAACCGGCTGCATCTGCCAGAACTTGATTAATTTGGCTGATTGTCCCGGTGAGGGTCACGCTATTTGTGCCATTAGCGGTGATATTTCCCGCTGCTAAACCCCCAGTTACTCCCGAATTGACTGTGAGAGTGCCCTGATTAACCGCTAGGGTGACGGTGATCGGATTAGTTCCTGCATCTGCATCGGCGACGCTAATCCCCGGAATCACTAAGGGTGTATCTTCCTCTACGGATAAAAGCGGTAAACTACTGCCAGTTGTTACAGAAACGGCAGATAGATTAAAGTTAGCGCTGGCACTGGGAGTATTGTCCCCAAAAAAGATAAAGTTAGGTGTAGTGTAGGGATTTTCCGGTAGAAAACTTGGGAGAATAGCGCTGGTGTAGTCCCGCAGGTTGCCACTGATCACCGGGTTACCATTGGCGAGGAGTTGATAGGTATTGCCCAAAACTTTTAACTGATAAACCGAATTGGTTGTGGTATCAAAAGCAACACTTTCGGGTTGGTTAAACTTGTGGGTGAATAGAGTATAACTATCGATAGGATGTTGCGGGTTAGGTGGGACAGGAGGTTCGGCAGCACCTTCTTCCTGGACCCAGATTCTATCTTCCCAAAACCCGATTTCTATCCCTTTTTGGCCGTCGCTGCTGATGGCGATCAGGCTGAAACCAGCGCGATCGGCAATGCCATCTCCATTTTTGTCGGGGCTGGGATTATTATTATTATTATGGTTTTCCGCCAGAATTTGGGCCGTAAAGTCGATGGTGTAGCCGGTATTTCTGTCTAGGAGGGGAATCCGGTCAGGTCTGGCAATATAACCTGCGTAATCGTTAGCCGTTCCGCTGGTGTTTAAATTGATACCGTTTTGGGTGGTGGCGATAGGAAGATAGGGTAAAGTGCGGTACTCAAAATCTTGAGTATTGGGGGTATTAGTGCCATCGTAAAGGGCGAATGATGCACCGGGAACGGCAATAATGGGGGCATCGTTCGCAGTGGTAAAAGCTATAGTTTTACTAGCGGGACTACTGGCTAGACCCAGAGGGTCAGTGAGTTGAAATTGGACGGTGCGATCGCCCGCTGAGGGATTTTCCGAAATATTGCCATAAATGATGTTCCGCATCAAGGCACTAACGGCGGTATTTGTAGCAATATTCGTAGTGAATTTAATAGTGAGAGGGGTGCCTTGAGTCCCGCCCGTGAAGGTGGCAAACGGTATGCCACTGTAAGCAAGGAGGTTGAGTCCTGGAGAATCAATACCCGCAGCAATTTGTCCTGCAGCTAAGCCTTGATTTCTAATCATCAAAATATCATCGCTCGTGGCACCCGAGGTAAAGTTAATCGTCAGGGTGCCACCGTTAAAGTTAGTTGAGTCAGGATCTGAGGCAGTGGCGCTGGGGTCAAGAATTGCAAAACTGTCATTTTCGGTATAGTTGAGGTTACCGATAGAAAGGGTGACTTGGGGGGCGTCGTTATGACGACCTAATCCGCTAAAAGTATTTTGAGGAAATCCACTCCACTCTACGCTGGGGTTGAAGGTATTGTTAGGGTTGGTATCTCCAGTGGTGATGGTGATTTTCCGGCGCAGGGTTCTATCTAGGGTACTCACCCCTCCCCCAGTCCAGGCTGTACCAGGGTCAAAACCAACTTGTCCGATCGCGTCAAGAATTATGCCATTTTTCCGCAAGACTATGGCATCGTTGCCGTCATACCAGGGTTGGTTATTGGTTTGGTTTGGCACAATGGGAAGGTTTGCCATGTTGTGGGCCAGAACAAAGGTGCTACCATGAGCGATAGTGCCGGTGAGATTGATGATCCTAAGAGGCGTTGTATTCCCGTTAAAATACATTTCGACAGAATAGCCCCCGGCCTCCAGGTCGATCGCGCTTCCAGTGCCGTTGTAGAATTCTAGAGCTTTGTTGTTGCTACTGCCTTCGACATATTCAGAGATAAAAAGGTCGGTGGGGGCGAGGACATTCTGATAAGCGGCGATCGCCTCCGCAGAAAAGGGGATTTGCACTTCAATCGGACCTGTATGCGCTTCCAGTTCCCAGTCTCCCCCCAAAGCGGCGCTACCTGTCAGGTTATCACTGGCGGCAACATCAGCCCCTGTGATGGCAGCGAGGCGATCGACGAATACTCCAAAGTCAGCGGCGAGATTACACCCGTAGAGCAGGATATCCGCATTAGGGGTAAGGGACTTTGCCCATTGGGAGATATCCGCTTCTGGGAGAGCTTCGGCGCTTAAGAAGCTGCTACCGAGGTGTAACATCCCGGATTGGGCGTGGGAAAGAATATGAAGACCGTCAAGGGGTTGTTTTTGCTGGGAGAGAATCTCACTAATTTGGGTAATGGCATCCCGGTTGGGGTCTAACACCACCACTTGTAATTCAGCGGGGGTACTGGCAATGAGGGTTTCATATCCAGTTACGGTGGGGTCAGTAAACAGAATTTCCCTGGGGGAGGTGTTTTCCCAGAGTGGATCGAAGGGGCTTGTGGATTCCGAGAGCAAAAAGGGCATAGCTTGTCTTTGAGTAGAATGCGTTAATCCGATATAACGAGTCTAAATGAAATTGACAAATAGTTGTCTTACGGAATTAGGCGTTCCCACTCCTGTCCCAATTACCAAACTGCTGGAAGACTTGCTATATATATAAAGGTCTTCCCCAAGAATGAAGTACCTATCAAATACTCGGTCATTCCTACGCCAAACATCGGCTCCAAAACAAGACTTTACCTCACCAGCCTGGAGCAACTGTAGTCTTAGTATATAGTAAGTCTCCATGACTTGGAAAATTCCTCATCCAGGAGTGGGAGCGTCTCTCGCCCTAGTGCAGTAAGACAGATCAGACACTCCCACTCCTGCGGCATCCTATTGTCAGAATAATTTAGACGCGCTATATAGAGTAAGTCTACATAGGATACAAAACTTCATTTTCTGAAGAAATTCCCCCAACTCCCTTAACAACACCACTCGGTTTTTTCGAGTCCAGTTGGTGTTCCTATCTCCACAGGGTTTAACCTGCCAAAATACTTAAACTCCCTTTATTTCCATCTAATTCAACCGTTACTCCAACTGGCAAGGCGGCATTTTCTCCATCATGTCCGAAGGGTAACTCTGAAACAATGGGAATGCCTAAATCGGCAAGGCGATCGCGCAAGACTTCGGCAACGGTAAAACTGGTCTTATGCGCTAAAGTATCGCATTGGCTAAATCTCCCTAATGCAATTCCCTTCACTCCGGTTAAGGCACCCATCATCCGCCATTGAGTCAGCATTCGATCAATGCGATAGGGGGCTTCTCCTACATCTTCAAAAGCTAAAATTGCTCCGTCTAATAACGGTTGCGCTGAGGTGCCTAGTAGGTGGGTGGCAACGGTAAGATTGGCGGGGAGTAAATAGCCGGTGGCGGTGCCATTTCCCCATCCTATGCCTTGGAGAGGGGCGACTGGACGTCCTTCGACGAGATCAAATAACCGGGCAGTCGTCCACTCCGGTTCTGCGGCGATCGTGGTGAGTACGGGACCATGCATTCCGACTACTCCGATTTTACACAAACTCCATAACAAGCTGGTAATGTCAGAAAACCCGATTAACCATTTGGGAGGGGTTACTTGGGGGGTCCAGGTCCAATCTTCTAGAATCCGCGCCCCGCCATATCCACCTCGGATGCAGAGGATACCGCGACAGTCTGGGTCCTGCCATGCGCTTGTGAGTTGTTGACGCCGATCGCCATCGGTCCCGGCTAAATATCCCCAGGAGTTGTCATAACCGGCAGCGAGTTCCACCCGATATCCGCGCGATCGCCAGATATCTAACCCCTTCTCAAATACCGCTTGCTCTCGCAGACTCCCACTGGGGGCGATCGCCCGCAACAAATCCCCAGGCTTTAAAGCCGGGGGCACCACTCGATTCAAATTTAACTCCTCGATTTCCGATACCATTGTGCTATCCACACTCCCTTATTTTTTGATAACTTTTCTAGCCCTAATTTGTTTTATCCTCTTCCTATCCAACTTCCAAAGACGGTATAAATTTAAACCCTTAAAACATGAAAAACCCGCCGTGAAAATTTTACAAACCAGAGCGCTTTCATTAACAAAACCTGAATTAAACCCTCATAATATTCTTTAAAAATTTAGCTATGTAGTCTACATAAAACGAGCCAAGTTTTGATGCAAACTAGGGAATATCTTCAGGATAAGTTTCGCTGGGAGGCGACCAGTTTTGTAACGAAGAACGCGATTCAGAATTAGAACCCGGACGAATGCGATTTAATTGGGACAATGCCCATTGTGCCGCTTCCCGGACCTCGGGATCGGAATCTTCAGAAGCGTGACGCAGCAGTTGACTGCTTTGGGAAACCAACTCATAAATGCGGGTTAAATCCCGGATGGCATTTTTACGCACTTCTGGATTGCTATCTTGCAGGGAAAGGACTAAAGCGCGATTCATCGGTTGGAATGTCCGGTTTCCGATTTCTGCAAGGGATGCCAGAATTAAACTGCGCTGCTTAGAATCCGAGTCCATCAATAAATTGACCAAGGGTTGCACCGCCCGCGAATCCCCCTTTAGGCCGAGTTCCCAAATCGCTTTGCGTCGTTGAGTCGGCATCCTACTTTGTAATTCTTCGATTAAGGTTTCGATTCCATCAATTTTGGCAAGCTGAGGGGGTTGTCTCGGGACTAACCCTTCCGAGGAAGGCGGGGGAGTGGCTGCCGATGGCGGTAACTTTTGGGCGGGTTCAATCGCTGCCTCGTTGTAGCCATTGTGGGGATGGAGTGGGACTGGAGGATTACCAGGCAAATCACTCCCGTTTGATACCGGTAGTTCTAACTCGGGTTTGGGATCGCTGACGGAGAACTGATCGGGTGGGTCCTTGAAAGCCCCAGGGGTTTCGGGGATTTCCTCCGAATCAGCGTCGTCCCCTGGATCACTGGGACGGGTGAGCAAATAAAAGGCCCCCGCAAAAATTCCGGCAAAGGCAAGAGTCCCTAAACCGAGGAATAACAGCCAAATTAGGTCTTTGCGGGCAAAACGATTTTTGGGCCGGGGGGCGTCTGGGGTGGGGGGTTTCGGTTGATTCTGGGCCAGTTCCAGGGAGTCCTGGGTTGCCAAAACAGGGGAATCCGGATTTGGGGATGGAAGCCCGGAGGGGTCCGGGGTCGGGAAAGCATTAGCGCGATCGCCAACGAGACCCCAGGGCAGATCACCGGCTACCAGAGACTGTGGATCTGCGCGCACCGACAGAGTTTCAGGGGAAACGGTGGCATAGGTTTGATTGATCAAACCCCTACCTCCCGCACTGGAAAGAACTCCCAGGCCAGTCAAAGTTGTAATAAGTAATAAAGCGGGATGGTAGGCGATCATAATATGGGTACAGATCCAACCGGCGTTATCCAAAGAAAGCATGATACTAAGCTAGCTTGCTTTCCGTTCTCAACGCGATGCTCTGAGGATTACAATGCCCTTCATAGCACAGCCTCACGATCACAATCTTCCGATCCCCAGATTCAGTTAAAATTAGCCAGCCTCGGGTGACTTAACCCTCTGAATCTGAAACTCGAAGTTGAACGGGGACCTCAACCGCTTGACGTTCCGATACTTGCAAGATTGGCATCGATTCCGGGATGGGATTCTCGCCACCGGGGATGCAGCTAGTAGATGCACTGGATTTCCTGAGTTTCTGCACAAGGGTCGCGATCGCACCGGCGGGGAGTTGTTCGCGTTGATTAATCAGGTAAATGCTGACCAGAGTGAGGATAACACCACTCCACTGTAACCCAGAGAGCGTTTCTGACAAAAACAGATTCCCGAATAGAATGGCAAAGACTGGGGTCATAAATGTTAGGGAACTCAGACTGGTGAGGTTACCTGTTGAAGCAAAGTAGAAAAATAGACCATAGGAGATCGCCCCGCCAAATACCGCAGAGTAAGCCAATGCCATCCACCCACTCAGGTCTAAATTCACCCATTGCTCCGATTCCGTCAGTCCCGACAGCATCCACAATGGCACGCCGCCGATAATCATGTGCCATCCTGTTGCTACAACTGGGTCAACATATCGGCATACAAATCTTACCAGCACTGTACCCACGGCCATTGACAGCGCAGCCAACAACATTAACCATTCTCCGCTCTGAAATAATCCTGCCAGATTTAGGGGAGCCGCCGTGAATGAACCGTTGAACAAGCTCCAAATCCATTGATCCGGTAGCCCAATCAGACTGATACCCAGAATCCCCAGTCCCAAGCCCAGGAAACCCCATCCGCCGATAATTTCCCCAAACAGCCACGCGCTCAGAAGTGCCACCGCTAGGGGTTGGGAGTCGATCATTACCGAACCCAAACCCGCTCCAGTTTTGAGTAATCCTTCGGCTAAAAACCCTTGAAAAAGAGACCCATCTACGGCGGCAAAGAGCGTAATCCATAGCCATGCTTGCCAACTCCGAGGTTGAGGACGTCCCGCGATCGCCGCCACCCCCAACAGTAACAGTCCTGCCGGGACCAACCGCACCCCCGCCATAAATAGGGGCGTCGTACTTGTGAGGGTTCCTTTCATTGCCACCATCGCCGTACCCCACAGGAAAAATGGAGCAATCATTAATAGGGGCGTGAATGAAAATTTAGATTCGGTTAATTTGAGTTGCATAAGATTTTATTTGGATACCGTTGTTTCCGCACCGATAGAACGAGCGGGTGCAAAAATTAGATTTATGAAATGATTGTAGCAAATTATGTAGTTTTGTTTCAATTTTGTAACAAAACTGAACCCCGGTTAGAGTACCAAGGATCAGCAAGTCTGGGGAGACATTATGCACAAATCGCGCCCCATGTCAATCTTAAATAGGGAACTCACAGATAGGGCAAACTATATAAAAGAAGTGCCAAGACGACCTCGAACCCTGACTTGAAGCAGGAATCCTGATTCTGCCCGGAATCGCTTTGTTTGGCACTTCATTTTCCCGCTCACCTGATTTATATTGCTTCGTGCTAATTAACTATGATTTGGCCTTTTCGGAAATTTCGGAAAAAAATTGCTCGTATTGAAATTAACGGTGCCATTAACGGGACAACCCGCAAAAGTGTGCTAGCCGCCCTCAAAACCATAGAGGAGAGAAAATTTCCAGCCTTACTGTTACGAATTGATAGCCCCGGGGGGACCGTCGGGGATTCCCAAGAAATTTACAGCGCCCTGAAGCGACTGAGCCAAACCGTTAAAATTGTCGCTAGTTTCGGGAATATTTCCGCATCTGGGGGGGTTTACATCGGGATGGGTGCTCCCTATATCGTCGCGAATCCAGGTACCATTACAGGGAGCATCGGGGTCATTCTCCGGGGGAATAACTTAGAACGACTGCTCGAAAAAGTAGGCGTGTCTTTCCAAGTGATTAAATCCGGACCTTACAAAGACATTTTGAGTTTTGACCGGGAACTGACGCAACCGGAGCAAGAAATACTCCAACAGATGATCGATATCAGTTATCTCCAGTTTGTCCGAACCATTGCTGAGGAACGCAACCTGAGCGTAGATCAGGTGAAGAGTTTTGCTGACGGGCGTATTTTTACTGGAGAACAAGCGGTGGAATTGGGAGTCGTAGACCGATTAGGGACCGAGGAAGACGCCCGAATCTGGGCGGCAGAACTGGCGGGTCTTGACCCCAAAAAAACAGAGTGTTACACCTTGGAGGACCGCAAACCCCTCTTAAATCGCTTGTTGGGAAGCACCCTGGGTTCCACGGGTGTCTTAGCAGGGATAGATTGGTTTGAATTTGAGCTCTCTCATCCAGGCCAGCCCCTTTGGTTATATAGGCCCTAAGGGGTCTTATGGCTGACGTTTTTTGACCTTACAGAGTAGACAAAGGAGACTTCATCGGGCTTTCATCGGTCTGAAAAAACCTACAGGTACTCGAGTGCGGCTACAGGGGCAAAAGCCCCCTGTGCTTTTGTGAAGAGAAAACGGACTTTTTAAGACCGGATTTGAGATGACAAACGACCGACAAACAACCCAAACTAAAAAAGGAGGATTTTTGGCGTGGAGTGGACAGTTAAGGCAATTCGGGGAGCAATTACTGCCTCGGACAATTCGATAGAGGCGATTCGAGAAGCGGTGAATGAACTGCTGGAGGAATTAGAAGTCCGAAATAAGCTGGATCCAGAGTTAATTATTAGTGCGACTTTTTCAGTAACGCGGGATTTGGATGCAATTTTCCCGGCGGCGATCGCTCGTCAACGACCTCACTGGGAAAATGTGCCCTTGTTAGATGTGCAGCATATGCACGTTCAGGGAGATTTAGAGCGTTGCATTCGATTTTTGATTCATGTCAACGTTGCGGCAACCCACGGAGAAATTTATCATCCCTATCTGCGTCATGCTAAAAATCTTAGGCCGGACTTGAGTTTTAGCTCCGTTGGAGAGTGGTGAAGGAGAGAGTGTGAACCCTAGGGCGTATCCCAGAGGAGAAGCCAGCCGCCCCGGAAAGGCTAAGGTAGGAGCCTACAACCGCCCCTACCTGATTTATTTCCTGTTCCTAGTTTCCCTCTCGTGGGTGATCCGGGGGGATATGAGGTGTGGTGGGTTTAAACTTTTTCCAGTTTGCGATCGCCCCGTTGACGGTGATGAAAGCGAATCCCGAGAACGACGTCGTAAAGGAAACTCCAAAAATCTTTTCCTTGGAAGATTCCCAGACACAGGGGCGAACCTTTCGCTTCTAAAAGGGGTCGCGTCTCCCGATAAGCTCGCTGGTAATGATACCAAGGGATAGAGGGCCATAGATGGTGAATCAGGTGGTAATTCTGCCCCAAAATCAGGATATTGAGAATGGGACTGGCATAAATCCGGGCATTTTTCCAGCGATCGCGGTCTTTAAAGGGTCGGTGGGGCAGATAGTCAAAAAATAATCCCAGGGCCAAACCCACCACTAAAGCGGGACAAAACCAAAAATTGAGAATATAGCCCAAACAGTCATACTGGCAAGCCACATAGACTATCGTCCCGACAAACATTCGGCTTAAGAACCATTCTAGGAGTTCATATTTGCGCCACAGTCGCCGTTTAAAGAAAAAAACCTCGTGATAAAAAAAGCGAGCAGCAATCAGCCATAAGGGGCCGCCGGTGGAAACAAAGTGATCCGGGTCGTTATGCGGGTCATTGACATTGGCGTGATGCTGCATATGAACCCGAGTAAACACGGGGAAAGCAAATCCCAGCATCAAGGCGCTGCCATGACCTAAGATGGCATTCATGACGCGATCGCGGTGGGCCACGTTATGGGAAGCATCGTGGATAACCGTCCCGGCGATATGCAGGGCTATGACGGTAGTGCAAAAGCAGCACCATTCGGGCCAGTTTAGCTGCCAGTATCCCAAGGTCGAGAGCACTATCAAGGCCAGTGCACCAAAAAACATCAGCAGGGTCGGATTGAAGTCGCCGGGAGGCCCCAGTAACTCTTTCGGAACAGTTCGGGGCGGCATCGCCTCTGGCATTGTCGTCGTAACTCCTTTCAACACATCCTCAAAAAATGTATGATCAGCATTCTTAAATATAAAGTTTTGTGAATCCCTGCGTCTAATCCTGGGGATCTCTATAAATATTATTTATAGCTAGGGGACTCAATGGTAAATTAGCTGAAACTCTCCCGAGGATACAACCAAAAAGGTACTCAACAAAGGGAACTGCTTTCATCTCTACCACTTTTTCGAGGATTATAGTAGGTGTCTTTAGCAGCTAATTTTTTGATGAAACACTACCCTCATCAGCTAGGGACGTACTTCTACCCCCCCTTTTTCCGTTCATGCAATTGCGAAACTTTCTGCGTCGAACCAAAGTTGTAGCCACGATTGGCCCTGCTACCAGTCAGCCCGAAATTCTCCGAGAACTGATTGAAGCCGGTGCAACAACCCTGCGACTCAATTTCTCCCACGGGACTCACGAAGATCATCAGAGGAGCATTCGCTTAATCCGGCAGACCTCATTTGAACTCAATCAGCCGGTGGGAATTTTACAAGACCTTCAGGGTCCTAAAATTCGCCTCGGTCAGTTTGAGGAGGGTTCGGTTTACCTACAAAAAGGCGATCCCTTCATTTTGACCAGTGAATTTCTGTCCTGTAACCAAAACATCGGCTGCGTTACCTATCCCCCCCTAGCGGATGAAATTCCCGAAGGGGCAACGATCCTCATCGACGATGGTCGAGTGGAAATGCGCGTCGAGAAAGTGGACCGGGTGACCCGGCAACTCCACTGTCGCACGGTGGTGGGCGGCACCCTCTCTAACAACAAGGGCGTCAATTTCCCCGGGGTCTACCTTTCCATTAAAGCCCTGACGGAAAAAGACCGGGAAGACTTGCTCTTTGGTCTCGATCAAGGGGTTGATTGGGTAGCCCTAAGTTTTGTTCGTAACCCCCAAGACATTCTTGAAATCAAAGAACTGATTTCCGCCAACGGCAAGAACGTGCCTGTGATTGCCAAAATTGAAAAGCATGAAGCGGTGGAACAAATGGAAGCCATCCTCCCCCTATGCGATGGCATCATGGTAGCGCGGGGGGACCTGGGCGTAGAAATTCCCGCTGAGGAAGTCCCGATTGTTCAAAAACGGCTGATTGCTACCTGCAACCGTTTAGGCATTCCAGTCATTACAGCGACCCAAATGCTGGACAGCATGGTGCACAGTCCCCGTGCCACTCGCGCGGAGATTTCTGACGTCGCAAACGCCATCCTCGATGGCACCGATGCGGTGATGCTTTCCAATGAAACGGCGGTTGGCAAATACCCGATCGAGGCGGTGGCAACGATGGCCCGAATTGCCTGTCGCATCGAACATGACCAGACGATTGGCCAGGGTTCTACTTACGATCGCAGTCGGTCAATTCCCAATGCCATTAGTCAAGCGGTGGTAAAAATTGCCCAACAACTGGAGGCGGGGGCCATTATGACCCTGACCAAATCCGGGGCAACCGCCCGCAATGTCTCTAAGTTTCGGCCCCAAACGCCGATTCTGGCGGTAACGCCTCATGTGGATGTGGCCCGACAGTTGCAATTGGTTTGGGGGGTTAAACCCTTGTTAGTTTTAGATTTACCCTCCACGGGACAAACGTTCCAAGCGGCGATTAATGTTGCCCTGGAAAAAGACCTGCTGCAAGAGGGGGATTTGGTGGTCATGACTGCCGGTACTCTCCAAGGGGTTTCGGGCTCTACAGACCTGGTTAAGGTGGAAGTGGTGACGGCAGTTCTGGGTCAGGGAATCGGTCTGGGTCAGGGTTCCGTTAGCGGTCGGGCCCGGGTGGCACAGACGGCCCTAGATGTGGGCAACTTTGGCCCGGGGGAAATTTTGGTGGTACCGCGCACTAATGCCGATTATATTGATGCGATTCGCAAAGCGTCTGGAATTGTGACCGAGGATGATAGTTTGACCTCTCACGCCGCCGTGATCGGATTACGCTTGGGAGTGCCGGTGATTGTCGGGGTCAAGAATGCCACTACATTGATTCGCGAAGGGGCAATTTTAACGATGGATATTGAGCGGGGGCTGGTCTACTCTGGTGCTATGTCCCAAGCGGATACGGTTTTGATGGGTTGATTTTGGGGGTCTAAGGATAAATGGAGGTCTGAAGGAGAAGGTTGAAAAGGTCGGCTGAGGGGAGGGTTTTTATCTTCCCTTGTTCAAGGAATGCGGAGGATTTCTGGGTCTTGCTATCTTTTTGAATCTCTGCTGCGACCCTTTACGATCGCCCTTTTAGTTTCTAGGTGAAGATGCGGTTGGTATTGGGGGAACGGAGACGATCGCCAGGTTGTTATCCTGTACTGACAACCTGGAGGAAGATGTGCGATCGCCTCCGCGCCGACTGCGCCGATTGCTGCGATGGTTTTGCTTTAAACCCCCCTGAACTAGCGGCGATCAAGGACAATGACCGATGAAAAATTTTTTCACTAAAAACCCTAAAAAGTATGGGATATCACAAGCAGACGAGCCAAGATGAGCTATAGATAAGGAAACCTGTGAAAAATTAAATATCGACACAGCAATGCCCAAACAGCAGTTTAATCTAAATCTCTCAAAGAGCTTGATTAATGTCATGAGTACCAAGGCAAAATCGGAGGGCATTAGCCTAGAGGACCTCGCACTTTCAGCGATTTCTGAGTATGTCGGCTATATGCCTTTAGCACCAAAAGCTGCTCTCGATCAGCGGCTGGTAGTCATGGAAACTCGGATTGCCAAGCTGGAGGCATCCTTGGGGGAATCAGTCGCCTGACTGGTATTCCCACCAGTCAGGCACTCCCACCCCTGACGCAACTGCAATTAGCCAGACGCTTTGGGATCAACCCTTCTAGCATCTCCCGCCAAAAAACTAAGCCCAATTTCTGCAATTGGACTCAGGACAAAGATCCAGAAAGTGTGAGTTGGATCCATAAGAAGGGTAAGTTTTACCCGCAACTGGACAGGTGAGAGACAATTGAGGAGATCGGTTGGAAACTATCTATAGGGCAGTAAAGGCGCGATTATAATCGCGCTTTTATTTTGGGGTCATGATGGGTAAGTCGATATGGGAGGGATATATCAGGTTGCGATGCAGGGTTAGGGTGGCGGGTCCTTGCGCCGGATACCGGGCAAAGGTGTCGGCATCGTGACCGGCGATCGCCACCCGCAGTCGATGTCCCTTCTGGATCAAAACGGAGGTGGGTAATAAGTCAAAGGAGAGTTCCATCACTTCCCCGGGTTCGGGTTCTTTGCCATCTTGCCGTTCAAAGGAATGATAGGGTCCAAAGATAGCATAAGGGGGTTGTTCTGGAGAAATTTGCCGATGCAGCGATCGCAATTGTCCTTCGGTAATGTATAAAACTTCTCCCTGTTCATTGATATCTTCGAGATAAACATAGAAGGCACCATCTCGGGCGCTGGAGCTAATATACATCGTAATAACGGGATGTCCTGTAATTTCGACGGCTTCGGGTAGCGGTGAGCTAGTATAAGTTAGCAATTTTTGGTCTTCGTCAGCCCGGCTTGTATATATCACATCTTTTCCCCCGGCTTTAGTATGCCAGCGGTTATTTGTGCCGGTAGTCGCCTCGAAATTCACGGCATATCTATCGGTTCCGGCTTCGCTACGGGGTGCGACTGGGGTTAAGCTGTTGTTTTCGCCTAAATACCAGGATTGGGAGACAATGCCTTGGGGGGGCCAAACTGGGGTGGTCTTCCATTGGTCCTCTACCATTGTGTAATAGCGGATTTCCCGGGTAATGGGCGGGCGATCGCTATCTTCTTTGAGGTAGGTATCAAAAAATTCTAGCAACTCTTCGATTTGTTCGTATAAAGGCGGGTCTGGAGACAGATCTGCCGGTTGATAGGGGCTGGCATCCTCGGTCCCGCCATGATTCCACGCCCCAATCACGACTTTCTGGGGATTGCTATAGGTAAGGAACCGACTGAGTGCACCATTGGCTGTGCCGGCATCTAGCCAACTGGCGATGCTAAATAAAGGCACTTGAGAACGGGAAATTTCGTGCTGAAAGCGATAGGGGCTAAAGTCCTGGATGGTTACGCCGGTTTTGCCATAGCGATCGTCCCGATAGGTGATTTCTTGGGCGGCTTCATATACATCTAAATTAGCGGTGCGATCGCGGATTGCTTCAGCTTGCATCGTCCCATCGCGGTCTGCATCGACGGGTTTTGCCCCGGTGATTACAACTTTCAGGGCGTCACATATTGCCCCTTCGAGTTGTTCCATTACGCAAACAAAGTTGCGATCGTTGGCATCTAATCGCTTATTATTTTCACTCCACCGCTGCACAAACCATTCATTAAAAATACCCCCGGGAAAGGCCAGTTGACTGTAGGGGTCAAAATCATTAAATCGAGGGGCGATCGCTTTAACTGCCGGATGATTTAATCTCCCTAAAAATTCCGTAGCATTTCCGGCATAAGAGATACCATAACTGCCGACTTTGCCATTAGACCACGGTTGAGCAATAATCCAATCTACAATTTCTCCATAGTCTTTAATTTCATCCGGTGACCAAGGATAAAGTTGTGCTCCGAATGAGGAACCTGTCCCCCTAGCATCGACTAAAACTAAAGCATAACCGGCATTATTTGCGAGTTGTGCTTCGGGATAATTGGGGTCAAATTCGGGGAAATAGCCCATAATTCCCACCGATCGCCAGTAGCGGTCCATGCGCATCAGGGTGGGAATTTTTTCATTGGGGTTTAATTGTTTCGGCAACCAGATATCAATGGCAACTTTGACGCCATCGCCCATGGTTACATATAAGGCTTGGTTGGTAGGATGACTGGAGGAATCGACATTTTCTAGGTCAAGGACCCCGGATAAGGGGGTAACTTTGGCCCAAGTTTCTCCCCCGGGCTCACGTCCGAAAAATAGAGTAAAAATTAAGGATAAGGTGAAAAGTAGGGTGCGATGCCACGGGGGTTTACACCTTTTCCGTTGATGAGTCATGGAGGACTGTTTTTATAGGGTGCACTTCTTCTATTTTAAGGGGGACTTTTTATTCCGGCGATTCTAAAGTTTTGGGGGATTCAAGGAAAAATTGTAGGGAAAGGGGGGATTAACTGGACTTTAAAGAATCATACCGCTTTGGGGCAGGTGCTACGGATGCGGGTGTAGATGGATAGGGACACTTGGGGGATGGACAAGACCCCGAGGCGATCGCCAAGCCTGGACATCACGCGATCGCTACGGTTTCCATCTCTATCTCACCGACTAGATTAGAAGCGATGGGCGGTGACTATCCACAAGATTTTGTAACTTTTTCCCATTTCAGCTATAAACTAAATAAATTCACTCCCTAGAGCTTCCGGGTAGGTATTAAAGAAAAAGGACAAGAAACCGCGTTTCTAGTCGCAATTTAATGCTAATAACCAAAAGTTTTATGAAGAACCCGGTTTCTACCTTCAAAGTCCGCTATAAACTAAATAACTTCACTCCCGAAGAAGTGCTGGGGAGCCCCAATCGATGCTGAAATTACCTCTAACTCTAACCTCATGTTAAACAATAAAAAGCAAATATTCGGCTGGGTCATGTATGACTGGGCAAATTCTGCCTATGTCACGACGGTACTCGTTGCTCTTTTACCGCCTTACTTTGCCGCCGTCATTGTTCCCCCAGAAGGCATAAATCTAGGCGGCGCTTACTTTACGGCTGAGTCAATTTGGGCCTTAATGATTAGTTTTTCAGCGTTTGTTGTCTTTATTTTTGCTCCAGTATTAGGAGCAGTTTCTGACTTTTCAGCGGCCAAAAAACGCTTTCTAATGATATGTTGTTATGGGGGAAGTTTAGCCACCGTTGCGCTAGTATTTTCTGGAACCGGTGATATTCTTCAAACGATGATATTATTTATCATTGCTCAAATGTGTTTTGTGGGGTCTAACATCTTTTACGATGCTTTTCTTCCTCAAATCGCTTCAGAAGATAAAATAGACTGGGTATCGGGTAAAGGCTTTGCTTACGGCTACGTGGGAGGGGGAGTGCAACTTGCTCTCTCTTTAGGATTAGTTATGGGACATACTGCCTTAGGAATTTCCCAGGAACTTGCCGTCAGACTGGCGATCGCCATGGCGGGTTTATGGTGGGGTGGATTTGCGATTTTTACCTTTTTAAATCTGCAAGAAGAACCGCCGGTTGAATCTTTACCTTACGCTTATCGGAAGTTACCCAAATGGAGGGCTTATACCGAAGTTGGCATCATCAGAATTCTGGTGACGTTCCGCAAAGTCAAACAGTTTAAACACCTGTTATTATTTTTGATCTCCTATTTACTCTACAATAATGGTATTCAAACCGTAATGACCATGGCGACCATCTACGGACAACAAGAAATCGGGTTAGGAACCACGACCTTGATGTTGACCTTATTATTTATTCAGTTTGTTAGTGTCATTGGGGCATTAGGGTTTAGTAAATTAGCAGAAAGAGTAACGGCTAAAAAAGCGTTGATGGTAAGTTTAGTAGGCTGGTGCATTGTGGTGATTTATGCCTATTTTTTGACAAATGCCACTGAATATTTTATCTTGGGAGGAATTGTGGGCATTGTCCAGGGAGGTTCCCAAGCCCTCAGCCGCTCATTTTATGGGGCAATGGTTCCCATTCATGCCTCAGCTGAATTTTATGGATTTTACTCGGTATTTGCCAAAGGGTCGGCTATTTTAGGACCCTTGACCTTTGCGGCAATTGGGTTGATTACAGGGAGTAACCGACTCGCAATTTTGGGTGTTATTATCTTTTTTATATCGGGACTAATTTTGCTGGCTTTTGTAGATGTAAACCGGGCAAAAGAAGCTAAAAATTCTGTGGAATTTAGTCGTAGCTAGCGATACGGTTAGTCAGTGGGGAGGGAGAAATTACCCTTCGGCCCGATCAAGGACCACCGCTAACAAATTTCCCCTAAAAAATCATTAATATTCTGCCTCAGGCCAGATAAAAAATAGGGATGCAGCTAAACTGCATCCCTATTTTGGGGGAAGTTTGAATGGAGGTGACGCACTTGCCCTATAATGCCGGTACAGTATGGGGAAGACAACCGGGTTTCTTAACAAGATGCGGGTAATTAGCAACCCCTTAAAAATACCAAGGTCAAACTAGGGAGTGGCAACTACATAGGGAGAGGGAATTGCTTCTGCTTGTCCTGCATTCACCAGGGATTGATAGACAAAGGCGGCAACTTCAGCGCGAGTGGCTTGACGATTGGGATTAAACTGACCAATCTGGGGATAGTTTACTACCAGTTGATTTTCGGTCGCCCCCGCTACCGCTGTCAAGGCATACTCAGGAATTTCCAAGGCATCATTGTAGCGAGACAAGAGGGTAGTATTGTTCGATCGCAATCCCAATCCGCTGACTAACGCAACGATCGCCTGAACTTTGGGGATTTCTTGATTAGGACGAAATACCCCTTCCGGATATCCCGCCAGGAATCCTCCTCGGTAAGCAACCGAAATCGCTTCGGCCCCCCAGAAGCTGCTATTAACATCCCGGAAGGCGATCGCCGGTTGTTTAGCAGTCGGTGCAAATGCTTTTGTAACGATCGCCGCAAATTGGGCGCGAGTCACAGGTTCGTTGGGTTTAAATGTGCCATCCGGGAACCCGGCAATAATCCCTTTTTTCGTCAAAGCACCGATATACGCTTGCGCCCAATGTCCCTCTACATCCTGAAAGGCGATTTGAACGTTAGCGGGAACAAAGTTAATCGAACCAATAATCCGATCGCGATCGATATCATTGCCGACAGCTTGAATGGTTGCTGAAGACACACTATATAACGCATGGCGTCCGTTATTGCGGATGCGGTTCTGCCCCTCACTGGAGGCGGTACCGAGGTCGGGATTAGATGAAGATATCACTACAATTCCATCCCGTTCGTTCCCCTCAATCGCATTTTCTCGTAAGACAGGGGTCGCAGAATTTGAGATCACCATCCCATCAATATTCTGAGAAATCGTATTCCCGATGACGCGAACCGATGAGGTTCCCCCGATCGCCAGACCAAATCCTGTATTCTGGAAAATGTTCCCTCGGATTTCTCCCCCTGCTTCCCGGGCGATGGAAATCCCATTGGCCTCATTTTCAACAAAGACGTTATTTTCAATTTTCGGTGAGGCACTCCCCGTCACAAACATACCGTCTCGGCGACTGTTTTTGAAGGTGTTATTGCGAATCACCGGATTTGTGGATTCGATCCATAAACCCGTCCCACTTGCATTGGGGTTCGTAATCGTTAACCCTTCGATTGTGCTCGTATTCGCCGCCTGAACCGTGACGTTTTGGCTAGCAAAGGTGCGACTGAGATAAGTACCGCCCCCGATAACGAGAACCCCTTGTCCTTTGTTGCTATTATTTCCACGCAGGATAACGCCGGATTTGACCGGGAGGGGAAACGATTCACCGCTATCTTTGCTATAGGTCCCGGCAGCTAACTGGATTACCGTACCCGTTTGAGCTTTTTGCAGGGCATAAGTGATAGTGCGATAGGCGGCTGCTTCACTGGTCCCGGCATTGGTATCCTGTCCCAGTTGGGGGTTAACATAAAGTATATTAGATGTAGCAGCAGCGATTGGAGTTGCGCCAGTTTTGACTTGGGCGATCGTCGGGAGTATAGTTGCTGCACCTGTACAGAGTAATAATGCAGCTAAACTGGCCGGAAGAGAGGCGATCGCGCTACGAAGATTAGATTTGTTTTGGTTCATAAGGGAGGAAGATTGAGAGGTAGAATATTGACGTTTCATAATGAGGTCTTATTCCGAACGTCGATTAACTTTTCACACTTTTAATCTACGCACTCCCTCCCTGGTACGGAAATCCGAATGGGTCACTTTTTTAAGTGACTACTGTGCGCCTACTGCGCTAATTTCCCCAGGAAGTGCAGACTCCCTGGGGATGCATTGAGAAGATAATTTATATTTAGCCAGAGAATAAGGAAGAACTGTAGGACACTGGGTCAAGTGGTATAGCAATCGCCTCTAACTCTTCTGGGGGGGTTTCAGGTTATTACCCTAGGGGACCGTGTGGTTTTATCCCTATCACTGGAATAGAAACTCTGGACTATGACATTTTAATACCCAAGGTGTCTGGGGAGATCCGGAGTCATGGCCGGGGTCAGTATAAGTCATAGGGAAGCAACTATTTCCCGGAGGCGATCGCGTAGAACACTGTATGCCACATCATCCAAAACCGGCACCGAGTCAGCCGTAGCGATCGCCTCTGTTAACTGCATCCACGACTTACAGCCTCCATACGCCTCACAGTAAGCAATATCTCGCGGTTGGGATAGCCGATAGGTCCGCAACAACAGCAGATACAGCGGTTGTCGAGGTTTCCACTTGAGGCGATCACGGACAAAGTAATCGTTCCAAATGTGATACGGCTGCAGCGCCGATTGCACACAGAGGGCGCTTTCCTCCGTTTCCACCGCGATCGGCAACAGATCCGTAATCTTAGCCCAACTGCCAATCCGCACCCGTTCTGGATGCCATCCCGATGGTACTGGGCTAACATTCTCAGCATAGTCCGACTTAAGTAACTCGGGTTTTTGATGTTCAAACGTCGGATACAGTAACACCTGTGAATCCGGGACACTGAACCGATCCCCGACTTCCCGGATACCGCCCTTGCGGAGTAAGAGGATTGTCTTTCCTCGTTCTAGGGCATCAACGGCGATCGCCCATTCCTTCAAAGCAGCCCTTAAATCCATGCAAACACCCCTGTTTAGACGAATCGTTAGAATAAGAAAGACTACCGTAAAAAGTAGTCTTTATTCTAGTTTAAGAGGTCAACATGGAAACGAGAAGGTTAGGCAAATCCAATTTAAAAATTACCCCCATCATTATGGGAACCTGGCAAGCTGGTAAAAAAATGTGGGTGGGAATCGAAGATAATGATATTATCCAAGCCCTCCGCGCTGCCTATCATGCCGGGATTACCACCTTTGATACTGCTGAGGCGTATGGAGAAGGATATTCCGAACAAATCGTCGCCTCCGCCCTCTCCGATGTGCGAGAAAATGTCATTTATGCCACCAAAGTTTTCTCCAATCATCTCAAATATGACCAAGTAATTGAAGCCTGCGATCGCTCTTTAGCAAACTTAAAAACTGACTATATCGACCTGTATCAAATTCACTGGCCCTCCGGAACCTGGGGAGGCGAAAATGTTCCCATTGAAGAAACCATGCGGGCCCTAAGCCAGCTAAAAGAACAAGGCAAAATTCGGGCCGTCGGTGTCTCTAACTTTAACCGTAACCAAATGGAAGAGGCGGCGCAATATGGACAAATTGATAGTTTGCAGCCCCCTTATTCTTTATTTTGGCGAAAAATTGAAAACGACCAGATGCCATATTGTGTCGAAAACGAGATTTCAATTATTTCTTATTCTTCCCTGGCCCAAGGATTACTAACCGGCAAATTTGGCCCAGACCATACATTTGCAGAAGGTGACCATCGATCCAAAAATAAACTTTTCTCTGATAAAGAGAATTATGCCCGGGTTCAAGAAGCATTAGAAAAACTCCGTCCCATTGCTAAACGCCATGATTGTACATTAGCTCAATTGGCTTTAGCCTGGTTAATTGCTCAACCCCAAACCTGTGCCATTGTCGGTGCAAGAAATGAGCAGCAGGCCACGGATAATGCCAAAGCAGCCGAGGTCAAATTATCCGCAGAAGAGGTCAAAGAAATTGATGCGATCGGACGAATTGTCACCGACAAACTCGACAACAATCAAGTAATGTGGAACTTTTAAAACCCCATTTATAAAAAGACTCCCTAATCCCTGTGATGGGGTTGGGGGGTCTTCATCAGCCTAAAATTATTTCAGGTATAAGCCGTAATTTAACCTTTCTTTACTAACCTTTATTAAAGGTTAGGAAAGAAAAAAGCAACTCATCTATACCCATCATTCAAAACCTGGGTTGAGGACATGGTTTTTCTGAATCACAGTTTTCTATTGGATTGGCGTCCTATCAAAATTTGCCCTCTCCAATCTAATAAATTACCCCAAAAAAATCTCCAGCGATCGCCCTAGTTGGGCGGACCGATCAAGATCCCAAATCTCTATTTTACCGCCATTTCCTCCACTGACTAGGGTTTTACTATTGGGTAAAAAGACCAGTTGGTAACAGCCTGATGGCGCACTGAGGGTGCGTGTCACTTGGTTTGATGCCACATTGATCAGGGAAATTTCAGTCCCTGCACAAAGTGCTAAAGTTTGGCCATCGGGACTCAAAGCATATTTTTGGCCCTGGGGGACGGTACTGATGGCATTTCCCGTATTGGGATTCCACAATTGAATACCGCGATCGCTGCGACTGAGGAGGAGATTACTATTGGAACTAAATATTAGTCCATTAATAATATGTTCACCAGACAGTTCGATCTCGTTCATGAGTTCGCCACTGCTGGGATTCCAGAGTTGGATAATTTCCAGACTGCTGCTGGCGAGACGGTTGCCATCGGGACTGAAGGCAAGAGAATAACTGGAATAGGGCCGTTTACCCGGAAGGGTATGTAGCACTTCTTCGGTCCTCACATCCCAAAGCAGAATCTCTTGGGCGCTACTGGCGAGGGTTTGATTGTCGGGACTGAAGGCGACTGCGGTAACTCCGTTACTGCCAGGTTGGGTAAAGGTTCGCAGGTTTTGTCCCGTCTGAGTATCCCAGAGTTGGACTTTGGGTGTATTATCCGTATCATCCCAGATGCCAAGTGCCACCAGACGTCCATCCGGACTCAAGGCGATCGCATCCCGGAGGTTACCCGTCCAGGGGAATGTATGACGCACTGTTCCCTTGTCGATATCCCAGACTTTAATCGTCCCTTCGCCATTGGTACTCACCAGGGTTTTGCCATCCCTAGACAGGGCCAAAAACTCGATATAAGCGAGATCGCTGTCTTCCGCTGGATGTAAGAGGGTGTTAGAAAACACAGTGGTAGAGAGGGTGGCACTCGGTCGATAGTAGGCTAACATTTTTGTAACATCTTCCCGCAAACGACTACTCCACAGTCCCGTCAACAAAAACTCAAAATTTTCATCTCTAAATTGACCCGCATATTCCGACTGCAACTCGGAAATCAAAGTTTCTGCCCGTTGGCGATTTCCCGTGGCATTTAAGACGGCGGCCAAAGCCATTTTTCGAGAGGGATCTTGTTGATTTTCCTGGAATAAAGATTCTAAAGTAGAAAGGGCATTTTGCACCTCCCCTCGCTCATAAAGTGCTTGGGCTAGATTGAATTCGGTCGGTAAATATTCTACCCCCTGAGCCACTATTTCTTGTGCGGTAGCGGCGACTACTTGGGCATCAGTTTGTAAGCGAGAAGAGGGAAATTTAGGTTCTAATAAAGTGAGCTTTCCCCTCCAATTTTCTGGGTTTTTCAATAATTCAAAAATGAGGGAAAGGGCAGTTTTTTGATCGCCACTAGCATATAAAGCACTCGCGAGGGCGACTTGGGCGTTCCCTTGAATTTCGGTTGTTTCTACTAATAAAAGTTGCTGTTGGGGGGAGAGGCTGGGGTTGGATTGAACTTGAGCGATCGCAGCCGTTGCTAAATTAATAGCATTCCGAAATTCGGCGATCGCCGCTGTTGTCTCTCCTAATTGATACTGCGCTTGTCCCATCCCAAATACCGCTGGGAGATAATTCGGGTTTATGGCTAAAATTCTTTGATATTGGGCGATTGCCGGTTGAATTTGGTTGCCAACCAACTGGCGATCGGCCTGTTTGGAAAGAGGATAAGCGAATGAAGGGTTCGTGGATAAAACCGTTGAATCTATCGTTTCAATGGATTTTATAAAAGTATCCAGGGGAATGCCTAAATTAAACCCCGATTTGATATCCACTGTATCTCCCGTATCAGGATTATAAATCGCTTGTCCCTCGGCGCGTCCATGAATGCCAATCAGACGACCGAAGGTATCTAAAACGGGACCGCCACTCATGCCCGATCGCGTGATATTGGTATAAACCAGTTCATATCCGGACTCGGTTCCCGACTGCGATCGCCCGGAAATTTGACCCGGTGTCATTTGAAAGATCCGTTCCGTAATGGCAATTCCCGGATGAGGCCATCCGGCGATATACACTGCCGTTCCTGGTTGGGCGATATCGGAATCTCCCATCTGCGCAGTCTCATAGATTTGGTTACTGGTAAACTGAACCAAAGCTAAATCTAAATTCGGCAATCGCCGAACCGTAGTATAATTGAGCGGATGTTGTATCCCATCTACCGTGACAATTTGATATTCATCGGGACTGGCAACTACATGATTTGCAGTCAACACCGTATAAGTGTTACCTTGCCTGCCAATAATCACTCCAGAACCGGGGTTTTGGCCGTTGATTACCACCGTCACTTGCTGGGTGAGGGTGGCAATATCGGCCTGATTAATTTGAACCTGCGAGAGGAAAAACAGAGGGAGGGTTTGTAAATGGGCCGATTTCGTAAACCCGGCTAATTCTAGGGGGAGGATGGTGGCAGTCCAAAGGGAAAAAAGGGTCAAAGTGCGCTGAATCATCACGGTTATCAAAGGGGATAAGTGGAGTGAGTTTTTGTGAGAGGAAGGCCGGTAAAATGTAGATACATCGAAGATTTTTATGTCTGAGGAGGAATCAATGTTCGAGCTTTTTCAATCAGGCGATCGCTCCAAAAAATGCCCAACCATCCTCCCGGTTCCCCCGTCACTGCGTCCTGGGATTGGTCCGTTTGCATCTCCTGGAGTAAGACAGCGGCCCGATCGCTTTGGCCGGTTTCCTGTAATGCGATCGCGAGTGCTAACATGACTCGGGGGTCATTTTTATATTTATCCAGGATAATTTGAAAATAGGGAATCGCTGCCTCCACTTGTCCGAGTTCGTAGAGAACCTGTCCCTGATTGAATTCTGGCGGTAATTTACCCGCTGTTGTAGATAGGATTTTTTCAGCATATTGTTGCAGGGGGACTGCATCACTCCGCAGGCGACTACTGGCAAAATCCGGTTGAAAGAGTTTGTCTCTCACCATCTGGTTATTATACTGCAAAAGACCCACGAGCAGATTTAATCCTTCAAGGCGATTGCCGGATGTAAACAACAGGGTCCCCAAGGCCAATTCTGCATTCACCTGGTTATTATAAGCTACAACTTCCAGTCTACTGAGCGATCGTAGTCGTTCCATTTCAGCCCGAGTTAATTCTACCGCCTTTTCAAACTGACTCAACGCCAAGTTGCGATCGCCGGATTCATAGTACGCCTGTCCGAGTCCAAATATCGCCTCTAAATACTCCGGATTTACCTCCGTCGCCCGCTTATATAAACGGACTGCATCGGTCACGCGGTTTTCTCCTAATGCCTGGATTGCTGCGTAGGTAAGCGGATTGGCAAAACTAGGATTGGGCGGTAAAGGGTTGGGTTCGTTCAATTGCATAAAAGTTGCTAAGGGGATTCCTAAATTAAATCCTGCCTTAACAGAGACCATATCCCCGGTATCAGGATTATAAATATTTTGTCCCTCGGATTGTCCATGAATGCCAATTAATTCACCCTCCGGGTTAAATATAGGACCGCCACTCATCCCCGAACGGGTTATATTGGTATAAACTAATTCATACCCGTCGGAAGTTTCTGAGGGCGATCGCCCTGAAACTGTCCCGGTTGTGAGTTGAAAAATCCGGTCCGTGATAGCTTCCCCCGGATGAGGCCATCCCGCAACATATACAATATTCCCTTGGATAACTTGATCCGAATTTCCTATCCTTGCCAGGTCATAGCTGCGATCGCTGGTAAACTGAACCACCGCTAAATCAGCTTCAGCTATCTTATGGATTCGTTGATAGTCGAGGGGGTATTTTTGTTGATCCGAGGTAACAATGTAATATTCATCCGGCGTGGCAACAACGTGCTTGGCCGTGAGAACAAAGTAGGAATCCCCGGATTGGCCGATAATCACCCCGGATCCGGGATTTTGTCCCTGAATCAGGACGGTGACCTGTTCTGCCATTGCCGACACTTGCTGCTGGTTCAGTTGAGCGATCGCCCCTGGCATAGAAACCCCCATCACCCCAGCAATGGCGATCGTCACGACGATTGGATTAAAATCAACAAAATTTTGACTCATATTTCACCATTTTTTCTAAGGTTTAGGTCGCCAAATCGTCATAAATTCTGCTCCAGCACCCATACCCTTTTTATCATAACGGCCTGTTACAAAAGTTTGACCATCCGGACTGAAGGCAGCCGTGGTTTTCCCTTGGGGAAAAACCAGTGCATTGCCAGTTTGCACATTCCACATCAACACCGAGTCTTCATCCTCAACCGACCCTCCTGCTAACACTAATCGTTGTCCTGAAGGGTCAAAAAATAAAGAACAATTCCATTTAATATGTGTTTTAGGAATCGTCCAGTTTTGGAGGATTTCCCCCGTTTGAATATCCCATATAATTACTCGACCAGAAAAATTAGACCGGGGCATTAAGGCCGTGACAAATGTTGTTCCATCGGGACTAAGGGCAACACATCGCACGGTTTGTTTTGCGGGAGTATCGAAGGGATATTGAACCGTTTGAATAGGGTCTTGGGTCGCTAAGTTCAAAAGTCTGCCGTGATAAGCATTCGCAACAGCAATCCATTGACCATCCTGACTAAAAGCTAAATCGGTGACTTCCTCATCGAAGGCGATCGCTGTTTTGAGAGTTCCCGTTTGCACCTCCCACAAATTAATCACATTATCGCCATGATTTGCCGTGGCAATCAGTTGACCCTCGGGACTCATTGCCGTGAAAAAATCACCGTTAAAGGTGTGTTGAATTGTCCCCGTCTTTATGTCCCACACCTGAATGATATCCGGTTCTGCATCGCGACGATGTAGACTAACTAAAGATTTTCCATCGGGGGTGATATGGACTTTTTTAGTGAGATGCCGACTGCCTTGATCCCAGGTTTGTTTTAATTCCCCCGTAGACAAATCCCAGACGCGAATTATCCCATCTCCATACCCTACAATCACAGTCTGATTATCCGGTGCGATCGCTGCCGAAGTCACAAAAAACTTGTCATCGACTTTCAAATCCTGCACGGAAAAAAAGTTAAATCGCGCATAGGGTAAATTAACTCCAACTTCGGTAGCGGTTTCTAAAAATAGATTCAGGGGAATCCCTAAATTAAACCCGGATTTCACCGCCACTGTATCCCCTGTCTCGGGATTATAAATCGGTTCCCCTTCTGCGCGTCCGTGAATGCCAATTAGTAACCCACTGTCATCAAAAACCGGGCCGCCACTCATTCCCGATCGCGTCACATTGGTGTACACTAATTCATATCCCTCATCTGCCGCCCCCATCGCTCGCCCTGAAAGTTTTCCCGAGGTAATTTGAAAGATCCGTTGGGTAATTGCCTCTCCGGGATGCGGCCATCCAGAAATATAAACCCCCGTTCCTTCTGTGGTCGTATCCGAGTTCCCCATCACTGCCACAGGATAATATTCAGAACTGGTAAACTGGGCCAAGGCAAGGTCTAAATTCGGCAGTTTAGTGACCTGGTTATAGTTGAGCGGATATACAGTACCCCCGGGGGTGACAATTTGATAAGTATCCTCAGTTGCCAGAACGTGCTTGGCAGTTAAAACCGTGTAAGTGTTACCCTGTTTGGCAATAATAATTCCCGAACCGGGATTTTGACCCTGAATAATCACCGTTATGGATTTTGCAATGGCTGCAATCACTCGCTCATCCACCGTTTGAGGATGAGCAAAAGTCGATGAAAGCGCTACAATTGTAGCGCTTAATAGAACTGTGGAAATGCCAGAATACCAATTCCGAAACATGGGATTTAATTCACTCTAAAATACCGTTAACGTTGGGGAATTTGCCACAATTGAACCATGCCATTATCGGCCCCACTAACTAGAATGTTCCCTTCCCTAGAAAAGGCGAGGGAAAACACTGGACTTGGAGTGCCACTCCCTAAATTTTTCACTTCCAAATTTCGCACCCGATTCCCCGTATAGAGGTTCCAAATCTGGATTGTCCCATCAATTCCGCTACTGGCAAGAATATGGCCGTAGGGGTCAATGGCAATACTGTAAACGGTTCCCCTATGACCTGTTAATGTATGTAGCAATTCCCCCGTGCGAAGATTCCACACTTTCACCAGTCCATCTTCTGCACTGGCAGCAGCGAGGAGATTGCCATAAGGTGTCGTGGCAACGGAGGTAATCCGGTTGGCATTCCCGGTAAGGGTCTGGATGGTTTCTCCCGTATCGGGATTCCAGAGTTTGATGGTTTTATCGGTACTGCCACTCACCAGAACTTTGCCATCGGGACTAAAGGCCACGGTATTCACATAGTCTCGATGTCCGGTGAGGGTGCGAATTAAGTCTCCAGTTTGAGGATTCCAGAGTTTAATGTCTGTATCTTCCGCACTGCCGGAAGCGAGTAGAGTGCCATCAGGACTAAAGGCCACTGCCCGAACAAAGGAGCGATCGCCCTTGATGCTTCTCACCTGTTCCCCTGACTGCCGGTTCCAAATTTTGACCGTCCCATCCTCACTGCCACTCACTAAAGTTTGTCCATCGGGACTAAACGTGAGGGCCGTTACTGCATCGGTATGGCCGGTGAGGGTGCGGAGTTCTTGGCCGCTATTCCCATTAGCAAGTTTGATGATGCCATCTCGACTTCCACTGGCGATCGCCTGATTGTCCGGGGCCACTGCCACCGCTAACACTAACGCCGAATGTGCCGGAAGTGTCACACTGGCAGCAGCAAAATTATCCCCTAAGTGGGGTAAATTGATCCCCGTTTCCCCGGCCAAACTCACAAAAGTATTAATGGGAATTCCCACATTAAACCCGGATTTGACATCCACCGTATCTCCCGTATCAGGATTGTAAATCGGTTCCCCTTCGGCACGTCCGTGAATGCCAATTAACCGGCCCTGGTTGTCAAACACCGGACCCCCACTCATTCCCGAACGGGTGATATTAGTATAAATCAACCCATATCCATCCTCTAATGCGGTGAGAGGACGACCGGAAATTGTCCCTTTGGCAACCTGATAAATGCGTTCCGTAATCACTCGTCCCGGATGGGGCCAACCGGATACATAAATTGTTGCCCCTTCCATTGCATCATCAGAATTGCCGAAATGAGCAACTCGGTAGCGGTTGGGACTGGTGAATTCCACCACCGCTAAATCCACTCCGGGCAGTTTTTTGACTGTGCCATAATCCACCGGATGGGTTTGAGCATCGCTAGTGAGAATGGCATATTCATCTGGGGTGGCGATCGCGTGTTTGGCCGTCAGAACCGTGTAAGTATTGCCACGGCGGGCAATAATTACCCCCGAACCGGGATTTTGACCATTAATCACCACCGAAACATCGCGACCCATTGCGGAAATCGCCTGTTCTTCAATCCCCTGGGTTTGAGGTAGAGAAATCGGGGCCTGTGCGACTAAAATTACCGCCCCTAAACCGAGAATCGCCGCTGATAGACCCGCCGTAGACCATTTCATACTGTTTGTGCCTAACCTTTATTCGGGAACATCTCGACGAGGAACTGGCGGGGTCCGACTTCCCAATCCGGGGAGTTGGGGATATTCCCCGTTTAAATACTTATCAAAGCGGATGTACAGGCGATCAGTTGTTTCGGCGATCGGTGCAGAGGATGCCACCCGAATTCGGAACATCCGTTGCAGTATTCCTCGGGGATTGCTTCCCCCACTTAGAGGGAACAATATCCCGCTGCATGGCTCATTTTCTCCGGGCGCAACACAGGCGACCAGTTGCCCGTTCATAATCCCACTGGTGATATAGTTAAGTGTGCCGTTGTCCGAGTAGGTTTGGAAGCGATTAGAGACTTCCTCACACTGTTTTTGAAGGTTAATATTGGGGTCTTTAATGGTATTTATATCCCAAATTACCATTGGCATTTCCCCGGTAGAGGTACGCGCCATCGTTGCGGGAATCCCATCTACACTCCCGCAAAAAAAGGTCGGGTTTGTTACTTGAGTTGAAGGTTGCGCGAGGGTCAATGTCGGAGTAAGGGTCTGCAAGAGTGCGATCACCCCTAACCCGCTTCCTCTCAATACTTGCGTTAATAACGACCTATTCATGGGTTGCCGCATTCCCTCTTTTGCATGATTTTAATTCTAGGTTTAGCACAAAATTAGGGTCTTCGCGATCGCCGATTGATCACTGGTGTGACTCGAAGCGTTCGGGAGTTAGAGAGTTCCCTACTCTACCCCCTTCTGAGGGTTGCTAACAGCAATTTTACCTAAACAAATTCAGCCCCACTCCCCCTATGCTGTTGACAACCCATTTTTCCAAACCATTAGGGGTCCAGCCCTCTGAGAATTCTCGCTTAAGTTTTAAGAAAGTTTTAAGGTTTATGTAAACCCCTGAGCATCGCCCCTTATTGGAGCTTAAATGTGACTTCAATCCATCACTTTGGTCCGATTCCCTACATTCTGATCAAGGACCTGAAGCAATCAAGACCAGAACTAGGGGGAGTATTTATATTTGTTAATATTTTTTTGAAAAACTTAATAAAAAAAAGGAGATTTTAATGATAAGATTTGATGAACTTAGTGATTAAACCCTCAGGTTAGTTTAATCGTAAACCAGATTTTAAACAAGGAGTTGAGTACAAATGACTATGGATAATGTTACTGTCAAACCCGAGACCCGCAATCATAAAGGATTTTTCGTTCAAGAAGCCTCTTATAAGTTGATGGGGATAGAAGATTCTGGTTGGGCGCTGATTTGCGTCGAAAATTCCTGTCACTATGTCGATCCGGATAATCTGGAAGCGGACTCCGAATTAGGGGACGCCTTAGATTAAGAGGAAGTTAATAAAACTTCATATTCTATACAGAATACTAAGCTTGGGCGGCTGTCCTGAATTCAGGTACAGCCACATTTTTTTTAGGTATAAAAACTCTTTTTCGAGGGTTGGAGTTGGGGATGAGGAACTTTTGCTCTGGGGTAAGGGCGATCGGGGTACATGAAGGTGTTGGAGTTGGGGAGAACGAGGCGAGGGTTTTGCCTGAGCCTGTGGTATCCCAGATATAGCCGTTTTTATCGGTATCCTTGACTCGCTTGATAATGGCTTCTACGGCGTAATAGGGCATTATTCCAGATTTTCTAGATCGGCTAGATCTTGTAGTCTGCCCGATGCTTTTTTATTTTTTTTTAGATTGTCCAGATCGATAAATTGAACGGGAATATCATCAACAATAACCTCGGTTTTTGAACTATAGCAGGTTTCAAAATCAATGCCGTCAGGGGTGGTAATTAGATCAATGCGATTGGGAGGATAACCCAGTTGAATGATTTGGTCGGGGGTTTGAAAGTCTTGGGCAGATAAGCCAAGGCTGCCAAAGCCAAATTGCTCAAGGGCAATTATGATTTTATCGGCGTTTTCTGATGACATTTCTAGCCAAATATCTATATCTTTGGTGTAGCGCGGGTGTCCATGAATAGCAACGGCATAACCACCAATAATCAGATAGTTAACTTGATTAGAGTTTAATAATTGTATAAACTATTTGAAATCTGGGTTCAGCATTGTATCTATATTGATGGTATTCTCGGCGGATTTGTTCTAGGGCTTCAATGCGTTTAAGGGGGGGCTGATTTTGCCAGTAGTGAAAGTCGCTAGTTTGCTGTTTTTTCGTGGTTTTGTGAACAACTTTTTCCATAGATTTTACCTTGGTTTTAATACCTCCACAAACCGTTTTTAGAGTCAGCCTTTTTTGAATGTTTCATTTGGCTCGATTGGGCGATAGAGAATTTAAATTTTGCGATCAATCGAATTTAGGAAGTTGGCTGTTTTTCCTTGTTTTTGAAGACAAAAAAAATCAACTCTTATAAGCGTTTTCCGAGATATTTGCAACTTACCTAAGCAATTTTGGCCAATCCGCTGTACCCGACTTGTTTGCCTTTTTCTCATTAAAAAAAGTATTGAATTACGAACTTAATTGAAGAAGTCACCACCAAACCGAACACTACCCATAAGAAACGATTTACAATTTGATACGTCAGCTTCTTGTTGGTCTTTTCAAATTCCTCAACGGCTTTTTTATCACCCCTTGTAATAGAAACTTGAGGATGTTCCTCAAGTTTGTCAATCCGTTTGTTTATACATTTTTCAACCTTACGTCCTAAAAAAGCACCAACTACAAAAATGCCTATTAACCAGATTAGTAATGCCTCGAAGATTTTAATTGTAACTTCCGCTTGTATCCCAATCAAAGGCATTAAAAAATCATAATACTGAGAGAAGATTGTCAATAAGACAATAGGTGAAAAATATCCAATCATTTGACTTAAAAAATTACCGTTTTTAGCCAGAAAACTGCTTAAAAGATTTGTTTCTGGCAAATCGCCCAATCCTTCATGCCAACTAGCTACAATGTTCATCAACTCGTCGGCAAGAATAGTATTTACAAAATCCACTTTACATATACTCGGTGTTCTTGCCTCCATCAACTCTCCAATATCATCACTTGTAAGAATTAGCTGAAAAATATCTTTGGGTGGAATTGCAGTCCCCATTCTAATCTTTAAGGAATGTATTTGAGGCAATTGATACTGAGGTAATTTAATTGCGACATCCCATTTGAGAGTAATTGCCAAGACTTTTTCATTAACTGTGTCCCAATTTTCTCTTTCAAATTCAGCCCAAGTACAGTAATCCTTAATCTTTCTCGGAGAAAGAACAAAATTAATGGATGCAATGTCTGAGACTAAATCATGATTGCGAAGTTTAGCGAATATCTGTTCGTTAATACTTCTGATATCTGCCAATTCTAAGTTTTTCTTTCCGGGCAGCAACCGGATTTGAGTATCAGGCTTTGCATTAAGTTGATAGAATAGTCACTTAAATTCGTCAACAGACACGATCCGACCTGATTGTTGAGGGACGATACCGGAATTTTCAGCATTTTGAGAATCACTCATATTAGTAAAAATACCAAAACTGTGTCTAGGTTATAACATTACTCTTTCTCAAGCAGCATCCGTGCAAGTTAACTATAACCCAGTGGGTGATGAGTGCCATCGCTTTCTATCCTAGGAATTTGCAGACGGGTTCTGCCCGGTGAATCACCATGCGGGTCAGGATTTCTCTCAGTTTGCCTTGCCACTGGAAAAACATTTGTTCACTCTCGACTGTGACGGGTTTGGCAACCCGGCGATCGCTAGGTCCCAGCGATCGCCATCCGGTTTCCAGCAAATCCGGTGTGGTGAGTCCACCCCCGATAAAAATGGCATCCGGTTTTGGTAGGTTTTTCCTATTAACCGTGAGATACAACTTCTTCTAGGGCGGGTTTTACCGTGAAATAGCGGTACTCAAAGCCGTATTCTAGGGGGCGTTTGGGTAACACTTGCTGTCCTTCTAGGACGACTTGTGCGGCTTCACCGAGGATAAGCTGGAGGGCAAAATCGGGAACGGGTAACCAGGAAGGCCGATGCAGGACTTGTCCGAGAATTTGACATAATTCGTTCATGCGGACGGGGTTGGGGGCAGTTCCGTTGAGGATGCCTTGGATATCGGACCGTTGTAAGGTTAATAGAATCAGGTTCACGAGGTCTTCGCGATGAATCCAGGAAAACCATTGATGGCCGCTTCCTAGAGGGCCTCCGGCGAGGAGTCGAAAGGGAGTGAGCATTTTGGCGATCGCCCCTCCGTTACCGACCACAATTCCGGTCCGAATAATCGCCAAGCGGGTCCCGGATTCCTTCACCTGCTGCGCCTCACTTTCCCATTCCTGACAAACCTGGGCGAGAAAATCGTTACCGGATGTGCTGGTTTCGTCAAAGGTGCTGGTTTCGCTGCTGCCGTAGTATCCAATGGCGGAAGAATTGACGAGGACGGAGGGTTTGGGATTGGCAGTGGCGATCGCCTCGACAATTTTGCGGGTTCCGAGTTTGCGACTGTTGAGAATCTCCTGCTTACGTTCAGGGGTCCAGCGTTCGTCTGCGATGGGAGCACCGGCGAGATTCACTACCCCATCACACCCGCTGAGTGCTTGTTGCCAGGGACCGGATTCTGTGGGGGTATAGGCAACGATTTCTAAATTGGGGAAGGCAGCATCAGGAAAGACTCGCTTGGCTTTGGTAGGATTGCGGGTTAATATCAAGACTTGATCACCGGCTTGTTGTAATCTCTCCACTAATCGACTGCCGACGAATCCGGTTGCACCCGCGATCGCAATTTTCATACATTTATTCTCAGTTTGGCTTCATGGTTCTTAACTATATTAGGCCGTTTTTGGAATTGGGACTAGAGGCACAACATTATAAAGATAATCTCTCTTCCTTTGGAGAGGATTGTTAGAGTTCAGATGAGTGGAAAATTAGTCCTAACTTGCCTAGTTTTTAGTTCTTGGCAACGAAAATGGCGTTTCCATCCGCCGTTTTCATTGCCCACTGAGGGGAGTGATGGCTTAGGAATTATCTGTACTTTCATACAGTTGCCATTCTTGAATGCCATGTTCCATCAAAATAGATTCGGCTTGGGCGATTTGTTCATCGGTCCCTTCTAACCGGACTAAGTAATGTCCTTGGGTCAGATGTTGATGATAAATATTGGCTTGACCTGCGGTGAATTTGTCTCCGGCAATCGTCCCGACGATCGCACCGCCTAGGGCCCCATAAAAACTGCCTGCTGCTGTCAATCCGGCGATGGTGGCGACGGGACCTACTACGGCGATCGGGCCAAGTCCGGGCAGAAATAAGGTTGTTAGGCCACTAAATAAGCCGGCGATCGCCCCGAAAACTGTCCCACTCATGACACCCTTTCCTAATCCTTCCACGGTGCGATTCTCCAAAAATTCGCTATCGGGACTCTCCATTTCTGGGGGAATATTATCTTGAGTCGCAACTAATACGTTGTCCATTGGGAAACTCGCCTCCCTGAGAGCATTCACGGCATTTTCTGTGTTTTTAGAATCTTCAAATACACCGATCGCCCGTTTGTGTAATGCTAAAGCCATTGTATTCTCCTGGTTTTTTAGAATCTTGAGATTTATATTTTTTGACTGATGAGGTACAGTTTTAGGGAGCCAGTTTGTAGTTAAAAGCCGGTGCTTTAGCACTTCCATCCTGCTCCCTACGCTGTTTCCGAGGGGACAGGATGAACGCACTCTTACTTCCATGATCTACCCATAAGCTATCTGTAGCTCACGCCACTATGAAAGAGTGTAACTATTTCCACCCCACAGGTCTTTCGATGCCAGATTGTTGAGTCACCGCCTCGTTTGGACCGGGTTTATTGACAATATGAACAGTAGACGCTTGGGGTCCTTTTTCTCCATTTTCTTCGGAAAAATGTACCCCGGCTCCTTCTTTTAATTCATCAAAGCGATCGCCCAAAACACTATTCCGATGGAAATAGATTTCTTGCCCACTGTCGAGGGATTTAATAAAGCCATAACCCTCTTCAGGAAATAGCTTGGAGACAACTGCTCCCATTGCTTGTTCCGGATGATGTTTGACTTTCTTATTTTGCCGTTCTGTTAGTTCCACTACTTGACGGCGTGCGGCTTCGTATGCACTCCGAATCACGGTCCCAAGCTCGTCATACTGATCTCCCTCCCCCGGATTACGAACTGCTGCAATTTCATGGGAGGGGGGAACGGTGATATCAAAACGAACGCGGTAGGGAGAACCACTGCTGGGGCGATCGTTGATTTTTTCAACGGCTACACGGCAGCTAGTGATGTGGTTACAAAATTGTTCGAGTTTAGCAATTTTTTCCCGAACTAAGTTATCAATTGCCTGAGTCTTTTCAATGTTGCGATAAGTAATTTCAACAGGTACTTTCATAAGTATGTTCCCTTATTTTACCCTACTCCTCGGGGCGGAAAATTTGTGAATTTTGCTGTTTTCCCCTGGGGAATAGGGTAGAGTC
The DNA here is from genome assembly GCA_038321985.1 of Cyanophyceae cyanobacterium. Taxonomy (GTDB): domain Bacteria; phylum Cyanobacteriota; class Cyanobacteriia; order Cyanobacteriales; family Laspinemataceae; genus Laspinema. The sequence continues at coordinate 96,770 of JBBQFN010000009.1, read as the reverse complement.
TAACCTAGGGATTGCCCGGTTGTCTTCTATCTAATGACATAAATAAGACAAAACAATCGGTTAAAACTCGCAAAAGCCCGAGGGTGATTACTTTAAAAAATAATTTAGATTAGGCCATGGAAGCAAGGGGGGAAGTTGCTACAGTTGCGGCAAAAAATAGGAATCAATCGAGATAAAAAAACCGGATTTAAAAAGTTGCAACGGGCAACAGTTCGGGAAAGAAACGATATGATGAATAAAGTGTTGCTTATAAAATTGTGAGGTAAAATGTAATGACCGCCACGCTCTCTACACCTTCCGCGATCGCATCGATTTTAGGGGATGAAGCTGAAGATTTGCTCACATATCAGGCTAAAATTCCCAAACAGATGCTGCATTTGCCCGGACCCGATTGGATTGACCGAATTTTATCAATCAGCGATCGCTCTCCTCAAGTATTGCGATCGCTCCAGCAACTTTATGCCCACGGACGTCTCGCCAACACCGGCTATTTGTCCATTCTGCCCGTAGATCAGGGAATCGAACACTCCGCTGCCGCCTCCTTTGCCCCCAACCCGATTTACTTTGATCCCGAAAACATTATTAAACTCGCGATCGCCGGAGGCTGTAACGCCGTGGCGACCACATTGGGAGTCTTAGGCAGCGTCTCCCGGAAATACGCCCACAAAATCCCCTTTATCCTCAAACTCAACCATAACGAACTGCTGACCCTGCCCAACCAATATGACCAAATCATGTTTGCTAGCGTCGAACAAGCCTGGAATTTAGGTGCTGTTGCCGTGGGTGCGACCATTTACTTTGGTTCCCCGGAATCCACCCGGCAGATCCAGGAAGTCAGCGCCGCCTTTGCCCAAGCCCATGAATATGGAATGGCTACCATTCTCTGGTGTTATCTGAGAAATAACGCCTTTAAACAAGACCAAGACTATCATCTCGCCGCCGACCTCACCGGGCAAGCCAATCACCTCGGCGTCACCATTCAAGCTGATATCATCAAACAGAAACAAGCGGAATGCAATGGCGGCTATGACGCCGTTTCCAAAGCCCTGGGCCAAAAATACGGACGCACCGACAAGCGAGTAGAGAGCGAATTAAGTTCGGACCACCCGATTGACATGACCCGGTATCAAGTGCTCAACTGCTATGCAGGGCGTGCTGGATTGATTAATTCCGGGGGCAATTTCTCCGGGGAAAACGACTTTGTCCAAGCGGTGCGGACAGCGGTGATTAACAAGCGCGCCGGGGGTTGTGGGTTGATTTCCGGGCGTAAAGCATTCCAACGTCCCTTTGAGGAAGGGGTCAAATTGTTTCATGCCATCCAAGACGTTTATCTGTCCGAGGATGTCACGATCGCCTGACATCGTTTTCCGGGTAGTGGGTAGAGTAGGATATTCTGAGCGAAGCATATCCTTAAATTTATTCTCAGTTGAAGTACGCAAATGAAGTTGGCAGCACGAGTTGGACAGGTAACGCCATCCCTGACCTTGGCAATCGCCGCCAAAGCTAAGGCGATGAAAGCCGACGGGATAGATGTTTGTAGTTTTAGTGCGGGTGAACCAGATTTTGATACCCCAACCCATATCAAAATCGCGGCAGTTCAAGCCTTGAATGCAGGCAAAACCAAATATGGTCCTGCTGCCGGTGAACCGCAGTTACGAGAAGCGATCGCCCGGAAGCTCAAAACCGATAACCATCTCGACTATTCCGCGAAAAATATCATCGTTACCAATGGCGGTAAGCATTCTCTATTTAATCTCATGCTGGCACTCCTCGACCCCGGGGATGAGGTGATTATCCCGGCACCCTACTGGTTAAGTTACCCAGAAATGGTGACCTTAGCCGCAGGTGTCCCGGTGATAGTCTCCACCAGTGCCGAAAGTGGATATAAAATTACCCCGGACCAACTGCGAGGCGCTTGTACGCCAAAAACGAAACTATTCGTTTTCAACTCCCCCTCGAATCCCACAGGGATGGTGTATTCCCCGGACGAAATTCGTGCCTTAGCCGAGGTGGTGGTAGAAAAGGATATTTTAGTAGTCTCCGATGAGATTTACGAAAAAATCCTCTATGATAACGTCGAGCATCTGAGTATCGGTGCGGTTTCAGAAGAAGTGTTCAAACGCACGATTATTAGTAATGGGTTTGCTAAGGCATACTCGATGACAGGTTGGCGGATTGGGTATTTGGCAGCGGATGCGGCGTTGATTGAGGCGGCGAGTACCATTCAAAGTCATAGTACCTCCAATGTCTGTACCTTTGCCCAATATGGAGCGATCGCCGCCTTGGAATCGTCCCAAGATTGTGTGGAAGAAATGCGCCAATCCTTTGCCATGCGGCGTCTGGTCGTTTTGGACCGAATTCGGGGAATGTTGGGAATCAGTTGTCCCGAACCGCAAGGGGCTTTTTATGTGTTCGTGAATATCTCTAAAACCGGCATGAAATCTCTGGAATTCTGCGATGCCTTACTTGACTCTCACCAGGTGGCGGCGATTCCGGGAATTGCCTTTGGTGATGATGATTGCATCCGCTTATCTTATGCTACGGATTTACCCACCCTTGAGAAGGGATTGGATAGATTGGAAAAATTCTTGCAGCAACATTTGTAAAGACTGATAAATATTTTGAATCCGCCGGGTTTTGCCAAAAGCCCGGTTTTTTAGATTCTTGAAGATTCTCTAGAATTCACGGCGGCCATTTTTTTGGATAGGGATTTTTAAAATTTCCTTTTTTTGGTTAAAATTGCCCCATACAATTAACAACAGATAAATACTGCCAGGACCCCAGATTGCCCTCTCCCGAGTGAGGGAACTTTCATCCCTGAAATCCGAACCCTTGATCGAGAACAACAGACAGCAATGGAAATCATGCAAGCACAACAAACGGTAACGGAATATTTTGCACAGCAGGACTACGCGGGGGCACTCGCCCTTTGCCGCCAAAGCATTCAAGGGAATCCCCAGGTTATTTCTAACTATTGGTATTTGGGTATCGCGTTGTTACTGCAAGGAAAGCAACCGGAAGCCGAACAATGCTGGAATGCGGTATTATCCCAGGGAACGCCCCCTCAAGTAGAACAGTGGCGAGTACAAATTGTAGAGCTTTTAGGGGCGATCGCAACCCAGCGCGAATTCGTTAGAGACTGGGAAACCGCCTTAGTCTTGCGCGATCGCATCAGGGCGATCGCCCCAAATTATATCAATAACCAGTTAGCTCTTGTACAACTTTACCTGCACTTGGACATCCTCGACTTTACCCTCAACGACCTCTTAGCAAAAACTTCCGAACTGCTTTTATCCCCTAATACCCAGAACATTAACCAACCGCTTCTTATCCAAGTCTTAGCACAATTGGTCAAGGGAGATTTTTTATATATTAAATCCCTCGATTTATTAGAAGCTGCTCTAACCAGCAACCTCTTAAACCATCCGGACTGGAACGAAAATAGCAGGCTCAAACAGCAGTATGGCAACTATTACCGAAATAAAGGAATCATCCATTGCAAATATGGGGAATTTCCACAAGCTGTACTCTGCTTATTGAAAGCCAAAGACCTCGTTCCCCAAATTTCCATCACCTACCCTTTAGGGATGGCATTTTTAGCCCAAGGTCAATTTAGGGAAGCAGCCGAACTTTTAAATCAAGTTTCTCTAAACCACCCGGACTATGCTTCCGCGCGTTATGTTTTAGGGTCGATTTATACCCCCGAAATTCAGGAAGTAGTGCGAACTATTTACCAACGAGTCCTCGAAAAAAGCTGGAATAATTCCAAATACGCCCAAGCTACCAATGCCTCTCGTAAACTGATAGAACTTGACCCGAAATCCAGTAATAATTACTATAATTTCGGGATGGCCCTCTACTATCAAGGCTTATTTAACGCTGAAGTGGAAAAAGTTTATGAAGCCGAAATAGCTTTAAAGAAAGCCCTACAGCTTAAACCTAACAATCAAATCCTTCAGAAAAAACTAAGTAGCATTCCTTACACGCTCCGATTTGCTCAAAAAGGGTATAAAATCACCGCCGACTGTTTTACCGGCGTCATGCCAATTTGGGAACAAACCTTGAGAAAATTTGCCAATGTACCCAACTTGAGAGTTGTGGAAATTGGCTGTTTTGAAGGAATGGCGAGTTGCTGGTTGCTGGATAATATCCTTACCCATGAAACCGCACGAATTACCTGTATTGATAATTTTGAAGGGGTTGTGGAAAGTAAAAAAAACGACCCTACCGTTCAAAAATCCGTCGAAGAGAGATTTGATGGAAATATCGAAAAAAGTGGAGCCAAGCATAAAGTCGAGAAACGGGTAGGATATTCCCAAGAAGTGCTGCGATCGCTCCCCTTAAATACCTATCACATCGTCTATATTGATGGCTCACATTTTGCCGTGGATGTCCTCCAAGATGCAGTATTAAGCTGGGGACTCATCAAAGAAGGGGGAATGATTATTTTTGATGACTATCACTTTGAATTTCCCGATCGCCCGCATTGTAATACGGGGCGAGGAATTGATGCGTTTATGACGGTTTTTCAAGAAAAACTCAAAGTTATTTACCAAGATGACCGGCAAATTTTCCTAGAAAAACTCTCTCATTAAACCAATTTTCAGCCTCCCTCATTCTCAAAAACCAGGGCTCGTCCGCTCTTCTCATCTCTTCTAAAATCCCTGAAGGGGTCGAATTAACAATTCGATCGCCGTCATTAATGCTTTGGGGTCAAGGGGTTTACTCAAATGCTCTTGAAATCCAGCTAAAAAGGCGGCGTTACGGTCTTCTTCCCGGGCATAAGCCGTTAGAGCCACCGCCGGAATTTGACCCCCGGTATTCCCCTCCATTGCCCGAATTTTGCGGATAAAACTATAACCATCTTCTTCAGGCATAGCGATATCGCTAATCACCAAATCCGGTTTCCAGTCAGAAAATACACCGAGGGCTTCACTCGCTGAAGCGATCGCCCGCACCTGATACCCGGACTGTTCCAAGACACACTGCATAAACTCCAACGAGTCGTTATCGTCATCCACGACCAGAATCCGCACCCCGGCGAGTGTACTCTGTGTAGAAGCAAGCCTGGATTCCAGTTGCTCGTCAGTTTTGAGGGCGATCGCCGGTAGTTTCACCGTAAAAGTAGCCCCCTGACCCTCTCCGGGACTTTCTGCACTGACGGTTCCTCCGTGTAGTTCTACCAGATGTTTCACCAGTCCCAATCCAATCCCCAGTCCCCCATGATGGCGAGTGCTAGAGGCATCCGCTTGGCGGAAATATTCAAACAAATGAGGCAGAAATTCCCGGAGAATGCCGATCCCCGTATCGCTGATTTTGAGAATCACCCATCGCGCCTCCTGTTCCAGGCGGAGGGTGATTCGACCCCCGGGTTCGGTAAATTTCACCGCATTGGAGAGTAGATTCCATACCACTTGCTGCAAGCGGCTAGGGTCGCCCGTCACTTGCGGGACACTCGGATCTAGGAAAGAATCTAGTTGAAGCGATTTAGCTTCGATCGCAAGGTGCAAACTTTCGATCGCCGCCGAAATTGGGAGGGTTAAATTCACCGGAGTCACTCTCAAACTCAGCTTGCCGCGCAGAATGCGCGACACATCGAGCAAATCTTCAATCAGTTGAGTTTGAAATCGAGCATTGCGCTCAATGGTTTCCAAGGCACGCTGAGTGGTGGCTTGGTCAAACTTGCGCGTTAACAGTAACTTGGACCATCCTAGAATTGCATTCAGAGGCGATCGCAATTCGTGGGAGAGCACTGCTAAAAATTCATCTTTTACCTGATTGGCACGTTCTAACGCCTGAGCTTGCTCCTGTAGCGCCTCTTCCATCCGTTTGCGATCGGTCAAATCCAGGGTAAAAAATACCCCCTCGTCACCCCTAGGGTCAAAAATCGCCCCTCCCCAAATCACCGGAACCCGGGTTCCATTTTGGTGAAAAAATTCCTTTTCAAACGGTGCAGCATAGCCATTTTCACAGGCTTGCTGATGGGCGATCTCATCCAGATATAAATATTCCAAGGGGGTAATCTTGCGCCAATTTAGCCGTTCCGTTTGGACTTCCTCCTGGGAGTACCCCAGCATTTGCAAAAAGGCATCATTAGCAACAGTAACGCGATCGCCACGCCAGAACCCCATGCCAATCGTATTAGAATCCATCAAGCGTCGGAACCGTGCCTCACTCTCTCGCAGCACCTGCTCGGCTTTCTTACCTTCCGTAATATCCCGACTAATACAGAGTAAAGATTCGACATTGCCATCCAAGTCAAATTCGGGAACCGCCTGGGATTGATAAGTGCGAGTTCCTGTAGATGAAGGAAACTCAAATTCAATAAAACCCGATTTTCCAGTTACAAAAATCTCTTGTAAGTAGTGAGACCACTGTAAGTAAAGTTCCTCGGGAAATCCCAGATCCGCATTCGTTTTTCCAATAAAATTTTCAGGAGGAATTCCCGTAGCTTTTTCGATCACCGGGTTGATGTAAATATGGCGCAGTTGTCGATCAAAGCGGGCGATAATATCCGGCGCGTTTTCTGCTAACGCTCGAAATTCCTGTTCCCGACGATACAATTCTCGTTCGGATCTTTTGCGTTCTGTGATATTCAAGGCAGTCCCAATCAGCGCCACAACCTGCGGATTCTCCTGATTGCGATCCGGCTGATCGGCAAATATCGGTTCTAAAATTAGGTCGTAGTCCCAGAGTTCTCCAAAGAAGGTGACCGATACTTCTAAGCGAGTTGGAGTGCCGGTTGCAATGACTTCTTTCTTGAGTGCAGTGAGGAGATCGGCTTCCGCTTCTGGAAATAAAAAGTAGTCGGTTTTCCCAACAACTTCCTCTGCGGATTGGGGTCCTTGGGGATTGTGCATCCATTGGTATTTTAGGTCTCGATCTTGTTGAAAAATGCAGAAACAGGAATTTTTTAAGGCCATTCTAAAGCGCCGATCGCTTTCTCGTAGTGCGGCTTCGGCACGCAAGCGATCGTGATATTCTTTCGCCTCTCGAATCGCTCGTTCCACCGAGGGAACCAGTCGTTCTAACCGCTGCTTGAGGACATAATCCGTGGCACCGCTTTTGAGAGTTTCCAGGGCCACTTCTTCCCCCAACGTCGCCGACACAAAGATAAAAGGTAGATCTGGACATTTCGTGCGCGCCATTTTCAAGGCTGAAAATCCATCAAAAGAGGGAAGAGAATAATCAGCCAAAATGACGTCAAATGACTCGTTTTCCAGGGCATTTTGGAAAGTTTCGCAGGTATCTACCCGCTTCAAGGTAACTTTTAGACCATTCTCCTTCAAGTGGGCCTCAATCAGCTCTGCATCCAGCAGACTGTCTTCTAGCAGTAGGATATGCAGCACTTTAACCTTCCAGTATTCTTTAAGTGAGTGATTCTCTGGGAACGGCAGGCAAAGAGCCTGGAGGGGGTTGATTGACGACTGCCCAGAATAGCCCTAGGCTTTTGATGGCATCCACGAACTCGTGGAAGTCTAAGGGTTTGATGACATAGCCATTCACACCTAGATTGTAACCGCTAATGAGATCCGATTCTTCCGGCGAAGCGGTCAAAATCACTACCGGAACCTGCCGCAAATCTGGGCTGGACTTCATTTGTGCCAGCACTTCGAGTCCATCTATTTTAGGCATTTTAAGGTCAAGCATCACCAAAATCGGATGTCCTTCCCGCCTTAACCGAAAGATACCCCGATGAAACAGATAATCTAGCGCTTCCTCACCATCCCGCACAACGATCACTTCATTGGCGAGGTTATTTTCCGCGAGTCCAGTCAGAATTAGCTCTATATCGTTAGCATTATCTTCTACCAGTAAAATGCGTTTGATGTTCATCCGTAGTCCTCCTTTACTCATTGAATTTAAGCGGTGCATGACGCAGACACTTTTTTCAGTTTCTCCGAATCCAATGAAGAATTATAGCGATTTTCAGGAGATTAAGGTTGAGATCGGCTCTTAAATTTATTGCGTCAAGTTTTTTTCCCATGGGGTTGCTGGCTTCTTCTCGGTGGTTTTGCTCACCTTCCCCACGCCGTTAAAATGTATCCCCCATAGGCTAGGCGACTGCCCAGGTACTCTTTCAAACTAATACTGCACTCCCTACAGTTTCTACATAAATCTTTTAAATCTACAGGGAACCCAACATTTACTCCTCTTAAAACAAGAAACCCGGGGGGCGAGCATTTGGCTTGATTCCTCTGGTAATAGGGATAGGAGTGCGAGCATCTTGCTCGCACTCCTATCCGCTGTTGGAATCAAGTTTATAATTTTATTATCCTCGCAAAATTTAATACCTTAAACCAGATTTAATTTTTTATAGGCAATTTTTAATAATCAGTTGGTTAAAAATATTATAAACAAGAGTATAACGATATAAAAACCACTAAAAGCCTTCCAATATTAAGGCGAACAAATTCAACTACAAACAAACTCAGGTTGTATGGGGATTTGTGGCTAAAATTACTGCAACTCGTCAAAAAACCTGCGATCGCCAATTCTGATCCAGTCCGGGGAGGTGCGGTGATTCTACCCCTAGGCTCAATTACAATCCTCCTCGGTCATTACAGTTCCCTGAAAAAACCTCATGCTTTGTTCACGAGCTTGACAAAATTATGATAACCTTGTTAGGATATCATACCTTTCTTAATAGGAAAACTTTGATGAATGTTGAACCTCCTCTTTCAGAAGAAAAAACCAGCGGAGCTATTTTAGAAATTCCCGACCCTAAACCGGAAATTTATCCCGGGGAAGTTTTTGTAAATGTTGCTGATTTTGATAGTGGTATTCGGCAACTTTTACCGCTTTATGATGATTTGTTAGCGGCCGTACTGCGCTGTATTCCTATTACTAGCAAACGGATTTTAGAGTTAGGTTGTGGGACGGGAGAACTCAGTCTTAAACTGCTGGATCACTGTCCCGAAGCGGAGTTAGTTGCAGTGGACTATTCCCCCCGAATGTTAGGCGCTTGTCAGGATAAAATTGAAGCCGCAGGGTATGGAGAACGGGTGCGGTGGATAGAAGCGGATTTTGGCAATTTGGCGAACTTAAACGTACGAATTGCACCCCATCAAGGTTTTGATGTCTGTGCGTCTTCATTGGCAATTCATCATCTAACGGATCCACTCAAATTAAAACTATTTAAGTGGGTGCGTCAAAATCTATCGAAAGGAGGATGTTTTTGGAATGGCGACCCCATTTTACCGGAAACTCCAGGTTTGGAGGAGGTTTACAATACAATCAGACAAGAGGGGGTAATGGCACAGGGAATAACCTTAGAGAAAGTGCGGGCTAAATGTGGCAAAGCCGTTCCCCAGGGATACTCCGGTCCTGATCGCTTGGCGACGGTGTTAGAACAGGTGGATTTGTTGAAAGCTGCCGATTTTGCAGCGGTAGCTATCCCTTGGAAACACTATGGAATGGCAGTGTTTGGAGGGATTGGCGAGGCAGGGTAGGAGCACAAAGAAAGGGGATGTAGCAAAAGAGAGGGCTACTAGGGAGAATAAGGGAAGAACCCCGGCGTTGATCGCCCGGTTCATCGGTGAGAAATTCTAGGGCGAAGTCCATCCGAGAGGGCTATAAAAACCGCTATAATTGCCAAAACAGGCTGTGATGGGAACCCCAGTCACCCTGGGGGTGAAATATTTCGCTCTATTTTCTGAGTCAGTACAATATTTTACCCCGTAATCTGGCTTTAACAATGGGGTCTTAATTCAAAAGACTCGTTTCATCCTAGCGAGGAAATCAATGTTAGAACAATCACGCTCCCCGCTCCTGCGCTATGGTTTTGCTGTAGCAATGGTAGTCGTGTCTTTGGGACTGAAGTTGTTAATCTCTTCAGAACACATGACCAATAACCCCTTTTTATTGTTTAGCGCGACGGTAGCGGTGAGTGCTTGGTATGGAGGAGTTTGGGCTGGATTGCTGGCTGCAATTTTAGCGGCAGCTTGTGGGGAATATTTCTTTTTGATGCCGTTTTATTCGTTCGGTGGACATACCTATGGGCAAAGTTTAGCCTTGGGGGTATTTTTGATAGAAGGAGTGGCGATTAGTTGGGTAGTTGCTGCGCTTTATACCGCCAAACGAAAGTCAGAAATTTATGTTCGGGGGTTAGAAAATACCCAGGATCAATTCCGGCAGATTGCTGAAAATATTGATTGCCTAATCTGGATGACGGATATCCAGAAAACCCAACTTTTTTATGTGAGTCCTCAATACGAGCAGATGTGGGGGCGATCGCTAGAAAGTTTATCTAAAGACCCCTCCTCATTTTTAGAAAGTGTGCATCCCGAGGACCGCGATCGCGTCAGAACCGCTTTAGCGAAACAATCAAGCGGAGAATACAATGAGGAATATCGCACACTTGATCCGGATGGAACAGTGCGTTGGGTACGATCCCGAGCGTTTCCTATTCGCGATCGCCTGGGAGCGGTTTATAGAGTTGCGGGAATTGTCGATGATATCACCGAACGTAAGCAAATAGAACTAGAGTTTCTAGAGGCAAACGAACGCTATCAGCTAGCTTCAACAGCGGTAAATTGTGTAATTTATGACTGGCATTTGGAGAGTCAAAAAGTTGAGCGCAGTGAAAGTCTCACCCAACTGTTAGGCTATCCCTCAGAAGCGACCGGACAAGGTGCTGAGTGGTGGGGTTCTCTGCTCCATCCTGATGACCGGGAACGGGCCTATAATGCCATGAAAAAGGCTCTAGAACAACAAGAGAAGTTTGATATAGAATATCGAGTTCGTCACCAAGATGGCACATATTTGGACGTTTGCGATCGCGGCGGCATTCTGCGAGATGAAACCGGGAAGGCCGTTCGCGTCATTGGTACAACAATCGATATCAGCGATCGCAAAAAATCCGAAATAGAATTACAAAAAAGAGAGGAACTTTTCCGGACTTCGGTAGAAAATTTACTAGATTGTTTTGGAATTTATACGGCTGTACGAGATGAATCCGGACGCATTCTGGACTTTCGCATCGAATATGTAAATGCTGCCGCTTGTGCCAGCAATGAATATAGCTGGGAAGAACAAGTGGGGAAAAGACTCTGCGATCTGTTTCCTGCACACCGAACTACAAGTTTATTTGAGGAATATTGCCAGGTTGTCGAAGGGAGAAAACCCTTGGTCAAAGATTCTGTGGTTTACGCAGAAGAAGTTGGCTCCGGCAGTAGATTGATTAAAGCATTCGATATCCGAGTGGCGGCTTTTGGGGATGGGTTTCTGGCAACCTGGCGAGATATCACCCAACGCCAACGAGTTGAGAACGAACTCTACCGACGGGAACGAGAATTTAAGGCACTGGCTGAAAATTCCCCTGATATTATTGCCCGATTTAACCGGGAAATGCGTCATATATATATAAATCGAGCAATTGAACGAGTCACCGGGCGAGCGCCCGAAGAATTCCTCGGAAAAACTAACTCAGAAACCGGCTTTCCTGAATCGCAATCGGGGGATTGGGAATGGGCGATCGCCCAAGTGTTTGCGAGCGGTGAAGAAGGCGAAATCGAATGTGATTTAACGGATACCAAAGGCGGGACTCGACATTACCAGTCTCGCTTAGTTCCAGAATTTGATCGTCATGCAGAAGTTGAATCGGTCCTCGTCCTCAGTCGAGATGTAACCGAATATAAACGCGCTCGGGCGGCCTCCGATCGCAGCGAAGAAAGGCTGCGAGTGGCCTTAGAGTCAGCCAAATTAGGATTGTGGGATTACGATTTGCAAAAGCAAACCCTCGCGGGTTCGCGACGATGTTATGAAATGTTTGGAATTGATCTCTCCTCAAAAGAAATTGATTATGAAATTTTCGTTCAATGCCTGCATCCGGAGGATCAGGACCGAATGGAGCAAGCTATACAACGGGCAATTAAGGCCCACGTGGATTACGATATCGAGTATAGGGTAGTCAGAAAGGATGGCACGGTACGCTGGATTGCGGCAAAAGGTCGCGCCTTTTATGACGAATGGGGGACGGCAACCCGGATGGGGGGAGTAGTCCTAGATATGACAGAACGGAAAAAGGCAGAAGAAGAACGCGATCGCCTGCTCCAGCAATTAGAATTTGAGCAACAACTGTTAAAAGCGGTACTGCAACAAATGCCCGCCGGGGCGATTGTAGCCGAATCGCCATCAGGGAGAGTGCTTTTGAGTAACAAACAAGCACAAGCGATTTGGGACGGAGCGATCGCCGAGGAAAAGGACCTGGAAGATTATCGCTTGTTCCAGGGTATCCATCCGGACGGACGGCCCTATCAGCCTCATGAGTTGCCGATGTCTCGGGCGATCGCCTTAGGTGAGACAGTCATTGATGAGGAAATCGAGTTTCCCCTCTCCACTGGTTCCTCTCAGATTGTATGCCTCAGTGCTAAACCCGTGAAGAATTTAGCCGGACAAATTGTCGCCGGGGTGGTGATGTTCTACGATATTAGCGATCGCAAGTTAGCCGAACGTCAGCGGGAGGAATTGCTACTTCGCGAACAGGAAGCTCGCAAACAAGCAGAAGCCGCCAGCCGCATGAAAGATGAATTTTTAGCAATTGTTTCTCACGAATTGCGATCGCCCTTAAATGCAATTTTAGGCTGGTCTCGCTTGTTACGTCGCCGCAAACTCAATCCAGAAAAAATGGCACAAGCCCTAGAAGCCATCGAACGCAACGCTGAAATGCAAACCCAGTTAATTGAAGACCTCCTGGATATTTCTCGCATCATTCGCGGCAAAGTTCGCCTCTACCTGCGTCCTTTGCAATTGATCTCGCCCATTGAAGCGGCGATCGATACTGTGCGTCCTACGGCGGAAATTAAAAAAATCGAGATCGTAACCACCCTCGATCCTGGAGTCGGCATGGTTTCCGCCGATGGCGATCGCCTCCAACAAGTCGTCTGGAATCTGCTCTCGAATGCGGTTAAATTCACCCGAGAAGGTGGACGAGTGGAAATTTGCTTAGAACGGGTGAATAATTGGGTACAAATCCGGATTATCGATAGCGGAATCGGTATTGAACCGGAGTTTTTGCCTTATATGTTTGAGCGCTTCCGGCAGGCGGATAGTAAAACTACGCGATCGCATGGGGGGTTAGGATTGGGTTTGGCGATCGTCCGCAACCTTGTCGAACTTCACGGCGGTCAGATTTTCGCAGATAGTGCCGGACCTGGAAACGGTTCAACCTTCATTGTACAACTTCCCCGTTTAGAAGACATTCCCGATGCGATCGCTGAGCCAGTGCTAGAGACTTCATGGGTAGAGGGCGATCAATCCTCCTCCGAACTAGCCGGGTTAAAAATCTTGGTTGTAGATGATGAATTCGATACTCGGGAATTTTTAATTACCGCCTTGGAACAGTACGGCGCTGAAGTATTTGCAGCGGCTTCCACTGCCCAAGCGATCGCCCTTGTCCAAGAAAACCAACCGCAAATTCTGCTCAGTGACATCGGAATGCCCGGAGAAGATGGCTATACCTTAATTCGTAAACTCCGCAGTTTACCCCCAGAACAAGGCGGACAAATTCCGGCTGCCGCCCTCACCGCTTATACTCGCACTGAAGACCGGATCCTCGCCCTCGCTGCGGGGTTCCAGATGCACATTCCTAAACCCATTGACCCCAGACATTTGATTGATGTAGTAGGACAACTGCGACCCGTTCAAAAAGGGATGAAACAAGTCTAATTATGCTGAACTATTGGAGATTTAAGAAGTTGAAGATTCTGGGCTTTTTTTGTCAATAAATAGAGGATTTTTTCCGGTCAATAAATAGGTAGTCATTTCTCCTTTCCCCTTGATAAAAACCTTCCCCCGTTCCTGAAACAAATACTCATCTTTCAAAAACTGGTAGGTTTCCCGGGTGACTTGAATGGCCCCCGGAATCCCGTGAGACTCCATTCGAGAGGCAATATTAACTGTATCTCCCCACAAATCATAAATAAATTTTTTAATACCAATCACCCCGGCGATCACTGGACCCGTGGCGATGCCGATACGGATGCGAAAATTTTGCCCAGTTTTGTTATTAAAAGTGGCGATTGCCCGCTGCATATCCAACGCCATATCTGCGATCGCTTGAGCATGATCATCCCGAGGTTCGGGCAACCCTGAGACTACCATATAGGCATCCCCAATCGTTTTAATTTTTTCCAATTGATGCACCTCCGCCAGCGCATCAAAATCCGAGAAAATTTGATTGAGCAACTCAACCAAAGCCCTAGGGGAAATATGAGAAGACAGTTCCGTAAACCCCACAATATCCGCAAATAAAACAGAAACATCCGTGTAACTATCCGCCAGATTTTTGGGGTTTTGCTTCAACCGAGTTGCGATCGAATGGGGTAAAATATTTAACAGTAAACTTTCGGAGAGTTTCTGTTCCTCCTCTAGTTGTGCATAAGCCTCCTCTAAATCCCAGCGGGCTTTAAACTCTGCTTTTTGTAACTTCTCGTATAAATAAACCGACAGGTTGCCAATAAAACAAACCCAGAAAAAATACAAAACTAACACCGAAGGAGTCAACCAATCCGTTGGGGTAGCTAACCGCACACCTAACGCTAAATTTACGACAAAATAGTATAAGAATACCCCAATTTGAGCCCCTAAATGGAGATACCAACGAACCGGAGTAAACGTCGCTTGACCGAAAAACATCACAGTCCAGATTAAGAGATCCGGTTTAGCCACTCCAGACAGAGTAAACTGAACTTGGGGAACAACAGTAACCGCCCAATAAAAGGTCATAAACACCAAACTAGGATAGCGGCGACCGAGTTTGCTATGCTGAAGTAAGAAACATAAAAGTAAAGTGAGTTCAATACTTACCTGCGATCGCAACCAGTCCGGCATAAATTCTTCCGGACGAAACAACAAATTGCTCACTTGCAGTAAACTCGAACTCAAAAAAGCAATCAAACCAATCCATAATCCCACATCCAGACGTTTCCGCATAAAACGGTCCCGCCATGCTATATATTCAGCATCGCGAGAACTTTCGGGAGACAGAGGGGACTTGAGCACCTTAGTTAGCAGGGACGCTACAGGGGAGTTTTCAAGAAAGTCTTGCTGCATGGGTGTTTGCCATCCGGTTTAGGGACTTGAATACCAATCGGGTCTCCTGAGTGTGCCACATTTTGCGCCCAGTGATTAATCTCTGAGTGTAGCATTATTCAGAAGCGACCCTTCCTCGGGCTGTAAAAACTTTGCCTATTTGGGAAAGGGACTCGGATTGTTAATACAAATAAATACCGCCCCATATTCCGCTGTACCAAAGGGTTGAAAACTATCCGGTTTTGAGGAGTCTTTGGAGAATTCCCACATCCGGGGGACTTTGGTAACTCGGGAGAAAATAACCAGGAGTGGCGAGATGGACAAGATCCCCAATTTAATTAAACTGTATATTGATAGTTATTTTTGTTGTGGAGTGAGCTGGGTTCTGTTATGGTGGCAGTATACTGGAGACAAAAGCGATCGCACTTCACCCCGTCGTCAAACTGCGATCGCTTTGGTGGTGAGTGCGATCGCCGTTTGGGGGTCACGGGTTCGGGGTTCGGGGGCCCGGGTCCTTCCTCTGGGATGACTGATCCGGCATTACGCGCGGTCCCCCAAAACACCAGTCCCGGTGATCCACGGACAAAATCTCGGTTTCTTGATAGTGTAGAGACTTAAATGGTCACTGGGAGGGAAACTTTGAATCAGAAGCGCGATCGCCGTCGATTGATTATGCCACTGTTGGCGCTACCTGTGCTCGCTGCATCCCTGTTATCTGGATGCGGGACGAACCCAACCCGCCAGATCCAACAATCGGATGTTCTCCGCTTACTCTACTGGCAAGCGCCAACTATTCTCAATCCTCATCTGTCTGTGGGGTTCAAGGATTGGGAAGCAAGTCGAATTACGTTAGAACCCCTGGCAACATTTAATAATCAAGGGGAGTTAATCCCCGTCTTGGCGGCAGAAGTTCCCACTCTGGAAAATGGCGGAGTAGCGGCAGATGGGTTATCGGTAACCTGGAAACTCAAACCAGATATACAATGGTCCGATGGCACTCCCTTCACTTCCGCTGATGTGGTGTTTACTTATGAATTTATTTCTAATCCTGAAACTGCTTCGGCGAGTTCTTCTAATTATGATGCGATCGCCTCAGTAGAAGCTGTTGACCCCCTAACCGTTAAAGTTAATTTTAAGGCGGTTAATCCCGGTTGGTTTTTACCTTTTGTCGGTTCCGAAGGGATGATTTTACCCCAACATTTTTTTGCCGATTATACCGGCGCAAATTCTCGACAAGCACCGGGTAATCTATTACCTGTGGGAACGGGTCCTTATCGCGTCGTTGAATTTCGACCCGGGGATACGGTGGTTTATGAAGCAAATCCCTATTTTCGAGAAGCAGAAGACCTCTATTTTCAGCGAATTGAACTCAAAGGCGGGGGAGATTCCACCTCGGCAGCGAGGGCGGTTTTACAAACGGGCGATGCGGATTATGCCTATGGTTTGCAAGTGGAACCCCAAGTTTTAGAACAATTAGAAGCGGGGGGACAAGGACAAGTTATGGCAATTTTTGGTCCGTTAAGCGAACGGATTCAACTGAATCAAACCGACCCCAATCGTGCAACTGCAGCAGGCGATCGCGCTAGTTTAGAATTCCCCCATCCCTTCTTCAGCGATCGCCAAGTTCGACAGGCATTCAACCTGGCGATCGATCGCGACACCATTTCTCAGCAACTCTATGGTGTTACTGGCACTCCCACCCCTAATTTTCTAGTCTCTCCAGAAACCTATCTTTCTCCCAATACACAATATGAATTTAATCTGGAAAAAGCAGCAACGTTACTAGAACAAGCAGGTTGGCGCGATACTAATAGTAATGGTATCCGGGATAAAAATGGGTTAGAAATGCGCGTCCTCTTTCAAACTTCTGTCAACCCTGTTCGTCAGAAAACCCAAGAAATCATTAAACAAAACTTCCGCACCCTCGGCGTAGAAGTAGAAATCAAAAGTATTGATGCCAGTATCTTTTTCTCCGGCGATCCATCAAATACGGATTCCCTCAATCGGTTTTATGCTGACCTGCAAATGGTCACCACCGGCAATACCTCCCCCGACCCCACCCGCTACCTTCAAACTTTCACTTGCGGGGAAATAGCACGCCCTGAAAATAGTTGGTCGGGTAGCAATACGTCGCGCTATTGCAATCCGGAATATGACCAACTCTGGCAACAGTCCACCACGGAACTCAACCCAGAAACTCGGGGGAAATTATTTATTCAAATGAATGATTTATTAGTACAGGATGTGGCAGTAATTCCCTTAGTCCATCGCGCCGATGCGATCGCCGTTAGCAATAGTTTAGAAGGAGTTGAACTAACCTCGTGGGATCGAGTCGTTTGGAACATCCACCAATGGCGGCGGAAATAGCAACTGAAGCGGGTTTGAACTGAACTATTTTCAGTTGATTAAAACTCAGGACTCTTGTGCGTATGAAAACCTATTTATTGAAACGCCTGCTGATTTCCATTCCCACCTTAATTGCCATTAGTCTCGTCATTTTTACCATTCTAGCGTTAGCACCTGGAGACCCTTTAGGAGAATTTGCCACTAACCCCGCAATCACCGCCGAAGTGCGGGAAAATCTACGCCGTTCCTTTGGATTGGACCAACCGATTCATATCCGATATTTGAAATGGGCTTTCGCCTTTTTTACCGGAGATATGGGATACTCTTTTACCAGTCGCAGTCCCGTTATTGACTTAATTCTGCAACGGTTACCCACCACATTATGGGTCGTTGGTTCTGCCTATTTGTTCGGCATATTAGTCGCTTTTCCCCTCGGCATTATCTCCGCCCTCAATCGCTACTCTTTAATAGATAAAATCGCCACCACCTTTGCCTTTTTATGGTTTTCTCTGCCCACCTTTTTCACTGGAGTGCTGTTTATCATTATTTTCAGTGTTCAACTTAACTGGTTTCCCTTCATCTATAATAGCACCTTAACGGTAACCGATTGGAATAGTTTTATCGACCAAATAAAACAGTCTATTATGCCCATTTCTGTTTTAGGACTGTATCAAGCGGCGATTTTAATGCGGTTTATCCGGTCCTCTATTTTAGAACAACTGTATCAGCAATATGTCCGCACAGCTTACGCCAAAGGTTTATCTAAGTTTAGCGTAATCAGGCGGCACGTTTTACGCAATGCCTTGATTCCTGTAGTTACCCTGGTTGCCTTAGATATTCCCGCTGTATTTACCGGCGCATTAGTCACAGAACAAGTGTTTCGCGTGCCAGGAATCGGTTCTCTGTTAATTGATTCCATTTATCGGAGTGATACCCCCGTGGTCATGGCAATTACGTTTATATATGCGGTATTAATTGTAATTTTTAATTTAGCAGCCGATTTACTTTATGCTGTGTTAGACCCGAGAGTGAAATATTATTCATAATCCAGCGCTAAATTAATCATTTAATCTAATCATTTTGTTCCAATTATGTCAAATTTTAACCCGATACAAACTGAACTAACTCCACATTTCACGCCCAATTTAAGCAGAAAAGCAGGGCAGAGATTTTATCAGGATAAAATGGCGGTTTTGGGTGCGATCGCCCTGGCTATTCTCCTCCTGTGCGTTATCTTCGGTCCTTTCTTTTATACCGCCGCCATTGATGAAATTGATTTCAGTCATTCATCAATGGGTCCGAGTTGGAATCATCCCTTTGGCACCAATTCCCTGGGTCAAGATATTTTAGCCCGAATGTTATCCGGAGGACGAATCTCGATCGCTGTTGGAGTAACCGCCATGCTTGTTGCTATATCAGTCGGTGTTCTTATCGGTGCAGTTGCCGGATTTTATGGCGGTGCAGTTGATGCCTTACTGATGCGGTTGACCGATTTATTTCTAGCCCTGCCTCAGTTACCCTTACTCCTGCTAGTCGTCTACCTATTTCGTAATCCAATTCGGGCAGTTGCTGGGCCAGAATTGGGGATTTTTATCCTCGTTGTTCTGGTTATTGGTTCCCTCACCTGGATGTCTGTCGCTAGACTGGTTCGCGCGGGATTTTTAACAGTTAAACAGTTAGATTTTGTAACAGCAGCGCGTGCCTTGGGTGCCTCACCCCGGCGGATTATTTGGATTCATATTTTACCGAATATTATCGGTCCCGTAATCGTTGCCGCCACCCTGGCGATCGGGAATGCCATTATTACTGAATCCACTCTTAGTTTTTTCGGATTAGGATTTCCCCCCGACGTTCCCACCTGGGGACGAATGCTTTATGATGCCCGGGATTACTTACAAACCTCACCCCATCAAGCCATTTTTCCAGGACTGGCTATTTTTATCACAGTTAGTAGTATTAATTATATCGGTGATGGATTACGCGACGCCCTAGACCCCCAAAGTCGTTCGATTTAATCCGGTGAAATTGACGCGGATTTACCTGGGAAACTTAGGTTCTTGATTGTTAGGCGATCGCCCATGATTAAATCTTCACGTTCCCTTGCTTTTGGAGCCAATATGGGTTAAAATATTGATGAATAAATTTTGAAACCTCTTGCCAATAATTTAACCAGCCTTTTTCAATGAAGAGTATAGTGTATGTATAAAATATTAAAAGCTACCTGCAAAGACGGACATCTGGTCCTGGATGAAAAATTGAGCGAGGAATTTGAAGGAAAAACCTTTCAGGTAATGGTATTTGAGGACAATGAACTGGCAGTCAAAAAACAGCGATTTTTTGATTTTGTCAAGCAACATTCTTTCGACCTACCTGATGATTATCAATTCAATCGGGATGAGTTGTATGAAAGGTAATGCCATATTATTAGATACTAATATCTGGGTTTATCTTTGGGGTCAAAGTCCCTCCGAAAAGTCGGCCAAAGCTCAAGACATAGTTAATGATAACTTTGCGTCAATTATTATTAGCACTCAAATTTTGGGGGAACTCTAGAATGTTCTCACCAAAAAGAAATTGAAACCCAAAAATGAAGCTAAACAGATTATTCAAGAAATGGTGACCAATTTTACCGTAGTAGAAATAGATACTCTAAAAGTAATGGCAGCTTTAGAGATTAATTTAAAATATGGTTATACCTATTGGGATAGCTTGGTGATTGCGACAGCCTTGCAGCATGATTGTGATAGTTTATATTCCGAGGATATGCAAGCTAATCAACTCATTGATCAGAAAACCCGCCTCATCAATCCATTTTGAGTGACCTACCCAGCGCCTATCCCGATAACTTCACCTTCTTTTAATCTCCATTTTCATCAAACACTGGGGGCCATAAATCAGAAATTTGTAATTCCCATCCCGGAAGCAATTCGGGCAGTGTCAGGGTTTCGGTGTCTGTAAAAACGATGGGGGTTTGATTGGGGCGATAAAGGGTAACAGTTAATTCATCGGGGTCAATTAAAATACCCACTTTAACCCCTTGTTCCAGAAACATCTGAATTTTTTCTCGCAGTTTTGTAATACGATCGCTTTGAGATTTGATTTCTACCACCAAATCTGGAACGACTTCGCTAAAATAGCGGACTGTGCGAGGCATTCGCGATCGCGAGACATACGAAACATTCGGGGCCGTTAAATCTGCATTCGGGAGAATGAACCCCCCGCTAGAGTCAAAAACTAACCCCAGGCGACGAGGATTCACCCAGAGATTGATGAGAAAGCTCAACTGTGCACCAATGTAGCTGGATACAATATCTGATGGACCCATGACAATCAGCTTTCCCTCGCGTAATTCTATCTGGTAATCACTGGAATCATTTTGGAGTTTTGATTGCAAGTTTTTTAAGTGTTCAATGGTCAAAGACATCAGTTTTTATAGGCGAAGTTTATTTAAGAGTATCATACCTCAGTTTCTGGTCTGTTGCATGAAGTCGTGGCGCGCTTGAAAAATTTGTAAAGACATGACTTTATCTCACAGCATGGCAAACTCCATCTGTGAGACAAAGTGAGAATAATTAATGTGTAGTCCGGGCGGGTTGATTGATCGCCGTGGGTTCATAAAGATATTCAAACCAATTCCCATCCGGGTCCTTGCCGTAAAATGAGGCAGTTCCATCCCGGTGATCATGGATTTCACGGACGTCGGCCCCTTCGGCTTTGAGGCGGTCGTAGGCAGACTGGATTTCGGCGCGATCGCTGAAGACAAAGCCAAAATGGGGTCCAGCGTGTTGGTAACTGGGACTCAGCAGTGCCAATCCATCCTCTCCTGCTTTTAAATAGGCCCAATCAGGATCCTTCCAGACCACGGTCATTCCTAAATTATGGTAAAAGTGCACCGCGCGATCGAGGTCGGTTACCCGAATAGCTATATGTCCGATCCGTTTCAGCTTCATGATCCTTTAAGTTTTATAAACTTTCTATCTATTATTATTGTAGAGTTCCTGCCCCCAGGATGAGGGCCAAAGGATAAAAGCCGACTCTCCCCAGTCTCTAATTTAAAAACTCTGTGGCAACTCCAGGTCAGTTTGCCTGTAAATTTGATAGTCTAGCATAAATAGTTTTGGGAACGGATAGAAGCAGTGGACATTCAAATTGGGCGCGGCAAAACAGCTCGCAGGGCATACGGAATTGATGAAATTGCCTTAGTCCCTGGCACGAGAACGCTAGATCCTTCTTTGGCGGATACGCGCTGGACCATTGGGGGGATTGAGAGAGAAATTCCCATCATCGCGAGTGCGATGGATGGTGTAGTCGATGTCCGCATGGCAGTTTTGCTTTCTCAATTGGGAGCGATGGGTGTCCTGAATTTGGAAGGCATCCAAACCCGGTATGAAGATCCTGAGCCAATTCTCGATCGCATTGCATCCGTCGGCAAAGAAGAGTTTGTGGGACTGATGCAGCAACTGTATGCTAAACCCATTCAACCGGAGTTAATCGAGAAACGTATTCATCAAATTAAGACCCAAGGCGGGATTGCTGCGGTGAGTGCGACTCCCGCAGGTGCTGCGCAGTATGGCGCAACGGTGGCTAAAGCAGGAGCCGATTTGTTTTTCGTCCAAGGGACGGTGGTTTCGACGGATCACTTATCTCCGGAGTCGATTACCCCTCTGGACTTGGAACGATTTTGTCAGGAAATGCCGATTCCCGTTATTTTGGGAAATTGCGTCACCTATGAGGTGAGCCTTAAGTTGATGAAAGCCGGTGCTGCTGCAATTATGGTCGGCATTGGGCCCGGTGCGGCTTGTACTTCTCGTGGGGTTTTGGGCATTGGGGTTCCCCAGGCAACGGCGGTGGCGGACTGTGCTGCTGCACGGGATAATTTTTACCGGGAAACTGGAACCTACATCCCGATTATCGCCGATGGAGGCTTGATCACCGGGGGAGATATTTGTAAATGTATTGCCTGTGGTGCCGATGGGGTGATGATTGGGTCGCCCTTTGCTCGGGCTGCTGAGGCTCCTGGACGTGGGTATCATTGGGGAATGGCAACTCCTTCTCCGCTTCTTCCTCGCGGGACTCGCATTCGGGTCGGGAGTACCGGGAGTTTAGAACAAATTCTCCGGGGTCCGGCAGGTTTGGATGATGGGACTCATAACCTCCTCGGGGCGCTGAAAACGAGTATGGGGACGTTAGGGGCGAAGGACCTCAAGGAAATGCAGCAAGTAGAGGTGGCGATCGCTCCTTCTTTGCTCACGGAAGGAAAAGTCTATCAAAAAGCACAGCAACTTGGCATGGGTAAGTAAATCTACTTGTCTAGAATCTGGATGTAAAACTTTGCACAAATTTTACCCCACCAGAGCAATCTGTCGCTTACAATAGAATATAGCGGAGACGCATGTTTCCGTTCACTCCTCACACCACACTCCGCCCGGACTTTTGTTCGGGCGGTTTTTTATGAGTAACAACTTGTTTAAAGCCAAAAATAGACTAAACTAAAATCTACATCCAAACCAATCGTCCTACACTGAATCGACTTAATTAAGAGATTTAGCCCGGTGCTACCCTCTTGCCCAGAAGTCCGACAACAGGCGATCGCTTCTGGGATGGTAAAATTACTCGTTGAGAAACCCTATAGAAAAGGAATCAAGGGCAATGTCAGCAGCCACACAGGTTACAGATTCTACTTTTAAGCAAGAAGTGCTGGATAGCGAGGTTCCAGTTCTCGTCGATTTTTGGGCACCGTGGTGCGGACCTTGCCGAATGGTAGCCCCTGTTGTCGATGAAATCGCCCAACAGTACGAAGGTCAAGTTAAAGTTGTCAAAGTCAATACCGACGAAAACCCTAACGTTGCTAGCCAATACGGAATCAGAAGCATTCCTACTTTGATGATTTTCAAAGGCGGCCAACGGGTGGATATGGTGGTTGGTGCAGTACCAAAGACAACTTTGGCAAATACCTTAGAAAAATATATAGCAAAGTAATCGACTCACCATCGAGACTCCCTGACTAACCGGATTGTGAGGAGATTTCAGAACCAAATGTTGTAAATTGAACATTGAGAATTTAGGATACTAAAAATTGAACCTTTTAATTTTTATGTCCTGATTCTTAATTGTCTTTGACCTGAAATCGACCCACTCCGGATCCACTTGGCGATCGCTGAGTAAAGTCTGTCGGATCTAATTCTATCCCGCCCTAGCTTGAGCTCGGGCGGGTTTATAGTTTTTAGCCGGCCTTTGCGCTACCTCCGGAAGGGGACGAAAGGGGCCTCCCGTCTGCTCCTAAATTTGGGGATTGTGCGCAAGTCCTAGGGAAAAACCTCTACCCTACTCCCTTTTTCTGCCATTGGGGATCGCTTTTGGTTAGAATCAAAGTGCAGCCTTTCTCATATTTATGGCTTCCCTTTACTCTTCTGACTCTCTTGATCACCTCCAGGCCCTGGTTAATGAACTCATTGATGAGTTGCCGAACCTCAAGTTTAGAAAATGGATCGAGCGATCGCTCTCGACCATCGTTCGGCTGACGGGTGAGGATATTGAACGTCTGGACTGGAAAATTCTGAGTGCGGCTTTACTCGATATGGAAGCCGCCTTTCAAGCCTTTCATCCCCATCGGCATATTCGCAAAATTACGGTTTTTGGTTCGGCTCGAATCCAACCTGATACCCCCGAATACCAGATTGCCGAAGCCTTCGGCCGTGCTGTAGTCGAGCAAGGATTCATGGTGATGACGGGTGCCGGGGGTGGCATCATGGAAGCGGGCAATAAAGGAGCCACGAAAGCTAACTCCTTTGGGTTAAACATCCAACTACCGTTTGAGCAAGAAGCCAATCCCCATATTGAGCCGGTAAATTTAGTCGAGTTCAAATACTTCTTTACCCGTAAGTTATTTTTCCTGAGGGAAAGTGATGCGATCGCCCTGTTCCCCGGGGGATTCGGCACTCAAGATGAGGCATTTGAATGTTTGACCCTGGGACAAACGGGCCGTTTTGGTCCCTGTCCTGTGGTCTTGATCGACCGTCCCGGAGGCGACTATTGGAAAGATTGGGATGCCTACATTCGTAAGCACCTGCTTCACCGGGGATTAATCAGTCCCCATGATTGTAGTATCTACACGATTACCGATAATGTCGAAGTCGCCTGTGAAGCGATTCGCAGTTTCTATCGCGTGTATCACTCCAGCCGCTATGTGGGCGATCGCTTCGTGATTCGCCTAAAAACCCCACTCTCAGACGATGCAGTAGGCTTACTCAATGAAGAGTTTAGCGATATCCTAATCCAAGGCATCATCGAAAAAAGTCAGGGCTTACCGGAAGAAACAGGGGATGATACCTTTGAACTTCCTCGCCTGATTTTCTTCTTTAACCGTCGGGATGCCGGAAGGATGTATGAACTGATTCGCCGAATTAACACCCTCGGCGATTCGGGTTCCGTAGAATCAGCACATCCCGAGCTTAAATAAGGTCCAAAGATGAGAGAATAATTCCCAGAGTCGTTTATAAAACTTTACAAGAACATGACTGAAATTCAGTTTTCCCGAGGCATCAAGGAAGATGTGGTCCCAGATGTGCGCTTGACTCGTTCTAAAGATGGCAATCAGGGTACCGCAAAGTTTTACTTCCAAAATCCTACGATTCTTGACAAGGACAGCACCGAAGAAATTACCGGGATGTACTTGATCGATGAAGAAGGGGAAATTACCTGCCGGGATGTCAAAGGTAAATTCGTCAATGGACAAGCAGACGGCATCGAGGCAACCCATGTCATGAAATCCCAGGCGGATTGGGACCGTTTTATGCGATTTATGGAACGCTACGCCGAGGAGAATGGTTTAGGGTTTAGCAAAGCGTAACCCTTGGATAATTGTTTAGACTCAGCGGCGATCGCATTTAGTTTTTATGACAAAAATCCCTCATCCCGACCCCCAAACCCTTACCGTCAAGTGCGCTGTCGTTACCATTAGCGATACGCGCTCCCCAGAAACTGACCGCAGCGGCCAATTGATTCAAGAGTTACTCCTCACTGACGGTCATGCAGTGATTGATTATACTCTTCTTCAAGATGAACCGGCGCAGATTCAGGCGCATTTAAAATCGCTAGGTCAGCTTTCAGAGTTGGAAGCGGTAATTTTTAATGGGGGAACCGGGATTGCGCCAAGGGATACAACTTATGATGCGATCGCCCTTTTATTAGAGAAAACTTTACCCGGTTTTGGCGAAATTTTTCGCGCCTTAAGCTATCAAGAAATCGGGTCGCGAGCGATCGGCTCTCGGGCGATCGCTGGCCTTTATCAGTCTAAATTGATTTTCTCAATACCCGGTTCAACAGCGGCGGTAAAACTCGCCCTACAACACCTGATTTTACCCGAACTAATTCACCTCACTCAACAGATGAAATCGGGGAAAAACTAAAGCTGTCGCCATCCGGTTATTGGTCCAGATTTAACCCTCCTAACCCGCCACAAAAACCACCCCTATTTCCCTTTCCCTGCCCGTTTCCTTCTCTACTCACCCCGCAACTCGCAACCCTCTTTTCAGGAAAAAACAAAGCCAGGAGCAACCTAAAAAAGACGCGGTTCGCAATTGAATCAAGCCTTAATTAAAGTATTTCTTATCATAAAAATAAAAAAATGTCAATGCTCTCAGGGCATTTTTTTAGCTTAAAATTTTAGCCCTTAAACACCCCAGCCGGTAGAGTTAAACCGGAATCAACCTAGGCCATCATAACCCTAATGGGATTGATCCAGAATCGGGTTTTGAAACCCCTATTTTTAAGTTAGCCCTTCTCATGGGGGTGTGATCCGGCTTGCCGCACCCTTAAATGGGTTGCTTGGTGGCCCCATCTCAGTCGTCGGGAGGGTTTCTCGGTCAAATTTTAGGATTTTAGGTAGTTTCCCCAAGACGTTATACAAAAATGGTGGGCTTGTTCGCCGTATTTTTACTGATAGATACCGTATAATTACTTATTAAAAAGGATCCAGGCTGGGACAAGCGCCCCGTTAATCATCCGTTACTACAGGAGGGAAAAAATGGCAGACATTTCTGGCACTGATACTAACACTACAATAAACGGTTTATCCACTCAGGCCGACACTCTACTCGGGCAAGAGGGCGATGATACGATCGTGGGAACTCCCGGTGATGATGTTATTCAAGGCAACCCAGGCTCAAAAAACTACATTATCGGGGTTCAGGGCAATGATAGCCTGTTTGGAGGACCGGATAATGATAGCCTCTTTGGTAACACCGGCAATGACCTTGTATTGGGCAACGGAGGAAATGACGTCCTTTATGGCAATGAAGGGAACGATACTCTCTATGGCGTCGCCGGAAACAATATCCTATTCGGAAATCAGGGCAACGACTGGTTAATAGGGACATCGGGGGACGATACCCTTTATGGTGGACAAGATAATGATCTCCTCTTTGGCAATGAAGGGGATGATTTGCTCTTTGGCGATAAAGGAAATGACGCCCTCTTTGGCAACGAAGGGAACGACACCCTTTATGCCGAGGCAGGGAATAATCTGTTATTCGGAAATCAGGGTAATGACCTCTTAGTGGGCAACGGGGGAGATGATACCCTCTATGGTGGACAAGATGATGATACGGTTTTTGGGGGCGACGGCAACGACCTTATTTTTGGCGACAAAGGCAATGATCTGCTGTTTGGAAGGGGAGGGAACGATACCCTTTACGGTGGAGAGGATAACGATCGCCTAGTCGCAGATGAGGGAAACAATTGGTTAAATGGAAATGCAGGGGATGATAGTCTATATGGAGGAGAGGGAGATGATACCTTGTATGGAGAAGAGGGAAATAATTTCTTCTCCGGGGGAGGGGGAAATGATATTTTACTCGTTGGTTTTGGGAGGGATACATTAAGTGGAGGAGACGGGCGCGATCGCTTTATCCTGGAACGGGGAACCGGGAGTTTCATTGAAACAGAAGCAAATATTATTACTGATTTCGTCTTGGGCGAAGATGAGATTGAACTCATTAATGGACTGCGGTTTGAGCAGTTAAACTTTTTAGAGGGAAGCGGGGAAAATGCCGGGAATACAATCATTCAAGACAAGCGGACTGGGGAGTATTTAGGGGTCTTGTGGAATGTGAGAAATATTGAATTGGAAGTGACTCGCAGCGCGTTTATTGAGCCACCTCCGGATAGTCCCCCGGTGATGGCGGGTCCTCCGGGCAATCCCTTGCCGCCCGCGCCCAGTCAAGTTTTCGTGGCGAATGAAACGACGCCATTAGGAGCGATCGCGGTGATTTCCACAGAAGAAAATTCCCCCGATGCCGAGTATGAACTGCTGGATGTTATTGATAGTGAGGGGGAGTCGGTATCTGAGCTATTTGAACTTGATCCAGAAACAGGTGAGATTTTACTAACCGACACCGGAAACTTGACCAGCCGCGATTATTTCGAGCTTGAAATTCAAGTGAGCGACTCACAGACGAATACAGAGACTCTGGAAATCTACCGAATTTATACATCAATTCAAACGGCGATCGCCCAAGCAAATGAGCGAGATACAATCGTGATCAGTGCCGGAACCTATTCGGAAGTCCTGGAAATTGATAAAGCGTTGACCCTCAAAGGGTTTCATAGCGGAGTGTCGGGGAACGAAAGTAGTCGGGGCACCAATGAGACGGTTATTTCCACTGAAGCAGGTGGAACTAGCATTCGGATTCTCGCCAGTGGGGTTACCCTTGACGGCATTGAGACGAATGGGGATATTCTCGCAGTGGAAGGGAATAATGGCACGGCGATCGAGGATATCGTCATTGAGAATGTTCGCGTTTTAGATGCCATTGATGGAATCAATTTGGAGGCTGCTGCTAGTGCAACGGTGGAGAATAATTTGATCCAAGGCAGTGGCGGCATTGTCTTGGGACTGTTTGATTCTCCCATAAGTGCGATCGTTCGCAATAACACCCTCGATGGGGTAGATTTTGGAATTTGGGGTGCTCTGTCGGAGTCTGAGATTGAAGAAAATCAGGTGAAATTGGGGGAGAATACTAATTTATCCAATTTAGCAGTCACCTCGAATCGCGAGGGGAGTGGGATTACGCTGCTTTCTAATTCCGAGAATGTCACGCTTACGAATAATGCGATCGAGGATGCAGCGATTGGGATAGTGGTTGAATCAGAGGTGACAAATGCGTTCCTTGATAACAACAGCTTTAGTAATACTCCCGAGGAAATCCGGTTGATGGCAGGAGAGAATCCCGCAATAGCAAGCATGGATAATCAAACCCAAATTAATATCATTACGGGTTCTATCACTGCTGACAGATTGGAAGGAACGGATGCGAATGATCTGTTGTTCCCGGGGGATGAGATGGATACCCTCACAGGTGGAAAGGGTCAAGATATCTTTGTGTATGCGACGGCGAATTCCCCGGGAACTTCCAGCGATCGCATTACAGACTTTTCCTTTGGGGCACCGGGAGATGCGATCGCGTTGACTCAGAACCTTTCCGGTGTAGCAGGAGGAACCGCCGTCTCGATCGCTAAGGCGTCCTTGCTCGATGGGACCGAGAATCTGATCATCGATACCGAGGCTAATATTTTAGCAGTCACCGGCAGTAGTGCTCAGATTGCCTATGCAACAAATACGGGAAAACTGTATATCGATGATGATGGAGATTTTACATCAGGCGCGATCGCTCGTGTCAATTTAGGAATCGGCAATTTAACCGCAGATCATATCATGTTTTTGGATTGATGGCTCTCAAGAAAGAGGGACGCAAATTATTAGTAATTTGCGTCCCTCTTCTGATTAAAGAATGAATTTCGTCAGCCAATTATGAGCTCGATGATCGAGGTTACTGAATTGCTAACGGTTTTTGTTGGACTTGTGCCAGCAACGAAGCAACCGCGCGAGCATAGCAGGGGTCCTCGGAAGTGCCTCGCAGTTGGGGATTAGCCGCTAAACGGCGTTTGTCCTCATTACTCAAATCAATGGCGATATCCGGGGTGATGCCCAGGTGGGAGATATCGGTGCCGTTGGGGGTGTAATAATGGGCGATCGTCACCGTTAACCCGGATCCATCGGAGAGGGAGTGCACCGACTGCACCAACGCCTTGCCAAAGGTGGGGGTGCCAATAATGGTGGCGCGGCGGTTATCTTTGAGTGCACCGGATAAGATTTCACTGGCACTGGCAGAGTTTTTATCGACTAAAACCGCTAAGGGTTGCTGGGCGATCGCCGAACGATTGGCGCGGAAATCTTGACTGCCTCCATTGCGATCCACAGTGCGGACAATTTCCCCGCTATCTAACCACATCCGAGCAATATCAATACTTGCGTAGAGTAAACCTCCAGGATTGCCTCGTAAATCCAGGACAAAGGCATCCACTCCGCGATCGCTCAGTTCCCCAATTGCCTGACGCATTTGCTCGGAAGCATGGGAACTAAACTCGGATAACTGAATGTATCCGACATTGGTTCCGCCTTCTTGACGAATATCATATTGAACCGCTTGCAGTTCGATCACCGCACGTTTTAAGGTGACTTCAAATTCACCTTGAGTTGCTCGATATACTCGCAAGCTCACTTCAGTTCCTACATTTCCCCGAATCAATTGGGCTGCTTCTTCGACTTTCATCCCTTCCGTGGGGCGATCGTCAATCTGCACAATTTGGTCCCCCGATTGGAGCCCCGCTTTCTTCGCCGGGGAATTCGCCATCGGTTCAACCACGGTAATCTTTTGGGTATCCGCATTGAGTTCCAGGCGCATCCCTACCCCAGACATTTCTCCAGAAGTTTGAGTGGTCAACTCCTCAAACTGTTCCGGGTCTAAAAATCGCGTATAGGGGTCATTTAATTTACCTAAAGCCACCCTTACTGCGGCGTAAGCTTGCTCCGGAGAGGAATATTCCTGACTTAACAACTCCGTGCGCGTGGCTTCCCAATTAATTTGATTAAATGAGCCATCCACATAATCCCGATTCACGATTTGCCACACTTCATCCACAATCGCTTTCGGACTATTTTGAAGTTGCGCCCGCACTGCGCGAGAACCCAGTGGTGTTAATAAAGTCAGGGCGGCAGTGGTGGCAAATGCCCCACCAAATAGGGCAATTTGCAGCAAGGAGTTGCGTTTTGAGTATTGATTCATGTAAGTTTGGGGATTAGGGATTTAACGAATAGGGACGATTTGTTGGAGAATTTTATCGGGAGAATCAATGGTCTTAAAATTGATTCTTTAGACCTTCAATTCTTCAAATTTATGAATTTATATTCGCTCCTTTCTTAGTCATCGTCATCTTCCCCATAAGGGGGGACTCTTCCCAGGGAGAGAGTTTTTTTCATCGGCTTCCAAAACCTGCTCCCGTTTGTGGTGGAGACGTTTGTGGCCCTTTAACTCCTCTACTTATAAAGTTTGGTGACAATGGGGTGAGTGTCTTTAATCGCCTGACTAGCAGTGAATTCACGAAAACGGAAAGGGTTTCCGGATGACTGGGCAAGTGAGGGTCCCTGGAATCGCTGAATGGATGTTGACACAAGGATCATTTAATTGAGATTCTCTCTAGTGTAGCTAAAATATTTCTCAAGCGCAGTATGTTCCGATGCAATATTTTTAAGCTAATCTATAAATGTTGTAAACCTGTAACGGGTGGAGCCTACTTGAAATTGCCTCGGCAGGTACTCCCCCAGAGAGAGGGAACTCCCCTAGAGAGTTGGAGGACTGTCTCAGGACTTACGCAATCAGAACGAGATTGAGTAAATTCTAGGGGCTTGGATGAACGGCAGGGGTTGCTTTGAACCCGAAAGAATAAGACAGGAGAAGGGTGTAGTGGATTCTAAAGTACAAACCGTTACCTCGCGAGGGTGGGGAGAGTGGGGGACTGTGGCGATCGCCATTGTTGCCCTTGTTGGTGCCGTTGTGATGCAGCAGACGCGCTTGGGAAAACCCAGCCTAGAAGAACTCGACCCCAGACAAGCTGAACAACAGGAAGCCATCGAAGTACAAATGCTGAAGCGATCGCCGACCCTAGGTTTCGATAACCTGATGGCTAACTATGCCTTCTTGAAATGGGTGCAATATTTTGGCGATGAAGAGGTCCGAAATCAAATCGGCTATTCTTTGAATAACGACTACTTCGACGTCATTACCAGCCTGGATCCGCGCTTTGCCGAAATGTATCCCTTTATTTCCACCGCCGTTTCCTTCGCCCAAGGGGAACCGGAAATGGGCCTCCAATTAATGGAACGGGGTCTGGCTGCCTTGTCCCCGGAAATCAATCCTCAAGCCTTTTTAGTGTGGCGATTTAAAGGACTGGATCAACTGCTATTACTCGGGGACCTTCCCGGCAGCATTCACTCCCATGAAATGGCGGCCCAATGGACTATCGGCACCCCTTATGAAGACTACGCCGAACTCTATCAAGGTGCCGCTGACTTTTTGAGAACCCAACCTGACAGTACCGCAGTTCGCTTATGGTCCTGGAATGAGGTGTATCAAAATGGTATCAGTGAATCTGTCAAACAACGAGCCGAACAAGAAATGCTCAATCTCGGTGCAGAAAAGCAAATCACCGAACAAGGGCAAGTGATTTTTGTGCGACCCGATACCTCTGGGCGATCGCAATGAAGCAAAGAAGTCGTCCCCAACAAAATTCGCACCAATTAGGGAATAGCAGCGCCGGGAGAAAAAAGAAAATTATCACGGGAGTTACTTTAATTTTTTCTTTAATCCTAGGCGGATTAGCGGTTGTCCAGATGACCCGCTTAGAATCTGCTGCCGCTGGGTCCGTGGATGCTATTTTAGTCCTAGGTGGCAGTATCAAGCGAGAAATGTATGTTACCCAATTTGCCAAACAAAATCCAGAGATTCCCATTTTCATTTCCCAAGGGGCTGACCCTCCTTGCGTGTGGTTAATTTTTGAGCGCGATCGCGCCAGCAAGCGCAACGTTTGGTTAGAACGTTGCGCTTCCTCTACCTTTAGCAACTTCACTTTTAATGCTGAACTTTTAAAACAGTCGCAGGTAAAGAAAGTCAAAGTCATCACCTCCGATAGTCATCTCCCTCGCGCCAAGTGGCTAGCACAGATTCTCCTAGGGGCGAAAGGAATTGCTGTAGAAATCGACACGGTAGAGGAAGAAGGTATCCCCGGCAATCAAGAATTCTGGCTAAAAACCGCACTAGATGTCATCCGAAGTGTAATTTGGGTACTCATCTCTCCCATTTATTCCCCCGAATGCGATCGGGTGCAACGCCTGAGTGAATTAGATATGGCGCAATGGGAAGGGAACGATTATAGATGTGAACATCAAGGTCAAATCGATTAATTGCGAGTATAGCACAGCCACAACCGCTGTTTATCGCCAGGGATGTATGTCAAATTTCTCCCCCATCTCCCTGACTCCGGGCGATCGCCTGGACTGTAGACAGAGGTACTTCATAAAAATACTGCCGCTGAAACTGTTCTTCCTGAACTGCTGCACAAAAGCGATCGCCAACTCCTAGGGGATCTACTGAAGGTCCTGGACTAAACTGCACAGAGTCACCCCTGACATTGACCTTAAATCCCAGTTCCATTAATGCTGTTAACCCGTACTCTAAGGTGCGATCGCTAATGGATAGCTTAGAACGCAATTGTCCCCGAGTTGCTAGTTGCCCCGTTCGACTTAAGTATTTAGCAACCCCTACCAACTGTTGCCAAACCTGAAGCGGCGAAACAGGTTTGGGTGGGGGATAGGCGATCGCTAGTTTCTTTTGTGCCTGGAGTGCCAACTTTAACCACTCGTGCAATTCCTCCCAGCTACTCGGACAGGTTTCTAACACTATCGAGGCAGTGCGATCGAGATCAAACCCCTTAAAATTGACATTGATTACTTCTTCGTGCCTCTCCTCTACCTGTTGCCTCAGTTGGCGGCGACAATCGATAATTTCTAGCCCTCCTTCCGGAGACATCACAACCGAACTTCCTTCTCGGGGACGTACCGCAATCAACCGGACTTCATAGCGTTCTTTATAATTATTGTAATCCAGTTCAACCACTACATCCGCAGAAGTAGTGGGGAGTTCCTCTTTATAATGTCCCCACCACAATCCGGGAAAACCGTTTTCGCTAGATTCATCCCAAATCTGAAATTCTGTTTTAATATATTCTATTTTGCGGCCTTTTTTATCTTTGGGTTTACCATTCCAACTTTTTTTAAATTGGCAATTTTCAATTAATAACAAGGGAACTGAATTTCCCATTCCACAAGGTTCTAATACTCTTAATTCCCTAAATAAATTTTGGCCTAACTCCGACACAGTACAGCGCAAATCCGCCTGAATTACGGGCATTCCTAAGCCGGCAACAGCTCCCATTTTTTCCTTAAGCAATCGGTTAATTGCTTCAGTGAATAGGGGGATATTTTGAACGGGTAAACTTAACCCTGCGGCGAATGGATGACCGCCGAAACGGTGCAATAAATGCTCTTGTTCCTTAACTAATTCATATAAATCTATACTTTTGACTGAACGTGCCGACCCTCGCGCCAGAGGAAAGGAAGTTTCATTTTTCGAGGCAGTGACAAGCTGGATTTTTTGAGTTTCCCCTTCTCCTTTGCTGCTGTCTTCGGTACTTAAAAGAATGGTGGGACGGGCGTAGTCTTGTGCGACTTTACCTGCCACTAAACCGAGGACTCCCGCCGGCCATTGGGGGTCTTCTAAAACAATGACGCCGGTCGTAGAAAGGTCGAGACGAGCGAGTTTTTGACTCACTTGTTTATCCACATCTTTTTGTAATGCTTGACGGCGAGAGTTAGCCAGTTCGGTTTCTTGGGCAAGTTTTTGGGCGAGACGGCGATCGCGAGTGGTGAGCAATTCCACACAAAAGGAAGCATCCCCGTAAATCCGACTGACGGCGTTAATCCGTGGACCGATGCCAAAGGAAATATCCGTCGGGCGATCGCCATTGCGTTTGCACAAATCTAACAACTCCCCAACCCCGGGTCTGCGCCGTTCCGTCGGAGATTTCTGCCATTCCTGATTTAGGCGTTTGAGTCCCATTTGGGCTAAATATCGGCAGTCCCCACTCAGTTGTACCAAGTCGGCAATTAATCCAATGGCAACTAAATCTAATAATTCTTCTAACGGTTCTTGCGGAATGTCCGGCATTGTGCTATACAGAGCTTCTACGACTTTGTAAGCAACGGCGACCCCCGAAAGATGAGCAAGGGGATGGTTTGCCGGTAGAGAACGGGGGTTGATAATCGCCGCCACTCCAGGGCGAATGGGGGGTAATGTATGATGATCTGTGACGATAGTATCAATGCCCAAAGAGCGAGCATAGTCGATTTCGTCGAGATTGGTGCTACCTGTATCACAGGTGACGATTAAGCTTGTTCCTGATGCGGCTAAATCGTCAATTCCCGCCCGGTTCAGACCGTGAGATTGGGTTAAGCGGTTGGGAATGAAGTAGGTGAGTTCGCGGGTGGGGGTGAAAAATTGGCCCAGTCCATCCCATAAGACACTGGTGGCGGTGATACCATCCGCATCAAAGTCTCCCCAGATTGCGACCTTTTCCCCCTGTTTCCGGGCCAATTGGAGGCGATCGACACAAGCGTGCATTTCCTCACCAAAGTCAAAGGGACTGGCGGGTTGATAGTCTTGCGGATTTAAAAACCGCGCCAGTTCCTCGCGGTCCTGAATTCCCCGTTGCCAGAGTAATGCTGCCGCATATTGACCGGATAAACCCGATGAGTTGGAGTTGAGATACTGTCGTACTTGTGCGAGGAACCACTCCGGAGGGAGTACGGGTTGTTGCAGATGCCAGGTAACGGTTTGCTCGTTCATATCCTCCCCTTGGACTGGTTTTAATTTATTATCCCACGCGTCTCTTTAATTTGGGTTAGCGATCGCCGGCTACCTCAAAATCTATCTTCAGAAATATTGACGAATTGCCAATTTTATATAGATCTCCTGATCTGGAATGCAATGGTATGGCACTGAGTACAAACACAGCAATCGTTCCTGAGAATATGTTACATTAAACGAAACTCTAGCTGAGCCCAAGAATCCCAGGTGAGTAAAGTTTTTAAATAGCTTTGATTCTACGAACCCATTCGAGTTATAAAAACTCGGGTATTTTAACCTGTTATATTTTTTAAATACTCCCCTGGTTTGAGTATTTAAAAAATCAAGGTTTCCTCTAGTTGAATTTTGGAATCAATTCACCTAATTTTTGGGAATTAATTGAAACGATCCCCCATTCGGAGATAATTTTATGCAAGCATCAAACCAAACCTCCGCATTAACTTCCCAAGAATGGCATAGCTTATCAGAGCAAGAAATTGCCAATCTGCTCGAATCTAGTGAGGAGTCTGGACTCAATTCTGACCTCGTAAATGAACGATTAAAAGAATTTGGACCTAATGAACTGACGGGCAAAAAAGCCCAACCTTTATGGTTAAAATTTATCCTCCAGTTTAATCAACCCTTAATCTTAATTTTGCTCGTGGCCGGTGCCGTAGAAGCCTTCCTAGAAGAATGGCCGAATGCCTGGGTGATTTGGGGGGTAACGATTATTAATGCGATTATTGGATTCCTCCAGGAATGGAAAGCTGAAGGGGCGATCGCCGCCTTGTCGAAAGCAGTCACTACAGAAGCGACTTTAATTCGAGACGGCAACAAACAGCGCATTTCTTCGACAGAATTAGTCCCGGGGGATTTAGTCTTACTCAATTCTGGGGACAAAGTACCGGCTGATTTGCGGTTAGTTCAAGTTCGGAACTTGCAAATTGATGAATCAGGACTCACTGGGGAGTCAGTTCCTGTAGAAAAAAATATCGAGATACTCAGCCTAGAAACTGCCTTGGCTGAACGAATCAATATGGCTTATGCTGGGGGATTAGTGACTTTCGGTCAAGCCCGAGGTTTGGTAGTGGCCACCGGAAATAATACAGAAACCGGAAAGATTTCTCAACTGATTGACCAACGCACCAATTTAACCACACCCTTAACCCGCAAATTTAATAAATTTAGTAAAGTTTGGATGATTTTGGTCCTGGGGTTAGGTGCCTTAACTGTTGCCGTAGCCTTCCATAATTATTACCAGGCATCTGGGGAAGTGCAAGAATCGATCGCCGGTGCATTAGAAGCAGCGATCGCCTTAATTGTGAGTGCGATTCCCGAAGGATTACCGGCAGTGGTAACGGTTACCTTAGCCGTTGGGGTAAACCGCATGGCGCGACGTCATGCGATCGTTCGCAAATTGCCTGCGGTAGAAACCCTCGGGGGTGCAACCGTCATTTGTTCCGATAAAACCGGCACTTTGACTGAAAATCAGATGACAGTCCAAGAAATTCATGCCGGGGGTCAAAAGTATCAAGTTACGGGTCAAGGATATGCACCTGAAGGCGAAATTTCCATCAATGATTCCCCGGTTGACTTCCAGCAAAACCCGATTCTATTAGAATGTCTGCGGGCCGGACTTCTATGTAATGATTCGCATATTGAAGAAAAAGATGGGAATCTGGTTGTTGTGGGGGACCCAACGGAAGGCGCATTAATTGTAGCCGCTAATAAAGCCGGATTAACCCAAGATGCGATCGCCGAAGAACTGCCAAAACTGGATGTAATTCCCTTTGAATCTGAGTTTCAGTATATGGCAACCTTGCATGATACTCCCGATGGACCGACAATTTATGTCAAAGGTTCGGTAGAATCCCTCCTCAAGCGTTGTACCCAAATCTTTGATAGTCAAGGTGAGGTGATTTCCTTAGATGCAGATGCCTTGCATCAGGAAGTCGAAATCATGGCAGAACAAGGGTTACGAGTCTTAGCATTTGCCAAAAAATCCGTCAGACCGGGACTTCAGGACATCGATCGCCCAGATATCGACGAGGGGTTAATTTTTATGGGATTACAGGGGATGATTGACCCCCCGAGACCCGAAGCGATCGCCGCTGTCGCCGCCTGTCAAAACGCCGGAATTCAGGTGAAAATGATTACCGGAGACCATGCCACCACCGCCGCTGCGATCGCCAAACGCATGGGAATGCAGAAAAACGGTCGAGTTCAAGCCTTTACCGGCACTCAAATCGGTGAAATGGATGATCAAACCCTCGCCAATAACCTAGAAGATAGCGTTGTATTTGCACGAGTGGCACCGGAACAAAAACTCCGCCTTGTAGAAGCATTACAAGCCCGAGGTGAGATTGTCGCCATGACGGGAGATGGGGTCAACGATGCACCAGCCCTCAAACAAGCTGATGTCGGGATTGCAATGGGAGGTGCAGGGACCGAAGTTGCTAAAGAATCCGCTGATATTATTCTCACTGATGATAACTTTGCCTCCATTGAAGCGGCAGTGGAAGAAGGACGCACGGTCTATAGTAATTTAGTGAAAGCGATTTCCTTTATTTTACCTGTCAACTTAGGGGAATCGATGACAGTCTTATTGAGTGTGTTATTAAGTCGATACCTGCCCATTGAAGCCTTACAAATTCTCTGGCTAAATATGCTCAACTCCATCACCATGACTGTTCCCTTGTCCTTTGAACCGAAATCCCCTCGGGTCATGGAAAAACCACCGCGCAACCCCAGTGAATCTCTCTTATCACGCGATCGCATTAAACGCATTCTCATCGTCGCCATTTACAACTGGATTGTCATTTTTGGGATGTTTGAATGGTCACTCCGAACCTATCCCGACCAACTCGCCCTAGCGCGAACCATCGCCGTTCAATCCTTAGTTTCAGGCCGAATCTTTTATCTATTAAGTATTAGCCAATTATTGCCGAATTTAATTGCCAAAATGAAGGGAACCCTCAATTCGAGGGTTGGTGCACCCGCCATTCTCAGCGGAATTATTGGGGCGATCGTTCTGCAAATTCTCTTCTCCCAAGTTCCCCTACTCAACCGGATCTTCCAAACTGCACCCTTAAATGCAACCCAAGGACTAATCTGTCTAGTAGCTGGGTTACCGATGATTCCCGTGGCCCTCCTCGTCAACCGCCTAGACCCCCCCAATTAACTCCAGTTCAACATCACGACTTTAGTCATTCCCTCTTCAGTTCGGTATCACCCCTTCAGGGGTGCGCCTCTACGAACTCGGAAAGGAAGACTGAAGTTGTAACACTGAACTGGCAAAGGATGCGATCGCGATCGCCTTCGGGTTTGATTTGGGTCTCTTATTCACGTGATGATTATCTTAGCTTAGGCTTATTCCAATCACCGTTTTATATTAGACGCAGAGTTAAATTACAGGGAGGAAATAAAAAATATTTGTACCTTCAAACCATTCACCCATCGCCCAGAGGAGGGACTCAAAATGTTAGGGATGTTCTGGATTGCACTAACTGCCAGTCTCGTAGCGGGGTTTTGTTATTTAAATACTTCAGAAGAAATTCCCCGCATTATGGCGATCACAGTGGGTACTCTAGGCGTCGGCTATGACCTCGTTATTGCCCCTTGGCCGATTCAACTCTCCCTCGTTCTCTTCATTCTCTATCGGACTCGCTATCTCTCTCCCCTCTACAAAAGCTAGCTAACTTCTCTTCTATTTTTTCCTTAAAAAGGCCGAATTTTTCCTAACCTTATGTTGCAACTTGTTTTATGAAATAATGGGGGGTAAGCTCCCTTTCCTCGGAATTAAAGATGCAACTTAACTATAAAAATATTGACCTAGAAACAAAAATAGAGCTAAACCTGCGGATTGTCGCCTACAATACTGGACCAGCTGGAGAAAGATGATAGGGTAATGGGATATTCAAGTCCTGAGCCATCTGACCTGTAATCGGACGCCTTTAAGAAATTGAAAAGAGGTTTCTTATGTATCTAATGCCCTTGTTATCAGCCCTGGCAGCACTGTTAATATTTTATAAAACTTCCGAGGACATTGGCACAATTTTATAGGGAGTCCGTGCTAGAGCTTTGCTGATTTTTGGCTTGGCTTTATCACCCGGGTTAGCGTAACTCAATCGTGTGATTATAGTTTTAAATTTAAAACGGATATACTGAATCAAAAACGATTAAAATTTTTGGATTTTAGGGGTAAAATCTTTAGATAAGTTTAAAAAAACAGCAAAAACATGAGGTAAACCGCTTTGCGAGGTGCGGGAGTTAAATCAACTACCAGAAAAACAGGAAGAAAAATAGCGCCGAGGTAAATCACAGGGATCGTCGAGCGCGGGTTGAGTTTAGAGAGTTTTAGGTATAAAAGCGGATTTGCTAGCTGGAGTGCGATCGCCCAACCTGTGAAAAAGAAATAAGCCGGGGAAACCAACCTCCCTAACTTAGAATAGAGAAATTACAAAATTGTCTCAAGCCCCCCGTGAATCAAACATTTATTCCTCTGGATTCCTCCTTGATCCGGGGGGCTGTCCGGGGACCTGACAACGGGGTTGGGGGAGTCGCTTATGGAATGAAAGCAAGAACTTTGATATATAACGAGTTGAAATCGTTGGGGCAATACAATAATTGACAGGGAGACGCTCCCTGTGCTTTGAAGAATTATCCCATTGATTTAGACTAGCTATATCGCTCAAAAATTTGTGCTTTCTTCGGTAGTAAAAGCTATCATTAAAAATAATCCGGTAAACATTGAACTAAACCAACAACGGCGATCGCGGTGGGGATTAACCCTCAATCGCATTCGCCCCACCCGTCTTTCTGACGTTGCGATCTGACGGATGAACCCAAGCCAGAGCTAACCACTCGCGGCGCTTGTGCTTTGCCCGCTTACTTTTGGGAATACTCTAAACAGCATATTAAGTTCACCAGCCATGACAAACTTCGCATCACAGCGGCGTGCTCTAGTTGTCCAGAATGCTTTTTCTCCCTTCGGCAATAAGCTTATCCAAGCCGGCTATGCCGATCGCGAACAAGTTCAACGGGCCCACATTGAAAGTCGGAAATCCGGGAAGCCTCTTACGGAGGTCCTAGAAGCCATTACCGGGAAGCAACTTCCCCCGGAATTGCTACGGCAGTACAAGAAACAACAGCTCTTTGAACTGAAAGTGGTCTACGGCGTAGAAGCCTTGGATCCGGAAATTACCGAACTTTCACCGGAACAACTCGGCCAACTTTTAGAAACCTTACTTCCCCTAGAAAGCTGCCGTCGTCATCGCATCCTGCCCATCTCCCGGAACGAGAGCGATCCCCCCTCGGTTTCCATCGCTATGGTCGATCCGGATAACTTAGCGGCCCTGGATGACTTAACGCGGATTCTCCGACCCCAGGGATTGAGCTTGCGCCGCCTGGTAATTACACCGGAAGATTATCAAAACTTACTCAATCTCTATTCTGATGAGAAGGCAAAAGAGCAACAAGCTAAAGCAGAACAAGCCAATCAACTCGATTTAAACCTCAACGCTGATGCCTTTGATGCCGTAGACGGGGAATCCCTCGACGACGCCCCCGAAGATGATGCAGACATGAATCTGGATGCGGCGTTGCGAGGGGCCAACGACGCACCCATTATTAACACCGTTAATAAAATCTTGGCAAAAGCCCTTTCTGATGGCGTATCGGATATCCACGTCGAACCCCAAGAAGAATTTCTGAGGATTCGGATGCGTAAAGACGGGGTACTCCAAGAGTTTGCCCGGTTACCGAAGAAGATTATCCCCGCCCTAACGTCTCGATTTAAAATTATTGCGGATCTGGATATTGCGGAACGTCGGAATGCTCAAGATGGACGGATCCGCCGAATTTTCCAGGGACGTACCGTGGACTTCCGGGTAAACTGTCTGCCGTCGCGGTATGGCGAAAAACTCTGTTTGCGGATTTTGGATAACTCTTCCACCCAGTTAGGGTTGGATAAATTAATTTCCAATCAAGACAGTTTGGCGATCGTTCGAGAGATGGCAAGTCGTCCCTTTGGCCTAATTTTGGTGACGGGACCGACGGGTTCAGGAAAATCCACCTCGTTGTACTCGGTGTTAGCCGAACGAAACGACCCGGCCGTGAACATCTCGACCGCAGAAGACCCAATTGAATATGCGTTGCCAGGGATTACCCAGTGTCAGGTGATCCGGGCCAAAGGGTTAGATTTTACCAACTTATTGCGGGCGTTCATGCGGCAAGACCCGGATATCATTCTGGTGGGTGAGACTCGGGATAAAGAAACGGCAAAAACCGCTATTGAAGCGGCACTAACGGGTCACTTAGTGCTGACGACCTTGCATACCAACGACGCAGCCGGGGCGATCGCCCGCTTAGATGAAATGGGGGTAGAACCCTTCATGGTGGCCGGTTCACTCATTGGTGTATTGGCCCAGCGCTTGATGCGGCGCGTCTGTGGTGAGTGTCGCATCGCCTACACCCCAACCTCAGAAGAACTCGCTCGATACGGTCTGGCAACGGCTGGGGAAACTAATGTGACGTTCTATAAAGCTAATATCGTCGCCCCAGCTGACCGAAAAGCCGCTCAAGATGCCGGGAACTTGTGTCAGAAATGTGGGGGCGGTGGATATAAAGGCCGGGTTGGGGTTTATGAAGTCCTCAAAAATACGGAAAATCTGCAAGCGTTAATCTCTCAAGGTGCGCCCACAGAGCGGATTAAGGAAGCGGCAGTTGAAGAGGGCATGGTGACCTTGTTAGCCTATAGTCTGAACCTAGTTCGCGAAGGACATACTACCTTTGAAGAGGTTGAGCGCGTCACCTTTACCGACTCCGGTTTGGAAGCAGAACTTAAAGCCAAACGCAAAACGGGTTTAACTTGTAAGGCTTGCGGTGCCGGATTGCAGCAAGAGTGGTTGGATTGTCTGTACTGCTTGACCCCCCGATTCCAAGAGTGAGGCGATCGCCCTAACTTTGCAGGGGAATTTACTTTCAATACAATCTAAACAGAGATTATCGGAGAAAAGGCGACTATGGCAGGTCTGGTCATTGAAGATATTATGGAGTCCCTGGTTGAACAAGGTGGCTCCGACATCCACATTCAAGCGGGTGCACCGATTTACTTTCGCGTCAACGGCAAACTGTCTCCCCAGCCCCAATTTGGGGAAAGCCTCTCCCCAGAAGAGTGTCAGCAAGTCATCTTCCAGATGCTGAACAACCAACAGCGCAAAACCTTGGAACAAAACTGGGATTTAGACTGCGCTTATGGGGTCAAAGGATTGGCGCGTTTCCGGGTGAACGTTTACCGGGAACGCGGATGTTGGGCTTCTTGTTTACGGGCCTTGGGTTCCACCATTCCCAACGCGGATAAGTTAGGGGTTCCCCAAGTGATCCGGGAAATGACTGAGCGCCCTCGGGGGCTGTTATTGGTGACGGGTCAAACGGGTTCGGGAAAAACCACCACGATGGCGGCGCTACTGGACCTCGTTAACCGCACTCGCGGCGAACATATCCTCACGGTGGAAGACCCGATTGAATATGTGTTTCCCAATATCAAGAGCTTGTTCCACCAGCGTCAAAAAGGGGAAGATACCAAAAGCTTCTCGAACGCCCTAAAAGGAGCGCTGCGTCAAGACCCTGATATTATTCTGGTGGGAGAAATGCGGGACTTTGAGACAATTTCTCTGGCTGTATCTGCGGCAGAAACGGGTCACTTAGTCATGGGAACGCTCCACACCAACTCTGCATCGGGGACCGTAGACCGGATGTTGGATGTGTTTCCCCCAGAAGTTAAAGCCCAAATTCGCGCTCAAATGGGGATTTCCTTGGTGGGAATTTGCAGCCAAAACTTGGTCCCGAAGATTGGCGGGGGTCGGATGTGCGCCCAGGAAGTTCTCGTCAATAATGCCGCTATTGGCAACTTGATCAAGGAAGGAAAGACGGCGCAGATTTACTCCATGATCCAAACAGGGGCGCGGTTAGGGATGCAGACGATGGAAATGGCACTGGCTAAACATTATAAAGATGGCAAGGTCTCCTGGGAGGCTGCCATGAGTAAAGCAGTTAAAGCGGAGGAACTGGAACGGTTGATCGGACCCTCACCCTCTCTTACCAACGCAGCGACGGGCCGCTAGTGGGCGGGGCGAGGTCACAGGGGGGAGTGCGATCGCCCTCTCCCTCACTCCTAAATCTCCCAATAACAACGCCCATCGAGAGCACCCGTTGTTAGGATGGAATTGGCAATGGAGTCGGAAATCTGAGTGGATGCGAATTAATGCCTTGTTGGGGTGCAAGGCGCGATCGCCCCTTAACTGCATCCTGATTCAACTGGCACCCTTAATTGAAAATGACGCTCATCCCAGTCATCCCATCCCCTCGGTCCTTAAATTTCCCCCTAATCTAGAGGTTAACCATGTCTACTAACGTTTTTAATC
Organism: Cyanophyceae cyanobacterium; assembly: GCA_038321985.1. Lineage (GTDB taxonomy): Bacteria > Cyanobacteriota > Cyanobacteriia > Cyanobacteriales > Laspinemataceae > Laspinema. The sequence continues at coordinate 53,170 of JBBQFN010000009.1, read as the reverse complement.
AAGAAGAAAAAAAGAAAGGCTTTGATTTTGCCGCTATAGAAGAAAATCTTAATGTGGCAATGGCGAAAGTTACGGTGAAAGATAAAGCCGTGTTTTCCCGACAGTTAGCCGTTATGTTTAACTCCGGCGTAGCCTTGATGAAGGCGATCGCGATGTTGGGGGAAACTTCCGATAATGCCAAACTAAAAAAGGCTCTGCGTAAGATTAAAGGCGAACTCGAAACCGGGGTACCTCTTTCCGAAGCCATGTCAAAATACCCCGATCTCTTTGATGACCTTTACTGTGCAATGGTAGAGTCCGGAGAAATCGGTGGGGTGCTTGACATGGTACTCAACCGTCTCGCAATTGCCTTAGAAAAATCCGCCAAGATCCAAAACCACATTAAATCCGCCTCCGCCTATCCGAAAGCCGTGGGAAGTATTGCTCTCATCGTGTTTTTCGCCATGACAACCTTTCTGCTGCCTACCTTTGCCGGTATTTTTGAAGAATTGGGCGCAGAATTACCCATGTTTACCCAGATTATGCTCGGAATCAGTGAGTTTACTCGGTCGCCGATGAAAATGATTCCACTGCTGATCGGCCTTTTCCTGTTAGTCACTGCCTACAAAGCATTTTACCGAACTCCTGCGGGCCGTTTAATCTGCGATCGGATGTACCTGAATCTCCCCATCGTTGGTCCTTTAATTAAACTTACTGCTGTTGCTCGTTTCTGTGGCACTTTTTCCATGTTAACCGGCGCTGGGGTGCCCATGCTAACGGGTTTTGATATTGTGGCCCGTACTGCTGGAAATCAGGTGATTTCCAATGCCATCATGAAGGGTAAATCCGAGGTGGAACAAGGAGGGAGTGTAACTGATGCCTTTGATCGCGAAAAGATTTTTCCGGCAATGGCTATTTCGATGATGCGAATTGGGGAAGAAACTGGGGAACTAGATAAGATGCTGTCTAAAGTTGCTGATTTCTATGAAGATGAAGTAGAGCAAGCGGTTAAAGGTCTTACCAGCACCCTGGAACCAATTATGATGGTGGGCATTGCGGCAATGGTCGGTTCGATTTTGATGTCTATGTATCTCCCAATGTTTGCGGTGTTTGACAAACTGGGCTAAACCCAGTTGAATTGAGGTCGCGATTCGGGGAAATCTAATTGCCAATAACCGGCGGGGTTTGTGGAAAAATCCCCCCCCCGCACTAGAAAATTTTGTTAGATTTGACTACAGCACTATCCGACTGCCATGCAGAATAACTCAGTCTAGGAAGTCGAAATTTATTGAAAAATCATGTCTCTTAAACAATACCATTACGAACAGTTACTCGCGGACTATAGCAATCGTGCCAATGCGATCGCCCTGCTTCGGCAGTATCGAACCTATTTGGAAATGATTCCAAGTATGCGCCGTCCCCAGGAAAGTGTCATCCCGATTCCCTTGCCGAATATCCGCATTCGAGAAACCCTCTCTTCCCATTCTCCCAGTGGATTGAGCGCGAATTCCGGAGATGTGATTTCTTTACCCTGCGATATCGCAATTTTGATGTGTGACCCCGATTGGAAGGTAAAAATGGGGGGAGAAATCTTTATCTTCATTCATCGTCCTGATGAAGATTTTTCGGATTTACTACGCCGTTGGCGACAAACTCAAATGTGGTTGTCTCATGCTTATGAGTGGTTAATGCCTTTGCGTTATCAATACATCATCGGGGAAGGGTCCGATACCATTTATCCCCTGTTCGTGGTGTTTGACGACACCCCCGATCGCATTAAGCGGGGTCTCAAAGGGGCCTCTCTTCCCTTCGTGGTTCAAAATCTGAGTGGGTTAATTGAAGAGGAGGAACCCATCGAGGAGGAATCAGAGGATATTTTTATTTTTCACGAGGAAGAAATTATTGAAGAATAGTGATTGCGCTGTTGCGGATGAGATTGTATTCTGATGAAAGGAAAAAACCAGCTCGCTCAAAAGGGATTAATTTGCCTTGGCGATCGCCCATTCCTTTCGTTCTTAAGTCCAGGAAATTACCCGATATTTGTAAAATTGTCAATAATTTGTGCAAATATTTGTGCAAGTTCCAGGGTTACACCTCCGAATCTTGATCGCCGGGAAAGATCGGAAGCATCGGCAATCTATATCGGAGTTTGCTGACCACTTAAGAGAGCACATCGAAGTACCACTTTTCAAACTGGCACAGGGTTAGCCAGACTGAAACCTGTGGGCCATAGAATCAAGCAAAACAAGCTCAGGAAACCCTAAACCGTTTACACCTCTGAAAATCAGAGATTGAGGGTGTTTTTTATGAATAAAGTTTCTCCGCAACATCATACAACAGCGTGGGTTATTCAAGTTTGGGCTTCCTTTGCGATCGCCTTAACAGCGACTGGCGTAGGCATCGTTAACTTACCTGTTACCAGTTGGGTCAAAGGTTATATGGGAATGGGTGTCATCTTCACCGTGGGTTCCTCATTTAGCCTCGCCAAAACCCTGCGCGATCGCCATGAAGCGGAAAAACTCACCTCAAAAGTAGAAGAAGCGCGAGTCGAACGAATCCTCACCGAACATAATGCATTAAAATAACCCCAAACCCAAAAAAGCCCCAACAGTCATCAACCATTGAGGCTTTCTGGAAAATTGTCCTGGGTTTTATCCCTGTTTGTAGTAACGACTTCAGTCGTTATCCAGTTTCAGGCTTTCCTAAAAATTGGGCCGCTTCCTACTTTTTTGACCAACCACAAGAATAAAGTTTCGCCTCCTTGAAGTTGGTCAAGCGCACCCCTCTAGTCGCTCACTGACTTCTTTTTTTTCACCTTAGACACTTCCTTTTTGCGGCGAGTCCCCACAATGGAAATCGCCTGTTCCACCGGATATCCCACCCGGGGAATCACCTGATACAATCGCTCTTTTTCCAGTTGTTTCAGTTCGGTGTAATCCACCCAATCAATGCAGTCTACTGGACAGGTGTCGATCGCCTCCTGAATCACATCCTCCGGGTCTCCGTCTTGGCGAACCACCCGGGAACGTCCATAATCCTCCTCAATATAGAAGGTATTTCGCGCCACATGAGCGCAATGTTTGCAGCCAATGCAAGTGGGTTCGTCCACATAGACGCCATTTTGTCGCAATGCGCCGCCTAACTCTGGCTCCAAACCTGAACGTTCCGGGGCATCCCGTAACGCGCCACCTAACTCTGGTTCGAGACCCGAACGATCGGGAGTTTCGGGGGTTGAGAACTCCGAAAAATCATCCATTAGCTCGCCCAACGTTGCAACACAACCCGGATCGAACCATCTTCATTTTTTTGCTGTTCAGCAATTTGAAACCCTTGTTTCGCTGTTTCATTCACCACGGTGTGATAGGCATAGCGCTGGGTAACTTCATTTAAAAACCGATTCACCGTCCAAGGTTGCTGCCAATATTGTAAATCAGCCACCAGGGAATACTCTTGACCATTCCAGGAAAAACCGATGTCATACCCGTTCTCTTGGGCGATCGCCACTTCCGCGTTATGGGTTAATCCTTTATAACCCCGCACCTCCGTCGGACCAGATTTCCAGTCAATTCCCAACTCCGTTAACGCCGATTGCAACGAAGTCAGATTGCGAATTTGGGTCTTAATTTGGCTGAAATGTGACATAGGGATAACTCTCTTGTGCTGACAATTGTGAATCTAAGGGGACAAGAAACGATTAAATTGCAGTTTTAGAAAAATTTACCAATCACTCCAACTCGCCTGGGCGGTTGCAGTCTGGGACAGTTCTACCACTTGGGCAAAATGTTCCGAAGTCTTCTCCTGGACTAGGACCTGCCCCAGTTGGGCTTCGATCGCCGCTGTGACCTCTGCACAGGATGCACCGACAATGCCAGTGACTTTTTCCTGAACTCGACCATCGGGGTAGATGACAAATTCGAGTGTTTCCATGCGTTTGGTTTGCTTTTTGGGTTGTTTTAATTTATCCGCAGGCATCCCTAGCACGGCCAGTAATGCCCTTTGGTCAATTCGGGGATCCTAGACTGCCCGGATTGGCAAGCCCTTTAACTTATTGTGACCAATCGAATTATATTGAGTCATACCTTAACAAAAATTATTACCGATTAGAGTAAATCACTCAATATTTGCTAAGTTTCCCTTAAGTTGAGAGAGTCGTCAAGTGATCTCAACTCCCGGATATTTAGGGGCAGCAACTTAAGTATCCGCTATTTTCAATCCGCCCCCTCCTAAAGATTCCTATACAGTCCGGTCGCTTTACCCCTTGCTAATCTAGGAATACCCGTCTATAAACATTGACACAATTGATGCTCCCCTATAAACATTTTGATAGCTCTGGCCCCAGTCCTTGCATTAATAATTCTTTACAAATCCCCGTCCATCTCACCCCAGAAACCGTGCTGCTGCTCAACTTCCGTTAGATAATGAGAATCTGTTTAATTCAAGGAATCCCATGAGTAACCTGCAAACCCCCCACTCCCCAACCCAAAAACCCCTCCGAATCGGTGTTCTCGGGTTTGGAGGCTTAGGACAAGCTGCCGCCCGGATCCTCGCCCCGAAACGCGAAACTTTGTGGGTGGCTGCTGCCGATAAACAAGGATACGCCTACAATTCCCAAGGCTTAAATCCCGATGCCTGTATCAGCGCCTACCATCAACAGGGGTCCCTCGGCTATCTCGAACCCGGTGGCATCCTCAGCAACGACAGCATCGCCGAATTAATTTCTCAAGCTGACGTGGATGGGTATTTCTTGGCGTTACCCAACCTCCCGAATACCTTCATGGCATCGGTGGCGAGACAATTTATTAAGTCTGGATGGCGCGGAGTCTTAGTAGACGCCCTGAAACGCACCAGCGCCGTTGAACAGTTACTCGAACTCCAGGATGACTTACAAAAAGCCGGGATTACCTACATGACAGGCTGTGGTGCCACCCCGGGATTATTAACGGCGGCTGCTGCTTTAGCCGCCCAAAGTTTCGCTGAAATCCACAGCGTGAAAATTACCTTTGGAGTCGGGATTGCCAACTGGGAAGCTTATCGGGCCACAATTCGCGAAGATATTGCCCATATTCCTGGATATACCGTAGCCCAAGCGATGGCAATGACCGATGCAGAAGTGGAAGCGTTGCTCGATCGCACCGATGGCAAATTGGCCTTGGAAAACATGGAACACGCTGATGATATCATGTTGGAATTGGCGGGAATTTGTTCGCGCGATCGCGTCACCGTCGGCGGTATTGTGGATACCCGCAATCCCAAAAAGCCGCTGAGTACCAATATGCAAATTACAGGCCGCACTTTCGAGGGTAAAATCTCCACTCATACCTTTACCCTAGGGGATGAAACCAGTATGGCGGCGAATGTTTGTGGTCCTGCTTTTGGCTATTTAAAGGCAGGTGTGCGCTTGCACCAACGGGGGATTTACGGGTTGTTAACAGCGGCGGAAGTGATGCCGTTGTTTGTCCAGTAAGAGTGACTGAGGGGGCGATCGCCGGGTGAGTTTTGAAGTGCGATCGCCCCTGAGTCGGAATTAAGTCAGGCGATCGGGGAGGGAACCGCTTCTGTCAACTGCGCCATCACTGCACCGCGATCGAGCAGATCCCGTTTCTCCTCCTCCGAAAGCCCCATCACCTTCGACAAAATCGCCCCTTCCACAATCGAACCATTCAAATTTGCCCCCCGCAAGCGCACCCGCACCAACTTGGCATGATTCAACTTCGCATCCACCATCATCGCCCGAAACAAGTTTGCCCCAGTGAAGTCCGTATAATGCAACGTGGCATAACTCAAGTCCGCACCTCCCAAATCTGCATCCGTGAGGTCCGCACCACTTAAATCCGCACCACTGAGATTCGCGCCGGTCAAATTTGCGCCGGTCAAATTTGCCCCGCTAAGATTCGCACAATAGAGATTCGCCCCGATTAGGGTAGACCGGAAGAAATCACACCCAATCAGTTTAGCCCGAAATAGATTCGCCCCAAACAAGCTCGTGCGGAAGAAACTGACACCACTCAACTCCGCATTACTCAGATCCGCCCGGAACAGGTCCGTATCGCGAAAATCTCGTTCTCCAGCAGCATACCGTTCTAGTAGTTCGTTAGCATCCATATTTTTAAGCGGGTTATTTTACGGCTTACTCCTCTATTTTCTCAGAATAAGGCGGTTATTTGGGAAAGTTTAATGTTTGGCTAATAGTTGGGGTTATCCAGAGCAGGGTTGAGGGGATCTCAGAGTAACAGAAAACCCCCCGATCAGAAACCGAGTTTACAAGGACAGGGGGATAAGGTTCATGAAATCCTCTCCAGCAAAATTTCACCCCTCCCTAGAGGTCTGACTTGTTAAATTGGCGCTAAACTTAAAAGCTCATTTAGCTGTTTTTTTAGGTCGAGTCAACCCGGTAAAGGAGTATAGATTTCTCCCTCGTAGGGTCGCCAAATATGAGTAGAACTAAACGGTTTAAACCCGGGCATTGTTTCCACCCCTTCCGTCAGATTTTGAGCTAAAACCAATCCACGAATTGATAAAGATAAATCCGCTAAATCCTCCAGCAGTTCGCTATAAGCCATAAATATCCTCAAATTCCAACCCAACTAAAGTATAGCGAAACGAAGCCGTAAGCCGGAGAATTTGAGAGAATAGAATCCCTAAATCGGCCATCGGATAAGCACTCTCGGGCGTCGTAATGCCCACTTCACTGAGATTGTTGGCTTAAACCCGACACCACCAATCTTCTTCCATATCTTGAAAAATTTTGGTTTAGGGTAGACATTTACTTCGACTTGAAACCAGCCATTCCATTACTCCACAAATCTATAGGTAGTTGTTAAACCTGTGAAAGAATTTCTTTGCATTTAGTTTGATTGCGACATATATTTGCAGGGTAACCATTAGGAAAAAGTGAATTAGCAGCATCTACAACTTTATCTAGGTAGTCAATCACTTTTTTTTCTATAATTTTATTTTGATTTTGATCTATATTTTTATTTTCAAAATCTTTATAATAAAATTCAAGGTCTTTATCTTTAAATATCAAATACAGAACCAGCTTAGAGGCATGAGTTAAAAATAGCTTCCGTCGATTATCTGAAGTATTTTTTTCCTGGTTATTTTGCTCCTTTAAAAGAGTGCCTTCAACAACTTTCATTATCTGGACTAATTTCCATAGTTTTAAGCTATTAGTATTTGGGTTGAACAGTCTTTTATAGGGTTCAGTGTTAATATCATCCCACAAAGTGCCTATTTTATCTTTTGCTCTAACAGCAAAAGATATATCTATACTACAAGCTAGAGCAATTGTAGCATCTTCTAATGTAAAGCCTTGGTGTTCTGAAGGGATTATTTCTCCAGTTTTATAAATATAAATAACATCTTCAAACTTTAATTCGATTTTGATGCGCTCTTGTTCAGGATTAAGAGATACAAAATCCCGGCGATCAATTTTGTTTTGAGTATTATTATATTTTGTCACTGATGTTGCAAACTGTTCTGGGCATTTTTCTAAGGAAATTAAACGAATAGGAATGTAGGCTAATGCCACATGATCGGGGTACGTTTTATTAGCTTCATATACCGAACCAATGGTTTGAGCACCATTAATGATATGTAAGTCTTTACATTCAAACAATCCAGAGTCTGATTTATCTCCTCTGAGCATTTTTTTTGTAACGGTTTTGCATAGTGCAGTAATTCCATTATTATAATACCAAAAATGCTCAGGTTGGTTCTTTAATGTCTCAATAATTCCATCATTAATCTCGGTATTTCCAAGATAACATCTAATGTTAGGGGCAAATATTTTAGGATAATACTGATCTCTCCATTCGGCAACATCTTTGGCAGATATACGTCCACAAATAGACTCAAATGGTTCTGGAATCTTAACCCAGTTACCCAGCATAATATCTATATCAATAGGAGAGTTATCAAAACCTTGAGATATTATTTTATGAACTTCAGATTGCCTCAAAACCTCATAAGTAACAACATCACTGATGTCATTAATTTCATTTAATCTTTCCTTGATTAAATTCTCTGAATCTTGAGGTAAATTTTGAATTTCCGTATAAATTATCATTAACTTATACTAGGTATTTGCATCATTTAATGCAATTTCTATTTCGTCCTTTTTCTGTACAATTTTTTGATTGAATTTATTAAAGTCTTCGGCCAATATATAATCAAAACCCTCTAAAAATTTGTGGGTTGCAGCTGTGTCAAAAGTTTTTTGTCCTTTGCTGCTCCATTTTGATTGGATCAAATAAAGAATTTTTTGTTTTTTATGATAAAAAATTCCATCAATTCCATTATCTTGAGGACCATCAGTTAATGAATTAGCCGCTTCTATTGCCGAGGTATTTCCAAATGTCATGACAACAAAGGCGGCTAAAGCTCTTGACAAAAATAGCTCTTCACTACTCGATTTATTTGATGACTGACTATCGGAGGTATCAATTAAGTTTAAGTTCTTGAATTGATTATCTAAGTAAGATTTAATATGACGTAAGTGAATTTGGCTCATTCTTTTTTTAATTACTCAAATGGAGGGTTAATCAGATAATTGCCCTAACTTAATTGATAAAAAATGTCCACATTTCATTCTTAGTTATCACTACTTAGCAGGCAATAGAGCTTTTTAGTGGTAAAAAAGTTGATATCATAAAAACACAACAATTAGTAATAATTTCGCCAATGTTAATGAAATAATCACTGTTCACAGTATATCGCAAGTCAACGCTCCTAGCCTGCCTATTGCAAAAAATTCATAAATTATCACAGTTTGCAACAAATTGATACAATCTGAAATCTTTTCATGGTGAACTTGCGTCAAACGGAAGAGTCCTACATTATAGGAGATCTATTGTTTGCCAAGTTAAAGCACAGCAATAGCGATGCTCAGAAAGAAAAAAGTGGTGGTTACCGTCTAATTTACTACATCAAAACAGCTTAGGGTATCGTTTTGCTAACGATTTATGCTAAATCTGAACAAGTCGATATTGCTGGCGATGACATTTACCGTATTATTACAAACTATGATCAGCAGGAGACTGAAAGCGCAGAAGATGCCTAAGAAACTGAGGCGTGCGCTTTTTCTCTTCTTCCACTCACCCTTAATTCAGAATTAATGAAACGACTAATTTCTCTGACGATTAGCTTGCTCATTCTGGCGGTTATCTACTGGGAAATTGATTTTGCTGGGTTGGTTCAGGTGTTCCAAAATTGCGATCGCCTCTGGATCGTGATGAGTTTGGGAATGGTTGTCCCTCTGGTGGCGATTACCAGTTGGCGATTGAAACAGCGATCGCACCCCTACCGGCAATTGTCAATCAGTAATGCTTGCAGGCAGTTGAAACAGCGATCGCACTTCCACCTACTCCAACGTCAGTACCCGGGCGGCTAAATCCGCAACCAGCCGTTTATATCGCAACCACTTCACACCCAAGAGAATGTCGGTCGTTTTGTCTCCCCCCAAAACAGGAATCGTGAATTCCTCCCCGTCTAAAATCACGAGACCGCGATAAAGATTGAAGACCGTTTGACCTCCAGCAGTTTGAACCGCGATCGGTTTGGTGTTACGCTTCCATCCGAGTGCAATGGCATCTCGATCGTTGATGAGTAACCACTCTGTAAAGCCGGTATCGAAGAGCGCTTCCACGTAAATTAAGGTATTATCAGCAGCAACTAGATCGAGATCGAAAACTAATTCTCCCTTGGGGGTGAAATCCCCTACAATCATACTTTTGCACAGGCTCCCGTTTCGTTGATGCAGAAAATAACCCCTTGGGCGTGGGGATGCTTTTCATCAGCTTTTTGTTCGGCTACGTTTTGGTCCTTATCAATGAAATAGTCACCGCTTTCGGGTTCGATGACCATAAACCAGTCGTAGTAATTCTCAATCAAATCTGGTTTAACTCGTTCAAATATTTGATGGCAACGTTGCCATAAAGCATCCCTTTCTGCTTTACGTTGAGCGAGTTCTTCAGGAGAGTAGTTACTATCGGGAAAGACTCTGCCTCGACGCGGTGTACGCTCGGTTTCAGAGAGTTGTCTCATGGTTTATTCTCCTAAATCGGTTAATCTTCTATTTGTTATTTTAACTCAGTTGATGGAGAATTCGCTCGAAAATGGATAGAAAAGGGATTCGGGATAATAAGAGGAGCGATCGCCCCTTTCATGCCATTGTCAATCGGTAATGCTTGGGACGGTTAAAACAGCGATCGCAACTTTCCTGCCCTTGTCAATTTGTAATATTGGAAAAGGGGTGAAATAGCGCTCGCCTTTTTATTCACTTGTCAATCTGTAATATTAGGCAAGGAAAGTGTTTCTGGTGTTTTTAAAGCTTATCCCCGCTTTGGGATAGGAGTTGTGGAGCAAGTCTTTTTAGCTAGAAAAAAACCTAATCCACAACTCTAAAACTACTCGGCTGGTTCAATTCCCGCCGCCCGAAGTTGGGCCGCTAACCGCTCAGCCCGTTGGTGTTCCTGCTCAGCCCGTTGGCGTTCCTGCTCAGTCCGTTGCTGTTCCTGTTCAACCCGTTCTGTACTCCAGAAGAGTAAATTCCCCTCTTCATCCCACCAGCGTAGCCAGTATCCGGGACGATTTTCTCGTTGTCCTTCCCAGACTCCTAGAAATAGCTGCATTTCCGGAATCCAATAGCGGCTTTCTTCATTGGCTGATTCCAGTTGATACCGCTTATTTTCTCCTAAATGATAGAGTTCTAGTATCCCTGTTTCTAATTCAAAAATGCCATAATTTGGAACTTGTAAAATCTGCTCGTAGTAGAAGTATTTTCCCGGAGGATAGGTTTCTTTTATAGAATATTCTCCCCCTTCTGTTTCTGATAAAAACTCCAAGACTAGGGTGGGAATTTCTCCTTGCAGTCTCGGGGTATAACTCCGAACGACTTCGGAGCGTTTGACAGTAATATGGGGAATGTACGCCCAATCGGGTGCTTTGACGACGAATTTGCCATTGAGTGTAGCACAAATGCCGTAATTGGTGGGCGTGAGGGCAGTTTCTGGAAGTTTTCCTGCCAACTCCAAACTTTCGGTTAAGGCGGCCGCAAGAGTCGCTTGATTGATATTATCCACGGGGTCATCGGTCAGCAAAAAATCATCGGGTAACTTTTCCCAGGTGATCCTGTAAGTGGTGGATTTAGCTAACATGATGATTCGCGCAAGCGTAAAGTTTATTGATTAGTATATCATATTGATGAGGCACTGCCACTATCAAACTGGGTATCCCAGTTCCCGCGTTGGGATACATTAAATTTTATTACAAATAGGGTTTAAGAAAAACCAGGCTGCTATACAAGTGAAAGGCTGGATCCCAGACACTAGGTTGCACTCTAAATATCTCAATGTGAGAAGAAATGCGCTCTAGCATATCCGCTTCGGTGATTGTGGTTTCGGCGAAGGGGGTAAAATCTGACCAACTGGGGACTTCACCGAGTTGTTGTTTCAGAATTTTGATGAGGGTTTGCCATTTTAAGTGCATACTCATGCTATCAATTCCGAACTTTCTCACTTTTCCGGTTTGGTCTTGTCCGGGAATAAAGGGAAATCCTTTGTCAAATTCATATTTTTCTTCGCACAGGCGTAGGATGCAGCCTCTCCCGGGTAGGTGCAAGTCTTTCATGCCGACATATTCGTGGATTTCTTGTTTGTAAGTGACTTCGGTGCGTCGATGGTTTTCAACGGCTATTTGTTTGAAAATGGGGAGGTTGCCTTCTACTTGTTGGCTGACTTCGGACCAATTAAAGGCTAATTGACCGAGGCGATCGCCTTCGTCTTTGCAAATCACGACGGCTTGGGGAGAGATAGCTTCAAAATGGCTGATGCGGAACACCCGCACTTGATTAATTTGCTCTCGGGTGGCACAAAAACAATGGATTCCCGCTTGTCTAAGTTCCTCTACAAAGACCCGCAGTTCCCCGATCGCCCCGGTTCGGTACATCCGCCAGGTTCTTGTCGGCAGCAACAGTTTGGCGTTATAGGGTTGTAGCTGCATAATCCGGGCAAACTTGAGCACCAGTTCGCTTCTTTGTTCTAAATCGATGGGTTCAATCACCAGTAACCCGGGTTTAAGCTGGGAAGGATCGCTTTTGACTTGGGCGATCGCCTGCTTAACTCGTTCTTTCGGTAGGGTTTCGATGCGCTTTAACCCCTGCCGCGCCTGGGAAACAATCTTGGGATTGGTTACATCTCGCAGGACCTGCCGGTAGGCTTTCTCCGCTGTATCCAGTTTCCCCGTTTCTTCATAATATCGGCCAACATAAAACCCTACCCAAGGATTCTGGGGTGACTCTTGACGCAGGGCTTTGAGTAATTTTGCCGCTTCTCGATAGTCTCGGCGATCGAGTGCATTCACTACTTCTTCAATAGCAATCATAAGGCGGTGGGTAAAACCAGGGGTTAATCTCAGCGTTCCCGATTTTATCGGGTTTGATGACACAGTGCAGGCGATCGCCTGCACCAACCTCACCCTTACCACAAAGCCTTTCCCAAATTTAGGCAAAAAAAAACGCCCAAAAGCTTGGGCGCTTGCCATCAGGGTGCATCTACAGAATTTAATATAACACGGTTGATGGGGGGTGTCACCCCTCACCCCTTAGTTTTTTTGAAAGAATTTTCAAAGTTGGAACCTTTATATACTTAATTTGCATTTTTCTTATCAGAAAATTAGGTGTAGAGTTTAAATCTTGTTTAACCTTACAATGTAAATTAACTGAATGTAAAGTTTTGTATCAATTTCTATTTTTTCCAAAAAATAGGGAGACTGACGCGCTGAGGGTCAATCTCCCTATTTTAAAGTAATCCTTTATTATGTCAGATTATTGGGCAAAAGTCAAGACGCGACCATCGGGTTCGAGGACTACCCGAATTTGTAGAGACTTGGCCTCAGGTAACGGAGAGACAAACGGGGTACCCTGCAATGGCACGCCACTCATATTGAGGTGGGTTTGGGAGGCTATCCCCAAGGGGACGATTTGCTGAATCGAACCGTCGGGATTCAGGTTAAGGACATATTCCAACTTGTCCTTAAACCCTTGGGGGGGTTGCCAGGTTTCTTGGAAATAATCCTTTGCCTCTGCTAATTGGGGCGGATCGTCAAAGACGGATTGACTCCGGGCGGCACTCTCCTCGGGGGCAGGGCCTGCACTGGATTGCGACGCTGAATCAGGTAAGTCAGTCGGAGGCGCTTTCAGGGCGATCGCATCAATCCCTTCTGCTTCCGATAGCAGACTCTCAGATTCTTCGGTTATGGGTGCAGACGACTCTAGACGCACATTCGGCAGAGGAGGCGGTGCATCATTTAGAGCGGCCACATTGGGCAATTCAGGAGCCGGGGCAGATGCTGTTGCGGGATTGCTTTCGCGCTGCATCTGTGGAGGAGAATCAGCCATTTCCGGTGCAGTGGGCATGGGGGCGAAACTCGGTTCCGGTGCAGGGGTAGAATTTTGCACCCGTCCCATCAGTGCATCCCAATCCGGGGGTTCCGGCATGGGGTCTTCCGGCATAGAAGGCATTGGACGCATTGGCGGCATGGGGTCCGAGTCGTCGGGCACAATTTCCAACTCTACCTGGGAGCGATCGCGCCGTTCCGAAGCCGGTGGCATCTGCAAGCCACTGGGTCTGGGTTGAGGCGTTGCCGCTGGCATTGGTGCTGATGCCACAGGAGGGGATGCCGGAGGAGGAGTAGTAGGTCTCCCCTGGGGTGCAGGAGGGGAAATCACGCCCATAGGAGGCGCTACGGTCGGAACCGGAGGAGAAGTAGCCGCAGTCGGGGGTAAGGCTGATGGCTGTGGCCCCTTCGGAGGGGTCTGGACTCCAGTTCTGGCTGGATTCTGGCCTGGGGGAATAGCCCCAGGGGGGGCGACTGGAGGGAGAACCGGGGCCAAATCCTGTTCGGGTGAGGGTGCTACCGGGCTTTGAGCTACTGTTGGTGTAGCGACTTCTGCCGGGGGATTGAGCAGTTTAAGCAGGGAGGTACTGACGCCCACCGTAAAGAGGGCCATCGCTGCGATCGCCATCCAAGGAGGAGTCTTTGATAATCCGGCTACTCCGCCTAAGTTGGGCAAGGCGATCGCATCGGCTGCTGCGGAATCTAGGGCCGTTGCTAAATCAAATAATTGCAACGTTCCCAGATTTACCACTTCGCCAGATTCTGGGGTGGCGAGTTCGCCGAAATACAACTCATGAGCGAGTAATCCCCGGGGTTTCAAGTAAATGCCGAGAAGGGGAACAGGGGTTTGAAAATTCAAAGACCCTTCAGCCTGGGGCAGAGTTGGGAAACCCTCGAACCGTTTTTCATCCGGGCCCGGGTGAGGAGATTGTAAGCGAGTGGTGGGTTCTGTAATCTCCGTATGGATTTCTGACGGCGTAGAGGTGGCGTCAGCTTCTGAAGCGAAATAGGTCGCATTGAGGCGTTGGGGCGACTGCTGCACAAAGTCCTGAACATAATTCGTGACGGCATCAGACAAAGCCTCCAATGCCCGGGCGTCGCCGCGAATCGTGACTTGTTTTTCCTCGGGTAATTGAGGGGCATCAAAACTGAGTTGAAACCGCAATTGTTTGAGGACAGGTTTGCCCATCCACTTGGAGAGAGGGGAGCTTTTGGCTGCAATCTCTAGGGTGCAAGTGGGGGGCGTGTACCTTCGCAAAACAGAATTGAACGATGGCATGAGGAAGTTTTGAGGGGTTATAGTTCTGAATAAATCGTTAGCGACTGACGGAGCGATCTAGCAACGCCAACCACAGCCGCCGATGACCGCTGGGACCGCTGTAAAAGAGTAAATCAATGAGGAGTTTGAGCGCTAAGTGAGTCAACAAGTCCGGGGAGGTGGTTTCTCCATCTTCCATGCGTTCTTGGTAGGTGTTGCAAAATGTATCCATAAAGTCGCCCAACATAGACGCTTCATGAGGGGGGCGGTTTTGTTCAGCAAGCTGTTCCAGCAGGGCCACGCCACGCCGGATTAGTTCCTGGTGGGCTTTAGCGAGGTGGCAAATAATCAGCACCAGCGATCGCGCTTCTTCCACATCCAGCTTTTTGCGGCCCCCCTGACTTTTACGCAGGGGATTCGACTGGCGCAGTCGCCACAATGAAACGCGATCGGCTACCACCGCTTCGAGTCCCAACTCCTGTGCTGTTCGCAGAATAGCTTCTGAACCTATGTCAGCCAAGCATTCCAGGGCCAACAAGACTAAATCTAACTGAGTTTTAATGTTATCCAACTGTGCCGGGGTCGGTGCATTCACACCCACCCCTTCCTCCCAAGGGGGAGAAGAAACAGTGGGTGCGGCTTTGTTAGCGACACCGTTAGGTTGACCCGGGGGAGCTAATTTTAGGGTCTGGCGCATCGTGAACCTCTGAGATTGGGAAAAAAATAGGGGAGATGGGGGGACTTACTGCAATCACGAGAAAGCCACCTCCGGCCCCCTCCTCTTACTAAAGGGAGGAGACTAGAGGTAGATCCATCCTTCATTCTTCATCCTTGCGCTTTCCCATTCCCTATTTAAGATACGCAATTGTAACACCGGAACCGCCCTCATTTTGAGTGGCTAGTTCGTAGTGACTAATTTGGGGATGTTGTTTCAAGAACTCCTGAACCCCTTGGCGCAATTTGCCTGTTCCTTTACCGTGAACAATCCATAAGGCACCGCCTAGGGGAATTTGTTGGGCGATCGCCTGTTCGAGTTCGATTTCCGCATCCGAGACTCGGGCACCTCGGATATCGATATTATTTCGAGATGTTCGGACTATAGGTGCTTGTGCTGCTACCTTATCGGTTGCTGCCTCTGCTGCGGGGGACACTTTGGCGGTTTGGGTGGATGCCGGTTTTTTCGGCGGGAGTTCCACTTTTTGACCATCCAGGGATTCTATTTCTGTAATCCCTACGGTCATTTTCATTAATCCAAAGCGCACAGTGACTTCCGTTTCCCCTTCTGAGACTGCTAGGACTTCGCCAGTTTGTCCAATTTGGGGAATCCGCACCCGATCGCCGGATTTAGGATGAAATCCGGGTTTCGGTTTAGCCACTTTTTGCTGACGGGATGGCAAATGTTTTTCCGCAATCCCCTGTAAGTTCTGGGTTGCTTGATTTGCATCTTGTCCGGTGACGTTGCCTTGCTGCAAGCGCCGAATCACTTGGGCAATTTCTTCCTTAGCCAGGGCGATCGCCTCAGCAACTGCCCGTTCCTGGGACTGCTGTAATTGCCGTTCCCGTTCTTTCAAAGACTGCGCTTTGTCCGCGACTTCCCGATACAGGCGTTCGGTTTCCCCCAGTAATTGACCTGCTTCTTTTGCCTTGGTTTCTTGCTGTCGTCTTTGATTTTCTAACCCCGCAATCACCCGATCCACGTCTTGGGTGCCCGTGGGTGCGACTAAATTCGCCGCCTGATCCACGATTTCAGCGTTCAACCCGAGACGGCGGGCAATGGTTAAAGCATTAGAACGTCCAGGAATCCCCCATAGTAAGCGATAGGTCGGTTGCAAGGTGGCTTCATCAAACTCTACCGAGGCATTTTCAAAGCGCTCATCTTCGTATTTGAGGGCCTTGAGTTCGCCATAGTGGGTGGTGGCGATGGTTAACTGGGCACAATCCGCCAGATGATGCAACAGGGCGATCGCCAAGGCACTGCCTTCGGTGGGGTCAGTTCCGGCCCCCACTTCATCCAGCAACACCAGGGACTCGGGGGTACAACTTGCCAGAATCCGCGTTATCCGGCGAATATGACCGGAAAAGGTGGAAAGGCTTTGTTCCAGGGACTGTTCGTCTCCAATATCGGCGAGCACGAAGTCAAACCAAGGCAGTTCCACAGGTTCTCGTGCAGGCACGAACAATCCCACTTTTGCCATCAGTACCCCTAACCCCAAGGTTTTCAGGGTCACGGTTTTTCCTCCGGTGTTGGGCCCGGTGATGGCAACGACTCGAATTTGAGGTTGAACAATTAAATCAACGGGGACAACGGCATTTCCGTCTTCCTGCTGTTGTTGCCAGACGAGGAGGGGATGGCGCAGTTGCCTCAGCGTAATCATTTGGGCATAGGATTCTTCCCCTCGGGTAATAAAACTCGGAGGGTTGGCATTTAACCAGTAACTGTACCGAGCACGGGCGGTTGCTAGATCCAGGACGGTGACGATCGCCAATAACCGCTCTAAATCTTCAACGACTTCGGTAATTTTCTCGGTTAATGCCCGCAAAATGGCTTCTTCTTCGGCTTTTTCTTGCCGCAGCAGCACCCGCGCTTTGTTGTTGAGTTCGACGATGCTATGGGGTTCTACATAGAGGGTAGCGCCACTCATAGAACTATCGTGAACGATGCCGGGAATGGCATCTTTTTGGGGGGATTTTACGGGGATCACAAAGCGATCGCTCCGTTTGGTGATTAGCTGTTCCTGGACGGCGTTGCTATGCCGTTGCAAAATACTCTGCAATTTCTGATAAATCTGGTCTCGAATGGAGTGCTGACGCTGGCGAATTTCTCCTAACAGGGTGCTGGCGCGATCGGCCACTTGAGCGCGATCGTCGATGCAGCGATGGATTTCCTTTTCGATATCTGGATAGGTTCGCAGATCGGCAACGAGACGATTGAGGACAGACAATGACGGATGATCGTCGATCATCCGTCGCAGTTGTCTAGCACCGGAGAGGGTATGGGCGATCGCCAACAGTTCCTCTGCCGATAAGATGCCATGCAAATCAGCACGTTCTAGGGAATCCCCAATATCATGGATGCCATCAAAGGATAGGGTAACCAATCCCTGATTTTCTAGCTCATAAACTTCTTTGGTTTGAGCAAGCAGGGCCAATGTCTGCTCCAATGTCTCAGGAATTGGGAGGTCACCGGCAGCCATTGCTCCCAGCTTGGTCCCAGCAAATGTTGCTAGGTGCTGGCACAGGCGCGGCCATTCTAGGAGTTCTAAGGTCTCAGACTGAATCAATGCTTCAAAGCTAAATAGGAACTTGGGAAATATCTATCCTAATCGTAGCTTAGGGGAGTGAGGAAAGTCGGGTGCCTCAGTCCCTCAAGATGGGATCCCTGTCTCAGGAATGCTGAGACCCTAAATTCGGGGATGGGAGTAGGTTGGATTGAAGAGTTCACCTGAGCGGGTAGCCATTTACTGGAGAGGGTTGACGGACCCTACTGCTCTTTTGGGGTCTTGCACCAAAGGATTCAGTCAAGACGGTTTCTAGGTCCCCTAGAGGGTCGCCTTCGATGCCTTCAAACATGGAATTGAGGGCTTCCCGATCGCGGTCGTTGAAGGGTAAGAAGGAAGGATTGAAACCGTAGGTTAGGGTTGTCATTACTCTATCTCCGCTATTTAGCTTTTAAACTTTTCATAAATTCTTGAATCTCATTTATAAAGATATGATAAAGTTGGCCCGAAATGCTTCAGTGAAACTACCCAAGTTTCAGGGGTGGCAGGGTCCCTGAATCTTTGTAAAACTTCATCGCAGTTTACGGGTGGGTAATTGGAGGTTGAACCCGTCGCAAATAACCGATAAGCAAATATCACCCGAAAATGTCACTCAGGCGCTGCTGTAGCAGTTGCGGAAATTGAGCGTAGTATCTCTGGTTGAGGGGGGAGGGATGAGGGAGGGGTAGTAGAGTGATGCTGCGCTGATGTAAAATGCCTTCGGAATCTTGAGTCTGTAGGGTAATGGTTTGGCTGGAACTGTAGCGATCGCCTCGCTGAAAAAACGCTTTCAGAGTCCCTTTTGGCGCATAGGGAGCAAACCAGTCAAAGGCATCATTTCCTAGGGTAATGAGGCGATTTCCTTGCCAGTGGCAGACGAGAAAGCGCTCAATATAAGGCCGAAAGCGATTTTTAATGGCAGTGCTATAAGCTTTATTTCCCGGGGGTTTGTAGGGGACTGTATTGGTGAGTAAAACCCTATCCAGAACCTTTTCTAACTCAGTTTTGTTACTCGCCTCCTGGTTAAAAAGGGTACGATAAAGCCCTTTACGAACCAGGGAACCCGCTGCACCATATAACGGCTGCCGAGTCGCTACTTCATCTTTGCCCAAATCTCGGCCAAAGATGCATAACTGACTTTGTAAATTTCCAGCATAGAGAATGGGTTGGGTTGGGTCTGCACCCGCTTTTTCATAAACGGGTTCATCCAGGGGAAATTCAGTCCGTTGTGCTTCTTGCTGAATTTCATGAATTAACGTTTGGATATCTAACATGGCAATCATGGCGGACTGGATTAACACCGCTTAGGTTACCCTGTTTTGTGACCGCTGGGAAATTGCTGTCCCCACTCCAGGTTTTTTGTAAATCCCTACTTTAGACCCAATTGTTTAGATCAATTGATAAGCCAAATCCGCTGTAGGGACGGGTTCTTTGATAATCGGAAACCGAATGGTAGAAGCGGCCCAATTTTTGAAGTCCGGGGCTAAACGAACCAATTTTTGCATGATTTCATCATTCACCCACAAGATCACCGGGAAGGCAAAATCTTTACGAAAATCATCCCGGACAAAGTTAGTGGCAGTGAGTAATTGTTCAATGGAAATTACTGATTCTAATCCGAAAATCATTAAAGCATTCGGCTGTTTGTTTTCGAGTGCTTGATGCATCGTCGTGTAGAGAGTTTTGACGGATGGCGGCAAACACAAGTGCTGAATATCCACGGACAAATTAACCGGAAATTCTTGGACGAGTTGCGATCGCACGGCTACGGAATTACAGGAAGCCAAAATTAGGCAAAATTGACCTTGTGACAGAGAAATCGCTCGGTCTAATCTGTGGAGTGATAGGGAGTGAGGATGAGCCGTTTCATCCGAGGAATAAAGGTCTGTCATGGTCTATATCCTAATTTTTTTATGATTAAGGGGGTTTCCTCGATTGGAATCAGTAGGGGTCTCGCGAAGGTAGATTTAGAGGGACCTACCCGCAGTCGCCCCATTTATAGGGACTCGATCCGTTTCGCTGAGTAAGCGCGATTGCCAAAAAGAGGAATCAAGGAGCGATAGCAGCCTAGGAAAGGCGATCGCTCGTTCCGAAACGTTATTCTGGAAACCCCTTTACACAGGACCGGGTGGGTGGCACCTTAGCCTGAAGGAGGAAGGGGAGAGCTAATCATACTAACTCTGATGCTATAGAAGTATATTCTATTTTTCTTCAAAAAAGGTTAAATTTTTCTAACAATTTGCATATTTGTGCGGCAATTTCACTCTCTGGGTCAATCTAAACCCGCAAAAGACGACGCGGCTCTATCCCTAGTTCCATCCTGGTGAGGGTTCTAGGGGTAGATTTGTAATAAGAGTGAGGGGATTGAATCGACGGGGGGCATCGGGAATTGGGGAACTCTCTTCGGGAGAGCTTTCGGGATTGAAAGACTGATTTTACCAGGTTTTCACAGATTTGTAGAGCGGGTGAAAACTTAACTTCCCAAAGAAGCTAATATTAAGAAGCGATCGCATAAAGACGAGCGATCGTTCTTAAAATTCTAGGGTTTGAGCTAATAAAATTTTTGGGGTGAAGCAGGGCAAACGACTTCTGTGCTGACAAAAACTCAAGGCTGAAACCCCCTCGGGTCCCCTCCCCTGTGTGTGTGGGAGGGCTATATAGCGCCCTCTAAATCATCCTAATCCTTAAAATAAAAATAAGAAACCATATCAGCGCGGGATTAACTCTTTGATCGCTTTTACTAGGACTTCAGGTTCTACCGGCTTGGAGAGGTGAAGCTGAAATCCGGCTTGGAGAGCTTTTTGCTGATTGGACTCTCCGGCATAAGCCGTCAAGGCGATCGCCGGAATCGCGCCCCCCTGTTCCAAGGGGCGAGTTCTCACCTGACGGATCAGCATATACCCATCGATATCGGGCATCCCCAAATCAGTAATCAGAATGTCAAAATTGTGGCAGTCTAGACAGTTTACCGCCTCCCTTGCCGAGGCAGCAGCCCTCACATTTGCACCTGCCTGGGCCAAAATCGTTGTCGCCAATTCTCTCATATCCAGCTCATCATCTACTAACAGAATTTGAAGTCCCGCCAAAGGGGAGACTTCCGATTCCAGGGCAGAACTATCCCCTAACTTTACGCCATCAGTCCCGAGTTCCTGAGTGAGGGGTAAACTCACCGTAAATGTTGCACCTTGCCCTTCCCCGTGACTGGCTACGGCAACAGTTCCTCCGTGTAACTCAGTGAGATAGCGGACGATCGCCAGTCCCAATCCCAAGCCGCCAAATTGGCGAGTCGTTTTCCCATCCTGCTGACGGAATAAGTCGAAGACATAGGGCAAAAACTCGCTGTCAATGCCTTTGCCTGTATCCGTTATAATAATCTCAGCGCATGGAGCATTTCGTTTGAGATAAACATTTACCTGTCCTCCAGTCGGCGTAAATTTGATGGCATTAGATAATAAGTTCCACATAATCTGCTGAATCCGATCGCGATCGCCGGACACCGGACCGAGATCCGGCTCAAAATAGGTAACAATATCAATTCCTTTGGAAGTTGCGGCTAGCTGAACCGTTTCCAATGCTGACTCCAGGGTAGGAACTAACTGAACCGGACTGACATTGAGGGCAATTTTACCCTGGAGGATTCGGGAAACATCCAACAAATCTTCAATTAGCTTAGAAAGCAAGCGGGCATTGCGCTCGATCGTTTCTAGGGCGCGATCGCGGGAGGAGAGGTCAAATTGACGAGTTCTTAACAGTTTTGACCAGCCCAAAATCGGATTGAGAGGCGATCGCAACTCGTGAGAAAGGACGGCCAAAAATTCATCCTTGATGCGGTTTGCCGCTTCCGATTCTTCCCGGGCAGCGCGTTCGCGCGCCAGAATTTGTTCCCGTTCTTCCTCCGCTTGTTTACGGTCCGTGATGTCTGTATTACACCCGACATAACCCACAAAGCGATCGCCTTCAAAACGAGGTAAGCCAATCACTTCCATCCACCGATAGACTCCATCATGTCGCCGCATCCTCACCACTGCTCGATGCTCCCGGGGATGGGTGCTTGCCAAGGCATACTCTCTCATATAATCTGCCCGATCGTCTGGGTGCAGTATATCTGTCCAATCCAGGGAGATATCCGCTTGGCACAAGCCCGTAAACTCCAGATATCGCTCATTTACAAAGTGACAGCATCCCCTTTCGTCTTCCATCCAAATCTGGATCGGAACCTTATCTGCCAGCAGTCGGAAACGGTACTCCGATTCCCGCAATTCCCCCTCAACCTGTTTGAGACGGCTAATATCTAAATTAATCCCCGCCCAACAGATAATTTTTCCAGAGTTATCTCGCACAGGTACCCCCCGAACCAAAATCGGATGTGAGTGACCATCGACTCCACACACTAGCTTTTCCTCGTCCCACAATTCCCCAGTGGTTGAGCGCGCTGTCCAAGCGGCTAGAGTGTCCTGGGCTGCGTCGGGTTCTAACATCTGTAACCAACCTAATCCCTTCCATTCTTCTAGGGTCATTCCTACCAGACGCAAAAATGAGTCGCTCGCGTAAAGGTGGCGTCCCTGGCGATCGCAAATCCAAATCCCATAATTCAGGGTTTCCCCAATCGCCCGATACAGGCGCTCACTTTGCCGGAGAGCTTCCTCGGCTGAATAGCGATCGGTAATATCGGCAAAGGTCACTACCCCGGCTCGAACTGCCCCGTTTTTATCATACACGGGTCCCGAATTGACCAGGATAATCCCCCGCGTCCCATCTCCTCGGACGAGGTGGATCTCTTCGTTCTTCACCACCTCACCGCTATACACCGAACGGTATAAAGGCCATTCGTGGAGTTGATAAGCTCGTCCATCGGGATAAAATCCCTGATACTCGCTGGGTTGATTCAGGTTCTCCATGGAGAGTAAGTGGGGAATCCGGGCAATTTCTTTGATTTGCTCGTTAAACAGGAGAATTTTTCCCGAGGGAGCTTCGGCGACGATCGCCCCTGCGGGTAACTGTTGCAAGACGGCGTTGAGCAGTTCTCGTTTCATTCGGACGCGCTCAAGCAGTTGTTGCTTTTCCACCTCCGCTTGCTTGCGATCGCTAATATCCTGCATCACCCCTAATATTCCTAGCACTTGTCCGCTAGAATCATATTGAGCGAGTCCTTTGACTGCAACCCACCGTTCGTTACCGTCAGGACGTCGGATTCGATATTCAATGCCATAGTCGAGGCGATCGCGAATTGCTCGCTCAATCGCCAACTGCAACTTATCACGATCTTCTTCATGTACCAGGTCCTGGATCTGGGTCCAAGTGAGATTAGGCTCAGGAACAATTCCAAAAATTTCTGCGGCGCGTTGAGAAAATGTTGCCCGATCGCTGGCTAACTCCCAACTACAATCTCCCATTTTGGCCGCTTCTAAAGCAAGGCTCAATCTTTGAGCGCTAGCGCGTAGGGCTTCCTCCGTTTGCTTGCGTTCAGTAATATCAATTTGGATGCCGCTCATTCCCTTAATTTGGCCGCTTTCATCCACAAGGGTCTCCCCGATATTACTCAACCAGCGGAGTGAGCCGGTGGGAAGCAATATCCGGTATTCTAAGTTTAAGTTACTTTGGCGATCCAGGGTATGTTGCACTGCACCCTCGACCGTTTTGCGATCATCGGGATGAACCGCTTGTACCCAGTTCTGATAGCTCATCTCACAACGGCCGGGTTCGTATCCCAACAAGCAAAAATTTTCTTCTGACCAGAACATTTTACCTGTGGTAATATCCCATTCCCAGGTTCCCGCATTGGCTGCACTCAGGGCTAGCGCTAACCGCCGTTCCTTTTCCTGCAAAGCAGTTTCGGCCCGAATCCGACTGCTAATATCGATCGCCACCCCAGCCAGGAACTGTTGTCCCAATCCGTCTCGGAAGGGGAATTTGTAGGACATATAATAAGCCGTTTCCCCGTCTTCTTGTTCAATCGTTTCTAAGAACTGAATGGGTATATCCTGTTCTAACACCTGGCGATCATTCGCTCGCCATTGCTTCGCCACCTCAACGGGAACTAAGTCAAAGTCAGTTTTCCCTAAAATTTCCGAGCTGGGACGCTGCAATGAGCGCTCTAATGCCGCATTGACAAAGACTTTGCGTCCGGCAGCATCCTTGATAAAAGCCGCAAATGGACTATTACTCATGAAGTGAGAAAATAATTGCTGACTCTCTCGCAAAGCATCCTCCGTGCGTTTGCGTTCGATAAACTGTCCAATTTGAGAACTGATGGCCCCCATCAATTCCAGCAATTCCGGGTCCGGTGCTTGGGAGCGATCGCTAAAGCATTCAATTTCCCCTAACAGCTTATCTCCCAATAAAATTGGAAATCCCCCGGCTGATCGCAATCCCGCTCTCATCGCTGCTGCTGCTGCTCTTGGGAAGTTCTCCTCTGCATCCAAGTCGGGTATCCAAATCGGTTGACGCTTCTCCCAAATCCGTCCGGGAAGTCCAACCCCTGGTGCGAAGCTCATTTGTGCAGTGGCCTCCAAAAACTCTTGGAGGTTTAAATGGGGTAAATGCCAGCTTTCGGAGGAGTGTAGACGATTATCCTGGGCATTGAGAGTCCAAATCGTCCCCAGTTGCCATCCTAAACTTTCACACAAGGCTTGTAAGATGGCCGGAACTGCTTGAGCCCAAGTTGTTGCTTCCGCTAACACCTCAGCGATCGCATATTGAGCCGATTGGCGCTGTTGGGTCCGCTTGCGATCGCTAATATCTCGAATATAAACAGCGATTCCTTCATTCACGGGAAAAGCCGAGATTTCCACCCACTGATTCGACTGGGATAAAAAAGATTCTTCCGTAACCGTAATCCCTTCTACCTGCGCTCGATGTAGAGTTTGATTGTTCAGCCAATCCCAAGTCATTCCCTCGGCATCCCGGGCATCATAAATGGCTTTACCTAATAACTCTTCGGGCGATCGCTGCAACAGTCGTCCTGCTTCCGAATTGAGATAAGTAAACCGCCCCTTATGATCCAAGGCGATAAATCCATCGGTAATGCTTTCGAGTATATTAGAGATACGTTGGTTCGCCGATTGTAGTGATTCCTCAAACTGCTTGCGATCGGTAATATCCAGGGTGAAACCCACCATGCGGATGGGTATCCCCGCAGAATCGTAAACCAATCCCCCCCGTGCGATTAAGCAATGGAGACTGCCATCGGGCCAAAAACAGCGTTCTTCTACTTCGTAATCCACCCGTTCCTTGAGAGTCCGTTGAATCGCCGCTTGCACGTGATCGCGGTCATCTGGATGAAGGGCGGCAAATAGGATATCGTGAGAAAACTCCGCCTCGGGAGACAAGCCAAAATTAGCCTTACACTGGTCAGAACAAGTGAGAATTCCCGTACCTAAATCCACTTGCCAGAAACCCAATTTAGCGGTCTGAAGAGCAAGTTTAAAGAACTGTTCAGGCTCTTGCTGTTCTTCCTCGATAGGCTGGGATGAACCCCTCACTCCGGGGATTTCTGCCTCGTCGTCGATTATTGCAGCCTGAGCCTGGGCAGTCCGGGTGATGATATTAAAAGTTCCCGCTACTTCCCCCGATTCATTGAAAATCGGACTAGATGAGAAGGTGAGAGGCACTTCCTCCGCACAATCGCAGCGATCGCACCCAAAGCATAGATTTTCTAACTGATAAAATTGTCCGCTTGCAAACACAGTAGCGATCGCACTAGCCACGGATGGGAAACTGTTAGTCCAACACTCCCGCACCGGCTGACCGAACAATCGTAACTGGGGAGTCTCTTTCAGGAGTTGATGGTAAGCATCATTATAAAATTGTATCCAATCGGGTCCCCATAAAATCGCGATCGGTACCGGGGAACTCAAGCTCAAATTCACTGCATTTCGCAGACTATGGGGCCAACTTTCCATCCCACCGATAGTAGTTGTAGACCAATTTACTCTTCCGATCAGGCTACCCATCTCGCCACCAACTGCCAAATTATCCTCTACGTTCATTGCTTTTTTCCTGGGTACCAAGCTCTAATCCTTTGTTTCCAAATAGCTGTAGAGAATGTTCTGGCTATCCTCTCGTAGCTGTTGTGACGGGGAGTCCCCGAGTTCGTCTATCACGGCTCGAATCTGTTGCAATGCGAGGGAAGACGGCTGGACCCGAGCATTTTCCCAGCGGTTGATAGTCGCATAGGCAACCCCGAGTCTCAAAGCAAACTGTTCCTGGGTTAATCCAGCAAGCTGTCGCAGTTCCCGAATCAGATTCCCTATCTGTGGTTGCTTGAGTGGCAGTGTTTTTTGATCCTCTGCGGTGATTCTTGAGGGAGACCCCATATTTCTGGTTTGGATGTAACATCTGTTATATCAATTTTCGGTCAAAGGTTTAAAACTGCTATCTATCTAGGGGTGGATTTCAAAATGTCCCTTAAGCACTATGATCTGTAGCGCAAAAGCGACCGTTAAAAGGATTGCAGCCCTCTTTAAACCCTGCCGACAAAGAACAATTAGGATGGGACGGATCCCCGAGGCAAGTCTCTATTATTCTGTTGTGGTCCAATCCAGAATTCATGATGATCGGTGGGGAGCATCCGGATTTAGAATCTTTGACAACTCCCACAAGCATTAGTTCCTAACCTGATTAAGTAGAGTTTTAAGCAGAGTATTAAATCTGTTGATTTTATTCTAATTTAAATTAGACTTTTCTTGCTCTGTCTGCGTAAATTCGTCTTGTTATAACCGTCTAGTTTATAACTTTTCAATAATTTATAAAAAGTACCGAGAGAAACTCTCCCAACCTTCACTTTATTTATTTCAATGAAGCGGGAGGGTGCGTCTTTCTCCCTTGAATTTTTCTAGGGTCTGAATGATTTAAAATATATATATCCACCTTTGCAAAGTTTAGAGAATTTATGCGTCAGGTTCGCCAACCCCTCAAAACTGGACTATTGCGCTTCATCGCTGGAGTTGCGATCGCCATTCCCTTATCTATTCTAGTCGATATGGCGATTTTTAGAAGCGTTTATCGTCCCTTCCGACATTTGTATCAAGGGTCGAGCTTTGTCAACTGTAAAATTTGGAGTAATTTTTGCCTGACAGATGTTCCCGTTAGGGAAGGGGTTTCGGCAAAAAATGGTATGGTAGTCACTGCCTCGCGGGAGGCATCTCAAGTGGGTTTAGAAATCCTCAAAGCGGGGGGAAATGCCGTAGATGCTGCGGTTGCGGTGGGGTATGCTTTAGCCGTTACTCATCCTTGTTGTGGCAATTTGGGTGGGGGTGGATTTATGCTAATCCGTCAGGCAAATGGCGAGGAACGGTTCCTGGATTTTCGGGAAACAGCACCTCTAGCTTCAACCCCGCAGATGTATCTCGATGAGACGGGTGAGGTTGTGGCAGGATTGAGCCAAAAGGGATATTTAGCAGTTGCCGTTCCCGGGACCGTTAAGGGGCTGGAGCGCGCGTTAACAAGCTATGGAACTTTCCCGCGCGATCGCGTGATGACAGGTGCGATCGCCTTAGCGCGGGAGGGTTTTATTTTACAAGCCGGTGATATTGATATTCTTAACCGCAGTCTGGAACAATTCCAACAACAACCTGAAATCGCCGCAATTTTCTTAAAAGAGGGTACAACTCCCTATCAAGCGGGCGATCGCCTGATCCAAACCGATTTAGCCAACAGCTTACAACTCATTGCCGACAAAGGACCCGACGCCTTTTATACCGGCCCCATTGCCCAAAAAATCGTCAAAGCCAGTCAAGAAAACGGAGGTATTCTCACCTTAGAAGATTTCAGCACCTATACCGTCACCGAATCTGCGCCCGTCGAATGTGATTATCGAGGCGATCGCGTCATTTCGTCACCGCCACCCGGAGGCGGAACAACCCTGTGCCAAATGCTGAATGTGCTAGATGGATATCCCGTAGCCGAACTAAACAGCACGGAAACCAACCGCCTGCATTTGATGTTATCTACCATGTTGTACGCCTTTGCCGATCGCAACACTTATCTAGGCGACCCCGCTTTTGTGGACAATCCAGGCGATCGCCTCCTATCGGATGACTATGCCGCAGAAATTCGCGCCCAAATTCCCCAAAATCGAGCTATCCCCCCCGAACCGCTGTTTAATCAGACTCCCGAATCAACGGGAACCGACACCACTCACTACTCCATCGTCGATCGCTGGGGAAATGCCGTCTCTGTCACTTATACCATTAATTCCTTATTTGGCGCAATGGAAATTGCTCCAGGTACGGGATTTTTCCTAAATAATGAAATGGACGATTTCACCGCCAAACCCGGAGTTCCCAATCAATTTGGCTTAGTGCAGGGAACCGTCAATCGGATCGAACCCGGGAAACGTCCTCTCTCCTCCATGAGTCCCACCATTGTTACCCGTAACGGTAAATTGTTTCTCGTTACCGGAAGTCCCGGGGGTTCCACCATTCCTACCACTGTATTACAAGTTATCACCCATATCAGCGATCGCCAAATGACAGTAGAACAAGCCGTTAGCCAGCCGCGCTTTCACTACCAAGGATTGCCTAACGTCGTGAGAACCGAACCCTTCGCGCTCACTCCTGACACCGTAGAACAGCTCTCAGAAATGGGATATCAAATCATCTCCTTTCCCAACTGGGGAGCAGCCTCTTCCATTGCCGTCGATGGAAACACCCTCTGGGGAGCCAACGACCCCCGGCGTCCTGCGGGAGCAGCCTTAGGCTATTAAAGTGAGAGATAATTTTTAGAGTCAGACTATCTCCGTTGAGAAGCCCCAGTTATTGCACCTAATCCGGTTGCTGAGTGGGTCCTGTAGGTTATAAGCTGTAACGGTAGGGCCTGAATTGAGTCAGACCAGGCGATCGCCCAAATTTATGGTAAAATTTTGTCCTGTTTTGATAGAGAGTCAATGACCCAAGCTACCCTATTTGTCTGTTCCCTCTGCCGATTCTCCCGTAAAGAACCCACTCAGAAAGGTTTATCCGGTGGGGAGAATTTGATTGAGCAATTGCAAATCGAACTGCAAGCCAAAAACTTGCAATCAGCTATCCACCTTCAGCCAGTGCGCTGTATGGCAGCTTGTAGCGATTCGTGCAATGTCACCCTCACTGCTGCACAGAAAATTACTTTTGTTTTAAGTGGGCTTTCTCCCACGGAATCAGCCACCGACTTGGCAAATTTTTGTCAACAATATGCAGCCTCGGTTGATGGGAAAGTCCCTTATCAAGAACGTCCGCACATCATTCGCGAAGCAACCGCATTTGTTCTGCCTCCTTTCCCCGTCCCATCCACCGTACCCCAGGCCCTGTAAGAGCAGTAATTTTTCCTTTGCTTTGGGTCAGCTTTGGAGTGAAGTACACTTCAAAATGCCGGGTTTCTTTGAGAATCCCGGTTTGGGCCTCAGTCGTTCTGTGGCAATAATTTGTTCTCTATTTACCCTTTGTAAATAACGCTATGGTCTTATTTTTTGGACTGATTCTCACCCTATTAATTTTCAGCATTATTCTGTATTTAATCACCGCCCGCAAATATCAATCTTCCGAATCGGTCGCTAATTCTTATGACCAATGGACTGAAGATGGAATTTTAGAATATTACTGGGGAGAACATATTCATCTGGGACATTACGGTTCTCCGCCGCAACCTAAAGATTTTCTCCAAGCAAAAGAAGACTTTGTAGATGAAATGGTGCGGTGGGGTGGATTAGATCAATTACCCCCCGGAACGACGGTTTTAGATGTGGGCTGTGGCATTGGCGGTAGCAGTCGCCTCCTTGCAAAAAACTATGGTTTTTCCGTCACGGGTATCACGATTAGTCCTCAACAAGTCAAGCGTGCTCAAGAACTGACTCCCGATGATCTGGATGCCAAATTTGCCCTAGATGATGCCCTGGCTCTATCGTTTCCCGATCGCAGTTTTGATGTGGTTTGGTCCATTGAAGCTGGCCCCCATATGCCGGACAAAGCTCTTTTTGCTCAAGAATTGTTGCGGGTACTCAAACCCGGGGGTATCCTACTGGTTGCCGACTGGAATCAACGAGACGATCGCCAAATTCCCCTCAATTTTTGGGAACGCCCGGTGATGCAGCAACTTCTCGAACAGTGGTCTCATCCTGCTTTTTCCAGCATTGAAGGCTTTTCAGAACTATTACAATCAACTGGATTAGTAAAGGGAACGATCACTACCGATGACTGGACGGAGCAAACCCTTCCTTCTTGGATCGATACGATTTGGCAGGGCCTTATTAAACCTCAAGGATGGATGCAATTTGGAGTTTCTGGGTTTATTAAATCCGTTCGCGAAGTTCCCACTATTCTATTAATGCGCCTAGCATTTGGGGCAAGACTGTGCCGCTTTGGAATGTTCCAGGCAATCCGAGGCGATGGCGAACCGGCTTCCGAGATTAAAATACCCGCTACGGTTACTCAAAATTATTAAGCTGTTCCCAAATTTTTGTGTAGGAAGTAAGAAACCGGATTTCTGAATTCTGCCTCGGTGAGGATGCAGCAGTTAGAACAAAAATCGCTTTCATGGCCGGGGTGGAGGGGTTTAGAAACCGAGTTTCTTCATTTAATCTTAGGGGCATGGCAGCCGTTAGGGGAAAAACCCATTTTTTGGCATTAGTCTGGGGGTTCAGCAGGGTCAACCCGCCTCTGCTGAGGCTAGCATATTTTTACAATAAATTATTAAAGTTTTAGTATTTTTTTAAGGACAAGTAAAGAGAATTGATCGGCTTTGTTGCAAACTCAACTCTCAAAGCGGGACCGCCATACATCAGTACAAATACCGAGGCCAGTAGTCAGTTTTTAAGTTTACAATAAGGGTGGAGGTCTATATGGATTAGATGCTCCTGAAGTCTCTATGGTGGACCACATAATGCAGAAAATTAGGAACCCCATTGACACACCAGACCGTCAAGGAGAGTTCATACTAAAAGGGCTACCTTCTGCGGGGAAAGGGTCCCGTTAAAGGATCCGTAGCAGGGGGCATGGACCTCCGCTCTATTGATTATGCCGCCAATGCCTGAAACATTCTGCCAATACCCCCCTCCCTGACCTAATCAAATAAGGGGTTGCCTTAGACTCTACACCCCCAATAAGGAGGAGATTTACATTAGAGTTCGGTTAAAAGGGCAGAGGCTTACTATATCGTGAGTTGTAAATTCTAAATTTCGTATTGACGATACCACTAATTATTGGCATAACAGAAAGGGTAGGTCTTATTACCCGTGAAATTAAATCTGGATCGAAAATCTTCCCCGGGAGGAAGTGGATGTTAGGGGCGATCGCGATTATTGAATTAAATTAAGGGAGCTTCCGTCTTATGCTTTGGAACAAATCGTTAAAACAATTTACCACTCTTTCGGTGGCGTTGTCTTTGGGAATGGTGATGAGTCCGGGTCTCAATTTGCAGGCACAGGCACAAACTCAAAGCGATTCCCTCTCAACGACTGCCGGTCCTTGGTTACTGAGTCAATCCTTCAACCCCCCCGATCGCGGTGCACCGGAACGGACGGCCGAAGGAGGAACAAGAGGCTGTGGAACTTATCGAGCAGGGCAAAAGCCTTTGACCGCTTTAACTCCAGGGGATGCGATGCCGTTGACTTTGGGGGATAACCCCACTTGGTACTGGTATGTTCCGACATCGGGACCCCAAACCTTAGAGTTTGAATTGGTCGAAGGTGATGATGAAGAAAATGTGGTTTATCAATCCAAAATTCAGATTCCCGGAGGCGGAATTATTAGCCACAGTTTACCTGTGGATGACGATACCACCTTGGAGCCAGGAAAAAGCTATCACTGGTATTTGAAAATGGTCTGCGATGCGAGCGATCGCACCGGAGATATTGTAGTAGATGGATGGATCGAGCGAGTCGAACCCGATGAGTCCATCGCCCAAGCACTCAAAAATGCCCGCACTCCCAGCACTCGTGTTGAGATTTATGCTCGGGAAGGAATTTGGCACGATGCCCTGAGCACTCTGGCTCAACTGCGCCGGGACAATCCTCAAGATACGGTCCTGTTTGCCCGGTGGCAACAGTTTCTTAATTCCGTTGAATTGGGGGAATTCGCCCTAGAACCCCTAGTGGATGCTACTCAAATCAGTCAGGAGTAATCGCATGAAGTCATCATGGATAATTTGCCAAAGCACCCTACTCTCGATGGTGTTTTGGTGGGCCTTGTTCCCGGGGTCGGGACGAACAGAATCTGTGATTCCTGCAGCTGATGGGACAGGGACCCAGGTTATCCATGATGGCGATCGCTTTGATATCCAGGGGGGCAGTCGCTCAGGCGATGGTTCCAATCTCTTCCACAGTTTCGATCTCTTTGGTTTAGAAGCGGGCCAAACGGCTAACTTTTTGGCAAACCCCGACATCCAGAATATCTTCAGTCGCGTTGTGGGGGGCAACCCTTCTCTAATTCAAGGTCTACTACAAGTAAGCGGTAGTCACTCCAATCTTTACTTAATCAATCCAGCGGGCATTCTCTTCGGCCCCACGGCTCAGTTAAACCTGACTGGCTCCTTTTTTGCCACCACTGCAAACTCGCTCGGATTCAACTCCTCAGCGAGTTTTGATATCCTGGGGACCAATTCTTATCCCAGTCTCACCGGGTCCCCCAATCACTTCGATTTTACCCAATCTCAGGCCGGGAGCATTGTTAATGCTGGAGATTTGGTAGTGGGGTCTGGGGAAAGTATTACCCTGATGGGGGGAACCGTCCTAAACACCGGCACCTTAACGGCCCCCGGGGGCAATATTACGATCGCCAGTGTCCCGGGACCCCATCGCGTCCGCTTATCTCAGGAAGGAATGCTGCTGAGTCTGGAATTCCAGGCGATCGCCCCTAACTCCGAGACTGGAATTTCGGCGATGCAGTTACCCCAACTGCTCACCGAAGGTAATCTCACTGGGGGACACGCCCGAGGTGCGGCAATCAATGCCGACGGGACGATTACCCTGACGGGTTCAAATGTAGGCTTATCCTCCGATGCAGGCACGACGATTGCCAGCGGTGAAATTTCTGTTGCCCATGGGGTGCAAACGGGGGGTACGGTCAATATTTTAGGGGAAAAAATCGGGGCAGTTGCCTCTACAATTGATGCCTCGGGCGGGAATGGTGGGGGGTCGGTGTATATTGGGGGGGATTTTCAAGGGAGCGGGCGATTGCCGAATGCCCTTCGTACCCTCATCAGTCCTGATTCTACAATCCAAGTCGATGCTCTGGAGAGCGGGAATGGGGGACGAGCAATTGTCTGGAGCGATCGCGTTACCGGATTCTATGGCAAAATTAGTGGGCGGGGCGGTTCCGACTCCTTTACCCCTTCCCAAAATGGGGGATTTGTAGAAGTTTCGGGTAAAGAACACCTCATTTTTGAGGGCATTGTCGATGTGAGTGCAACTCAGGGGAGTGCTGGAACTCTACTGCTCGACCCCTTAAATATTATTATTTCTAATGATGAGGATAATCCCGCCAATGTAGCGGATTTATTGCCGAATATTTTATCCGATGAAGCTGATGAATTTGCCGACGAAACCATTACTATTTCGGCGGAAACCCTCCAACAGCAGAGCGGCAATATCATCTTAGAAGCGACTAATGATATTCGGATCGAAAATAATGTTTCCCTAGAATTTGTCCCTGGAGAAGCGATTATATTTCGAGCCAACGCCGACAACGACGCAACCGGCGTTTTTGCCATGAATCAGGGGGATAAAATTCGGGCAGAGGGTCGAGATATCCAAATTTTTGGGGTTAGCATCACCGTTGGTACAATCGATACGTCCGCCCCAGGAAATGGGGGGAATATTTCCCTCACCAGTAGCGATGGAGATATTCAAGCTCGGGCGCTGATTTCTAACTCTACCGGGTCCGGGACGGGTGGAGATATTATCTTGAGTGCAGGAGGTGCCGGAGCAGTCGATATCCAAACCGGCAACGCCATTTTAGATGCATCTTCAGCCTCCGGGGATGGGGGCAGAATTAGCCTTACCACTGAAACCGGTGATATTACGACTGGGGATATTGTCTCCAGATCCGATAGCGATGGAACTGCCGGGGAGATTATCATGAGTGCGGGAGGTCCCGGGGCAGTCGATATCAGCAGAGGCAACGGTATTTTAGATGCTTCTTCAGCATCCGGTGATGGGGGTGCAATTAGCCTCACTACTGAAACCGGCGATATTAGGACCCGCACCATCGCTTCTAACTCTGACGGTGCCGGAACTGCTGGGAATATTAGTCTCAACGCAGGAGACGGGGGAAACATCATTTTGCAAACGGGTAACGCCACCATTGATGCATCTTCAGCCTCTGGAGAGGGAGGGATCATTGACCTGAATACCGATGGCGGAGATATCACATCCCGGGATCTGACCACGGGTTCTAGTGGGACTGCTGGAACCATTACCCTCGATGCCAGCACGGGAACTCTGCGCTTGCAAGGAAATGTGAACACCAACAACCTGAATGTGAGAGCCGATGCGATTGAGGTAACGGGGAATAGTTCCGCTACCGGGCGCGGACGATTGGTCATCGAACCGGGTTCGGTGGATAGAAATATTGCGATCGGAGCTAACCCTACTAACTTATTCGAGGATACCTTAACTTTAGGCCCTAAGCAGCTAGATGCGCTCACTAATGGTTTTAACTCTATCACCATTGGGCGGCCAGACAGTACCGGAACCATTAACTTATATAACGAGGCCAGCTTCAATGTGCCCGTAACGATCGCCGGTGGAGATACCCTCATCGGTCCGACGCAGGATACAACCTGGACTCTCACAGGTCCTAACCGAGGCACTCTCAGTGGGTATCCCAACGGTATGAGGTTTGAAAATATCGAAAACCTCACCGGCGGCGGTGCTATTGATACATTTAAGTTTCTCAACGGGGCTAGGATTGGGAGAATAGACGGCGCACTCGGCAGCGATCGCCTTGATTATTCCGACTATACCGGGGAAGTTACCGTTGATCTCCCAAGCAATACCGCTACCGCTACTAACGGTGCATTTAACATTGAAAATGTGACCCTCCCAGAGACTGAAGAACCCGACCCGGGAACAAATCCACCCCCCACGGACGGGTCAAATTCCGGTATCCCTATCATCAAACCCGCACCCAAAATTGATCCCCTGCCACTCCCTCCTTGGGCAGTGAGCGACGCAGAACCCGACCCAAGTGAGGTAAGTAATCCTCCTGTTACCGAACCAGAGGTAAGTGAGCCAATTCCCGCACCAATTCCTGTAGCGGAACCAATTCCTGTAGCGGAACCAATTCCTGAACCGGCACCAATTCCTGAACCGGCACCAATTCCTGTAGCGGAACCGGCACCAATTCCTGTAGCAGCACCAATTCCTGAACCGGCACCAATTCCTGTAGCGGAACCGGCACCAATTCCTGTAGCGGAACCGGCACCAACTCCTGAACCGGCACCGCTTCCTGTACCGGCAGTACCGGGGAATAACAGTGGGGGAAATGTATCTACTCCGGCGATCGCCACTCCAGTTCCAACTGAAAGCGCACAAATAAACCGTCCCACCTTGACCCAAACCGGCTATCCTTTAACCCAATCCCCGAGCGATCGCTTTATGGGATCAACTGGACTAGACGAAAGTGATGAACCCGGTTTCTCCGATGTTTTGAGTCAACCGATGATACTCGAGTTGACCAATCGCAGCGATGTTGATCGCCTCCTGGATTTGGGTCAAATAGAAATGGCCGTAGAAATGGGCGATCGCTTTTTTAGCGAAGACTTTGAAGAGCATTTAGGGCAGAAAATTAATGTCCCTTATTTGTCCTTTGAGGCGATTCAAAACCAACTGCGCGAGATGGAAACCCTCACGGGTAAAAATGCAGGTCTGATTTATATTTTTTCTCGAAATGAACAATTAGATTTAGTTTTGGTTCCCCCAGTCGGCAAACCCATTTACAAAAGCGTTCCCGAAGCGACTCAAGTCCTGCTTTTCCAAGAAATTCAGCGCTTCCAGGGAGAAATTGGCAATGCATCAAAACGACGTACCACCAGTTATTTAGCCCCAGCGAAACAACTGTATCAATGGATGATTGCCCCCTTAGAACCCGAACTCAAACGATTGGGAATTGATACGACAATTTTTAGTATGGATGCGGGATTGCGAATGCTACCCATTGCCGCATTACATGATGGAGAACAATTTTTAGTCGAAAAATATAACTTGGCTTTGATTCCTAGCTTGCATTTAACCGATACCCGTTATAGAAACTGGAAAAAGACGGAAGTTTTAGCAATGGGATTGTCCCTATTTTCTGACCAATCTCCTTTACCAGCGGTCCCTATAGAAATCACCACTATTGTTAACCAATTATGGCCGGGTGAAGCGTTCCTAAACGAAGCCGTCACGTTGGATAAATTGAAAGAACTGCGTGAACGAGAACCTTTTGGAATCATTCATTTGGCGACCCACGGGCAATTTAACTCCGGACAGAGAGATAACTCCTACCTCCAGTTATGGGGGGAAAAATTACACCTTGACCGGATGCAGCAGTTAGAATGGAACGATCCGCCAGTAGAATTGTTAGTGCTGTCTGCCTGTCGCACGGCCATAGGAGATCTAGAAGCCGAATTTGGCTTTGCTGGATTAGCCGTGCAAGCCGGAGTCAAATCAGCAGTGGCAAGTCTTTGGTACGCCAATGATGCGGGGACTTTGGGACTGATGAGCGAGTTTTACCAAAACTTGCAATCGGCCCCGATTAAGGCAGAAGCATTGAGGAGAGCACAAATCGCCATGATTGGCGGGACTGTACATCTGCAAAATGGGGCCTTGGTCGGGTCGTTTGGAAATGTGGAACTCCCACCTGAGCTCTCACGCCTCGGAAACCGAGAGTTAAGACACCCCTATTATTGGGCTGGCTTTACGATGATTGGCAGTCCCTGGTAGCAATTAAGGATTAGGAATTGAGAATTGAACTTCTCGTCTTAATTCTTAATTCTTAATTTTATGTGGGCCAAGGTTAAGCTAAAAATTTGGGAATGGCGTAGAGTGTCAATCATCGCACCAACGGTAGCGGGATTGACGATCGCCCTGCGCATGAGCGGCTTATTACAGGGACTGGAATTATCAACCCTGGATTTATTATTTCAACTCCGACCTGTGCAGCCTCCTGACCCCCGAATTCTGATCATCGGAATTAACGAAAATGATCTAACAACTCTGGGAACATGGCCGCTCCCGGATAATATCCTAGCAGAATTGCTGGAAAAAGTTAAGGTTCAGCAACCGAAAGCGATCGGCTTAGATATCTATCGGGATTTGCCTGTAGAACCCGGTTATGAGCGATTAAAAAAGGTGTTTGAGTCTACACCTAATTTGATTGGAATTCGCAAAGTGGTCGGGAAACAACAACAAGCTGAGATTGCACCTTCCCCCGTCCTAGCTGATCTTGATCGCATCAGCTCCAATGACTTCCCTTGGGATGTGGATAATAAAATTCGTCGTTCGTTTTTATATATACACGATGAAAAAAGAACACTTGTTTTGAGCTTTGCATTTAAGTTGGCGATGATTTATTTGGAGGAGGAAGGCATTACTCCTGAGATGAAAGATGAAATTCGCATTCAATTAGGAAAGACTGTATTTTTTCCATTCACTCCTTATGATGGCGGTTACGTCCGGGCATCAGATGAAGGGTATCAAATCTTTTTAAACTATCGCGGACCCCAGGGAAGTTTTGAAACGATATCCATGATGGATGTTTTAGACAATCGGATTCCCCCGGATTTAATGCGCGATCGCATCGTTTTAATCGGTTCCACTGCTATCAGTCTCAAAGATTTTTCGTTAACACCCTACAGTAACACGGTGTCTGGTATTCCTGAATCGATGGCGGGAATAGAAATTCATGCAAATATTACCAGTTATCTGATTGCAGCGGCACTTGAGGGAGAATCCCCAATCCGCACAGGGTCTGAAGGGATAGAGTGGGCGTGGATTTTGGCCTGGGGTACAATCGGTGCTACTTTTACCGGACAATGGAGAGATGTCAAAGGGTTACCCTATATCTCCTTTCCCCGAACTGCGGTCATGATTTCCTTTGCTGGCTTCTTGTTAATGGTGATTGTTTATAGTGCCTTTTTCGTCAGTTGGTGGATTCCCTTTGTTCCCCCTTTGTTGGCATTAATTGGGTCAGCGATCGCCACTATTGGCTATACTCTGTTAGAAAACCTACAACTGTCTTATAAACAAATTGAAGAGTATTCCCGCACCCTAGAAGTGAAAGTGGAACAGCGGACGGTGGAATTAAGAGATAAAAATCAGCAGCTTAAACTCACCCTACAACAGTTAAAAGCGGCTCAAAAACAAATGATTGCCCAAGAAAAACTGGCTTCTCTCGGGTCTCTAGCGGCGGGAATTGCCCACGAAATTAGAAATCCCCTCAACTTCGTGAACAACTTTGCCTCAATTTCCGTAGATTTAACCGACGAATTGATTGAAGAACTGGATAAACCCGGGGATCATTTGGAAGACTTGGATGTAGAATACTTCAATGAAACCCTGACGGACTTAAAAGATAGCGTTGTGGATATCAAGCAGCATGGCGAAAGAATTGAAAAAATTGTCGAGGGAATGCTGCTGCTGTCTCAAGCAGAACGAGGCCAACGAGCGCTTGCTAACCTCAATGACATCTTAAGTGAAGCAGTTGAGTTAGCTTACCACAGTTACCAGAATAAAGACCCGAATTTTTCAATTGCGATCGAAACCGATTATGATAAAGCAATCAGTGAGATCTATATTGTAACCCAGGATATGAGCCGTGCCTTTGTGAATCTGCTTAATAACGCTTGTTATGCCCTGTATGAGAAATACCAAGCCCATCTCGATGGATATCGTCCGACCCTCACAGTAAAAACCCGCAGAAGTGGCGATCGCCCCACGGAACCCGCTAACGAGCCCTGCATAGAAATCCAGATTCGAGATAACGGTTCAGGCATTCCCGAGGACATCCTGGATAAAATCTTTAATCCCTTTTTTACCACCAAACCCACCGGAGAAGGTACGGGTTTAGGCTTGTCTTTGACCTATGAAACTATCGTGGGACAGCATGGTGGACAGCTTGATGTTAGTAGCAAGTCCGGAGACCATACCGAATTTATTATCATCTTACCCCAAACAAAACCCTCTAACTAAGTTCTTAAACATACCCTCTATTTGGAGTAAATTATGGCACCTAAAATATTATTTGTAGATGATGAACCCTCCTTTGAAAAACTAATTAGACGTCAGTTTCGTAAACAAATTAGGTCCGAAGAATTTGAATTTGTTTTTGCTGGAAATGGGGTAGAAGCCTTGGAAATTTTGCAGGCAGATGGGGAAATTGAGCTCACCATCACCGATATCAATATGCCCCAAATGAACGGCCTAACCTTGTTAGAAAAAATCCGCGAACTTGATTCAAGTATTGAAACTGTCGTCGTGTCGGCTTACAGCGATATGAAAAATATTAGAACCGCTATGAATCGCGGTGCCTTTGACTTCCTAACCAAACCTATTGATTTTGAAGATTTAGAAATTACCATTAATCGAGCTTTAAGTCAAGTACAAAAACTTAGAGAAGACCGCAAAAAACTTTTAGATGCGCAAACCCAAATGATCCAAACAGAAAAAATGTCGGCCTTGGGTCAGTTAGTGGCGGGGGTGGCCCATGAAATTAATAACCCGGTGGGTTTTATTGCGAGTAATATTGAAATAGCAGAAGATTATATGAATGGACTGATTGAACTGGTCCAGTCTTATCAGGGCAAGTTTCCTGAACCGGGAGAAGATATTGCGGAGAAAATTCATGAAATTGACCTAGAGTACATTGTTAATGATGTTCCCGAAGTGATTGCCTCCATGAAAGAAGGAAGCGATCGCATCTGTTACTTGAGCAATTCATTACGAACCTTTTCCCGGTCTGATACGACTACTAAGATTCCTTTTAATATCCATGATGGCATCGATAGCACCATCCTGATTTTAAAACATCGGTTAAAATCCACCGAGAGAAGACCCTCTATAGAAATCAAAAAAGACTATGCAGAGTTGTCCCCCGTGACTTGCTATCCTGGACAACTCAATCAGGTATTTATGAACTTAATTGCCAATGCTATAGATGCGTTGGATGAAGCAAGTATCGGGCGGGATTGGGCAGAAATGATGAATAAACAGCCTAATATTATCGCCATTCGGACTTACCCCATCGAGGGTGATCGCGTTGCCATTTCCATTGGGGATAATGGTCCGGGCATGACTGAAGAAGTAATGGGCCGAGTTTTTGAATACTTATATACTACCAAACCCGTTGGTACCGGCACCGGCTTAGGATTATATATCAGCCATCAAATCATCGCGGACAATCATGGGGGACAATTACGCTGTGTGAGTCCGCCAGGACAGGGAGCAGAATTTATTATCGAACTCCCAATGCAATAGGCGATCGCCTCCTTTTTCTTTCACTCTAAACCCCCGCCAGGACAAGGCACTCCCTTGTCCTTTTTATGCGCTTATTTATCTCTTAATCTTTTCCCAATTGGGTCTTAAAACTCATCACGAGTTACACTCAAACTGGACTAACCTGTGATCAGTTCCAGTCTACCAGGGCAACAGGTCTCCGTTGGCGTGCCAAAACGTGCCAGAATTGTTTAACGTGAGATTGTCAACCCTCTCGATTATCCCTTGCGCCGCTTCCCTTGTAGAAATTCCTGTATAATCCGTCATCCGGGTTTTAACTAACCCGGGATGTACAATCCCTACGGCTATTTTACGCGGCTTCAAATCGATCGCCAGAGATTTCCCCGCCATACTCACCGCTACTTTCGACATCCGGTAGCCATAATAACCGCCGGAACTATTATCTTCAATTGAACCCATGCGACTGGTAACAATCCCAATTTTCGACCCCGCCTTGAGAAAGGGTAGCAATGCCTGAGTCACCCGCAATGTTCCCAAAGCATTGACCTCAAACTGCCGTTGAATGCCTTCAAAATCTAGGTGATCAAGGCTATCTTCTTCTAAAATGCCTGCATTATTCAGCAACACATCTAAGGATATCCCCTGCAATCGTTGCACAAGTTCTTTTAGGGTCTGACTCGAAGTGATATCAATTCCAGTTTCGACTCGAATCCCTAAGCCATCCAACTCTGGGGAGGACTGACGGCAAACTGCGATCGCGCTGTCCCCCCGTTCCTGTAACTGCTGACACAATGCTAACCCAATACCGCGAGCACTTCCCGTTACTAAATAAGTTGCCATGTTTCTGATTCTTCATTCTAAAGGATGCGCTCCCCATTCTAAATCAGTTTCTATCATTCTCCCAGGGGATGTTCCCCAGACGGAGCGGGTACTTCATAAATACTACATATCCCCGCAGATTTAGACTCCTTCAATAATCCTTTAGGACTATTTAAAATGCGATCGCTTGTAACTTTTTGATTTTTAATCACGACCCATTTCCCAGTTAGGGGGTCTCGATAAACCTCAAAGGGATTTTGACGCAATTGTTTGGTGACTATTGTCACATCCATCTCCTACTCTCCTCAATTATCCCAGATGTTTATACTGAATCTCTCTAGACAGTTTCTTCCTAATCTCAGGGAACCCTGGGCCC
Source organism: Cyanophyceae cyanobacterium (assembly GCA_038321985.1). GTDB lineage: Bacteria > Cyanobacteriota > Cyanobacteriia > Cyanobacteriales > Laspinemataceae > Laspinema. The sequence goes on along the minus strand of JBBQFN010000009.1, from coordinate 11,681 downwards.
AAACTGTGCCACTTTTTGTGATAGTTTCCTGATCTGGGGAAACTCTCCACCCAAACTGAGCCACAACCGTGATAGTTTCTTCCGGCTGTGGGGAAATCCTGCGCCCGAACTGTGCCAGTTAGTAAGGGGGCAGTATCTGCACCGTGGAATTATCTAGCGGGTTGCACAGGGTCTATTCTGTGAGGACATGGATGACACTCCCGCCATGATAATTGCACTCCCTGACCCTCATTAATTCCCTGATCCGACTCTGCAGATGGAACCCGGAAAAAAGACTTCGGTCAAATCTAGGTAAAAATTCCCGACACCAGCGATCGCCCGATTCCCTGTCGGCCCCCTTGCTTTTACAAGAGGTAAGCGGACATAATTGTTTAAAGATTGTTTTACCCCCTTGCCTCAACCCCTCGCGCCTGCAATTGTCTAAAAAAGCAGTAGGCTAGTGTTTGGTCATAACCCGAGGGCGAATAGGGGCATCTGGTAGCGAGGGTTCCCACCCCTCTTTCGGAGGAACAATGCCCCAACTACACTTTTTAAAACCTAAATTGCTTTATTTTAAGAATTCTTCCACTTTCATCCGTAGCCCGGTTCAGTTAAATGTAGTAAATGTAGGTAGAATTTGCCTGAGATGTTTTTTGTCTTGCAACTGAGTATATTCTAATGCCCTACCAGCTCTACCATCTGGTTGCTTTTATTGTAGCCGCCCTTGTTGTCCTTGCCACGACGCCGATCGTCAAAAAAATCGGGATTAAAAGTGGCCGAGTTGATCTTCCTGGAGAACGTAAGGTACACCGCCAGCCGATGGTGCGTTTAGGAGGCGTATCCATCTTTCTAGGCACAGCGATCGCCCTGTTAATGGTTTGGTGGATGGGTGGATTTGGTTTCTTGCCGCCCCCTAAAGAATATGAAATTTGGGGCCTCACCCTCGGTGGCCTTGCCTTCTTTGTGATAGGCCTTGCTGACGATTTGTACGGTCTGTCTCCGTTGTTGCGACTCCTGTTACAGACCATCTGTGCCAGCGGTGCTTGGGCGGTAGGGGTACAAATTGAATTTTTAACCATTCCCTTTCTGGGATTAGTAAAATTCCCTGACTTGATTAGCTATCCCATCACCGTGATCTGGTTAGTGGGCATGACAAATGCCATTAACTGGATTGATGGATTAGATGGTCTGGCTGCTGGGGTCTCGGGCATTGCCGCCTTAGTCATGCTCATGGTTAGCCTTTTCATGCATCAACCCGCTGCTGCCTTGATTGCTGCTGCATTAGCTGGTGCTACATTGGGCTTCTTACGGTACAACTTTAACCCCGCTCAGATTTTCATGGGGGATGGTGGATCCTATTTTATTGGTTTCACCCTCGCCGGGGTCGGTGTGGTGGGTTTGGTCAAAACTACGGCAGTAACTGCGGTGGTTCTGCCTTATATCATTCTGGCTGTGCCGATTCTGGATATGTCAGCGGTGATTGTCGATCGCATTCGGAATGGAAAATCGCCCTTTACTGCGGACAAGCGTCATCTGCACCATCGCCTACTCGAAGCGGGTCTTTCTCATCGGTTGACAGTTCTATTTATTTACGCTTTAACTATCTGGGTCGGTAGTATCGCCCTTGCTTTTGCTGGAATTCCCAGTGGTATCGCCTATGCCTTTGCTGCCACGGCTTTACTCAGCTATGCCAGTTGGAAAGTCAAGAAACACGCCCGGTTATAACCGGCCCTCTCCCCTGTGTGTTCTATCTAAACTCTAAAATCTAAACATTCATGAGTGCTGAGATTATTTGTGTAGGCACAGAATTGCTGTTAGGAGATATTCTTAACAGCAACTCTCAGTTTTTAGCCAAAGAACTGGCAAGACTGGGTATTCCTCATTATTTTCAAACCGTTGTAGGGGACAATCCTGACCGGATTAAACAGGTAGTGGCGACGGCGATCGAGCGTTCTGCCCAAATTCTCATCTTTACCGGCGGTCTTGGACCCACCCCAGATGACCTCACCCACGAAACTCTCGCGCGTTGTTTCGGGGTCGGAATGGTAGAAAGGGCGGACATTCTCGAAGACTTGATCCAAAAATATGCCTCCCGAGATCGCCCGATGACGGCCAGCAATCGCAAACAAGCATTAATTCCTGCCGGTGCCGAAATTTTACCCAATCCCCTAGGCACCGCCCCGGGTATCATCTGGCAACCCCTCTCAAATTTGACGATTCTTACCTTTCCTGGGGTTCCCCACGAAATGTATCGGATGTGGCAAGAAACCGTTGTTCCCTATCTCAAGGTTCAAGGGTGGGGTCAAGATATTATCTACAGTCGGATGTTGAAATTTTGGGGGATTTCTGAATCCGTGTTAGCGGAAAAAGTCGCGCCGTTGTTGGCGTTAACCAATCCGACGGTGGCACCTTACGCCCTCAATGGCGAGGTCAAACTTAGAGTGTCGGCCCATGCTTCGTCCGAGGCTGCGGCACAAGCGGCGATCGCTCCAGTACAGCAACAGATTCAAAATATCGCTGGATTTGACTATTTTGGGTGCAATGACGATACCCTCGCCTCAGTGGTGGGTGAGTTACTCATACAACGGGGGGAAACCCTCTCCGTGGCCGAATCCTGCACGGGCGGAGGTCTGGGGAGTCTGCTCACCGCTGCTTCCGGAAGTTCTCGCTATTTTTGGGGTGGGGTGATTGCTTATGACAATTCCGTGAAAATCGGACTTCTGGATGTCGATGCAGCGGATTTAGCCCGTGAGGGTGCAGTCAGCTCGACTGTCGCTCAACAAATGGCCCTCGGCGTCCGCGCCAAACTAGGAACCACTTGGGGTCTCAGTATCACAGGTATTGCCGGTCCTGGCGGTGGCACTACGACCAAGCCCCTCGGGTTAGTTTATATCGGGTTAGCTGGACCCCACTCCGAGCTCGAAAGTTTTGAGTATCGATTGAGCGCCCTCCAGAATCGAGATCTGATTCGCCATTACAGTGCGGAAAATGCTCTTGATCGCCTCCGCAGAAAAATGTTAAGAATTGCTTAACATTTCCCATAAATCTCACCAAACGCTACAAGTAGAGTTATTTATTTTTAAAAACGCTATATTTAGAGTGCAAGAGGATTAAAAACCGAGGGACTGATCCCCAAACACCGGTTTTGTACGGTTGAGTGTACTTGCTCATTTCGCAGGATTCGTTATGATCAAAGAAACAGAGTAATTCCAATTCTGTTCCCAACGGCACTTATTGGCTGCCATCAAGTAGTAGAGCGATAGCCAGGATTCAAGGAGCTGTCTTTTCAATGGATTATATAGATACCCTAATCGACAAATTAAAAGAATGGGCGCGTAAAATTATTGAAGCCCTTCTCGGTCCAGAGGCAGAACCGGAAGCGGAACCCATTCCTATTCCAGTCAACGAACCCCGTCGGCGTCGGTAAATTTATAGTTTTAAAGGCGTAGGCATCCGCGATTGTTGAATATATTGGTACTGCACGGGCCAAACTTAAATCTCCTGGGTCAGCGAGAACCAGGAGTGTATGGAAGTGCAACGTTAGAAGACATTAATGGTTTGCTCGAAGCAGAAGCGCAGGCTTTGGACGTGAATCTGTCGGCGTTACAGTCAAATCATGAAGGGGTACTGGTGGACACTATTCAGGTCGCCAGGGACCGTCATTCAGGAATTTTGATTAATCCGGGGGCTTATACTCATACGAGTGTGGCGATTCGGGATGCGATCGCGGCGGTTAACCTTCCCACAGTGGAGGTTCATCTCAGCAATATTTATCGGCGCGAACCCTTTCGCCATCACTCTTATATTGCTGCGATCGCAATCGGGCAAATTAGCGGGTTTGGCCCCGATAGTTATCGTCTAGGACTTCAGGCTTTAGTCCATCATCTCAGGCAACATCACCCAGGCGGGTAATAAATTTCCCCCTTGAAGGGGGTTTCCTCTAGGGGTGTGCGGCATTTCAGGTCCACCTCAGATATTTGTCTGCGGCGATCAGCCTCAACCTTTTTATTCTTAAACTTTACCCGTAAATTGCAAATTGTTAACATCCGGATATATAGGTTGGTTAATCCGAGTTACCTTTGCTTACCCCAAGGGCGATCGGGCTACATCTGGGCCTCGCCTCACCTTAAAAAAATCAATTACATCTTGCCCAAGTTAAAGAAATGTTAAAAAAACAGGCATAATAGTTTCAAGATTAATGCCCTGGCCCTTTTAAAAAATAGACCACTCACTGCAATGCTTGCTGATTCCTTTCCTTGGTTAACTACTATATTTGCCCTCCCCCTAGTGGCAGCATTACTGGTTCCAGTGATTCCCGATCGCGACGGAACCGTGTTGCGCTGGTACGCTACCGGAGTGGCGATCGCAGACTTTGCCCTCATGTGCCTACTTTTCTGGCAAAACTACGATCCGCACCTTTCGAGCTTTCAACTCGTCGAAAAATTTAGCTGGATTCCCCAACTGGGCATCAGTTGGACCGTCTCCGTCGATGGCATCTCTATGCCATTGGTCCTCCTCGCCGGATTCGTCACCAGCATGGCCCTTCTTTCTGCATGGCAAGTAGACCGCAAACCGCGAATGTTCTACTTCCTAATGCTGGTGTTATATGCAGCACAGGTGGGGGTTTTCATCGCCCAAGACCTCCTGCTGTTCTTTATCATGTGGGAAATCGAACTTGTCCCCGTCTACCTTCTCGTCTGTATCTGGGGCGGTCCGAAGCGACAATATGCCGCTATCAAATTCCTGCTTTACACCGCTGCCGCCTCCATCTTTATTCTAATTGCCGGACTTGCCTTAGCCCTTTATGGACCCGGCCCTGCTTCCTTTGATATTGCCGACATTGCCCTCAAAGAGTTCCCCTTGGCGTTGCAACTGCCTCTCTATGCCGGTTTATTAATCGCATTCGGGGTCAAACTAGCAGCCTTCCCCTTCCATACCTGGCTCCCCGACGCTCACGGCGAAGCATCTGCCCCAGTGTCCATGATTTTGGCTGGGGTGTTATTAAAAATGGGTGCTTATGGATTAATGCGTATGAACATGGGATTACTGCCCGATGCTCATGTTTACTTTGCTCCTGTTCTAGTCACCTTGGGAGTAGTTAATATTGTTTACGGTGCATTAACATCCTTTGCCCAAACCAACATGAAACGGCGACTCGCCTATTCTTCCGTTTCACACATGGGGTTTGTGTTAATTGGGATTGCCTCCTTCACTGACCTGGGGATTAATGGGGCAATGTTGCAGATGATTTCCCACGGATTAATTGCCTCGGTCCTATTTTTCTTAACTGGGGTTACTTATGACCGAACCCATACCATGACCATGCAAGATATGGGAGGAATTGGGCTGTTCATGCCTAAAGTGTTCGCTCTCTATACTGCCGGTGCAATGGCTTCTCTTGCCCTACCGGGAATGAGTGGATTTGCCAGTGAAGTAGCGGTGTTTATGGGGATTGCCACCAGCGATTTTTATAGCATCACCTTCCGAATTGCGGTAGTCTTTCTAGCTGCAATTGGGGTAATTCTCACGCCAATTTACTTGTTGTCGATGGTCCGCCAAGTGTTTCACGGGTCCTTCTATGGGTCCAAAGAAATCCCGGCTTGTGACATTACCGATCCGGAGTTACGGGAAGACTTTATCGAAAACCAAGCAGCGGTCTGTTTTGGGACAAATTGTATATTACCGGGAGAAGCGGCGTTTATTGATAGTCGCCCTCGGGAAGTTGCGATCGCCTTGAGCTTTTTAGTGGCGATCGTGGCGATCGGGTGTTATCCCAAAATTGCTATGCAAGTGTATGACACCACCACCGTTGCCATTAACGGCGTAGCCACCCAAGCCTATGCCCAAGTGCGGTCAACCGAAACCATCGGTTTCAACGCACCCAGTTTACCTCCAATGGCAAAATTAGCCGAATATAGTCCAGAGTAATGGGATGAGCAGAATGCTCAGAACCCAGTTTTTGGTGAAAAATTGTTACCCAATTTAAGGGGTGAAATTATCAAAATGCGGGTATCTTGCTGCGGTGAGATGCCCGTATTTATTTGGTTTGGAAAAAGGCTACAAAGCCGCAAATGGCTTATGTAACGGCTTCAGCCATGATCTGAGAAACCAACAGCCTGTCCATGAGTCCAGAAACAGCTATAATCAGACTTCATAATTAAGGCAAAACCCCGGTGTCTCGTTCTACAAAAAAGCCCGCCTAAGCGGGCTTTTAGTTTATCTATGAATGGGAGGTTAGTCTAGGGGTTGTATCGTTACCTCTATCTCACTTTCTGTGGTGGCTGGTGCGGGCGTGAGTTCTATGGGTTCTGTCTGACTCGGTTCTGATATCACCTCGGGCACTGCCTTGGGTTCCGGAACTACTGGCAGGGGGGCGGTGGGTTCGGGACTGGGACGACGGAAGCGATCGCGCAGTTGATCAAATCTCGATCGCGTAACTTGTTTCGGTGGTAGTTCCACGACCTCCGGTTCCGGTTTGGCTTCCTCGGGCATCAGTTCGGCTGATTCTGCTGTGGGTGTTGGTTGCACTGTTTCAGGCATCAGCACCACTTCTTCGGGCACCAATTCTACTGGCATCTCTTCCGGTTCGGGAAGGGGCAAGAGGGACTGCGGTTCTGTTTCTGGGGTGGGTTCTGGTGTAGGTTCCGGTGTAGGTTCCGGTGTGGGTTCTGGTGTGGGTTCCGGTGTGGGTTCCGGTGGGGGGTTATAGGTGGGGTCAACAATGACAACGGCCTTTTCTGCTTTCAGGTCCCCCCGAACTAACCGCGATAGGGCATCTTTGCCTTTCGGTTGATAATCGATCGCCCGCACGGTGGTATTAAAGGCATTATTGACTGGATTACCTCTCTCATCGAGAAACTCCACCTTGACCCAGTTTTTGCCTTTCTTAAATCCTTTCAGATAAATCGGGTCCCAGCGATCGAGGACGAAGCTTTCTCCATTAATCGTGACTCGAATCCGCCAATCGGGGATTTCATCCGTGGCATTTTCTTGGGCGACGAAGTGTAACGGCGCGTTTGTCAGATAGAAGTCCAGCATAATCGGTTCCGCCCCATAACTCCCTTGCGGACGGCTGTAGGTGAGGATGGGTTGGTTTGGATCCGGTTGATTATCTTCGCTGGGTGCAAAGAGGTGGAAGGTAGTTTCCGCGTATGCCCCTTCATTTTTAAAACTTTCATGCCAGGGACGGGAGGCGAATACCCGCAGGGTATGGGTCCCTGGTTCTAGGTCGGTTAATACAATCGGTTCCCTGACGTCGTAAATGGCTTGATAGGGGTGGTGGTCCAAAAAGAGGTGCAGGTGGGGTCCTAGGCCGAGGTCCTGATTTTTAAACAGGGGCAGGTCACGCACTTGTAATTGGACGGCAACGGTTGTATCGTCCAGAACTGCACCGGGTTGGGGACTTAAGATTTGGACTTGGGGTTGATATTGGTCTAATGCCAGTTTCAGTTTTTGAATCTCTTCGGGAGGAGAGACTTCGGAGATTTGGGACTCGCTGTCGATGAGGACGGCTGGGGAGATTTCGAGATTGGGAGGGGCTTCGATGCGATCGCTACAGGCACCTAAGCCAAACAGGACGATGACTGCGACGATCGCGGCCAGTAACGGTTTGAAAAAAGGCGATCGCGAATTTATACCTAACACTTAGCAACTCTCCTATATGAGATCAACTATGAAAACTTGTTAAGTCTTTCCATAAATAAAACCAATGATGGGCTAATTGCCCGCAGGGGAGATGAAAGGCGATCGTTGCGGTAAAAGCACGCAATCTGATTTCCCGGTTTAGATGCTCTGGAAACCTCACGAATCCTTACATCCCCTCATCTTGCAATTGTACGCCAGTTAAATGACCTACCGCCTTTTTGGGTCAAGTATTAAGTTATGTTAATTTCTGCAAAAACCCCTTGACTTTTTCACGAGAGCTTAAAACAGAAAGCCAATACCTGATTAAATCTTGGCGAGTTTGAATTATTGTTAAGCAGTGCATTCAGATAACCGAGGTAGCCTTATAATGCACGAACAGAAGCCACTAAGGTTGTCTTGCTCGACAGGCCAGCATCTCGCTGGATTTTTTAGAGCGATTACTACACAAAAGCCCGAGTTTGGATTAAACTAACAAACTGTAAGAACCCTTAAAAGGTTTTTTAAAAAGTTGTAAGGCACCCAACACTCACCTCGTGTAGTGAACCGTTGTGTTAGAGCAACACCTAGGGTGAAATGTAAATTAGGTCCTTGTCTAGAGAGAGGAGAGTCTCGATGACGATTAGCCCTCCAGAGCGAGAGGCAAAAGTCAAGGTAACGGTGGATAGAGATCCCGTTCCCACCTCATTCGAGAAGTGGGCCAAACCCGGTCACTTTGACCGTACCTTGTCTCGCGGGCCCAAAACCACCACGTGGATTTGGAACCTGCACGCTAACGCTCATGATTTCGATAGTCACACCAGCGATTTAGAAGACGTATCGCGCAAAATTTTTAGCGCGCACTTCGGCCACCTGGCTGTCATCTTCATCTGGTTAAGCGGTGCCTATTTCCACGGTGCCAAATTTTCCAACTATGAAGCATGGCTAACCGACCCGACTGGAATTAAACCCAGTGCCCAAGTGGTTTGGCCGATCTTCGGACAAGAAATTTTAAACGCCAACGTTGGCGGTGGATTCCACGGTATTCAGATCACCTCTGGTTTATTCCAGTTGTGGCGTGCCTCGGGTATCACCAATGAGTTTCAACTCTACTGCACCGCGATCGGTGGATTGGTGATGGCAGCGCTGATGCTGTTTGCAGGTTGGTTCCATTATCACAAACGCGCTCCCAAACTGGAATGGTTCCAGAACGTGGAGTCGATGATGAACCATCACCTGGCTGGATTACTCGGTCTCGGTTCTTTGAGCTGGGCGGGTCACCAAATTCACGTGGCTCTGCCAATTAACAAGCTCCTGGATTCTGGGGTGAATGCGAAAGACATTCCCTTACCCCACGAGTTCATTTTGAACCCGAGCTTGATGACCCAGCTATATCCGAGCGTGGATTGGGGATTCTTCAAAGGAGTAATTCCTTTCTTCACCCTCAACTGGGGCGTTTATAGCGACTTCCTCACCTTTAAAGGTGGCTTGAACCCCGTTACCGGCGGTTTGTGGTTGACGGATTCGGCACACCATCATTTGGCGATCGCCGTTCTGTTCATCATCGCAGGCCATATGTACCGGACCAACTGGGGTATCGGTCATAGCATGAAGCAAATCCTGGAAGCCCATAAAGGTCCTTTCACTGGTGAAGGCCATAAGGGTCTCTACGAAATCCTGACCACCTCCTGGCACGCGCAACTCGCCATCAACTTGGCGATGATGGGTTCTTTGAGCATCATCGTGGCCCATCATATGTATGCGATGCCTCCGTATCCATACATCGCCACCGACTATCCGACTCAGTTGTCCCTCTTCACCCACCATATGTGGATTGGCGGCTTCCTGATTGTTGGTGCCGGTGCTCACGCCTCCATCTTCATGGTGCGCGACTACGATCCAGCCAAGAACGTCAACAACTTGCTAGATCGCGTCCTGCGTCACCGTGATGCAATCATCTCTCACCTGAACTGGGTCTGTATGTTCCTGGGCTTCCACAGCTTCGGGTTATACGTTCACAACGACACCATGAGAGCGTTTGGTCGTCCCCAAGATATGTTCTCGGACTCGGCCATTCAACTTCAGCCCATTTTTGCCCAGTGGGTGCAAAATCTGCACTTCTTGGCTCCCGGTAGCACTGCACCGAACGCTCTAGCACCCGCTAGCTTCGTTTTCGGTGGAGATGTAGTCGCGGTTGGTGGAAAGGTTGCCATGATGCCGATCACCCTCGGTACAGCAGACTTCCTGATTCATCACATCCACGCCTTCACCATTCACGTTACCGTCTTGATTCTGCTCAAAGGGGTTCTGTTTGCCCGTAACTCTCGTCTGGTTCCAGATAAGAGCGAACTCGGCTTCCGCTTCCCTTGCGATGGACCCGGTCGTGGCGGCACTTGCCAAGTTTCCGGTTGGGACCATGTGTTCCTCGGTCTGTTCTGGATGTACAACTCCCTCTCCATTGTAATTTTCCACTTTAGCTGGAAGATGCAGTCGGATGTCTGGGGTACAGTTTCTCCCGATGGCACCGTTGCTCATATTACCGGCGGTAACTTTGCTCAAAGCTCGATCACCATTAATGGTTGGTTGCGCGACTTCCTGTGGGCGCAAGCCTCGCAGGTGATTCAATCCTACGGGACGGCCTTGTCCGCTTACGGTCTGCTGTTCCTCGGCGCTCACTTTGTGTGGGCATTCAGCCTGATGTTCCTGTTCAGCGGTCGCGGCTACTGGCAAGAACTGATTGAATCCATTGTCTGGGCACACAACAAACTGAGAGTTGCCCCGGCAATTCAGCCTCGCGCTCTGAGTATCATTCAAGGACGTGCGGTTGGGGTTGCTCACTATCTCTTAGGAGGTATTGTAACGACCTGGGCATTCTTCCTGGCCCGCATTATTGCAGTCTCAGGATGATAGCGAGGAGGAGCTAAAAAAGACATGGCAACAAAATTCCCAAAATTTAGCCAAGACCTCGCGGCAGACCCGACAACTCGTCGGCTGTGGTACGGGATTGCAATGGCCCACGACTTTGAAAGCCATGATGGAATGACGGAAGAAAATCTTTACCAAAAGATTTTCGCCTCCCACTTCGGTCACCTGGCAATCATCTTCCTGTGGACATCGGGCAACCTCTTCCACGTCGCGTGGCAAGGCAATTTCGAGCAGTGGATCAAAGACCCCTTGAACGTGCGTCCGATCGCTCACGCGATCTGGGACCCGCAATTTGGGGCACCGGCAGTAGATGCCTTTACCCAAGCGGGAGCATCAAACCCAGTAAACATCGCCTATAGCGGTGTTTACCACTGGTGGTACACCATCGGCATGACCAAGAACTCGGACCTGTACCAAGGGTCGATCTTCTTATTAGTCCTAGCCGCCGTGATGTTATTTGCCGGGTGGTTACACCTACAACCGAAATTCCGTCCCTCCTTGTCTTGGTTCAAAAATGCGGAATCGCGTTTGAACCACCACTTAGCGGGTCTATTCGGTGTCAGTTCCTTGGCATGGACGGGTCACCTCGTCCACGTTGCTATACCCGAATCTCGGGGGGTTCATGTCGGCTGGGATAACTTCCTCTCCGTCAAACCGCACCCAGCCGGTTTAGCACCGTTCTTCACGGGAAACTGGGGTGTGTACGCCCAAAACCCCGACACGGCTAACCATGTATTTGGAACCGCTCAAGGTTCAGGGAGTGCAATTCTCACCTTCTTAGGTGGATTCCACCCTCAAACTGAGTCGTTGTGGTTGACAGATATCGCCCATCACCATTTGGCGATCGCGGTGATTTTCATCATCGCGGGTCATATGTACCGAACCAACTTCGGGATCGGTCATAGCATCAAAGAGATTCTCAACGCCCACCGTCCCCCATCGGGCAACCTGGGTGAAGGGCATAAAGGTCTCTATGACACGATGAATAACTCGTTGCACTTCCAGTTGGCCTTCGCCTTGGCTGCCCTAGGCGTGGTGACCTCTCTGGTGGCGCAGCATATGTACAGTCTGCCTCCCTACGCTTTCATGGCAAGGGATTACACCACCCAAGCAGCCCTGTACACCCACCACCAGTACATTGCTGGATTCATCATGGT
>JBBQFN010000008.1:0-189628 GCA_038321985.1 Cyanophyceae cyanobacterium | reverse complement strand
AGTCGCCAAAGTGTTAATTCCGAGGTCAACTCCAATTCGCTCTCGGCATTTAGGTGTAATCTCTTCAGCGATTTCCACGAAAAAGCTGATATACCAGTCACCTGCTTGGCCTGTTATCGTAACTTTCTTGACCCAACTTTTTGGTAGGGCTTCAAATGTAGAAACCCAGCCCACAAAGGGGAGTTTATGACGGGTTCCTGATAACCTGAATGGTTTGCCACAGTTGTCAAGCGTAAAACTGTCGTGGCGACCTTTCTTCTTGAACTTCGGATAACCGCCTATCCCTTTAAAAAAGCGCTTGAAGGCGTCGCCTAAATTAATAAAGGCATATTGATATACCCGAGAAGACAATTTGGACATCCAAGGATATTGAGGTTTTACATGATTGGTGAAAACCTTTTTGATGGAGTTGACATTAGGCTTTAGCCCCTCTTCATAAGCTGACATCCACAAACCTAATCCCCAATTGAACACGAACCGAGCATAGCCCGCCTGTTGGGCCATCAAGGTAGCTTGACGGTCATTGAGTTTTAGTTGGGTACGAAAAGCCTTGTAAATCATTGCTTGATTTTACCATCAATTAGATGACTTCACTTTCCTTTGGTATTTACCTTGTTGTCCTAAGATGTCCAGCAAATCTATGACTAAATCATGTCTCTACTCTTTAAAATTTTATCGGTGATTGGGCAAAGACCCCTTAAGGTTATCTTGATCTGGCACTTTTTCTTCAAACCGGACTCCGGACCTGAAAAAAGACTGGCAAATTCCCCCTCTGTGATTGTATGACAGATAGCACAAGGGCGATCGCCTCTAGGACCCCTCTCCCCACAGGCGATCAAGCTAGAACTGAAGCAAAACAGCTTATTTTCCCATCGCCTTCACCAATCCCACTCCTCCGAAATATAGGGCCAGGACTGCACCGGCAAATAAACTTTGGGTCAGGGGATCAGTAGAGGGCGTTAAAACTGCCCCTAAAACGGCAGCACCTAGGATGACATAACGCCAACCTGCCAGCATTTTTGAGGAAGAGACAATCCCTAGCAGCCCCAGCAGCGCTTGGATAACTGGGATTTGAAACGCTAAGCCAGTGCTAAATAATAACAGCAGTACAAACTCAAAATAGCGGTCTATCGACCACATTTGCTCGACTACCCCAGCACCGTAGCTGACGAAGAAATTTAGGGCGGCTGGAATTAAAGCGATATAGGCAAAAACTAGACCCACACCAAATAGCAGGGTTGATCCGAGCACAATGGGACCGATAATCCGACGTTCTCGCCGGGACAATCCAGGGAGGACAAACTGGATAATTTGGTAGAGTACGAACGGACTCGCCACCACCAACCCGCTATAACCAGCAACCTTCACGGAGACAAAGAAAAATTCTCCTGGTGCCAGTTGCAGAAACTTGGCCCCTTGTGCCGGGACCTCTAATAAGTGAACGATGGGTTTCACAAAGATGAAGCACCCCACCATCCCGAACACCACGCTAACCAGGGAATAGAAAATTCGCATCCGCAGTTCTTCGAGGTGATCGAAGATAGACATTTCCGCATCATCCGGGAAGTGGTCGCGAGGGTCATCCTCAGTGGGTTTGAGGTCACCCGGGTTATAAAGTTGGGGGGGGTCTTGCTGGGTCACGGTCTCCAGGTCTGAACTTGGGGTCATGAGTCAGTTGCGAGCGAGGGTTCGTTCTCTATTTTAGAGGGAAGCGTCAGGTGATCGGCATATTTTCCCCACACCGATGAGCCAACCTGCTCTAAACGGCTGAACTAGAAGCTCTAAAATTGTCTTACAATATTGAATGAGATTGAGAAGAGTGTAAGTTGTGGGATTAGGTAAACAATCAATACGCCCTGAAGATAGCACATGGCTGGGATAGTAGTATTCGACAAGGGTTCAGCCTGGGTTGAGAAGTACCGTTATTATCTAGGGTAGCGATCGCCCGGATGGGTTATCCCCGAGTCCAAAAATTGGGGTTTTTGCCCGGGGGAACTTCAGGGTCTAATCCCTCCGGTGCCGTCAACATTGTCCCTAATTAATTTTATCTCACTGCCAAAAAAGTAGAGCGCCCCCATTCAGAATTTCCATCCCCCATTCAGAATCTTTTTACCCCCAGAAGACGTCTAGGGAAATCAGGACCCTTCTTTATGTGAATTTGCACTCTTGTCTTTCATCTACTCCAGATTTCGGCAGTTGTTCATTAACACCGTGACCGATCGCCCCGGCGGGATCGGTGGGAATTCAGGAGTTGCCCTGTCATAATTCAAGAAGGATTAAGGACTGACGTATAAAATTATCGGAGATGTTTGCTATGTTTCGATCCAAATATAAATCACCCCTATGGGTTCCCTTTGCCGCCATCCGAGGGCTAAGTGTATCTTTAGGTTTAACGGTGCTATTGGGTTCGAGTGTTGCCGTGTTGGCGCAGGATTTGCCGACTCGGAATAACGTGCGAGTTCCTCCCAATTCTCCAACCGAAACCGGGGATTCATCCGATGGCGAGACCCCCACGGCCAGCAACGCCCGGTTTACCTGTCAAGTCATGGATGGACAGTACACCGTAATGTACTCCCCTCAAACTCAACCCGGACAGACTTATGAGTGGGCGAAACCGAGCAGCTTGGGTGGGGGTTGGACCGAAGACCGACGCTGTAACGAAATTGCCCGTCGCTTAGAGTTTTACCGGGAAGACGGGATGCAAGAACTGGCGATCGGTTCAGAAAATGGGTATGACACGATTTGTGTGACGACCCAGAAAAATCCGACCTGTCAGATTGTGCTGACAGTCCCCCCGGGAGAGAACCCCCAAATGATTCGCGATCGCGTCTTTGAAAACCTAACCGTTGCCGATAGCGGTCGTCAAACCGAAGCGGTGAATGCGATCGTTGATAACGGCTCTGGGGGAAATGTCTTACAGACCCTAGAGGGTGTATTTGGTGTACCCATTCCGGGCAGTGGAACTCCAACTCAAATCCGGCCCGGAAGCATCGATTTACGGCCCTTCCTCGACCCTGTAGATGGGGGCACCGGCGCTCAACTCACAGAAAGTAGAGGATCAAGCCATCAGCTCAACCCCGACAATTTTCGATAAAACTTGGGGACGGGGTGAGGGAGAAGGTTGAGCTTGTAAGCCTCATCCTACCCCTTACCCCAGATCTTAAATCTGAGAGTCTAGTAAGCCGGGGATTCCCAATATCGGCCTTCCACGGGCAGCGGTGGATCCGCATAGGGGTCCATCTGAGTCGAATCACTATACTCATCCGTAACGGGAGGTTCGCTTGGGTATTCCTCCGCATAAGCCGGTTCAGCATACTGCTCAGAATAATCCGCATCATCGGACTCCGATGCCGAATTATTAACCGAGGGGGTAGTATTTGGGCGGTTTTGCGCGGTGAGCCAATCTTGACCGATTTGAATCGTGATATCCGATCGCAAACTGCCCGTACTTTCCACCACAACCTCGCCAAATCCGAGGGCATCCCGAATAGACTGGGCGCTTTCGAGGTCGCCATTTTGAGCAACAATGCGCGTAACCGCTAAAGGTTGGGTCCAGGGACTGGATACATACACATTCCAATATCCACGTTCGGACAGGCTATTTCGTAACAGATCCACCGCCTCCCAATCATCCGTACTGTCTTGAATGGCGACCCGAACATAAGCCGGCTCCACCGAATTATAATGTCTGCCATGCAGGTCAAAATCAAAGTGTTCAGCGATCATTGAATCCAATCGCTCGTAGTTTGGCAACCAATAGCTGGCTTTATATTCTGCAGGATCACTGAAATCTCCAGGGACCATTAACATTTGCACATTAGAAGATTCCGTTTGGGCAGCAAAACCCGCAAGAGCTGCAATTTCTTCAAGGGTTAAGTTGGTATCAATGAATTCCTGAACCACCGAAAGAATTTTCGGTAATCGCCCGATCGTATTGATATTAAGAGTTTGCTCCATCAGCGATCGCATCATCATTTGCTGACGTTGAATCCGACCAATATCCCCTAACTTATCGTAGCGAAACCGGAGAAATTGTAGCGCTTGTTTACCTGCGAGATACTGCTCTCCCTGCTTGAGATTAATATACAAGCGTTGGCTATCATCTTGGTATTTCATATCCACGGGGACATAAAGTTTGACCCCGCCCAGGGCATCGACTAATTTTTCTACTCCTTGAACATTGATCCGGATATAACGGTCAATGCGAATGCCGCCTAGGAGTTCATTTACCGCCTTCGCGCTCAGAGCAGGACCGCCCAAGTAGTTGGCATCATTAATCTTGCGGACGCCATACCCTTCAATTAAAGTTTGGGTATCTCTAGGGATAGAAAGTACCGTTAATTTGTTGGCTTGGGGATCAAATCGGACTAACAACATGACATCAGAGAGACCATCCAAGGAATTAACCGGGGCATGGTATCCTAAGTCAGCCATCTCTTCTTTGTTTTTTAAGTCCGAAGTTAAAACGCTGCTGCCCAGAATTAAAATATTAACCGACCGGGTGAGCTCGGGCAATTTTAGATTGGTCCGCGCCAGATCGGTTTTAGAAAATATTGCTGCATCTTTAGCACTTAATTGGCTTTGCATTAAGGGGGTGCTGGACAAAGACACAGCAAGCAAGGCTCCTGCTGTTGCGGAGAGCATTGCAACACCACTTAAGCCAAAACAAAGCCAAAGCCAACGTCCCCGATTTTCTTTCGGAGGCTGTTTACTCCGGGGTTTAGCGGTAGGTTCCGCCATCGGGCGTTGCTTGGATACGTTCTGATTTGGCACGGGCTTCCTCACACACTCAAAAATATATCGATCCAGTCTGATGAGCATCCTCACGCTCAAATAGACAAACAGTTGTGCAGGTGTTGAACACCCGTTACCGTTGTTTGGCTGTTTTCTTTTCCCGAGGATTAGGGGGAGTCATTGTCCTAGAGGGATTAACCTTCGAGGGATACCATACCTCAAACTAGCAGAGGCCACACGATCGCCTTAAGTTAATCTTTTAGGATAAATGCTTGCCAACAATGTCCTCTGCAACCCGTGATACTCCCGGTAATCGCAGGGGCCGACGTTGCCCCAGACGAACCATCAGCCAAATATTTACCACAAAATAGCCCGAGGTTAACACACTACTCATTAATAACAGCGGAATATTTAGTAATTCCGAACTTCTTGCGCCAGTTTCAAAGAAAATGTATCCGAGTAGCCAACCGAAGGCGAGGGTAATGGCTAGGCGGGACATCGCTTTTTGTTCCGGGCTACCTTGGTGGCGATATAACGTCCACAAGGCGGGGAAAAACCCGATGATGGGGAGGAAGTAGAAAAAGAGGGCTAAGTGGGCGAGGTCTTTGTTTTCGAGGTCTTCAGGAGTAAGAATGCCCGGGGGACTGGTCCGGCCCTCGTCCCCCAAACCGGATGCGCCATAACGAGCGCGAACTCGCTGATCGCTCTGGTCAAGAATTTTGGAGGAGGGGCGTTTGGGGTCCGGGGTGGATTTAGGCGGAAACTTGGTCATAGCCAGGGGGTGATCATAGCCATCAGTTTAAGCAGTTTTATGGAGT
Organism: Cyanophyceae cyanobacterium; assembly: GCA_038321985.1. Lineage (GTDB taxonomy): Bacteria > Cyanobacteriota > Cyanobacteriia > Cyanobacteriales > Laspinemataceae > Laspinema. Next base: position 184,076 of record JBBQFN010000008.1, on the reverse strand, counting down.
AGAAGGAGTAGTCGTTGTCCACCAAGCCAAACTGTAGGGTTGGCTAGATTCATTCAGGCGATCGCGGAAGTACACCCGGATCTTATAACGGCCTGTTTGGGGGATGGGATGATAAATATGTTCCGTACTGTCTACCTTACTGACCGAGGACCAAATACTCTTGCGAGTATCGGTTTCATCGGCAGCCATCAGATAGAGTTCCAGGTTATTTAAACCGCGATCGCGAAACCCTTCCCCAATATCATATTTGTCATTATTGTTCCCATCAACCAGATCAACCCAACGATTCCAGGTTAAAGAGATGGAAACAAAACTGCCCGCAGACACGGGTTGTTCTAGGAGATATTCCTGATAAGCATTCGCCTCAATCGAGCGATAATCCCAACCGATCGCCGGTACAGGACTCTGGGGACCCCACTGACCCGCACTAAACTGTTGGTAGGCACGGTAAGCATTGAGATGTCCAGCACCGAGGTCTCCATCCAGGGGAATCTCTTGATTGCGATAAGCGTCCGAATCTAACCAGGTGCGGTTCTGGTGCGCAAAAACCGTGCGAGTCATTTTCAAATGCTGACCATCGCCGCTATCTTCTATTTTTTCAGCGGAGTTCATTAACACCGCTTTCATCACCTCATGACGGCGGGTATCGAGGGTCCACTGGGGATTATTGGCTTGTTGAGTTAGTTGGCGATCGCCATATTCTTGTAACAGGGCCACAGTTGCCGTGGCATGAGGCGCAGCAAAACTGGTACCACTGCTTCGGGTGACTTGACCATCTAAGCTCAATAAATCCAAGTTACTGCCTGGAGCCACCAAGTGAATCGCGCGGCGGTTGTCAACATTCCCTTCTAACCCAATCAAGCGGCTGGTAATCCCACTAAAGGCACTGCCAATATTCGCCAGATCAACCTTGGCAAACTTGCCCTCATAGAGCGTTGTAAAAGCGACATTAATGCCGTTGTAGTTATCAGTGGGAATAGGAATGCCACCCAGTCCTTGATTTCCAGCCACGACATGAAGGACATTATGGACCCGGGCTGACCAGTCCAAACATTGAGTCAGCAGAGCATTCCCATCTAATACGGCATGGGGGCGGGGGTCCTGAGCTAGGGATTCACCAAAACTGTAGTTAATCGCCCTGAGATCGCCGCCATTTTGTTCGGCCAGATTTTGAGCGGCTAAACATTCTTCCGGCTGTCCGCTGCGTCGTAATAAGCCAATCCCGGCGGCATACAGGGTGGCATCTGGGGCAACTCCCGGAAACGCCTTATCGGAACTAATCATCACCGCTGCAACGTTTTCAGCGTGTTGTTCGGCAGGTTTCATCTGGGGGTCGTCTGTCGGACTGGGTTTAGCCGGTGCATCCTGGATAAAAACCTGTTGGACGGGGATTTCCCGATGTAGATTAGCTTCTTTGTCTAAGCCAAATTTTCTAGGGCGACCAATATCGACTTGCCCGATCGCAATTTTTCTCCCGGTTAAGTTATAGGGCGCATCATGCAGTCGGCGAGCATCAATGCCGATTTCACTGATTGAAGTGGGCAACGCAACTGCCGGAATCCCGATTAAAGCTGGGGTGATGCCGCCGATGAGTCGGATTAACCCGGTCCGAATTTTTAAGGGCTTCACCGTTACTGCTCCACACACCAGCCAATTATTAGGGAGTTTCTTCATATTTTGTTAAACTGAATACGACTTGACGGACGGATGAAAAATTTGTTAGCCATGACCCAAACGCAATCAAACAAACCTATTGTCATTGCTCCCTCCATCCTATCAGCAGATTTTAGTCGTCTGGGAGAGGAAGTGCAGGCCATCGACCTCGCCGGGGCAGATTGGATCCATATTGATGTCATGGATGGGCGCTTTGTGCCTAATATTACGATTGGCCCTCTGGTGGTCAAAGCCCTTCGTCCTGTGACGTCCAAACCCTTGGATGTGCATTTGATGATTGTCGAACCGGAACGGTATGTTGAGGATTTTGCAAACGCGGGGGCCGATATTATTTCGGTTCATGCCGAACACAATGCCTCCCCTCACCTCCACCGGACCCTCGGTCAAATTAAGGAACTTGGCAAACAAGCTGGTGTGGTGCTCAATCCTTCCACCCCTTTAGAGTTGATCGAATATGTTTTAGATCTCTGCGATTTGGTGTTGATCATGAGCGTTAACCCAGGTTTTGGCGGTCAGAGTTTTATCCCCGGTGTGGTCCCCAAAATCCGGAAGCTGCGTCAAATGTGCGATGCGCGCGGTTTGGACCCCTGGATTGAAGTGGATGGCGGTTTGAAAGGGAACAATGCATGGCAAGTTCTCGAAGCCGGTGCCAATGCCATTGTCGCCGGTTCCGCTGTATTTGGTGCGAAGGACTATCACGAGGCGATTGAGGGCATTCGCCATAGCCAGCGTCCGGCACTAGAAAAGCAATCCTTGGCAACGGTGTAGTGATAGCAGCGGATTGCTTTTAATCCGGACATCGGGCGGGAAGCGAAACGATGCAATCGGGTCGCTTCCTTTATTTTTGAAAGGTCTGACGCAAATCTTGAGATTGAACTTTAAATATAGGGGGGATTCCTGAATTGCCCCTCGCTGATCTAGAGGCAATGGGGAAATCCTAAAAGTAGAGAGCGAGCCTAACTTATTTAGACGTTAGAACGCATGGAAAAGGAGAAAAGGGAGCCGGTGGCTGAGAAGATCCTACTCAGGAGCTAGAGGCCGCCATTGCCCTGCATCATGATCTAAATCCCTGAGTCAGCCTGCTTCGAGCAATGGTCATCCCGTGCGAGTAGTGCGGAAATCCCTTTAAAAAAATGATAAAATTAAAATCACTTCGGAGGGCTGAACTTAATAAAAAGAAACCCATGAAAAACCTCGGGATAAATAAGATAAAAAAGAATAGAGACGGCCAAAATATTGCGCAATTAACTAGGAACTCCCATGAGTGGAAGGTGTCAGTTCCTACACATAGTCCACAGTTTGAGGATATTGGTCTGGACCAACAAGGGGTAAGACCCCCAGGGACAGGAATATCCTGCTCTCCCATGCAAAAGGCGCGATCGCTCGCCACGCTAAACTAATAAACGTTGCTGCAAACATGGACGCGCCGGTAAGGCTTCTGCCCAGAGCGCGGGCTAGCTAACTCAGAGGGTGGAATATGTTCTGGAAATTCAAGCGCTCCCATCTGCTGAAGTATGGTGCTGCTACCGCATCGGTGGCGATCGCACTTGGCCTGACTCAACTCCTACTCCCACTCATTGAACTGACTCCTTCGGTGCTATTTTTGGCGGCGGTAGCCGTGAGTGCTTGGTATGGAGGAGTTGGACCTGGGTTGTTTGCAACGGTGCTCTCCGCCGCGACCCTCGACTATTTTTTTAAACCCTCGGGGTTTGCCTGGAGTATGGGATGGGATGATGCGATTTGGGTGGGGGTCTTGAGTTCAACCACCCTGATGATCAGTTCCCTCAAGGATTCCCAACAGCAAGCGGTGCTGGCACTCCAAAAAAACCAAAGTTTTTTGGAGGTGATGACCGATTCCTTGCCGGTCGGAATTTCTTATGTGGATGCTTTAGAACTCTATCGTTTCAATAATAAATGTTACGAAGAGTGGTTCGGACATTCTAAGGATTTTTTGAGGGGAAAGCACCTCAAGGAGATTCTAGGAGAGTCGGGGTATCAAGTTATTCTCCCTTATGTCAAAGTGGCATTATCCGGGCAGTCCGTTACCTATGAAACCAAAATTCCCATTTCTGGGGGAGAGTCTCGTTATATTCGCGCTAGTTACGTTCCAGACAGGGGTCACCGCGCGAAGGTAAAAGGATTTGTTGCGTTCATCGAAGATATTACCCAGCAAAAGAAAGCGGAAGATAGCCTGCGCGAGTCCCAGCATCGCAGTAAATTAGCCTTAGATGCGGCTCAAATGGGGACCTGGGAGTGGAATCTGCAAACTGGGAAAGTCAAGCGATCGGCGATGGTAGCTCGGATTTTTGGTTCCGAACAGGGGAGCTTTGATGGCACTTATGAAGCCTTTGTGGAAGGGATTTATCCAGAGGACCGCCCCCTTTTCGAGCAAGCGGTTCAAAAGGCGATCCAAAATAAACAGGATTATGAAATCGAATTTCGGATCCCCAGAGGCAATCTAGAGATCCGGTGGGTGTTATGTAAGGGTCAAGTCTTGCACGACAAGGAGGGAAAAGCCCTACGAGCGGTTGGGGTCTGCATGGACGTGACCGAAAGTCGGTATGCTTCAGAAGCGCTCCAACTGAGCGAAGAACGATTTCGGCACATCTATGAGTCCAACCTGATCGGATTGGTTTTTGGCGATCGCCACGGCAACATCAGCGAAGCGAACAATGCATTTCTAGATATTGTGGGCTATACGCCGGAAGATTTGCGATCGCGGCGGGTGCTCTGGCAGAATCTCAACCCGGTGGACTACAGCGATGATGAGGAGATGACGGTAAGCCTGATCGCAGGAGTCTGCACCCCAACTGAAACGGAATTAATTCGCAAAGATGGCCGTCGCATCCCGGTGTTGGTGGGTAAAGTCCCCTTACAAGACTACACCAATATGGGGATCAGCTTTGTTCTGGACCTGAGCGAACGCAAGCAAGCCCAAGCGGCCCTGAGTGAAAGTGAAGAACGGTTGCGTTTAGCCCTAGAAGCGGCCCAGATGGGAATGTGGGATTGGGATATCGCTACGGGTAAAATTGCCCAGTCCGAGATTGTTGATGAGTTATTGGGGTTAGAGGCGGGTAGCTTTGGCGGCACTTACAATAGCTTGATCAAAATCGTTCATCCCGACGATCGCGCCGGGTTCAATGCTCACGCGATCGCCACCATGGAACGAGGCCAAGATTTCAATGTAGAATTCCGGGTGGTGAAACCCGATCACACCGTCGCCTGGATTGCGAGTCTGGGCAAGCGACTGCCGGATGATGCCAAAAATGGCGATCGCCTGATCGGGGTCTGCATGGATATCACTGAACGCAAACAAATCGAACAGGAACTTTACCGTCGAGAGCAGGAATTCAAAGCGTTAGCCGAAAATGCGCCGGATATCATCGCGAGGATGGACTCGGAAGGTCGGTATCAGTACGTGAATCAGGCGATCGAACAAGTTACCGGCATTTCCCAAAACGCCTTTATTGGTAAAACATTTTCTGAATTGGGATTCCCGGACGAAATAGATGTTCTGTGGAAAAAAAGTGTCCGCGAAGTCTTAACAACGGCACAAGAGGGAATTGTCGAAGGCTATTTACCGACTCCGAAGGGAAGGAGATATTATCAATCTCGTTTGGTTCCCGAACAGGCCCTAGATGGGTCGGTTGACCATGCAATCTGTATCAGCCGTGATATCACGGACCTCAAACAAACTCAAGAAGCCTTACGGGAAACAAATCAGACCCTCAAGGCCCTGATTCAAGCCTGCCCCTTGGCGGTAATGGTCTTGGATGCCACGGGGAAGGTCAGAATGTGGAACCGAGGCGCAGAAAGGATTCTGGGATGGAGTGAGGCGGAAGCCATTGGCCGTCAGTTCCTAGGCATTCCCGCAGAAAAACGAGAGGAGTTGCAAGGGAATATCGACACAACCCTCGCGGGGAATCCTTTAATGGGATTGGAGACTCGTCGTCAGACTAAAGCGGGAAAACCAATCGATGTTGCCATCTGGACGGCCCCGTTACAGGATGCAAAGGGGAATGTCAGCTACCTCTCAATCTTGGCCGATATCAGCGATCGCAAGCAAGCCGAAGAAGCCCTGCGCGAAAGTGAGGAACGCTTCCGAACGTTGGTTAACTCAATGGATGACATTGTATTCACCTTGGACCGTCAGGGTCGCCATACAGCGATTTTTGGGCGATGGTTGGAGCGCACCGGAGTCGAGCCGGAACATTTTCTGAGCAAAACTGCGGCGGATCTTTTCGGTCCTGAAGCCTCAGCGCTTCATAACAACGCTAATCAAAAAGCTCTAGCCGGGGAGAGCGTCGTCTATGAATGGAGTTTCAATACCCCCGAGGGGACTCAATACTGTCAAACCTCTCTCTCTCCCTTGTGCGATCCCCAGGGACGAGTCACCGGGATTGTGGGCGTTGGACGGGATATTACGGAACGTCAACAAGCAGAACAGCGGCAATATTTCCTCGCTGAGGTGTCTTCGGTTCTGGCTTCGTCTCTGGACTACCCCACTACCCTCAAGAGTTTCGCAAATTTGGTGGTTCCGACGATCGCCGATTACTGTATCATTTATATGGTCGAGGAGGGAGGGAAAATCTCCGGATTAGCAATGGCTCATGTAGATCCGGCAAAAGAGGGGTTGTTACGTGAGATCGAACAGTATTATCCCCTGGATTTAACCCATAACGATGGTATTGTCCAAGTGGTCTCCTCCGGTAAGCCCACGCTGATTACGGAATTGACGGAGGAAATGCGGGTTGCTGCCGCTCGGGATGAGGAACATCTCAGACTGATGCAGGAACTGGGCTGCAAGTCTTCTACGATTGTGCCGTTGGTGGCTCGGGGGCGGACCCTGGGCGCAATCAGCTTTGCCGGAGCCGAGTCCGGTCGCCTTTACAAAGCAGAGGATTTGATGCTGGCAGAGGAACTGGCGCGCCGTGCTGGGTTTGCGATTGATAATGCCCGGTTGTATCGTGAGTCCCAAGAAGCTAACCGTATGAAAGATGAATTTTTGGCGATCGTCTCTCACGAGTTGCGAACACCGCTGAATGCGATGTTAGGTTGGGCACAGTTACTGCGCACTCGCAAGTTTGATCAAGCCACAACGGACCGCGCTCTAGAGACCATCGAGCGCAACGCCCGAGCGCAAACCCAGCTCATTGAGGATTTATTAGATGTTTCCCGAATTCTGCGGGGAAAAGTGGCTCTGAGTTTGGAACCCGTGGATTTGAGTCGGGCGATCAATGCAGCGATCGACTCTTTGCGTCCCAGCGCGCAAGCTAAGCAGATCCAGCTCATCCCGAATATCAGCAAATCTGTCGGGGTAGTCTCCGGGGATATTAATCGGATTCAGCAAGTGGTGTGGAATTTGCTCTCGAATGCGATTAAGTTTACCCCAAGTGAGGGACGGGTTGAGGTCCGGTTGAAGCGATCGCGCAATTTTGCCATTTTTGAAGTGGCAGATACGGGGATGGGGATAGCGCCGGACTTTTTGCCCTTTGTATTTGAGCGGTTCCGGCAAGCGGATAGTACCACGACGCGATCTTATGGGGGTCTGGGTTTGGGGTTGGCGATCGTGCGGCATTTACTGGAAATGCACGGGGGCAGCATTCGGGCGTATAGTGAGGGAGAAGGCAAGGGCGCAACCTTTACGGTGAATTTGCCCCTATTACAACGCACTGAGAGCAACGACTCGGTGCAGGATGTCCCCGAGGCGACGGTGGAAGAGGGGGATCTAGGGAATGAGGTTCCCTTAAAAGGGCTGCGGGTGCTGGTCGTGGATGATGAGGCCGATACTTTAGAGTTTTTGAGGACAACCTTGGAAATGGCTGGGGCGATGGTGATTGGGGTCTCTTCGGCCACCCAGGCACTAGGGGCGATCGCTGAGCAGAAACCGGATGTTTTAGTCAGTGATATTGGGATGCCTGAATTGGACGGGTATTCTTTGATCCGGGAAGTGAGAAAGCAGGAGTCGGATTCCCAATCGGTCCTCCCCGCTGTGGCGCTGACTGCCTATGCCCGAGATAGCGATCGCACTCGCGCACTGAATGCGGGCTTTGACCAGCATATCTCTAAGCCAATTCAACCCGATCATTTGATTACGGTGGTTAAGAATTTGGCGGTTAAGTAGAAAGAATCAGCGGGGGTTCAATCCTTCGCCGGTCTAGGGAGCTTAAAACGGTTTGTAGAGAAGAGGGTAAGAGTTTAAATACGCCGGATGGGATGAGATAAACGGACGGTTCATTTCTGTTTCTTGCCCCGGATTAAAAGTTGTCAAAATTTGAGACAATTGGAACAGAACTCTTGGAATTAGCCCCTACTTATAGCGCTTATTTTATGATGCCTAAGTTGCGTAAATTTTTTCAAATCTTTGGGGCGACTGCTCTAGTTTTAACTCTGACCGTGGCCTCGCTGACTTTATATTGGGTTACCGATTCTTGGCCTCAACAATCCGGGCGGATTCTCTTACCCCAACTGCGCGATCGCGTTGAAGTGCGCCGGGATGCGTATGGAATTCCCCACATTTACGCCTCTAATCCTCACGATTTATTTTTAGCACAAGGTTACGTTCACGCCCAAGACCGCTTTTGGCAAATGGATTTTTGGCGGCATCTCGGCGCGGGTCGTTTGTCCGAACTGTTTGGCGAATCTCAACTGAAAACCGATCAGTTTTTACGCACATTAGGATGGGCCAGAATTGCCAAAGCCGAAGTTCAAACTTTGCCTGATGAATTTCTCTCTATTTTAAGCGCTTATGCCGAAGGAGTCAATGCTTATCTAGGGGAACATCACGGCACGGGCCTCAGTTTAGAATATGGCATTTTAAAGTTCATGAATTCCAGCTATAAGCCCGAACCTTGGCAACCGGAACATACCCTAACTTGGGCTAAGGTGATGGCCTGGGATTTAGGAAAAAATATGGATGATGAAATCGAACGGGCTGTGTTACTAAAAACCTATTCTTCAGAACAGATTGATCAGCTATTTCCCCCCTATTCCAGTCAATCTCCGGTGATTGTGCCGGATTGGAAATTTGCCCGAGAAAATGCCCACGAAATCGGTAATGAGTTAGGCAAAATTCCCCGAGGAGAAACTGGAGAATTGCCGATTCGGGCGATCGCCTCAGTGCTTTCGCCAACCTTGGGCTCTATTTCTGCACAAATCTCCGCCCTTGCTACTTTGACCTCGCCCCGGGGTGGGGAAATTGGTTCTAACAGTTGGGTCGTTTCTGGAGCAAAAACCCCTACGGGAAAACCCCTATTGGCAAATGACCCTCATTTAGGCGTTCAAATGCCTTCAATTTGGTATGAAATCGGCTTGCATTGTACTCCAAAAAGCGGCAATTGTCCTTATGATACCACCGGTTTTTCCTTCGCGGGAATGCTAGGAGTAATTATTGGTCACACCGATCGCGTTGCCTGGGGATTTACTAATGTCGGTGCGGATACAATGGACCTTTATGTAGAAAAAATTAATCCCGATAATGCGAATCAGTATGAAGTGAATGGTAAATGGGTAGACATGGAACAAGTCACCGAAACTATCCAAATTGCGGGAGGAAAGCCTCAATTAGAAACCGTGCGTTACACCCGGCATGGGCCAATTATATCGGAAACTTATCCCAAACTCAAACCCTTAACTTTTCCCAATCTTGCCAGCGATCGCCCGGAGAACTATGCGATCGCCTTGCGGTGGACTGCTTTAGAACCGGCCCGTCTATTTCCGGCTATTATTCAACTAAATCAAGCGCAAAATTGGCAAGATTTCCGCGCCGCTGCCCAGGATTTTGATATTGCTCCTCAAAACCTCCTCTATGCCGATATTGAAGGTAATATTGGCTACCAAATGCCCGGTAAAATTCCAAAAAGAACAGGTGGAGATGGTCGTTATCCTGCCCCGGGTTGGACAGATGCTTACGAGTGGAACGGCTACCTTCCCTTTGATCAACTCCCGTTTACGTTCAATCCTACTGAGGGTTATGTTGTCACAGCTAATCAGGCGGTGATTCCTGAAAGTTATCCCTATTTGATTACTAAAGACTGGGATTATGGATTTCGTGCTCAACGGATTTTGGAAATGGTGAAAGAACGGGGAACTGGGTTTGATTTTGAATCTTTCCGAGCAATGCAAGGAGACAATAAAAATCTTAATGCTGAAAATTTGGTCCCAATCTTGCTCACTTTAAATTTTGAGGATTCCCGCCTGGAAATGATTCGAGATTTATTACGAGGCTGGAACTTTCAAGAGGGAGCAAATAGTACGGAAGCCGCTATTTTTGAAGAATTTTGGCAACATTTACTGAAAGCCACGTTTCATGATAATTTGCTCGAAGGATACTGGCCGAATGGTGGAACGCGGTGGGTAAAAGTTATAGCAGATTTAGTCAAAAACCCGGATAGTTTTTGGTGGGATAATGTCCTGACCCCGGAAGTAGAAAATCGTGATTTTATCTTTCAGCAAGCATTTGCTGAAGCAGTGGAAGAACTCGAAAAATGGTTAGGCAGTAATCCTGGGAATTGGCAGTGGGGGGATTTACATCAAGTGACCTTTAAGAATCAAAGTTTAGGTCAATCAGGAATTCCTCCCATTGAAGCAATTTTTAATCGCAGTGGAGGACCGATTTCCGGTAGTAATGCGATTGTTAATGCAATGGCTTGGGATGCTAGTAAATCCTTTGATGTGACCTGGATTCCCTCAATGCGCATGATTCTGGATTTGAGCGATTTAAACGCGTCGGTTGCTGTTGCTTCTACAGGACAATCGGGTCATGCGTTCCACCGTCATTATACTGATTTGCTAGAACTCTGGCGCAATTTAAAGTATTATCCCATGGTGAGTCGTCGTTCTGGGGTAGAAGCAAATACGGTTGATACTTTACTTTTGCTCCCCAATATAAAGTGATTCTAGCTTAGAAAGAGCAGGGGACGGGTTCAGGAGGTAAGTAGCTACCCAGACGCTTTTGAGAAGTCACTGCCCTGGGTAGTTATACTTAATTTTTAACGCTTCTTTAACTGGAAGGAACATCCATCTAAATGATATCCATCTTAATCTGTGGCGATCGCCTAGAACTGTAACTCAATCGCTATTAATCCATTTATTATTCCCGAAAGAAAGGGTTTCCTCAATTCTCAGATGAGGGGGTTAACCCTTATTAATTAGAGCAGAAATCTGCTAAACTGTAAAAACCTTAGCACCCTCGTGCCCCCTAACTTGTAAACCCAAGAGGAATTCAGGCCCGGGGCAAAATTGCCAAAACTGGGGAGGGAACAGTAGGAAAAAGAAATCATAGAATAGAAGAGTTGCTGGGTATAATTCCTGGGAATTAGAAGAAATTCGCCCCTCTATTAAGAATTCTCAATGAATGGTAAAAAACCCAGCAAAATGCTGGCTGGCACTCCCTAATTTTCCACAGGGGAATTACTCTCAAACCTATTTAGGACTGCTCTCTAGCGTGCCTAAATCCTTGGGATCATAAAATTGAGGAGGGAGAGCATCGGATCTCTGTACTGCGGTAAAATTCACTGAGGTTCGCTATATACCCTCGCCAACGGGGAAGCCGTGGCAACAAAAGCCACTACCCACTCCTAAACCTGGATAGACTGCGGAAACTCGAAGAGAGCATCATTTTAACCCAATAATTTCTAGGGCTTTTCTCTAAATGATGTCCTTCTTTCCCCGATTTTAAACTACCATAAAACAATAGTTTTCCACGGGCAAACCTTACAAAAGTTAGAAGCATTTAAAAGGGATAGCTAAAGATTATGAAACGCGATTATGCTAATGAATGGGAACTCAAAGTTGCCGAGCCAGAACGAGTTATAATCTGGAGTAGCCTCTGTTTAATCGGCTTAGAACTTCTCCGGTTCAGGGGTACAGAGGATGCGATCGCCCAAAACTCAGCAGGAGACTTGGGCTGGGCTTTGGGACTGTCTATAACAACTATTGCACTGCTTTATCTGGCGATCGCCCGCTACCGAAAATCACCCTTCCCCTGGGTACCACAAAAAGAGGGTCTCCCCGAAAATGCCGGACTCGGAGGAGGCAAAGGAGTCCCTAGGGAAAGCCCCCAGGTCCTGACCGACCCCCCAACCTGGGAAAAACGGTATTGGGACCCACCTTTAGGACCAGAAACCGCAGAAAAAACGCCTCTAAGTTTGATGGCGATAGAACAAAATCCGGAAACAAACCCCCTTACTCATCAAAGTATCGAATCTGGCGATCGCTTATTAGAATCCCTGCAATTTCATATCAGCCAGATGCCAGTCGCACATATTCTTTTTGATGCCGACGCTCTGTTTGTAACCTGCAACGCTGCGGCGGAAAGACTCTTGGGTTATAGTAGTCAGGAAGTGATAGGCCAAAAGGTAGACTTGATCGTCCCGCCCCAGGCACGAGTGCAGGTTGCCGAAGTTGTGCAGCGGCTCATCCAAGGGGACCTCACCGCCCATAGCGTAAACGAAAACCTGACTAAATCGGGCAACACCATTGTTTGTGAATGGTATAATACCCCTGTGTTTACGCCCCAAGGCCAGTTTATCGGAATTATTTCCATGGTGCAAGACATCACCGATCGCTGGCAAAGTGAGGCGGCACTGCAATCCGTCCATAGGGAAATGACCGCCCTTTTAAATTCCATTCACGAAGTGGTCCTGTTGTTTGATGCCCGAGGATGCTATCTTAAAATCTTGCCGAGTGCTTCTCCATTGCTAGACTATTCCGAATCGCAACTGGTGGGCAAAACCCTCCATGACATCTTTACGCCCGAGTTAGCCGATCGCTTTCTTGAATATATCCAACAAGCCATCCAGCAACAACAGTCCCTCGATTTTGAGTACGAACTCTTCGTGAGCGATCGCCTGGTGTCATTTTCCGCCAAAATTTCCCCCCTCGATGGCGAGCGCGTCATGTGGGTGGCGCGGGATATCACCGATCGCAAACATATCAAAGATTTGCTGCGGCGCTATGCCTTCACCGATCCGCTGACTGGATTAGCAAACCGTTGTTCATTCATCAAATCCCTGCAAACCGCGATCCAGAACCGCTACAACTGCCCAAGGGAAACCCAACTGGAAAGCGAAGTGCCATTGTCCCGAGTCGCCGTCATCTTACTGGATATCGACCGCTTCCGCATCGTCAAATATAGCCTGGGTCACTGGGTCGCCGACCGCCTGCTAGTTGCCACCGCGCAGCGCCTCCAGTCCTGTTTGAGTCCCGGGGCGACCCTAGCTCGAATCGGGGGGGACGAGTTCGCTATTTTGCTCGATGACATCACTAAACTCTCCGACGTTACCGGAATAGCCGATCGCATCCAATCCGCCATGCGGTTTCCCTTTTCCCTAGACGAACAGGAGATTTTTTCCTCCGTTAGTATCGGGATTGCCCTCGATACTAACGGAGAGTATCAGCGATCAGCAGAACTCCTGCGCGACGCGGATACCGCACTTCATTACGCTCGCCAGCAAGGGCAGGGCCAGTCAGTCTCTTTTGCTCCGGATATGCATGACGGTGCAGTAGCTCGCTTGCAGTTGGAAACGGATTTGCAACGGGCGATCGCGCAGACGGTCCATAGCTGTTCTTCTGAACGCCTGCCCTTTCAAGTGTACTATCAGCCGATCATCTCTCTGGGCAACGGATGCCTGGTGGGATTTGAAGCCCTCGTGCGCTGGAATCACCCAACTTTAGGTCTGGTTCCCCCCGGTGAATTTATCCCGTTAGCGGAGGAAACTGGACAGATTGGGGCGATCGACCGCTGGGTGATGTCCGAGGCGTGCCGTCAGTTAGGGTGGTGGCAACGCAGATATCCCGCGGCTGCCCATTTGACGGTGAGTGTCAATGTCTCCGGAGTCAACTTCTCTCAAGTCGGGATGATTGAACGGATCGAGCAGACTCTGCGATCGAGCGGGATTTGCGGGCGTTACCTAAAGTTAGAAATTACGGAGAGTGTGATTCTGAAAAATACAGGGTCCGCCTTAGCACTTCTCGATCGCATTAAAGCCTTGGGAATTAACCTCTCCATCGATGATTTCGGGACCGGGTACTCTTCCTTGGCCCGCCTGCACGAATTGCCCCTCGATACTCTAAAAATTGACCGCAGTTTTGTCAGCCGGATGCGAGGGTTAGATGAAAGTTCAGAACTGGTTCAAACGACCATTGCTTTAGCTCACACCCTCGGTCTGGATGCGATCGCCGAAGGGGTGGAAACAGCCCAACAGGTGGAACTTCTGCGAACCCTCGATTGTGATTACGCCCAAGGGTACTTTTTTTCTAAACCCGTGGACAGTGAAGCGGCTTTAAACCTAATTTTAGCCGAAAACCAGCTTGCCCGCAACGGATAAAATGTCCCCCTCTGTCGAAAAGGAATGAAATTTAAGTGAGAGCTTCCCTTCTCGGTTGATCCCCACCGAAAGAACCCATAACTTACGCAACCTAACCCCGAAACCCAGTAACCGAGATATCACGTTTCCCAGGCTCCGTTAGTAAAGACCGCTATTAGGAGTGTGAGCCAGATGCTCACTAACTTGAGTGAGCATCTGGCTCACACTCCTAAATCTATAATCAGATTTGTACCTCAGGCCCGTTAAAACCTCTATAAATCCGTTGTAAAACATAATTGAAAACTGGGAGGATCGGCTCTCCCCACCCCTATCAACAGCCTAGGGGAAACCCTCCATTTTGCCGTTCCCCGGCGCAGAAAAATGGCTATAATTGTTAATAACTTAAGCACCCTATAAGGGGGAATTTCACTTATAATTAAATTATGCTAGAACTTCACTGTCATACAACTTATTCCGATGGAACTCTGACCCCCACGCAACTGGTCGCCTGCGCCGTCGCTGCCGGGGTGCGGGCCTTAGCGATTACTGACCATGATACGATATCCGGATGGCCTGAAGCGATCGCCGCGGCCGAATCTCAGGGGATTGAAATCATTCCGGGACTCGAACTCAGTACCGTTCACAACGGGCGATCGCTGCATATTTTAGGCTTTTATCCCGACCCGGAAAAATTACAAAAGCCCTTAAACGAACGACTACAAGGCCGAATTGACCGCGCTAAACAGACCCTGGACAAATTAGCGGAGCTTGGATATCCCGTGGAATTACCCCCTTCAAAAGGCGGAATGGCTCCCGGACGCCCCCATATTGCCGCCGCCTTACTCAAAGCCGGTTATATCAAAACTTGTCAAGAGGCTTTTGAACGGTGGATTGGTGAGGATAAACCAGCTTACGTTCATTATGACAAATTTTCTATTCAGGAAGGAATTAACCTGTTGCGACAATGCGGGGCTGTGCCAGTATGGGCTCACCCTTATTTATTTCGAGGGGGATCCGTTGAAACGGTCTTAAAAGAAATGGTAGAAGCCGGTTTAATGGGGGTTGAAGTGTATCATCCCCACCATACCCCTAATCAAGTTTATAAGTTAGAACAATTCTGTGCAGAATATGGGTTACTCATGACGGGAGGTAGTGACTATCACGGACCTAGTATTGGTTCTAAAGAATCTAGTCAACTCAATCAGTTTCATTTGCCTTTAGAGTTGCTAGAACCCATTCAAATAGCCGCTCAAAAGTTACATTCGATTCTCTAACGGTTTATGAAAATTACTAGCTTAACCCAACTCCCCACAGAATCCGTTTCCCATAACCCGGCTATTCAAAAAAAAGTGATGCTTAAAGCCGGAGATCTGCCCCCTCTTCTCAACTTTTCTCAGGCCACATTTGCTCCGGGTCAAGTCGCTGCAGCCCATGCTCACACTGATATGTGGGAGGTTTTCTTTGTGTCCCAAGGTGCAGGTTTAATTCGGGTTAATGGGAGGGACTATCCGTTAGAAACTGGAACTTGTATCGCCATAGAACCGGGGGAGGTTCATGAGGTCGTTAATAACAGTTCTAGGGATTTAATTTTGATTTATTTTGGTTTAAAAGTCGGATAAAATTTTAAAAGTATGGGCGTTAATTTATAGAAGTTTTAAATTAATTAGATAAATGCCTTTTAGAAGGGGAACTGTCTGATTTTTTCGATAAGAATTAGGGAGAGTAAGGGAGTTCCCTTTATTAGACTTCTTGCCAACCCTTCTGGAAATTTACCCACCCTTAATAAGGGAACTTTTGAGAATTTTGTAAGAAGTCTATTCTAGGTCTTAAATAATTTGAAAACCTCTTGATAATAACCTGTTTAAATTATTTTCTCATTAACATTAAAACCGGGAAAGGGCAAGTACCGTCACTCGTAAAATTATAAAATCCCCCTAGAGAAAGTATTCCCCATAAAACTAGCAAGGGGTAAACCCCGTTAAGGTCAAAACCGCTTCA
Source organism: Cyanophyceae cyanobacterium (assembly GCA_038321985.1). Taxonomy (GTDB): domain Bacteria; phylum Cyanobacteriota; class Cyanobacteriia; order Cyanobacteriales; family Laspinemataceae; genus Laspinema. The sequence continues at coordinate 168,096 of JBBQFN010000008.1, read as the reverse complement.
AGAAATTGTCTGGTTGATTTAAAGGGGAGACCCTAAGAAAAAATGCCTATTAATTGGGGCATGAACGCTATTGAATTCCCATAAATTTAGGGAATTGAAGCTGAGTAAGCTAAGATTTTTAAGAGGGATATGAAAACTCTAAGGCAGGTTGGGTGGTAGCCCATCGTTCAGAAATGGCGTAAATGCTATAAAATTTACTATATGTCAAGCAATTTGGTTCTGAAAATTCTGTGGGTTGAAAATAAACTCAACAAAGGTAAACCCATTCAAGGGCTTTTATCCGCAGCCCCTAACCTGGAGAGGGGGTTAACCTGTATCGACTCGTTAGATAAGGCGATCGCCCAGTTAAAAGAACAGCAGTTTGATGCAATTGTGGTGGAGTTGTGCAAGGATGAAAATTTGGGACTTGATCGCCTTCATCACCTTTATTTAAATAGTTTACTTGGGGAGTCGTCCGGGTCAAATCCCCAACTTGCATCCGGAATTGTGGCGGTGATAGAGGGAGAGGAGGAAGAGCTGGCGTTAAAGGCGATCGCCGCTGGCGCACAAGGCTGTTTGTTTACGGACGAACTCCACGAGGAAGTGCTGATCCGCACAGTCAGACGGGCAATTCAGCATCGGGAACTGATCACCCGCGATCGCTGGCTGGAGCCCCATAAACAACGCCTGATCCAACGACAAAATGACGCTCTTTTAGCCCTTACAACTTCTCACCGAGGCAAAGAAGGTAATTTTACAAAAATCTGCCAGGAAATTACCGAAGTAGCCGCACAGACCCTAGATGTAGAAAGAGTCAGTATTTGGTGCTACAATAGCGACTGCTCTGCTATTCAATGTGTGAATTTGTTCGAGCGTTCCGAACACCGGCATTCCGAGGGACTCGAACTGTTCGCCCATGACTACCCGCGCTATTTCCAGGCCCTCGGCAGCAACCGGGTGATCGCAGCTGATGACGCTCACACTCATCCTGCTACCCAAGAATTTTCCGCCCACTATCTCACACCCTTGGGAATTGCCTCCATGCTGGATGCACCAATTCGCTTGGGGGGTCAAGTTGTGGGCGTCGTCTGTTGTGAACACCTGGGAATCGCGCGGAAGTGGTTGCTAGAGGAGCAACAGATGATCGGTTCCCTTGCGGATTTTGTGGCATTAGGGATGGAAGAGTGTGAACGGGTTCGCAGCCAGCAGGAATTACGACATTATCAAGAACATTTAGAAGAGTTAGTCGGCGATCGCACGACGGAATTACAAGCCGCAAATGAGCGATTACAGCAAGAAATTGCGGGCCGCCAACAAAGTGAAGCTAAATATCGCTCGGTGGTAGATAACATCAAGGAAGTAATTTTTCAAACTGACCAAGAGGGATGTTGGACTTTTCTGAATCCGGCTTGGACTGAGATGACAGGATTTACTGTAGAAGAAAGTCTGGGACGGTCATTCTTAGAGTTTGTTGTGGAGGAGGAACGCGCCGAGGGTCGCGAGGGATTGGCTTTACTAACCCATGAAATTAACTATAAGTGCTTTGAAATTAGAGTTCGGACTCAAGATGGAAATATCCGATGGCTGAGTGTTTGTGGTAGCCGCTATTTGAACGAAAATGGCACAATCATCGGGATGTATGGGACCTTAGATGATATCACGGAACGCAAGCAAGTTGAACAAGCCTTACGAGAAAGTGAAGAGCGCTTTAAAGCGATCGCGCAAGGAACCTCCGTTCCCTTACTCATCAGCCGAATTTCCGATGGGACAATGGTCTATGCCAACCAACTTTTAGGGGAACTGTTAGGAATTTCCCTCGACCAGTTAATCGGCCAAAAAACCCCTGACTTTTATTTTAATCCCAGCGATCGCCCGGTAATGCTGGCTCGTCTGATGAAAGAAGGCTTGCTGTCTGGGTACGAATTGCATATTAAAAAAGCCGATGGTACTTCAGTTTGGACGTTAATCTCCATTCAATTTATTACCTTTAATGGCGAAAGATCCTTGTTAACCACCCTCTCGGATATTACCTATCGCAAACAAGCGGAAGAAACAATTCGAGCCAGTGAACGCAAATATCGCGATTTAGTCGAAACCTCCCAAGATTTAATTTGGTCGGCGGATAATCAAGGGCGTTGGACTTTTCTAAATCCCGCCACTCTCCATATTTATGGATATGAACCGGAAGAAATGTTAGGGCGTCAGTTTAGGGAATTTCAGACCCCGGTTGCTGCCCAAAAGGATTGGGAACTTTTCCAGCGCCTGTTGGCCGGGGAGTCATGTTCCCAGTATGAAACTGAATATATCCGCAAGGATGGCAGCACGGTTTATTTAAGTTTTAATGCCGTAATTTTGCACGACGAACTTGGGAATGTCCTGGGGACAACCGGGACAGCCACGAATATTACCGAACGCAAACGGAGTGAAGACGAATTGAGGGAGCGATCGCGACAGGCGACCCTTGGTGCTGAAGTGGGAGTTGCTCTCACTCAGTTAGGAAGTTTACGTCAGATTCTGCAACGGTGTGCCCTAGAGATTGTTCAACATTTGGATGCCGCCTTTGTTGCCATTTGGACCCGGGATTCAAGTCAGCACTTGGAATTACAAGCCAGTGCCGGAACCTGCATTCCCCCGTCCGGCGATCGCATTCTCCAAGGGGAATTCAACCCCCAACATATTGCCGAATTACGCCAAGCCTACTGGAACAATGATACTCTTACACACCCCGGCGGTGGCGACTGGGTAAAGGAATCTGGACTCGTGGCTTTCGCCGGCTATCCCTTAAGTGTCGATGATTTGGTGGTGGGGGTCATGGAAATTTTTGCCCATCACCCTTTTCACCAAACAACCCTCGACTATCTCAGCACGATCGCCGATCGACTCGCTATCGGCATTGATCGCAAACAAGCCGATTTAGAGGAACGCATGGCGACAGAACGCCTGCAATATTTACTCAGTTCTAGTCCTGCCGTCATCTATAGTCGGAAAGCCTTCAACGACCGGGCCGTTACCTTTATCAGTTCCAATGTTAGCACATTGTTAGGGTACAGTCCTCACGAATTTATAGAAGACCCCAGCTTTTGGGTAAACCGAGTGCATCCAGACGAGGGCGAACTCCTCAAATTGGGGTGGATTCGCCTTTTAGATTCCGGGGAAAACCGCGATGAATACCGCTTCCAACATCAAAACGGGGAATGGCGATGGATGCGGGACGAACAAAAATTAGTCCGGGATGAAGCCGGAAACCCTCTGGAAATCATTGGATATTGGGCCGACATCAGTGATCTCAAACTTGCTGAATCCGCCTGGGTTGAAACGAGCACTCGTCTTGATAACATTCTGAGTTCTATTGATGATATATTGTGGTCCGTTTCCCTGCCTAACCGGACTCTTTTATATATGAATCAGGCGGCAGAGAAAATTTATGGTCGGACGATCAAGGAGTTCTTGAATAATCCCAATCTCTGGGCCGAACTGATTCATCCAGAAGACTACGAGAAACTACAAACATTTTTCCAAACGCTTCCCTTGATCGAAAGTAAAGATATAGAATACCGGATTGTGCGACCCGATGGGGAAATTCGGTGGCTGCGCGATCGCGCCCGAATCATTTATGACGCCTCTGGAACTCCCGTGCGTATCGATGGACTCGCTACAGATATTACGGAGCACAAGGGGTACGAAGCAGCACTGGAACAAGAACGCCAGCAATTGCGGCAAATCGTCACTTATGCTCCCGTCGCGATGGCAATGTTTGATCGCGAAATGCGCTATCTCGCCTACAGCGATCGCTGGTGTCTAGATTATGATCTCACGGAACATTCACTTTTAGGGTGCAGCTATTATGAGATTTTCCCCCATGTGGGTACACGCTGGAGAAGCATTTATCAGCAGGCACTCACGGGAACGGTGATGTCGAGTTCCGAAGATTTATGGGAAAATGCCGATGGTAGCCACTGTTATGTGAGTTGGGCCATTCATCCCTGGTATTCCGATCAAACTGAAGTCGGGGGGATCGTCATTGTGAGTATTGCGATCAATGAATTAGTTGAGGCCCGAGAACAAGCCCTAGAAGCGGCCCGGCTCAAATCGCAATTTCTCGCTAACATGAGCCATGAAATTCGGACTCCCATGAATGGAGTTTTAGGCATGACTGAATTACTCTTGCGAACCGAACTCACAGCGCAACAAAGGGACTTCTTACAAACCCTTAAAATTAGCGGGGAAAATTTATTAACCCTGATTGACGATATTCTCGATTTTTCTAAACTTGAAGCCGGAGAGATGCGCCTAGATTGCCATGAGTTTGACTTGAATCGCACCCTAGAAGATGCGATTGATTTGTTTGCGATGTCTGCCGCTTCTAAAAAGATAGAACTAGCCGTACTCGTTGCCCCTGATGTTCCACGATATCTGAAAGGAGATGCCAGTCGCCTGCGGCAAATTCTCACCAATCTCCTGGGCAATGCCATTAAATTTACTCAACGAGGAGAAGTGGTGATTACGGTTACCTGGGCGGAACCACCAAGGGAAGGGGCACAGAACCCGACGGCTGTAGTTTCACCCATTACCCTAATTTTTTCGGTTCGAGATAGTGGCATTGGTATTGCCCCGAGCGATCGCAATAAACTGTTTCAATCCTTTTCTCAAGTTGACGCTTCCACAACCCGTAAATATGGAGGCACTGGCTTAGGGTTAGCGATATGTAAGCAATTAAGCCAGCTTATGGGAGGCGAAATTGGGGTTGAAAGTCAAGTTGGCATGGGTTCAACCTTCTGGTTTAAAGTGCAATTTGAACGGGTCGAAACTGGCAATTTTAACCTTGGGTTTACTCAGCCGTCATCCCTGGATGCGTCCTGCTCCATTCTCCACGGAAAAAAACTTTTAATTGTTGATGATTCTCCCATTAATCGCCAAGTTGTACATCAGCAAGCGAGTCACTGGCGGATGGAGGTATCGGAAGCTGAGGATGGCTTAGAGGCCATTAAACTTTTACGAAAAGCCGTAAATGAGGGCAGTCCTTTTGATCTGGCTTTGTTGGATATGCAGATGCCAAAAATGGATGGTGAAATTCTAGGACAGCTTATCCTCAGCGAACCGGTTTTAGCCAACACTTCGTTAATTATGATGACTTCTATTAATGAGAGCAATCACGCTCAACAATTTTTAGATTTAGGATTTTCTGCCTATTTGATTAAGCCTGTGAAAGAATCGCGCTTGCTTGAATGTTTGATTCGAGGGATAAGGGCGGGGTTTCAGGAGGTTTCTGCCTCGGATATTTCCGCTACAATTTCTAATTTTCAGGCTAAAATTAAGGCCAGCAACCAACAATATGCCCTGAAAATTTTATTGGTGGAAGATACCCGAATTAATCAAAAAGTTGTTCTCAATCAGTTAGATTCCCTAGGATTTCAGGCCGATTGTGCGAATGATGGACAAGAGGCGCTTGACAAAATGAAAGAACAAGAGTATGATATCGTGTTTATGGATTGTCAGATGCCGGTATTAGATGGGTATGATGCCACCCGCACGATTCGCCAGGAAGAAGGAGAGCGCCGACATACGGTGGTGATTGGGTTGACTGCCTATGCAATGGAAGGCGATCGCCAAAAATGTCTGGCGGCGGGGATGGATGATTACCTTACGAAACCTGTTTCTGTAGAAGATTTACAACGGGCGATCGCTCAATGGCACCGCCGGACCGAAGGGAGTGCGATCGCCCCTGAGTTCTCCCCAATTCAGACCCAGGAGGGACTCGCAGCGGACTCGTCCCCTGGCTTCATCCCCCAATTCCCTTCAGATTCCGGGGAACTGCCTATTGATGAAAATCAGCTTCTAGTCATTGCCCGAGGCGATCGCGCCTTTGCCGGGGAATTACTCACCGCATTTATCGAAGATTGTAAACTATATCTCCAAGATGCAAGTCAAGCCGTGACGCAGCGTGATGGATTGAGCCTAGAGCGCAAGGCACATCAAATCCAAGGAGGAAGCGCTACGATCGCCGCGATCGCCATGCCAGAATTAGCCGCGAATCTAGAAAAGCAAGCTAAAAAAACTAATTTTGAAGAGGCCGGGGAACTTGTGTTACAACTGGAAAAGATCTTAAACCAAATTGAGAAATGGGTGAACGATTGGCAGGTCTAAACCGGGGCAAAAAACGGGTATTCTCCTGGAAATTGGTGCTAACTTCAACAGGAGTTGAAGGCATCCCCAATAATTTTCAAGAGCAGATGGAGAGTTGAATAACAATCAGAAAAGCTCTAAATTTAAACTGATTCTATTTAAATTCCCCATACCATCCTTTCCACTTGCCGCTCAATCCCCGCCCTCTAAACCGAACCCCCGACAACTGCTCATGTCCAAAATACTTGTTATAGATGATGATGGGGTAACTCGCTTACTCCTTAAACGAAACCTCCAAATGCAGGGATATGATGTTTCTTTAGCTAAAAATGGAGCCGAAGGACTGCGACTGGCACAAGAACTGCATCCTGATTTAATAGTTTGCGACTGGATGATGCCTCTAGTTGATGGGGTCGAAGTCTGCCGGCGCATCAAAGCTGACCCAATCTTAGCAACCACCTTTTTTATCCTTTTAACGGTGCGTGGGCAAGTCGATGATCGGATTCAAGGTCTCGATTCGGGAGCCGATGAATTTCTTTCCAAACCGATAGAAAGTGATGAGTTACTGGCTCGGGTTCGGGCCGGATTGCGACTGCGCCAGTTAACCCAACAATTAAGCCAAGCTAATCAACAGTTATCCGCTCTGGTAGAAGTCCAACAACAGTTATTAAGTGCAGTAGATTCCCCCTCAAAAGACGTGAGTTCTTCCTATATTCAGTTGCTCGCCCCCCTTGGACAAGCGGCTCAAGCCAGCCGTGCTTATATGGGGGAATTGTACCAGGATAGTGCGGGAATCGAGCCGTTGCTATTGTGCGAGTGGCTGGCAGGCGATCGCACCCGCAACCGGACTGAAGCGATTCCTCCAGAGGGTAAGCCGTCTTCATTTCCTCCTCAGCCGTTCCCTTCGCGCTGGATTGACGCCTTCACTAGGGGGGAAATCGTGGCGGGAAAAGTGAGAGAGTTTCCCGAAGGGGAACGAGAGGTTTTAGAGCAAGGAAATCTGGATTCGATATTGATGTTACCGCTGACCTTGAAAGGTGAATTAGTAGGATTTGTCGGGTTCGACAATTGTGCGATCGCCTCGTTGGATTCGCTGATTCCCATTTTGCGGGCAGCGGCAGCGGCGATTTGCTTGCACCGCGATCGATCCGCCGCCCTAGTCGCCCTGCGAGCGAGTGAAGCTCGCTATCGAGCGATCGTCGAGGACCAAACCGAATTTATCTGTCGCTTTGCCCCAGACGGCACCGTAACTTTTGTCAATGACGCCTACTGTCGGTATTTCCGTATGACTCGAGAAGAACTGATGGATGGGTCTCAGGTTCCCTTTCGTCCCGACTTTGACCGCGATTTTGTCAACTTTCCCGTCATTAACCGAGAAGAACCGGCAGTTTTACCCAATGGAGATGTGCGATGGCATCAGTGGACCGAACGTGCCGTCTTTTTGGGTACTGAACTTGTTGAGTTTCAGGCAGTAGGCCGCGATATCACCGAACGCAAGCAAGCGGAAGAAGAAACCCTAAAAGCCCTAGCGAAAGAAAAAGAACTCAATGAATTAAAAAGTCACTTTGTATCCATGGTATCCCATGAATTTCGCACCCCCCTCACTACCATTCTCTCTTCCGCTGACTTGCTGGAATATTATCAAGAAGATTTTCCCGACTCTAAAGCCGACAAAAAAGTACAATCCATCCAACGCATTCAAAGTGTTTCTATTAATATGACCCAAATGATCGATGACGTCCTTTTAATCGGTCGTGCGGAATCAGGAAACTTGCAATGCAACCGGAATCCCTTAGAATTGTGTAAATTTTGTCAGCAATTGGTCGAGGATATGCAGTTTATCGATAACGGCGTGCATGGGATTGAGTTAATTCTTCCTCAACAGAGTCTCTCCGCCTGTATGGATGAAAAGTTGCTCCGTCACATCCTCACCAATTTAGTCTCGAATGCCCTCAAATATTCCCCCGAAGGGATGGCGGTTCAATTGGAACTGGGCGATCGCCACAATTTCGCCGTCTTTCAAATCAAAGACCAGGGGATTGGCATTCCCCCAGAAGACCTACCTCATCTATTTGAACCCTTCCATCGATGTCGGAATGTAGGCAATATTTCGGGGACCGGGATGGGATTGGCGATCGTAAAAAAATGTGTAGAAATTCATGGGGGGGAAATTTTTGTTACCAGTGAAGTAGGAAATGAAAAACAACCGGGAGGCACAACCTTAACCGTCATTTTACCTCGTTTCCCCCAGTTGGAAATCTCCCGCCCCCTGGCTGATGAAATTCTGGAAATCTGTCCCGGCAAAAAAGCAGAAGAATAAGTATCAACCCTCCCCCCGGACTCTGGATGTTTCTTTCTATTCTAACTCCGGTTTAGAAGACATTCTCTGCTGTTTTTCAGTTATGATTATAAAATTAATGAACTTCTTAAAATTGTGAGCCACGCATTTTAAACGCATGGATAAAATTTTAGTCATAGATGATGATTCGGCTACTCGTTTGCTCCTTAAAAGAGACCTAAAATTAGAAGGTCATGAAGTCACCGTTGCTAAAGATGGAGAAGAAGGGTTAAAATTAGCGGCCCAGTTACATCCCGCTTTAATTATTTGTGACTGGATTATGCCTTATCTGGATGGAGTTGAAGTCTGTCGATTGGTGAAATTGGATCCGGACTTAGCCCAAACCTTTTTTATTTTGCTGACTTCCAAAGTTGATTTAGACGATCGCGTTCAAGGACTTGATGCCGGGGCCGATGATTTTCTCTCCAAACCTGTCAATCCAGCCGAACTCTTAGCACGGGTACGGGCCGGACTCAGATTGTATCATTCCCAGCAACAATTGAGCGAATCTAATCAACAACTCAGTCAAACATTGCGGGACCTCCAACACACTCAAGCCCAACTAATTCAAAGTGAAAAAATGTCATCAATTGGGCAAATGGTGGCGGGAATTGCCCATGAAATTAATAATCCCGTTACTTTTATTGATGGCAATCTTAATCATGCTGCAAAATATATTCGAGACTTACTAGATTTTGTTAAATTATTTCAAAAAACCTATCCCAATCCCCTGCCGGAAGTAAAAGAAGCAGCGGATGAATTAGATTTAGAGTTTTTAATGGCGGATTTCCCTCCCCTGGTCGAATCCATGAGACGAGGGGCCAAGCGGATTCGGGAAATTGTAGAATCTTTACGGACCTTTTCTCACCTGGATGAAGCCCAGATTAAGGATGTCGATCTTCATGAAGGTTTAGATAGCACTCTGTCAATTTTAAAGGGCCGTTTAGAGGGAATTGAAACGCAGATTGAGTACGGAGAATTGCCCCGGGTGGAATGCTATGCCAGCGATATCAATCAAGTGTTTTTTCACCTGCTTAATAATGCGATCGATGCAGTCCAACACCGAAAAAATCAACCCGAAGACAACCCGGCACCGCCCCGGATTCGGATCTGTACGGAAATCCTTACGGAAGCAGAGACTTTAACCGGCGATCGCACCCCTTCCCATGCCGTGATCCGAATTTTAGATAATGGCATCGGCATTCCCAAAGAGATACTGCCGAATATTTTTAATCCGTTTTTTACCACGAAAGATGTGGGGGCCGGAAAGGGACTCGGTTTAACCATTTCCTATCAAGTTATCGTCGATAAACATGGGGGAAATTTAGAAGTGCATTCCGAACCGGGTCAGGATACAGAATTCGCAGTCATAATTCCTATTAATCCCCCTAAAAAATTACTATAAATCTCCCAACTAATCATTCCCAATTGTTCGGTATCCCGACTTGCTATCGTGACTTTCATTCGCACAGATGCCCCACTTTTTATCTCTACAATCCTTCCTCAGATTTAACCGAACCTTCACCCTTTATTGCCTGTAAAAGTCACACCCTGGACAAAATAACGATTGAAAAATGCATAAATGGCTAGGGCCGGTAAAGTAAACACCATTGAAGCGGCCATGATATAGTTCCAATAACTAATATATTGACCCTTAAATGTATTTAACCCCAAAGGTAACGTAAACATATCTTGACTGGACACCACAATCAAAGGCATGAAAAAATTATTCCAGCTTCCCATAAAAATAAAAATAGCTTGGGCTGCTAGGGCCGGTTTTGCTAGGGGCATGACCACTTTCCAAAAGGTTTGCCAAGAATTCAACCCATCCAAGGCGGCAGCTTCCTCTAGTTCCTTCGGGAAATTTACAAAGAACTGACGCATCATAAAAATAAACGTAGCATTAACCATACTCGGAACGATTAAGCCCTGGTAAGTATTCAACCATCCCAAAGATTTCAGGATTAAAAACGTCGGAATTAAGGTAATTTGTCCCGGAATCATTAATACGGCTAAAATCATTCCAAATACAATCCGATTTCCCCGGAAGGGAATTCGGGCTAGGGCGTATCCTGCCATAGAATTAAAGACGATATTAAACCCAGTTATGCAGACTGCTACAAATGCACTATTGAACAACCAACGCCCAAAAAGTCGCTCTCGGGTAAAGATAGCTTGATAGTTTTCTAGGGTAAAATTCTGGGGAATAAAATTCATCCCCCCTTCTACAATTTCTGCTAAGGGTTTAAAGGAGGCAGACATCGCCCATCCAAAGGGAATAAAGGTGATAATTGCGTACAAAATTAAAAATCCGTACAGCAGAACTTTTAATCCAGAAATTCGCTTCATGCTTCTTAACGCTCCTACTGATGAGACTTTTTGCATCCTTCTGAAACTCCCCCTTCAGAAGAGGGGCGGGGGGGTATCTCTGGGTAATTTGACAAGCAGTTTATTTTAATTACTGAGGCACCTCTTCTTTAAATAAATACCGTTGCACGAGGGTGGCTAAGACGATCGCCGTTGCTAATAATAGGGCTAAAGCTGCGGCATATCCCATCTCTAAACTCTTAAACGCATACTGATAAATCAGCAGCACAACGGTTAAAGTAGAGTTGTTAGGACCCCCAGACCCCCCGGAGAAAATATAGGATTGGTCAAAGAGTTGAAAGGTGCCGATAATCCCCATAACCACGATAAAGAAAGTCACGGGTTTGAGTAAGGGCAAGGTAATATTAAAAAAGCGATCGCCCCCATTCGCCCCATCAATTTTTGCCGCCTCATAAAGTGACTCGGGAATATCCTGGAGGGCAGCCAAATAAATCACCATAAAAAATGGGGCAGTTGCCCAAATATTCATGAGCATAATTGATTTAAGCGCAATATTTGGGTCTCCTAACCAATTGTAAGTCGGTAAACCCAACCCCTCTAAAAAATAATTGAGTAATCCATCCGCGTTGTAAATCCACATAAAAATTAGGGTTAACACCGCAGATGAGGTAATCGTCGGTAGGAAAAACATCACCCGAAACAGGTTTTTTCCGCGAATTTGGGCGTTGAGAACCAAGGCTAACATCAAAGCTAGAATAGTCTGAATCGGAACGACAATTAACACATATTCCGCCGTATTTTTTAGGGCAATCCCTACCCGTTCATCGTCCATCAGCCGAGTAAAATTTCGCAGGTGAACGAAGCGATAACTCATTTCTCCTAAAATTTCTACCTTGTGAAAAGAGAGGAAAATTGCATACAAAATGGGTAGCCCCAAAAACACCCCTAAAATCATCAAGGCGGGGGTCATGAATAGATAACCGGATAGGGAAGTTGACCGCTGATAATTCCGGGCTTTTTTAGGCAGGGAAGTCTCTGGAGTGAGCGACTGAGTTGGCATGGGTTTAAGGGGGGTATGGGTCATAGGTCAAGGAAAAAAGGGTGGAGGAAGTACCTTTTTTAATGTCTTTCTTTACCACTGGCTCCGACTGCATTGCTGCCCTGATTCCAATCTTTAATAGCGACTAGATTGGATTTCTTGATTGGCCGTGGCTTGGGCTTTTTTCATTGCCTCTGATAGAGATTGTTCCCCTAATAAAGCACTGAGAAACTGATTATTAAAATTTTGGTTAACTAGGGATAAATTTTCTCCCGCTTGCCAGAGTGTGGCATCTTCTGTCCCGGTGACAAAGGGAGCATAGAGGGGATTATTAACATATCCCAGTTGTACGAGGAGGGATTTGCGGGTGGGCAAAATCAATCCGCCATTTGCCCAGGCTTTCATGCCTTCTTTTCCGGTCAGATAAGAAATCAGTTCCCAGGCTTCATCTTTGTGGGTGGATTGTTTGTTCATCACATAAGCCACAGTAAATGCCATTGTGCCTTTTTTCCCGTTAATTGTGGGGACGGGGGCGATCGCAAATTTGAGGTTTGGGAAAGTTTCTTGTAGATAAGGAATGGCCCAATTGCCATCGAGAACCATGGCCGCTTTTCCCTGTCCAAACATTTCGCTGAGGTTACTTGCGCCGGTATCGGAAGGGATGCCTGCGGTTCGTGCTTGTTGATATTGTTCGATAACAGGTGTAAGTCCTTTTAAGGCTTTAGGGTGGGCAAATGCGGCGAATCCTTTGCGATCGACAAATTGACCTCCAAAGGCGCGAATCACAAAGGCTTGACGGGTTAATTCCGGAACCATGCCATATCCATAACGCTGGATGCGTCGATCGCGGCTGCGTCTAACCGTTAATTTCTCGGAATACTCCTGTAATTGCGCCCAAGTTTTAGGAGGTTCCTTTAACCCGGCTTGTTCAAAATATTCGGTATTGTAATAGAGCGCCAGGGTAGAAAAATCTTTCGGTAAACCATAAAGTTTTCCCTCAGATTTAAAGGCATTAAGCATCGCCGGTTGAAAATCTCCCAGATTAAATTCTGGGGGAATATAGCGATCTAAAGGTTCTAAAACCCCGCGATGCATCAGTAAAGGTGCTTCTAGGGTATCTAAATAAAAGATATCCGGAGCCGCATCCCCAATTAACCGCGTTTTGATCACGTCAGAATACTGATCGGTGATTACTTCATAGTTGACTTTAATCTGCGGGTGGGTGGCTTCAAAGTCCTGGAGTAGCTGTTCGAGAAGCTGTTTTTCTACAGGGCTGCTTTGCCACCCACTGAGGGTGAGAGTAGTAACCTCCTCACCCGGGGAGTTGCCGCAGGCGGTGATGCTGAAAACCAGGAGCAAGACGATCGCCCACTGGCACAGAAGCCTATAAAATCGTGACATGAATCTCGCTCTCGGGTAAGGCTGGGCCGTCCTGAATGTAATAGCCGATACTTTTTATTATTATGCCCTTATGAATCGGATTTTAAACGCTGTCCCACCCGTAAAGTAGCGAAATTGTCAAGTATCTGGCGGAGGCTTTGGCTACGCGGTTCTTGAAGAAAAAACAAGGGAAACAGGGCCAAGAGTCGCAAAACAGCGGAGAGAGCAAATAATCCGGCGAACCCTCCGAAGGCGGATTGGGTGGCGATAACGCCTCCGAGGGTGGTCCCGACTGCACCGGCTAAACCACTTACCGCAGCGGCGATCGCAAAATAACTCGAAGGCTGTTTAGCCGGGGCAATTTCCATCTGAATGTTACTCCCACACAAATCGATCGCTGCCCAAGTTGCACCCCCAATCAGGTGCAACACCGGCAACCCCACCCACAACAGCACCCCATGAGTTCCGGTTACCAACCAGAGCAGGGGCGTCACGGCGACTAGGATACCCACTAAAAGCAAGAGGGGACGATTTCCCAGGCGATCGGCCAATTTTCCCCATAGGGGCAACATCAGCAAATTGGCACCCGCAGAGAGGCTGCTGTACAGCGTCACCCAACTCACATCGAGTTCTAAATCTTTAAGTAAATACAGATTAAAAAATGGGGCGCTCAGGTTAACGGCAAACATCCAAAAGCCAAAATAAAGCAGAAACATCCGGAAATTTTTATCTTTGAGAAAGCTCGGCAGGGCGACAGGGGATGGTTCGGGATTCGCTTCAGTTTTTTTGAGGGTTGGGCAGTCGCTTCCCCAACTTTGGGGGTTAACATCCGCCATCAAAAACTGAAAGCACAAGCTGATCACGCCAGCGGCGATCGCCACACCCAAAATAATCCCATAGCCTTCAATGGTCCCACCGTCCCATTGAGAAACCATCACCCCTAATACTGGCATTGCCAGCAAATTAGTGAGATTGGCGGCACTGTTGCGAAACCCAAAATAACGTCCCCGCAAACGATGGGGGACTAATGCTGCCATCCAACTCACCCAGGAGGGACTGCCTAAAGCCCCCAAAAAATGGGTGAGGGCCACGATCACCAGGGTTCCTAAAATCAGGTGATGCGCTTGCCGGGGATCCAATAGAAACCAGCCAATTCCCAGGAATAAAAACAGCCACAGCAGCCGGGAAATGCTAAATATTGAGAGCGTGTACCAGTGACGGCTCGTTGTGCGATCGCCCAGATAGGCCCCTATAGGTTGCAGAAAATTGACTAGCATCGGGATTGATGCAAGTAAGCCGATTTCAAAGTTACTTGCGCCGAGATCCAGTAAAAAATTACTGAGCAAGACGCCGCCCGTAGCGCAGGAGAAAAATGTAGCAAACACACCATCGAGGGTAGAGGCTTGTAAGCTATTGCGAATCGCCCGTTTAGAGAGTTTACCATTGGGAAGAACTAGGGAATTTCCGGAGAGTTGACCCTCGGGAAGATAGTCGGCAAATGGGGGCTTTTTTAAGGGAAAGGCGATCGTCAGTTTGCTCTGTGTCATAGCCGATTTAGGGAAATTTAATCTGTGGATGGAATTACTCAAATGTATAAAGTTTAAAAAAAGGACAAAAAATGCCCATCCAACTGGAGAGAGAAATTAAGAAATATCCGGGAGACCTGGGGTTGGATTTCATTGTATTCTGACTGGTGCAAAAATAAAACCTTTTAATTTTTTCACTCAGATTATGACCATTCGCAATGACGAATTTCTAATTTGCCTCCGGGAAGAAATAACCAACGATCGCCCTCAAGGAAGGCGACTCCTCGGGATCAACAAAAAAAGAGCGATCGCGCGATCGCTCTCTCACTTAAAATTGCCGGGTCACTCTAAATAACTACAGTTGACCGAGAGGATCATCCACCCCACTATCGCGCCGGACTTCATACTCTTCTGAAGACTCCGGGTCTAATTCCCAGCGTTCTTCATCTCGTTCTGACAATTCGTCCCGAATCCGCAAGGGTTGGCGATCATCCTGTTCCACTCCTGCTGCTGCACCGATTTGATCTACAATATTTTGGTCCGGAGTGGGTGCCGTTCCCCCCACTGCTTCGTCCCCCACATTCTGAGCTTCCGACCATGCCGCATCCACATCACCGCCCGTCAATTCGGGACTGGTATGGGTATATTGCTTCATTTTATTTTTCAGGCTGCGACTTCCGATATTATGTCCCGCGCCCTCGTGTGCTCCGGTTCCCAACGATTCAGTTTGACCTTGGGGTAAATCTTCTACACTGCCCTCTTCTTGGGCCATCTTTTTCAGTTTTTCTTGTTTATTTTTAGTCATAATTCTCCTTTAAAATCAGTAAATTAAATTAGCAACTTTTGTGAACCCTTTTACTCCAAATCAAGCTCCGCAAGTTCTGGAGTTAGGTTTTACGGTTAAAAATCAATAAAATAACCTTTTACCCTTTTACAAAGCCTAACCAATTTCAGGGTTAACCACTTCTACCCAAGGGCAGATTTTATCCGGCCTTTGACCTCAGAAATTCCTGAAATAACCCAATTCAGCCCTCAATCATCCATCGGGAAACTGCCAACAGGAAATATGCTCTACATCGTGAGTGCCACAGGATTTACAAGGAGCATCATCCACAGAATCCACCCATTCTTCCTCACAGCGACGACAGTGGCAAAAAATATTCAGGCGGTTTGCTTCAGTGAGCCGAAACTGCCAATCATTCAGTTCATCATCACTCAATTGCCGAGGAATTTCTGTCATAGCTGCTATCCTAAATTCATGGGTTTAGTATTATACGCGATCGCTCAGCAATTTTAAAAAGGTTTGATACACCCCTTCCACTTCTTGAAAATAGATCGATTCATCGGGAGATTGGGAGATAAAAAACAGATTAAAACAAGGCATCCCGAAATTTTCTGATTCTAGAGTATCTGGAGTTAGGACAACTTGAACCGGATTTTTGGGTAACTGGGCATTGGTGAGGTCTGACAGAGTTTTTAAGTGATTAAATAAATCCTGATACTCAGCCAGATCGCGGGGTAGAATACCCACATATCGAGGCCGCATCGGCGATTTTGAGGCTGAAAAATGCCCTTGACAACTGGAATAAGTGATGCAGTTGAGTTTGAGAATCAAGGCAATGGTTAAGTCTCGGACACCGGGCTCGATGGATTTTTTAAACTTGCGATGGTATTTAGATAAAATTGGGGAATCCGCACAAGCGGCAGACCCATCGGTGTTAATATTACCAAGGGGACTTTCTCGAAAGGTCTCGGTTGGGTTTTCTTCGACAAAGCGATCGTCCCAGGATGCGATAAATTCTTTTAATCCGCTAAAATAAGTCATTTCTTTAAAAGCACTAGGGTTAGAAAGTTGAGAGAGTAATAACCCTCTAAATTTTGGAAAACCGGGCTTAATTTCTACCTCGGTCTTTTTTTACATATTTTTAATCACCATTTTATCCTATTTGGGAAATATTTATACTAACTTCTGTTACAAAAAAATTTGCTCTAACCCCTGTAAGGGGACTTAGCTGCTGTAGTCTTAGGCTTGACGATGGAGGGGTAGTTGTTATAAAAATGAATTAGCGTATTAGAATCTCGTACCCAAATATTAAAAACCTTATCTGCTATGAGTTCTCTTTTTTCCCGGCGTCATCGTTTCTTCCAATACCGCATTGCCTTGTTGATTAGTCTAGCCATTATTGTCCCCTTTGGCTTATTAACTAAATTTTATCGAGGTCCGGGTCAAGCATGGCTGAATGATTCATTTGGCAGTATTCCTTATGAAATCTTTTGGATTCTGCTAGTGGTATTTATCTGGCCGCAAATTACTAAAGGTTCGGCGGCGATCGCAGTTTTGATTACAACCTGCATCTTAGAAGTTCTCCAGCTTTGGCATCCGCCATTTTTACAAGCCATTCGGGCCACATTACCCGGAAAATTAGTATTAGGAACTACTTTTGTTAGTTGGGATTTTTTCTATTACTTTATTGGCTGTTTCTGCGGATGGCTGTGGGTTAAAGTAATTCAGCATTACACGGGGAAACCTAAAGTAAGTGGCAATTCCAAATAAATCTGAAAAAGGGAGAAATTATCCAGGAGCCAACTCAGGGACCCCCGGTAATTGATTGCTCAATTTCTAATATGAGGTTGTAGGGTTAACCAAAGACTACCGTGCGATCGCCATACACCAAGACGCGATTTTGTAAATGCAGACGTACCGCCCTGGCTAACACCATCCGTTCTAAATCTTTTCCTTTCCTAATTAAATCGGCTACCTCATCGCGATGACTGACGCGGACTACATCTTGCTCAATAATGGGTCCTGCATCTAGTTCTGCGGTCACATAATGTGCAGTGGCTCCAATAATTTTTACCCCCCGTTTATAGGCTTTATGATAGGGTTTTGCTCCAGCAAAAGCAGGCAAGAATGAATGATGAATGTTAATTACATTGGGAGATTTCCTCAGAAAATCTGCCGTTAGAACCTGCATATATTTTGCCAAAACCACGATATCAATATTATAATGGTTCAATAATTCAAGTTGTTTCGCTTCCTGAACGGCTTTGTTTTCGTTCGTAATCGAAAGACAATAAAAATCCGCTCCAAACTGTTGAGCAATTTCTTCTAAATCCGGATGATTGCTGATAATGAGAGGGATTTCTGAATGAAATTCTTTGGCCTTTTGCCGCCACAGTAAATCTAACAAACAATGATCTTGCCGACTCACCCAAATCGACAGACGAGGTATGGTGTCGGAAAAATGGAGTTGCCAATTGGCATCGAGGGGGTCAGCAATGGTTTCCTGGAAGGTAGAGGCGATCGCCTTCCGGGGGAGATCGAATCCGTCCAGTTGCCACTCGATGCGGGTCAGAAATAAACCGGCAGCAAAATCCGTATGATGATCCGCATGAATGATATTTCCATTATGGGAATAGATAAAATTGGCAATTGTAGCGACTAATCCCCGGCGATCGGGACAAGAAATGAGTAAAGTTGCAGTTGGGCTGGTCATCAGTGAACAGGGGATAAATATTAGGTTAAATAGAAACCGGACTTAGGCATTACCCCCAGAAAATAGGGGCAATTCCTGAATTGCTTTAACGGAAAGGGTAGGGGAACCCCTCTTTATTCGGCATCAATTGGTTCTTCCGGTTCTGGAGAAGGGTCGAAGAGGCTAGGATTTGGCAATTGTTGATTTGGTTCTTCCGGTTCTGGAGAAGGGTCAAAGAGGCTGGGATTTGGCAATTGTTGATTCTGTTCTTCCATCGGCAATGTTTCAGGAACGTTCCGATTTTCTTCGATACTTTCTTCCGGGGTTTGAATCCATTCTTCTAAGGGGCGATCCACTGCATTTTCTAAGTTGGTTGAAACTAATAAAACAGGTTGTGCAACCAGAACACCCGGGCGGGGATCGACTTGGGCGTAAAGATTGCTGCCGGTAAAGTCTCGCTCACCCACTGCCAGTTGATAGCTTTCTCCAGTTTTTAGGGTAATTGCGATCGTTGCCTGGGGATTTTCTAATCCGTAATCTCTAATTTGTTGGGGAGTTGCTCTCAGAACGCGATCGCTCTTTCCCCTGACTAATTCATTCAACAAGAAAGCAACATAGGCTTCATTGGCACGATAGGTAGCGGGAATAGGAGGAGGATTCGCAGGATTAGTTTCCGGTGTTACTGGGGTTTCGGGAGTTACTGGTATTTCTTCAGTTTCTGGTATTTCTTCAGTTTCCAGGGTTTCTGGTATTTCTTCAGTTTCTAGGGTTTCTGGGGTTTCTGGGGTTTCTGGGGTTTCCACGGTCTGGGGAGGAAGCGTTTCGACTGGATTCGGTGCAGTCTCGATGACTTCCACGATCCAAAGGGGTTCTCCAGGTTCTCTATTTTCTGCGATCGCCCCTCGTTGAAAGCGCAATGTTCTTTCCTGAGTAGTCAGCACAAAAGATTTTACCTGGTCTTCTTGAAAGGTAAAAATTTCCTTCTGATTTTCCTGGGCCGCTTCCTGAGAGGGCACCACATTAACTTCATAGAAATAAACCGCACCTGTAAAGCTGACCGCCAGGAATAACAGAAGTAAAGTAGACCGTTGAAATTTCATCGTTTTTGTCGTTCATTCTCGAAATTTAACGTCGTTTCCACCACAAACTGGCGGCGGTAAACAATCCAAATAAGGGTAAAAATCCTACGGCGGCCCAACCTAATTGCTGAGCTTCTTTCGGAGTCATCGAAATCCGCCGGTTCAGAACAGTTTTAGGACGAATGGATAGGGTTTGCTCATTTTGTTTGCTCAGCCAGCTTACAGAATTGAGGAAAACATCGCCATTTAATTGCAATTGAAAGTTACCATCAATCGCAAATTCTGAGTTGCCAATCACAACGAGTCTCGCTTCCCTTCCGGTCGTTTCTTCTGGAGTGGCTGCTTCTGGGGTGGCTGCTTCCGACTTGAGCGATTTCTTCATGGCAACCCCCAAGGGGACAGGTCCCGGGCGATCGGTCTGAGGATCGAACTTGAGGTTCGGGTCTTCTGGGGTAGACTCCGCCCAACTTTGTTCTCCAGTCAGCAGCAGCGGTGTGCTCTCCACGCCCTCAACATCGCTTAGCTGAAGGGGACGCGCTAGGGGATAAAACGAATAACCGCCTTGAAAGTCGCGGACAATGGGATGGTCTCCGTAGTTAGTAATTAAAGGGGCCGCAGGGCCTAATCCGACGAGTCCACCACTGCCCGAATTATCGATCGCAATGGT
This sequence comes from Cyanophyceae cyanobacterium, assembly GCA_038321985.1. Classification (GTDB taxonomy): domain Bacteria; phylum Cyanobacteriota; class Cyanobacteriia; order Cyanobacteriales; family Laspinemataceae; genus Laspinema. The sequence goes on along the minus strand of JBBQFN010000008.1, from coordinate 148,161 downwards.
TTGATCCAGATTGATTCCCCACTCTTTCAGCAGCGGATCTAATCCGGGTTTCGTATCAGGATCGATCGCCACAAACAGACTTCCGCCTTGTTGGAGATAGGCTTGTAACGCTTGGACTTCCTTGGGAAATAAGGGTTGTTTCGGTCCGGCAATCACGACTACTGAGGCATCCGGGGGGACCCGGGGTAATCGTGCTAAGTTTAGGGGTTCGGTGATAAAGTTTTTTTCGCCTAAGCTGGCGACTGCCTGGGAGATACTACCTCGTCCGGCTTCTAAAGACCGTTCCCCGTGACCCTGGAGGAAATACACTTTGTAAGTGCGATCGCTTGTAAACTGTTCTAAACTACTGGTCAGCTTCGCTTCCGACAGAGAAGAAGCAGGATTCACACTTTGTACAAATTGCTGGCGCGTCTCATCCTCTGATGCGAGATACACCTCCCCAAAACTTTGAACATTAAATTGCCGCGCCACAGTGGGTTGTTTTTCCGGATCAACATATTGAAAATCAAATAAGTCTGGCGCTTGGCGGCGATAATTTTCTAGTAAGTCAATATCCCCGCGTTCGGGTGCGCGATCAAAGACCCAAACTTTAACAGGTTGGGGCAGGTTTCGCACCAGTTGTTGAGTTTGTGAGGCCAAAGTAAAGCGTTGATTTTCAGTTAAGTCAAAGCGCTCCGTATAGCGGACTCCCAGAAAATTAATCAGCCCTAAAATGACTAGAACTGATAGGGTAGAAACGAAGGCATTGGTTCCCACCTGTGCCGATCGCAGGTTCCATCCTCCTTCCGCGCTAGTTAGCATCCACAGCAGCCATAAAATCATGATGGTCAAACCTGCAATCACCAGCCCGCTGGTGAGAGGTTCCCACCCAGTAAACAGCCCCGGAATCAACCCGGCGATCGTCAAGGCCAGTCCAAACCAGACTGCATATTTCAAATACTTTGTCAAGCCCCGCGGCTTTTTCTCGTTGGTTTTCATGAGTTATCAGAAACAATAAACTTTGGTGGGAAGGGGAGTTTTTTTCTCGTTCTCCGGTGTTCAAGAAAGGGCCGGTTATTGCTATCCCAATTTCTATAATTTGCCTCTCCAAAATAGGAGAAAATCTAGGAAGTAATCAACCGACTCTGATTCATGCCATCTAATAGCTCAACTCCGCTGGAAGCGCAAAGCATCAATAGATTGAGCGGTGAGAAAAATTCCCAAAATCCCATAACTGACCAATAAAATTACACTACTTGTATCTAAAGTGCCGCGAATCAGGTTCGTGTAATGTTTAAGGATAGATAAATGCTCTAAAACATTCCCCACTGGCCCGCCAATTCCTTGGGCCACCACATCGATCGCCCAGAGAAACAGCACCACTACAAAGGTCAGAATCGCCGCCAAAATTGTACTATCGGTTAAAGAAGAAATAAACATTCCCAAAGAAAGCACGGCAGTAGCCAACAAAATCAATCCAAAATGGGCCAGTAAAGGGACCGCCACGGGCATCGGCGGAGTAGCCGCATTTATAGCAATCATTTCCAGGACCAGTAAAGGCAGAATCATCGTTGTATAAAACGTCACGACCCCGAGGAGTTTGCCTGTTGCCACAACCCAGTTTGTGATTGGAGAAGTGGCTAACAATTCTAGGGTCCCGCGTTTGCGTTCATCCGCATAGAGTCCCATGGATAACATCGGCAGGATGAATAAAGAGAGGGACCCGATAGTTTGTAAAAATTGTTGTAAAAATTGGTAGGGGACATCGAAGGGCGGAACCGGAATTCCCATTTGTTGCCCTTGGGAATCCATCATAGCGACTTGTTGAATTAATCCCTCGTCTCCTAGTAACATAGCCACCAAAAACAAACCCGAAATAAACCAAAAAAATCCCGCAATTAAATAAGATAAAGGGGAGGTGAAATAGCCCTGTAGCTCCTTGCGATAAATAGCCAAAATATTGGCAAGAATTGTTCCCATTTAATTGTTTACTCCTTCCTCTTTTTCTGCTTTTTCTTCTCCTTCTTCAATCACCTCAGCATCCGCGATCGCATCTTCAAGGTTTCCCTCGGAAAAGGATGCACTAGGAAGCAACAAATCCGACTCGGGAATAGTTTCTTCCGTTGTCAGTTGCAGAAACAGATCTTCAAGACTCGCTTGGGTGCGCCGCATTTCATGAACGCGAAATCCGGTTTTCACCAACTGAGAAATGATTTCAGGACCGGGTTCTATACCCGGTTCGGCGATCGCCCGAATCTTGCGGCGATCGCTGAGTAACTTCTCATCGGATACCCATTCGGCGGATCGCACTCCCGGCAATTCTTCTAAACTGTTGAGCAATTGCATTGGATCCTCCGACTCCGCCCGAGGGTCTGCCATCTCCCCTTCCAGTTCATAGGATGCACCCCCAGTCAGTTGCACCATCAACTCCTCTGGGGAACCCGTCGCCACCACTTGACCCCGATTTATAATCGCCACTCGGTTACAGGTCATGCTGACTTCCGGCAAAATATGGGTAGACAAAATAATCGTATGGTCTCCCGCCAAACTTTTAATCAGATTACGCACCTCAATAATTTGACGCGGATCCAACCCCACCGTCGGTTCATCTAAAATAATCACCGGGGGGTCATGGACGATCGCCTGGGCGATCCCGACCCGCTGCCGGAACCCCTTGGACAGTTTGCGAATCAGAACCGAGCGTTTTTCTTCCAGATTGCAACGCTTGAGCGCCCAATTTACCCGGTTGGGGCGATCGCCTGCGCGGACTTGTTTCAGGCGTGCCACAAAATGCAGAAATCCCTCCACCGTCATATCAGGATACAGAGGAGGCGACTCCGGCAGATAACCAATCCGTTGCCGCACCGCCATCGAATCTTCATGGACTTCGTAACCTGCCACCTTTGCAGTGCCGCTATTGGCTGGTAAATACCCCGCCAAAATCCGCATCGTTGTGGTTTTGCCTGCACCATTAGGACCTAGAAATCCTAAAATTTCCCCAGGCTCCACCGTAAAGGTGACATCGTGAATGGCGGGTGTAGAGCCATAAATTTTGCTCAGATGCTCAACTTCAATCATGGACGGATATTGTGCGCGTTTTTTCTAACCAATGTTTAATAATAGACAAGATATTACGAAGCGGTGACAACCCGGCGGCACCTTAAGGGATCCATACATTTGACCTCAATCCCCCATCCCTCGGGGTTGTAATCCGCTAGAGAGGACCTAAAGCTGATTCCCCTGGGGTGCTAACCCATCGCGGTTGGGTGGATTTGTGACCGACCCCGGGGCCAACCCACAGAAAGTTACCCTTTAGAATAGCTTGTTCTGGTGACAGTGCGATGAGTGTCATATCCCCGAACAAAAAAACCTGATTGACCTTTGCACGAGGCGATCGCCAAAATTGTGCCAGTTCCACTTGTGACCGTTCCTCTACCAATTGTCAAGAATTCCCTTCGTACAGTGTAAACATAATCGGACGACCAGGGACGATGTGACGGGGTTGGGCTTCATCACCCACCACCCTTTCCGGCAAATGGTGCGATCGCTATCTGGGTGCGCTATCAACTCCCCCAGATCACCTCTATCTAATGCCCAAAAATCCTCCTACCCATTTCCCCTGGTGTTACCCGGTTTTTACCAGCAAATACTCAGGAACTTTCATTTATTATGGCTACATTTTACGTCGATCCTACCAACGGTTTAGATTCTGCTGCCGGTAGCCAAACTGCGCCTTTTAAAACCCTCGCCGCAGCATTAGCTAAATCGACTTCCGGCACGATGATCAAATTGGCAAATGGTTCTTATAGCGCTACATCAGGGGAAACATTCCCTTTAGTGGTCAAAGCCGGAGTGAAAATCATCGGTGACGAACCCACCAAAGGCAAAACCATCACGATCCAAGGTGGTGGTAAAAAGAGTGTGGGGATGTTGGGGGACCAAAATATGACGGTTTATTTGGAAGAAGGGGCTGAATTGCGCGGGGTCACCGTGACTAACCCCAATAATTCAGGGACCGGGGTCTGGGTCCATTCTGTCGCTGCTACCGTCGCCAATAGCACCTTATCTAAGTCCGGTCGTGAAGGCGTCTTTGTGAGCGGCACTGGTAAACCGACGATTTTAAATAACATCTTTTCCGAGAATATCGGTAACGGGATGTCCTTTGTGGATAATGCCAAAGGCGATGTGCTAGGAAACGTTTTTCAAAAGACCGGCTACGGGTTGGCGATCGGCTACAAGTCGGCTCCTTTGCTCAAAGATAACCACATTCTAGAAAATCGCACAGGTTTGGTGATCAATGGTGACGCTAGCCCCGTTCTTCGCAACAACATCATTGAAAAGAACGAGCAAGATGGCATCACCGTTACGAATAATGCCAAAGTGGACCTAGGGACTAGCGCAGACCCTGCCGGTAACACGATTAAAGAAAACGCGGTCTACAACGTTCAAAATGCCAGTTCCAATACAATTCTCAGTATTGGCAATGACCTCAGCGCGACTACGGTCAAAGGTGATATCCAGTTTGTTACCAGCAGTGTTCCGGTTCCTGATCCGACCAGCTTAAAGGATGTTGCCGGACACTGGGCTGCACCCTTTATCACGGCAATGGTACAAAAAGGGTTGATTGCCGGGTTCCCCGATGGCACATTTAAGCCTGAAGAAAAGCTGACTCGCGCTCAATATGCAGCGATCGTGGCGAAAGCCTTTAATGAAACCCTCAGTAGCACAACGACCACCTTCTCTGATGTCCCGAGTGATTTCTGGGGCAAAGATGCGATCGTCAAAGCTAACCGCATGGGCTTTATTGCCGGATTCCCCGACGTTACCTTCCGCCCCAATGACAACTTGACCCGGGTACAGGCGGTGGTCTCTTTAGCGAGCGGTTTGAAACTGCGTGACGGCGACGCCACAACCCTCGGATATTACACCGATCGCGCTCAAATCCCCAGCTACGCCACTGATGCCGTGGCGATCGCAACGGAAAAACGGATGGTGGTTAACTATCCTAACGTCAAAGAACTTAATCCGATGCGGGAAATCACTCGGGCTGAAGTCGCGGCTATTATTTACCAAGGCTTAGTCGTCAAAGGACTGGCCACCGCCATCACTTCATCTCACATCGTCGTCGCCTCCGATGTCAAACCCAAGCCCTTGAGCGATATTTCGGGTCACTGGGCTGAACAGTTCATTCTCGGCTTATATAATCAAGGAGCAGTCGGCGGCTATCCCGACGGCACCTTTAAGCCTGATGACAAAATGACCCGCGCCCAGTATGCAGCTTTGCTCACGAAAGCCTTAAATCCCACAGCTAAACGTGAGGCGGCCACTTTTAAAGATGTTGCCGAAGATTTCTGGGGCTACGTCGCGGTTCAAACTGCCTACAAGAGCCAATTTATCTCCGGTTTCCCCGATAACACCTTTAAGCCTAACGAAAATGTCCAACGAGCACAAGTGATTGTGTCTCTCGTCAATGGACTGGGTTTATCTGGGGGTAATCAAGAGAGCTTAACTAAATTCACCGATCGCGCCAGTATTCCCGACTACGCTAAAGAGGAAGTGGCAACTGCCCTCTTGAAAGAATTGATTGTCACTTATCCCAGCGTCGAAAAACTCGAACCCACTCGCGATGCTACCCGTGCCGAAGTCGCCGTGATGATCTATCAAGCCTTAGTTAACGCTGATAAAATGGCGGCGATCGAGTCGAAATATATCCTCTCTGTTTAAGAGGTTTAGTTCCAAGGGTGGAGAAATTCATTCCACCCCGGTCTTCATTCGCTCCTTTAACTTCTTCTAACTCCTTTGAGGGTGGGCAAAAGCCCACCCTTTCCTATTTTTTTGACCTCTTTTATATTAAAAGCGATCGGTCGGTGTCATTCCCTGTAATTCTCGGCGGTAGCGGGATTTCGCCCCCAGACCCGCAACACCAAACAGGATTAATCCGGCGATCGCAGAAGATTCCGGAATCTGGCGAGGAGTTTCCACTTCCTCAGTCTCTACCGCAGGAATCACAATCGGATTTAAAATTACCACGGGTTCAGGTTCCTCAGTCTCTACCGCAGGAATCACAATCGGATTTAAAATTGCTACGGGTTCAGGTTCCTCCGTCTCTACTGGAGGAATCACAACCGGATTTAAAATTGCCACGGGTTCAGGTTCCTCCGTCTCTACTGGAGGAGTAACCACCGGATTTAAAATTGCTACGGGTTCAGGTTCCTCCGTCTCTACTGAAGGAATCACAATCGGATTTAAAATTGCTACGAGTTCAGGTTCCTCCGTCTCTACTGAAGGAATCACAATCGGATTTAAAATTGCTACGAGTTCAGGTTCCTCAGTCTCTACTGGAGGAATCACAATCGGATCGAGAATTGCCTCTTCTTCTCCCTCAACCTGCTCTTTTGTGACTAAATCCGCCTCTAACATCGTGAGTCCTAGAGCTTCTACCATACTCTGATTGAGAATGCGTTCTTCATTCACCTTGTCAAATAAGCCAAAGCCGCCTGTATAGTCCCACATGGCCCATCCAATATCATATTCCTCCAGAGTCGATCGCACGTCAGAAATCCACGCGGCGCGATCTTCCTCCTGCACCAAATTTCGATAAACGCCGAACTCATTAGCTGTCAGATGGACGTTATGTTCTGCCGCCCATGCCGCAGCCAGCCCAATCCGGGCTTTGATCCGATCTGCATTCCACTGCTCATCGCAATAGGACTGTGCCACGTTCCGCAAGGTTTCGTCAGTCATCTGGAAAATCACGGCATCACATTCGACTGGATTATAAGGATAGGGCAGATTCCAGATCAGCTTAAAGTGCTCGTCTATCCAGTCTGCACCTTGATGAGTAAATGTCATCGGTTCGTAAAAATGGAAATTATAGACGACATTCGGATCGGCAACCGGAGTGATCTGTCGTAATCCGTCGATACTGCTCCAATCATGGCCGGTTGCGATCGCCGTATGCTCGGGAGCGCCGGAACGGAATGCACCTAAAATCTCCTTTTGAACCCAATCCCATCGTTGTACGGGATCGGTAGCTTCCCCTGCAAAGAAGTTAAAAGAGGGTTCGTTGAGCACTTCTAAAAATACGAGTTCGGGATTACGAACACTTATATGCTGTGCTAATGCGCCGGCGAATTGTGTAAATGTATCCACAAAATCATCATCCGTAGCCAAAGAATGTTTGAAATCATCGTTGGCTTGTAGATCTACGATGACGGCTAAATCTCTCTCCAGAATGCGATCAAGCGCTAAATCTAAGTACCCCAAATATTCTGTATTTAGAGATTGGGAATTGTTCAAATCAATCAGGAGCGATGGATCGACGGGAAGCCGAACGTGTTCAAATCCTAAGTTGTCCAACACATCCAAATCATCATCCGTAATAAATGTTTCCATGTGAATCGGATTGTAAGTCTCACTTTGAGCAAACCAGTGGCTTAAATTAATTCCCCGAGTGAGGCGATCAAAGCGGGTTGTTAAAGGATTTTCCTGCTCCGGTAGATTAGATGTTGTCAAAGCCGCATGGACTGGACTAGCTGTGGCTTGGGAAAACGAACTGAGCGTCAACCCCACCAGGCTAAAAAGCCAGAATGTTTTACTAGAATTCATAGGACCTCTGGGTTTCAAATGTTATCAGTAGTTGAATAGATTGTGTGCCAATCAATTTTTAGAGATATAGCAAGTGAGTAGAGGGGGTATAGAGATAGATGGCTATCCCTTTTTTTCTAAACCACAGGGATATCACTTTCTCAAATCCAACAAATCATGCGCTTGATTCAGCAACAATTTTATTGAAGCTGCCGTCAACAATCTTGGATTCAAAAAAATATGCTTATTTCCGTTCTTGTCAAAAAAGGCACTAACCAAGGCCACTTTAAATCATTTTTTAAAGAAATAACTTTTATCGGAGAAAATTCTTTAAAACTTTATATTATCTTTATTAAAAAAATAATTTTATTTTCAATAATAACTACCTTTAGAGAGAAGATTTTTTATCAATTATACCCATCTTCAATAATCACTAAATAGCTGCAAACCTTCCTGATATTCCCAACTGGGCAACTCCTTGAGCTATATTGATTAGAGGAAGGTCTATCTAAAGTTATAGAAAAATTTCCTGAACCGAGCCAAGTCTCTAACTTGAGAGATATTCCTTAAGGGCGGAAGGAGCAATGAGTGAATTTTTTTAAATACCGCTGTCTCAAAGAGAAAAAACCCACACTTAATCCGGGGCGGCTACAGAAACACCCTTCGTAGCCCAGAGGCGTTAGGGCTAGAACCTGCTTCAACTTTTGGGGTGAGAAAAGCGACTTTTTAACAACCGGATATGGAGTGAAGGGGGTTCGGATAGTCAGAAAAATTTATAACAGTTATAACCGGGGCGATCGCCCATCCAACCTCTAACAATCTTGTGACACTCTTCTAATGATCAAGGGATTCTCAGGCCGGACTGATGAGATAGAGACGCGAAATTTCGCGTCTCTAGAAGAGTTTGAGGCACTAACAGTCCAAAATTTTTAACCCCGTTAGATGGAAACAGATTAAACCGGAGACAATACCCAATTCACCAGAGTACGGACCCCGAAACCTGTGGCCCCGGCACTGTTATACCCCTTATCTTTATCCATCCAAACCGGCCCTGCAATATCTAAATGCGCCCAGGGCGTTTTTTCCACAAATTGTTTGAGGAAGAGTGCAGCGGTAATGGAGCCACCGGGACGCGGCCCTGTGTTTTTCATATCCGCGTGCAGAGACTTCAAACCCTCGAAATAAGACTCTTCCATGGGCAGTTGCCAGAACTTTTCTCCGGCAGTTTTGGAGGCTTCTAACAACTGAGTGGCTAACCCATCATCCGTACTCCACAATCCGGCAATATCATTGCCTAGGGCAATCACACAAGCTCCCGTGAGGGTGGCTAAATCCACGATCGCATCTACCCCTAGTTTTTCTGTAAACACCAAGGCATCTGCCAGGGTTAACCGGCCTTCTGCATCCGTATTATTCACCTCAATAGTTTTACCATTAGAGGCAGTGAGAATATCTCCCGGGTGCATCGCCCGACCACTAATCATATTTTCAGTTACTGCCGCGATAAAGTGAACCTCGACATCGGGTTTTAATTGACCGATCGCCTTAGCTGCACCAAACGTCGCTGCCGAACCCCCCATATCTACCTTCATCGTTTCGATGCCACTTCCGGTGGGCTTAATATTCAGCCCCCCCGAGTCAAAGGTCAAACCCTTACCGACGATCGCCAATTTGCGCCGAGGAGTCCCTTGGGGTTTGTAGGTCAAATGGATAAATTTCGGGGGCATTTCCGACGCTTGCGCCACCCCGAGGAATGCACCCATTCCCAGCTTTTCACAGTCCTCCTGTTCCAGGATTTCCAGGTCGAAACCATATTCAGCAGCCAATTCCTGGGCTGTTTCAGCCATTGACATGGGGGTGACAATATTTGAGGGGGCCGCTACCAACTCCCGCGCTAAATTCACCCCACTCGAAATTTGTAAACCTCGGGTAATGGCACCTTGGCGATCGCCTAAACCGAGCAACTCCACTCGTTCTAAGACAGTTCCAGTTTCTTCTGGATCTGACTTAAAGCGTACATCCTTAAACATCGCTAATTCCATACCTTCAGCCACCGCCTGGGCAGTGGTATCCGGGTCATTATTCCACAACGGGAGATCTATCCCGAGGGTTTTACACTTTTCTTTATTCGCCACTCGTGCCGCAGTCCCTGCGGCGCGTCTGACGCTATCGACACTCAGGGCGTCCGACTTGCCTAAACCCACCAAAATAATTTTGCGGATGGCATTTCCACCTCCGACGCGAGTCACCGCACTACTATTGTCCTTGCCCTTAAACTCCGTCTCGGTGATCAGTTCTGCGATCGTGCCGCCTAGCTTGTCATTAAGTTGGCCTAACTCCCCAGTTATCTCCGTCGCCTCTTCAAATACCCCAATCGCTAAAGCGTCTCCAGACCATTCCAAACGTGGCGTCTCTGTTCCTTGAAATTCCATTCCTAGTCCTGATTATCTAATACGAAGCAACACTACCAGTATGGATCGAGATTGACAGACCTTTCCACACCCGGATCAGCCAAGGTGCCGCAGGGCAGAAAAAACAGCCCGAGGGAAAGGGAATTCGCCATCCCTTTTAACCCATGCAAGCGTTCTTACCCTCAAATTAAAAGCACCCTCAAACCGGGGCGGCGATCGCCAGCCAATCCGATCCCGGGGCTGTGGTATGATATCCATATTAAATTTGCATCTATAATTAGGACCCTATAAATCATTTAAGCTATCCGGAAGCATTCAACCCCGGAAGAAGAAGCTCCTTACAGAAATGATCCAATTGCTGCAAGACGAGCTATATATTACCGATAGTACGCTGTCATTGAAGTTTGATTTTTGGACCGTAAACTAGGAGCATGAGCTGTGGTTTCCGAAGCCTCTAAACAGAGTGCAGAACCGTTATCGACACAAACGAATCCGCCCTCAATGTCCCTATCCCCCACTGAACCTGTGCGGGATCCGGACCTGTTAGCGCAGGCCCTGCGACACAAGTTAAAAACCCTAACTGGGGCAATGGGAGAAGTGGTGATGCCCTGTGTCCCCGCTATGCTCAACGAACACATGAATTTGGTGGTCGGGGTGATGAAAGGGCTGGGGCAAAACCTGAGCGATCAACAACTTCAGTCCTTGAAGACCTCTTTAGCCAACCATCTAGCGGAGGGTTTTCGCGCTTCTCCCCACGCTCGTCTGAGTATCAAATTTAGCCCCCCGAGTCCTACCGAAGGCTTGACCAGTGGGTTAAAAATCACCGCAAATATCCACACCTCATCCCTAGAAGAAAAATATGATGGGTGGGTGAAACATCGCAGCGGTCCTTTATTTGGCCCCCATCCCGACGCGAAAATTATCGATGTGGCCGCAACGTTCAGTAACAAGGAACTCTCGCCTATTCTCGATGTGGGTGCAGGGACAGGGCGTAATAGCTTTCCCCTAGCCAGACAGGGCCATCCCGTCGATGCCGTAGAACTCACCTCCGTATTCGCCAAGCAACTTTTAGCCACCGCCGAGAATGAAGGCTTACCTGTGCGAATCTTTCAAGGGAATATTCTGGACCCGAACCTCAACTTACCCCTCAGTTACTATAAGTTAGCGGTTGTTTCCGAAGTCATTTCCCACTTTCGCAATATTAATCAAGTTCGCATCCTCCTCGCCAAACTCTGTGCAGGGTTACAAAGCGGTGGATTGCTACTGTTTAACCTATTTCTGCCCATTGAGGGGTATGAACCCGATGAAACCGTACGACAAATGGGGGAAGTAGTCTGGTCTTACCTGCTCACCCGCGACGAACTCAAGGTGGCGATGGCAGGACTGCCTCTGGAAGTTATGGCGGAAGAGTCCGTCTATGAATATGAGAAAAATCATCTGCCCTCGGAAGCATGGCCCCCAACCGGATGGTTTATCAGTTGGGCAACCGGGCGGAATATTTTTCCGTTTGCGGCTACTCCTCCAGTTGAGTTACGCTGGGTTCTGTGTCGGCGGAAGTAGTAGAGGCGAGTGCCTCTACTACTTCCGCTAACAGCCCGGAATTATTCAACTCACGAGTTGAATAAGTCCGCACAAACCCCTTGGGGGCAACCCCAGATAGACTCATTGTTGGGTCAATTTATTTGACTCGAACCGCCAAATGCTCACCGAAAAAATTAAAATAAGGCTGTTGCAGCTCAGGGACGGGGAAACTTGATGTTTAGAAAAAAACAAAGATCCAACAAAGTGTCTATAGCCGTTGGCATCGGGTTATGGATTTTGTTAGTCGGTGCTGCTGTACCCCTGAATAAATGGGTTGAATGGAGTCAGAAAACTCCAAAAGTGCTAACCCTTGGGGGAAAGCTAGAGCACCAGTCGGCGGTGAAACCTTTAGTAATGATTCCGCCCGAGCAACGAGCGAGTCAGTTAAAAGATTTAGCCGCCAATGGGAAGGGGGAAGATCGCCAGCAAGCTCGTTATCTGTTGGCGAACGATTTACTGGAACAAGGGCAAGGGGAAGAAGCCCTTGAATGGCTCCATGACCTCGAAAAGGATTACGGGCTGCTGGCCCCTTATATTTTGTTCAAACGCGCTAGTGCCTATGAACTGACCTCAAATGGCGAGAAAGCTCGGGAGACTTGGGCACAATTGCTGGAAAAGCATCCCGATTCCCCGGTGATTGTAGAGGCACTTTATGCGTGGGGTAAAAGGGACCCGCAATATTGGGACCAAGCGGTGCAGAAATTCCCGGCTCACCCCAAGAGTATGGAAATCGCTCAAGCCCGGTTAAAAGAAAATCCGACTCGTCTGGATTTATTATTGCCGATCGCCAACCACGGTTTTTACTTAGACAACTACAAATCTTATCTCCAAAAACTGACCACTCAATATCCCGATCGCCTGACTCCGCAAGATTGGGAAGCAGTCGCCTTTGGGTATTGGGAAAAACAAGAGTACGGTAAAGGCGGAGAAGCCTACGCTCTCGCCACCTGGAACCCAGAAAGTGCTTACCGTCTGGGTAGAGGACGTCAGCTTTCTGGGGACAACAACGGGGCCATCTTAGCTTACAAACGTCTCTTTGTAGACTTTCCTGACAGTGAAGAAGCAGGGATGGGGTTAGAACGACTGATCAGCATCCTAGAACCTAAGGAAGCCATTACTTATATTGACGAACTGGCGACCCGTTTCCCTGACAAAGCAGGGGCAGCACTCTGGGCGCGATCAAAAGCATTGGATGACCTGGGCAGTCGCAGTGCTGCTAAAGAAGCCCGAGAGAAGGTGCTCAGTGAGTATAGCAATTCCGAAGGAGCCGCCGAATTGCGATGGAGTTTAGCTCAGCAAAGCGTCGCCCTTAACAATTTCGAGGAGGCTCGTCAGTGGGCGTCACAACTGGTTCAGGAAAACCCCGATAGCGAACTAGCTCCGGAAGCCGGTTTTTGGGCTGGAAAATGGGCGCAACGTCTGGGGTTGAGCCAGGAAGCTCGGGAAAGCTACGAAAACGTTCTGTTTAAATATTCCGAATCCTATTATGCGTGGCGATCGGCAGTTTTGTTAGGGTGGGATGTGGGAGACTTTACCACCGTACGTTCTCTCTCTCCAGTGAGTGTTAGTCAAACTGAGCGCATCGAAGTCCCTGCCGGGTCCAACGTCCTGAAAGAACTTTACCGTCTAGGTCAAAATCAAGATGCCTGGACCCTCTGGCAAGTGGAATTTACAAATCGCAGGGAACCTTCGGTCCCCGAGCAATTTACGGATGGGTTAATTCGCCTCGCAGTCGGAGATAACCTGGATGGACTTTTTATGTTGTCGAATTTGAGCGGGCGAGACAAACCTGAAGAGCAAGAGGAGTACAAACAACTTAAGCAACAACCTCATTATTGGGAGGCGCTTTTTCCCTTTCCATATAGCGATCTGATTCAGAGTTCGGCTAAAGAAGAAAAAATGAATCCCTTGTTGGTCACCGCATTAATGCGCCAAGAGTCCCGATTTATGCCAAAAATCCGGTCTTCAGTCGGTGCGGTCGGGTTGATGCAGGTCATGCCAGAGACTGCTTCTTGGGCCGCTCAAAGTATCGGTCTCAAAAATTACAATCTAGAAGTACCCAAGGATAATATTAAAATCGGTACTTGGTATCTAGATTTTACTCATGGTCAGTATAAAGATAACTCGATGTTAGCTGTGGCGAGTTATAATGCTGGACCCACTAATGTCAGCTCTTGGATCGATGAATTTGGATTCAACGATCCCGATGAATTTGCCGAAAAGATCCCTTTCCCAGAAACCAAAGGGTACGTCAAGCACGTTTTTGAGAACTACTGGAATTATCTACGGCTATACAGTCCTGAAATAGCCCAGAAATTCAAACCGTAAATCTCCCTCCAGTCTGTGAAGTGACTCACCTGGGAACCCCCGAAACCAGGCCGAGTAAACCATTTACCGGCACAGTCTTAGGGATGTCGCTTCGCCCCAGAGAAGGGATCGGGAAATATACTGATGTGAAAAATTCTCAAAACCGGCTAACTTAGTGATTGAAAATCGACTCAAGAGCGGCTACTTATGAGATTGGAGTCTTTCGGCTGTGCAAAGATTGCTGGTGAGCTAGCCGCACTGATGCAGCAAAAAGCGACGGGGACATGGCTCATCGGCGTAGGGGAAGACACCGGATTTTCCCAGAGCCCTGCGCCAGGACACAAGTCCCCGGGCGATCTCGCCCCGTCCAGAAGTCGCCCCCGCACTGCTGCACAATCCACTCCCTCCCCCCAGGACCGCGCTTCGCCCACCCTTGGCGATCGCCAATGGCTCTTTTACTTGGTTAAAGGCCGATTATTTTACATCACCGAAAGCCTTCACCGGGTCCGCCGGTGGTCCAGAGCGTTGCGACAACACTCCCCCAAATTTGTTGTCGATCCCAAAGATGTCCGCGAAGGAGAACCCTGGGAATTTCAACTCCTGCAAACGGGGATGGAACAACATCTGCTCAGTCCCACTCATGCTAAAGCGCTGATTCGGACCGCTACCTTAGAAGCCTTCTTTAACTTGGCAACCTATGCCCAAGTCAGGGCCCATTGGCAGCCCCGCCCCCTGGATTTATTAGAGGTCCCGGGCAGTATTTCATTATCCGCGCTAGATGTAGCTCAGGTTTTTCAAAAAGCCGAACAGATGTGGGAACAGTGGGAAAAACTAGGATTACACTATCTTAGCCCCGACCAGTCTCCGGTCTTAAGCCATCCCACTGCGTTAAAACAACAAGTCAGTTCTGAGTCATTTTTAACCCTCAACACCCTCTTCAACGGTGAAAATACAATTTGGGACCTGGCGATCGAGCGTAAGCAGTCCATCGTTGGGGTGACTCGAACCTTACATCATTTCGTAGAACAGGGCAAAATCTCTCTACAAACCGTGTCTGATTGGCCTTCCCCCCTGGAACAGTGGCGCATCGTTCGCGCTGCGGTGACTGCAAAAAAACCATTGATCGCTTGTGTTGATGATAGTCCTCTGGTTGCAGAGGTTCTGGCTCGTATCCTTGAACCCGCCGGCTACGATATGATCGCCATTCATGAGCCCATGCAAGGGGTTGCCATTCTCGCGGAGAAAAAACCGGATTTTATCTTTTTAGATCTGGTCATGCCCCAGACAAATGGCTATAATCTTTGCAATTTTTTACGACAAAGTACCCTATTTCGGGAGACACCGATTGTTATCCTCACCAGTCAGGATGGGATTATTGACCGCACCCGGGCTAAATTAAATGGAGCCTCCGATTTTCTCAGTAAGCCCCCCGAGGGTGAAAAGGTGATCCAAATGGTTGAAAAATACCTTAAAGGCTACGATCGCTCGGACCCCCTTTCCGACCGGGGCTTTCCCGCTCTAGCGTAACGGACTCCCTGGGCGATCGCCGCCTCGGTTTCTCGTCCAATTGCCACCCTCCACTTTACTCCAAGGTCCTGTGTGATCTATACCCCCCATTAACAGCCCAAGACTCCCACATTCTAGAAGGCAGTCGAGTCCAGGCTCAATTTAGGTTTGGTACGAATTGCCAGAAAACAGCTATAACAAAGGAACAGGAGGGTTACCGGATTCTTCGCTCCCATCCAGTCCCTACTAATCCTCCGGGACCCAGGGCAAAATGGGAATGGTTTCATTTTGAATCGAACTCGATCTCGGTGCGCCTCAAGGTGAAATTGTTATCGCCTTTCCCCGTCCCTTAGCCTGTTTCCCAGAATAAAGGCTGAGTTTTTCAATCCTAGTTGGCGTCTCAAGGTATCTATAAATAAATAAATGAATGAAATTTTAATACAGCTTTTTGTCCAACTGATTTCTAACTATACGGGTTTGCGAATCAGAACTCAAGATCGGGAGGCTTTATGTCGTAAACTCGGGTCTCGGATCCGCGCCCTTAAATTATCTTCACCGGAAGATTATTATAAGGTACTAGAGCAGGGTATCGACCCGACTAATAATACAGGGTTAGGAATCGCGGCTCAAGTAGAATGGAGAGAACTTATCACCATTTTAACTACAGGTGAAAGTTATTTTTTTAGAGATAGCGGCCAATTTTGGTTACTTGAAAATGTCCTGCTCCCCGAACTGATTGCCTATCAACGCCAACTCAGTTATACTGGCGGAAACTCCAAACCCTCCCTGAGAATTTGGAGTGCCGGATGTTCCACGGGAGAGGAACCCTACTCCCTGGCAATTCTGCTTACAAAACTGATTCCAGACTGGGAAAGTTGGAATCTTTTTATTTTAGGAACCGATATTAATCAAGAGTCCATTGCTCAAGCAAAAAAAGGACTATACACCCCTTGGTCATTTCGGATGGTAGAACCTGAACGTCTACCGGAATATTTCCAGCACCGCAGGAATCACTGGAAAATCCAGGAAAAATATCGCCAGCTCGTCACTTTTCGCCTAGGGAATTTAGCTCGCGATCGCTTTCCCGATTTGATGGGTGAACTGGCTAACATAGATTTAATTATCTGTCGGAATGTCTTTGTCTATTTTGAATCCCATGTTATTGGTGAAATTTTAGGCAAATTTGCCAAAACTCTCAGACCGGGAGGATACTTGCTCACGGCTCACGCTGAACTTCACGGCCAAAATTTAGAACAGTTTAACCCGAAGGTTTTTTCCCAGTCCGTGGTTTATCAACGCCGGGATAACGCTTCGGTAAAGCTCCCACTCTCTCCCTATCAGGCTTATAATACTTCTTGCCCGGTCCCGTTTCCATCCCCTTTAACCGTTCCCCAGAATTTAGAGCCAGTTAGGAATAAAATAACCAGTGATAAAACTCCCCCTAAAATTTACAGTTCTAGAGCCTCCTCTCCAGAAACTAGGGTTAAAAATTCCGATGTCAATCTTCTCTTGACTAAAGCTGAAACTCTTTTTAAAGCTGACCGATTGGAGGAATCGCTCCAGGCAGTACAGCACATCATTCAATTGCAACCTCGACATTTTCAAGCCTACTACCTCATGGCTAAAATTTATGCAAATTTAGGCAATTATCGCCAAGCCGAACAGCATTGTCAGCAAGCTATTTCTATTGATGCTCTTTCCATCCAACCTTACTATATTATGGCTCATATTGCGGAAGAAAAAGGAGATTTAGAACGGGCCAAATATTGGTTAAAACGAATTCTTTATATTGCGCCTCTTTCTTTATCGGCTTATTTAGAACTAGCCGCAATTTATGAACGAGAATCCGATATAAAAAGAGCAAAAAAAATGCATCAAATAGCCTTGGATATTCTGGAAAAGCTCCCGAAAGATTATTCCTTAGAACATTCGGAGAAAATTACTTTGCCTGAATTAAAACAATATTTAATCAAAGCCCTTAAAATTCATGAAGAAAGCGGGAGGAAATGAAAGTGAGCGAACATCCGTGTTATTTGATATTTAGCTTAAATGGTTCGCGCTATGGAGTGACCACCAATGCGGTGCAAGAAATTTTTTTCTTACCCGCGTTAACTCCGATTGACGAAGCACCTCGGGACATTGTGGGAGTGGTGAACCTGCGAGGAGAAATTTTGCCAGTCATGGATTTAAACTTGCGGTTTTTCCAGCGATCGCTCGACTACCAGATTACCGATAGTATCGTCGTGATCGAGTGGCAAAGCATCAAAATTGGGCTAATCGTCAATCAAGTTCATGAAGTACAAGACATTCCCCTGGAGGCGATCGCCTCTAAAATAACCTACGGACGACAAACCAGCACGCCCTCTCACCATTACATTAGCGGTGTCGCCAAGAACCTAGGAGAATTGGTGATGCTGGTCAACCCAGAACAATTAATCCAATACGCCGATTCTCCGGAAACCCAAATTTCCGAACTCAACGGTACCAATATCCCCCTCCCCCAAACTCTCTTTCACAAAGACCGCCGATTCTGTCCTCATGCCTCAGAGGAAGAAATGGCAATTTTTCAAGAGCGGGCCGATAATTTAATGAAGCCCACCGAAGGCGAAGATTTCACGGGATTGATGCCGATCGCCGTGATCGGGTTAAACGATGAATATTTTGGTCTCGATCTTAATGCGGTTCGGGAATTTACCGATATTCGAGAGATTACGCCGATCCCCTGCTGTCCCGATCGCATCATCGGTAACATGAACCTCCGAGGGGAAATCGTCACCTTAATCGATATTCGCCAAAGTTTGAACCTCCCTATCACCCATGCCATTCGCGGCAGTAAGGTGATGGTTGTTCATGTCGAGGAAGTCGTGGCGGGAATTGCCATTCAGGAAGTCTGCGACGTCATGTATCTGCACCCCTCTAAAATTGCTCCCATACCCGCCGCCGTTCACTCCGCCAATGATGAATATCTGCGAGGTACGGCACCTTACCGGGAAAAAATGATGAGCTTACTCGATCTACCTAAAATTCTCACCCAAGGAGAATTAGAGGTGAATGAAGAACCTTAACCGACTCAGTTTTTAGGCCCTGAGGTTAGGGTTCAATCCCGGGGGGATATCCTGGCGATCGCTGATGGGGCCGTTGATAGTAACATCCCTATCTAATCAGAAATTGGGGGCATAGGACTCTCTAAAAAAGGCCTCCAAAGGTGTAATCCCTCTACCCGGCCCATAGGCCCCACAAGCCCAAAAGATTCCTTTAGACAAAAACTCCTCTGCTGCGCGTTAAAAAGAAATATTCTTCCTTCTGAATTCTGGATTCTAGGGTTTAACGAATGAATGGTGAACAAGATGTTTTGTTGGTTGCACCGGCGGACCTATGTTCAACCCGTTAAAACTAAAAACCCGCATTTTACTTGGATATTCAGTGCCCTTATTGCTATCCCTTAGCTTTGCGGCAGTTGTTTCCTGCCATACCCAGGCCATCCAACAAAAACTGTACACTGATGCCACAGGACAACAAATCCGGAGTGGTTCGGAACGCATCGTTTCTGGCCTTTCCCAGATGCAGCGTTATAGTGCCAGTTTTTTGGTCAATCCCGAAGCTGATTTTTTAGTCGAATATGAAAAAGAATCTCAATTATTTGAAGAATCGATTCAATCCCTTGAAAAGCAGCTAGAAAACTCCGATTTGCAAATTCGCTTACATAAAATTAAAGAGTTAGGAACTCAAATCGATACCCTCAATCGATACTTGATGGCTTTAACACAAACCCAAAAAAAAGAGCAAGCTATTCGGGCTTTTACAGCCGCAGAAAGTCGCAATCTTTCCCTAGAAATCAGCCAAGCTCTCGATGATTTTATGGAGCTTCAAAACCAGCTTCAGCTTGGTAACGTCGCAGCCACTCAAGCTGTTATTTTGGCATTAGATGAGTGGGTGTGGGTGGGGAGTACGGCTTTAGCTATTCTGACTCTGGCTATTTCTACGGCCTGGGCTTACCGAATCACTGAGGCAGTCGCCCTTCCTATCCTTTCTCTCCAAGATTCTGCAAAGGAAATAACCCATAGCATTTTAGTCAGTGAAACAACCTTGATTCACCAAGCCCAGGACTTAAGTCAAACTAGCGCTGTCGTGGAAACGTTAATTCAATCCGCTAGTATTCATGCTCAAGAAGTAGAATCTACCCAGGTTCAAGTCACTCAAATAGAAGGTAAAATGCTTTCCCTTAAAGCACAGATGGGTCAAATTTATGGACTGGTGCATCGGGTGACTCAGTTAGCGGCTCAAACAAATTTGTTAGCGCTTCATGTCGGTGTAGAGTCCCAGCGACCCGGATTTCACTGTCACTGTTTAGATGCAGTGGCAACAAAAATGCGAACTTTAGCCACCGAAAACCAAAAATCTGCACAGCAGGTGAATATCCTAGTGACCGAGTTGGAAATTGAACCCAATTTGCAGCCCATTGAACTAGAAGAACACCGAAAAAATGTAGAGCCAATCTGGAGGGCGATCGCCGAACTGGCAATCCAAACTCGGGCAATCTCTAAGGCCGGTCACCAACACTCTACGGCGATTCAGCAAGTATTTGAGCGCTTGGAACCTCCCTATCATAGCGCGCGAGAAACCGCTCATACCTTAAGCGAAGCTAAAATTCGCCTTCAACAACTCAACCGTGATGCTCGTCAGTTGTTTGATCTGCTATAGGCTGATCTGAGTAGAATCTTGTAGGGGGAATTTTGGTACCATCTACAGTCTAAGGCTTTGGGTGCTTTATGAATGATCTAACTGATTTAGACGGGTGATATCGCCCGTCTAAATTCGCATCTAAAGTATTGTGAGCAAGCGTCTTCTTCCGGAGTGCGATCGCCCCGGATCTGCCCGCCTGGTTTAACTGTTCCTTCCGGAACCCTGGACTGTGAGTGAACCTTAACCGGGACTTTGCGATTCGATCAGGCGGCAATTTTTCTAGAAACCTTTTAAAGTATCCAGCATGACTGTGGAAAAGAGCAGACAGGGGTACCAATGGATACAATGGACTGGCCTAAAACAATCGAGTTCAGGGTAAGGTAGAAACAGAAAGGAATATTCGGTTAGCCCTTAGCGAGTGCCGACTTACAAGTGCCTGAGCGCCGCGCCCAATTTGAGGAATAAATTATGAGGTTAGGGCGAAAGCTTTATATAGGATTCGCGATTCCTACCCTGTGTCTGGCGGGATTAGGGATTTATTCCCTCATTTCTTTTGCCAATATTGACCGACAAGTTGAGACCATCTATGACGATCGCGTTGTGCCATTACAGCAGTTAAAGGTCATTTCTGATGATTACGGAATCGCCGTGATTGATGCAGTGAACAAGGCTGATGTGGGTTTATGGACGATGGAACAGGCGCTGCAATCGGTGAGAACCGCCATGAAGCGCAGAGAATTGAACTGGGAGGCTTATCAGGCAACTCAACTCACCCTCCAGGAGGTTAGAATCGCTCGGGAAGTTGAACAATTGTTTGTCCGTGCCGATCGCGATGTTGACCGGCTTCAACTTGCCTTACAGTCAAATAACCGAGCTGCTTTAAACGAATTTAATGGTTACCTCTACGAGGCGATCGACCCGCTCACGGAGAAAATCAATGAGTTAATTAATTTACAGTTAGAAATTGCCCAACACGAACGGGAAAAAGCAGCAGCAGTGTACCAACGCACGCAAATTATTTTTATTCCCTTATTGTCCCTGGCTTTATTGATTGGTTCACCCCTGGGTTTTGCGATTATCCGAGGGGCGATCGCCGCTACCCTGACGGATATCATCAATACTCTGGTCAGCACCTCCACTCAGATTGCCAGCGCCACCACAGAACAGGAACAGATTGCCCAGCAGCAAGCTGGATCCGTGCATGAAACCAGTGTGGTAATGCAACAGTTAAATCGTTCCGCCGCTCAAGCGGCCCATCAAGCGATCGCCTCGGCTACAGGGGCCAAACAAGCCTTAGCCCTTACCGGATCCGGGACTCAAGCAGTTGATCGCACCCTGGAGGAAATGACAAAGCTGAAACAAACTGTAGGCGTGATGCGATCGCGGGTTGACGAATTGAGCGAACGAGCGACTCAAATTGGCTCGATCGCCGGAATTGTTGGCGATTTAGCCACTCAAACCAGCGTCCTGGCCCTCAATGCTGCCGTAGAAGCAGTCCGCGCCGGAGAGCAAGGAAAGGGATTTGGGGTTGTGGCTACGGAGATTCGCAAATTAGCCGATCAAAGTCATCGATCTGCCGAAAAAATTAATACTCTAGTCACCGACATCGAAAAAGCCCTCAAATCTACCGTCGTTGCCAGCAGCGAAAGTTCCGAAAGCGTTTCTGAAAGCATCCGCATTGTCGGCGATACAGCGGCGACCTTTGAAGGAGTGCGGAATGCTATCAATCAAGTCTCCGTCAATGTTGCCGAGATATCTTTCAATAGCAAGGAACAAGCCGATGCTATCCAACAAGTTCTCACGGCCATGAACGACCTTAACCAGGGCGCTTCCCAAAGTGCCACGGGGATCACTCAGATCAAAATTGGGACCCAACGACTCAAAGAAGCAGCTTTGCATCTGAAGTCGGTAGTTTGATAGTAAATCTGGGTATCTAAAGACCTGTTTTCTTTTCTGAAAAGCGCCTGCTGAGCGCAGTCGAAGCACAGCTAGGTCCCTGTAGCCGCACCGGCTCGGGGGTCGGTGTTGATAGACCTTCGAGACCCAAATTCAGTATGAAATCCTTCCCTGTTATTCTTTATTCCCATTAAAAATTGGTGTTACTTTCCTTCTCCCCCATTAATTTTTCTCCCCCCTGGTGGGAGAGGCAAACTGGGCTTTGCTCTCCTTGACGGGTGCTGACAACCCTCGTGGGGTTGTGGATGCAACTACGTTAACCCTGGGACCAGACTAAAACCTTAATAGAGTTGAGGTTATCCAGTTTTCTTTACCTCTGCGGGACTATCACCCACGCTCCCCAAAGGTCTCATTGCTTGATTAGGCTAAATTTGTGTTCATTAGTTATTATCAATCACATCTATTATGTTTGACCATTTGAAGTTAAGAAACCGCATAATTGGGGGATACTCGATTCCGGTTGTTTTGTTTTTCTTTTTAGCGGGATTCATTTACTTTAATGCTACCCAAATTTCTAAAATATTTCGGCAGGTGGAACTCACTCAAGACACCCTTAAAATTGGACAAGAGTTAGATAATAGTTTTCGAGATATGGTCCTGTACTTACGCGGCTATTTATTATTTCAAACCTCTGAGTCTTTGCTTAATTATGAAAAATCAAAAAATCGATTTAATAAAGCAGTTATAGAGGCAGAAACTACCATAAAAGATTCTAGACAGCACCAGCGAATTGAAGAAATGGCAAAATTTCAAACCGGGTATGCTGATTTTTCTGAACGAATCATTACTTTAATTGATAACAACCAGGATCCCACCGCCCTTTCTCTGTTTAAAACAGGGGAAGGCAAGAAATATATAGATAGTTTTGTAGCCCTCAGCGGGGAATTTGATTCGGCTGAACAGGAGACTTTAACTGCAGCGACTGCGGCAGCGAAAAAGGCCATTCATAGTTTAACCCTAGCCCTAGTGCTGGGTACATTGATGTGTCTGGGGTTTTCTGCGATCGCCTCCTTGGGAATCTCATCAGGAATTTCTAACACCATTGAGCAGGCTGTTCGCCGCATTGCCAACTCCTCCACCGAGATTGCTGCCACTTTAGAACAACAGGAACGCACCACCGCCCTTGCAGCCAGTGCGATCAACGAAACCACGACCACAATGGACGAACTCGAAGCCTCATCGCGCCAATCTGCCGAACAAGCACAATCCTCCGCATCCGGTGCGCAGCAGGCACTACATTTGACCGAAATCGGGACAGAAACTGTCGGACGCAGCCTAGAATCCCAGAGGATTTTAAAAGAAAAAGTCAGTGCGATCGCCCAGCAAATTTTACAACTGAGCGAACAGACGTCTCAGATTGGAAATATCTCAAAATTGGTGAGCGAAATTGCCAATCAAACCAATATGTTAGCCTTGAATGCGGCGGTTGAAGCGGTGCGAGCAGGAGAACAAGGGAAGGGTTTTGGGGTAGTGGCGAGCGAAATTCGCAAGTTGGCGGACCAAAGCCAAAAATCGGCCCAGAAAATTAATACATTAGTAGGGGATATCCAGGGTGCGATTAATTCTACGGTTCTAGTCACCGATGAAGGGACAAAAACCGTTGATCGCGGTGTGAATATTGCCCAAGAAACGGCTGATGCCTTGAATGGTGTCCGGGATTCTATCAACGAAGTGGTGATGAGTTCTCAACAAATCGCCTTGAATGCCCAACAACAAGTCAGTGCGATCGAGCAGGTGGTTGAAGCAATGAATTCGCTCAATGTGGGAGCAAAAGAAACGGTTAAGGGAATTGCCAATACCCGAGAAAGCACAGAACAACTCAATACAGCTAGTCTGGATTTAAAGGCAATTATTTAGCATTTAGAGCGAGCGAATCTTCCCCAATCTTCTGTTTCGTCCCGGTTCTTACCAAGGGACACTGCTAGTGGCACGCATTAATAGGGGATGCGCCCACCATAACGCTACAGTGAAAACCGCCACGCCGAGATACGCTGGACGCAAAAATTCCTCCCATTTTAGAGTTTGGCGGCCCTGGGCGATCGCCACAAATGGGATCACGGAAGTGCGGGCTTTTACCGCCTCAAAGGCGTCTCCATAGCGGACTTTCAGGCGGCGATCGCCATGCCATACCGCAAATAAATGGTGCAACACTAACCCGATAGAGGTGACTAGGGTAAAGGAAGTCCCAATCCATAAGGTATGGGCCAGGCACCAAATGACTTGGCCGACCATTTGAGGATGACGGCTAATCCGAATAATTCCGGTTTCAAACAAGTGAACTTGGGGCTTGGCGATCGCTGCCACTTCCAGCAGATTAAACGTAGCTGGGTAGAGAAAAATAAACGAAATCGCCGAGAGAGTCCACACCAACGGCATGACTCCAGGCACTCCCTGGACTTGCCACAGTTGTAGGCCATCGTAGCGGTGGTTAAAGAAATAAATAATCAACACCACAGCCAATGGTAGACTCACCAGGGCGAACAAAACCCGATAGAATCGTGCGCCGATGAGTTGTTCTCCTCGAGGGCGCAGGGCAGCTAATCCACTGTGGGCGATCGCGAACCCAAACAACAGCCCGATCATTATAAAATGACTAGAAGTTAACCCGTCTGAAAACATCCCCAGCTCTTTCCCACTTCTAATATCCAAGGCCAACTACACCCCCACTATTCCTGAAACGGCTGTCCAGATTGCGACCGACGCCAGATCGGATGCAGAACCCTTAGCCGTCGTGAAAAACATTTTAAGACACCGGCACATAAAAAGCGATGGGGGTTTGATGTGATTCGGTTGGATTCAATGTAAAACCCTAGAGGATGAAGCACGCTAGTTTGGGTGAGTTTGTCAGTTCAACTATAAGATAAACTGAGTCAGTTATCAGATCGCCGATAGCAGGAGATCATAATTTTTGACAGAGGGGATCGCGCTCTGTGCTTTGACGGGATCGCCGATCGCCACCTAGTTTTGCTTTTATCAAAGATAGGGCTATCTCCGGCGATTTGGTAAACTCCAGTACAACCTAACCACTGATTATCCGGGACTGGAATGGCCGGTTGTGCTATTTTCCCGAGGCAGCCGAGCTTGATTGATTCCATAGCAATACTGGATCTGCCCATTCCTTGCCCCTTGATGTTAATCCGTCGGTTGCCATCAGACCCTTTGCCCCTTTCAGGTTTAGCAGTATGTCCGATCTACCTTTCACTTTAGATCAGTTACGCATTCTCAAAGCGATCGCCGCTGAGGGAAGCTTTAAACGTGCGGCAGATAGTTTATACGTTTCTCAGCCCGCCGTCAGCCTACAGGTGCAAAACCTAGAGCGGCAGTTGGATGTGCCGTTATTTGATCGAGGGGGGCGTCGTGCCCAACTAACGGAAGCCGGACACCTCTTGCTCAGTTACGGTGAAAAAATTCTGACCTTGTGTCAGGAAACCTGTCGCGCTATTGAGGATTTACAAAATCTTCAAGGCGGCACCTTGATTGTCGGGGCTTCCCAAACCACCGGGACCTATCTTCTCCCCCGCATGATTGGGATGTTTCGACAGAAGTACCCGGACGTGGCGGTGCAATTGCACGTTCATTCCACCAGGCGCACGGCTTGGAGTGTGGCAAATGGACAAATCGACCTGGCGATCGTGGGCGGTGAAGTCCCCCCCGAACTCCAAGAGTCTCTGGAAATTCAGGCTTATGCTGAAGATGAATTGGCTTTGATTCTGCCCGTGTTTCATCCCTTTGCCAAACTCGAAAAAATTCAAAAAGAAGACCTTTATAAGTTGCAGTTCATCGCTCTGGACTCCCAATCGACCATTCGCAAAGTCATCGATCAAGTGCTCAGCCGTTGCGATATTGATACCCGCCGTCTCAAATTAGAGATGGAACTCAATTCGATTGAAGCGATTAAAAATGCGGTTCAGTCTGGTCTAGGAGCCGCTTTTGTTTCAATTTCTGCCATCGAAAAAGAATTGCAAATGGGTATTCTTCACCGCTCCACCATTGAGGGGGTCGTGGTCAAGCGAATACTTTCAGTAATTTACAATCCCAATCGGTATCGCTCTAAAGCAGCGGAGGCATTTAGTCAGGAAATTTTACCCCAGTTCTCCACTCAACCTCTTCTGGATAGCCCCATGGAAAAGCCTCTGGAACTTATAGAACCTGCGCCTTTGAAACCCGTTCCGACCAATTCAACCGTCAGCTAAACAGGTTTGAGATTTTAGATTTTAGATCGCCTGATTGTAGAAGTAGTATCAATCAAAGTTAGCATCTGAAATCTAAAATCCCTCCGGTAAAATTACTGAATTTTATATGGAAATTTACTGCACTCGTCCGGGCTGCTTGCGCCCTCAGAATAGTTTTACGGATCTGGACGATACCACTACCCTCAAAACAATCCAGCAAAAATTTTGTACCACTTGTGGGATGCCTTTGATTTTAGATGGTCGGTATCTGCCCGTCCGGCTATTAGGTCAAGGGGGCTTTGGGGCAGCATTTCTAGCCCGCGATCGCCGCACTCCGGCAATGCGAACCTGTGTAGTCAAGCAATTTCAGCCCGCTGGAGACCTGAGTCCCCAACAATTAGCGATCGCCCAAACCCTCTTTGATCGGGAGGCTGAAGTGCTTGATCGCCTCGGCAACAAACATCCCCAAATTCCTGATTTACTAGCATTTTTTCCCCTGGAAAGTTCTAGCAAAATTCCGGGTAAAAAAGACCAATTTTTTTATTTGGTCCAGGAGTTTATTGACGGTCAAAATCTCGAAGAAGAATTACAAGCTAAGGGTAAATTCTCCGAGGAGCAAGTGCGGGAGGTTTTTGTAGAAATTCTGAAAATTCTCTCCTTTGTTCATGAAAATGAGACAATTCATCGGGATATCAAACCCTCGAATATCATGCGATCGCAAACAAATGGTCGTCTCTATTTATTAGATTTTGGAGCTGTCAAACAAGTGGCCCAATCTCCAAGCATAACCGGCAGTGGACGCTCCACGGGTATTTATTCAATGGGTTTTGCTCCTCCCGAACAAATGGCAGGGCGAACGGTATTTCCCGCTACAGATTTATATGCTCTAGCTGTTACTTGCATCATGTTACTCACTGCAAAAGAACCCCAGGAGTTATTCGATGCTTATAGCAATAAATGGAACTGGCGAAGCCAAGGGACTGTGAGCGATCGCCTCGCTGATATTTTGGATCGTTTACTCATCTCTACACCCAGTCAACGTTTCCAATCCGCTCAAGAAGTCTTAGCGGCTCTCGATTCTCCCCCCGCGCCCCTTCCGAGCACCCCACCCGTTCCCGCTGCCCCCATTGCCGCCCTATCCCTCCCCTCTCCTATTTCTCCTGCCCCTGCTGCTATTTCTCCCCCTTCTGTCGCGCATTTTTCCACCTTGGAGGTGTTACGAGGAGCAGCCTTTACCGGATTTGAAGGGGGCCTACTTTTAATTGCTCTACGCAGCTTAGGATTGGCACCGGCGATCGGTACTCTTGCTTGGTTACTGATATTAACGGCTCTAATTTTCGCTCAATCCCGCCGCTTCATCGAAAAATATGATTTACTCATTCTCGCTGTCCTTACCTTTGGTATTGTAGCATTTATTCCGCCTCTAAATAGCACATTTTTACGAGAAGCTCTTTTATTTATCCCCATTTTTGCCAGTTGCTGTGCTGTGGCTTTTACCGCCTTATTTCGTTTGGTTTCTAAGCTAATTTCTAAATTTTTATAACTATTTTTCTATTCAAATTAAATTATTTTGAATTATTTCTCTAATTTTTTCAAAGAATTGAATAAAAAGATGCTAAAATCAACCTTAATCACAAAATTTATCAAGCTATAGCATATCCAATTTATCTGGAAATTTCGGCTACCTAGGAGAGAAACGCTCCTTAACAATTATCACCGAACCAAATCCTTCCCCTGCTAGATTCACCCAACATATCTCAGAAGAATATTCGTTGACTTATATTATTTTAATTTCAAATAGCCCTCTTCTGTCAAATGCCGAAATAATCCTCGCTCTATTTAAATCAATAATCCTCAAATTTACCTCTTATTAAATATCAACAATGTCAGTGAAAAACGAAACAACAATTTTTGTCTTAACCGTGCTAATTGCCCTGAGTTTAGCCGGGGGAATTATTTGGGGATTCATCCGAGGATTCGGCACACCCTTCGAGGAGGAAAATTTAACCCCAGGACGAATTTCTACTCAATCCTTGCCCCCTTATCGATTCGATCCCGATGCTAAAATTGATAGTTTTGCTCAGGTTCCTAATCTGCCTTCAGGACTCGCGACTTATGGAGGTAGCACCAGTTGGGCACCGATTCGGGGCACCGTGGACCCAGTAATTCAAATGGTTTTACCGGGGTTTAAATTGCGCTATACCCAGCATCCAACGCAACCTCCGGGTTCTGGAACGGGAATTGAGATGATGTTAGATAATCAGCTTGTTTTTGCTCAATCATCCCGTTCCATTAAAGAAGAAGAACAACAACAAGCAAGACAACTAGGATTTACTTTAAAAGCCATTCCAGTTGCCCTGGATGGGATTGCGATCGCGGTCAATCCTGACTTAGATATCCCCGGATTAACCTTGATTCAGCTAAAAGAAATCTATACGGGTGAAATCTGGAATTGGAGTCAAGTCGGAGGACCTGATGTGGAAATTATCCCCTATTCTCGCCGCCCTGAAAACAGTGGGACAATTGAATACTTTATAGAAAATGTAATGGGTGGAGAGGCCTTTGGTAGTAATGTCGAGTTTATGTCTACAACAACTATGGCATTGCGAGCTGTTGGCAGTCGCTTAGGGGGAATTTACTACGCTTCAGCACCGGAAATTGTCGGACAGTGTAGCATTAGACCCCTGGCGATCGCCGGACGCTCAAATCGCTTGATTCCACCTTACCAAGAACCTTTCATCCCATCTCAGGATTGTCCGACAGGGCGAAACAAACTCAATGCCGCAGCCTTTCAAAGCGGGGAGTATCCTCTCACCCGGCGCTTATTTGTGATTGCCAAAGAAAATGGTCAAATTGACCAACAACTGGCCGAAGCATACGCGACACTCCTGCTGACGGAACAGGGACAAAGGTTAATTGAACAAGCGGGTTTTGTGAAAATTCGTTAGTTTGGATTTTTCTGGTAAAATAAGCTCCGTCAGACTCTTTCCCTCCAGGGGTATGCTCCTAAATTATCCTACCGCCCCCCGGGAAGTCTGTAGGGTAGGAATTAATTCACCCTAGGACTATCCTGCTTTAAAAAATTAGAAGAAGATTTCTAAGAAGTATGCATATATCGGGCGTCTCAATGAATGTGATAATTATTGAAAGTTTCGCTTCTGAGGCGCAGTAGTAAGATTACATATTTGCACTGCTGCATCCTCTTGTAAAATGATTTATAGCGATTTCCGGACTCATGAGGTACTCATAAAAATCACTAGCGGAGTGGGAGCATCTTGCTCGCTATCTTCAAGAGGAAGCAAGATGCTCCCACTCCTAATAACTATCGGTACCTCATAACTCGGGAAAATGCTATAGATGCGCTATTTATCCAGGACTTAAGCAACACTTGCTCTGGAGAGTAACCCGGTCAGTTCTTATATTACCCGGCTTACATCTCGGGTCACATCCTCTAGTTTATATCCGATCGGCTCCCTCCCAGAGTTGCCCCTCTGGGGTAAAAGCCCCTCAAAAATACTCGACTTAGTAGAGAGAATGCTGCCGTCTTATGTTCATCGGAGGAGTGACAGAATTTTCAGAGGAGAGCTATGCTAAAGGTTGAGGGGGTGCGAGGGAACTAAAAGCGTGGGCGTGTTTTCGTCCCAGTCCTGAGCACTTCTTAAGGTCCGTAGGTCATTTAGACAGGACAAGAAGCTCTTAAGACAGGTTAAAGGGGTGGGTTGTGTGGGGAAAATTTGTTAAATTATTGTGACAAGAGCTGGGCTTGTCACCTCGGTCTTTATGCTCCTTGTGTATTCAGGAATTTTAGTTTTTTTGTTAAGAAACATTACGTTTAAAGTCTTTGGGGTAATCCTTTAAATACTGCGGCCTCAGTTAGGGAATCATTAACTTAGTCAAATCCAAAAATGAACAAATTGGCCCACTTTTTCTTAAAACTATGGAAAATCTAAATTCTAAAATAAATATGAATCATCGTTTACCCAGCCAAATTATCCTGTATTTGGATGCCCCACAGTTGTTGTCTCTATTCCAACTGCTACGTCATGCTTTAAAAAACAGTGGGTGGTTACGGGCTTTGTTAGTAGTGGGAGAAAATTTAGAACGGTGTCAAACGCTACAAGAAATTTGGTATAAAACTGGGCAGAGGACTGCCGAAACATTGGAATCGGAAGTGGGTGTTTATCAGGAAAAAAGGGCAATGACGCCAAGTAGGTTTGCTTTCACCCAAGTGCAATCGAGGCCGAACGAATCCGGTAAGCCCAGCTATGGTGTAGGTAGTGCCCTACGATTTGTGCCGGTTCCGGGGATTGCCGTAGAAGGAGTAAAAACGAGTATTTTTGCTTTGAGTTCCCAACTGAATGTCTGGATTCAAGTCGAACCCGATCAAGCTCATCAAGAACTGGAATTTGGAGTAGTTGAGGAGGGGAGTCAGGACCGGAGTAGGAGTAGAGTCTCGGTAATCTTCGATCCGGTGGCGATCGTACAATTGCTCAGAAACTCAACTTTGGCGACGGCAGTTCCCCACTGTTCCGGGTTGGAAGCTGGAGATTTGGAAAATGATGAGCGAGTATTGCGGCGGTTTTGGTTACAAGCTCTACACTTAATCTCTTCCCAACAGTCCTCCCAGGGGGTTGTCTCAGAGAATGGAAAGCGGGGCGAATTTAACCCCGCAGGTGAGAAGAACACTCACAAGCGGAAATTTTCAGAGGGGAGTGACGCTTCGCGCCTACCCCCGACTCAAGAAACGGCCGATCAACCTTCGTCCTGGGTCTCATTTCCGAATCCGGGGTTTGATCCCATGTTTTGGAATTGCCCGACGGGTATTGTTTACCACAGCATCGATGGCGGTATCCTGAAAGCAAATCCGGCTTTTTGCCACATGACGGGGTATAGTCCCAGTCAATTGCGTTACTTAGATTCCCGGGCGATTTCTCATCCTGAAGATTTCGCGACACTGTTGCGAGGGATTCAACAAATGGTCCGGGAGGGCGTGAAACGGCAAACCCTACGTCAACGTTTTATCTGCGCCAATGGCTCAATTTTGGCCGCAGAGGTGACCCTTTCCCTGGTGGGGAAAGAAGAGGAGGAGAGCTATTTTATAACCTTTGTCAGCGATTTAAGCGATCGCGCCCGGGCAGAACAGGAACTCCAACAGCGGCGATCGCGGGAAATGCTGCTGAGTCGCATCTCGGCCAAAATCCGCTCCACCTTCGATCTGCCGACGATTTTAAAACTAGGGGTCCAGGGTCTTAGACAGGCATTAGACACCGATCGCGTCCTGGCCTTTCAATTTCTGCCCGATGGGAGTGGCGTCTGTGTCTGTGAAGATGTCCAAGCGCCTTATCCTGCCATAAAAGGAAAGTGGTTTCCCGCTGAGTGTATGCCCCTGGTCCATCGAGAAGCCTATCGCAATGGGCATCTCGGTTCAGTTACCGATATTCAAAGTGCAGCCTTGAGCGATTGCTATCGAGAGATGCTCAACCAATTTCGTGTCCGTAGTTTTATGGGCGTGGCAATTGGACGCAATCAGGAAGAATACTTGACTCCAGATAGTCTCACCGTTGGGAAACTTCAAAACTCAACCTTAGAAGACCCCGATCATTTAGAAGAAAACTTGCGGGAATTTTCCAGTGTCTCGAATCTTTGGGGGTTGCTAGTTATTCATCACTGTCATGGACCCCGACAATGGACGGCGGATGAAAAACAGTTGGTGCAAGCTGTGGCAAATCAGATGGCGATCGCTATCGAACAAGCGAATTTGGTTCAACAATTACGCTCGTATGCTCGGGAACTCGAGGATCGAGTACAGCAAAGAACTACCACCCTAGCGCGATCGCTGCAATTCGAGCAACTGATTCGCCACTTAACCGAAACGCTTTGCAGTGCCACCGATGAAGATAGGGTAATGAGTGCGGCAGTAGAAGGCATTGTCGAAACTCTCGGGGTGGAAAGCTGTCATACGCTGTTGTGGGATGAGGAAAAATCCGCTTATCAGGTCCGGGCATCGTTTCTCAATCCCCATTCGGAAACTCCGTTGCCGGTTGCCACTCTCTTGAACTTTCATCACCTCTCCCCGCAGTGCCGTACCCTGCTATTACAGGGGGAACTGTGTTTCTTAAAGGTGATAGAGGACGACGAAAATGGCGATCGCCCCCTAGCTGGAAATTTGGATTCTACCGGGTCTCCAGAGACCCCCTTCCTTCAACAAACCCTCGTCCCGATCGCCGACGATAGCGGCTTTATAGGCGCGTTAAGCATTATTCAACCCCTGAACAAAAGCTGGGATGCTGACGAGATTGAACTGGTGAAGCAGGTAGCAAGAGTTTGTGCGATCGCCATCCGTCAAGCCCGCCTTCTGCGCCAGGAACAGTCCTCTCGTCTGAGTGCCGACTACTTTCGTTCTTTTCTGCGTCAGTCCAGTGATATCTTTGTCGAATATGATACCCAACTGCGTTATGTGTCCATCAACTCAGCCGGTGCCGCCTTCTTCGGTCTCACTCGCGAACAGACGATCGGAAAAACCAATCGAGAACTGAGCGCAGACGCGGCGTCTGCGATTGAACCTTTACTTCGTCATGTTTACGAAACCGGCGATCGCGTGTTAGTCAGCCACGAAATCTCGTTCCCGATCGGTAACAAGATTCTAGAAACCGTGTACTCTCCCATCTCTGACGAAAACGGCACTATCCATCGGATTATTGCGATCGCCCGAGACGTGAGCGAATTTCGTCACCAGTGGCAGCGCCTACAAGAGCAAAATCAAGAATTAGCCGCCATCAACCGACTCAAAGAAGAGTTCATTGCTACCACCTCTCACGAACTTCGCACGCCCTTAACCGCGATTCTCGGCTTCTCCAGCGTCCTGATCGAGGAATCCTTTGGTTCCCTCAACACCAAACAAAAAGTTTACCTGGACCGGATTCATATTAGCGGACAGCACTTGTTATCTCTGATCAATGATATCCTTGACCTCTCTCGAATTGAAGCTGATCGCCTGGAGCTTGAACCCCAGCTTGTTTATATTTGCGATATCTGCCAGGGTCTATTGAGCTTGATTCAAGAGCGTCTCACTAACCACGGCTTGCAATTTCAGATGGAAGTAGACCCGACTTTGGAATCTATGGTGGTTGACCCGCGCCGTCTTAAACAAATGCTTCTTAACCTCCTGACTAACGCGATCAAATTTACCCCAGAAGGTGAGGTTGGATTAAAGATTTACCGCTCTAGCGGGAACGAAACCCCCGAAGCTCAAGAGGGCAAATCACAAGCTAAAGAAAAGCCGATGGTGCGTCATCATGATTGGATTCACTTCGTGGTGTGGGATACGGGGATTGGCATTGACGAGAGCGATCGCCCCCGTTTGTTTTCTCCCTTCTCCCAAATTGATTCGTCTTTGACTCGCAAGTATCAAGGCAGCGGTCTCGGTTTAGCTATTACTCAGAAGTTAGTCGAGCTTCACGGAGGGTGGATTTCTGTGAATTCTCACCCCAATCAAGGCTCAACCTTTAGCATCACCTTACCCTTATACGAATCCGCCACGGAAATTCTTCTGGATGCCCTCAAAAATGGGACGGCCTAGCTCTCATAAGCCGGAGGGTTTACCAGAAATTCTCTAATTTTTCCTGTCCGATTTGCCCCTTCTAAAATTCCGCTTCAATAATTAACCAATTCCGGAGGATTAACCCTTTCTTCTAAATGTTCAATCTAAGAGAAACCCGGCCTTTAACAACGGGGTTTGAACTTATTCTCCCGAGGTATTTATCAGAGGAGGTAAACCAATTAAGTGACCCTTTCCCACTTGAATCAAGCCTTCCCCCCGCAATTTCCCCATTAATCGGGTCACTGTAACCCGAGTGGAACCGATCGCACTACCAATCTGAGCATGAGTTAAATTCCAAGGCAAATAATAGCCCATTCCCTCTTCTTTTTCGGGATCCCCCCCGATCCGTTCGCCATGTTCCTCAATCAATAAGGTCAAAAATCCTAACAGTTTCTCTATGGTGCGTCGCTGTCCCAACATTCCCAGCCATAACAGCTTGCGTTGGTGTTGATAGCGAAACGCATCAAGGACTTGTTGCCGAAACAACGGCCACTGATCTAAATCCGGCCAGTACATCCAAATCACCGAAGTTTCGTCAATATGGGCGTAGGCTTCGAGGGTAAAAAAGGTTTCGATCGCCACTTCAAAGGGTTGACCTTGGCTTACAAATCCTAAAAAGGTTTCAGCGTTTTCTTCCTTGTCTTTCCCTAGAAGGGAGATGGTGTTGATTTTCTGGACGGGACCGGCGCTTTGGCTAGGAGTTTCGCACAAGCTCCTCAAACCCTTGGCGATCGAGGGAGACTCGGCGTGGGCGGGATTTTTCCGGGTCGTTTTCCGGGATGAAACCTGGAGCGCATTAGGGCTATCTTTCGCCACCGCCACCAGACGGGCAGAGCCGGATATCACAAAATATACCAACCCAGGACGGGTAGGGATTCGTTCTTCTTTGCGAAAAGTTCGACATCGATAGTGTTGTTCAGCCCACTCTAGAATCGGGTTTTGAGTTAAAAAAGGTCGTGAGAGCTGGGCCGGTTGAGATGAATACATACCTAAATTTTTTGCAGGGTTTGGCTCGATGTACCCCGGTGAAGAGTACGGTGGCGATGCAAATACTCCCTATAAAATATCTCATACTCCATTCGGCCCTCAGCGCAAAACCCGACAAGTTTAAGGCTACGGCTATACAGGCCCCGCTGTACCTGTCGCTTTTCTTAAAAAAATAGCGCTTTGATGACCAAATTTAGTATAAAACATCTAAACGTTGAAAACGCTCCCGGGTCAATGGTATACAAATAATCGATTTTCTCTCCACTGCTACCCGTCTTGATTGCCTGACCCTAAACCGAGTCGGCCTTGAAACAGGTTCCGGGGAATTGAGAAGTCCTGGGGTTCAGGACGAGGTGTCATCGGTTGAGAGCGATCGCGGTTTAACAGTTGTCGGTTCATATTAAAATTAGGGGGGTCCAAAAATCAGGGTAGCCAATATTACTTAACCGCCCCTTACTTGTCCGGTTAGTTTTTGCCTAGTTTTGCCCAGGGATAGATTTTGTAGCTTGGGCAATCTCATTGGCCTGGGGATCCCCCCTCCTTACCCTTCTACTTTCTCACTTGATGATGGTTAAACCCTTGGCGATCGCCCCTGTACTCTTAGCTCAACTCCAGGGAGCAGTTACCTCACTTTTGGAACAAGGCGAACTCTTGAAGTTGTGCTTCCCTGCGCAGTCGGCCCCGCCCATTCCCCTTTATCGCGCTAAAGATAACCAACATATCATTTATATTTCTCCAGTCGCCCTACAACTGGCTAAACAGGGGTCTAAACCCCCCCTAGAAATTGCCACTGCGATCGCCAACTGTTTCCGGGACTCTAGGCCCCCTGACTCAGCCTTGACTTTCGAGGTCAACGACTGGATCCTTAGGGTTGTTCCTCCGGGTAAACTTTACCTACAACTAACTGACCCAGGTATTGCGACTTGGTTACAAAAGAGCGTTGCTTGGGACCTCTCGCCGGCTCTAACTCCGGAACCCCGTACCCCCTTTACGTCCCCGGATTTATTTTCAATCCAATACGCCCACGCCCGTTGTTGCGCCCTATTGCGATTAGCACACCGAGACGGCTTAATTACCCAGCAAACCGTCGTCAATCTTGCCACTCCGGGTGCTTCTGATCCCAGTATCGCTTCTGTGATTGCACCTGATTCTATTCCCTGGTTGGACTCTCAAAGCCAACTCAAGCCCTGTCATCCTGCCGAACGCGCCCTGATTTCTCAGGCGATCGCCACCGTAGATGCACTCAGCTCTACTTTCCCTCTTTCCCAACTGACTAGCCCGGTCTCTAGAGCTAGTCTCTTAAGTCAGGATTTCCTGACTTTTCACGCTCAATGTCAAATTTGGGGAGCCTTGCGATCTCTAGATCCGGAGTTGGGACAGGCCAGATTAGGGCTAGTTGCCCTGAGCCAGAAATTGCTGAAACATTTACTAGAAAGGGAACTGGGCAGCTTTGCTCCCGTGGAACTTTAGCCAAACTGCCTCGGTCTAAAAAGTAGGAACTCGAAAAGATGTTACAAAATTCTCAAGAAAGTTTGTTGAGGGGGGTGACAAATCTGCTTGAGTTCGGTATATTAGCAGGTGTGTGAGGAGCGAACCAGATAAGGGCACCGAGACGAAACACGGCCAGTCGTCGGGGCCCTTTCTGCTGAAAATTTTTAAAAAACCAGTCTTATTTTTATAAAACTTAGGCATTCAGGGGATAATTAGGATGGGCAATGCCTAGGCTAGTTCTTCATTTATTCTTCCCTTCAACCTAGGGACCCCACCCTAACTCTTTCCGGTTCCTGGGGACTGCGTAAGGATCCATCCCTTCCAAACTACAGCAGAAACCGTTCGATCGCCCGGGCCACTCCTTCTTCCTCTACGGAGGGACTCACCCAATGGGCTACAGCTTTGACTCCCTCGGGTGCGTTACCCATTGCTACACCGATACCGGCATACTGGAGCATTTCCACATCGTTAAAATTATCTCCAATGCACATCACATTCGCGCTAGAGAGTCCGAGGATATCTTCAGCTAGATAACGGACGGCAGCACCTTTATTCACCGCAGGATTGCCGGCTTCTAGAAAGGTGGGATGAGATTTGGTCAAGTAGAGTTCTGTGGAGGGATAGCGTAAGCTAAAGGTTTGCAGCAACTCGTCAATTAAATGGGTATTTTGGCTGAGGGCGAGGAGTTTTGTAGGGGCCGATGCTGCAATCAGGGGCCGCAAGTTGCCGTAGGGAATCGGAGTCACTCCGGTGCGATCGCCATAGGCTTGACTGTCTGGAGTGAGTTCGCGAACATAAAGACAATCGTCGATGTAACAGTGGACAGAAAGCTGCGATCGCACCGTAGGGTCATCAAAGTAGTCTAATAATTCCAGGGCGATCGCTGAGGCAACCGGGGTGTGATAGTGAAGGGTAGAGGTGGCAGGGTCTTTGATTAATGCCCCTTGGTAGGCAATTAAGGGTAAAGGGGAGATAATTTCCTGGTGGAAACGGAGGGCTGATCGATACATCCGTCCCGTGGCGATCGCGACGGGGATACCTTTTCTGTGAACTGCGGCGATCGCTTCTTTGACTGATCCGGTGATTTGATTTGAGACTCCGGCAATGGTGCCATCAATATCGAGGACCAGCAATTGAATATCGGCAGTGGCGATCGCAGGTTCACCCTGTTGGTTCGGGTTTGTGACAGGGCTGGGCATGGTTTTGGGGGTCCCTTGAGTGTTACAGATGGGCTTGTTCTCTCTCTTGAGTATTTTAGCTGTCGCCACCCGATCGCAAGCGGAATTTTTCACCTCCCCCAAGGGCATTCGTCCTTGGCATCTTTTCAGAGGTTGCTCAGTATAAATCCCAGAATAGACAGTCCCACTCCTGCCCATCCCTGGGAGATTTCCAAGATTGACAGAGGCAACAAACCCTTCCTTGCACCCACCCGGCGACTGCGGAGCTCAGTTCCCCTTTTTCCAGATAAAGATATTGTAAAAGTTTGAGCCTTTCGGGCATTATTAAATTTTCATTAATTATTTTTTAAACTGCTATATCTTTGATACACTATAACATATTAGACGGCAAATTCTTGTTTTTTAAGGTCAAGTTTTACTCAATAATATAAGAGGGCTTACCTCACAAAAAGCCTTAATCAATGCAAGAAAAATTCAAAATATTTTGAGGACAATTTTTAAAATTAAAAAACAAATAAATCCCCTTAAAATAAAAATTTATTCCTAAAATTAAATTCAATAAAAAGCCCAAAATCTGAAGTAATAAAGGGTAAACAAAATTTAATTTAATTAATAAAAAATATTTTTAAACAGAGGGGATGAGAATGGAGGAAGAAAAGGAAAAATTTTAGAAAGAGCCGGGGATAATGCTGCATTTTTTAAAGAAATTGCCACGTTTTGAGAAGAAAATGAGAAAATAGGGGAAAGGCCAAGTAAAAATGTTTTCGGGTTAGGGTCGATTCGGCTATCGCCGCGAGTCCAGCTAGCAACCATTCAATCTCTATGGTCAGTTCCCCCAAAGGACAAAAATCACCCTTTTTAGGTTCAATAATAGCATTCAGTCAAGGAGAAAGAAACGATGAAACGGATTTTAGTTGTCGATGATTCGTCTACTATGAGAAAAATGGTCATAGCGTCACTGCGAGACCTAAGCGAAGTGACATTTCAGGAAGCGGGGAATGGACTCGAAGCCATAGAACAACTAGCCGTCTCTCCCTTCGATTTAATGATTTTAGATTTGAATATGCCCGATATGCACGGGTTGGAAGTGCTGAGATTTGTTCTAGGACATCCCAGCTACAATGCCACACCCATTGTAATTTTAACCACGAAAGGCGACGAAGGTAGCCGGAGTGAAGCCATTGAAGCAGGAGCGGCTTGCTATCTAACTAAACCCTTTGAACCCAGGTCCCTTTCCTCTCAAATCAAGGAGTTGCTGTCTCATTAGCAGTCGCCATCTCCCCAATCTAAAATCTAAAATCTAATTAATGAATCGCTTACAAAGATATAAAAGAGAGAACAACCCTCGTGTCCACTCCCCCAGACGGTAACAATTTTTTTATAGACTTTTTAGAAGACTATTTTGCCGAATGCGAAGACCACTTAACCGTAGTGCGACGAGAATTATTGGCGATTGAACCCTTCGTGGGAAAAAATCAAATTGAGCCTTCTGTTTTAAATGAACTTTTTCGCTGCTTTCATTCCATCAAAGGCTTATCCGGGATGGTAGGAGTCAAAGAAGCAGAAGCCTTAGCTCATGAGATGGAAAGCTATTTGCGGGTACTCCGGGATCAAGAAGTCTTGCTTAGTCCCGAAGGATTTGATGCCCTACTGGGAGGAACCACAGGACTAGAGCAAACCATAGCTTCTCATCGAAACAAAAGCTCAGGGCCGGATATTAACAAGGCGATCGCCCAACTCCGTGCCGTGATTCCCACGGAAGAACCCGCACCGGCAGGGGGAGAAGAGGCCCTCCCCCCACAACTTCAACTCAAAACCGAAGAAATCACCCGACTTAACCGCGCCGCAGTTGCCCCCGGAGCCAAAGCATGGCACTTTATGTTTGTACCCACGCCCCAACTTTCGGCTCAGGGTATCAACGTCAATAAAATCCGCGATCGCCTCCACAGTCTAGGGGAGTTAATCCATGCCGCACCTCGGATGACACCGGAGGGAAAAATTGAGTTTCATTTTTTAATCGTCAGTAGCCTGAAGATGAGTGCCTTTAGCGGGTGGGAAAATGAGGGGCTCAGCTGGAGTCCCTATCTGAGCGGACTCAGCAGTTCCCCAGAGGAAACCCACCCGCGGTTAATCCAGTTTCCAGAAGAACCGCCTCCAAATTTGCCCCGGGAAAATCCCACCTTGCCCCCCACAGAAGGGGTTGAGCTTGCTCACGAGGGTGAAAGCGCATCTCCCATCCCGGGAGAATGTAACCTCCCACCGCAAACCGAGGAAAGCGCGACTCCTGTGGCACCGATCACCCCGTCAGCCCCCTTCATTTCTCCAAGTTCCAACGTGGTGCGGGTAGACTTACCCAAGTTGGATGAATTGATGCGGATGATGGGGGATTTGGTCATTACCCGTGCGCGACTTGAAGATCAGATCACCCGGATGAAAGAGAGAGTCCCCCTAACCGAGATGCGTCCCTTGATTGAAATCAATCAAATGCTGGAACGGCAACTGAGGGACCTACGCGAAGGAGTGATGCGCGTGCGGTTAGTACCAATTGGGGAAATCTTTGCTCGGATGCAGTTTGTTGTCCGAGATTTAGTGCGCGAGACTCAAAAACAAGTTAGCGTCGAATTGAGTGGACAGGAAACCGAAATCGATAAATTTGTGGTCGAACGGATGATGGATCCGTTGTTGCATTTAGTTAGAAATGCCGTGAGTCATGGGTTAGAAACACAAGAGGAGCGAAAAAAAGCAGGCAAATCCGTCGAGGGGAAACTCTCCTTGAGAGCGAAAACTTCTGGGGAGATGGTGGTGATTGAAATCGAAGATGATGGACAGGGGATTGATCAATCTAAGGTTTTAGAGAAAGGGTATGAGCGAGGGTTAGTACCTGATTCTGTTAAAAGCAATCTCCTCCATCCTGTTGACGATCCCACCACCCTTTTAGAGATTTTATGTACCCCAGGGTTTTCTACCCGAGAAGTAGCTGATTTAGCCAGTGGACGAGGAGTGGGGATGGCGATCGTCAAAAACACGATCCAAGAACTGGGTGGGATGCTGACTTTTGAGAGTTGTAGGGGGCAAGGGACACGGTTTATGATTGAGTTACCCCTGACCTTGGCGATCGCGGATGCGTTGATTGTGGGTGTCAGTACAGAAATGTATGCGATCGGTACAAAATCTATACGCGAGGCGATTTCGATTTCATCTAGGGCGGTTACGGTATTTGAGAGACATGAAATTATTTCTTACGGAGGGAAGGTGCTCCCCCTTTTGCGGCTGGGGTCCCTTTTTGGGTTACCTCGGCTTGAGTCAACCCCCAGTGACTCAGGGAATGGGCAATTTTCGGCCCTTCATGATCCGTCAAACTCGAATTCATTTCCCTTCCCAGGGACGCAATCCAACCGAGATGATGGGGTATTAAGCTGCAATTATGGGCGATCGCCCGACCCCTTAAGGGTTGTGATCGTGGGTAGCGGACTCAACACCGTAGGCATCGTCGTTGATCGCATTATCGGACAACGGGAAATCGTCGTGCGGGCGCTTAATGACCCCTTCGTTCAAGTTGTGGGCATTTCTGGAGCCACTGAACTCGGCGATGGCCGGGTGGTCTTGATTCTCGATGCCCTGGCCCTTGTCCGTAACGTGATCAAATCCAAAATGAACGCTTAACATACTACCGAAGAATTTTACCCCGTCGGTTTCCCAAATTGACTCCCGATTTCTACTCGCTTTTAGTTCAATGGTAAACTCTCACAATACCGGCTCAACCTTTATTTTTTTTGAGCTTGCCAATACAACCTACGGAATCCCCTCCGGATTCATTCAGCAGATGGAAATGGTTAACCGGATCACTCCTGTTCCCCAGGCCCCGCCCTTTGTTGAAGGCGTTGTGTTTTCTCGCGGACAAGTGATTCCGGTACTAAATCTACGGGTGAAATTTGGCCTGGAAAAAATCCCCTATAATCTTCGCACCCGCTTGATCGTGATTTGTGTCAATCAGCGCACCGTCGGATTGATAGTCGATACGGCTCGGGAGTTCCTATCGTTACCGAACGAGGCGATGCAACCCACTCCTGAAGGAATATCCGGGTGTAGCCGCC
Organism: Cyanophyceae cyanobacterium; assembly: GCA_038321985.1. GTDB lineage: Bacteria > Cyanobacteriota > Cyanobacteriia > Cyanobacteriales > Laspinemataceae > Laspinema. The sequence goes on along the minus strand of JBBQFN010000008.1, from coordinate 106,629 downwards.
GCTATCTATCGGGAATTGCCACATTAGGAGAGCGAGTTATTCTGTTACTGAATATTGAAGCGTTATTGAATGGAGCAGAAGCAGTCAACCCATTAAATCTAACCGGATTGGAGAGCCCCGGTTAATTTAGAATGAATTAAGGGAACCTGTAGGTAGTAAAAGCCATTTTTACTAAAATTATTTGAATAATATTTGAGAGAAAGGTATGAAGAAGAAAAAAGCTAAAATCAATCTTAAAAATAAAGAAAAGAAAGGCGGAAAAAAGGGTAAAATAGAGAATGGAAAAATTCGATTGTATGCCAGCCAAATGACTGAATCAGCCCATGAAATTTCACGAATTGCTGAACAGGTTTGTGCTGGCGCAATTAACCAGATGAAATCCCTGGATGAAAGTACCCTCAAAATTAATCAAATGGCTGTCTCTGTGGCTCAGACGGCCAATCAAGCGGATTCCGTCGCCACTTCTAGTGAACAACTGGTTTCTTTTGTGAATGAAATTGCCGCCTCTATTGAGCAGGTGACGGCTAATACGGTGACTTTGGCGGGGGAAATTAATGAAATCTCGACTCATATTCAGGAAACTGCTAGCTCCATCAACAGTGTCAGCCAGACCACTGAATCTATGGCGACTTCGGCAACTCAGCTCACTAGCGCGATCGGGGAAATCGCCGCCTCTATCAAAAGCGTCAGTTTAGATACGGATGAGTTGGCCTCGGCTATCAATGAAACTGCTGCTTCGATTGAGGAGATTACGAGCTCTATCCAGGGGGTGGCGATGAATGCGGAGGACTTAAACGTTGCAGCGGAGGAAACGACGCATTCGATGGATGAGATGGGGGCCTCAATTGAGGAGGTTTCGGCGACGGCGGAGAACTTAGCGGCGATGGTGGAACAGGTCTCGATTTCTATTGAGGAGATGGCGCGGTCGGTTCAAGGGGTGGCGCTGAATAGTCGAGAGATTACGGATGCGGCGACGAATGCGGCGATTAGCGCGGAACAACTGGAGGGTTCGATTCGCAATGTGTCTCAACTGACGCAACAGACGAATGAGATTACGCGCAAGGTGGCGACGGATGCCACGGTGGGGGGGGCGACGGTTCAAAGGACTATTTCGGGGCTTAGTTTGGTGCGTTTGTCTATGGTGAAATCTGCCGATGCTATCCGAGAAACGGGGAAGCGCACGGATGAGATTAGCTCGATTGTAGAGACGATTAATTTAATTGCGGAACGGACTAATTTGTTGTCTTTGAATGCGTCTATTGAGGCGGCGCGGGCGGGGGAGGCGGGGAGGGGTTTTGCGGTGGTGGCGCAGGAGATTCGGGCTCTGGCCGATCGCGCGGCTGAGGCAACGAATGAGATTGGGGGGATTATCAAGGGTTTGCAGGGGGTGGTCCAGGAGGCGGTGAATACGTCGAATGAGGGGCTGAAGGTGGCGGATGATAGCGGAAGGCTGGCAGAAGATGGGGTGAATGCGCTTAAGAAAATCCTGGGGGGTATTGAGGAGACGGCTCAGTTGGTGACCCAAATTACCCGGGCGTCAGAGGAACAGTTGGGGGCGGGAAGGACGGTGGTAGTGGCGATCGCTACGACGGCGAGTCAAGCGAAGCAAGTGGCCGGGGCCACGGCTGAACAGTCCCAAACGGCTCAAAATATTGTCCAGGCTGCCGGACAGATGCGCAAAATTGCGATGGAGGTGACTAAGGCGATGAATGAGCAAGCCAGGGCGGCGCGGGATGTAATGAAGGCGGCCCAAAATACTTCGTTGCTGACGGCGCAAATTCGCCAAGCAACGGCGGAACAGGCGAATGGGGCGAATCAAATTATGCAATCAGTGGAACTGATGCGCCGTGCGGCTTCGAGTACAGCCCAGGCTCTGGCGCAACAGTCTACGGCGGCGGCACAGCTAGGGACGGAGGCGGGGCGCTTGGCGGGTCTGATTTCTCAGGTTTTCCAGGGAATGCTGGAACAAGGCAAGGCGAGCAATTTTATCTCGACGGCGGTACAGAATCTGCAAGGGCAATCTGAGCAGGTGGCTAAGGCAATGAGTGAACAATCGCGGGGGGTCAAGGAAATGACTCTGGCCCTGGGCCTGATTTCTAAACAGATTCACTCTATGGTGGATTCCAATCAAGAGCATTCGACGGTCTGTGAGGCCCTGATTCAATCTCTGGAAGAGTTGCGGAAAATTGCCGAGGATAATAGGCGCGGGGTCGAGGATACGCAGGGGGCGACTGTTAGCTTGATTGAACGGGCGATTACCCTGGGTGCGGTGGCGGGTTCCCTGGACTCTCCCCCGGGTTGATTTAAGGATTAATTCTTTAAAGGCTCATCTGCTGCTATCCCCCACTCAGTAAAAGGTCTAACGGCTCATGACTATAAGCATTTTTACGACTGATATAAATTTAATTGTCCGTTCCTGGGACCCGAGGTTGGCTCAGATGACGGGGGTTAATGGAGAGACGGCCTGTGGGCTGCATTTGGGTACTTTGGCTCCGGATTTGGAGGGCCGAGGATTTGCGGCGCGGTTTGAGCGGGTGCTGAGGGAGGGGGTTGTGGAAACTCTGGCCCCTAGTCTGCATCATTATTTAATCCCCTGTCCGCCGTTGATTCCTTCTAAATATTATGAGCAGATGCAACAGCGGGTGACGATTGGCCCTTTGCGGGATCAGGAGCGAATTGTGGGGACTATTGTAACGCTGGAGGATGTGACGCCCCGCCTGGAGGGAGAACGGGAACTATTGGAGCAGGTGAGGGGAAGGGAGCGCTTACAAACGGACTCCCCAGAGGGGAGCTTGGAGGAACAAGCGGGGGAAAGTTTTGAGGTGAGTCGGCTTTTGCAAGGGCTACAGGATAAAAATTGGCAGGTGCGCCGGGATGCGGTGGAGGGTCTGGGGTTGCGAAATAATCCGGGCCTGACTCAGGAGTTGTTGCAATTGTTGCGGACGCAACATGGCAATCCGGGGGTTTTAAATGGGGTGCTTCAGGTGCTGGCGCTTTCTCAGGTGGATATAATTCCGGCGCTGGTGGAGTGTCTGAGGGATTCTGAGGCGGATTTGCGAATTTATGGGGCTTTGGCTTTGGGTGAGCGTCAGGACCGGCGGGCTATCCAGCCTTTAATTGCGGCGCTGGAGGATGTGGATGCGAATGTGAGGTATCACGCGATCGATGCTTTGGGACAGTTACGGGCTCCGGAGGCGGTGGAGTCTCTGGTGGCTTTGGCGGAGTCTAATGATTTTTTCTTAGCTTTTCCGGCGTTGGATGCGTTGATGAGGATTTGCGATCGCGCGATCGCCCCGAGGCTGCTGCCGTTGCTCAAAAATACCCTGAGTTGGCGGGTGCGCCGGGAGGCTGTGGATACTATTGCGCGCCAAAATGACCCGGCTATTTCGTTGGAACTGCTGCGGATGTTGCGTGAACAGCACCGCAACCCGAATGTGCTCAATAGTATTCTGCAAATTTTGGTGCTGAGTGATGTTGACCCGATTCCGTCTTTAATTGAATGCCTGAAGGATTCTGACGCGGATTTACGGGTTTATACGGCTTTGGCTTTGGGTGAGCGCCATGATGAAAGGGCTGTGCCGAGCTTGATTGAGGCGTTAAGGGACCCGGACCGGAATGTAATTTATCATGCGATTGAAGCCCTGGGCCGCTTGCGGGCGATGGATGCGGTGGAAGATTTAATTGGGCTGGCTGAGTCGGGGGATTTTTTCCTGGCGTTTCCGGCGATTGATGCTTTAATTCGGATTGGCGATCGCACGATTGCCCCGAGGCTGTGTCCGATGCTGGGGAATGATTTGCTCTGTGCTCAAATTGCGGATGCCCTAGGTCAGTTAGGGGATGCGGATGTGGTGGAGGCGCTGGGGGAAATTTTAAATTTTTCGGGGGTGCCGATTCGGGAAGTTGCGTTGGCGATCGCAGCGATTTACCACCGCTATCAAAGCCTTTTCGGGGAAGGGGTCCATATCGCGGACCTCACCCGGGCCCAAGTGGGCGGTGCGGGGGTGGGGAATTTAATTCAGGCGCTCAACGGGGCGAATCCGCAAGAATTGCAAGGGTTGGCGCTGATTTTAGGGTGGCTCCCGGGAGAGGCGGTGGAGGAAACTCTAGGGGAGTTGCTGGGTAATCGGTTGCTGACAGAGATGGTTTTAAAGGGGTTGATTGTCAGAGGGAGCCGAATTAGCCCTTTGCTGATTGGCAAGCTGGAGACGGAGGATTTGCAGACGCGGCGATCGCTGATTATTGCTTTAGGGCGGATTGGAAGTACCCAGGCGGTTCCGGCGTTAATTGAACAGTTGTTAAATCCAGAGGCGGACCTGGTGAGAGTTACGGCAGCAGCCTTGGCTCAAATTGGCGATCGCTCGTCGTTTGAGGCCCTGGTCAATCTGTTGGGTCATCCGGATATTTCGGTGCGACTTTGTGCGATCGCGGCTTTGAATTCCCTGGGGCATCCGGGGATGGCGGAACGGACTTTAATTCTGCTGGGGGACCCGAACCCTCACCGCCGGGAATCTGCGGTTAAAATTGCTGGATATTTTGCTTTTAGTAACTGTATCGACAGGCTATTTGAACTGTGCCAGGACCCGGATGAACGGGTGCGCCGTGCGGCGATCGAGCATTTGCCTTATCTGGAAAAGGAGGAACGGGCCTTGGAGGTGCTAGACGGGGCGCTGAGTAGGGATAGCCCCCAGGTGCGGGCGGCGGCGGCGCGGGCTTTGGGGGAAATAGCTAGTCCGGTGAGTTACGGTTATTTACTTAAGGCTCTCCAGGATGAGGATTCCTGGGTGCGCTATTATGCGATATCCGCCCTGGTGAGTCTGGCTCAAACTCGGGAGAATTTGTGGTTTTTGCCGGCTTGGACTTCAGGGGTAGGGCAGCCGGAAAATTTCCTAGAAACGTTGGAACTGTTAGCGTTGAAGGACCCAGCGAATCCGGTACGGGCTTGTGCGACGGAGGCGTTAGGGCATTTTGGGCAAGCTCAGGCGGTGGATATCTTAGGGGCGATCGCTCAAGGAACGGAGGAGGATGTGGTGCGGGCGGCGCTGCGGGCTCTGGGGCGAATCCAGGATCCTAGTGCTCTGACGCCGCTGTTAAACGCGCTCAATTCAGACCAAGCGGAACGGAGACTGGATGCGTTAGAAGCGTTCAAGGAACGAGGGGGGATGGAAGCGGGGGTGGCGCTGCAGTGGCTAGGGGCTGCGGACCCAGAAACCCGAGTGGTGCAAGCGGCGATCGACTCTCTAGGGCGGATGGGAACCCCGGAAGCGGTGGCCTCTCTGCTGGACCTGACGGTAGACCCGACGTGCCGGGAACCCTGCATCAACACTCTAGCCAACCGGGGGGCGACAGTGAAACGAGAAGGCAGCACGGGATATAATAGCCCGGGCAGTTCAGGGCCGGTTTGCATGGAAGCGTATATTGAGGCGGTGGGGCTGGGACTGCACCATGGGCACCCGGCAGTCCGCACAGCGGTGGTGGAGATTCTGACGCGCTTAAAACATCCCTGCGCTTCGGAACTGTTGATTGGGGCCTTGGATGATCGGGAGGCTCAGGTGAGGCTGGCTGCGGTTACAGCCCTGGGGCATCTGGGAAACCGCCTATGCGAGGATAAGTTGGTGATTTTGGCGCGCACGGATGCGGATACGACCGTTCGCCGCGCTGCGCGTAAGGTTCTGCAAAGCTAATTCTTGGGGAGAGTGGGGGTAGGTTGTTGCTTAAGGGCTGAGTTTTCACCGCTTTTTAACTTCCTAAAGTCCCTTGAGCCAAATTTTTAGCTTTGGAGGGTCCAAGGTTTTTAACTGAGGGGGCCAACCTAACTTTAAATCCCTGGGTTTCATCTCGGGATTTTTTCCGTTCAAATCTGTATGTAATTCCTCAGACTTGCCTCTCATCAAAGGTTTCTATGTTCTTCATATTTTAGCAATGAGATTTTTTCCAAAGTCTTTACAATTAACAGATAGTGTTTTTATTATTCTGCGCGATTTGATTCATGAACAGGCTGGTTTATACTATGAACAGGACAAGCGCGAAATTTTAGCAGATAAACTTACTCCTCGTGTGATTGAGCGGGGTTTAAATTCATTTTTAGATTATTACTATCTGCTAAAATACGATGCGATCGCCTCAGATGAGTGGCGGTCGGCAATTGATGCCCTTTCAGTACAGGAAACTTTTTTTTGGCGAGAAAACGATGCTTTAACTGCTCTAGTTAAGGTCTTATTACCTCAATATTTGGCAGAGCGTCGAGGGAATTTTTCCCCCGGGGGTTCTTATTCCTTTTCCTCCAAGCCACTCCGAATTTGGAGTGCTGCCTGCGCTACGGGAGAAGAACCCCTGTCGATTGTGATGGCATTGGAGGAAGGAGGCTGGTTTGAACGCTTACCCATTGAACTGTACGCATCCGATGCAGCTTCGGGGGCGATCGCTAAAGCTCAAAAAGGAGTTTACCGCGATCGGTCTTTTCGCAATTTTCCGGCGGGACTTCGAGAAAAATACTTTACCAAATCCGAAGGCGGTTGGCAAGTATCCTCTGCCCTGAAAAAGCGCATTCAATGGAATATTGCCAATTTAATGAAAAACACAGAAATTGAGCCGTTTACTCAATCTGATATAATTTTCTGTCGCAATGTCTTTATTTACTTTTCCCCGGATTCTATTCGTAAAACAGTTGAGTCTTTTTATCAAGGAATGCCAAATCGCGCCTATCTTTTTTTAGGTTCTTCTGAATCCTTACTTAAGCTCAATAGTGATTTTGAATTGCAAGAAATAGGCGGCGCTTTTGTTTATGTAAAAGAAGAACCACCCGGGTTTTAATAGAAAATAATTTAATTGAAGCTACAAAATTTTTAAGACCTAGTGGTATAATTTAATAGATTTTTTGCCGGATTGTAAAAAGCCTATTAGCGTTAATAAGGGGGTTTGGGGGAGTCGCTCCCGAATTTTACAAGAGGTCTAATATAAATTGTTTCTAGCTCTAAAATAAAAAAAATTAGGTTGACGTTTAGCGATTTATGGCTAATAATTCAATCAATCAATCGCGAGTGGTATGAATAATATTATACGAGTTTTGGTGGTAGATGATTCCGCTTATGTCCGTAAGGTCGTTAAGCAAATGCTATTGCGTTCTCCATTTATTGAAGTGGTAGGAACATCCCGAGACGGACAGGAAGCATTAGAGGCGATCGAAAAACTTAACCCAGATGTGGTAACGCTAGACTTGATCATGCCCGAAATGGACGGGGTGGAATTCTTGCATAAACAAATGGCCCTTCGTCCAATTCCCGTGGTCATTATCAGCATTGCCAGTGAAGGGGGAGAACTGGTACTCGCCGCACTGGATGCGGGCGCTGTTGACTTTTTGCAAAAGCCTACGGCTTTAGCAAATGAAAAGATTTTTGAGATCAGCAATGAATTAATCGAAAAGGTTAAAGCGGCTGCAAATGTCCCTTTAAACCGCTTGCCGGTAATGAAGGAACGTCCTGTTGATTTGATTAAGGTGATAGCTTCATCCCCTCAATCGGGACTGGTTAACCTAGTGGCGATCGGAATTTCTACCGGGGGTCCCCAGGCCCTGGCTTTTTTAATCGCTCAGTTGCCGGCTAATTTGTCGGTCCCAGTGGCGATCGTTTTACATATGCCGGTTGGTTATACGGAAATGTATGCAAGACGACTTAATGATATTTCGTTACTGAAGGTTGTAGAAGCCTCGGAAGGGCAACTTCTCGAACCCGGTGTGGTATTCATCGCTGCTGCGGGACGGCATTTAACCTTTGTTCGTCAAAATGATGGCACGGTAAGGACACATCTTGATGCTCGCCCGTTCGATACGCTTCATCGTCCCTCCGTGGATGTAATGTTTCAATCGGCTGCTGAGGTGTTTGGCAATCGCGTCTTGGGGGTGGTGATGACGGGGATGGGTTCCGATGGCACTCAAGGTTCCGCTTGGATTAAATCTCGCGGTGGCACTATTTTAACGGAAGCTGAAGAAAGTTGTATCGTCTACGGAATGCCGCGATCAGTCGTCGAAGCGGGCTTAAGTGACCAAAGCATACCCCTGGACTGCATGGCACAAACTATTCTGGATCGCCTGTGAGATTTTAAGCTCTTAAATGCTTATTCAACAATCTTAAGTTAAGTGTTTCAGCATTTTTCAGAAGTTTTTAATAAAAATTTATTTTTTCAGGGGAGGTTATTAGTCTTAGTAAGATAGCGTTTTCCAGTCCGGTAAGGTACAGATACAATGGTTAGGATATGTATGGAATTTGGAGTGCGTAAAGCCTACGCCCGGGCTTACGCACTCCAAAAGAAAAAATGTATTTCATACCTGTGAAAAAAGTTATAATCAAAAAAATAACTGCATCTCCAAAAGGCGATCGCAGTTCTATCCTGTTATATTTTTTAGAGAGGCTCCAAAAAATATAAACTAATTTTTCCTTAAACACAATTTTTAAATTGAGCATTTTCGCTTTTTTGAGGTAAAACTTACGAAAAGCTCTCTTTAATCATCGCTTTAGGGTTTTATTTAACTCAATTTGCCGCAGTAAGCTGAAAACGGGAAAGGGAAGAACTTCTTTTTAATCTTGAGCGTCGAGGAGCCTTACATTTCCCTTTAAATTTATAGCGAACGGCCCGATAAACAACATGATAATCAACATCAACTCCACAGGCTTCTTTCAGCCAAGATTGAATTTCTCCATAGCTGTTAAAGCCTTCAGGTTGTTGAATTCTTAATTTCAGTTTTTCTAAGGCATCGGGGGGAATAGTAATCGGCCTTCCCGCCGGTTTATAGACTTTGAGTAATCCGTCCAATCCTTCCTGTTTGTACTTTTGAAACCAGCGATATAGAGTAGAGGTATCTCTCGATAATAGTTTTGAAAGGGATTCCAGGGTGGAAACTTTACCTGATTTTAGCAAGTACAAAGCGTGTAGCCTTTCTTTTTTTTGAGAGTTCGTCTCTTTTTTGAAACGAGTTTTGAGTTCATCCGCTGGTTCTTTGATATCTAACTTGAGAGTGTTCGCCATTTTACAATCGCTCTAATTAAAATAACTCCAGCTTAATTTTGGCGAGATTAACAGACACTAGGAACTCTCCCTCGCTGTGGTAAAAACAGTCGCGGGCATTCTAGCGGTTGCGATCGCCAAACAGGTTCATGACGGATGTTCCTCCGGTTAAGTCCGCGTCCCGCTTACCTGGAGGACTCTATACTAAGTGGGTAAGAAGTGGGCGGGCACAGAGGCATCCTTATCCCGTTTTGGGATTAAAATCAAATGCTACCCATATCTTATTCTCGACGGCTCAATGAGTCAATGGCAAAATGTCGCTACGATCGCCTAATCCGTATTTCTTACTCAAAGAATTTCACCCTCCACGGTTGGGGGTGAAATGTGAGTCTTTATCTGCGCGGGGCGATCGCTTACGGTGAACCTCGATTAACTTCTTCCTCAGTTTTAGATATTAAAAAATTCTTAAATTTACAGGACTTACTCCCCTGCCTAGCGCTTGAGAAGTTTGTAAGGGTAACGCCGGGGTGGTTGCCTCTACAAACTTCTCAAGCTGCATCAGTCTTCTCTATGCCGCTACCAGTTTTTTCCCTTGTTCTGCGGTTGCCCAAATTTGGTAATCTAATAATAACTGCTGCATTAATCCTTGCTTCATTTTCAGCAGGACGTTTCCGAGTAAATTATTCCCTGTACTTTGAATGACCGACTTCGGCATCATCGAAAACGGAGGGGGTAAATAAATAGTTAACCCTAATTCTGCATCCCCGCCTAAATAAGATTTTCCTTTCTGCCGATACGCTTCCATCGTCCCACTCAGTTCTAACTGAAAGTGTTCGTTAATGGTTTCAATCCCGCGCAAATCACAACCCACCGATTCTAAATAAATCGTTTTTTCCGCATCTGCCCAAATCTTCATGTCTACGGTTGGCTCAATTTTTAAAGTAAAAAAGTTTAAGGGGCGCATTCTCAGGCGATAGCAATTACCGCTCAACTGTTCGATGCAACTGGGATCGGCGATCGCCCTAACAATCCGTTCGGGGGACTGCAAATATGTCTCAATCCCTACGGGTTGGGGTGGAACAGCCAGATCAACCGATTGTGTAGCAACAAACTGATAATACATGGGAGGAGACTCTATTAATATTTATTAAGTGTGATGGGTAAACCTTACAATAGTTTACAGTTCTTTGCAATATTTTCAGATTCCCCGGTCCTAAACTGGCGATTGCCCGCCCGCCCTTTTTTATGCCGGGGGTGAATTCGGCGAAAGGACCGGACTACCAACCGTCAAGTCTGTTTCATTTGCATCCGATGCCCAGTGACGATAATCTAGCAAAAGCTGGTGCATTAAACGCTGCTTAATCGTCAGCAATACACTCTTTAGCAATCCATTTCCCGTCGTTTCTAATAACGGTTTGGGGGCCATAGACAAGGGCAGTGGCAAATCTACCTCTACGACTAAATCCGCTTTTCCTATCAAATAAGTCACCCCACCGCGCTCAACCGGGGAGAGTTTTCCCACCAGATCCAGGCAGAAGCGGCGATCGATATATTCTACCCCTCGAATTTCACTCCCCACGGAGACTAAATGAACCGTGCCATCGGGTTTTGCCCAGACTCTCAGGTCCACTGTCGGTTGAATCCGCAGCATCATAAACTCCAAGGGACGCATTTTTAATCTAAACCGTTCTTTGCCTAATTGTTCGGTTCGGGTCGGATCGACAAGCGCCCTAATTAACCGTTGCGGCTGCCGTAGGTAATGTTGAATTGGAACAGGTTGGAGGGGAACGGGTATTTCTACAGATTGGGATGCAACAAACTGGATAGTATGCATTCTGGTTAATCTCAAATTTAGTTCGGTTAATGACTACGCTACCAAAATTTACATTTTTTTACAAAGTGTAAAATTTGAAACCTAATGCAGCAAGACGGGGCCATTTGGTGATTAAATACGGGAAATGCCCAAGGCGATCGTCCAATAATCGATTTAATTTGCCATTAATTTTAGGGCATTTCTGAGAAACTCCCCAAAAAACTTAAACAATTGGGACAATCTCACCTAGAAAGTTGTGCCTGGGGATCCGCACAAGTAGGCCCAAAATTTCGGGTTTTCTATTGTTCGCCCTGGGGCTAATTTTTACAAAGAACCCAGTTAACTGAGGGAAAGACAAGATGACGGTATCTATTGCCTATTTGGGACCTCCTGGCACCTACTCCGAAGCGGCAGCTTTAGCTTATGTGGAGCAGTTGCAGTACGACACAGGGGAGGAATGTTTGTTGTGTCCGTATCCCAGCATTTCTCAGACTTTACGTGCGGTTGCTCACTCTCAGGCTCAACGTGCGGTAGTTCCTGTGGAAAATTCCCTGGAAGGAAGTGTGCCAATGACTCTGGATACCCTCTGGCAGTTAGATACTCTACAAATTCAATTGGCGTTGGTGCTGCCCATTTCTCATGCGCTGATTTCACCCGTCCAAAATTTGCAAGAGATCCAAACAGTTTATTCCCATCCCCAAGCGTTAGCTCAATGTCAGGGATGGTTGGAACAATTTCTCCCTTGGGTTCAGTTAATTCCTACCAATTCCACGACGGAGGCGGTGCAGCAGTTAGAAGGCGATCGCTTGGCGGCGGCAATTTCTTCTCAACGCGCTGCTGAACTCTACGATCTCCCCATCATCTCGTTTCCAATTAATGATCGCTCGGATAACTGTACTCGTTTTTGGGTGGTAAGTTTGCAACCCTCTCCGGGGGGAAATTATACCTCCTTGGGATTTAGCGTTCCGGCAAATCTTCCGGGTTCTCTTTCTCAACCTCTCCAAGTTTTTGCCAGTCGGGGAATTAATTTAAGTCGGATCGAATCTCGCCCGACTAAGCGATCGCTCGGGGAATATCTATTCTTTCTGGATTTAGAATGTGATGCTCGAAAATCCTCGGTAGAATCAGCCTTTCAGGAATTACGTTCCCACACGGAGACCCTAAAAATTTTCGGCAGCTATGATTTTGTCGCAATTACGCGAGAATAAAAAATGTTGGATCCCCAGAAATGGCTATTGGAAGGGATATTTAAAATAGTTTTTCTCCGGTTGAGATCAAACGATTATAGAATTTCTATAGCAGCAAAAAAAACCCAGGGTCAGGGTAAGAGATTAAGTATTTATATCCGATGATGACCCTAAGTCGGTTAAGCCCCATTAGGAATGTAGGTTATCTTAAAAAAAACCCCGCTCGGAGCATTTGAGCGAGGTCCTTGTGTGGTGTGAGAAGTGAACGTAATTGCTCTCTATAAAAAGAATAGTCAGCAAGTATGACAGTTCTATGGCGATCGCATGACTAAGTTATGTCATTTTCTGGAGGGCGATCCCATGACGCCATTTAAGTATCCCAGTGCAATCTACGGTAAAACAATTTTGCTGTAGATTCGGACTCCCCAGGTTTTCCAATGGGGATGGTTCGATGAAAGGATTATACATGACTCTAACCCTTCTAAAAGCTGAGTAATTTCAGCTTACCCCTAATTATGGACCCAACCGTTCAAGGCATTCCCGCATTACCGGATCTGACTCATCCTCATGAGTTGATGCAGTTTGGCGATCGCATTCTCAATCTATCCCTAAGTTTAGGGATTTTTTTGGTAGTCTTTGGATTGGCGATCGCTTTAATCAAGTGGACCTACCGACAACCGGAACCCCCTTTCCCCCTAATAGAAGAATGGGTGGGGGGTTATTTAGTCTTGTTGCAAAAGTTACCCCATTTTATTCTAATTCTGACCTTTTTGGGGGGAGGTTTCTTTTTATCTTCGACCTTAGCGAATCGATACCATCACTGGGAACAATCCCGCGTTCAACAGGTAGCCGCAACGGTTTCGGGGGAACGACTCGAACAACCTTCTCCCCGAGTTCGCTATGTTGTCGAAGAACCTACTAAATACACGGAGTGGATTGAGGGGAGATTCGTTGAAAGAGAAGGAACACAAGAAGTCAGTCGCTTTCTGGCGATCGCAGGTTCTGAAATTGCGGTTACCCTCAATCAATCTACGGATGTTAGCAATAACCAAGCCATTTATATTGCTGAGTTTGAAGCCGAATACCAAGTCATCAACTCCCTAAGAGAGACTCGAAATTTTTTCTTTGAAATTCCTCCCCCTTATGCTTATTCCCTGCTTCAAAACTTTAAAGTTGAGCAAGATGGTCAACGAATGCTACAAATTAATCCCGGAGATTATGGCTTTCCATTTTCTTTACAACCCGGGCAAGAAACTCGCTTTCGCGTTACTTATAAGGCTCAAGGAGGCCCTCGTTGGGTTTACAATTCCCAGGGAGAATCTCTGTCTAATTTTCGCTTAACTGTACTGGCAAACTTCCCCAATGCCGATTTTGCCAGTGGGATTATCCCAACTACTACCCAACCGGAAAGATCCGGGACTCGCTATAGTTGGGTATTTGAAGATAATGTTTCTGTTCGTAATCCATTTGGTGTATTTACCGCAACGGATACAGTCCGCAAGACGGGGGTGCTGCCTCGTTTACTCTTGTTAGCACCGGGGGTCTTCTTGTGGTGGATTGTCCTGCTTTATTTATCCGTCCCGATGCGTCTGGTTGATATTTCTCTGGCGGGGGGTTTATTTTTTGCAGCACTCCTCAGTTTGACCTATTTTAGTCGCGTGATGGATGTTAACCTCGCTTGGACTTTAATTTCTATAGTCCTGCTGGTGTTGGTATGGGGCTTGGGGAATCATAAGCGTGCATCCTTAGCCGCACTGATTTGTACCATTGCTGGCGCGGTTTTGCCTATCTGGGGATTAATTGTCCCTTATACGGGTTTAACGTTGAGTATTGCCGGATTGTTATCGGTGGTATGGCTGACTCTGCGTCATTGGTATGGGGGAGTTGGACGGTTTAGGTTTTAGGATTTTAAAGGGGGGATTTTTAGAGGGGTGAGTAGCTCTAAAATCCCCTATCCAAAATTTCCAGCTACTCATTTAGGGTGTCTTTGAGAACGGTCCGTGCGGCTAGATGGGAGCGAGTAGAGGTGAGAATTTCCGATTCTCGTTCCAGTCTTGCGCCAGTATCAAGCATTTCCAGGAGGGATTGCTGTTCGGCAGCAACGCCGTAAAGGTTACTGGCAACCCAATAGGAAAGTTCCACCGGGAGATCGGGGATGTCGTCGGGAAGTTCGATGGTTTGATCCATGAGTTTACCGGAAAGACGGACGACATCTCTTAAGAGGCGATCGACTTCACTAGCAAGGGGTCTAAGGTCTTCCTCAGGGGGTTGATCTTCGAGCCACTCGACTAAACCCACGAGATAGGGTTTTTCTCGGACGTATTCTAAGACTCGAAACCTCTGCTGACCGAGGGTTAACATTTTTAGGCGGTCATCGGGGAGTCGGACGTATTGAAGAACTTCAGCACAGCAACCGATAGAAGTGGGCTGGCCTTTGACGGGATCCCACATGAGCACCCCAAATCTGCGATCGCTCTCCAGAATTGTGTTCATCATAATTCGGTAGCGAAACTCGAAAATATGCAGGGGCAGGGGTCGGCCTGGAAATAGTACGACTTCCGGCAAGGGAAACAGGGGAAGTTCTCGAACGGCGATCGAGGAGGAGGATTGCATTGTCCCTCATTCCAAAAAGTAACTGCGCTTTTATCTTAACTGATACGATTAACCTGACGATTCCAGGGCAATCAGCGCCCCAGTTTAGACTAACGGACTGGATTTGATTTTTTAGAGAGAATTTTTTTAATAAAACTTGACTTTTTTTACTTCGTATGATAAAATATTGAAAAAATTTAGGTAAATTTTTTCAATATTTATAAAAATTATCTGAAATTAGAAGGGCTTGCTCGGCGATATTTTAGAGGTTAAGTTAAAGGCTGAATATTTAAAAAAGGAGAATTCTGAGTTCTCCTTTTTTAAAGACTAGAGCCAGGAGTTTGGTGTATTGCCAGAGGCGAGGCGTCAGCTCTGTGCAGTTGGTTTGTTCCGCTTTTGGAGAGGCTTAAAGTTTGACTTCAATATCTACACCGGCAGGTAGATCGAGTTTCATTAAAGCATCAATGGTCTTAGAAGACGGTTGATAGATATCGATAATGCGGCGGTGAGTCCGGGTTTCAAAATGCTCCCGAGAATCTTTATCGACGTGGGGAGAACGGAGCAAACAGTAAATACGCCGCCTTGTCGGTAAAGGAATGGGCCCGACCGCTGTAGCGTTGGTCCGATTGGCTGTTTCTACGATTTTCTCGCAGGAAGTATCCAGCAATCGGCGATCGAAGGCTTTTAGACGAATGCGAATTTTTTGCTGTTGTAAGGTAGCCATTGATTTTTAGTTGTCTAGGTTCGATTAATAAATTGACAGGGTTAAAGGTTCACCGTGGAGGTACTCCGCACAGATGCAAGTAGAGCATAAAAGCTTTTCTATCATCGCTTTTGTGCTCTACTTGCCTTCAGCACGGTTCTGCCTAGGGCGCGATCGCCCTTAAAGTCCGTCTACTTGAGGATTTTGGCTACCACACCGGCTCCGACGGTCCGTCCGCCTTCACGGATGGCAAACCGCATCCCTTGTTCGATGGCGATCGGGTTGATCAATTCCACCGTCATTTTGATGCGATCGCCAGGCATAACCATTTCCACTTCGTCTCCCTCGTCCGAGGTAAAGGCGTTAATAGTCCCTGTTACGTCAGTTGTCCGCACGTAGAACTGAGGACGATAGCCCGAGAAAAAGGGCGTATGGCGGCCACCTTCTTCTTTCTTGAGAATATACACTTCCGATTCAAACAGAGTGTGAGGAGTAATCGAACCGGGTTTAGCAATCACCATTCCGCGCTCGATATCAGCCTTTTGGATCCCCCGGAGCAGAACTCCGACGTTATCTCCAGCCAGCCCTTCTTCCAGAATTTTTTGGAACATTTCCACACCCGTCACTGTGGTGCTGCGAGTGGGTTTGATTCCAACTAATTCGACAGTTTCGCCGACTTTGACTTTGCCCCGTTCGATCCGGCCCGTGGCAACAGTTCCCCGACCTGTAATCGAAAAGACGTCTTCAACTGCCATCAAGAATGGCTTATCAATCGCCCGTTCTGGAGTTGGGATGTAAGCATCTACTTGATCCATTAAGGCGTAGATTTTATCAACCCACTCATTATCACCCTTCTTGGTACCCGGGGTTTTGGTCAAGGCTTCAAGTGCCAACAGAGCCGAACCCGAGACAATCGGAATGTCGTCACCGGGGAAATCATAAGAAGTCAGGAGTTCGCGAACTTCCAGTTCCACGAGTTCCAGGAGTTCTTCATCATCTACTTGGTCTTGTTTGTTCAAGAACACGACGATATTCGGAACCCCCACCTGCTTTGCGAGCAGGATGTGTTCCCGGGTTTGAGGCATCGGGCCATCTGCTGCCGACACCACCAGAATAGCTCCATCCATCTGGGCTGCGCCGGTGATCATGTTCTTCACATAGTCAGCGTGACCGGGGCAGTCAACGTGGGCATAGTGACGATCAGTCGTTTCGTATTCCACGTGAGCGGTATTAATCGTGATCCCCCGTTGTTTTTCTTCGGGAGCAGCATCGATTTCATCGTACTTTCTTGCTTTGGCTTGACCGAGGGCGGCGAGGGTCAAGGTAATTGCCGCCGTCAGGGTCGTTTTGCCGTGGTCAACGTGACCGATTGTACCGATGTTAACGTGGGGTTTATTCCGTTCAAACTTTGTGCGTGCCATGTCTTCTCTAGTTCCTTTCTCAATCGTTCATTGTCCATTGTTCATTGTTCATTGTTCATTGGGAAAAAGCAATGAACAATGAACCGTCAACAATGAACTACTATTATGCGTTCCCTTTACTCTTGGCGATGATGGGTTCAGCCACGTTGCGAGGCACCTCTTCATAGCGGCTAAACTCCATCGTAAAGATACCTCGGCCTTGAGTTTTAGACCGGATATCCGTGGCATAGCCAAACATTTCTGCTAATGGAACTTTAGCAGTCACCTTGGAAATCCCTTGCTCAGAACCCATTCCTTCGATTTGGCCCCGGCGGGAATTGAGGTCGCCCATCACGTCCCCGAGGAAGTTCTCGGGAACTTCTACCTCAACCTTCATCATAGGCTCTAACAGAACGGGTGAAGCATTCATCACCCCGTTTTTAATTGCCATAGAGCCAGCAATTTTAAAAGCCATTTCCGAGGAGTCAACATCATGGAAAGAACCATCTACCAAGGTGGCCCTGATGTCAATCATCGGGTAGCCTGCTAAAATCCCAGATTCGCAGGCTTCCTTCATCCCTTGTCCTGCTGGGGAAATGTACTCTTTGGGTACTGTTCCTCCCACAATTTTCGAGACAAACTCAAAGCCACTGCCTGGATCTCCCGGTTCTAGTTGGATGACAACGTGACCGTACTGACCCTTACCTCCACTTTGGCGAATAAATTTCCCTTCGGCTTTGACGGCTTTGCGGATGGTTTCTCGGTAAGCAACTTGGGGAGCACCCACGTTCGCTTCTACCTTAAACTCACGCAACATCCGATCCACCAGAATTTCTAGGTGAAGTTCACCCATCCCGGCAATCACGGTTTGATTGGTTTCGGGATCGACGCTTACCCGGAAAGTGGGGTCTTCTTGAGCCAGGGATTGCAATGCCTTAGACAGCTTCTCCATGTCTTGCTTGGTCTTCGGTTCCACTGCCACGGAGATCACAGGTTCGGGAATGAACAGCGATTCTAGAATCACCGGACTATCCGAAGAGCAGATTGTATCCCCCGTGAAGGTGTCTTTCAGACCCACTGCTGCGCCGAGGTCCCCAGCGCGCAGTTCATCGACTTCAATGCGATCGTCAGCTTTCATGACAATCAGGCGAGAAATCCGTTCTTTCTTGTCCTTGGTGGAGTTCAGAACGTAACTGCCTTTTTCCAGAACGCCAGAATAAACCCGAATAAAGGTCAGACGCCCGTAGGGGTCGGCCATGATCTTGAAGGCTAAGGCCGAGAGGGGGGCGTTATCATCCGCGCTGCGGAAAATCTCCTCCCCATTCGGTAGGGTTCCCTGGATCGGTGGGACATCAATGGGGGCCGGTAGGTAATCTATCACGGCATCTAGTAAGAGCTGTACCCCTTTGTTTTTGAAGGCCGAACCGCACATCGTCGGGACGATCTTCCCTGTGATGGTTCCCTGACGTAAGGCCTTGACAATTTCTTCCTGGGTGAATTCTTCACCTTCGAGGTATTTTTCTGTCAAGACATCACTCATATCTGCCACCGCTTCAATCAGCTTGGTGCGATACTTTTGAGCGATTTCCACCATATCCTCGGGAATATCAGTCTCTTGAATATCAGTGCCACTATCGTTAGTGTAGATCCGAGCCTTCATCCCCACCAAGTCGATGATGCCAGAGAATTGGTCTTCGTTACCAATCGGAAGCTGGATCGCGACGGCGTTAGTGCGCATCCGATCGCAAATCTGATCGTAAACCCGGTAGAAATTCGCTCCCGTGCGGTCCATCTTGTTGATAAACACGATGCGAGGCACTTTATAGCGATCGGCTTGACGCCACACGGTTTCGGATTGCGGCTGAACTCCACCGACGGAGCAGAAGACGGCAATCACTCCATCTAGTACACGCATGGAGCGCTCCACTTCAATCGTGAAGTCTACGTGACCAGGGGTGTCAATAATATTGATCTGGTTATCTTTCCAACTGGTGGTGATGGCAGCAGCCGTGATGGTAATGCCCCGCTCTCGCTCTTGCTCCATCCAGTCTGTTACGGTGTTGCCGTCATGCACCTCACCGATTTTGTGAACCACACCGGAATAAAACAGAATCCGCTCCGTCGTTGTGGTTTTGCCCGCATCGATGTGGGCGGCGATTCCTATGTTTCGCACTTTCTCAAGCGGGACAGTACGTGCCACAGCTCCCTCCTTTTTTGTGTTGCCGCAAATTATCTTTGAATGATGCGTTAGACGCATCTTAGTGATCGTGCCTCGATTATCTCTGGCACGCTTAGCGATCGCGGTTTATCAGAATCGCGATCAAATTATAGGTTTAGGTTTGAATGGGGTTTGTTGACCCGCCGTTTCCTTGCTCGGGCTACCTACCCTACCTCACCGATTTACCTTCCCGACGAGACCCCACCTACATCTCTCCTCGGGTTGCAAAGTCACTCGCTGTTAAATTTTTAAGGAGTTTGACTTCTGCTTTGCCACTTCCTAGGGTTCCAGAAAGTGGGTCAACTCGACCTGAGAGCAAAGAATCCACTGTTTTTAAGTCAACCCCAATGGGCTATACTCCTGTGGATTTTCTCCTGTCTTGTTACATTTTAATATTTTTTGCAAAATTTGTTTACATAGAACACCTTTTTTTTCTGCAATGGGTCTGATTCTGACTTTAGTAACGATAGTGAGCGAACGCTTTGTTGGCTTCTGCCATCCGATGGGTTTCTTCCCGTTTACGGATGGCATTGCCCGTTTCGTTGGCGGCATCCATTAATTCGTTCGCCAATTTCATTGCCATCGTGCGCCCGGCACGGGTTCTGGAAAAGTGAATGATCCAGCGCAATGCTAAAGCTGTACCGCGATCCGACCTAACTTCCATCGGGACTTGATAAGTGGCCCCACCAACCCGACGCCCTTTGACTTCTACCAGGGGAGTCACATTTTTGACCGCCTTTTCAAAGACTTCCAAGGCATCCGCGCCGGTTCTTTCCTCGATGGTTTTCATGGCGTTGTAAACAATATTGAAGGCGACCGACTTTTTGCCACTCTTCATTACACGCCGCACCATCATACCAACCAAGCGGCTGTTATAAACTGGATCGGGAGTAACAGAACGTTTTTGACTACCAGTGCGACGAGACATACTAACTTTTCACCCAATTAACTACTGGAACTGAACTGTACCTAAATGTGAATCGCTTATAACTAGCCGTGACTAGCTGTGATTCAGGGCTGACGCGCTTCAGCTTGAATCCTCCCACTTTTTGTGGAAAGTTGGCGGTTTTCTGGCTTGGAGTGTTCGGAGGTCCGCTTACTCCCATGAAGTGACGCTCGGCGATGCGCTGGTCCCCTTGATGGTTTTGCTGGCCGATGCTTACGGGTCAGGCGATCGCATCTTGTGCCGTCCAAGGCGACTGCTCCGTCAAGTGTTTGTGTTCAGGTTCCGATGAGAACTGCCAGAATCTTTATCGGGATCGCTCATCCGCGACAATCGATTGAATCGATGGGGTTTTTCAGGCCATCGTTTTGCTAGATGAGCGCCCCATGATTGTACTTCTTTTTTGGCGATCAGCTTCAGCTTTAGTGCGGATTCTCTTATCGGGGGGAAGTGCGTTAATCGTTCGGTTCAATACCTTGGATACCCCACCCGGTGCGATCGCCTCCCTCCAACTTTGAAGAAGACCTTTAAATGTTCCGCCTGACGCTTCGGAGCTAATTTAAAATCTATTTAGGATTTAGGACGTTTGGCCCCGTATTTAGAACGCCCTTGACGGCGATCTTTGACTCCAGCCGTATCTAAGGTCCCACGAATGATGTGGTAACGGACCCCGGGTAAATCCTTTACCCTGCCGCCTCGGATCATGACAACGGAGTGCTCTTGTAGGTTATGACCAATTCCCGGAATGTAGGCGGTGACTTCAAATCCAGAGGTCAGGCGAACCCGTGCTACTTTTCTCAGGGCTGAGTTGGGTTTTTTCGGTGTGGTGGTATAAACTCTCGTACAAACGCCCCGACGCTGCGGACAACTCTTGAGTGCAGGCGATTTGGTTTTCTTTTCAATCTTCTGCCGTTCTGTACGAATAAGTTGTTGTATTGTTGGCATGAGTTATGGGGTATTCAGGTTTTCAAGGATCAAGTTGACAACAATCTACAATTATATCTTACCCTGGTAGCCCCTGTCAATTTTTAGGGCAGAAAAACAATCAAAAATAGTAGGGGATAAAAATCCCACTCAGGACCATCAAAGATTGAAGGGTTCACCCCAGCGGGTTCCTAGGGTGTCGAGGACTCAATTATAGAGAAGGAATTACCACAGCCACAAGTCTTTGCAGCCTTGGGGTTGTGGAAGCGGAACCCCCCTCCCATCAAATCTTGCGAGTAATCTAGAGTCAGGCCGTTGAGATAGTCGTCGAGGATGCGGCTATCGACCGTCACTTGAACGCCATCGCACTCACAGATGAGATCATCGGGGTTGCACTGTTCGTCAAACTCCATCGTATAGTACCACCCCGCACAACCCCCCGTTTCAACCCCGAGACGAAACCAGACATTTGGGTTAGACTGCTTGGACTGGATGCGTTTAATTTCGGTAACGGCTGCTTTACTCAGCTGAATCATGAATGGGTGGAGATTGGGTTTCGTTATCAGCGATCGCAATTTTACCGCGATCGTGACTCAAACGTACAGGTGAATGCTTTTTAATTTACCCGCAAAAATCGCCCCCTACCTGCGTAAAGGGCGATTTCAGTCTTAATTTTTATAAAAATCCCAACCCAGTCCCCACCCCATCAAAAGGCGAAGTTTTTACAGCTATTTTGCCCGGGCGTAGTCATCTTGGAAACGCACGATATCATCTTCACCCAAATATTCCCCATTTTGAACCTCAATCAAAATCAAAGGAATTACCCCAGGATTTTCTAGGCGATGATTGGTACATTGGGGCACATAAGTAGACTGATTGCTGGTCAGCATTAGTTCTTGGTCTCCGCAAACCACCCGGGCGGTCCCACAAACAACGATCCAATGTTCGCTACGATGGTGGTGCATTTGCAAGCTGAGGCGGTGACCGGGTTTGACTTCGATCCGCTTGATTTTATATCCCTTAGCATCTTCTAAAACCGTGAACGAACCCCAAGGGCGCAGTTCGGTCGCGGCAACCATTGTAGAGGCTGCCGAGGAAACAGAGGTTGCCCGCAGGGGAAGAATTTCTTGAGCATTAGCCATTGTTTGAGTCTCCATCATAATTGGTTTGAGAGTGGGCAAGCCGCATCAGGTCCATTCTGGCGATCGCCGTTCGGCTTAATTTGGGTTCATCTGCACACCGAGAAATTTTCTAACCTTGAGCAGCCCAGGATGCGCTCGGGTCTACTTCTAAAGATATATTTCCCCTGGAGAGCAAAAATTAATTAAAATAAGGAATTTAATCCCGGTACAGAACCCAGGGCCTTCCCGAACCCTCTATAACTCCACCATAACAAGCCAGAAAGTCCTTGTCAGTCGTCCGGCAGATAGATTGGCCCAATCTACATTGAATCTTTAATTTCTAACTCTCCGGACTTTCTCCCTCTTTAAATTTTGAACCGGGCGCTCAATGTCTAAGCGACAGTCACCTCAGCCCAATACACCGGCACCGCACCGCCTTTAAGTCCCATCGAACCCCCTGCTGTTCACCCGTTGCAAAATCTTAAACCCGGGGATTGTCAGAGCAACGTTATTTCTATATGATTTTTAATCCGTACCCATCGCTTTAAGCTATCCGTAACTCCCTTTGATCTGATATTACCTTCTCTGGCCCCTGTGTTTTTAAGGGGGCTGCCATCGCGAAATTAAGCAAGAGGGTAAAGGGTTCTCAACAAGGGGAACCTAGAAAGACCTCCATTTTAAGGGAGATTTAGAGGCATCCTTCAAAAAAATGCTCAAGTCAAACCGGAATTAAAAATTGCCAGAAAACCTTCTAAAATTAATTAACAAGACTCTCAATATGCAAGAGCGCCAGTGATGGAGTGAAGGTACAGCAAAGGTACAGCAAACGTGGGCGATCGCGCTGGACTAACAGCGGATTGTTTCCCTCCCAAAATTACAGAACCCGTATAAAAAATAAATTTATGATTAAAAGCTGACGGCTTTAACCCTTTAAACTCTAAAACCTAAAATCTAAAATTCCCACTCCATCATCTACCCCAAAAACAATGCCCAACAAAAACACTCAATCGAACGGCATCAATGAGTTCGCCTCTGTATCCAATACTTCATCAAATAGCATTCAAGAGTTCGGGTACCTAGGTCAACCTTGGTTAGTTGAAGAACGAGACGCCTGTGGAGTCGGCTATATCGCCAATCCCCAAAACGTTCCCAGCCGGTCCATTGTCTCAATGGCACTCAATGCCCTGACCTGTCTGGAACATCGCGGGGGTTGTTCCGCTGACCGGGATTCGGGAGATGGGGCCGGACTGATGACGGCTATTCCGTGGGAACTCTTTGCGCCTTGGTTACTAGAGCATAGCCCAAACCCCATTCCCCGGGAATCGATTGGGGTGGGGATGGTGTTTTTCTCCCAGGACCCGGTGTCGCAACAGGTGGCGCGTCAGATTGTAGAAGAGACGATCGCCACTTATAATTTGCAACTGTTGGGATGGCGAAAGGTCCCCGTGCGTCCGGAAGTCCTGGGGGTGCAAGCGCGAGAAAACCAGCCTCATATTGAGCAAGTTTTTGTTCATTCTTCGGACAAGACGGGGGATGAGTTGGAACGACATCTCTACCTGACCCGCCGCGCCATCGGGTCAGCGCTCAAGGCTCCGGTCAACAGCCAAAGCAACCACCCGGCAATCATTTGGGGACAAGATTTTTATATCTGCTCCTTCTCCCAGCGGACGATTGTCTATAAAGGCATGGTCCGTTCTGCGGTCCTGGCTGATTTTTACCTGGACCTGCTGGATGAGTCCTACACCAGCGCCTTTGCAGTCTATCATCGTCGGTTTAGTACAAACACCCTCCCCCGATGGCCCTTAGCGCAGCCGATGCGGTTGTTGGGCCACAATGGCGAAATTAATACCCTGTTGGGCAATATTAACTGGATGATGGCGCGGCAGGTGGATTTACAGTCGCCGCTGTGGGGCGAGAAGATTGAACAACTTAAACCCCTGGTCAACCCAGACAATAGCGACTCGGCAAACTTGGATAATGTCATGGAACTGCTGGTGCGCTCGGGTTTTGGAGCCAGTGAAGCTCTGATGATTATGGTCCCGGAAGCCTATCGAAATCAGCCGGAACTGAAGAATCGTCAGTCTATTGTGGATTTCTATGAATACTACAGCGGCATTCAGGAACCCTGGGATGGTCCGGCACTGATTGCCTATAGCGATGGTCAACAAGTAGGGGCAACCCTCGATCGCAACGGTTTACGCCCCGCCCGCTATGCGATCGCCCGCGATGGCTTAGTCATGGTCGCCTCTGAAGCAGGTGTGGTCAATATCCCAGAAGCCGACATTATCGAAAAAGGTCGTCTCGGTCCCGGTCAAACCCTCGTGGTAGACCTGACTACCCATGAAGTCCTCAAAAACTGGGAAGTCAAAGAACGGATTGCTCAAGCTCACCCCTACGGTGAATGGTTGGCTCAACATCAAGAACACCTCCATCGCCAAACCCCACTGACGGCCCCTCAACTCACGCCCGAACAACTACTTTCCTCGCAAACCGCCTTCGGCTACACCAGCGAAGATGTGGAAATGATTGTAGAAGAAATGGCAGCAATGGGGAAAGAACCAACTTTCTGTATGGGAGACGATATCCCCCTGGCAATCCTGTCTCAAAAACCCCGGCTGCTTTACGACTATTTCAAACAACGGTTTGCCCAAGTCACGAATCCCCCGATTGACCCGTTGCGAGAAAGTCTGGTGATGTCCCTGCGGATGCACTTGGGAGTCCGGGGAAATCTTCTGGAAGTCAAGCCGGAGTTTGCCGGACAGCTAGAAATTGATTCTCCGGTGCTGAATGAGGCGGATTTACGTCAGCTTGAATCCCGCCCTCATACGGTTACTCTCTCCACTTTATTTCCCGTGAGCACCAACCCCGGAGAGTTGGGTGCAGCAGTGGAACATCTGTGCAATCAAGCGGCAGAAGCGGTGCGAAACGGTGCGAATATTCTGATTCTGAGTGATGCTCACGGACCCAACCCAGACCGGACTTATATTCCCCCTTTAGTGGCGGTTGGGGCGGTTCATCATGCCCTGATTCGGGTGGGATTGCGCTGCCATGCTTCTTTGGTCGTGAATACGGCCCAGTGTTGGAGTACCCATCATTTTGCTTGTTTGATTGGATATGGGGCGTCGGCAGTTTGTCCGTATTTGGCGTTAGAGGCGGTGCGCCACTGGCATCAAGACGGCAAAACTCAGAAATTGATGGAACGGGGTAAGTTGCCCGAGGTGACCCTGGAGCAGTCCCAGGAAAATTACCGTCATGCGATTGAGGCGGGACTGTTGAAGATTCTCTCCAAAATGGGGATTTCCCTGCTGTCGAGTTATCACGGCGCTCAAATTTTTGAGGCAATTGGAATTGGGCGGGAGTTGCTGGATTTGGCCTTTGTCGGGACTGCCTCTCAGATTGGGGGGTTGAGTGTCGCTGAGTTAGGTTCAGAATTGGGGGCATTTCACGATAAGGCATTCCCCCAACCGGTGGGTAAGAAATTGCAAAATGAAGGGTTTGTGCAATATCGCCCCGGCGGTGAATATCACATGAATTCCCCGGAAATGTCGAAGGCGCTGCATAAAGCCGTCGCCGATACCAAAGGTTCGGGGGGAGGGTATGAGCATTATCAACTCTATAAACAATATTTAGCCGAACGTCCGCCGACGGCATTGCGGGATTTGTTGGATTTCCAGAGCGATCGCCCTTCTATTTCCATTGATGAAGTCGAACCCGTGGCAGAAATTCTCAAACGGTTCTGCACCGGCGGAATGTCCCTCGGGGCACTCTCTCGGGAGGCTCATGAGGTGCTGGCAGTCGCTATGAACCGGATTGGGGGTAAGTCTAATTCCGGGGAAGGCGGCGAAGACCCTGTGCGGTTTGGGGTGTTGGCTGATGTGGATGACCAAGGACACTCGCCATCCTTACCCCATCTGAACGGTTTGCAAAATGGGGATACGGCTTCTTCGGCAATTAAACAGGTCGCCTCTGGTCGCTTTGGAGTGACTCCCGAGTACCTGATGAGTGCCAAGCAAATCGAAATTAAAATGGCGCAAGGGGCTAAACCCGGAGAAGGGGGACAGTTGCCCGGGAAAAAAGTCAGTCCCTATATTGCCATGTTGCGTCGGTCCAAGGCTGGAGTTCCCCTGATTTCGCCGCCACCGCACCACGATATCTACAGTATTGAGGATTTGGCCCAGTTAATTTTTGACCTGCACCAAATCAATCCGAAGGCGGGGGTTTCGGTGAAGTTGGTCTCGGAAATTGGTATTGGCACGATCGCCGCTGGGGTGGCTAAAGCCAATGCCGATATTATCCAGATTTCCGGACATGACGGCGGTACAGGTGCTTCCCCGTTAAGTTCGATTAAACACGCCGGGACCCCGTGGGAGTTGGGTTTAGCGGAAGTGCAGCGGGTTTTGATGAGCAATGGACTGCGCGATCGCGTGGTGCTGCGGACCGATGGCGGGTTAAAAAGTGGCTGGGATGTCCTGATTGCGGCTTTGATGGGGGCCGAAGAGTTTGGCTTTGGCAGTATTGCAATGATTGCCGAAGGCTGCATCATGGCCCGGATTTGTCATACGAACAACTGTCCTGTCGGGGTCGCGACGCAGCAGGAGAAGTTGCGGGCGCGGTTTACCGGCATCCCGGAGCACGTGGTGAATTTCTTCTATTTTGTAGGGGAAGAAGTCCGGCAATTGTTGGCAATGTTGGGATATCGGTCTGTAGCCGAGGTGATTGGACGCGGAGATTTGCTCAAAGTGCGGGAATCGGTGCAGTTGACCAAGACTCAGGGGCTGAGTTTGGATGTAATTACGAAGCTGTTGCCGGATACCCGAGGCGATCGCAGTTGGTTAAATCATGGACCCGTGCATAGCAATGGGCCGGTTTTGGAGGATGATTTACTGGCAGATGCTCAGATTACGAAGGCGATCGCGACTCAATCCCAGGTCGAAAAGACTATGCCGATTGTGAATACAGACCGCTCAGTGGGGGCGCGTCTAGCCGGGGAAATTGCCTCTACCTACGGAAATAATGGGTTTGGCGGCCAGATTCGTCTGACGTTTCAAGGGGCTGCGGGACAAAGCTTTGGGGCATTTAATGTTTCCGGGGTCACCCTGCGCTTGGAAGGGGAAGCAAACGATTATGTAGGTAAGGGCATGACCGGGGGTATTTTAGTAGTCGTGCCACCCGAGGGCGCGACTTATGACCCGGGGGAAAATGCGATCGTCGGGAATACCTGCCTCTATGGAGCCACTGGAGGATTTCTGCTCGCACGGGGTCAAGCCGGACAACGGTTTGCGGTGCGAAATTCAATGGCTAAGGCCGTCATTGAAGGGGCCGGGGACCATGCCTGTGAGTACATGACCGGGGGCGTTATCGTTGTCTTGGGCAAAACGGGCCGCAATGTTGGGGCCGGGATGACTGGGGGATTAGCCTATTTCCTCGATGAAGAGGGCAGTTTTGAGGAGTTGGTGAATCGGGAGATTGTCAACGTGCAGCGGGTCCTCACCCCAGCAGGTGAGGCCCAGTTGAAGGACCTGATTCAAATGCACCGCGAACACACAGGCAGCCAGAAGGCTTCTCGGATTTTGGACAACTGGACGGAGTATTTACCGAAGTTCTGGCAAGTTGTCCCACCATCGGAAGCAGATAGCCCAGAGGCATCCACGGGAGCAATGGTTGAGAAGGTGCCTGTAAAGGCTTAGGTAAATTGGGAAGAGGGGGAGGAGGGTACAGATCGCAAGCCCTTCTTAATCATGACTTGCTCTGGTTTCTCCTTCTTCCCCCCTTTCCTGAGCTTTCCTATCTGTGCGGGCTTGCCCTTAGCTGCTCAACTCATAAGTCATCGATTGGCCTCTGCCTTTGGCTTTTATCGGCTCTGCGTTTAAAGGAAATGCTCCCCCGGTTTTAAGCGTTCGTAGACAGTTTTAGTGGCTTCCCTTTTACCGGGAAAGGTGGATAATTCTAGGGGGTTTAATTTTATCTTCCCAATGTCGGCGACGGTTCGTCAAGGCTTGATAAAACTTTACGGAGTCATTTGATTAATTGGCTCAATAGAGAGAAGTTCTATCTGCTTTTGAATACATCGCACCAATTCTTCTATATTAAAAG
Source organism: Cyanophyceae cyanobacterium (assembly GCA_038321985.1). GTDB lineage: Bacteria > Cyanobacteriota > Cyanobacteriia > Cyanobacteriales > Laspinemataceae > Laspinema. Next base: position 78,638 of record JBBQFN010000008.1, on the reverse strand, counting down.
GCTTAGTAAGATAAGCGGCTCCTCCTAATTTTAGCGCTTTTTGTTTAGCTGAACTATCATTATTTGCGCTTAAAAAGATGATGGGAATATCAGCAGTTTCTGGATTGGATTTAATCACTTCACAAAGTTCATAACCGTTCATTTCTGGCATTTGAACATCTAACAGAATTAGGTTCGGTTTAGAAGATTCAATCGCCGTAAGTGCCATTAGACCATTGATGGCTTTTCGGGTATGATATCCCCGTTTTACTAAAATTCGTGAGAGCAGCCGGATGTTGTCAGGAATATCATCCACAATTAAAATATCGACGGGATTTTCTATTGTTGGGTTAGGGGTTGGGGATTCATTTACCATCATGTTTAAGTATAGAGGGTCCGAGATTCAGGTTGCACCAGCTCTATTAACCGATCAAATTGGTAGTTTTCTAAGAGATGGGTTAAGGTTACAATCAGCTCAGAGCGTTGAGCGGGAATTTCATTGACGAGTTCTAATGCTAGAGTATCGCTGCCTTGAGCAACGGCATTGTAAAATTGCTGGACCCAATCTACGGGCATAAAATTGAGTGCATCTGCATCCAGTGGGCAATCGAGTTCTCTATGAGGAGAGGGGGAAGAAGTGGCATTAATAATCACTTCCTGATAGGAATATTGTGCTCCTAAATACTTCGTGAGGGTAGCCAAAATTTCTTCCCGACGAAAGGGCTTACTGACGAAATCATCGCATCCAACTTGTAAACATTCTTCTCGATTTTCTGAAAAGGCACTCGCGGTAATTGCGATGATCGGAGGAACCGGGGGTAAATCACTCGTCGATTCGCTTGGGGTAGCTTGGAATTGTTTAATGCGTCGGGTTGCCTCATATCCATTCATGGTTGGCATATGCATATCCATAAAAATGAGGTGGGGATGCCACTGTTTCCAAGTGGCGATCGCCACTTGACCATTTTCCGCTTCCTGAATTTCAACGCCTAGGTCATTCAATAATGTGACTAATAGTAATCGGTTAATCGGGTTATCTTCAACCACTAAAATTCGATAACTGGGTTGTCCCGGTGCCAACCGAAGCGCACCGTTGAGATCACAGGAGATATAAACAGAATTGCTTTGAGCTACACCGATGGGGATATCAAATCTAAAGCAACTGCCTTTGCCCACGGTACTCGTAACGGTAATTTTTCCTCCCATTAATTGCACAAATTTTTGAGAAATTCTGAGTCCTAAACCCGTTCCTTCTTGAGATTGCCGCCCAACTCTGGTTTGCTGAAATGGTTGAAATAGTTCTTGGATTTCTTCGGAACTGATTCCCGGGCCCGTATCTTCTACTTCAAATTGTAAAGTAGCTTGGTCAACTGGATCGGTTTCCAGCTTAAACTGTGAGTTGGATATCCGGAGGTTTACTCCGCCTCTATCCGTAAATTTGATGGCATTTCCGAGCAGATTAATCAACACTTGCCGCAATTTATTTTCATCCCCGTGAATATATTGCGGCAGAGTAGATTGCACCTGAAATTTCAGGCTTAAACCTTTGGATTTAGCTTTGAGTTGTAACATCGATTCCAAGCTATACACCAGCTTCGGTAAGTCAAATTGACTCTTGTTTAAGGTAACTCGTCCAGCTTCAATTTTAGACATTTCTAGAACATCGTTAATTAGGGCGAGTAGATGCTCTCCACTTTTATTAATGATATCAACATATCCTTGATGCAAAGAAGCTAAAGAAATATCTCTTTGCATGAGTTGAGTAAATCCTAAAATTGCATTCAGCGGAGTTCTAAGTTCGTGACTCATGTTCGCTAAAAATTCACTTTTAGCGCGGTTGGCTGCGTTGGCTGCCTCAGCGGTACGCTGCAATTCTTCTGCTTGTTTTTGGGTTTGGGAAAAAAGTTCGGCTTGTTGGACTGCTACTCCCAGTTGATTCCCTATTTGGGTGACAATTTTTACTTCAGCCTCTTTCCAGTCTCTAGGGCCGCTATTTTCATAAACTCCCAGTAAACCCCAAAGTGTATTCCCTGAAAAAATAGGGGCAATGACATAAGCCCTTGCCTTTAGTTGGGTTAAAAAATTCAGATAGCAGGGGGTAAAGCCCGCTTTATAAATATCAGCTACGGAACAAAAGGTCTGCTTTTGACGATAAATTCCGCCTTGATGTTCTTGCAGGTAAGTGTCTTTGAGGTGGATATGAGAGGAATTCATTGCAGTCAGGACACAACCGGATGCATCAGTAGTGACTTGAGTCAAGATGGGGTCATTGGCTTGTTCGGGCAGTAATACATCCCAACCTTCAGTGACGGACTCGGAGACTAATACCCCACTCCAATCGGGATTAAAGCGATAAATTACAACGCGATCGCAGTGAATTGCTTGTCGAAGTTCACAGCTTGTCGCCTGAAAAATCATGTCTAAATTCAAACTTTCTCGCATCCGTTGGATGATGAGTGAAATCGTTTTTTCCCGTTCAGCCATCACCCGGAGTGCCGCTTCTATATCAATCCGCTCTTGAATTTCGGTTTCTAAGGTAGAGTTGACTGCCACCAATTCTGCGGTGCGCTTCTCAACCCTAAATTCTAATTCTTCATAGGCGCAACGTTTCTCTTCCTCTGCCCATTTGCGTTGTAGTTCCGTAGCGGCTCGTGCGGCAAAAACACTCATAATGGCTCGGGCTTGCTCTTCCCCCACTAACGGTTTTACATCGAGAATACAAAGGTTTCCGATCGCCTGTTGATTGGCATCTAATAAAGAAACGCCCAAATAGCTTTCTGCCTCTATTTCTTTGAGCATCATGTCTTGGGGAAAATGCTTCTGTAACTCATTAGGATAGCAGGCAAACTCCCGATTATAAGCAATAAAATTGCAAGGCTTTTCCCTAAAATCGTAATTGAAATTATCTCCTAAATTCTCCCCCGACCAGAATCCAAGCGTCTGCAAGGTTCGGTCTTGATTGGGACTTTTTTCTGACACAATAACATACTTAACATTTAAAGCCTTGGCTAAGTTTTGAACCAGGGCCGGAAAAAAATCTTTTCCCGTAACGGATGCAGTTCCAGTCACGAGAGCCTGGAGTATTTTTTCGGTTCGTTGCCGTTCTGCTACTTGTTTCTGTAACTCTTTATTCACGGCTTCCAGCTGTTCTGGGGTTCTCAAGGATAGAAATTGAGGGAGAAGTTCCACCAGTCTTAACGCCGTATAGCAAGATACCAGTGCTGTGATTGCTCGTTCTATACCCGAAACCCAATAATCTGGATGCCAAAGGGTCCAAATATCTAATAAATGGCCCACTCCGCAGAGGACGATAAATGCTCCAAACATAGCAAAAACGCTAGAAAAAGCAATATCTCTGCGTTTGTAAATGAAGTAAATTAACATCGCAGGAATGGAGAAGTACGCGATCGCAATTAGCGCATCGCTAACTAGATGCAGTGCAACAAGGGGCGTTTGCCAAAGGTAACAATGGCCGTGTGGAATATAGTAACGAGGCGATAAAAGATTGTCGAAGAATCCCAGCACTGTTCTCTTCTCCTTGCCAATTTTGTGAAATTAATATCAAGTAAACATTTACAGAAACAGGAATTGAAGTTGGGGATTGGAGAGAATCCTTCTATAGCATTTTCTAGAGTTATGAAGTACCGATAGTTATTAGGAGTGCGAGCATCTTGCTCGCTATCCTCAAGAGCGAGCAAGATACTCGCACTCCGCTACTGATTTTTATGAGTACCTCATGAGTCCGGAAACCGCTATAATTTAAGTCTATTCTGATCAGAATTGAGCAGCTCAGGCTTATACTATCCTTGTAGAATTCTATCCAACATTGATTTGTAGTCGCAAACCCACTCTGGCGATCCACCTTGAATTTTCCCCCATCACAGAACCCCTGCGCGATCGCCGCTTTTGGGAAGTCTGCGGGCTCTACGGAGTTAATTCTGCCACCGGACCGGACAACAGGGATGGTCACCCCCGATGTAACGTTACGGGCATAATTCTTAGGACTCCAGCCGCTTAATACCTAAAGGTATGTAGCATTTGTCCGTCAGACAGGATAATGCTGAATACCTCTACACCCGGGAAGAGTTAAGCGAATTCGTGGGAGGGACTCTATCCGAAAACCTGGACTAAGGTCACACATCACCAAAAGCGGATGGGTGGTGTCAGCCTAACCCCTTAGTTTACCGTATTTGGCTTTTCCCTCCAAAACGAGGACTACAGCCGCCAAGCGCCAAACTTTGAGGAATTTAGGACAGTTTTTACTGATTTACTGCGGACACCCCTCAAAAGACACTTCGCCCTTAACTTTCCATTCTACATCTATCAATCCCGAGCGGAACACTTTTAAGCCCGCTTCCCTTAAAATTTCCTCTGCCAGGGTAGATAATATCGTTATTAAGACCCTTCAAATTGGGTAATTTTTACCCTACATATAGCGCATCTAAATCAGTGAGCAATTGTTACTAAAACCGCTATACTATGCAGGTTGAGGTTACACAAACCAACCTATCAGACGCTTGGGTAGAGAGAAAGCAGAGTTTTTAAAATTAGATTTTCTATCAATTTTCTTGCAAAAATAATTTAGACTCGTTATAGATCGAGTTATCCGGAAATCGGGATATTGCAGCATTTCAATGTTTCCCCTTGATTAGGAGAGGGGAGGGGAGTCTGACAACGGGGTTGGGGGGGGTCGATTATCTGCGGTGTTTGCTCACGTCAAAAGGCAAAAAAAAAGCTAGGGAGAATGTTTTATCCCACTTCCTAGCCTTTAGCACCTAAATTGCCCGATCGCTTGCACTTATTCTTTAGATTTAGATTCTACAATTGTTGCAGAGTAGTGTTTAACGATTTCACTGATGACTTCATCAATAGTCCGATGATCTGTATCAATTTCAATGGCACTTTCTGCTTTTGTCAAAGGAGAAATTTTGCGGGTGCTATCTAGGCGATCGCGCTGTGCAATTTGGCTTTCCAGCAGACTAAGGGTAATCCCTTCTTCCCCGGATTTTGTCAAGTCTTGTTGACGTCGGCGAGCTCTTTCACTCACGGAAGCGGTTAAAAAGATTTTCAACTCCGCATCAGGGAAAACATGAGTGCCAATATCGCGCCCTTCGGCAACGACTCCACCCTTTTCTCCAAATTGCTGCTGCTGCTTAACTAAATGAAGTCGCACGCTTTTTAAGCTAGAAACTTGGGAAACATGAGCGGTGACTGATTGAGTACGAATTGCTTGGGTAACGTTACATCCCTCAATCCAAACTTGGGTCGGAACTGTGGGGTCCGGACTGGTCTCGATGAGTTCAATCTTGGCCCTACTCACCACTTCTGCGATCGCCGGTTCATCGTCAAAAGGAATGCCTTTTTCCTGAACTAGCCAAGTAATGGCTCGATACATGGCCCCTGTATCTAAATACATCAATCCCAGTTGTTTCGCCACTCGCCGCGCTACGGTAGATTTTCCCGCACCCGCAGGACCGTCTATGGCTACAATCGGTTCGCGGTTTTTCAGAATAATATTATCGATTAAGCGGGTGTTGCCAATCGTCGAGGCGATCGCCACTAATCCCGCCGATTCTATGACTTCAATGGGTTTGAGGGTTGTCGGTTCCACCAATTCGCAATACTCTAAATTAACGTCCGGTTCATTCACCAATTCGGCTTGAACCGCAGCAATTATACCTCTAGAAGTTACCTCACCCCTGAAAAAAAGTTTTCTAGCTTTTTGTAAGCTGCGATACAGCACTGCCGCCCGGTCTTTTTCCTCAGCACTGAGATACTGATTACGAGAACTCATCGCTAGTCCTGAAGTCTCTCGGACAATCTTGCAGGGGACAATCTCTACGGACAAGTTCAAATCCCTGACCATCCTCTGTACGATCGCTAGTTGTTGGGCATCCTTGCGCCCAAAATACGCCCGGTCTGGTTCTACCACATTGAAGAGTTTCGCAACAATGGTCGCCACCCCCTGAAAGTGACCGAGACGCGATCGCCCACACAATCCGGACATCATCGACTCCGGAGGCATCACTTGAGTTAAAGAATTCTTTGTCCCTTCCCCTATTCCCATCTCCTCTGGACTCGGCACAAACATCACATCCACTCCTGCATTTTCACACTGGAGGCGATCGCGCTCTAAAGTCCGGGGATATCTGAGTAAATCCTCATGGGGACCAAATTGCAGGGGATTGACAAAAATACTGACTACAACAATATCATTGCTGGCTCTAGCCCGTTGAATTAAACTCAAATGCCCTGCGTGCAAAGCTCCCATTGTAGGCACCAAACCTACACTCTGACCCGTTCCCTGTAGCTCTAAGTAACAGCGCAACGCAACAACCGTTGTAAACAGGCGCACCACAACCCCCAGATCCTTACCAACCTCTTTGCAAAGTAGTTTATCTCAGCAGAGCCTGGAAATGCGCTAACAAAAACGAATTCCGGTCGCTTCCCTGGATGATGGGGAGGCGACCGGATCTGTCTTCATACTTCCTTTTATAACTCGGCAGAAGAGGTAGTGGGGGACCCTAAAATATCCAGACGCACAAGTGCAACACCACTATCAATCATGCCCAGGTTCTGCGCTGCGGCCGCTGAGACATCGATAATCCGTCCCCCGCTATAAGGCCCGCGATCGTTAATTCTGACCACTACTGAACTCCCGTTATCAAGGTTGGTTACCCTAACTTGGGTCCCAAAGGGCAAATACAGATGGGCCGCAGTTAAAGCATTTTCATCAAAGATTTCCCCACTGGCACTCATTCGACCGTGAAATCCAGGGCCATACCAAGAGGCCAAACCGTTGATTTGGTATTGAAGATATTCCGGAGTGACAGCTTGTAGAGTTTGCGGTTCGGGTTCCGGTTTCGGTTTCGGTTGGGGTCGATTGGCAATCTCGGCGATCGGAGGTGCACTGGCAATCAGGCGGCGTAGTCGGTTCGTAACTTGAATGGCGTCTTGTGCTAAGTCGTTGGTCGTATCTGGGAGGCGGGTTTGCTCGTCGATCGCCACCAGTTCTGCACCGTTGACTTTGATGAGATATCGTTCATTGAGGGGGTTCTCTTCCTCGTCCAGTTCCCCGTTCCAGTCCACTGTGATTTCTGAGGGGGTTGCACGTTGTAGTAACTGATTCAGGGTGGCGGCGATCGCCTCAGCTCTCAACACTGGATCCATAAGGTTCTCTGACTGCACCTCACTCCGGGCGATCTCCTTTGATACCGGAGTGCGATCGGCTTTGACAGCATTTGTCTGCTGAATCTCCGACGACTCAATAAAGGTCAATACTGGAATATTCCGCACATACAGGGTGGCTGCTGATCTCCCCGTGATTTCATGGGGTTGAATCTTGGTGATGACTTCCTCCCCAGTCTGCACCTGGGTTTTGTCTGGATCGGAGGTAAAATCTACGACTCTGTTAGGTTCAGCATGACTGGTTGAGGTTGTCCCGCAGGCGGTCATGAGCAGCGCAACTGTTGTCCACCAAAATCTTTGCTTCATACTTTTGCTGTGAGGAACTGGTAAAGAACAAGCGATGAGTCGGGTTAGGCCCATAGACGCCATCAATCAGCTCCGCTAGGATCCGATACCCCTTATCTCATACTCGATACGTTTTTGCGTTGGTGTGTTGAACTGCAACAGAGTATCACGAAGGTTTGAGCTTGGGGATCGGTATGGGCGATAAAAATGGGATAACTTTATTAAAACTTTACAATTGCCCCGTGGGGTCTATCCTCGTTAATACTATACCTACCAAGGATTTGGTATTTATTTCGCGAAAAGAATACTTTATCAAAACTTTATACTCAAGACGCAAAATTTGCGCTGTGTTCAATTGCCAAGTGTAGAGTTGTAAACTGTAATGTACAAACTTGCTAAATTTTATTCAGGCAAAGAGGCGATCGCCCCAAAGAATTCCGGAAACATCCTTTATAGGGCGATCCATCCGTCCTACCTCCCCTGTAGAATATCCAAGGTGGAAATAGCCGTTCAGATGGGTTGATACATGGATTATCGAGAAGCAGGCGTGGATGTTGAGGCGGGTCGAGCCTTTGTCCAGAAAATTCGGAATATGGTTACAGGGACCCATCGACCGGAAGTCCTTGGGGGGATTGGTGGATTTAGCGGTTATTTCGAGTTACCCACCGGATATCAGCAACCCATCTTAGTCTCGGGGACCGATGGAGTGGGAACCAAACTCAAACTTGCCATGTTGCTTGATCGCCACGATACTGTGGGCATTGACTTAGTAGCAATGTGTGTGAATGATGTTCTAACCTCCGGTGCCGAACCTCTATTCTTTTTAGATTATTTAGCCACTGGAAAACTCAATCAAGAACAACTGGCGAATGTAGTCCAGGGAATTACCGATGGATGTAAACAATCCGGTTGTGCCCTATTAGGGGGAGAAACCGCAGAAATGCCCGGATTTTATCAACCGGGGGAATATGATTTAGCGGGGTTTTGTGTGGGAGTCGTGGAAAAAAGCGAACTACTCACGGGTCAGCAAATCCAAGTGGGAGATGTGGCGATCGGGCTGGCGAGTTCCGGAGTGCATAGTAATGGATTTAGTTTAGTTAGAAAGATTGTGAGCGACGGCAACATCGATTGGCAAGACAAACCGGAACCCCTCAACGCATCCGTCGGCGAAGTCTTGCTCACCCCCACTCAACTTTACGTTAAACCCGTATTAGCAGCGCGAAAAGCCGGAATAGAAATTCACGGCATGGCGCATATTACCGGAGGTGGATTACCAGAAAACCTCCCCCGTTGTTTACCGGAAGGATTATCCATCCAAATTGACCCCAACAGTTGGCCGATTCTGCCCATTTTTAACTGGTTAGCTGAAGTCGGGAATGTCACCTTGCCCGAAATGTTTAATACTTTTAATATGGGCATTGGTTATGTAGTAGTTGTGCCAGCCAATCAAGCCGAAAAAACAATTCAATGGTTTGAATCTCAGGCAATTTTGGCCTATCAAATCGGTGAAGTCATTGCCGGAAATGGGGAATTGCTAGGAATTCCAGAAGCATAGGCTTAAAGGCTAGAAAAACCCCGCGCATTTGAGTTCATCGAAATCTCTACGCGGGTTTTTTCTAGGGAGTAGCCAATGTTACTCCTCCCATTCTTCAGGTTTCGACTTATGCAGAAGCCAGTCGAGATAAAGCACCAGAATCTTGAGTTTGATAGCAGTGGACAGACGCTTTAGATTCTCATCTCTAAGCACCCACTCCCAAAGTTTCTTAAACAATAATTCCAAGACTATCTCGCCCGACTTCTGGACAACGAAAGACAGCGCCAAGTTAACTAAATTGATGTGCATGGGGATTTCCTTATGGATTGGATATCTCCACTGTCGCAACTCAACTTGAGAGTTAACTCTCAAACTTAGGCTGACATACCCTGACATTGCCTGACATCAAGGTAGACTTTCGCCAAAAGTCTCTGCTAGACTGGCTTTAAAGTGATTGAGAAATTTGTCAATGGACCCTCTACCTAGTGTTTTTCTGACTAAACTGGCAACGGACTATAAGTTGACTGAGAAACAGCAGGAGGTGTTTGTAGCACGCTTTAGTAGCAATCAGGAGGATTGGAAAATTGCCGAGAGTCTCCATATCTCTGAGAGTGCTGTGCGAAATCGAATGACAGGAGTCTATAGCAAGTTGAGCGCAAAGTTAACCATTGAAGGTAACGGGCCAGGGAAAGCCCAAGAATTATACTATTTTTTGAGTAAGGAGTATCAGAAATTTCAGGCTTCTACAAATCCTGATGCTTCTAAACCTGCGATCAATATCGAGTTCCTGGTACAACAAGCACGCGAAATGGTCCGCGCCGACATTCAAGAAAGATGCGGCACCATGAGAGTCCTGGATATGAACCACCCGATCGGGTTAGATGATATCTACACCCATGTCAATATTCTGGAAACCATTACTGGGCGCAGACGCAAACCAATTGCTGAGTTATTGCAAGACTGTAACGCCTATGACTGGGAACGCTTTGGACTGGGCAAAAGAACAGAAGAACGAGTACCCGGATTAAAAGCAGTTGAGAAATATTCTAAGCTGACAATTTTAGGTAAGCCAGGAGCAGGAAAAACCACGTTTTTGAAATATCTGGCGATTCAGTGCATTGAGGGTAAAATTTTAGGCCATCGCCTCCCAATTTTTATCACCCTTAAAGACTTTGCCGAAGCTGCCAACCAACCCAATTTGCTAGAATATATCGCTCAATTTAATAGAGATTTATTTTTACAAGAGATTTTTCAACAGGGCAAGGCTTTAGTCTTACTTGATGGGTTAGATGAAGTTCGAGAAGAAGATAGCAAGAGAATTTTAAAAGAGATTCGGGATTGTTCACACCAGTTTCGAGAGAATCATTTTATAATGACCTGTCGAATTGCAGCCCGAGAATATACTTTTGAAAAGTTTACCGAAGTTGAAATTGCTGATTTTGACTTTACCCAAATTTCTAATTTTGCAACTAAGTGGTTCAAAGATAAATCGGTAAAACCTGAGAAGTTTATAAATTCACTTCTAGACAATGACCGAATACAGGAACTTGCTACAAATCCCTTACTACTGACCCTCCTATGTTTGACTTTTGAAGAAACTGGAAATTTTCCAGCTAATCGTTCTGAGCTTTATAAGGAAGGTTTGGATGTACTGCTGAAAAAATGGGATGCTAAACGAGGAATTGATCGAGACCAAGTTTATAAAAAGCTGTCACCGCAGCGTAAGGAAGATTTACTCAGTAAAATTGCTTTGACTACCTTTGAAGCAGGGGATTATTTCTTTAAGCAAAAAGAAGCAGAACGCTACATTACACAGTACATAAGAAATTTACCGGGTGCCAGCACAGAAGAGGAAGCGCTACAAGTGGATAGTAAGGTAGTTTTGAACTCGATTGAAGCGCAACATGGGCTACTAATAGAACGTGCAAAAGGGATTTATTCATTTTCTCATCTGACATTTCATGAATACTTCACAGCTAGAGAAATTATTATTAATCAACAACCCTCCTCCAATGCATTGCATAATCTAGTAAATCACCTACTTGATGATATACGGTGGCGTGAAGTTTTTATGCTTGCCGTTGAAATGTCTCCTAGCGCAGATAATTTGTTTAATTTAATGAAAAACAAAATTGACGAATTAAACAAGGATGAAAATATACAAGAATTTTTGACTTGGCTGAATAAAAAATCTCTTAATGGATTTACCGGAACTAACCGAATAGATAAATTAAGACGTCGAGCTTGTTACTTTTGTTTTGAATGCCAATATCAATTCGGTATTTTATTGCGTGATGACTACATGGAGTTATATGAATTAATCTTGCCTAATATATATGTAGATTTTTATATAGATTATCCAGATAATTACGACCTTTCAATTGATAAAGCCTGCAAAGAATTGATTGAGTTTGAATATACGCAAAGTTTTTCACCCAATAATATTATTCACAAAGACTTAGATCGTTTTTGTAAATTTTATCCAGTAAATATTGAAATGAAGCGCGAACTTATGAAATTAAAAAAGGAATTACCAAACCCCCATCAAACCGAAGAAGAGTTCAATCAATCCTGGCTAGAGCAGCGAAACTCTTGGATAGAAAAATTAAGAAAAATAATGATTAAGTACCGCGATATTGGCCATAATTGGCAGTTAGATGTTGTACAAATAGGGGCACTGAGCGAGTATTACGAGTCTAATGTATTACTATTACAATGCCTCAACAGTGATTGCTATGTTTCCAGGGAGGTGCGGGAGGAGATTGAGGAGACTTTGCTGTTACCGATCGCAGAAATAGAAAAACGCAAAATAGAAAAACGCCAATCCCAATAAAACCGAACCCTTCAAATTTCCCCTATCCGACAAGGTGCAAACGATCGCCTATGTTGTCGAGATACCCCATACTCTTGCAATGCCTGAGTATGTTTCGCAGTACCATAACCTTTATTACTTGTCAAATCATACTCCGGATATTTCTTCGCCAAGCGCACAATTAACTCATCGCGCCAGACTTTTGCCAAAATACTGGCAGCGGCAATCACTAAGGAATTGCTATCTCCTTTAATCATCGTTTCTTGGGGAATTCCTAAATTAGGAATGCCCTGATTGCCGTCAATTAAACAAAACTCCGGTTTAACTTGCAGTTTATTAACGGACCGTTTCATCGCTAATAGAGAGGCTTGTAAAATATTCAGGCGATCGATTTCTTGGACCGATGCCATGCCAATTGCATAGGCGATTGCCTCCTCCCGGATCAGTTTTGCTAACCGACAGCGTTGGTTATGAGATAGCTTCTTACTATCCGTTACCCCGGCTGCCTTCAAAAGTACCGCTGCCTCATCGGACAAAATCACCGCACCTGCAACCACCGGACCAAATAAACAACCCCGTCCCACTTCATCTACTCCAGCAATGCGGTCATTTGGAGGTGTTTTTTCTGGATTTTTGCTGTTATTTGAGACATCCCAGAGACTAAGCTGTTGCGGCACATTTAACGGCACGATTTTGTTGGGGGTAAACAACTATTGGGGTTTGAACAAAATTTAAACAAAAAGATTGTCCTTGGAGAAGTGGAATAACCCCCCAAGGACAATTTTGTTTCACATCTAACTAACCTTCTGCCGCAGAAGAACGACGGCGACGACGACGAGTGGCGATCGCTGCCGAATTGTCCTCCCCGTCATCCTCATCTGAAGCGGAAATGTCTTCGCCATCATCAGGATCAGCATGATTAACGGGAGTAAATTCCTCCTCCTGTGGAGATTCCTCCTCCTGTGGAAATTCCTCCTGTGGGAATTCTTCCTGTGGAGATTCCTCCTCTACATCCGCCTCTTCCATCGGTTCTTCATCGGTAAAAACCTGTTCCGGTAAAGAAACTGACTCTCCCGGTTCCGTCACCGAAATAACTGCTGATTTGGAAGGTTTCACCTCGCTTTCACGGAGTACCAACGGAGAAATCCCCATCAGCGCATAGACATCTTGCTCCTCCGTCGTCATTTCAACGTGAATCATTTCTGCCGGTTCGTTCACCTTCTCGTAATCGCGAAAACGCCGACCCCGTTCTGAGCGCTCGGGACGTTCTTCCTTCGATGTCGATCGCATATCTCGCTCATTCGGCAGGGAATAAGCGGGTGCAGCCACATAAGGTTCCGGTTCCGTCCATTCCGGTTTCGGTTCTCGCGTCGCCGGTAGGATTGGCGAGGTACTGCGAACCGCTGCGGTTTTCACCGTTTCCTCCGTTACCTCGGCTTCGCCAGTTTCTAAGCGACGACGACGGCGGCGGCGTGGGCCTCCGGGACCCAATTCTTGATAGCTGGGATGATTGAGCAGATCCAACTCGGACATCTCTGTTGTTGGCTCATAGTCAGGGATATCGCGGACGGTGGGTTCCACTTGTACGCGACTTTCTTTAATGGGGGAGGGTACGACTAGGCGATCGCTCACATCTGGGATAAGCGGCTGGCTCAGTTCGGGATGAGTATCTCCTTCTCCAGGGAGATGCACATGATGGCCCGATCCACCACAAGTGGCGCAGGAGCGACTAAACAGCTCATAGACATTCTGACCTTGGCGCTTGCGGGTCAGTTCAACCAACCCTAGCTCAGACAGTTGAGCAATTTGAGGTCTATTTTTATCCGCTTTCAGGGCCTTATTGAAATGTTCCAGAACCTGCAATTGGTCGCGGCGGGAGTCCATATCAATGAAATCGACAATAATCACCCCGGCTATATTCCGTAACCGGAGTTGACGGGCGATTTCCGTTGCAGCTTCACAGTTCGTCCATAACACCGTTTCCCGAGAAGTCGCCGATCGCGTAAATGATCCAGAGTTGACATCAATCACCGTTAGAGCTTCCGTCGGCTGGATAATAATGTAACCCCCCGACGGTAAATCTACTCTCGGTTTTAGCGCTTCCCGAATCGCTGCATTCACCCGGAAATATTCCAAAATCGGAGTGCGTTCGCGGTGTTCATCAATTAACACCCCGGGAGGAGTTTTACCCCCACTCCAAATCATTAACTGTTGTTTAACTCGCTTAACCCCAGTTGTGGCATCTACCACAATTCGATTTACATCAGCGCTGTACATATCCCGCAGCACGCGCTGAATAAAATCATCATCTCGATTTAACAAGGCCGGAGGACGGATCGCAGCCGCTTCGCGCTGGACATCCTCCCATTGTTTTTGGAGAAATTCTAAATCTTCTAAAATGGCCTCTTCGCCCACCCCTTCGGCTTCGGTTCGGACTAAGAGTCCCATACCCGCAGGCTTGATTAAAATGGCTAAGGCCCGGAGACGATTGCGTTCTGCTTCCGTACGGATTCGCCGAGAGAGATTGACCCCGCGACCGAATGGCATCAGGACCAAATAGCGACCGGGGAGGGTAATATTCCCGGTTAAGCGGGGTCCCTTATTCCCGGTCGGTTCCTTCATCACCTGCACCAGGACTTTTTGCTGGGGTGATAATAGCTCAGTAATGGCTCCGGAGGAGCGCTTTAAGCGTAAAGGCCCCAGGTCGGTGACGTGAATAAATCCATTGCGGTCCGGATCGCCGATGTTAACAAAGGCGGCATCTATCCCGGGAAGGACATTTTCAACCACACCCAGATAGATATCACTGACTTGGTGCGTTCCGGTGGCGACGACGAGTTCCTGAATCTGATCTTCAGAAAAAACAGCAGCAATTCTATACTGCTCTGCGATAATAATTTGCTTCGGCATTCAATTTCCTCAAAACTTGGCTATGAGCTATCACCAACAGAGACTTGAAATGTCGAGTCTCTACTTTTTCTGGGTTCGCTCGTGGCATCAAAAGCCCAGTACGACCGATGACCGCTGAAATGTGTAGCTATAGAAAAAACGAAACTTGATTTTCTAGGGCGGAAAATTAATCTTTGATATCTCCCGTTGGGGAGAAGCTAGAGCTATCGCTCAGAGGCACGCAACAGTCGCGATCAAATCAATAGCTACGATGAAAAGGGTATCCCGACTACCTTCGGAGAATACTTGGATTCCCACTTGCGAAAAAGTAGGTATCCAATCCCTCTGGTCGAATTGGCAAAGAATACATCTAAATTCTGAAAGTTTTGGCGGCAGGTAATGATTGCCAGCATCTCGTGCTTGGCATATCTGCGGCTAGGGTCGTAAAACTGCTAAAGGTTCGCACCTCTACGTTGTGTTCAGCCACAACCATCAAGGTCATTGCCCCTTTAGATCCTGTGGTGACTGTATAGAGAACACAAAGTCAGAAATTAATCTTGACAAATTTACCCTTTATGGCTTCGCACTTAGCCACAAAGGGGCTATCACAACCGATGGGTCCCACACGAGAACAGCGACCGGCTCTGTCTCTGTTGCTTTCTCGAAACTTGACCCGTTTCAAAGGTCCCTTGGCTGTTTGTCTTGATTGAATGCTCTCTATGGCGATGGCCCTTTCAAAAAGCCCCTCGACTTTCTACCCTCCGTTAGCTCAATTGGGATGAGTTTACGGCAGGAAACCGGAAACTTTCTCACAGACCGAGTTCGGTTGGTCTCGGGTAGGGATGGGTTGGGCCATCGGCTTACATTTTAGCAGAATCTAGCAACGGGGTAAATAGATTTTAGATTTCACCTAAAATCAACTGTTTTCGGTGAGCGTGCAACAACTCAAACTCGCGTTTTGCCTGGTTTTCAAACATATAAAGCAGATGAGTGGGACGTAACAGAGTGCCATCGTGACGGCAACTGCCGAGAACGCGAACGGTGCAAGTGGAGGCATCCGTTGACACCTCGATTTGTGCCAATTCAAAGAGGCGATCGCGTAGATTTACCGATTTGACTTTCCCTTTTTTGTTCTTATGTTCCCATTCAATTTCCTCACAGACGAGGATCTGCTCGATCCACTGTTGCCAGTCTTCCGGTTGCGGAGGTGCTTCATGCTCTGCCGATGGGGTTAAACCTAGTCTGAGTACATACTCGGCCCGGTCTAGTTGTTGACTTGCGGAAGGATCCTTTAGCGAGACCTCCTCAACCCGATAAATCGGCATATCTGCCGGAAGTTGAGCGCTTAACCTGTCCTGAAACTCTCTAGGCTCCATCAGTTCAGTCAGTTCAAAATCTACGATTTCGCTTTCCGAGGTGTAACCCAGGGTGAGGGCGTTCGCCGGTGAAATTCGCGGTCCCGGATGATATCCCCCGGTGAAAGAGACTGGTAAATCTGCTCGTCGCACAGCGCGATCAAATAATCGGAGCCAATCGAGATGGCTCACCAGTGCCATGTCACCCAGTTTACCCATCCAGACGCGCAATCGTTGAACGCGATCGGTATTAGGAGAAAAGTGACCGGCAAATTTAGGAATCGGTAGGGGAGCCACTACAACATTGTGACCAAAGTCAACCCCACAAACCCCGCAATGGGAGCAACTGTCAAAAGAACAGTCTGGAACCGTTGCTGCTGCCAGTGCCAGCTTGAGATCTTCTTTCAACCAGTTTTTATCAATTCCGGTATCTAAAACATCCCAGGGCAGAGGGGCATCGAGACGAGCTTCTAAGCCTGTCCTAAGCGAAGCCGAAGGGTCCGTGTTCGTGCCGTCCATGACGTTCCATTCGCCATTTTCGACTTGCCGGTATTTCCAGCTTAAATCGGATTCCGCGATCGCCTGGGTCCAGGCTCCAAAAGCTCGGTCCAAACTTTCCCACCACGAATCCATCCCAGCGCCGAGTTCCCAGGCACGACGGACTACAGGGGCCAAACGGCGATCGCCTCTGCCCACAAAATCTTCCATCGCTGAGATTCGTACATCCGTAAAATTGGCCTTCACCCCTCGCATTCGGCGAAATTCCTGGCGCAGTAGGTTCTGCTTGTGTAAAAATTCAGCCGTAGAGACGGAATGCCACTGAAACGGGGTGTGAGGTTTCGGCGTAAAGTTAGAAATCGTCAACGTGACTTCTAACCGCTTTTGTCCTAAAGCACGACACTCCTGCTGGAGCCAATGGACCGTTTCGGCAATTCCGAGAACATCCGCGTCGGTTTCTCCAGGTAAGCCGATCATAAAATAAAGTTTGACTTTATTCCAGCCCTGTTCGTAAGCGGTTTTAATGCCCCGCCACAATTCATCATTTGTCAATCCTTTGTTAATGATATCCCGCATTCGCTGGGTTCCCGCTTCAGGCGCGAAAGTCAGCCCACTGGTACGGCTGCCACCCAGGATATTCGCAATATTTTCATCAAAGCGATCGACCCGCTGAGACGGCAGAGAGAGGGAAATATTTTGGTCCTTAAGTCGGTTTTTGATTTCCATGCCTACCGCCGGCAATGCCAGGTAGTCGGAACAACTCAGGGACAAAAGCGAAAATTCGTCATAGCCGGTGGCACGCATTCCCGCTTCGATCGCCTCTATCACTTGCTCTGGATCCACATCTCGGGCGGGACGGGTAAGCATTCCCGGTTGACAGAAGCGACAGCCGCGAGTACATCCGCGACGAATTTCCATCGTCAGGCGATCGTGCACCGTTTCCACGTAAGGAACTAAGCCGATGGAGTAGGCAGGAATCGGGGTTGCCACCCGTCGCAATACCCGCTTCGGCACTCCCGGACGGTTGGGATGCACGGATCCATCCTCCGCCATATCGTAAAACTGGGGAACGTAAACCCCCGGAACTTGAGCTAAATCAAACAGCAATTCTTCCCGAGTTAACCCAGCAGCTTTACCTTCTTGTAAAACTAAACTAATTTCCGGAAGCAGTTCTTCCCCATCTCCGAGGGCAACAAAATCGAAGAATTCGGCGTAGGGTTCGGGGTTAGAGGTGGCCGTTTGACCCCCGGCAAAAATCAGGGGCCAGCTTCCGGCTTCCACGTTCCAGGGACCTGGACTAGAGCGCTCTTGGGCAGTTAGGGGAATGCCTCCTAAGTCCAACATTTCTAAGATATTCGTCGCCCCAAGTTCGTAACTAAGGCTGAACCCGAGGATGTCAAATTCCTGAAGCGATCGCTTCGACTCCACGGAAAATAAGGGAGTCTGAGTATCTCGCAGTTTCAAAACCAGGTCAGCACCTGGTAAATACGCGCGATCGCAAAGCTGTCTCGGTTGGGCATTCAAAATGTTGTATAGAATTAAATGCCCTAAATTTGAGGCTCCTACCTCATAAACTTCTGGATAAGTGAGCACCCAACGTACAGCGGCACTCTCCCAAGGTTTATGCACCGCCCCCAACTCATTACCCAGATAACGAGCGGGTTGTAAAATTTCTGGGGTGAGGAGTTTCTCTACAGCAACTGACACGGCAACTCTCTACTTTCTAATGGTTCTCGATGCCCTTACTCAGGGCCGCTTAACATCAAGTCAATACTGATGCGCCATTCGAGCTTCTTTATTTTATACGGTTGTAGGGAAGGCTGAGGGCTTAAAGTTGAACAGATGCCAGTAGTAACGACTTCTTGTCGTTCATCCGGCGTTCCTAGTAACTGGAAGACATTAGACCATCCGATCTAAAATTGTAGATATAGCGGTTTTTAGGCGACTGAGGTACAGATCTGATTCCAGATTTAAAAGTGCATTTTCGTAGTGTAACCCCCGGCTTGGCGTTTAGGAGTGCGAGGGTCTTCCTCCTTAATATTCCTCGCTGACTATACGAACCTAATCGAGCGAAAGGCAAGCGCTGACATACAGGCTAAGGCCAAGCCACTCCCTTAGACTAGGGCTACCCTGCTCAAGTACGGCTATAGAAACATTACAAAAAGTTAAGGGATCTTAAATAGATGGCTACTGGATTTTAATTTTATAAAAACTGACTAACTTAAATAATTTTATTTTTATAAAAATTGTTCCACCCTAAAATTAAATGCCCAAAATGGTAGAATTTAGGCCAGACATTTTAAAAAATTAGCCTCTGATCACATCTATAATTCTTAAAAGTTTTTAAAACTTCTAAAAGCTACAGGTTTAGACGTTATCACCCTCTACCAATCAAGAAATAACGCTCAAATCTTCATGAAAAAAGGGCAAATTACTGGTTTTATAAGCATTCCAGTAATTTGCCCTTTCCGAGTTATATTCGGGGTAAACATCCTTAATTAGGTGAATCAAAGCCAGATATAGATTTAAATCTTCAGTATTTCTCTAATTCATAACGGCATCAAATTCTGCCCGGGTTTCAAATAGCTCAAATACGCGATCGAGTTGAGTAATTTCAAAAATGATCCGAATCGAGGGAGAGACTCCACACAAACTAAACCTGCGGTTGAGCCTGTTGGCCAGACTCATCGCTGAAACTAAAGCCATCAGACCTGCACTGTCAATAAATAGCACATTTTCCATATCAATTAGAACTGTAGAAGGTATGGAAGACTGGACTACCGTCGTCAGTTGAGTTTGAAGTTCAGCCGCATTAGATGCATTGAACTCCCCCTGTAATTGAACTAAGCTAATTTCGGGACTAGCAACATTAGTAAGCATTTTTTTAACCTCAGTTGAAGATAATTTTGTTGTCAATTTAACATCTTCTCTTTACAATCTAGTCTAGGTTGCTAAAAATCTTTTATAAATCCCGAGTAATTTCTTTGAATCTTCTTATTTAATCGGGGTTTTATAAAGTTTTCATTAAGAAATTATAAAAAGTATTAAATTATACTCAAGGTTCTGGGGTAACCGTTGAAACGAACGAAGAATTGAGAGCCGGGCAATAGTATCACAGTCTGCCAGCTCCTTGTGCGATCGAAATCACAAACGAGAGCTACATCTTATCACTCGCTTCAGTCAAGATTCAGCAGACAATGATAGGTGTATCGAGTTCTCCCGAACAACCTATACGAGGTACGGCAGTGATTCGTCAACTGGTAGAGAAAGCGCTCTATATCAAGCGGTTAACTCCAGATATCGAAGATGGTATCAACTCTGAGTTAAGCCGCCTGGGTTATATTGATGATGTAGACTATGAAGCCCTAGAATTATTAATGGCAGAGATGGATGCGGGTCGGATTCAATTAGTCGCCAGTCGATAAAACATCCCCCCAGATCGCCTCCCAACCTAACCTGAAAAAAACAACATTCAATCGGTTGCAATCTCCCAATCAGGGTGCATGGGATCCCCCAACCGACTGTCTACTCAGGTGCAACGCCTGATCGGGCTTCTACTGTGTCCTCCACTGTTTCCCCCGGGAGAAAAGAAACTTTAGGGTATCAAAAAGTGCGGTAAACTGTCTTCAGGTTTTTTTATGCTGACCTGGAGCGGGTTGTCACGTCGTCATGCAGTTTGCCAAACGTTTAGAGAAAATTCCTCCCTATCTATTTGCGGAGATTGACCGCAAGCGCAACGAACTCATCGCCCAAGGGATTGACATCATTAATATGGGGGTGGGCGATCCGGACAAACCGACTCCGGCACATATCCTTCAGGCCATGCATGAGGCGATCGAAGATCCAGCGACTCATAACTATCCCCCGTATCAGGGAACGAAAGAGTTCCGGGAAGCAGCGGTACAGTGGATGGAGAAACGGTTTGGGGTGAAAGAATTAGACCCGGACCAAGAAATTGTGTCTTCAATTGGCTCAAAAGAAGCCATTCATAATACATTTTTAGCTTTTGTTGAACCGGGAGATTATACCTTAATCCCGGATCCAGGTTATCCCGTTTATCACTCCTCTACCCTGTTTGCGGGTGGTGAACCGTATGTCATGCCGCTGACGCCAGAACGGGGATTTTTGCCAGATTTGGAGGCGATTCCGCAAGAGGTGGCACGACAAGCGAAATTGTTGTGGATTAATTATCCTAACAATCCTACAGGTGCGATCGCCTCATTAGAATTTTTTGAAAAATTAGTCGCTTTTTGCCGCAAGCATGAGATTTTGTTGTGTCACGATCATGCTTATGCGGAAATGGCTTATGACGGTTATAAACCCCCCAGTGTCTTAGAGATACCCGGTGCCAAGGATGTCACCATTGAATTTCACAGTTTATCTAAGGCTTATAACATGACCGGGTGGCGTATCGGTTTTGCCGTAGGGAATCCCAAAGGAATTCAGGGATTGCGTCAGGTCAAATCTAATGTAGATTCTGGAGTATTTAAGGCCATTCAACGGGCAGCGATCGCCGCTTTTTCCACCACAGAAGAGGAACTTCAATCGGTGATTTCCGTGTATCAAAGACGCCGCGATATTTTAATTCAGGGGTTACAATCTCTAGGCTGGCCGATTTCACCTCCAAAAGCCACCCTCTACGTTTGGACTCCCGTTCCCCCTGGGTATTCTTCTGCTGAATTTGTAACCTTGCTATTAGAAAAATGTGGAATTATTGTGCCACCGGGTAACGGGTATGGGGCGGCAGGGGAAGGGTATTTTCGGATTGCCCTAACCCTACCCGAAGAAAGACTTGTGCAGGGTATTCACCGCATGAAAGATGCGGGAATTCGATACCAATAAAAAGGCCGGTGTAGGGTGGGGGGCGATCGCGGTTGACTTCTTTACTTAGAACCCGAAGGGCGATCGCTAATGCTCCTCAAACGCTTCGGGGTGAGCTTGCCAAACCTGTTGGACGAAGGCTCGTAGGTGATCGTGGGCGATCGCACAGAACCCCGGCTCTGGGGTCGGAAAACTTTGGAGTTCCGTCAATAAGGGAATCACTTCCGTATCAAGGGCCAAGCGGAATAAACTTTGAGGCCAGACTAGATCTGCACCCTGGCGCAGATCGTAAATCTCCCTAGATTCATCTGGAAATGGCGGACGGTTCAGGACAGGACCCACTGCCAACAGTAGCGGTCTCAACCATAACATTGGACGAGTTGTCACAATTTGAATAACTTCTGCATAAAGGCAAGTTTGGTGATATTCTAAACAGACAATTTGGCAAGGTTGAAAAGAACAGGAAAACTTCATGAATTTGTTGTGAAGCACCCTAAAATGGGAAACAGGACACAGAGCACAGAGTTGGCCGAAGTTGAGATTTAAAAAGTAACGGCGATCCCCAGACTTCTTTGTTTAAGATAGGGCCTATAAATCAAATGGATAACTTTTAGAGAGTGGGAGCTTTTGGTTTCATGATAATTTAGGCTCGCTCTATAGATTTGTGCGATTTCCCTGTAACTCAATTCAAAACTCTTATTTATAACTACTAACCCGTTCAACTATTCAGTTAACGAAAACCCAGGCTTTCACCCACTTGAAAAAAAGAAGTGACTTCATTAAAGAACTCCTCTAACTATTTTAAGAAAAAGTGACTGGTTTGAGGGATGCCCTCGCCCTAGTCCCCACCCCTAGAAACTCTTCCGGAGGAAAGCAATTGGCACTCACATGATAGTGCATCCGGAGAAGCAGGTTAGTCCGCTGAAAAATGTTGGCAACCTGGGGATAGCGCGATCGCGAATGGGCTTTCAATTCTGAGGAGGGCATCCCCATTCACAGAGTGGACTGTTTCTGAGCGATTTCAACAGTTTTTGAGGTTCAAAGCCTTGCCCTCAAAAGTTATCTACCCTTAAACGTTTTTTTAAAGGCATTCCTCAGAGCAGTGAACTGACCCCTTAACTTAATCGGGACCCACTCCACCAGATCAACTACAATCGATGAGAATGGTTTGCATCTCCCCGTTAGCTAGATATAATAACTTACTCAGGAGATGTGGTTAGAATTCTAGATCAGGCAGAACCACCTTGACTAAAGAAGAAAAGTTGGACCAGGGGGGTATTACCTCCCTCAACAATGAAGGGGTTGAGTCGGGCGTTGGTCCCTCAAAGCGGTTTCTTTAAAGAAAACATAGACAGGAGGGTAAGTTACGCTTGATGGGGACAAAACTTCCACGTTTCCCAAGCAGAACATGATATCGTTCAAGCCAGTCTTAAGATTATGTTAATAAACTAAGGCTTATAACCCGTGGGAGGGCGCTAGATGGCGACTGGTTCATCAAATCTCCTGTTAACCGTTATGGCTGTACTATCCGCAAACACAACATTTCCATTATGAGAAATTGGGTGAAACCACAAATATTTTCTTGGTTACTACCAACGGCAACCGCCGTTTTACTGCTATCGGCTCCCGCACAAGCAGCCCGACTAGAATATTGGCGTTTTGATACGGCTCAAAACCGCCTGCACTTTACGACGGCTGGAGGGGTTCAACCCAAGGCGCAATTAATCGCCAATCCCACACGCCTTGTTATTGATTTGCCCGGTACAACCCTGGATCGTCAAGCAGTGACTCAACCTGTAGGCAGTTCAGGTTTCGAGTCAATTCGGGTAGGACAGTTTGAGTCGGATACCACTCGCTTAGTCATTGAATTAAGCCCGGGCTATACCCTTGATCCGCAACAGGTGCAGTTTCGGGGATTAAGTCCGACGGAATGGACCGTTGAGTTGCCAACACCCCAACGGGTTGGGGCGGCATCGAGTGGGCCTTTGGCTGCCGCTCCCGGGGCTCAATCTCCTAGCGGAGTTCAAATCGAAAATGTTCAGGTGACGCCGGATGGATTCTTTATCCGGACCCGAGGGGGGCAGCCTCAAGTTAAAATGGAGCGCAGTAGCGATCGCTCGTTATATGTGGACATCCCGGGAGCTACAATCTCCCCGAATATGGGGTCACGAGACCAACTGCTTGATCGCCACGGGGTGGCTCGGATGAGCGTCCGGCCTTTGGATGCCTCAACCCCGGGAGTGCGGGTGACGTTTGTTTTAACGGATACTAGCACCAATTGGCAGGTTACCCCCAGTAACCTCGGTGGGGTAGTAGTTCTGCCCAGTTCTCAAGGTCCTAG
Source organism: Cyanophyceae cyanobacterium (assembly GCA_038321985.1). Classification (GTDB taxonomy): domain Bacteria; phylum Cyanobacteriota; class Cyanobacteriia; order Cyanobacteriales; family Laspinemataceae; genus Laspinema. The sequence continues at coordinate 54,936 of JBBQFN010000008.1, read as the reverse complement.
GGTCGGTTCGGGACCTGTCTCGATGTCGCCGAACCCCAGTAGCGATCGCATGGTCACCATTGAAAGCATTGAACTGCAACAAGATGGGTCCCAAATTTTAATCAAGTCTAATCAACCCTTCACCTACACTAGCGAATGGGATCGGGCTTCCGGAGCCTATCGAATCGTGATTCCCTCGGCCCAGTTAGCCCCCGGGGTACAACCCCCTAGGTCTTCAAATCGGGGTGCTTTTTTATGGGTAAAATTGCAGCAAGAAGACCCCCAAACTGTGGCAATCCTGGTGCAACCCGCCGCAGGGGTGCGAATCGGCTCTTTAACCCAACCCAGCCCCCAACTGCTATCCCTTACCTTACAACCCCCCGGTAGCGTAGGTGCGGCCCCCAACTCCAGGGTTTCGGCTTCCACCCCCCCTGCGCCCATGAGTTACCCTTCGCCGTCTCCCATGCGAGCTAGAGATGGGCGACGAGTGGTAGTGATCGATCCTGGACATGGTGGTGGGGACCCCGGCGCGGTGGGCATTGGTGGGATCCAAGAAAAGGAAATTGTTATGGACATTTCCCGACAGGTGGCAACGATTTTAGAACAAAATGGCGTCCAAGCTGTCATGAGTCGTCAGGATGACCGGGAAATCGAGTTAGCGCCTCGGGTTCAGTTGGCGAACCGGGTCAATGCCGATATTTTCGTCAGCATCCACGCCAATGCTATTGACATGAGTCGCCCCGATGTCAACGGTATCGAGACTTATTATTATGCCAGTGGTGAGCGTCTGGCGCAAACCATTCATAACAGTCTTCTGCAAGGGACGGGCGCTCGCGATCGCCGGGTGCGGCAATCTAGATTTTATGTCTTGCGCCATACCTCAATGCCTGCGGTGTTACTGGAGGTCGGTTTTGTCACAGGTGCCGAAGATGCACCGCGACTGGCAAATGCAGCATACCGGACGCAATTAGCTCAGGCGATCGCGCGAGGTGTTTTACAATACCTTCAAAATCCCTAGTCCCCCTCATCATCGGAAATCTTTCTCTGAAGATTCCCGAATTGGGGTCGATGACTGCTGATTTCTAACCCATACACTTCGCGCAAATCAACCACCCGTGTCTAACTTTTTTGAGTCTGACCTGAGTCCCTTATACGACGATTGTCAAGGACAAAGCGAGGCGTTTGTCCGTAACACTGGCTCTGAGTATCTCTCCAATTCCATCCCTGGTTCCCCACCCTATCCCCCTGGGGCTGATGGTAACCACCTGCGGCCTAGAATTGGGGTTTTTGACAGTGGGCTGGGGGGCTTGACTGTCTTGCGAGAACTCTACCGCCAGCTTCCCCAGGAATCCATTCTCTATTTTGGGGATACCGCTCGTCTTCCTTATGGCACCCGTTCTCAAGCAGAAATTGTGCAATTTGTGCGCGAGATTCTCCACTGGATGATGCCACGGAATATCAAAATGGTAATCATGGCCTGCAATACCAGTTCCGCCCTAGCCCTGGAAATGGTGCAATCAGAGTTTCCCTTTCCGATTTTAGGTGTCATTTTACCCGGTGCTCGGGCTGCGGTTAGTCAAGGTCGGCGGATTGGAGTGATTGCGACCCCGGCAACGGCAGCAAGTAATGCCTACCGGCGTGCGATTCAAGCCCTGAATTCAGAGTCACGGGTTTGGCAAGTGGGTTGTCCGGAGTTCGTGCCGTTAATTGAAGGCAACCTGATTAATGACCCTTATACGATGGAGGTGGCACGGGAATATTTGGCCCCTTTACAAGAGCAGCAAATCGATACTTTAGTTTATGGCTGCACCCACTATCCACTTTTAGCTCCGGTTTTCAAGAGTATTTTGCCTAGCTCCGTGCAGTTGGTGGATCCCGCTGTTCATGTGGTGGCGGCTGCGGCGCGGGAGTTGGAGATGTTAGGACTCCGAGAGTCGCGTCCGGCACTTCCCACACAATTTATGGTGAGCGGTTGCGCTCAAGAGTTTGCTCAACGGGCAGTTCACTTACTCGGATGTACTCCAGTGGTCTCCCAAGTCTGTTTACCCGTATTAGAAGGCCAGCCTTTGCCGGTCGAACCTTGATCAAAAGCGCTCTTCCAATTTCCTCAAAGGGGAAAGTGGGCCTTTCTCCCAATCGAAATGGGGCTGGGGGAAAGGCTGTTTTTATTAATGTATTCTGGTTTAGTCTATGGGCTTTTAAGTTCTTAAGCCTCGGTGAGGCGATCGCTCTAGGGCCAGCTATTTTATTGAGGGGTCAGGGGTTTTCTAGACAAGCACTGGAATCGAAAACGATCGTCACTCAACGGAGTGCGATCGCCCTGCATCGAGATAGTTCTCCTGCATTTGATGCCACAGGAGAACCGCCCTAAGGTCTTGAACTTGACCCTTTAGCGTGTCGCCCTGCCAAACTCAAGAGCAAATAAATGGTTAACAAATAACCTGTTGCCAGAACCGGAATAATCAAAGGCATATCAGTGTAGGTCATAGTACGGCTGTGAAAATGAAAGCGCGGGAGTCGTCAACGAAAATAGTTATAGGAATTCTGTCAGCATTCTCAAGCACCATTAGGCTTCAAAATACTGGCACGGCCCTTGCAGGACAAATATAGTCGCTCGCAGAAAACCCCTTTTTCAATCTAGAGGACCTATAGAGGCTCTTCCGAACCCCTCCAGTTACAAACTGTAACTTTCAAAGCTGGAAATACATCACTTCCAAAAGCTCTCTATCTTCCTTGGGTCTTCACGGAGCCAACGAAACAGGTTGAATGGGAATGGTTAATGCCAAACCCAACGCCATCGGTCCTACCGTTACTGAGAAAAACTCACTCTAGGTTTTTCGGGGTTTGGGCTACTCCTTGCTTTCCCTCAGCAAAAAGCTGCTTGGGAGCGAACTAAGCACAAGAAGCGATCATCAAAGAAAATCCAGACTGAAAGCCACCCGCCTGGGGTTTACTGTGAGTAACCCACTCTGGGTTTTTTTCGCATCCATTTACCCGCTCTACCTCCCAAGCGTCAAGTGACCTAGGAGAATTTCTGATATCGCTAGATTCAGTCACCTAGCTCAAAATCTGTTACTTGACGGTTAAAGGGAGACAAACCACACCTGGGGAGCGTTGCTACGCCTATGGATGGAATCTTTAAATTCTTAATTACTACCCTAACACAAGCCCGTTAAGTTTTCTAGGGTTTTTGAAACTTTATTTAACAATTCTTAAAAAAGGGGCTAAGACAGCAGCACCAGGAGCTTTTCAGGATATTTTTACGAGAAAAGTGTTGGATTGGGAGAGGCTTCGCTTAGAATATATGTAAAATTTCGTAACTTTACGTCTGAGTCGGCCTATCCATGACCTCAACCACCTCCCTATTTTCCCCGGTTGAAGCAGACCTGCGGTTGTTAACCGAGAACCTGAAAAAGCTAGTGGGTGCCCGTCACCCGATTTTGTTCGCTGCGGCGGAGTACCTCTTTGGGGCCAAGGGAAAACGGATGAGGCCAGCAATCGTGCTGTTGCTCTCGCGGGCCTTGGCTCCCGATGGAGAAATTACTCCTCGTCATCGACGATTAGCAGAAATCACGGAAATGATCCACACCGCTAGTTTAGTCCACGACGATGTGGTGGACGAATCGGAACTCCGCCGAGGAGTACCCACTGTTCATAGTCGATTTGGCAATCGCGTAGCGGTGTTAGCGGGGGATTTTCTGTTTGCTCAATCGAGCTGGTATTTAGCCAACTTAGATAACTTAGAAGTGGTCAAATTGCTCTCGGAAGTGATTATGAATCTAGCCGAGGGGGAGATTCAGCAAGGACTGAATCGATTTGACAACAGCTTGTCCATTGAAGCCTACCTGGAAAAAAGCTACTATAAAACCGCCTCCTTAATTGCCAACAGTTCTAAAGCCGCTGGTATATTAAGTGAGGTAGATGAAGACTTAGCCGAAAACTTCTATCAATACGGACGTCAGATTGGTCTGGCGTTTCAAATTGTGGATGATATCTTAGACTTCACAGGTTCAACGGATGTCTTGGGCAAAAATGCGGGTTCAGACCTCGGCAGCGGGAATCTGACGGCACCCACGTTATATGCGTTGGAAGAAAAACCCTATTTAGAGGTGTTAATCGAGCGCGAGTTTGCCGAAGAGGAGGATTTAGCCGAAGCGATCGCCTTGATTAAAGACTCGAAGGGCATCCCTCGGGCTCGGGAATTAGCTGCTTTCCACGCTCGGGATGCAGTCAAACACTTAGATCGGCTGCCTCCGGGGGAATGTCATCAAGCCTTGGTAAACTTGGCGGATTACGTCTTGAGTCGCTTGTATTAGCAATGAGCGTTCAGCCGCTCGGCTGGATCTATCGGGATCGAAATCGCACCGAGGATGAACCACTAACGGTCCGTTGAGGGCGTTAAGGGTCCTGGGGCGATCGCAGTTGATCCCTTACCCGAGTCTTCAACTGCCGAGTTCGAGAGTAACCCATTTCCTGAGTAGTGCGATCTCAATTGTCCTAAATTTCCCTCCTCCATTTCGGGACATCTGCTGCGGCAGTTGCACCGAAATCGGGGACCGAATCAGGAGGTTTGCCCGAAAAGGTCAGGCACTTAGGCCCTTGACCCCATTCACTCGGAGCCTTTTTGTGAAATAGCTCCATCGACTCGGTGGACATATTCACCCGACAACCGATTTTATAAAGCGGTTGCCGGGTTAACAGAGTGCTCAAAAGAATAGAAAACCCGAGATAGGCGAAAAAGTCGAATCGCCGTCGCCATCCTGGCGATCGCGGCTAACCCTTTGTCATCTAGCTATTTCTTCATAATTGGAATAGGATTGTTGCTCCGTGATGGGTAAATGGAAATGAACAGGGACTTCCCTCGAACAAGTCCGAGGCAGTCACCCTGGAAGGGTCAAGCAATATCCGGTGGCACAGGGCGAGATTTCAGCGGATTGGAAGTGGGTTGTAAATGTTGTTGTAACTGCGCCTGAATCAAGCTTTGCAGGTCCTGACGACGAACCTCCGTACCCGCAGAAATATCTCCTGATTTCTCAAAAAAAACCACACTATCGAGGGTATCAATTGCCACCATTTGAAATAAAATATGAATCACCGGGACCGGCACAGCAACTGCTTGTGAATCCTGGGGAGCATAAGTACCATTGCTGGCGTCTTTAACTGAAGGAAAAGCATAAATTACCTGTTTCTCAAGATCCGGTTGAGCGCGATTGCGTAAGGCAGTCACCATCCACCGTTGATTGAGAGTTTGCAGGATATAATACTGGGAATGGCGCAATTGCAAAGCCAGTTGCTTCAACGCTGGCGCGATCGCCGCCACGATACCAGGAGTTTGACCATCTTGGGGTGCATTGTCAATCAGAAGCTGAACTTGTCGATCTAAATTCATTGGTAAATAGGTCGAGCTTTCTATCATCCATTTAAGTTTAGCTGTAGTAATCCCTAGGTGGACTAGGGGGTTGATATTTACAAACCATGATGGGAAAAATCGAGGGGCGCGTGGAAGAAGATATTTTTCAACTTCTATTTACAGAACTCCAGCAAAATACCCGTTCTTCTGACAGCAAATGCCGGGAAGTCGCCGATCGCATTGCCGCAGAAGTTAACCGGATTTGCCAAGAAAGTAAAAGAATTAAAGCATCAGGAGAAGAAGAGAAATGGAGAGTTACCTTATCTCGCCATCGCTTACAGCAATGTCTCTTTTATTATAATTTTGGGGCGCGAGGGGGGAGAGTGGAATTACACAGTACCCTCAGTGCGATGGTTTATCGCTACATCACGCCGCCTCAAATCCAGTCTAGCTATCAAGCTCGCTTGAACTTAATCGAAGACTTCCTGCAAGGATTTTATGTAGAATCGTTAAATGCCTTTCGACGAGAAGCGCAACTGGAAGGGACTTTTTCCCCAACCACTTTGTTAGAATTGTCTGAATATATGGCATTTACTGAACGGTATGCCAAACGCCGGATTCCACTATCGGGAGGGCGATCGCAACAACTGCTGATCTTGCGAGCACAAACCTTTTCCCAACAGCAACCGCCAGAAACAACCGTAGACATGGAACAGGCGGCTGAGGGGGCCTCCCTAGACTCGGATCAAACCTGGAATGACTCCTCGGTGCAACAGGTGCGAAATGCGATGGTCGATCGCGATGCGGAACCCGGGGATGATTCCTTGCGGGAAACCGTCATCAAAGAAGTGCTGGCTTACCTGCAAGAGAGAGGGCAAAACGACTGTGCGGACTATTTTATTTTGCGATTGCAAGATTTACCCACCAATGAAATCGAAGAAATTTTAGGCGTGACTCCCCGACAGCGGGATTACTTACAGCAGCGCTTTAAATATCATTTGATTCGATTTGCCCTCTCTCACCGCTGGGAACTGGTGCATGAGTGGTTAGAAGCCGATTTAGGCCGAAACTTGGGATTGACCCCGGAACGGTGGCAGCAATTCCAAGATAACCTAGAAGCCCCACAACGGGAATTACTCCGATTAAAGCAACAAGGAGAGAAAGATTCAGACATTGCCAAACTCTTAGACTGTACCGTCAACCAAGTTCAAAAACGCTGGTTTAGGCTGCTAGAAGCAGCATGGCATCTTCGTAACGAGCGCGATTCCGGAAATAATGCATCTACAGATGAATAGGGGGGTAAGACATGGATAGGGACGAGCAAGTTTTTAAAAGCCTTGCTAACTCAGAGGTTCTCCAAGAGCACATTTTAGCGTGGCTGTTCCAAACATCCCCGCCACAAAAAACGATGCCCCCTGGAGATCTAACCAGTCCGGAAACACCTCCGGGAGCAGACTTCGCCGCATTTTTAGCGGAGAACGACTTAGACCCTCTCGATTGTGAAGACATCGAAAAATTACCCGGTGATGAGGGTAAATCCCTAAGAGGGTTTGCAGAACTCGATGAGCAGTCGAGTCTCGGAGGAAAGCAACAACTTAAACCAGGAGAGATACCTGCCGTGCAAGACCGTTTTTACGCACTTGTGAAACGCCGACTGGAAACTGAAATTCAACATCATCCCCCCCTATTCCCCTGGGAAAATGAACTGTTGGATTACGAACCTGATTATTTAGATTTTCCGGAAGAGAAAAAAGTTCCTACTTTCGATTGGATGACCCAGTTGCCCTTGTTGAGTTTGCCCGTCACCCTGCCTGCAACTGTGCTAACCCGACTTTTAGAAGAGTGCCGGGTTCTGATCCAATCTTCCCTACAAGACGGAGCAAAATTAGTCCGTGCGGTGGAAGGGTTGTTTCCCGATCGCCGCCCTCAACTGCACCAGTTAGCAGGATGGGCGCTTGCCATGTCTCCAACGCGAGGGTCAAATGCAGAGGCAATGAACCCTCTAACAAATGGGGCAGTTGATTTTCCCCCCACCTACGAAGGAGCAAGCGCGGATCAACAAATGGTCCTCTGTTTGCTCGCCGCCCGAGAAATCATGGGAACCCTGACTTTAAGCGTCAGTGCCTCGGGAGGGCCGGTCGAACGGCAATGGCTCACCAGTGCCGGAATGTTAAGCATTCGGTTGGAATGTTTAGGAAACCTCAAGAGCGAAGGGTCTTCCGAGACTCAATCACGGGGATGTCTGCGAGTGCGGGGGGAATTACCTTCGGGTGGAACCTTGCAACTTCGCGGCGGTGAGGCTCAATCTACGACCTCTCGTCCCAATGCCGGGTGTTTGCACGTTGAACTGTTTGAGCCACAACCCGACTGCTCTTATTTATTAGAAGTGCGTTTCCACAATGAGTACCATAACGCCTTGACGTTTGTCGTTCGTCTCTCCTAGACGGTGCAACTGAGGCATTTAGGATTGCTATAGAGTAAATTAGGAAGGAAGAAAGACACCCTTTTGCTCTTTTATCCTTCATCATTATGTCTAACTCGTCAGGGATTCGGCATCTGTCCCTCATTCCCGTCTGGCGTAGGATTCGACAGCAAATCGAGGCAAGCAAACCTCCTACTCCGGAGGACTCGGTTGTGCTGCGGGCGCTGGTGCAAGCGCTGGTGGTCATTGGAATTATCGCAACGGATGTGGCCGCAGGGACTACGATGAGCCTTTGGGCAGTCCCGTTGAGCATTGTGGGAGCCACTTGGAGTTGGTATCGCCGCCGTGATCGCAATATTGCCGTTAAATTTTTACTAGCCATTGGGATGCTGCTGTCCCTCGGTGCTTTTTTTGGTCGCTTAGTTCAGGAACTCAACGATACTCGTGTGGTTCTGGCTGAACTGCTGATTCAAGTTCAAATTCTGCATAGTTTTGACCTCCCCCGGCGCTCAGATTTGGGCTATTCGATGGTGATTGGATTGATCCTGCTTGGGGTTGCCGGAACCGTCAGCCAAACTTTAGCCTTTGCGCCGTTATTATTGATTTTTTTGGCGATCGCTCTGCCGACGTTGGTCTTTGATTATCGCTCGCGCCTGGGACTTAAAACGGAGAAACGTCAAACCGGAACCCGGAAGAAAAAGAAAATCAACTATTCCCAACTCGGGTTTTACGGTTTCCTCTTTAGTCTCGTTCTGGGATTCGGATTGCTTATTTTTGCAGTGATGCCGAGGTTTCCAGGATATCAATTACAAACCTTTCCCGTGAGTTCTCCGATAGAAATCCAGGGAGATTTGGATGGTCGTCGGATTGTCAATCCGGGGTATGGCAACGGAGAAGGAGAAGGCACTGGAGGGGAAGCGGGAGATGGACCCGGAGAGATTGACGATACATTTTATTACGGGTTCAATAACCGGATGAACCAAAACCTGCGGGGCGAAATGAAACCCAAGGTCGTCTTGCGGGTGCGATCGCAGACAGAAGGATTTTGGCGCGTTCTGGCGTTTGACCGCTATACCGGGAAAGGCTGGGAAATTGGGCGCAATGAGGAGGCGACAACCCTGGAACGTCCTAGTTGGTCCTATCAATTTAATATTCCCTTTGATCGAACCCGACGGGGAAGAACTGAAGAAATTGTTCAAAGTTATACCGCAGTGTCGGATTTACCGAATATTATTCCGGCCCTGTCTGAGCCCAAATCGCTTTACTTTCCGACAGAAGAGGTGACTTTCGATACAGAAGGTAGTCTGCGATCGCCCTTGGGTTTAGTTGAGGGCCTGACTTACACGGTAATTTCAGAAGTACCTTACCGCGATCGCACGGCGCTCAGTCAAGCCCCTACAACCTATCCTAAGGCCATTAGCAATTATTACCTGCAAGTCCCCCCGGAAATCAGCGATCGCGTGCGCCAACGAACAGAGGAAATTTTAGCAGCCGCACCGAATCCCCTCACCTCTCCCTACGAACAAGCCCTTCACCTTGCCCAGTATCTCAAGCAAAACTACAGCATTCCTAGCGATCCATTTGGTCTACCCTTTCTAGACGAAGAGGATGATTTGGTAGAGACGTTTCTGTTTGAGCAACAGGGGGGCTATCCCGATCACTTCTCCACCGTCTATACCGTTATGTTGCGTTCAATTGGTATTCCCGCAAGGTTAGTGGTGGGTTTTGCTCCCGGGGAGTTTAATCCATTTACGGGACTGTATGTGGTTCGCAATACCGATGCTTATGCCATGACTGAGGTGTATTTTCCGCAGTATGGTTGGTTTGCCTTCGATCCAATTCCGGGTCACGAAGTGATTCCACCATCGATTCAAGAATATCAGCCCTTTAGCGTGTTGCGATCGTTGTGGCGATGGGTTGCAGGTTGGCTGCCTTCGCCAGTGACGGGATTTCTGCAAGTTGTTTTCTCCACCCTGGGAGGTTTGCTGGTTGGCACCATTGTTTGGGTATTGCGGCTCTTTACCCAAGGCTGGTTGGGACTCTTTGCCGGTTCAATATTACTGACGGGTTTAGCCTTTCTAGGCTGGTTGGCTTGGAATGGTTTTAGACAATGGCGCTATCGTCGGTTCTTAGCAAAAATGCCCCCAGTGGAGCGACTGTATCGGCAAATGCTGGATACGTTAGGACAGCAGGGATATCGCAAGCATCCTGCTCAAACTCCCTTTGAGTATGCGCGAGAGTTGCACCAACATCAGCCCCAGACGGATGTATCCGCAGTCGAGGAAATTTCTCACGCTTATGTGAGTTGGCGTTACGGGGGCAGTGAACCCAATCTTCAGCTTCTCAAACAACGGTTAGAAACGCTGAAAAAGCGATCGCAACTCCGGCGAAAGTAAGAAGGGTTGGAGCAAGGTGTGTGAGGGCGAATAAGCTGGTTTTGTTTAGCAGTAAACGGTGACGTCCTCACCACATTCATCAGCTAAATAACATAATGCCCGAAAGCGAAGCCCCACAAACTGGTCATAGAATGGGTTCAGTTTACACAGGGGCGGAATGTGAAATAAGATATGACCACAGAATTTGATATCCCGTTCAAACGGACATTGGGCGGGAATGAGTTTACACAAGCTATGAGCTATTTGGCGATCGCGAACTTCTAGGCGATCGAGCCACTGCTTGACTGGACCTAGGGGCTTGAAAAAATTCCGGTGCCGACGAGTCGAAACCTTAGAGAGATCGCTTTGGATTGTGGCTTTTTCAGAAAGCTCTATCCAAGTGATGCGAATTAGATGCTGTATGGTATAATCTAATACATTCATCTGGTTTCCTCTGTTGTTAGGAGCGGGTGCTAAATCAGCACTTGCATGGACAGTACAGCCTCTTATCGGGCCAACCCGGATGGCTCTCAACTTATTGACTGATCAGCTAGAGGTTTAAGTTTCCCAACAGGAATAGTCGGATTGCTAATCTAGGCAGTTTTTACTATTTGAATCTTCTCCAGTTTATTCAAAAATGCCAGGGACTCCCATCACGTTAATGCCTAATCCCTATCACCACTGGGGTGCGATCGCGATCGCTGGAGTTTTCCAAGTTTTGCCCTATGACAAATGAATTTTATGGGTAGAATAGAGAAAAATGTTCTACAACCCGAAGCTCTTTCAACACCAGAATCGCCTATTTGATAGATATTATTTTGTATTCAGCATCCAGTGAACGGGGAAGCGGGACTTTAAAAAAAAGGGAGTCGTTCTAGCCCTATTTAATCTAATTCTCCGGCAGGGTATCCTCATAGACTAGAGCCATCCGGTTTATAGCCAAAAATTTAGTTAAATTAAAATATTTTAATTTAACTAAATATAATGAATTGTAAAAATTTGCAAAAAATATATTTCTTAAGAGGTAACGTATTTATTAGCCGTTATTATAATTAATCCTAGATAATAAATAAAAAGCTAAAATAAAATACATGAAATAAGATAAAAATATTCGGGGTCTGAAAAATTTTAGCAAATTTTATAAAAATCACCCTTAAGAAGGATTAAAAAATTACTCCAGTAGGCAAAGATATAAAAATAATACGTCCTGTTTTTAAACCCTGAACTAAAAGAGATCGATGCTAACTCTATGAAGACAGCTAACTTTATTTTACGAACTCTCGCAGTTTTTGGGGTCGGGGGATTTTTAGTAGGATTTATGCCCCTTTCTACCCCGGGTCCCCAGAACGTGATGAACCCAGGGGAATCGGTCCAATTGCAGGGGGAAAAATTAACGGGTTATGTAGAACTACTCTTTACGGAACCCGGAGATCCCTGCATTGAGAGCCAAAAAAGATATCTTCATCCGGGAAGGGAGGTTTTAATTCAAAATACCGATCGCCAAACAATCGCCACGGGGATTTTAGAGGGAGGGACCCCACAACCTTTACAAGCCGGATTTTCCACGATGAGCTGTAAATTTCCCCTGACTGTAGAAAATATACCCGAACTTCAAAATTATATTATTAAGTTAGAAGGAGGGGAAGAATTTTCTTATTCTCGCAAGCAGTTTGAGCAGAAAAACTGGCAGGTAGAATTAACTTTATTTAAATAATATTCGGTAATATTCCCGATAAATCTGGGCAGGTCTTCCCTGTGCCCTTAAATTGCGATCGCGATCGCAATTTAAGGGGATAATCTTCACCTGGGGTTCAAACTGCGATCGCCCTTCGAGGAAACAAACGGATTTATAGTAAGAACAGATATCCGAATTGCTCATGGAAGGTAAAGACAGCATGAACCCAGAAGATCCGCCCAAAATTAATAACCCAGAAGATGAAGCATCCTCCCCAGGGGAGGCAGAATCCGCCTTAGAGCCAGCCGATTCAGAAGCAGCCGAAGAGTTGAATGCAATTGCTAAAGCGCTGATGGTAAAAATTCTGTGGTCTCAGGTGGGACTACTCGATGAAGAAACACCCTGAATTTTTATTCGCGCAATAAAAAAAATAGAGAGCAACGCTCAGGGATGTTTAAGAGATATCTAACTTTTAGCCGACTATTCCTACGAGACTGACTCCATCACTCTCTTGCTCTTGCCATCACACCGGGACCGCAGAAGAACAGCGATCGCTGTAATTAAGGGGTGCTATGTGGGCCCGGTGAGGACAAGACTAAATTTTTGATAAAGACGCGATCGGCCTGATTAATTCATCGCATCTTTTCCCTATGTGTGAAGTTTAATTTTCTGCAATTAACGGAAAATAATCAAGGGATGAGTGCACCTAGTTGTAGCAATTATTCTACTCCATTAAAAGGACCGATAACCGTAGGTTGGGGTCGGGTAACCTGTACCTGCCATAAGGCTTTGACCACTGCCAGAAATTCTCGAAAAGTATAGTAACTCATGGAATCAGTGCGAAAAATCCCCCAATCGGGAGTTCCCAAACCCACAGCTTTAATTCCCATTTTACGAGATGTATAAACCGCCCGAGGAAGATGATAGCGTTGGGTAATTAAAACCGCCTGTTGAATCCCCAAAAGGGTTTGAGCGCGGTAACAACTATCATAAGTGCTTAATCCAGCGCGATCGAGGAGAATATCAGTCACCGGAACCCCGCGTTCTTGCGCGTAGAATGACATCGCTTGAACTTCATCATAATCGGGACGGGAGTTATCGCCGGTCATCAAAATTTTCTGAACGCGACCGATTTTATACAAATCCACAGCAGCTTGAACGCGATCGGCCAGCATGGGGGTAGGAGTACCATCCTCCCAAACCCCGGCCCCAAATACAATGGCAATCGGTTGGGGGGGAACCTGTTCAATTTCTGTATAGCGATCGCCCGCAGTCACTGCATAAACGTAGGCATTCAACCCCAAGGGAATGATGACACCAGCAATAACCACGAATAGCAACAAAAAAGGCCAGGTGAGAAAATTTGACATATTTATTACAAATTCCATTTTGAGTGTTTAAAGATAAATTTCGTTGAAAACAAATTTTAAAAAATTAGATATTCTCAAGATATTTAAAATTAAGTCCTTTTTTTATTATATAAACGGGGAAAACCCTGCATTTATAGGGGCTTTTGCTCCTAACCATTTCCCATTCAAGGCAAGAGTTTTTGACGGAGCCATCTAATCTAAAGATTCCGGAATACCCAGTAAATCCGGAATCTTTAAGTTTGAAGAATATTAAGTAATTTCATCTGGATTAATACCCAGTTCTTGCAGCTTTTGCCGAAAAATAGCGCTGCGTTGGCGTTCCATATCAACTTGGGCGATCGCCTCCTGAACACGAACCCCTTCAGCATCTGCTTCTTCCTCTGGGGTCAGAACCAGTTGCCTTTCCGGGGTGAAAAACCGCAGCTTTTCCTCTAAAATCCCCAAATAAAGCTGCAATTGTTCACTCCACAGCCATCCTTGGTCATTGGCCGAAATGGCTTGATATTCCCCATTCATCAGGTGAAATCCCTGAAATTCCAAGGTATAGGGGTCAAACCAAAAGTAATCAGGAGTGCGCCAAACATCTTGATAAAGCTGTTTTTTCAAACCGCGATCGGTTTTGGCGGTACTATCCGAAAGCACCTCAATAATAAAATTCGGATATTTACCCTCTTCTTCCCAGACAACCCAACTTTTACGTTCTAGCCGTTCCGTATTCAGAACCACGAAAAAATCGGGTCCCCGCATTTCTTCTGATTTGCGCTGGCGGGTACTGTAATAGACGCTCATATTGGCGGCTGCAAAGAAGTCCTGGCGATTTTTCCAAAACCGTTCTAAACAACTCACTAATAACAGCAGTTGTTTCAGATGACGATAACTTTCCAATGGTGGCTCCTCACTCCATAAATCGCCGGGGGGAAAGATAGGAATATCCGAGGTTTGACTCTGTACCATATTGCCTGCCCGGTTAACCATTACATTAACTCTAGTTTAGCAAACTTTTGGACAAATGGGAATTGACAGAAACCGGGGACTCTATGCTGATTTGTTTAAATTAAGTTTATATTTGCTAATGCTAGCATTCAAAAAAAATCAGTTTAATTTCATTAAATTTAAAATTTGGTTAGGGCAATGCTATCAAGGAAGATTAAACATAACAGAGGTAATAAAAGAAAAGGAGTTATAATTAACAAGAGAATCCGGTTACCCCCATATTACCTAACAGCCCCTACCCTAGCCAGACCCCTGAAGACATTCCCAAACCGTTTAGGAGAAAACCGTTATGACTCCCGCAATTCAATCCCTCACTGACATTACCCTAGAAGAATTCTTACAGTTAGCCGAAACCAAACCCGCCAGTGACTATATCAATGGAGCAATTTATCAAAAACCCATGCCACAAACCGAACATAGCGCCATTCAAATTGAATTAGGGTCCGCTATCAATAATATAGGTAAACCACCTAAGATAGCTGCTGCCTTTACCGAGTTGCGCTGTACATTTGGCGGAAGTTCTATTGTTCCTGATATCGTTGTATTTGAATGGCAGCGGATTCCCCGAAAAGCGAATGGCAGATTAGATAACAGAGTGACAATTGCACCAGATTGGATGATTGAAATTTTATCACCTGAACAATCCGCAAATCGGGGGATTAGAAAAATTATCTTTTGCCTAAATCACGGAACCCAGCTAGGATGGTTAGTCGATCCAGAGGATGAATCGGTAATGATATTTCAACCCAATCAAACGCCCGAAGCCAAAACCGGTGATGATATTTTACCCGTTTTGAGCGTATTAACCGATTGGCAACTATCAGCCCGAGAGTTATTTGGATGGCTGTATTTATAGTAAAAATAGAAAACAGCAGGACTGACGCTTAATCAAGTTTTTGACTTATTAATTTTTTAAAGCTATAAAATTATCTCCAAAAGAGAGGGATTCTGGAAAAATGCCTTTCAAAATATCACGCTGGATATATGATTGACATTAGCGAGGCTTGAATCTGTGACGGATGAGACGATAGAGGATTAATCCAATAAACCAAACCAGGGCAAAGGGAAAGGCGACAAGGCCCCCCATAAAACACACCATCAGATGAAACTTACCCCGTTGTGCGAATTTAGCCAATTTTTTCATCCAATTTGGAAGCGGGTAAGCGTCAAAAGGTAAATCCGATTGTTGCCAAATTAATGTCGCTTGCTGTAAAGCTGTAAAACCTTCTTGGACTTTGCCTGCTTTGGGATACAGACCAACTAACGCCAAGAGTTTCATCGCTTCTCCCCTTCTGTCTCCGATTTTCCGTTTAATTTCCAGAGATTGTTCAAGAAAGTCGATCGCTTTGCTGTAGCGTCCCAGGGCATTGTAAGCATCACCTAAATTGTTTAAAGAATAGGCTTCCCCCTGTCTGTAGCTGATTTCCCGAAAAATTTCTAAAGATTGTTCATAAAAGTCGATCGCTTTGCTGTAACGTCCCAGGGAATGGGAAGCGTTCCCTAAATTATTTAAAGAATTGGCTTCCCCCTGTCTGTAGCTGATTTCCCGGAAAATTTTCAGAGATTGTTCGTAAAAGTCGATCGCTTCGCTGTAGCGTCCTAGGGCATTGGAAGCGTTACCTAAACCCATTAAAGAATAGGCTTCCCCCTCTGTGTTGCTGATTCCCCGGAAATTTTCCAGAGATTTTTTGTAAAAGTTGATCGCTTCACTGTAGCGTCCGAGGAAATGGTAAGCGTTACCTAAATTGTTTAAAGAAGTGGCTTCCCCCCCCCTGTCGCCAATTTTTTGGTAAATTTCCAGAGATTGTTCGAGAAAGTCGATGGCTTCGTTGTAGCGTCCGATGGAATGGTAATCGTCACCTAAATTGCCTAAAGAAGTGGCTTCCCCCGGTCTGTCGCCGATTTTCCGGAAAATTTCCAGAGATTGTTTTTGAAAGTTGATCGCTTTGCTGTAAAGTCCCAGGGAATTACAAGCGTTACCTAACGATGTTAAAGAGGCAGTATATCGCCAATCGTACCGATTCGTGAGATTGTCGATTAGTTGCTGGTAGAGTTCGGCAAGGAGTTGATTGTTACCCCGTAAATCAAGAAACCTAGCCACACAATTATCGCTATAAATTCCATCCCGAATCCCATCAAACGCCGCCTCATACTCCTCCAACTCACACCGATGATAAAACACCTCCAAATATTCCCGCACATCCTCCACTGTCTCCCACTCATTGCGAGACTTCAACCGACTCTGATAAAACTCGATCGCCCGTAAATGCCCCTCCCGCAAGTCCCCCAGCCTAAACTTGAGATAGTCCACAATAAACAGCTGGAACGTATAACCCCCTGCCTCCGCCACCAAAAATCCCCGTTTCCCCAACTCCCGCAACTCCTTCTCCGTCACCGCCTTCCCAGTCATGGCACTCGCCACCGCCGCATCAAACCCTTGACGCAACACCACCAGAGACAGCAACACCCGTTGCGACTCCTGGGACAACCGCTGAAAACAGGCATCCAACACCGCCACCAACTGCACCAACTCCCCCCGATGGGTTCCCTTCAACCGAGATATCAATGCCCCCATAGCGGGGATTCCCAACCCTGCCGAATCTGCTTTTGTTGCCCCCTCGCCTAACTCCCGATCATTCAACAACCCCGCCACCAATGTAAGAATCAAAGGATGTCCATTCACCTGGGTGACAAATTCCGCCAATTCTGCATCGGTTCCCCCCACGCCCAAGTCTTGCAACAGTTGCGCCCCCTTCTCTGGCAACAGTCCGGATAAGGCTAATTCCGTGGGTTTGACCTGCACCAAATCCGGCACAATTTGAGTCGTTACTAGAATCTCCGTGTGGTGACAGTACCCCACCCACTGCTGCAAAAACTCTTGATATCCCTCATCCTGCAACACGGATTCCAAATTATCCAACACCAGCAAAAACCTGCGACGTTGCAGACAGTGCACCAACACCTGGGTTAGGCGAGTTTCTTCAATTTGTTCCAACTCCTGAGACGAGAGTTTCCCCAACTGCTTCAATATTCCTCTCGCTACAATGGAATAAAGTGGACGCTGCCGCAAATCCACCCACAGTTTGTCATCGAAGTCCGTCCGTTCCCGAAACACCCTCGCCGCCAGGGTAGATTTTCCCATCCCCGCCATCCCCACAATGACGCCGAGTTTGGTATTCTCATCATCCAACCAACGGTTAACGGTAGTCAATTCCCCCTCCCGTCCCTGCCAGTTGGTCACCTTGGGAGGGTTAGTATCCAAACTGAAGGAAATCGCTTGAATGTGGGATTTTTCTCCCTCGATACCCTTGATAACCCTCTCTAAACCTGTTTCAAGAGTCTGTTGTATTCCATCAACGGTGTGTTGTATTCCGTCAACCTTTGTTTCTAAAATCCGTAATTCCTGCTGCAACCAACCCCGCATCTCGGCAATTGCTGCCCGAGTGATGCCCAACTCCTGCAACACCGCCTCAAACCCGGACTCAATCTGTCCCCCCAACGCCTGAAACCGTTGGGAATTTCCCTCCAACTCCTGCCGCAGTTGCTTCACCACCGCCAAGTGTGCTGTTAAGTCTTCTCGCTGTGTCTGGGAACTTCCCTCCGCCAACTCCTGCAAAATGCCGCGCATTTCCCCCAGCAGGGAGAGAGTCAACCCGGCGAAAGCTTTCCCTCCCTCCTCAAAATCCGCTTTCAACACTTCCCGCAAGGCGAAAGCAAATTTATCCCGCAACTGTGTCGCCACTTCTTGCAAGACATGATCCAGAAATTCCACTTTAGCCCCAGGACATAGCCAACTGTTTAACAAGTCGTGCCAATCTTCTCGCTTCAAGACGGTTTGACCCACATAATCCGCCGTTCCCCCTTGAAATAGCGTGCTCAGGTTGGCTTCTTGGATGGGGTCAAAATTGGTCTCTTTTACCTGTTTCAGGTTGTAGGCGACTCCCTGCCATGCTTTGACTGTATATTTGGCAAGGGTTTCCAATTTTTTTGTGGAGTTTGGATAGGTCCCCGCTTCAGCGATACTTTTGATAATTAGGGCAATGGCGAACCCCGTCGCCGCCGTCAAGTCATGATTCTTTAACTTGTCTCTACTGCCACGCAAGCGGACGGCAACATTGCTAAGATGCTGGGGAACCATGTCGTTGGCGGTGATACCCGCAGCAACTGAGGCGGCAATGGTACCTATCGCACCTAAAGGACCACCGCACAGCGTCCCGCCAACCACTAAAGCACTGGCGGTCAACAATCTTGTTGGACGCTCTGTGAGAATATCCATCGCCGTCCCCCGGTCAAGAATTGGAGATTTTCAGCCTTATTATAAATGGTGATAGTATTCCTAGGGCAGAGTTAGCTTATCTCAATTCCCCTTGATGAAGGAATGCCTCAGCGCAACGATCCAAGGCCTGTTTTCCCCAACCGCTAACTCCTGCCAACTGCCTCACCAATATTTCCTAACCCATTCTCCTCTAATTTCTGCACTAATCCTTTTAAAATTCGCCGGACCATCCAGGGTCCTTCATAAATCAAACCTGTATAAATTTCTAACAAACAAGCACCTGCGGTTATCTTTTCCCAGGCATCTTCTGCGGTGAAAATTCCGCCGGTTCCAATGATGGGCATTTGTCCTTGGGTTTGTTGATGAATATAGCGGATAATTTCAGTCGATCGCCCTCTTAATGGTGCACCACTCAATCCTCCCGCTTCTTCCGTCACTGGATTACCCGTTAACTTAATCGTTTGGGTTTTTAATCCATCCCGGCGAATCGTCGTATTGGTGGCAATCATCCCCGCCAGTTGATAGGTTTGAGCCACGGTTATCGCCTCGGAAATCGCTTCCCATTCCAAATCTGGGGCAATTTTAACTAATATCGGTTTAACCCCTTGATTCTCCTGTTGCAAGGCATCTAAAATTTCCGCCAGTTGTTTCCCTTCTTGCAGCGATCGCAATCCTGGAGTATTTGGCGAAGACACATTCACCACAAAATAATCCCCGAACTCCTTCAACAGCCGAAAACTGCCTAAATAATCCCCCGGTGCTTCTTCTAAAGGTGTAATTTTAGACTTGCCTAAATTAATCCCAATAATCGGTTTTACCGAGGTAATTTGTCCTTTATCTTTATCATCCGTGAGACGTTTTGCTAATGCTTCTGCACCATTATTATTAAACCCCATACGATTGATAACCGCTAAATCCTGGGGTAACCGAAACATCCGGGGACGAGGATTACCCGGTTGTGCCTGAAACGTCACCGTCCCCAATTCAGCAAACCCAAACCCTAAATTAGACCAACTTCCCCCAACCGTACCATTCTTATCAAATCCCGCAGCCAACCCAATCGGATTAGGAAAATTAATATCCCACAGAGTTTGTTCTAACCGCGTATCAACCACCGTAGAACTGTGATGTAATTGGGACAAAATCGTGCTAATGGTGGCGCGATCGCGATTCTGATTCAACCACTCCATCACCACCATCGTTTGATGATGCCACCACTCCGGATCCGGTTGCACCCCCGAAAAAATAATCGGACGTAGTAGAGTTTTATAAATATCCAAGGTTACAGATGTTAGGTAATTTTAAAAGAGTTTTAGGAGGGTTTTCCGCAACAGTGGAACCCCCCCTTGCCCCCCCTTGCTAAGGGGGGGGACCGGAATTTTAGCTACCTCTTGTCCCCTCCCCTTGCCAAGGGGAGGGTTAGGGTGGGGTCCTCTTTGTCCGCGCATTGGAATTTGGAACACGGTTTCTTTATCAACCTGCCGCTTTACCGTTCCGCCACAGCAGCTTGTGCTTGTTGCATTTGCGGCTGGAATTGGAACAACGAATAGACCACATTCCGACGGATCGCCGTCATCATGTCCAGGAACAACTCATACCCCTCACTCTTATACTCCAACAACGGATCTTTTTGACCGTAACTCCGCAACCCAACCGATTCCCGTAAGGCATCCATTTGTTGCAAATGTTCCCGCCATAACGTATCTATTTGTTGCAGAATAAAGAACCGTTCCGCTTGGCGCATCAGTCCCGGTTGAATGCGATCGACTTGCGCTTCTTTCATGTCGTAAGCAATCCGGATTTGTTCATGCAGGAAGGTTTTGATTTCTTCAATCGATAAATCTTCCAGTTGTTTCGGTTCCAAATCCGCTAACAGATACACAAATTCTTTAACCTTATCCACCATTTGATCCAGTTGCCATTCTTCCGAGGGTAAATCCGGGTTGACGTAGGCTTCCACGATATCATCCATCGTTTGTTCGGCGTACTTGATCACCTGTTCTTTGAGGTCTAATCCTTCGAGTACCCGGCGTCGTTCGGCATAGATGGCGCGCCGTTGGTTGTTCATTACTTCGTCATACTCAAACACCTGTTTCCGGATGTCGTAGTAGTAGGTTTCCACCTTTTTTTGTGCGCCTTCGAGGGAACGAGTCAGCATTTTAGACTCGATCGGCATATCTTCTTCCACCCGGAACATATTCATCATGGACTCGACGCGCTGACCGCCGAAAATCCGCAATAAGTTATCCTGTAAGCTAAGGAAGAATTTAGTAGAACCGGGGTCGCCTTGACGTCCGGCGCGTCCCCGTAATTGGTTATCAATCCGGCGAGATTCGTGTCGTTCAGTGCCGATCACGTGCAACCCACCCAGTTCGATCACTTCTTGATGTTCACTGGTGGTAAAGGCTTCGTATTCTTCACGAATTCGGTTGTAAATATCCCGGAGTTTTTGAATTGCGGGGTCGTTCGTAGGGGCTTTTTCCGAGGCGACTGCCACTTTATCTTCTGCCTCTAATTCCGCCAGTTTTCGTTCCCCATATTGCTGGACAGAAAATTCTACAGCTTCCTTGAGTTGCTGTTCCGTTTCCCGAGAAAGTTGGGTGGGGAAAATTTGCGGTGAAACTTTCCAAGTTTTTACTTTCTTGTCAGAAGTAGTGGCAAACCCTTCGGGTTTATGGCGTGTATCAGTCCCCGCGACTTTAACAGCATTTATCTCCCCTTCTTCCTCCGGTCGCACAATGCGAGGCAGCAGGTATTCCCGCACCTTGAGACGGGCCATATATTCGGCATTACCCCCGAGAATGATATCGGTTCCGCGACCCGCCATATTGGTGGCGATCGTAACCGCACCTTTACGACCTGCTTGTGCGACAATTTCTGATTCCCGTTCTACGTTTTCCGGTTTAGCATTGAGCAGGTTGTGAGGAATCTCCAGTTGATTCAGCAGTCTGCTGAGCACCTCCGATTTTTCAACGCTAGTCGTACCGACTAATACCGGACGTCCCGCTTGGTGCATTTCCGCACATTCTTGGGCGATGGATTTCCATTTTCCTTCTTCGCTTTTATACACTACGTCGGACATATCATAACGCTGAAGCGATCGGTTGGTGGGAATCACCGTCACTTGCAGGTTATAAATTCGCTCAAACTCTGCCTCTTCTGTCTTGGCGGTTCCGGTCATCCCCGCTAACTTAGGATACAGGAGGAAAAAGTTTTGATAGGTAATGGTTGCCAGGGTTTGAGTTTCCGGTTGGATTTCGACTCGTTCCTTTGCCTCGATCGCCTGGTGTAATCCATCACTCCAGCGACGTCCGGGCATCACTCGTCCGGTAAACTCATCTACTATCACCACTTCATCCTGACGGACGATATAGTTGACATCCTTGATAAACAGTTCTTTAGCTTTAATCGCATTAAAGATGTAGTGCGCCCAAGGATCCGCCGGGTCATAAAGGTCCGTCACTCCCAACAATTCCTCTGCTTGGGCAAATCCTTCGTCCGTTAGCAGGATATTGCGGGCCTTTTCATCGACCTCGTAATGCTCCTCAGTAGTCAGCGCCATCGCAATCTCCGTGGCGCGGGTGTATTTCTCAGTGGGACGTTCAATTTGTCCAGAAATAATCAAGGGTGTCCGCGCTTCATCAACGAGCACCGAATCCACTTCGTCGATGATGCAGTAGTTGAAGGGACGTTGCACCACTTCTGCCATCGAGGTTGCCATGTTATCCCGCAGGTAGTCAAACCCGAGTTCGGAGTTCGTGCAGTAGGTGATATCGCAACCGTAGTTTTTTTTGCGTTCTGTGGGGGACATCCCCTGTTGAATCAGTCCCACGGATAAACCGAGGAACCGATGCACTTGTCCCATCCATTCCGCATCCCGTCGCGCGAGATAGTCGTTCACGGTGACGGCATGAACACCTTTGCCATTCAATGCATTTAAGTAAGCGGGTAAGGTGGAAACAAGGGTTTTCCCTTCCCCGGTTTTCATTTCCGCAATCTGCCCCTCGTGCAGTATCGTACCCCCGAGCAACTGCACGTCAAAGTGTCTCATGCCCAAAACCCGCCTAGCGGCTTCTCGCACGACCGCAAACGCTTCCGGCAGTATGTCATCCAAAATCTCTTTTTCTTGAGCGATGGTTTTGGCTTTTGATAGCTTTTCTTTAAATTCTGCTGTCTTAGCCGTTAGTTGGTCATCGCTTAGGGTCTGGATTTCTTCTTCAAGGAGATTGATATCAACGACGAGGGGTTGATATTTTTTTAACTTGCGTGCGTTGGGGTCGCCTAGCAGATTTTTAAGCATATCAGGACAGTAGCGCTACTTTTAAGAGGGTTTGATTCAGCCAGTTTTATGTCCCGTATTTTACAGAGGTTGGCTGACGGGAGTTTGAACTGATATGAATTTTATCATTTCTACCGAACGGATGAGGGTTGGAAATCCCTCATCCTTCCTCCTTTCGTTACTCAGCATTCTCCCATTCGGGGGTTAGGCTGCGAAAATTGTATTGTTCGGTTCCAGGATGGCATTGGATGCAGGTTCTGAGGGTGAGGGAATCAGGGAGTTGGACCCGGGGATGAAGGGCTTTAAAATAGTTGGAGTCGCGGATGCGATAGGGGATGGCCGTATCGCGTGTTTGGAGGCGAGAGAAGAGTCTCAGGTAATTCCAAATCACTAGGCGGCCCGGATCTACTAAAGGGGGGATTTCGATGCCGTAGTGGCTGGTATCCTGGATGATGTCCCTCCAGCTTTCGGTAGGGAGGACCGCGGGAGGAACGGCGATATGGCAAGTAGCGCAGTTATTGAGGTACAATTCTTGTCCGAGTTGCAAGCTTTCGGGAACTGGATCTACGGTGGTGATCCCAGGGGGTTCGATCGCCTCGGCAAGTTGCCATGAAATCACAACACTCCAGAAGAGGAGCAATAGAAATAGGACCAGGGGCGATCGCCGTCCCGGTCGTCGGAGCATTTTTGTTCTCAAAAACTTTAACATTATGCTAGTAGTGGAGCGCAGATTGGTCAATCAAGCAGTCAGGGTGGATACTTGCAGGTTCCAGAACGAATTCTGATTCTGAATACTCCAGGCATCCCCCTTGCCCCTTAAGGAATGGAAATTGATCGCAATAGTTGCTCCACAATGGTTTTAGCCCGACGTCCCCCGGAGGGAATCAGGCGGTGACAAAGCACGTGAGGAGTTAAAAATTTCACATCATCAGGAACGGCGTAATCTCGACCCTCCAGAAAGGCCAGTGCTTGAGTGGCCCGTTGCAAGGCCAGGGCACCGCGCGGACTCGCACCGAGGGTGACTTCCTCAGACTCTCGGGTAGCACGGACTAAATTCACGATATATTGCTGCAAGGAGCGATCGACCCGCACCTGAGAACAAAGATGTTGCAGTTCAATGATGTCTTCCAGTTCTAGGCAGGGTTCCAATTCCCGGAAGTTGGACCCTTTGTGTTCAAGGCGGTGCAGCATTTGGAGTTCTTCTGCTTCGCTGGGATACCCAATCGAAAAGGACAGGGTGAAGCGGTCCATTTGTGCTTCGGGTAAAGGGAATGTGCCTTGATACTCAATCGGGTTTTGAGTAGCAATTACAAAAAAGGGATGGGAAACCATTCGGGCTACTCCATCAATGGTGACTTGTTGTTCTTCCATCACCTCTAACAAGGCAGATTGGGTGCGTGGGGTGGCGCGGTTGATTTCATCCGCCAGGAGAATATTGGTAAACACTGGCCCGGGGAGAAATTGAAACTCGCCGCTATTGGGATTCCAGATATTGGTCCCGGTGATATCGGTGGGTAAGAGGTCGGGGGTACACTGAATGCGTTTAAAGTCTCCGGCAATGGAACGAGCCAGGGATTTGGCAACCAGGGTTTTGCCGACGCCGGGGACATCTTCGAGCAAGGCGTGCCCCCCGCTCAAGAGCGCCACTAGAACTAGGCGAATGGCATCAGTTTTGCCGACAATGGTCTGGCTTAGATTTTGGGTCAGTTTTTCTACACGGTCTCTCATAATTAGCTCAATATCACCCAGAGGTAATTAGGTAGTAGGGGATTTATCTCGTCCTCGCTCATGAGGGATGGAGAATAGATCCCTATTACCAGCTTACGGGCAAACCGGATAAGGATTACTCGGAAGTGTTCAACAGCGATCGCGCGGTGGCGCAGTCGGTTTGAATTTGGGCTTTGAGTTGTTCTAAAGAGTCAAATTTTTGTTGTGGACGCAAAAAGTGCTCTAGCTGCAAGGTCAAGGTTTTTCCGTACAAATCCCCCGACCAATCTAATAAGTGCACTTCTACGGTTGGGGTGGCGATCGCATCGACGGTGGGACGAGTCCCTATATTCAACGCACCAATTACGGGCTTCTCTTCGGGGAGAGTGGGGGAACTATAAACACGCACGGCATAAACTCCGTGGCGGGGTAAAAATTTCTGCTCAGGAAGTTGCAAGTTAGCGGTCGGAAATCCAATGGTTCTCCCAATCTGTTGTCCGCGCACCACTTCTCCAATCAGACTGTAGGGACGCCCGAGAATAGAGTTGGCTTGGGCTAGGTTGCCCTCAAGCAGGGCTTCGCGAATGGCAGAACTGCTAATCCGGTTTCCGTCTGCGGTTTGCAAGGGAACCAGGGTGACTTTGACGCCGTAACGAGAGGCGATCGCCTTGAGTTCGTTGACGGTCCCCGATCGCTGCCTCCCAAAACAAAAATCCTGGCCCACACTAATCTGTTGCGCTTTGAGTTGACGCACCAGAATTTCTTCCACAAACTCTTCTGGGGTCATATTTGCCAACTCTTGGTCAAAGGGCAGCAAAATAAGCTGTTGAACCCCGATCTCTTCTAAATATTTGACCTTTTCACTTAGGGGGGTTAACAGGCTGCGCCGTTGCCCCGAAAAAAATTCCTGGGGATGGGGATTAAAGGTAACGACCGTGGGGTAGGGTTCTAAAATACTTTCCTCGGCATTGTTGAGGTATGCCTCGGGGTTGGGGAGAGAATTTTCCCCATAGTTATCTTCCGTCAGCGGCGGGACCGAAAGAGGCTGACGGAGGAAGGACGGACTTAAAATGGGCTGCATCACTCGTCTATGCCCCTGATGAATGCCGTCAAAATTTCCGAGGGCAACAGAGGCGGGAGTCAGAGCCGTTTTTAGAGAAGAGGTAATCCACACAGTTTACATTTTTACATATAAACGGAAACTCCCCAAGCTCCGCTCAAAAAATTTTAAGTGAAATTGCTCTGGCCCCCGGATTTCTCTGGGCGATCGCCTCAAGCGAGGGTGAGGCTTGAGCATCCACCGGATAATTTAACCTCTACCTCAGTGTTGTTGAAGCCTCACCCCTTCTGGTTTAGACCGATTTTTGTGGATTAAACGGACGCTTTGGCCTGTTGCGGTTCGGGGACTGGAGCCTCTTGCCCTGGGGTAATTAACTGGATGGAGAGTCCCTCTCTTGCCATCAGAGAATTTGGAAACTGTTGCGCGGCTTGCTCTCCCATGCGATCTAAGAAATCATCACTGTGCAAGGGGTCGTGATGGAAAATCACTAATCTTTTCACATTGGCTGCCTTGGCAACTTTGACCGCTTCCTGCCAGGTAGAATGTCCCCACCCTACTTTGCTGGATGTGGGGGAGTTGTACTCGTCATCGGTATAGGTAGCATCGTAAATCATCAAGTCCGCATCCCGAGCTAACGAGAGTACGTTTTCATCGAGGCGATCGGGAAAGTGTTCGGTATCGGTAATGTAAGCCGCTACATACCCTCGCCAGCTTACCCGATAGCCGACAGCCTCTCCGGGATGATTCAGAAGGGCATTCTCAACTTTGACTTCTCCAATTTCCACGACTTCCCCGATTTTGATATCGTGGAATTCGAGCTGAGCTCCCATAATCTGCAACGGCACCGGAAAATTGGGGTGCAACATTTGATCATTAAGGCGTTGCTCGATGGTGGCCCCATTCGGTGCGATTGCCCCATGAATATGGAACCGATTGTTTTTAATAAAAGCCGGTACAAAAAAAGGAAACCCCTGGATGTGGTCCCAGTGGGAGTGCGTGAAGAACATCGAAGCCTTGACTGGCATCTGCGATAGCAGGGATAGTCCTAAAACCCTTAAGCCCGTCCCTCCATCAAAAATTAGGCGCTCACCACCCACTCGCATCTCAATGCAGGGTGTATTCCCACCGTAGCGGACGGTCTCGGAACCGGGACACGCTATGCTC
The DNA here is from genome assembly GCA_038321985.1 of Cyanophyceae cyanobacterium. Classification (GTDB taxonomy): domain Bacteria; phylum Cyanobacteriota; class Cyanobacteriia; order Cyanobacteriales; family Laspinemataceae; genus Laspinema. The sequence goes on along the minus strand of JBBQFN010000008.1, from coordinate 28,286 downwards.
CCTCGCACGCCCCAGAAGTGAACTGTGAATTGGTTTTGCATCTCTTGCATGGGTGTATTTCGCTTGTAGTCGCAATGGGGTCTATCGGTCAGTTTGTACGTTTGACGCTAAATCTCTAAGAAGGAGAAAATAGAGGTAACTATATTCAAAGTTAACCAGGTTTGAGAAAGATAGAGCAGCATTCTCCTGTTATACCCGAAAAAGTGAAAATTCGGATGAATGCCTTAAACTGATTTAACAATTCCCAACTCCCTGGGTTTTAAGGTTTTACAAAGGGCGCGCTTCTTAGACTTTTTTCCGCGAGTGGGAAACACCTTGTCGCTACGGGGGCGATCGCAGTTGGGCTTCTGTGGAAGTTTGTTGCGGCTTCGGTCCCGAATCAGTGGGTTGTTTAGGGCGAGTAATTAAATTAAATTACTTACCACTCCTCAACGCTGCACCCCAGGCAGACCACGGCCCGTTTTGGCCTCAGATTTCAAGTCGGCCTGTTTACCCTAACTGGATGGAATTTTCACTGCCCCTGGTAGGGAGGGGTACTCAACCCTCGCACCACCCTCCTGTTTCCCTCCCTATTCCTAAACGGTCCAAGGAGGCAAGACCTAAGCTCTAGCTGGGGGAAAGCTCCGTGGCTTAGAGGAATCCAAAATCCCCTCAGGGAGAAATCTCCGGGTGAAAACAGGTAAATCGTCTCATCTTCCTGATGATAATTGAACCCTAGGGGAGAGCGGTTGCCCGATGGCATCTAAAGGTCATGCCCGTGTCAGGGTTTATCCTAATTCTACTCTAATTCTACTCTAATTCTACTCTAACAAGATTGATAGACAAAGACTGAATTAATTGTAAATATTTGGGCGTTTAAATTCCTGTACCCTTGAGTTGATCGGTTTAAACCCCTGGTGCTATTTGAGCTTTTTTTGGTCAGTAAGTGACATCACTTCATCAATAAAAATTGGCCGGGGAGCCTAGACCCCATCCCGAAGTGCCAGGATGGAGGCGGCTCTTACTGAGCGTCCGGCTCAGTTTATCCCGGCTCCGATTGGCGATCGCCCCGGCATTGAATGGGTCAAATTAGCTTCAGGGAGTAAGTTCTCGCAGGCAGAACCGTACAAGTGAACCGTCTTCCCTTTATTATATCCTATGGGGTTTGCTGATTGGGGTCACACCTAAAGTTTAATTAGCTCACAAGCCCCAACTCCATCTAGGGAAGAGATTGTCCGGATTAGCATAAAGTTTTGAGATTAAATTAGCTTAAAAATCACATTTTATAAAAATAACTCAGTCATTTTTAGTTCTCCTCATTTGCGATAGATAAACTTGAAGCAGGGATCAGAACTCAGACTTTAGACCCGATCGCGCTCGTTCCAAGGGGCTAGGTAATTGATCCAAAATCGTAGAATCCACGCAGAATACGGAATGGCGAGAAATATAGGCCAAAATTGAGGCGATCGCTTCCGTGATTTAGGCGCAACAGTGGAAATCCGACTCAATTTGATTCAACTGAACCCAGACTTCGCCCTCCCTCTTCAGCAGTCTTTTAACTAGAAAGCAAACTAAATACTCCCTTCTATAACCTCTAGGCTTTCTCCGACTCAGGCGGTACAGATAGCGATAGGAGTGGTTTGCAGCTTGTTCGGTAGGGTTCTAGCTTTCCCTGGATGCACCGCAAGTAGGCACGAGTCAAGTGAACGCTCTCCCCAAATGTACCTCATCATTGGGGAAATCGCCTAGAATCCGTCCCTAGAGTTCCGGGCAAAGCTCACTCAAAAGACGCACCACTGGGCAAAACCGGGCCGTGATAGTGCAACGAAAAAATCTGGAATTTATCCCCAAAAACCCCAGTTCCCAGCGCCACAGGTTGTCAGAAAATGAGAAAATAGTAACAAAAGTTAAAACTTTTAAGATTTTTAACGTATCGTGATTTCATGACAGCCCTCCCTCCCCCTGATCTTTTACTTCCTGGGCAAGCGCCTCCTGCCCCCTCCAAGTCCTCGGTCACGAGTTTTTTGAACCGATTACAGCCGACCCCTGGAACAGTAGTGCTGCTACTAGCTGTTTTCATTGGGAGTAGTACGGGGATGGGAATCGTCACCTTTCACTACCTGATCCATTGGATCCATACCTTGATGCTGGAGGATGTGATGGGCATCATTTCCCCTGCGGGACCTTGGACCCTGGCTTGTATTCCGGCCCTGGGGGGAGCGGTCGTAGGATTGATGCGGTGGCATCGGCCCGATTTTGGTCCCGGCATTTCGACCTTAATTGCGGCAACCCAGGGTCTGCGGGAACTCTTACCCCTAAGACCTGTAACGAAAATGGTGGCGGCGTCCGTTTCCTTGGGTACCGGGGCCTCCCTCGGTCCAGAAGGTCCCAGTGTGGAGATTGGGGCTAATTTTGGGATGCTTTTGGGGGAAGTGTTGCAAGTGTCGCGAGAACGCCAACGCTTACTCTTGGGTGCGGGTGCAGCGGCAGGTTTGGCAGCGGGATTTAATGCCCCGATCGCCGGAGTCTTTTTTGCTTTAGAGGTGGTACTCGGAACCACGTTTGCGACCTCAGCCGTGAGTGTGGTTTTGCTGGCGGCGGTGGTGGCGGCGTTAATTGCTCAGATTGGCTTGGGTTCTCAGCCTGCTTTTACCCTGCCGATGTATGACGTTCGCTCTCCGTTGGAATTACCCCTATATTTAGGGCTGGGGTTATTGGCTGCCGGAGTATCGATCGCCTTTACAGAGACGATTCAACTCGCACGTCGCTGCTTTCGCGGAGAAGTGGCCTTAGTGAGATGGTTGGGTCGAATTCCGCGCCCGATTCACCCGGCGATCGGAGGGGTTGGCGTGGGATTGGTGGCGTTGCAATGGCCCCAAATTCTCGGGATTGGATATGAAACGGTAGAGGCGATGCTTCAGGATGTGGAGTTTTCCTTGCCGTTATTAGTGGCGCTGCTGATCGTCAAGCTAGGGATAACGGCTTTCTGTCAAGGGAGTGGTTTGGTGGGGGGAGTATTTGCCCCCGCGATGTTTCTGGGGGCTTCCTTGGGTTCAGCTTATGGCAAAGTTTTGGCGGCCACTTTACCGGCGATCGCCCCTCATATTGCGGCACCCCCCGCTTATGCAATGGTAGGAATGGCTGCGGTATTGGCGGGAACAGCTAAAGCGCCCCTGACGGCTATTTTGTTGCTATTTGAGCTAACGCGGGATTACCGGATTGTGCTACCTCTAATGGCGGCAGTCGGTTTAACGGCTTGGTTGGTGGAAGGGCCCAAGGGGAGCAGCGATTCCGAGTTGAATTCGGAACAAATGGGGTTTAATGTTGCTCCCGATCGCAATGTAGAGATTTTACAACAAATGTATGTGGCGGCGGCGATGCACGAGTCTTTTCTCCGGTTAAAGGATACCCAGTCGGTATTAGAGGCTGGGTTGGCGTTGACTCGGGGGAAGTATTACAGCGCGTTGGTGTTTGATCGCTGCGATCGCCTAATTGGGATTATTAGTTTACAGGATATTGAGCGGGCGATCGCACAGGGTGGACGTCCGGTGAATAAAGTCGCCGAACTAGACTCAGGGGTACTACTCCCTTGGCTTGATCAGGCGATCTCCGAGATTTGTACTGTTGAAGTCTTGTATGCGTATCCTGATGAGTTACTCAGTGAAGCGTTAGACCGAATGGCGGCTAGAGGATTGCGTCAGTTGCCTGTGGTGGACCCGGCTGATCCACATCGGGTTTTAGGCTTATTGGATCGCGAGGGTATTTCTTTGGCTTGCAATATTGCCGCTGTTTCGGAAGCGTTGGCACCTTATGTACGGTCGCCGATTGCTGCACCATCTGTGGGATTATCCGACGTTGAGCGCGTGGCTTAATTGCACGATTGGGTTTGTTATCTTTGGTTCCCTCAAGTGCGATCGGCGCAGCTTTTGTTACGTTTTAGTTTAGGTCTCAGTTTTCAAGAGCGCTTAGAGGTTGATGAATAGTTCCGGAATCCGGGGGTGATTCAGGGCTGATGTTGCGGTTAAGGGGAGAAATTCTTAGGCGTCGCTATCGATCCACGGACTCTTGCAAGTCACTTCCAAGGGCGATCGCCGGTTCCCAGCAATCCTATCTCAACCCATCTGTTGAAGCCGAAGGATATATGTCAGGTATTCCGGGGGAAATTTTCGGTTTTTGGTGGTTTCGATGGAGGTGGAGATGAGTTTTGACCCGTCAGAAAATCCCCCTCTAGGGGAATAGACGCTAAGGGATGGAAGGGTATATTTTGAATGCCGACTGGAGCATCTGCTTGAGGATAAGACCGAGAGGATAAGCTGATGTCTTCGATCACAAAGCAGTTCCGTGATTTGAATTGACGGGGTAGCGGAAATGCTGCTCTAGCCCCAACCCTAGTTTGAGAGCGGAATTCATGCTATTTTTTACTGAAAACGCCACAGAATTTATCGATTTATGGGGTTTTCATCGGCTCCTTTGGCGAGGATTGGAGGAGAGGCCGATGGAACGAAGGGGGTTAAAAATGGGTGAATGGATTCTACAGGATGGTCAGACTCCGGATTAGATGCGATCGCCTATGGTTGTCTTTTTTGTAGTTGCGCTGGGGAACCCGAGCCGGTAATCTCAGGGACAAGGGATAAGCCGGGAACTGATAGATTAACCTGCTATCAAACGCCAACTCGCAAACCTGTTCCGTGGGGGGTAGCGGGATTGAAAGTGAGGGTGCTGCTATGAAGGAAGGTAAGGCAAAATTAGAGTAGTGAATCCACTCGGATTGCTGCCTACAGGGGGAACAGTATTTTATTGGTTTGCCCTGGATTCCAGGAGGCATTAACAGCACCCGACGAACCTCACTTGGCCTAGATGCAGCAAGGATTTTGGCACTTGCTGCGGCGATTGACTGGCGCTATAATTCCTCAGGAGACTGGGTAAGGGTTGAGATACAACCCTTGCCGTCCTCTACCCAATTAAGCAGCTTTCTGTCGCTCGTTTAACTGCGGCGATCTAACGTACAGTTGCCGTCACCGAATCGCCGGATAAACTTATTCTTCGTCAGAATCTTTATCGATTTGGCGCAAGTGAATGTGTTTACGCCCTAGGGAAATTTCAAATTCATCTCCCGGATTGAGATCCATCTGCTTGGTGTAAGCCGATCCGATCAGTAAGTTGCCATTTGACTGGACGCTAATCCGATAACTGGCACTACGTCCGCCACGACCTTGACCGTTTTGCTTGCCATCGAGTTCAATTCCTTCAGCATCAATCAAGGCGTTGAGGAATTTCATCATATTGACGCGCTCTACACCATTTTTTGTAAGGGTGTAGTAGCCGCACTCTCTGGCTTTTTCTTCTTTGCTTAGGTGCTCTAGCTCTTTGACTTTTTGGAGAAGATCTTCACCAACTAGGGGTTCCATCTTTTTCTTTTTACTCATTGACTTACAACGACCGCCATGAACAATAGGTCTAACGAGTTCTATTTTAGCTGAGTGTTGCTAAAATTTAGAACTTTTTTTTTCGAGCAGTCAGATTATTAAACTATATTACCCGAATCAGATTAGAGAGTCACTGGATTTTAAAGCAATCTGTGGCAAATGGAATCAAGGAAGGCTGCACCGGAATCGGCAAACATGAGTGATAGCTAGGGATAGACTGATAAGAGGTATCGGTAGGTAGGAGTTGAATTGACTCTAACCTATCTGGGGATAGGCCGGGGTCACAGATGAATGGCGGCCTAAAGATTGAAATGATAAAGGTACTGGTCTTGAATTGAGTTATTCAAGGGCAGTTGCAAGAAGCGCGATCAATTAAAGAAAGGGTTGACACCTGTCAGTTAGCCTGGAAATAGCGACTCAGTTAACGATAGGGTTACTTGAAGCGCTCAGCAAGAGAATCGGGCCGGAATGATGAGGTAGAGGGGCATCTGGAGGGGTTGAAGGGTTACCTTTAAAGACTTGAGTAAGCCTTGAGTAGGATTGCCAAGCTACTTTTAGAGCGGGCTTATGTCATCTTATGCCACTGCGAATCCATTGCGGAAGTTTTGGGTTAAGCCGAGGCTAATTTTGTTTTTAAGGGGTGCTTCTACTGAGGAAAAAGAATGCAGGCATCATTCATCAGACTCTTGACGCGATCGCTTTTTTACTATATAGACGAAAGAGAAGACGAGGGTAATCAATGCCGAGTCCAGAAAGGTACCCGAGTTATGAAAACCAACAAATTTGGTTTGTTCCGTAAAATAAAATGAGCTATCAAGGGCAGGTAACCAATACATCCAGATAAAATTCAACTCAACTCCCGGTGCAAGAGATGAAAGAATGAGCGCTTTGGTGGGGAAATTTGGACCGATCGCCCGGAAGAAACCATCTAACTAAGGACGAAGAACATTTCCCTTTGCCATCCCTCTTTGGGTTGAAACGCGTTATAACCGAGTTTTGATGCACTGTAAAGATTCTATTCAAGGGATGAAGCTAACAACCCGAGGACACTATAGCGTTAAGGCGCTGCTCGATTTAAGTTTGCAGCCACAGTTTGGCCCAACTTCGGTAAAAGCGATCGCCGATCGCCAGGATTTACCCGCCCCTTATCTGGAAAAGTTACTGATGGAAATGCGCCGCGCCGGTTTAGTCAAATCCTTACGCGGTGCTACGGGAGGTTATCAACTTGCACGACACCCGGCACAAATTTCTCTGGGTCAAATTTTAGAAGCGGTTGGAGAAACGATTGATCCATTACCCAGACATTCTCCCGACAATGAACAAGCGGAGGATTGGGTTACGTTTAGCTTATGGAATCGCTTGCACCAAAAGCTGAAGGAATCTCTCTATAGCATTTCCCTAGAAGATCTTTATTTTGATGCTAGAAGTTGGCAAGCGGCCCAAGGCGAAGAAACCAGTTTTGTGGTATAGCAACCGGCGGTTCCTTTTCTCAGTTTCAGTCAGGAAATAAGTTTTTAGACTGAGGTAACAGGGAAAAGCACTAATCGCTAATAATATAGATCCGTTGATGTTGTCGTGGATGAGGTTAGCTACATCGATCGTGCAACCAGAGGAATTTGCACCAGGCGTTCTGGCGATCGCCGCTTGTCTTGATTTTTTGATGGGTGATCCGTGGGGTTGGCCCCATCCGGTTCAGGCCATCGGTTGGGTTATTTCTCACTATAGTCAAGGGGTTTTAACGCGCTGGAAAAACCCCCTTTATCGGCGGATTGCTGGCATTATTCTGGCGATCGGTCTGATCGTCTCCACTGCTTTGATCGGATGGGCAATTGTCCAGGGGTCCTATGATTTGCATCCGATATTCGGAATGGCGATCGAAAGTATCCTGTTAGCAAGCTGTTTTGCGGGTCGAAGTTTACGCAATGCTGCCGAAACAGTATTAACACCCCTTAATCACTCCGATTTAGAAACCGCCCGTCAAACATTAAGTCTGTATGTGGGTCGAGATACAGACCACCTCACTGAGTTAGAGGTGATGCGGGCGGTGTTAGAGACCGTCACTGAAAATGCGGTGGATGGAGTGATGGCACCCCTATTTTATGCGATCGCCGGGGCGATGATTTTTCACATTGGCGCATTACCCTTAGCGTTAGGGTATAAAGCTGCTTCTACCTTAGATTCAATGGTGGGTTATCGCGACGAACCCTATACTGATTTAGGATGGTGTAGCGCCAAAATAGAAGACATTCTAACTTGGTTCCCCTGTCGCTTAACTGTCATTACCTTAGGACTATTAAGCGATCGCCTCCCAGAAATTTGGCGCATCTGTCAGCGCGATGCCACCCAAGACCCTAGTCCCAATTCCGGTTGGAGTGAGTGCACCTATGCCGTTATTCTCGGAGTCCAACTCGGTGGCATTAATTATTATGGCGGCCTCCCTAAACCAAAACCCTTGTTAAATACTCCCCTCAATCCCATCACCCCAGAACGAATACAGCAAGGAATGTTACTAACCCGATGGTGTTTCCTAACTTGGTTAAGTATCACCTTCAGTTGTTGGTTCCTTTTTACCCAAGTTCTAAATCCCTAAAACTTTAACGGTTGGGGGATTTAAGGTAAGGGTGTGTAAGTCTTAACCGGATCTCCCCCCTCTCCCCAATCTCCCCTAACCAAATCCGTCAATTTGCGCTATCACTAATAAATTCTCCCATCCAGACTAGACATGAGTGCTAACGTGATTGAAATCCTCTCCGCAGAAGAACTTCGCCGTACTGTGACCCGATTGGCGTCCCAGATTATAGAACGGTCTAATGATTTATCAGAATTAGTGCTGATCGGTATTTACACCCGAGGGGTTTCCTTCGCGCATCGGTTAGCGAGTCAAATTGAACTCCTTGAACAGATTCAGGTGCCTGTGGGTGCTTTGGATATTACGTTTTATCGAGATGATTTAGACAAGATGGGGATGAGGACTCCGGCGACTACGGAAATACCGTTTGATTTGACGGGAAAGGAGGTGATGTTGGTGGATGATGTGATTTTCAAGGGTCGTACGATTCGCGCGGCGTTGGATGCGATCGCGGATTACGGAAGACCTTCCCTAATTCGATTGGCGGTTCTGGTCGATCGCGGTCATCGTGAAGTGCCGATTCATCCGGATTTTATTGGCAAAACCCTACCTACGGCGAAGGAGGAACAGGTTAAGGTCTATTTCAACGAAATCGACGATCTCGATGGGGTGGAATTGATTAAAGCGATTTGAAGGATGAAGGGGGAAACGACAGCAAGTCGAGACGTGGGACTTTCCCCCTCTTCCCTATCTCCCCAATCGTGAGAAACTATCTACAGAGTCTCTATCTTAAATTTTTGTAATTGTCTGAAATGTCAACAACGGTTAACTCACCTTTAAACTCTGGGGAAGAAACCCAATCCCGTAAGGCGGAACATATCCGCGTCTGCCTGGAAGATGATGTGCAATTTCGTTTGAATGGAACGGGTTTGGACCGCTATCGGTTCACTCACTGCTGTTTGCCGGAACTGGACTGGCAGGATATTGATATAAGGACGCGGTTTTTGGGAAAATCTCTTGGTGCTCCGTTGTTGATTTCTTCGATGACAGGGGGGACTCAGGAGGCGAAGCGGATTAATTCTCGCTTGGCGGTGGTGGCGGAAGAGTTTCAGATTGCGATGGGGGTGGGTTCTCAGCGGGTGGCGGTGGAAAAACCGGAGGTGGGGGATACTTTTGCAGTGCGATCGCTTGCGCCAAGTATCCTCTTATTTGCCAATTTAGGGGCGGTACAGCTTAACTATGGGTACTCGGTAGAGGAATGTCGCCGCGCGATCGATTGGCTGGAAGCGGATGCGTTAATTCTTCACCTCAATCCGTTGCAAGAATCGGTTCAAACGACTGGGGATAAAAATTTCAGAGGATTACTTGACAAAATCCATGAGTTGTGTAGTGTATTACCCGTGCCGGTGATTGCCAAAGAGGTTGGGAATGGCATTTCGGCGAAGATGGCCCAAAAATTGATAGAGGCCGGGGTTGGCGCAGTCGATGTTGCAGGGGCTGGGGGGACTTCTTGGGCGAAGGTGGAAGGGGAACGGGCGAAAGATTCTCGACAGCGTAGGTTAGGGTCAACTTTTGCGGAGTGGGGTTTGCCGACGGCAGACTGTATTACTACGATTCGGGCAGTCGCCCCTACAATTCCCTTAATTGCCTCCGGGGGATTGCGAAATGGGTTGGATGTGGCGAAGGCGATCGCCTTGGGTGCGGACCTGGCCGGTTTAGCATGGCCGTTTCTACAAGCGGCATCGGAATCAGAAGCGGCGGTCTATACCCTGGTAGAAGATTTGAAGGCCGAACTTTCTACGGTTCTGTTTTGTACCGGCAATGCCACCCTCACCCAACTCAAAGAGTCTGACGCCCTCCAACCCCACGGTGCAATAGAAAGATTAACATAGAAGAGATAAGCGATCGCAACTTCGGGTCAGTTTTGAAAACACAGACGCCAGAAGCAGCGCAGATAACATTAAGGACTGTTGCAAAATGCGAGATTTTTTGAAATACACCTTTGCCAGTATCCTCGGGACGATTGTCGGATTAGGCGTTTTAGGTGTTCTGAGTTTTGGCGGATTGCTCATTCTGGTGGGTACGATCGCCAATTCCTCGAAAGATACAGGACCCAAAATAGAAAATAGCTCAATGCTGGTGTTTGATTTGTCGATGAATATCACCGACTCTCAACCCATTTCCACGACGGCCGAAGCATTATCGCGAACCCTCTCGGATGACTCGGACCCCAGCAGTATGACCCTGCGTGGGGTTCTGGAAACCATTGATGCCGCCCGGGAAGATAACCGTATTTTGGGTATTTACCTCCACTCCTCCTCCGGCAGCAGCAGCAATGGGTTTGCCACCCTGCGTGAAGTTCGCGAGGCCCTTGAACGGTTCCGCGAATCTGGTAAAACCATTATTGCTTACGACCAAGACTGGAGCGAAGGGGAATATTATCTGGCCTCGGTTGCTGAGCAAATTCTGCTCAATCCTCTCGGGATGATAGAAATGAATGGGTTGAGTTCGGAAACAACTTTTTTGGCGGGAGGATTGCAGAAGTACGGCGTTGGGGTTCAAGTGACTCGCGTCGGCAAGTATAAATCCGCAGTAGAACCGTTTGTACTCACCCAAAGTTCCGCAGAAAGTCGGCAACAGACGGAAAAGCTGTTAACTGATATCTGGAGTGAGTTTGTGGCAACTGTCGATCGCAACCCCAATATCACTGCGCAACAGGTGCAACAGGTGGTGAATACTAAGGGGATGTTGATGGCAACTGAGGCAGAACAACAGGGATTTGTTACTCGCCTTGCTTATTTTGATGAAGTTGTGGCGGAACTGAAGGAACTAACGGGGAATGTAGAGGAGGATCGAACATTCCGGCAAGTTAACCTGTCTGGTTATGCTGAGGTGAGGGATAACCAGAAATCGGACAAGGTGCGATCAGCCTCTCAAATTGCCCTAGTTTACGCCGATGGTGAGATTGTCAATGGCGAAGGAAGTTCTACTCAGGTTGGAGGCGATCGCCTTGCTCAACAATTACGTCAGTTACGCCGAGATGATGATGTTAAAGCAGTGGTTTTGCGGGTGAATAGTCCGGGGGGTTCTGCTACAGCTTCAGAAGTGATTCAGCGTGAGGTACAACTGATTGCAGAAAGCAAACCGATTGTCATCTCTATGGGGAATGTTGCTGCTTCTGGGGGATACTGGATTTCTAGCTACGGGTCTAAAATTTTCGCTCAACCAAATACGATTACTGGGTCGATTGGGGTGTTTGGGATGTTATTTAATGTCCAAACTTTAGCCAACAATCAGGGGATTACCTGGGATGTGGTAAAAACCGGACCTTACGCCGATATTGAGACGGTGACACGTCCGAAAACTGCCCAGGAACTGGCGATCGTGCAGCAGATGGTCGATCGCATTTATGAGCGATTCCTGACTCTAATTGTCGAGTCTCGAAATCTGCCGCAACAGAAAGTAAGTGAGATTGCTCAAGGTCGGGTGTGGTCGGGTCAAGAAGCGAAACAACTGGGATTAGTGGATGAAATTGGCGGATTAAAGGAGGCGATCGCAGCGGCAGCGGAACTAGCGGAACTCGGCGATGCCTGGAAGGTTGAGGAATATCCCCAAAACCGCACCTTTGAACAAATTCTGATTGAGCGCTTGCTGGGGAGTCGCATCAAAGCATGGGTTCCCACTCCGGAACCAGACCCGCTAACGACACAATTACAGCAGGTTTATGAGGAGGTTTCTATCCTGAAAGGTTTAAATGACCCGTTCCATGCTTACACTCGGATGCCGTTTACGTTCCGGATTAATTAATATTAGGTGCGGTGGGTTTGAGATGAAGAATTCCCGGTGATTTGATAGGCACAACGGCGATCGCCTGCCATGATATGTTCCACCCGTTTAATGTTGATATGGGGTCCGAATAGGGTTGTAAAAACTTCCAGTTCGGACCGACACAACAATCGGCAGGTGTGAGCAGCTTCACTGATTGGACAGTGGTTTTCTACAAATAACCAGGACCCATCGGGTTGGGCGATCGCCTCTGCCATATACCCTTCTTTTGTCCGAATTTCTGCAAGGCGTTGCACCTGGCGATCGAGTCGGGATGGGACTGAATTCGCGCTGTCGTCCCCTTCTAAAGTGGCAAACTGGACGCGATACCCTTGAATTTGTCTCCGAGTCCGTTCCGCCAATACTTTCTCTAATTCCGCTTCTCCTAATACTGACTCAAAACTTTTTAGAAATTCTACCATCAAATCAGCATGAGAGTCAGGAAAGATAGTTAGAGTGCGATCGGTCAACTGCCACAATTTCACAGGTCGTCCAATCGGACGCCGTTGTTCCGAGTACGCAACCAAACCCTCTCCCCGCAACGCTTGTAAATGTTGCCGAATCGCCATTGGAGACAGCTTTAGCTGTTCTGCGAGGTCCGTCGCACTGGTGGCACCTTGCATTTTTAACAGGTACAAAATTTGCTCTTTTGCCTTTTGTTTATCATCGGTCATTGGACATTGGAAGGATGAAGGATCAAAGCGGAAGCATCAAGGTGGAAGCATCAAGGTGGAAGGCATTTAATTCGGATAAAAGGCGGTAAACTCTTCTCCTTCATCCGTGATCCTTCACTCTTTATCTTTCCCCTACATTCTTCCCTTAAATCCAAATTATAACAATTATAAATCAAACCGACGCTGAAACCGGGGGTCTAAGTTGGCACTTTTGCGTTGATTGCACTGACGGCAAAGGGTTTGGAGATTACTGATATCGTTGGAACCTCCCATGGCAAGGGGAATAATATGATCGATATTGAGTTCGGTTTCTTGTTCAGTTTTGCCGCAACTTTGACACTGATGGCGATCGCGTTCTAACACATACGCTCTAACCTCTGGGGGGATGCGAATTCGAGGAGTTTTACTCATAGATTTTTAGTAGATTAAGGGGTTACATTTCAGAAATTGGCTCATCCCTGCATCCGCCTAATCTCATCAAGCGGTGATTCAGGTTCACTGGTTTCCGGTTGATCGGGCGTCGAGCTCTTTTGTACTTCTGGCTCATCGGGGCAAAATTCTAGGGTGAATTTAATTTTAATCTTTCCTTTTTCCCAGTTCTTAGCCCCATATCTTAGCACTTGAGCCTTGACCCCATCATCCAACCATTGGGCTTTTTCATCGGTTCGCCTATCTATATAAATAGAACTTTGTTTGTTGATTAGTTCTTTAAATGTTTCTAAAAATTCTATAACTTTAAAAGTCGGCTGCTTTACTGCTATTTTAAAAACTTCTTCTATGGTTACTACTTCTTCAGACTCAAGAGGTTCAAAATTATTAATCATGACAATTTTTGATTATAATATTTACTTTTTGTATTTTATCTTTTCAAAACCATCCTGTCAACAGGGTAAAATACATCGAAACCCATTCTACCCTGTTGCACTTCAGCGCTTTACATCATTTCCCCAACCTCTACTAATTCGGCTTCTTCTACCTCCATAATTTCCACCTCTATGGGTTCTTGCAAATTTGCAGAAGGTAACTGATAACGGTCTAAAAGCATCGCTTGCAAACAGCCATTAATTCCCGAAATAACCTCGTTGTAGGCTACAATTTTTTTCTGAACTTCTTGCAAATTTAGCTGATTGCTGTCGAGTTGTTCCTGCGCTTCCCGTTCCAGGGTTTTCTCTAAGTGCGATCGCGCCCGGTTGTATTGTTGCAAAATCATCTCCTCTTGCTGCTTCACTAACGGCAATAAATGAGTTTTTAGGGTCTGATTCACCGTTTGCCGGAAGGTGCTTTGAATCGTGTGTTTGACTTTTGGTTCAAAATCCAATTTTAGCAACTGACGAATTGCCGGTTCTGCATCTTTCATGCTGATGCAATCGTAACTTTGCGAGGTTTGTTGCAGCACTTTGCGGAACTGGTAAATTGAAAAGGTGCCTTCATCATAAAACCGCGCACTTTCGCGCACAAAGCGATCGCATTCGGTACTGGCAGCGGCCCGAATGGCTTGCTGTACTTGCACTTCCAGATTCTTAATCGTCTGTTCGAGTCCAGCATCACTGCCCACTAATCGGCACAAATCCCGGTAATACTCCTGACGTCGGACCCGATCAAGTAAGTAGGAAAAATAATTACCAATGGTTCGTTCTGATTCTTCTGCTAATACTTCCTCTAATTCATTGGCTAAGTAATAGAATGCCTCCACTAAAATTGCGAGTAACGGTGCGGTTGAGTTGCGAGGATGGGTTAGGGTTGCTTGGCGATAGGCTTCTTCTACAGAGAAGGTATTTAACAGTTCATCCATCCGGGAAACCATTTTAACTTTCAGTTTGCGGAAGTCTTCCTCGAAGCTGAGGCACTGATTTGTGACGACTTCATTTACTTCTTGAGTAATATGCTCATTTAAAGCGGTTCCCAGGCGGCGCAAGTCAGAATTGAGTTGTTCCATGCGGCGCAATTTCAACCCTTCAATATTGACGGGTTGACTCTCTAGGTCCCGATACTGTTGGACGTAATGCCGACTTAATCCTAGACAAATAGGCTGGAGGTCATTGGCGAGGGCTTGAAACAGTTGGGGGCGTTTTTCGTAGGTTAGGTAGTTGGTAATACTGCTGCGAAATTCCTCTATTCCACTATCAGAAATTAGCTGATTTAAGAGTGAAGTTCCACATTCATTGAGAATTCGGACATAGTTTTGATTGGGGGTTTCGTAGCTGTAAACCGCAATTTTAAACTGATTAGGGGAGAGTTTCCCGGAGTTGGCGCAGTAGCGGTTAAATTCGTTGACAAATTGAGGCGTATCTTCCTGAATGCTCGTGTTTTTGACACTTTCGGCAAAGAGGGAATCTAATCCGTAGCGATCGCGTTCGCTGGTTTGTTTGATTTGACTTCCCCAGAATCCTAACAATCCACTGGTTTTGTAGATACGATTAGTATTATCTCGGAATTGGGTTACCAGCAAGTCATCTAACCGTTGCCGGAGTTGGGTATTATACCAGGTTTCGTCAATGCGGTTGAAGACATAAAAGACGCGATCGCGAATTCCTGGATTAGAGCGCATCTTTTCCAATAATTCCGTCTCTTCTGTGGTCATATCCCCTTCTGAAGCAGGTTTGAGGACACATACCACCGCTGAGGTTTCCGAGTCTTCAATCTTGCGGTAGGTGAGTTCTGCATCCCGTTTTACCGGCGCATCAATTCCGGGTAAGTCAATCAGAACGTTGCCATCTTTGAGCAAAGGATGATAACAGTAATATTCAATTCGTTTTAAAACGGAACTATTGCTACCCCGTCGCGCATAACTTGCAGCTTCTTTGAGATTGGAGAAATTAAACTGCTCCATTGAAAAGGTGTTATTATTGACGGGATGAATGCGATCGCGATTTTCGGTAAATCCATCAATCAATAATATCAATGCCTTCGCTTGTTTCGCCACCTGGGATTTACTTTCTCCCCCTTCTTTATTAAGAATAGTTTGCCCAATCTGGCGTAACAGGGGTAGCACTTCTGGTTCATTAATATTAGTAATGGCCTGAGTTTCTAACCGCTCACATAAAGCATTGATTTGGTCTTTAATTTCCCGCTCACTCAAGAAAGTGAGAACCACTCGACCCTGATCCGGCTCGGCATATTCAATATAGCACTCAGTACCCGTGGCGTGACCTTCTGCGCTGTAGAGCAATTCTCGCTCTAACAAGGCATTAATCAACATGGATTTACCCGCGCTAAAAGCCCCAGCGAAGACAATTTCAAATTTAGGCGCGACTGCCTTTTTTAGGGAAGACTTAACGGCGGTAATATCTTGTTGCCGCAAAGAGGGTTCTTGATGCAACAATTCCAGAATGCGCTCAACCTGAGCCTGTAGCTGTTGACATTGAGGTAACAATTGAGTCATAGCGGTTTTGAAAAAAGTTCAATTAGAAAGCGATCGCTCTAGTATCCCACAATTGACGCCCTTTAAAAATGAGTAGAAAATCCTATTTGAGAATAATTTAACGGGAGGTTGCGATTTTTTCAGAATACCGAACAACTTTTTCTTAATAAAAATAGGGGCAACTGCTAAACAATTGCCCCTACTTCCCGCTAGTTTAATTTTTTTTCAGGGGTGGCTCAAAATCCTCAAACCCTCACCTGAAAAGCGACTTAACTGCGCCACTTGCGGGTAAATTCATCTAACACGGAAGTATGAAGTTGCCGTTGCAACCATTCGATCGCCTGTTGTTGATGATTTAATCCCTGATAGTATTGGCACACATCAACTAAAGAAATATTACCCGGAACCGTCACCGATGCCAGATTGCGCCATTGACGAGAAAACTCAGACAAGGTAGTAGTGGGAATCTGGGTTTGCAACCATTGTAGAGCTTGTTTTTGATTGTTCAAACTTTGATAATAACTGCAAACATCAACCAAATCAAGGCCGGTAGATTGAGTAGCCATCTGCTGATTCCCCGAACGCCACCACCGGGCAAATTCAGTTAAAATCCCACTGGAAACCTGTCCTTGTAACCAATAAATTGCTTGGTCTTGGATGGGCAATCCTTGATAATATTTAGCTACATCTACAAAATTAATCGGCGATGAAACCACAGATTGACCCCGCCAACGGCGAGTAAAATCAAGTAAAGTAGCTTGAGATACTTGCCCTTGTAACCACTGTAATGCTTGGTTTTGATGGGAAAATCCCTGATAAAAACGACAGACATCAATTAACCGAATTGAGGGAGTTGGACCCGACTGAATTGGGTTCAGTTTGGGAGTGGGTGTCGGAGTGGGAGTGGGTGTCGGAGTGGGGGTAGGGATATAAATGGGTGTAGGGGTGGGTTGAACTCTGGACGGTTGAATTCCGTTTACCAAAGCCGTCCAAGTTTGGATGCCGACAATGCCATCGGTGGTAAGATTCATCGCCTGTTGAAAGCCCATCACCGTTGAGTGCATTGTTGCACCAAACACGCCATCGATCGCCCCTGTATTGAAGCCTTTATCCCGCAGACACATTTGGATATACTTAACGTGGGAGCCTTTCCCCCCTTGTCGGCAGACATTAAACCAGTTAACATCAACACCGCCATTAATTCCGCTGACTTTGCCGTTGTCGGTGTATTGCCAAAAGGTCCAACCATCCCAATCTCCCGGAACCCAGGGATTGTTTGTCTGATAGTGAGCAATCCACAGGGGATAATCGCTAAGAATTTTAGGATTACCAATCCGTTCCCAAAAACTGGGATAAGTGTAAATAATCGGGCGGCGACGGGTTTCTTTCTCGACAATTTCGATCCAAGTCTTCATATCGCGAATAATAGAACTCGCAGCTACCCCGTCGGTAGCTTCAATATCCAGAACTGGCGGCAAATCATTTGCTTCGAGTTTAACCGTACTTAGGAAAATATCCGCTTGCGCTCTGGGGTCCTGTTTGGCACGGTAGAAGTGATAAGCACCGCGAGGCAACCCAACAGACTTAATCGCCGCCCAATTGCTGCGGAAGGAATCGGCCACGAAATTAGACCCTTCGGTTGCTTTGGTAAAGGCAAATCCCATCCCATCGCTAACCACAGAATTCCAATTCACCGGGTGTTGCCAGTCGGAAACGTCGATACCTTTTGCACACATAATGGTAGATCTTCTTGAAAGAGTGAGGAACTGATAGGCTTTGTTTGCGCCGAACTTCTAGGGAAGTGGCAGGATGTTTGATACAATTAAGAGGCAATTCCCGGGGTGCTAACTCCAGCGCTAACGGCGATCGCAGCTTTTTATGCAGGAGGGGAAGTATCAGCACGGAAAAGCCCCTGCTTCTCCTGCAAGTCCCGGAAAATGCCCCCTTGGGGTGATAGCTAAACTATACGGATGCTTATTAATTGGATCGGGAAAGGGGGAGGAGTTGACTTGAACTGGAATAACTGACTTTCCACCCATCCCGTGCCATAGTAATTGAGTAAAAATTGAGGCTAGATTGTTTATGGAAGTGATTCCAGCGATTGATTTATTAGGGGGTCATTGCGTCCGTCTGTATCAGGGGGATTACGATCGCTCAGAAGTGTTTAATCAGGACCCGGTGGCGGTGGCGAAACAGTGGGTAGACGAAGGTGCGACTCGCTTGCATTTAGTGGATCTGGATGGGGCCAAAGCAGGGGAACCGCGTAACCTCCAATCCATTGAGGCGATCGCCCGCGCCGTCTCAGTCCCGATCCAAGTCGGCGGTGGTTTGCGAGACTATGCCTCGGTTTCTAATCTTTTATCCCTAGGCGTCGATCGCGCCATTCTCGGCACTGTGGCAGTCGAAAAACCAGAACTTGTCCAGCAACTCGCCCAAGAATTTCCGGGACACATTGTAGTGGGAATTGATGCACGAGAGGGCAAAGTAGCCACTCGGGGATGGCTGGAAACCTCGGAAGTATTGGCCACGGTACTCGCTCAACAAATGGTCTCTTTAGGCGTAGCGGCAATTATCTATACTGATATTCATCGGGACGGCACTCTAGCTGGACCCAATATTCCCGCCTTACGCGAACTTGCCGGGGCCGTCAATATTCCGATTGTAGCCTCCGGTGGGGTGAGTTCCTTGACGGATCTGCTCAGTTTGCTCTCTCTAGAACCCCAGGGTGTGACGAGTGTAATTGTGGGACGAGCACTCTATACCGGGGATGTTTCTCTGAAAGAGGCAATCCAGGCGATCGGTCCTGGGCGAATTCAGGATGTGCCGCCAGATTTCGGTTCCTCTACCTTTGCTTGAAAGTGAGTTTTTGTCCCATTTTCAAAGGTCCGGTGTTAAGGCTTGTTGTCGTTTCTGATTCTTCGGTGTCAGGACTTTAGTCGTTTCCGGCAATGGGTACTATTGATACAAATTTTTGTACCCGATCGCGACAATCGGCGGGGTTTTAGAACCCCGCCTCATAGCTGGCCTTCGATTAAACCCGGCTCAGATGCTATTATCCTTGTAAAGGTTCTAGCTTTTCTCACGACTTCAGCCGAGATGATCAACTTAGACTTAGTGAGGATAGGCCACCCTCTCCGGGTCATCCTTTTTTCTTCTAACCAACCCGCGATTACGCATTATCTGTCAACACCTCTTCAAAAGCAAAATCCGGTGCAGCCAGGACAAAAATAGTAGTCGGTAAACCCGCAGCCCGAGCTTGTAACTGCTCGTAGTAATCCGTATAGTTCTCTCCGGGAGTTGCCATTCCTAGGAAGACCAGATCAGTGTTTTGAGAGGATTCCCGCAGAATTTCATCAAAGGGTTGTCCGTCAGCAATTACGACTTGCGGAATCGCCCCAATCCGTAACTGTTTGACTAAGGCGGCGATGTTAGCCTCCGCTGATTCGGCAGCAGCGCGATCGGGTACCACCAATTTGAGATATACTTGGGCGTTTTGCCATTGGTTACTGGTTCGCACCAAATAGGCCAAAATCAGCATGAGACCGCCATTAGCTTGTAATCCACCCCACCACACATCAATGCGGCGACGTTGACCAAAACCCTGATCGGCATTTTCCCGGAAGATAATCACGTTGCGATTGGCTTGGTGGAGATTATCTAGCATTTCGCAATAGCGATCGCGGTGAGAAGGTTCTTCACTATCTCCCAGTAAAATCGTATTCGGTACTAAGGGTCCGAGTCCGTATATTTCAACTAGATTTTCTGCCCCGACAAAGGGATCGGGGGCAGTAATTAAGCGGACTAAGGCTTGAATCCCTCGCCTTTCCAGATAGTCCCGAATGGTGGTTTCTAATTTCGTTTGTTGGGCAGTATCCCGAGAACCGGTCGGGAGAACACTAGATACGGTAATTAAGCCTCGGTTGTGGGTAAAAGCGGTGGCGAGTTCGATTAGACTCCAACGCCGGGTGGGAGCACCGGAAAGCACTAGGAGGTGAGGTCGCCAGTTTTTGGTATCCGGTTCGTGGCTGAGGTTAAAAATCCCCATCCGCACGAGCTCCATCCAGAGACCCCGGCGCACATCTCCCCAGGCGGATTCAAGTTCACGACGTTCTAACCAGATATAAATTCCGAGTACGACAATACCCGCAACCACGGTGGCGATCGCATCAATCAGAAGCATCACGGCGATACAACCGACTGCACCCAGCAGGGAAATCGCCCAATGCACCCGAAAGGTGGGGCGGTAGGATGGACTTTGCAAAAAGCCTTCAATGCCTGCGGCTACATTTAACACCATGTAAGTGGTTAAAAAGAACATGGTTAGCACCGGGGCGATCGTATTCAAATCCCCGACAGCTACGGCTAAGGCCGCAATCCCGAGAGTGACGCAGGTGGCAATAAATGGTTCGTCGTCGGGTCCTTTTCCGTTACCCAGTCCCCGCATCCAGGAAGGCAAAATTCCATCCCTGGCAAGGGCTTGCAGGACCCGAGGCGCGCCTAAAATGCTACCCAAGGCGCTGGATAAGGTCGCCCCCCAGACGCCAAGTAAAATCGCTGGACCCCATAATGCCATCTGTTGCATAATCAAGGGATTGGCAATCAGGGTACTCGCATCGGCACGCATAGCAAGGAGGAGCGGCAGTCCCATATAGATTACATAGCCGGTCCCGACGGCAGCTAGGGTGCCAACGGGAATGGACCGGGAGGGGTCGCGCAAGTCACCGGACATTCCCACTCCTGCCATGATGCCGGTAACGGCAGGGAAGAAGACGGCGAAAACGACCCAGAAGGATTCGGAATTTTCCGGTTTAGCCCCCCACATTTCGATCGTCGTATTCTCAATGGGACTGCCGAAGGCAAAGGAGACTAGAGATAGAACGATCGCCGCCATGATGAAATATTGGGCGCGGATGGCCGTCCGGGCTGATTTCATAGCAAGCAGAGCTACCGCTAGGGTGGTGATTAAGGCGATCGCCCGTTGCATGGTTCTGAATTCTGGAAATGCCTCTACAACGCTTTCGGCAAATCCAATGGTGTAGAGGGCCACAGAAAGCCCTTGGGCAAAGTAGAGGGGAATCCCCACCGCACCGCCGGTTTCAATTCCCAGGGACCGGCTAATCATGTAGTAGGCTCCCCCGACTCGCACAACCCGATCGGTGGCGATCGCAGAGATGGATAAGCCGGTGAAAAAAGTGATGGAGGTAGCGAGGGTAACAATCAGTAACGTGCCGATTAAGCCGACATTGCCCACCACCCATCCAAATCTCAAATACATGATCACGCCGAGAATTGTCAAAATCGACGGTGTATAAACGCCCCCAAAGGTCCCGAGGCCAGTGGATACGGGAGGCATAACCGGGTTTGGAGACGGACGGCGAAAGAAGGAAAAGCGAGGCATAAGCGTTAACATTACGATAAGTACACCCAACCTTAGACGAGCGCGGCGCACCAAGGCTCCTCAAAGGTTCAGGGGGGTCTAAGAGGGGCGACTGCCCAATTGGGATTAATCCAACTCACTAAGTTAAAGTGTGTATTATGGCGCGATCGCCTTGTGATGCCGGGAGCAACCATTGCGATCGTGCCATAATACACTTCTCTAGACCTCTCCTCTTGTAAATGGGAGGGGTCCGGAACTTTAACTGATAAATTTTACGCCCCGAAAAAAGGGCTTCGGGGGTTAAAACCCCGAAGTTTTTTGGAAAAAATTTATTAAGATTTCACCTCTTTTACCAATAACTTCGCAAGTACGGTTAGCTGCTTTTTATCAAACGTTTCGATGAGTTTCTTCGCTGCTGCTTGCGGGTCAGCCTTAATGATAAACTCCTTCTCTTTGAGGGTAACTCCTGCTTGATGGGGTGACTTGCCAGCCAATTCTAACAACAATGGACTCGGTGGCATTGTATCCGGTTTACCGACCGCAATAAAATCGCTGGCATACTTGATTTCTTTAATCGCTACAGGTGCAATCAGGTCATAGGTGTTTTTCGGATTGGCGATCGCCCCTGCCGCAGTTTTAATTAAAGTTTGCCAATTCTGCATCTGAGGACTCATTTCAGCGAGTTGATTGCATAAAGCCCCAATCCGTTTACGGTTTTCTGTATCAGGCTTTTGCTGGAATAGCATTAACATTTGTCGCAACAGATTGATCACTTCGTTGGCAATCTCCAACCCGGCGTCAGTGTTGGCTTGCTGTTCATTGGCTATACCCCCTCCTGTAACCAGGGCATCCAGGTATTTTTTCAGTTCCTCAAACACAGGCTGAGACTCTTTGACAATTTCTGCCCCGTCTTCTTCCCTCAACCCAAAAGGTCCTTGCAGGTGTTCCACTAATTTTTGCAGGGTGTCATACCCTTTTAAAAATAAAGTTTCCAGCTTTTGGTCAACCGGAACCGGCTCCTCTTTCAAAATCTTAAAACAATCCTCTAAGCTGTGGGCAGTTTTTTGAATACTCCCAAAGCCCAACATTGCCGCACCCCCTTTGACCGAATGTGCTGCCCGAAACAGTTCGTTAACTTGTTCTTGATCGTTCATGGTGGACTGTAAATCCAACAGTCCTTTTTCGATGGTTTCGAGGTGCTCTCGGGCTTCCTCGATGAAATACCCCATGATCTGTTGTTGTTTCTCCGGATCCACAGCAGACTCCCTCCAACTTACGATACTCTCCCTCTCAGTTTTAACTGAGATCTGACACCATTTGCATTAATTGCCAAGGCTTGATCACCGGGGCTGAGACGAGGTAGATTAGAAACCCCACTTTGCCTTGATTTTTCATCGCTCTTTTCAGCGGCGATCGCATCCCGGTTTTCACGTCGCTTTCGGTGTTCCTATCCCTAACTTACCCCAGTTCGTACCGTTTAATTCCGGGGACTTCTTCGAGAACCACTTTAATCGGCACCAGACGTCCAACAGTGGTATAGCAACCGCCGCTTCTAATCGGAGTTGTCGTACACTTTGATTGAAATCGTTCGATATTATTTACGAACCAATCTCGTGTAGCAGGCATGGGTAGCAAGTACAAAATGCAAATTTCAACAAAATAGTAGCGCAACCAATCCGCCTCAGTATAGAGAAAGCAACCGGGGGTATTTCTCTCGCGATTGCTGTCAGTTTCAAAAAAGAAATTGCCAGTTTTATGATAGCGATCGCCTTTAATTTCTAGTTTAGAGATACCCCGGTCTGTCGTTACCAGTAAATCTACATCAATATGGCGATAATGCGGGTCATCTTCGACATTTTGAACCGAAATAGTCCGGGGGGAATTTTGCAACCACTGGACAATATCTGCCGTTGCGCGATCGGCAACCTGGGTATTTTCCTGCATTGTATAACTTCGGGGAGTGACTGGATTTGCCACCGAGGGCAGGGAGGATTTTGGAATGGGTTTCGGTGGCGATGCTTTCGGTGGGGTGAGGTCGGGTGGGGGAATTGTATAATTCGCAACAGCAGCGGCTATCTCAGAAACTTGCTCGGGTGTGAGACAGGTTCTTGAACTTTTTAAGAACGTTAGTAAACTATTTACCCCTTGTAAAACGGGAACCGCGCATTGAGTGGTTTCCACCCAATCTACCACGGGAAAAACCACCGGCGCGATCACACAATTGGCAGGTAAATTTGGGAGAATGTTCCGAATCCAACTCTCAAACATTTGCTGATGGTAGGCGCTTTGAGAACTGGGACTTTGGTCCATAGGAACCCACTTTTTGCCTTCCCGGCGCTTCCATTTATCTTGGTAAGCACTAAATGAGCCTTTCCAGGTTTTGACTTCAACCAGAAATACGCCATTTGTGCTAATAATAAGATGGTCGATTTCCGTCAAAATTCCCGGCTTTTGGGTCGGAATTAAGGCATTGTTGAATAAGATATCAGAATCGGGCAACCATTGCAGAAGGAAGGAAACAACGCCTTCTCCGAGACTGCCTTTAACTTGACGACTCAGGCGGTTAACTTCCCAGAAAAAAGACCCGACTTGAGCAAATAAACTTTCTCCTAATAGCTCTTGATTTGTGGTTCTTTGAGCTTGAATTTTAGGTTCAATTTGCTGCTGAAATGCGACTTTCAAGGTAGAAGACTGGGATAAAATCTTCATATAGCCCTCGGGTATTAAGGTCGTGCCGATCGCCTTCTCAACTTTCTAATTTCTGCACCTGTGCTGGAAAACTCGCCTCGGATGCTCACTCGATCCTGAGTGCGATCGCCTTTATTCTACATCAAACCCGGCGATCGCGCTTGTCGAACCGTAAGGATAACACCCGCTTTACCCCCCCCTCAAAGAAAGAAAGGAGAAAAAGCGATCGCTTCTTCTCCTCTTGTTTTTTTACACCCAGCATCACCCAATCATTTCTCTGTATGCAGTGTTTAACTCACTACAAATCACCCTAAATTTTGTCCTAACTTAACAAACTGCTAGTTGTTGTCCTAGAACTTCTGAGACAGTTGTGAAAGATGATTTGCTTTCTTGCTGAACTTGCAAGCGATCGCATTTCACCCGAGCGGCTAACTGTAAACCGGAATTCCTCGCTTTGTAAATTTCTAAATGGCCTGTGGATATAGCTTCAAAGAAAAGCCGTTGTCCCGGAAATACAATCCGCTCAAACTCCCAAATTTCTCGACATTCACTCTTGATAAACTGAATTTCACTTGTAGAATTCAAATAATAACAAAGAATTTCATCGATCGGTTCGGAAGAAAGAGAATTCATCGATTTAGGCATAGCCGTCTCGTTTTTTTCACTGTTCTCTCTTTATCTTTCTCTCATGACTCCCCCTCGGGAGACCTCTACCCAAAGATAGACTTTGATTTTACATAGTTTATTCTTATTGTTATAAACGTTACTTTTCCCAGTTTATGGGAGAGTAACGGTAGCGAAAAACCAGAATTAAAAGCCTGAGGCTATAAAGATATCAAACTGATCAGGGTTCTCCTTCAGGGGTAAACTCTCTCAACCCGCAAATTTTTATAATAAGTTAAACTTATAGTTTACCTCCTCTCCTCCTTATCACAAGTCCTGATTAGGGAAAGGTGACAATTTGACCCCGACCCCTGTAAAGTAAAGGGTACAGACTCAATTTATGCAAACCGTGTCAAATCTCAGCTCCCTTGCTCCCGTTGATACCTTGCACTTGCTGGGGCGACTCGGGTTATCGTTGCTCGTGGGGGCAGCGATCGGATTAAATCGTGAAAGGGAACATAAACCCGCCGGTTTAAGGACCTATATGCTAGTTACTTTTGGAACAACTATCTTGGCATTGTTGCCCCTGCAACTCGGTGTCGCCCTCGAAAGTACGGATGCCTTTAGCCGCATTATCCAAGGCATTATTACCGGGGTTAGTTTTATTGGAGGGGGAACGATTTTACGGGATCAGGACCACGTTCGAGGATTAACCTCTGCGGCAGCAATTTGGGTTACGGCTGCCCTAGGACTTTTGATTGGCTGTGGATTATGGCAACTTGGATTAGCCAGTGCCTTAATCTGTTGGGTGATTCTCCGAGTTGTTAAACAAATAGAACCTCTTTAATCGTTAATTTTGATAGAACTAATCAAATTTTTTGGCCCAGAGTTCTATTCAAAAATTCTAGGCTCTTCATAATATAGCGGTTTCCGGACTCATGAGGTACTCATAAAAATCAGTAGCGGAGTGCGAGCATCTTGCTCGCTATCTTCAAGAGCGAGCAAGATGCTCGCACTAATCACTATCGGTATCTCATAACTATGGAAAATGCTATAGCGAGTCTAAATGAATTTGACATAAAGATCGGCTCCCCTCTCCCGTTCTGGGCCGCCGTCGGTTGGGGGCCGCCGACGTCCCCTTGCAAACTGATTTAGGGTCACTATAGAAAAATGAACAATGCAACCCGTCACTACATTACCCCGAGTTCCCTGTGCTACCCACCCAAAAGCGATGGGTCCCGACAATTAGTCATCATTGACCCTGGAGTTGCAGACTACCCTCTCCTCGCCAGCGCAGTAAGCCTCCACTGTGAAGTGGCGATTCTGCATCCAGCAGAAGATGGCATCCAACAAATTACCCAACTCTTAAACGAAACATCCAATTGCGGAAAAACCACAGCACTCCACCTGATCTCTCATGGGACCCCCGGAACCCTGTATCTAGGCAACAGCATCCTCAACCAGCAAACCCTAACCCACTACGCCAGCCAACTGCAACAGTGGTCCCTAGCTGAGATCCACCTATACGGATGCCTCGTAGCAGCTCAAACCCAGGGAGAGCAATTCCTGCAACAGCTACATCGCTACCTAAACGCCGAAATCTATGCCAACCCCAACCCCACCGGCAACCCCAACCAAGGCGGCACCTGGCACCTCCAGCAAATCTTTCCCCAGGGAATAAAGAACAGGCAACAGGCAACAGGAGAAACTCACCCCTCACCGCTGAACCCCCACACCCTCGCCAGCTACCCCCACACCCTGGGATTTGACACCCAAACTACCTTTGCTGTGGGAACCACTCCGCGTTCCGTCACCGTAGGAGACTTCAACGGCGATGGCAACCCCGATTTAGCCACAGCGAACCCCAACAGCAATAACGTCTCAGTGCTGCTCGGAAACGGTAGTGGCGGATTCAGCACCCAAGCCCCCTTTGCTGTGGGAACCCAGCCGTTTTTCGTCACCGTAGGAGACTTCAACGGCGATGGCAAGGCCGATTTAGTCACAGCGAACCGCAACAGCAATAACATCTCAGTGCTGCTCTCAGACGGCAGTGGCAGTTTCGGCACCCCAACCCCCTTTGCTGTGGGAACCCAGCCGTTTTCCGTCACCGTAGGAGACTTCAACGGCGATGACAAGGCCGATTTAGCCACAGCGAACCCCGGCAGCAGCAACATTTCAGTGCTGCTCTCAGACGGTAGTGGCGGATTCAGCACCCAAACCACCTTTGCTGTGGGAGCCATTCCCAATTCCGTCACCGTAGGAGACTTCAACGGCGATGGCAAGGCAGATTTAGCCACAGCGAACCGCAACAGCAATAACGTCTCAGTGCTGCTCGGAAACGGTAGTGGCGGATTCAGCACCCAAACCCCCTTTGCTGTGGTATCCACTCCGTTTTCCGTCACCGTAGGAGACTTCAACGGCGATGACAAGGCCGATTTAGCCACAGCGAACATCGGCAGCGATAACATCTCAGTGCTGCTCTCAGACGGCAGTGGCAGTTTCGGCACCCCAACCCCCTTTGCTGTGGGAACCCAGCCGTTTTCCGTCACCGTAGGAGACTTCAACGGCGATGACAAGGCCGATTTAGCCACAGCGAACCGCAACAGCAATAACGTCTCAGTGCTGCTCAACAACACCCCCGAAATCACCGCCGTCAGCGCTACCACCCCAGATGGCAGCTACGGCGTCGGTGACCCCATCGACATCACTATCACCTTCGATGCAGCAGTCAACGTCACCGGCACCCCCCGCGTGCAACTGGAAACCGACACCACCGACCAATACGCCACCTACACCACAGGCACCGGCACCACCACCCTTACCTTCCAGTACACCATCCAAGCCAGCGACAATTCCACGGACTTAGAATACCTCTCCACCACTGCCTTAGAACTCAATGGTGGCACTATCTAAAGAAACCATTGCCACCGCCTTCGATGCCATCCTCACCCTTCCTGCCTTGGGTTCAGCCTCCTCCCTCGGTGGCAGCAAAGCCATTGTGGTAGATACCACCGCACCCACCCCACCGGCAATTACTACCTCCGGCACCAGCAACGATAGCACACCCGCCATCATCGGCACAGCCGAAGCCAATAGTACCGTAGAAATCTTCCGAAACGGGACTTCTCTGGGTACAACCACGGCGGATGCCACCGGAAACTTTTCGTTTACTCCCACGAACGCCATTGCGGATGGCACTTCTACTCTCACGGCTACGGCTACGGATGCAGCCGGGAACAGTTCTGCTGCTTCTACAGCATCCAGCTTAACTATCGATACCACCGCACCCACCGCACCGGCAATTACTACCTCCGGCACCACCAACGATAGCACACCCGCCATCATCGGCACAGCCGAAGCCAATAGTACCGTAGAAATCTTCCGAAACGGGACTTCTCTTGGTACAACCACGGCGGATGCCACCGGAAACTTTTCGTTTACTCCCACGAACGCCATTGCGGATGGCACTTCCACTCTTACTGCTACGGCTACGGATGCAGCCGGGAATGTTTCTGCTGCTTCCAGTGCAGTTAGTTTGATCGTAGATACCACCACACCCAATAGTGCGCCGGTTGTCAGCAATGACATTACTTCAACACCGAATGCCACGGTTGATACGGCCTTTAATTATACAATTCCCGAGGGCAGTTTTACCGATGCTGATGGTAATGCCTTAACTTACACGGCGAGTCTCGAAGATGGGTCGGCACTCCCATCCTGGTTATCCTTCGATGCGACAACCGGCACTTTTTCGGGTACTCCTACGGGTAGCGATATCGGCACT